>JAIXTP010000035.1 GCA_027483895.1 Hyphomicrobiales bacterium
CAACGGCCGGTCCCGCACCGGCCGGTTTCAGTTTCGTCTCAGCATGCGCCCGCCGCGGCGCTCTCAAGCTCGAGGATCCGCGCCATGGCCAAGGCGACCACCATCAAGATCAAGCTCGTGTCGAGCGCCGACACCGGTTACTTCTACGTGACCAAGAAGAATTCGCGCACGATGACGGACAAGCTGACGAAGAAGAAGTACGACCCCGTCGCGAAGAAGCACGTCGAGTTCCGCGAAGCCAAGATCAAGTGATCGGCCGACGCACCGACGCCTGACGAAGCCGCCCTTCCGGGCGGCTTTTTCGTTTCGGGCAGGCTCTATCCGTCATCACGAGGAGCGGAGCGACGAAGCGATCCGGAAAATGTCGGGCTTCGAGCTCCCCGGCGACCGCCTTCTGGATTGCTTCGCTCCGCTCGCAATGACGGGGTGAAGGTCGAGTGTCATCCCGGCCGCAGCGAAGCGGAGAGCCGGGATCCAGAAAGCCTCCGCCCAAGCCCGACCGCCTTTCCGGATCCGATCGACCGTCATTGCGAGCGGAGCGAAGCAATCCAGTGAATGCCGGGCATGAGGCGAGCAGCCGGACACGACCGCGCATGGTCGCGTGTCGAGACGGCAAGATCTGGAGAGAGGTGGCCGGCCGGGCGGAACGGAGGAGGCCACTCCGAAGGCGCCCGAGCCGGCCTGACCCTACGGACCCGGGAGATGCGGCGGACCCGGGCATATCCCGCAGGGTGGTCTGCGGAGCGGCCCGAAAGCCGCCCTCGACGAAAATACGATAGCGCGAACCGGCGCCGCTTGGAAGCGAAAGCGAATCACCCCGGCGGAGGGCCGATCACTCGTTCGCGGGGCCCGCGAAATTCCTGACCGTTTCGAGGAATTTCGCCACCGAGATCGGCTTCGAGAGATAGGCCTCGCAGCCCCGCGCGCGGATGCGTTCCTCGTCGCCCTTCATGGCGAACGCCGTCACGGCCACGATGGGGATGGGCCGCAACTCGGGGTCGGCCTTCAGCCACTGCATGATGTCCTCGCCCGAAATTTCAGGCAGCTGGATGTCCATGAGGATCAGGTCGGGCCGATGCTTGCGGGCGAGGTCCATGCACTCGTGCCCGTTGGCGGTCTTCAGCGTCACATAGCCGTGCGCTTCCAGAAGATCGTTGAAAAGCTTCATGTTGAGCTCGTTGTCTTCGACGATCAGAACGGTCTTGGCCATCGTGGTCCCGTCTCCGAGCGTCCGCCGCTCGCCCGCTTCCCTCGAAGCGCTTATAAAGCCGAGACGTTCATGAAAGACAAATCGGGTGTGCCATGCGCGGCCGTCAGCGATCGGAAGAAGCCGAAGAAATCGGCATCCGGGCCTTGGGCTTTCTCGCGGGCGACCCGGAGAGGCTCGGCCGGTTCTTCGAAATGACCGGGCTTTCCCCGGCGGACATCCGCGCGGCCGCTGCCGACCCCGCCTTCTGGCTCGCAGTGCTCGATCATCTGTCGTCCGACGAAAGCCTGCTTCTGGCCTTCGCCGCCCATGAGGGTCTCGACCCGGCTTCCGTCGAACGCGCGCGCCTGAAGCTTCTGCCGCCGGGGTCCGAAGGATTGCGGGAAGGCTGAGCATGCCCGCGCTCTGCCGCGACTGCTGCACCGAAGCCGCGGACGACGCGGCACGCTGCCCGCATTGCCGCTCGCCGCGCATGCTGCGCCATCCCGAGCTCGGTGCGCTCTCGGTCGCGCATTTGGATTGCGACGCCTTCTACGCCTCGGTCGAAAAGCGCGACGATCCGAGCCTCGCCGACAAGCCCGTGATCGTGGGCGGCGGGCGCCGCGGCGTGGTCGCGACCTGCTGCTACGTCGCCCGCACCTACGGCATCCGCTCGGCCATGCCGATGTTCAAGGCGCTGGCGCTCTGCCCGGACGCGACCGTGATCCGCCCCGACATGGAGAAATACGCCCGCGTCGGCCGCGAGATCCGCGGCATGATGGAAGCCCTCACGCCGCTCGTGGAGCCCGTCTCGATCGACGAGGCCTATCTGGACCTGACCGGCACCGAACGCGCGCACGGCGCCTCCCCGGCCGTGGTGCTGGCCCGCTTCGCGCGGGAGGTCGAAAGCCGTGTCGGCGTGTCGGTCTCGGTCGGCCTGTCCTGCAACCGCTTCCTCGCCAAGATCGCGTCGGATCTCGACAAGCCGCGCGGCTTCGCCGTGATCGGCCGCACCGAGGCCGCGACGTTTCTCGGCGACAAACCCGTCGGCATCATCCCCGGCGTCGGCCCCGTGGCACGGGAGAAGCTCGCCAAGGACGGCATCCGCACCATCGGCGACATCGCGCGCCTCGACATCAAGGATCTCGCCCGCCGCTACGGCGAGGACGGGCTGCGCCTCGCCCGACTCGCGCGCGGCGAGGACACGCGCCCCGTCTCCCCCGACCGGGAGACGAAGAGCATTTCCTCGGAAACGACGTTCGAGGCGGACATCTCCGACCCCGAGCGGCTGACGGCCGAACTTCTCGCGCTTTCGGAAAAGGTCGCCCGGCGCCTGCGCCGTGCGGAACTCTGCGGCGCATCGGTGACGCTGAAACTGAAGACCGCCGACTTCAGAACGCGGACGCGCGCCCGCTCCGGCCTGCCCCCGACCGGGCTGGCCGCCCGCATCCACGCCGCGGCGCGCGAATTGCTGGCCAAGGAAGCCGACGGGATCACCCGGTTCCGCCTGATCGGCGTCGGCGTCTCGGATCTCCGCCCCGGCACCGAGGCCGACCGCGGCGACCTCCTCGATACGGAAGTGGCGCGCACGGCGGAGGTGGAGAAGGCGCTCGACCGCCTGCGCGGCAAATTCGGAAACGCCGCGGTTCTGCGCGGCACGGTCTTCGACGCCTTGGCCTCGAAGAACCGGAAGGGTTGAGCCGCCCGCAGCCCCTCATTGCGAGGAACGCAGCGACGAAGCAATCCGGAGAATGTCGGGCATAGAGCCCTGGGCCCACCGGTCGCTGGATTGCTTCGCTACGCTCGCAATGACGGGGGGAGCGCAGCGGAGTGTCATCCCGGCCGCAGCGAAGCGGAGAGCCGGGATCCAGTAGTCCTCCGACAGGCAATCGCCGTCTTTGCGAGGAGCGAAGCGACGAAGCAATCCAGAGAATGTCGGGCATCGAGCCCACGGCAACCGCCTTCTGGATTGCTTCGCTGCGCTCGCAATGACGGGGAAGACGCGACGGGGAAGACGCTGAAACGCGACGGGGAGCGCCCTCAGGCGGCCTCGACGGAAATCACGCCAGGGACGGCCTTCAGCGCGCCCGCGACCTGCGGGGTCGCGCGGTAGCCGCCGGGGAGCTTCATTTCCACCTCGCGGCCGCCGTCGTCGAGCATCAGGACGAGGATCACCTCGCCGTCGCCCTTTTCCTTCAGCCGCTCGGCCACGCTCGGGATCGGCTTCTCGTCTTTGAGGAAGATCCGCAGGGACTGCGGCAGGCGCGAGGCCGCGACGTCGAGCGGCTCGGCCGCCACGATGCGCGAGCGCACGTCCTCGCCCTCCACATTCGCTTGCAGCGTCAGCAGCACCGCACGGCCGGGCTCCAGAAGATCGCGATATTGGGCGAGGCCCTCGGAGAAGATGATCGCCTCGAACTGACCGCTCTGGTCGGAAAGCGCGAAGATGCCCATCTTCGAGCCCGATTTCGTCCGGCGTTCCTGCCGGTCGAGCACCGTCGCCGCCACGCGGCCCATGCCCGCGCCCTGCTTCACCGCGCGCACGAATTCGGCATAGCGCTGCGTGCGGAGCTTCTTGAGCACCGCGTCATACTCGTCGAGCGGATGCCCGGTGAGGAAGAAGCCGATCGCGTCGTATTCGCGCTGCAGCCGATCGGCCGGCAGCCACGGGTCGTAATGCGGAATACGCAGCGGCTCGGGCCCGCCGAGATTGCCGAAAATGTCGCCCTGCCCCGCCGCGGCCTGCTCCTGCGTGCGGTTCGCCTGCGCCACGACCGCATCGAGCGCCGCGGTCGCGCGGGCGCGGTCCGGCTCGATCTCGTCGAAGGCGCCGGCGGCGATCAGGCTTTCCAGCGTGCGCTTGTTCACCAGCCGCGGATTGAGCCGGCGGGCGAAATCGCCGAGATCGCGGAACGGCCCCTCCCGCCGCGCGGCGATGATGCTCTCCACCGCCTGCCGGCCGACGCCCTTCACGGCCGCGAGCGCGTAGCGGATCGCGCCGTCATGCACCTCGAAGACCACGCCGGAGCGGTTGATCGAGGGCGGCTCGACGCGGATCCCGAGACGCTGGGCCTCCCTGCGGAATTCGGAAAGTTTGTCGGTGTTCGACATGTCGAGCGTCATCGACGCCGCCATGAACTCGACCGGGTGGTTCGCCTTCAGATAGGCCGTCTGGTACGAAACGACGGCATAGGCCGCCGCGTGCGACTTGTTGAAGCCGTAATCCGCGAATTTCGCGAGCAGGTCGAAGATCGAATTCGCGTCGTCGTCGGTCAGACCGCCCTCGACCGCGCCCTTCACGAAGCGCACCCGCTGGGCGTCCATCTCCGCCTTGATCTTCTTGCCCATGGCGCGACGCAGAAGATCCGCTTCGCCGAGCGAATAGCCCGACAGGATCTGCGCGATCTGCATCACCTGTTCCTGGTAGATGATGACGCCCTGCGTCTCCTTCAGCACCGGCTCGATCTTGGGATGCGGATAATCCGGCTTTTCGAGGCCGTTCTTGCGGGCGTTGTAGACCGGGATGTTCGCCATCGGGCCCGGGCGGTAGAGCGCCACCAGCGCGATGATGTCTTCGAGCCGGTCGGCCTTCATGTCCGCCAGCGCCTTGCGCATGCCCGCGCTTTCCACCTGGAACACGCCGACCGTCTCGCCGCGGCCCAGCATCTCGTAGGTCTTCGCGTCGTCGAGCGGGATCGCCGAGAGATCCACGACGACGCCGCGATCCTTGATGAGCTCGACCGCCGTCTGCAGCACCGTGAGCGTCTTCAGGCCGAGGAAGTCGAACTTCACGAGGCCCGCCGGCTCCACCCATTTCATGTTGAACTGGGTGACCGGCATGTCCGATTTCGGATCGCGGTAGAGCGGCACGATCTCGTCGAGCGGCCGGTCGCCGATCACGATGCCCGCCGCATGGGTCGAGGCGTGGCGGTAGAGCCCTTCGAGCTTCTTCGCCACGTCGAGCATGCGCGCGACGACCGGATCCTCGTCCGAGGCTTGTTGCAGCTTCGGCTCGCCTTCGATCGCCTGCACCAGCGTGACCGGATTGGCCGGGTTCTGCGGCACGAGCTTGGTGAGCTTGTCGACCTGGCCGTAGGGCATCTGCAGCACGCGGCCGACGTCGCGCATCACGCCGCGCGCGAGCAGCGTGCCGAAGGTGATGATCTGCGCCACCCTGTCCCGGCCGTATTTGCCCTGCACGTAGCGGATCACCTCGTCGCGCCGGTCCTGACAGAAGTCGATGTCGAAGTCGGGCATCGACACGCGGTCCGGGTTCAGGAAGCGCTCGAAGAGCAGCCCGAAACGCAGGGGATCGAGATCGGTGATGGTCGTCGCCCAAGCCACGAGCGAGCCCGCGCCCGAGCCGCGGCCCGGCCCGACGGGAATGTCCTGCGCCTTCGCCCACTGGATGAAATCCGCCACGATCAGGAAGTAGCCGGGAAACTTCATCCGCTTGATGATCGACAGCTCGTAATCGAGCCGCTTGCGGTAATCCTCTTCGGTCAGCCCCGGCGCGCAGCCATGCGCGACGAGGCGCTTGGTCAGGCCGTCATGGGCCATGCGGTCGAGCACTTCGCCCTCGTCCGCGTCGCCGTCGGTGAAGCGGGGCAGGATCGGCTTCTGCGTGCGCGGGCGATAGGCGCAGCGCATCGCGATCTCGATCGTATTCGCCGCGGCCTCCGGAAGGTCCGCAAAGATCTCAAGCATTTCCGCCCGAGTCTTGAAGTCATGCCTCGGCGTGACGCGGCGACGCTCCTCATCGGCCACCACGCGCCCGTCGGCGATCGCGAGCAGCGCGTCATGGGCGGCGTAGTCGTCGGGCTTGGCGAAATAGGGCTCGTTGGTGCCAACGATCGGCAGGCCCGCGCGATAGGCGAGATCCAGAAGCCGCGGCTCGACGGCGCGCTCGGCGTCCAAGTCGTGACGCTGGATCTCGACATAGAGCCTGCCGCCGAAAAGCTCGGCCAGACGCTTCAGCCGCGCCTCGGCCAGATCGTCCTGCCCGAGCGCCAGCGCCGCATCGATCGGCCCGTCGGGGCCGCCCGTGAGGCAGATGAGCCCGTCCGACCAGCGCGCGAGATCGTCGAAGACGAGATGCGGGTCCTCGCCGGGCTCCGGGCCCAGAAAGGCCTTCGACCCGATATGCATGAGATTGGCATAGCCCTCGGCCGAGGCGGCGAGCAGCACGAGGCTCGGACGGGGCGAGAGCACCACGGGGCCGCGCCCCGGTGCGCGGTCGTCGCCGAATTCGACCGAGAGATCGATACCGGTGATCGGCTGGATCCCGGCGCCGGACATCTTCTCCGAGAATTCGAGGGCCCCGAAGAGGTTGTTCGTATCGGTGAGCGCAAGGGCCGGCATCCGGTCCTTCAGCGCGAGCTTCTTCAGGTCGTCGATCCTGAGCGCTCCTTCGAGGAGCGAGAAGGACGAATGCACGTGCAGATGCACGAAGCCGACGTCGGACAGAATGCGACTCACGGGACGAGACCTCGAATGGAACCAACCCGATCATGGCGATCCGCAGGGCGGGGTCCAGAGCCCCCTGCCCCGGATCGGTGGACAATCCTCAGACGGCGGCTGCGAGGGCGCAGATCATCGCGACGAAGGTGCCGATGGCGGCGAGTTCGGTGACGTCTTCGATGAGGGCGGTGACCATTGGAATGTCTCCTGAACGGCTTATGACACAACAATGTTCTTGTTTTGTTCTTTTTGCAAGAAAGATCGTTCGCGGGCATTCCGAGATCGTGAATCGAATCTTAATCGAGCTCGACGACCACGCCGTCCCGGAGGGTCACGCGGCGGTCCATCCGGGCCGCGAGGTCGAGATTGTGGGTGGCCACCACGGCGGCCAATTGGGAGACGCGGGCGAGGCCGAGAAGCGTCTCGAAGACATGCGCCGACGTCTTGGGATCGAGGTTCCCCGTCGGCTCGTCCGCGAGCAGGATGCGCGGGCGGTTGGCCACCGCGCGCGCGATGGCGACGCGCTGCTGCTCGCCGCCCGAGAGCTCCGACGGCCGATGGCCGAGGCGCTCGCCGAGGCCGAGAAAGCCGAGGATCTCGCGGGAGCGCTGCTCCGCCTCCGCCCGCGCGAGGCCGCCGATGAGCTGCGGCATCATCACGTTCTCGCAGGCGCTGAACTCCGGCAGCAGCCGGTGCGACTGATAGACGAAGCCGATCTCGTCGCGGCGCATGGCGGTGCGCTCGTCGTCGGCGAGCCCGGTGGTCGGGCGGGATGCGATATAGACCTCGCCCTCGTCGGGTTTCTCGAGCAGCCCCGCAAGCTGCAGCAGGGTCGACTTGCCGGTGCCGGAGGGCGCGATCAGGGCGACGGTCTGGCCGGGCCAAACGGCGAGGTCGGCCTTGCGCAGCACCTCGATCGTGCGTTCCGCATCGCTGAAGCGGCGCGCGACCTGCCAGAGAAAGAGAACGGGATGCGGGATCGCCTCGGGCATGCCGTCCTCACTCGTACCGGAGCGCTTCGACGGGATCGAGCCGCGCGGCGCGCCAGGCGGGATAGATCGTCGCGAGCAGGGACAGCGCGAGCGCCATGACCACGACCGTCACGACTTCTCCCGCGTCCACCTGCGAGGGCAGCCGGCTGAGGAAGTAGAACTCGGCCGGGAAGAGATTGGTGTTCGTGAGCTTCGAGAAGAAGGCGCGCAGCGATTCGACGTTGACCGCGACCAGCACCCCGAGCAGCAGGCCCGCCAGCGTGCCGACGACCCCGATCGATGCGCCGGTGATGAGGAAGATGCGAAGGATCGCGCCGCGCGTGGCGCCCATCGTCCGCAGGATCGCGATGTCCGCGCCCTTGTCCTTCACCAGCATGATCAGGCCGGACACGATGTTGAGCGCCGCCACCAGCACGATCAGCGTCAGGATCAGGAACATCACGTTCCGCTCCACCTGCAGCACGCCGAAAAACGTCCGGTTCCGCATCCGCCAGTCGGTCACCATGATCGGCCGCTCGATCGCCGCGTCGATCGCGGCGCGTGCTTCGTCGATCCGGTCCGGATCGCGCAGGAAGACCTCGATCGCGGTCGCGTCGCCCTCGCGGTTGAAGAAGGCCTGCGCCTCGGCGAGCGGCATGTAGACGAAGGCGGAGTCGAATTCCGACATTCCGACTTCGTAGACGGCGCGGACCGGATAGGTCTTGACCCGCGGGGCGGTGCCGAAGGGCGTCTGCGGGCCGCGCGGCGCCGTCAGCGTCAGGCCGTCGCCGGGCCGCAGCATCAGCTGCTCGGCGAGCCGCTTGCCGATCACGACGCCCTGCCCGTCGTCGAAGCCGTGCAGCGTGCCCATGCGGATATTGCCGCCGATCGAGGGCACCCGCTTGATGTCTTCCTCGCGCAGACCGCGCACGAGCACGCCGCCCGCATTGACGGGCGAGGAGGCGAGCGCCTGCCCCTCGACGAGCGGCATGGCGAGCACCACGCCGGGCAGCGCGGCGATGCGCGAGGCGACGTCCGGGTAATCGTTGAGCGGCCGTTCGAGACCCGCCACGAAGATGTGGCCGTTCACGCCGAGGATCTTGTCGACCAGTTCCTTGCGGAAGCCGTTCATCACCGAGAGCACGATGATGAGCGTCGCCACTCCCAGCATGATGCCGAGGAAGGAGAAGCCCGCGATGACCGAGATGAAGCCCTCGCGCCGCCGCGCGCGCAGATAGCGGCCCGCCACGAGCCATTCGAACGGCGCGAAGGCGCGCGAGGCGGAGAGCGGAGCGGGAGAAGCTGCGGCGCCCTCTGTCATGCGTCTCAGGCCGAAAGCCGGAGCACGGCGTCCTCGACGGACAGCAGCACGCGCTCGCCGGTCGCGCGACGCTTGAGTTCGACCTTGCCCTCGGCGAGCCCCTTCGGGCCCACGAGAACCTGCCAAGGCAGGCCGATGAGGTCGGCGGTCGCGAATTTCGCGCCCGGCCGCTCGTCGCGGTCGTCATAGAGCACGTCGATGCCGCGGGCCGTCAGCGCGCGATAGAGGGTCTCGCAGGCCTCGTCCGTGCCCGCGTCGCCGACCTTGAGGTTCATCAGTGCGACCTTGAACGGCGCCACCTCGTCAGGCCACACGATGCCCTGCTCGTCGTGGAAGGCCTCGATCATGGCCGCCACGAGCCGGCTCGGGCCGATGCCGTAAGAGCCCATATGCACCGGGCGCTCCTGCCCGTCCGGGCCGGTCACCTTGGCGTCCATCGGCTCGGAATATTTGGTGCCGAAATAGAAGATGTGCCCCACCTCGATGCCGCGCGCGGACACTTTGCGATCGGCGGGCACGGCGGCGAAGGCCGCCTCGTCATGCATCTCCGAGGTCGCCGCATAAGGCGTCGTCCAGGCATCGACGATCTTCTGCAGGCCCGCGACGTCCTCGAAATCCGTCTCCGCGGTCGGGATCGAGAGATCGAGCACGGACTTGTCGCAATGAACCTCGCTCTCGCCGGTGGAAGCGAGAATGATGAATTCATGGCTGAGATTGCCGCCGATCGGACCCGTATCCGCCCGCATCGGGATGGAGGTCAGGCCCATGCGCGCGAAAGTGCGCAGATAGGCGACGAACATGCGGTTGTAGGCGTGCCGGGCACCCGCCTCGTCGAGATCGAACGAATAGGCGTCCTTCATGAGGAACTCGCGCGAACGCATCGTGCCGAAGCGCGGCCGGATCTCGTCCCGGAACTTCCACTGGATGTGGTAGAGATTGAGCGGCAGATCCTTGTAGGACCGCACATAGCCGCGGAAGACCTCTGTGATCATCTCTTCGTTCGTCGGGCCGAAGAGCATCTCGCGGTCGTGCCGGTCCTTGATGCGCAGCATCTCCTTCCCGTAGGCCTCGTAGCGGCCCGATTCGCGCCACAGATCGGCGGACTGGATGGTCGGCATCAGGAGCTCGACGGCGCCCGAGCGGTCCTGCTCCTCGCGGATGATCGCGGTGACCTTGTCGAGCACCCGCAGGCCCAAGGGCAGCCACGCATAGATCCCGGCCGATTCCTGACGAATCAGGCCCGCGCGCAGCATCAGCCGATGCGAGGCGATCTCGGCCTCCTTCGGCGTTTCACGCAGGATCGGCAGGAAGTAGCGGGAGAGGCGCATGGGCGGGACCGGAAGAAACACTGAAAGGAAGGCTCAGCCGTTCAAGCGCATCGGGGTCGAAAACACAAGGCGGACGGCGCCGCAACCCCGCGTGCACGTTCAGGATGCAATCGCCGGAAAAAAACACCCGAGGTCTTCTATAAGATAGTGACATCCGCTTTTTCCTGCGGTAGCGTCCCGACACTCGAAAAAAGGCCCGCCACCGCATGGTGAAGCAGAGGTCCAAGTCTCGGGAGGAGGAGAGCCTTTCGTAGGTGCAGGGGGACGAAGAGCCCCGGCCCGCCGCAACGGCAGGCCCCGCGAAACGGTCGCTGAGGGATCAAAACAAAAAAGCAGGGCGCGAGCCCTGCTTTTTTTACGTCCGCGGCTCCGCTCTCAGTTCAGGAACTGCCAAAGGTAGAGCGCGATGCCGGTCGCCGGGAAGGCGACGATCGTCGTGATGAGAAGCTTCTTGCCCAGCATCGGGGCCACGGGCGCGCCCGCGTCGTGACCGGCCGGCATCGCCTCGCCGCTCTCCTCCGCGTTCCGCACGCCGATCGGCAGCACGGCGAAGAGCACCAGCCACCAGACGATGAAATAGAGCGCTATCGCGGTTCCGACGGGCATCAGGCCTGCTCGATCTCGACCAGCGTTCCGTTGAAGTCCTTCGGGTGAAGGAACAGCACGGGCTTTCCATGCGCGCCGATCTTGGGTTCGCCGTTGCCGAGGATGCGCGCGCCCTGCGCCTGCAGCCGGTCGCGGGCGGCGAGGATGTCCTCGACCTCGTAACAGATATGGTGAACGCCGCCGTCGGCATTCCGTTCGAGGAAATTGGCGATCGGAGAGTTTTCTCCCAGCGGAAGAAGGAGTTCCACCTTGGTGTTGGGAAGTTCCACGAACACGACCCTCACCCCGTGCTCGGGATGATCCACGGGGGCGGAGACCTTGGCGCCGAGCACGTCGCGATAGCCCGCGACCGCCGCATCGAGATCCTTCACCGCGATGGCGACGTGATTGAGTCGTCCGATCATGGTCCTCTCCTTCGTTCCGTCCGGCATCTCTATAGCCGAGCCGCCGGGCCCGACGCATGCGCATTTCGGCGCATGCGCCCGTTGCGTCAGACCACGATGATCTGGACGTGACAGGTGGGCTTCTTGCCCCAGGCGGCGGCGACCGTTCCGCGGACGGAGCGTTCGATGGCGTTCTCGACGAGATCCGGATCGCGCCGCTTCTGCCGGGGCAGCGTATCGAGCACGGAGAACACGGCCTCTTCCACCACGTCCTCGAAGCTGCGACCTTCCCGCGTCTTCTGCGGCAGACCGGTAACGGCGAGCGCGACGTCGCCCACCACGTCCCCTCGCCCGTCGATGGCGAGGCCGACCGAAACGATGCCGCCGAAGGACAGCCGCTTGCGTTCAGGAATCGCCGGGTCGGCGCCGTCGATCACGACCGAGCCGTCCTTGTAGAGCCGACCCGAGGCGACCTGATCGATCACTTCCGGATCGCCGGGAGCAAGCCGCAGCATCTCGCCGTTCTCGATCTTGGTCGGGAACGGAACGCCCGCGTCCTTCGCCAGCCGGCGGTGCAGTTCGAGATGCATCAATTCGCCGTGCGCGGGCACGCTGATGCGCGGCTTCACCCACGAATACATCCGCTCCATCTCGCCGCGGCGCGGATGGCCGGAGACGTGGACGAGCCGGTCGCGATCCGTGATGACGTCGATGCCCTGATGGACGAGCCCGTTGACGATCCGGCCGATGGCCTTCTCGTTGCCCGGAATGGTCCGGGCCGAGAGGATCACGCGGTCGCCCGCCGAGAGCGCGACGTCGGGATGATTGTCTGTCGCGACCCGCGCCAAGGCCGCCCGCGGCTCGCCCTGGCTGCCGGTGAGAAGCACGACGACCTTGTCGCGCGGCAGATAGCCGTAGGCGTCCGAGCCGCGGAATTCGGGCAGTCCGTCGAGAAAGCCCAATTCGCGGGACACCTGAATGACGCGGTCCATCGCGCGGCCCACGGCGACGACTTCGCGCCCGCAGGCATAGGCCGCTTCCGCCACGGCGCGAAGCCTCGCGACGTTCGACGCGAATGTCGTGACCGCCACGCGGTATTTCGATTCGGCGATGATCTCCTTGAGCGAAGCGGCCACCTCGCTCTCGCTCGGGCTCACGCCGTCGCGCACCACGTTCGTCGAGTCGCAGACGAGAGCGACCACGCCCTCCTCCCCGATCGCGCGCAGACGCGCCTCGTCGGTCGGGCGGCCGAGGAACGGCGTCTCGTCGATCTTCCAGTCGCCGGTATGCACCACGGTGCCGAGCGGCGTGCGGATCGCGAGCGCCATCGATTCCGGGATCGAATGGGCGACGCTGACGAATTCGACGTCGAAGGGCCCGGCCGTGATGCGCTGCCCCGGCGCGACCACCGTGATCGGCACCGGCTGTGCGCCGGGTTCGTGGAAGCGGCGGACGTCCAGAAGGTCGGAGGCGAAGCGCGTGGCGTAGACCGGCGCCTTCAGCCGCGGCCAAAGCTCCATCAGCGCGCCGATATGGTCTTCATGCGCATGCGTGATGATGATGGCTTCGAGCCTGTCGCGGCGCTCTTCGAGAAAGCGCAGATCGGGCAGGATCAGGTCGACGCCGGGAAGATCGTCGCCGGCGAAGCTCACGCCGCAATCGACGAGCAGCCAGCGCCGGTTCTTGGGCGGGCCGAACCCGTAGAGTCCGGCATTCATGCCGATCTCCCCGAGGCCGCCCAGCGGCAGGAAGACCAGATCCTCTTTCACGGCCTCGGCCATCGTCATCCCTTCATCTCCGCCCGGGGCGGATCCTGAACGCCGAAAAATACGTCGCCCGCCTCGACGGTCAGCACGCCGGACTCGGAGGCGAGAAGCAGACGCCCTTCGGCGTCGATATCCTTGAAGATGCCGGAGCGGTCCCCGTCCGGCCGACGCACGCGGATCGGCGTGCCGATCCCGTGCGCGCGTTCGAGCCATTCGGCCCGGATCTTCGCGAAACCCGCGCCGCGGTCCCAGATGCGGAGCCGCCGGTCGAATTCCCGCCTGAGGCAGGTGAACAGCGCGGCGGCGTCGCACGGCAGTCCCGCCGCGGCGAGGCTGATCGCGGGATAAGGCGTATCGGCGGGATATTCAACGCAATTCACGCCGATTCCGATCGCCGTCGTCAGCCGGCCGTCGGGCGCCCTGCCCCCTTCGACCAGCAGACCGGACAGTTTCGCGCCGTCGAGCAGGAGATCGTTCGGCCATTTCAGCCGAAGCCGCGCCCCCGCGCCGGTGGCATCGAGCGCTGCCGCATGGAGTGCGACGCCCGTGACGAAGCCGAGTTGCGGCGCGACCGCGCTTTCGCATGGATCGATCAGGCCGAGGCTCGCATAGAGATTGCCGGGGGGCGAAGACCATGCGCGGCCGCTGCGGCCGCGCCCGCCCGTCTGCCGATCGGCGACCACCCAGACCTTGTCGAGGCCGGACCGCGCGAGATCCGATGCCCGGTCGTTGGTCGAGCCGATCGCGGCGTGCCGCTCGATCGCGTAACCCGGAACGTCGCTCGCGACGAAGACGCTCACGTCAGAAGAGCGACTTCGCCGCCGCTCCCGCCGCATTCACCAGCGGCGCCGGCCACAGCCAGAACAGGAAGACGAAGGCGCCGGAGGCCAGAACGACCGCGCGCACCACGCCGCCCGCAGGCTCGAAGGCGGCCTTGGGCTCGTCGAAATACATGATCTTGACGAGGCGCAGATAGTAATAGGTACCCACCACGCTCGTGAGCACGCCGATGACGGCCAGCGCATAGAGCTTCGCCTCCACGGCCGCCGCGAAGACGTACCATTTGGCGAAGAAGCCCGCGAGCGGCGGGATGCCCGCCAGCGAGAAGAGCAGCATCGCGAAGACGAAGGCCATCACCGGATCGGTGCGGCCGAGACCCGCGAGATCGTCGATGGTTTCGACATATTCGCCGTCGCGCTCCATCGAGAGCAGGACGGCGAAGGAGCCGAGCGTCATGACGAGATAGATCGCCATATAGGTCGCCACGCCCTGCACGCCGCCCGCGGTGCCGGCCGCGAGGCCGACCAGCGCGAAGCCGACATGGCCGATCGAGGAATAAGCGAGCAGGCGCTTGATGTTGCGCTGCCCGATCGCGGCGAAGGCGCCGAGACCCATCGAGGCGATGGCGATGAAGACCACGATCTGCTGCCACTGGCCGGTGATGCCCGGGAAGGCCGTCATCACGACGCGCACGAGAAGCGCGATGGCGGCGACCTTCGGGGCGGCCGCGAAGAAGGCCGTGACCGGGGTGGGCGCACCCTCATAGACGTCCGGCGTCCACATATGGAACGGCACGGCGGAGATCTTGAAGGCGAGGCCCGCGAGGATGAAGACGAGGCCGAAGATGGCGCCCGTGCCCGCCTCGCCCTGCAGCGCCTTGGCGATGCCCGCGAAGGAGACCGAACCCGTGAAGCCGTAGATCAGCGAGGCGCCGTAGAGCAGCATGCCCGAGGACAGCGCGCCGAGGACGAAATATTTCAGGCCCGCTTCGGTCGAGCGCACGTCGTCGCGACGGATGGCGGCGATCACGTAGAGCGAGAGGCTCGAGAGTTCGAGGCCGAGATAGACGGCGATGAGATCGTTCGCCGAGATCATCAGCATCATGCCGAGCGTCGAGAGCAGCACCAGGATCGGGAACTCGAACTGGTGCACCTTCTCCTTGCGCATGTAGTCGCCGGCCATGACCAGCGCGACGGCCGCACCGATCAGCATCGCGAGCTTCATGAACCGGGCGAAGCCGTCCACGACGAAGGCGCCGTTGAAGGTCGAGACCTTGCCCCCGCCCTGCATCGCGACCATCACGCCCGCCGCGGCGATGAGCGCCACGGTGATCGCGTTGACGAGGCCGGTGGAGCGGTCGCCCCGGATCGCGCCGATGAGCACGAGCGCGAGCGCTCCGAGAGCGAGGACGATTTCGGGAAGCGCGGGCCCGAGTGCGGGAACGGCGGCGACGGTCGACGACATCGGAACGGACCTCAGGGTGCGAAGGCGGCGGTCTTGACGACCGCATCGGCGGCCGCCTGCGCGGATTTCAGGAGAGCCTCGGTGGACGGGGCGAAGACGTCGAGAATGCCGTTGGGCTGCACGCCGTACCACACGGTAAGGATCACCAGCGGAACGAGAAGCGCCATCTCGCGCGGGGACAGGTCGTCCATCTTCTGCAGCTCGGGCTTTTCGAGCTTGCCGAACACCACGCGGGCATAGAGCCACAGCGCATAGGCTGCCGACAGGATCACGCCCGTGGCCGCGATCAGCGCCACCCAGGTATTGGCGCGGAAGGCGCCGAGCATCGTGAGGAACTCGCCGACGAAGCCCGAGGTGCCGGGCAGGCCGACATTCGCCATGGTGAACACCATGAACACGGTCGCGTAGATCGGCATCCGGTTCACGAGCCCGCCATAGGCCGCGATCTCGCGGGTGTGCAGCCGGTCGTAGATCACGCCCACGCAGAGAAAGAGCGCGCCCGACACGAGGCCGTGCGAGATCATCTGGAACATCGCGCCCTGAATGCCCTGCGGCGTCAGAGTGAAGAGCCCCATGGTCACGAAACCCATATGGGCGACGGACGAATAGGCGATCAGCTTCTTGATGTCCTCCTGCATCAGCGCCACCAGCGAGGTGTAGACGATGGCGATGACGGAGAGCGCGAACACGAACGGCGCGAAATAGGCCGAGGCGTCCGGGAACATCGGGATCGAGAAGCGGATGAAGCCGTAGCCGCCCATCTTCAGCAGGATCGCGGCCAGGATCACGGAACCCGCCGTCGGCGCTTCGACGTGAGCATCGGGCAGCCAAGTATGCACCGGCCACATCGGCATCTTCACCGCGAAGGACGCGAAGAAGGCCAACCACAGCCAAGTCTGCATGTTCGCCGGGAACTTGTGGGCGAGCAGCGACGGGATGTCGGTCGTCTGCGCCGTCCAGTACATCGCCATGATGGCGACCAGCATCAAGAGCGAGCCGAGCAGCGTGTAGAGGAAGAACTTGAAGCTCGCATAGATGCGGCGCTTGCCGCCCCAGATGCCGATGATGAGGAACATCGGGATCAGGCCGGCTTCGAAGAACAGGTAGA
This sequence comes from Hyphomicrobiales bacterium, assembly GCA_027483895.1. Lineage (GTDB taxonomy): Bacteria > Pseudomonadota > Alphaproteobacteria > Rhizobiales > Beijerinckiaceae > JAIXZO01. The sequence continues at coordinate 16,374 of JAIXTP010000035.1, forward strand.
ACAGCACGAGGTCGAGCGCCGCGAACACGCCGATCATCAGCGTCTCGAGCACGAGGAAGGCGATCATGTACTCCTTCACGCGCTTCTCGACCGAGACCCACGACGCCACGATGCAGAACGGCATCAGGAAGGTCGTGAGCATGATGAACGGCATCGAGAACCCGTCGACGCCGAGCTTGAAGAGGATCTTGTCGGAGAGCCACGCGCCCTGCTCGACGAGCTGGAAATTCGCCGAGGTCGGATCGAACCGGCTCCACGCGACGAGCGACAGCACGAAGGTCGCGATCGTCGCGAAAAGCGCGGTCCAGCGGATGTTGCGCAGGCCCGCTTCCGTCTCGCCGTTCGTGAACAGGATCAGCAGCGAGCCGAGGATCGGGAGGAGCAGGAGGCCCGAAAGAAGATGGTCGAGCATCAGTGCGCTCCCCCGAACATGTACCAGGTCACGAAGGCGGCGACGCCGATGAGCATGGCGAAGGCGTAGTGATAGACGTAGCCGGTCTGCAGCCGGACGACGGCATTGGTGACGTCGATGACGCGGGCCGAAACGCCGTCCGGGCCGAGCCCGTCGATGACCGCCCCGTCGCCCTTCTTCCACAGGAAGCGACCCAGCGCCTTGGCCGGGCGCACGAACAGGAAGTCGTAGAGCTCGTCGAAATACCACTTGTTCAGCAGGAATTCGTAGGCGAGCCGGTGCGACTGCGCGAGCTGCACGGGCAGGTCCGGCCGGGCGATGTAGAACAGCCACGCCAGCGCGAAGCCGAGCACCATCATCACGGTCGGCGACCAGACGACCCAGCCGGGCACCTCGTGCATCGCGTGAAGCACGTGGTTGTCCTTGCCGGTGAAGAGCGCGCCCTTGAAGAACGCCTCGTAGCCGTGGCCGAGGAACGCTTCCTTGAAGGCGATGCCGGCGGCCAGCGCACCGAAGGCGAGGAAGGCCAGCGGCACCAGCATCACGACGGGCGATTCATGCGGCTCGTGATGGCCGTGGCCGTGATCGTCATGGCCGTGCGCATGGTCGTCATGCGCCGCATGCGCATGGCCGTGATCGTCGTGAGCCGCGGCGGGCTTGCCCGCGAAGGTCTTGAAAAACAGCCGCCAGGAATAGAACGAGGTCATGCCGGCCGTGATGACCAGCAGGATGAAGGCATAGCCCCACGGACCCGCATGCGAGGCGTAGACGCTCTCGATTATGGCGTCCTTGGAGAAATAGCCCGCGGTGAAGGGGAAGCCGGTGAGCGCCAGCGTGCCGATCAGCATCATCGCGCCGGTGAACGGGATCTTTGAGAAGAGCCCGCCCATGCGGCGGATGTCCTGCTCGTGATGCATCGCATGGATGACCGAGCCCGCGCCCAGGAACAGCAGCGCCTTGAAGAATGCGTGCGTAAACAGGTGGAACACGCCCGCCGAATAAGCGCCCGCGCCCAGCGCGGCGAACATGAAGCCGAGCTGCGAGCAGGTCGAATAGGCGATGACCCGCTTGATGTCGTTCTGGACGAGGCCGATCGTGCCCGCGAAGAAGGCCGTGGTCGCGCCGATGAACATCACGACGGCGAGAGCGTCGGGCGAGGCCTCGAACAGCGGCGACAGACGCGCCACCATGAAGACGCCCGCGGTCACCATGGTCGCCGCATGGATGAGGGCCGAGACCGGCGTCGGGCCTTCCATCGCGTCCGGCAGCCAGGTGTGCAGCAGGAACTGCGCCGACTTGCCCATCGCGCCGAGGAACAGCAGCAGGCAGGCGAGCGTCACCGCGTTCCAGTCGGTGCCGAGGAAGTGGAACTTCAGACCCGAGAAGGAGGCGACCTTCGCGAAGATCGCGTCGAAGCCCACCGAGCCCGACAGCACGAACACGAGGAAGATGCCGAGCATGAAGCCGAAATCGCCGACGCGGTTGACGATGAAGGCCTTCATGGCCGCCGCCGTCGCCGAGGGCTTCTCGTACCAGAAGCCGATCAGCAGATAGGAGGCGAGACCCACGCCTTCCCAGCCGAAGAACATCTGCACGAGGTTGTCGGCCGTCACCAGCATCAGCATGGCGAAGGTGAAGAGCGACAGATAGCCGAAGAAGCGCGGCCGGGACGGATCCTCGTGCATGTAGCCGATCGAATAGAGATGCACGAGCGCCGAGACGGAGTTCACGACGACGAGCATGACCGCGGTCAGCGTGTCGATGCGCAGCGACCAGTCGACGACGAGCCCGCCCGAACGCATCCAGGACGCGAGCTGCACCGTGTAGGCGCCGCGGCCGAAGCCGACGTCGAAGAACACGATCCAGGACAGGACCGCGCCCACGATCAGGAAGCCGGTGGTGATCAGCTCGCTCGGACGGGCGCCGAGCACGCGGCCGAACAGGCCCGCGATGAGGAAGCCGAGGAGCGGAAGAAAGACGATCGCCTGTACCATCGCGGGTCGCTCAGCCCTTCATCACGTTGATGTCTTCGACCGCGATCGAACCGCGGTTGCGGTAGAACACGACCAGGATCGCGAGGCCGATCGCGGCCTCCGCGGCGGCGACCGTCAGGATCAGCAGCGCGAAGATCTGGCCGACCAGATCGCCCGCGGAGGTCGAGAACGCGACGAGATTGACGTTCACGGCGAGCAGGATCAGCTCGACCGACATCAGGATCACGATCACGTTCTTGCGGTTCACGAAGATGCCGAACACGCCGAGCGTGAAGAGCATCGCGGCGACCGTCAGATAATGGCTCAGTCCGATTTCCATGACCGCCTCACACGCCCTGCCGCGACGGGACTTTCTTCACTTCCATGGCCGTCGCCTTGGTGCGCGCGACCTGCTCGGCGATGTCCTGCCGCTTCACGCCCGCCTTGTGGCGCAGCGTCAGCACGATCGCGCCGATCATGGCGACGAGCAGCACGAGGCCGGAGACCTGGAAGAAGAACACGTAGTCCGTATAGAGCACCCGCCCGAGCGCCTCGGTGTTCGTCACCAGCATGTCGGGCTTCGGCGCCGCAGGAGCGGCGGCCTTGAAGGCCTTCGGATCGACGAAGCGCGTCGTCAGCACCAGCGCGAGTTCGATGAAGAACACGATCGCGAGCAGCGCGCCGAGCGGCAGATAGTTGAGGAAGCCCTGCCGGAGCTGCGCGAAGTCCACGTCGAGCATCATGACGACGAAGAGGAAGAGCACCGCCACCGCGCCGACATAGACGACCACGAGGATCATCGCGAGGAACTCCGCCCCCATCAGGAGGAAGAGACCCGCCGCATTGACGAAGGCGAGGATGAGGAAGAGCACCGAGTGCACCGGGTTGCGCGACGCCACGACCATGAAGGCCGAGGCGACGGTCACGCCCGCAAACAGATAGAAGAAGGCCGCAGCCGCATTCATCAGGGACGCCCCCGAAGGCCGCTCTCGCGGCCTTTCCCAGTCCTCGCGACGACCCCGAAAAGTCGCCGCTTTTTCTTCCCCAAGGCCCTCCTACCGGAAGGCCGCCCGTCTATAGACCCCGATTCCGCGGGGTACAACTCGACTTACCGGTACGGCGCATCCATGCGGATGTTCCGCTGGATCTCGCGTTCCCACCGCGCGCCGTTGTCGAGAAGCTTCTCCTTGTCGAAGAACAGCTCCTCGCGCGTTTCCGTCGCGAATTCGAAATTCGGACCTTCGACGATGGCGTCCACCGGGCAGGCTTCCTGGCAGAAGCCGCAATAGATGCACTTCGTCATGTCGATGTCGTAGCGAGTCGTGCGCCGCGTGCCGTCGTTGCGGCGCGGGCCGGCCTCGATCGTGATCGCCTGCGCGGGGCAGATCGCCTCGCACAGCTTGCACGCGATGCAGCGCTCCTCGCCGTTCGGATAACGGCGCAGCGCGTGCTCGCCGCGGAAGCGCGGCGACACGGGGTTCTTCTCGAACGGATAGTTGATGGTCGCCTTGGGCTTGAAGAAATAGCGCATGGACAGCACGAAGGCCGCCACGAATTCCTTCAGCAAGAGCGACTGCGCAGCCTGTGCGAGCCTCATCGTCCTCTATCCCCTTCAGCCGGCCCCGCCGAGCGAGGCGCCGACCCAGAAACCGATGATCGGGAAGGCCCCGACCGTCATTGCCAGCACGACCAGGCGCAGGATCCTGATCTTGCCTTCGAACACGTCGCGTTCCGCCACCGTCTCGGAGCGGTCGAGCTTGCGGAGCTTTCCCTCCACGACCCCGACCACGATGCGGTAATCGAGATACCCGATCCCCGCGCCGATCAGCGCCCCCACGATCCCGGCGGGCGGAACCTCCACGGACTCAGCCGTTGACCACGAATTTCAGAACGCCCGCGACGACGACGACCATCACGAGCGACAGCGGAAGGAAGACCTTCCAGCCGAGCCGCATGAGCTGGTCGTAGCGGTAGCGGGGCACGAAGGCCTTCACCATGGCGAACATGAAGAAGACCAGCGACATCTTGAGCGCGAACCAGACGATGCCCGGCACCCAGTTGAGCGGGGCCACGTCGAAGGGCGGCAGCCAGCCCCCGAGGAAGAGGATCGTCGTCAGCGCGCACATGGTCATGATCGCCACGTATTCGCCGAGCATGAACAGCAGATACGGGGTCGAGGCGTATTCGACCATGTAGCCCGCCACCAGCTCCGACTCCGCTTCCGGAAGGTCGAAGGGCGGGCGGTTCGTCTCGGCCAGCGCCGAGATGAAGAAGATCACGAACATCGGGAACAGCGGCAGCCAGTACCAGCCGAACATCCCGTATTTCGTGTCCTGCGCGCGGATGATCTCGTTGAGGTTCAACGAACCCGCGCACAGCAGCACCGTGATGATCACGAAACCGATCGAGACCTCGTAGGACACCATCTGCGCGGCCGAGCGCAGGGCGCCCAGGAACGGATATTTCGAGTTCGAAGCCCAGCCGCCCATGATGACGCCGTAAACGCCGAGCGACGAGATCGCGAAGATGTAGAGGATGCCGACATTGAGGTCGGCCACGGCCCAGCCGTCCGCGACCGGGATCACCGCCCAGGCGGCGAGCGCGAGCGTCGCGGTGACGACGGGCGCCAACAGGAACACGCCCTTGTTCGCGCCCGACGGGATCATCGGCTCCTTGAGCGCGAATTTGATGAGGTCCGCGAAGGACTGCAGCAGGCCGAAGGCGCCCACCACGTTCGGGCCCTTGCGCAGCTGCACCGCCGCCCAGATCTTGCGGTCGGCGAGCAGCGCATAGGCGATGTAGATCAGCAGGGCGGCGATCACGAGCAGGCTCTTGCCCACCATGATCGCGATCGCGATGGCCCAATCGAGAGCGGTCATGTCGCGATCTCCTTACTCGGCCGCCGCGGGCACGCGCCCGGACGCAATGGCCGAACAATCGGCCATGACGGCCGACGCGCGGGCGATGGGGTTCGTGAGATAGAGGTCGCCGATCGCATCGCGGAACGGGGCCTTGTCGATCGCGCCCCCCGCCTTGGCGAGAGCCGCCGCATCGACGGCAGAGCCGGCCGCGATCGCGTCGATCCCCGCCATGTGGGGATGCGCGGCGAACAGCCCCTTGCGCAGATCCGAAAGCGAATCGAAGGGCAGCTTGCGGCCGAGCACGTCGGAGAGCGCCCGCAGGATCGCCCAGTCCTCGCGCGCCTCGCCGGGCGGGAAGCCCGCACGGTTGCCGAGCTGCACGCGGCCTTCGGTGTTCACGTAAAGGCCGCTCTTCTCGGTATAGGCGGCGCCGGGCAGGATGACGTCGGCGCGATGCGCGCCCTTGTCGCCGTGCGTGCCCTGATAGACCACGAAGGGACCGGGGCCGACCTCGATCTCGTCGGCGCCCATGAGGAACAGCACTTCGACGCCGCCCGCGGCCATCGCCTTCGCGTCGAGACCGCCCTCGCCCGGCACGAGGCCGAGATCGAGCGCGCCGACGCGCGCGGCCGCCGTATGCAGCACCGAAAGACCGTTCCAGCCTTCGGCCGGCTCCGCCGCGGAGGACGCGACCTTGGCGGCGAGCGCGAACACCGCGAGGCCGTCGGCGCGGGTCAGCGCGCCCTGCCCCACGATCACCAGCGGACGCTTCGCCTTGGCGATGGTCGCGGCGAAGGAATGCTTGCCCGAGGCGAGCTCGGCGAGCGTCTCGGGGCCCGCGCCGAGATCCGTGACCGCATAGGTCAGGTCGGCGGGCTCGCCGATGCGCGCGACCGTCAGGCCGCCCGCGCGCCAGCGCTTGCGGATGCGGGCGTTGAGCACGGAGGCTTCCTTGCGCGGGTTCGAACCCACGAGAAGGATGACGTCCGCGTCCTCGATGCCCTGCACCGTGGCATTGAAGAGGTAGGAGGCGCGGCCGAATTTCGGATGAAGGACGGTGCCGTCCTGCCGCCCGTCGATGTTCTTGGAACCGAGCCCCTCCATCAGGAGCTTCAGCGCGAACATCTCCTCGACGGAGGCGAGATCGCCCGCGATCGCGCCGATGCCTTCGGGCTTCGCCGCCTTCACTCTTGCTGCGATCGCCGCGAAGGCCTCGCCCCAAGAGGCCGGACGCAGCTTGCCCTTTTCGCGGATATAGGGCCGGTCGAGGCGCTGGCTGCGCAGGCCGTCCCAGATGAAGCGGGTCTTGTCGGAGATCCACTCCTCGTTCACCGCCTCGTTGAGACGCGGCAGGATGCGCATCACCTCGCGGCCGCGCGCGTCGACCCGGATGGCCGAGCCGAGAGCGTCCATCACGTCGACGGATTCGGTCTTCGACAGTTCCCACGGCCGCGCCTTGAAGGCGTAGGGCTTCGAGGTCAGCGCGCCGACCGGGCAGAGGTCGATCACGTTGCCCTGCATCTCGGAGGACATCGCCTTTTCGAGATAGGTGGTGATCTCCATGTCCTCGCCGCGGCCGATCGCGCCGAGTTCGGCGATGCCCGCGACTTCGGTCGTGAAGCGGACGCAGCGCGTGCACTGGATGCAGCGGTTCATCTGCGTCTTGACCAACGGGCCGATATATTTGTCCTCGACCGCGCGCTTGTTTTCGGCGAAGCGCGACGTGTCGACGCCGTAGGCCATCGCCTGATCCTGCAGGTCGCATTCGCCGCCCTGGTCGCAGATCGGGCAGTCGAGCGGATGGTTGATGAGCAGGAACTCCATCACGCCTTCGCGCGCCTTCTTCACCATGGGCGAAGTGGTCAGCACGACCGGCGGCTCGCCGTTCGGGCCCGGGCGCAGGTCGCGCACCGACATGGCGCAGGAGGCGGTCGGCTTCGGCGGCCCGCCCTTCACCTCGACGAGGCACATGCGGCAATTGCCGGCGATCGAGAGGCGCTCGTGGAAGCAGAAGCGCGGCACTTCGGCGCCCGCGGCCTCGCACGCCTGCAGCAGCGTGAATTCAGCCGGGACGTCGATCTCGGTGCCGTCGACGATGATCTTGGCCATCGAAGTCTCTCTCGCTTACTCGGCCGCGACGCGGACGGGTTCGGAATGCGGATTGGCCGAATACTGGTCGATCCGCTTCTCGATCTCGGGGCGGAAGTGCCGGATGAGGCCCTGGATCGGCCACGCCGCCGCGTCGCCGAGCGCGCAGATGGTGTGGCCTTCGACCTGCTTCGTGACTTCCAGCAGCATGTCGATCTCGCGCTTCTGGGCGCGGCCCTCGGCCATGCGGTTCATCACGCGCCACATCCAGCCCGTGCCCTCGCGGCACGGCGTGCACTGGCCGCAGCTCTCGTGCTTGTAGAAATAGCTGATGCGCGCGATCGCCCGGATGATGTCGGTCGACTTGTCCATGACGATGACCGCCGCCGTGCCGAGGCCGGAGCCGAGGCCGCGCAGCGTGTCGAAGTCCATGTGCGCATCGGCGATCTGATCCGCCGGCACCATCGGAACGGACGAGCCGCCCGGGATCACGGCGAGCAGATTGTCCCAGCCGCCGCGGATGCCGCCGCAATGCCGGTCGATCAGCTCGCGGAAGGTCAGCCCGAGCTCTTCCTCGACATTGCACGGATTGTTCACGTGGCCGGAGACGCAGAAGAGCTTGGTGCCCGTGTTGTTCGGACGGCCGAGGCCCGCGAACCAACCGCCGCCGCGCCGCAGGATCGTGCCCGCGACCGCGATCGACTCGACGTTGTTGACCGTCGTCGGGCAGCCGTAGAGGCCCATATTCGCCGGGAACGGAGGCTTCAGGCGCGGCTGGCCCTTCTTGCCTTCGAGGCTCTCGATCAGCGCCGTCTCTTCGCCGCAGATATAGGCGCCGGCGCCGTGATGGACGTAGATGTCGAACGGCCAGCCGTGGACGTTGTCCTTGCCGACCAGCTTCGCCTCATAGGCCTCGTCCACCGCGCGCTGCAGCGCCTCGCGCTCGGCGATGTATTCGCCGCGGACATAGATGTAGCAGGCATGCGCGCCCATCGCGAAGGACGCGATCAGGCAGCCCTCGATGAGAAGATGCGGATCGTTCCGCATGATCTCGCGGTCTTTGCAGGTGCCGGGCTCCGACTCGTCGGCATTGACGACGAGGTAATGCGGACGCCCGTCCGACTGCTTGGGCATGAACGACCATTTGAGACCGGTCGGGAAGCCCGCGCCGCCGCGGCCGCGCAGACCCGACTTCTTCATCTCTTCGATGATCCAGTCGCGGCCCTTCTCCAGCAGGAACTTCGTCCCGTCCCACGCGCCGCGCTTCAGCGCGCCGGTCAGGCCGGGAGTGTGGCGGCCGTAGAGATTGGTGAAGATGCGATCACGATCCTGCAGCATCGCCATCAACCCTTCGACTCGTCGGCCTTCTCGGCCTTCTTGCGGGCGGTCTTCTTCGGCTCCTCGCCGAGCGGAAGCTCGGGCGCGGTCGCGTCGGTCTTGTTCTTGTCGGCGGCCCCGGCCTTCTTGGCCTTGGAGACGGGCGCCTTGCCCGCCGCCACGCGATGCGCAGGCGTGTCGGACGCCTGTTCGGGCCGCGCGGAGCTCGGCTTGGCGGGCTTCGGCTCGGCGGCCGCCTGCGCGGCGATCGCCTGCGTGTCGACCGGAGCCTCGGCCTTGGCGGCCTCTTCCTCGAAGCGCTTGCGCCACGCGCCGACGACGGAGCCGTCATAGAGCGAGGCGTCGGTCAGCGTCGTGAGTTCGCCCACCGGCTCGGAAGCGGTGCGGCCGATCTGCGAGCCCTTCTTCACGGGACGGCCCGCGGCGAGATCGTCGAGCAGCTTCGTGAAGTTCTCGGCCGTGAGATCTTCGTAATAGTCGTTGTTGATCTGCACCATCGGCGCATTGCAGCACGCGCCGAGGCACTCGACCTCGAGCCACGAGAAATTGCCGTCCGCCGTGACGTGGCGCTGGTCGCCGATGCGGTCGTGGCAGACCTTGATGATGTCGTCGGCGCCGCGCAGGCGGCACGGGGTCGTGCCGCAGAGCTGGACGAAGAAGCGCCCTACCGGCTCGAGATTGAACATCGTGTAGAAGGTCGCGACCTCGAGCACGCGGATATAGGCCATGCCCAGCATTTCCGCGACGTATTCGATCGCGGCCTTGGGCAGCCAGTAGTCGTGCTGTTCCTGAGCGCGCCACAGCAGCGGGATGACCGCGGAGGCCTGGCGGCCTTCGGGATAACGCGCGATCACCGTCTTGGCCCAAGCGAGGTTCTCCGCGTCGAACGCGAAGCTCGCGGGCTGGATCGCCTCGGATGCCAGTCTGCGGACGGCCATGCCTGTACTTCCCCTAGAACCGCCGATCGGACGATCAGCGGTCCACTTCACCGAACACGATGTCGAGCGAGCCCAACACTGCGGAGACGTCCGCCAGCATGTGACCGCGACACATGAAATCCATCGCCTGAAGATGCGCGAAGCCCGGGGCGCGGATCCGGCAGCGATAGGGCTTGTTGCCGCCGTCGCCGACCAGATACACGCCGAACTCGCCCTTGGGCGCCTCGACCGCGGCATAGACCTCGCCCGCGGGGACGTGGAAGCCCTCGGTGTAGAGCTTGAAGTGGTGGATGAGCGACTCCATCGAGCGCTTCATCTCGCCCCGCTTCGGCGGGAACACCTTGCCGTCGGTCGTCGAGAACGGGCCCTGCCCTTCCGGCGCGCGCAGCTTGGCGCAGCACTGCTTCATGATCCGCACGGACTGGCGCATCTCCTCGACGCGGATGCAGTACCGGTCGTAGCAATCGCCGTTCTTGCCGATCGGAATGTCGAATTCGAGCTCTTCGTAGCACTCGTAGGGCTGCGACTTGCGCAGGTCCCACGCGGCGCCGGAGCCGCGCACCATCACGCCCGAGAAGCCCCACTTCCAGCACTCGTCGAGCGAGACCACGCCGATATCGACGTTGCGCTGCTTGAAGATGCGGTTGTCGGTCAAAAGGCCTTCGAGATCGTCGAGCACCTGAGGGAAGCTGTCGCACCATGCGTCGATGTCGTCGACGAGCTTCGGCGGCAGGTCCTGATGCACGCCGCCGGGCCGGAAATAGGCCGCATGCATGCGCGCGCCCGAGGCCCGCTCGTAGAACACCATCAGCTTCTCGCGCTCCTCGAAGCCCCACAGCGGCGGGGTCAGCGCGCCGACGTCCATGGCCTGGGTCGTCACGTTGAGGAGATGGGAGAGGATGCGGCCGATTTCGGAATAGAGCACGCGGATCAGCTGGCCGCGCTTGGGCACCGTGATGCCGAGCAGCTTCTCGATCGCGAGGCAGTAGGCATGCTCCTGATTCATCGGCGCGCAGTAATCGAGCCGGTCGAAATAGGGCATGGCCTGAATGTAGGTCTTCGCCTCGATCAGCTTCTCGGTGCCGCGATGCAGCAGGCCGATATGCGGATCGACGCGCTCGACGACTTCGCCGTCGAGTTCCAGCACCAGACGCAGCACGCCGTGCGCCGCAGGGTGCTGCGGGCCGAAATTGATCGAGAAGTTCCGGATGGAATGTTCGGTCATGGCGCGCTCACTGCTTCGCCTTCTCGTCGCCCGGGAGCACGTAGTCGGTGCCCTCCCACGGCGAGAGGAAGTCGAACTGGCGGAATTCCTGCGTCAGCTTCACGGGTTCGTAGACCACCCGCTTCTGCTCGTCGTCGTAGCGGACTTCGACATAGCCCGTGAGCGGGAAGTCCTTGCGCAGCGGATAACCCTCGAAACCGTAGTCGGTGAGGATGCGGCGCAGGTCCGGATGCCCCGTGAAGAGCACGCCGTACATGTCGTAAGCCTCGCGCTCGAACCAGTCGGCGGCGGGGAAGATCTCGATCGTGGAGGCGACGGGCGAGCGCTCGTCGGTCGTCGTCTTCACGCGGATGCGGCGGTTGAACTTCGGCGACAGCAGATGCCACACCACGTCGAACCGCTCCTCGCGGCTCGGATAGTCGACGGCGGTCAGGTCGATGAAGGAGACGAAGCGCAGCTTCGGGTCGTCGCGGAGGCCGCGCAGCACCGCGATCACGCTGCCGCGATCCACCTCGATCGTCAGCTCGTCATAGGCGGTCGAGACGCCCTTCACCGCGTCGCCGAAGAACGACGCGACATAGTCACCGACCTCGTTGAGCGTATCCATGAACCGTTCCCCCGGAGCCCCGCCCTCGCCCGTCGCTCAGCGCTCGATGGTGCCGACGCGGCGGATCTTCTTCTGCAGAAGAAGCACGCCGTAGAGCAGCGCCTCGGCCGTGGGCGGGCAGCCCGGCACGTAGATGTCGATCGGCACGATGCGGTCGCAGCCGCGCACGACCGAATAGGAATAATGGTAATAGCCGCCGCCGTTGGCGCAGGAGCCCATCGAGATCACGTAACGCGGCTCGGGCATCTGGTCGTAGACCTTGCGGAGCGCGGGCGCCATCTTGTTGGTCAGCGTGCCGGCGACGATCATCACGTCCGACTGGCGCGGCGAGGCGCGCGGCGCGAAGCCGAACCGCTCGACGTCGTAGCGCGGCATGGACAGCTGCATCATCTCGACCGCGCAACAGGCGAGGCCGAAGGTCATCCACATCAGCGAGCCGGTGCGGGCCCACTGGATGAGATCGTCCGTCGAGGTGACGAGGAAGCCCTTGTCGGCGAGTTCCGCGTTCACGTCCACGAAGAAGGGATCGGTCGCCCCCACCGGCTTGCCGGTGTTCGGATCGATGATTCCCTTGGGTGCCGGCGCGACCAGCGTGCCGGAGGCGTTCTCCTGCATCAGTCCCACTCCAGAGCTCCCTTTTTCCATTCGTAGACGAAGCCGATCGTCAGCACGCCGAGGAAGATCATCATCGACCAGAAACCGAAGGTCCCCACCTGGTCGAAGGCGATGGCCCAGGGGAACAGGAAGGCGACTTCGAGGTCGAAGATGATGAAGAGGATCGAGACGAGATAGAACCGCACGTCGAACTTCATGCGGGCGTCGTCGAAGGCGTTGAAACCGCACTCGTAGGCCGAGAGCTTCTCGGGATCCGGATTCTTGTGCGCGATGATGAAGGGCGCGACGATCAGCGCGGCGGAGATCAGCAGCGCCACGCCCATGAAGATGACCAGCGGGAGGTAGTCCTGCAAGAGGCTCGGCATCCGATCGTGTCCCCCGACTTCGTCCCCGGAAACCCCGGAACGGGCCATTATCGCCGCTTGTCCGGAGAAACCCCTACGAAAGTCGCGCGAATTGATGGTTTTTATCAGGTCCGCGCGACGGGCGAGGCTTAGCCCACGCGACCGGAGGACGCAAGCCGGCAAAGGGCCTCACTTCGTCCCGATCCCCTGCCCCGAAGCGCGTCCGGATCGGTCGACGGCCGCGCCCGCGCCTGTATGATGCCCGCGGCGCGGAAACCGCGCCCGGACAATCCGCAAAGGGCAGGAAAAGACTTCGATGGCCAACAAGATCGATCTCGCCGGACGGACGGCGGTGGTGACGGGCGGTGCGCAGGGAATCGGCCTCGCCGTCGCCAAACGCTTCGTCGAGTCGGGCGCCTCCGTCGCGCTGTGGGACAAGGACGGGGATCTGGCCGCCAAGTCCGCCGCCGAACTCTCGGCCTCGGGCCGGGTCGTGGCGATCGCGCTCGACCAGACCGATTTCGACGCCGTCCTCGCCGCCGAGCGGCGCACGCGCGAACTGCTCGGCCCCGTCGACGTCATCGTAAACAATGCGGGCATCGCGGGCCCCAACGCGACCGTCGCCGACTACCCCGTCGACGCCTGGCGGCAGATCATCGACATCGATCTCAACGGCGTCTTCTACTGCTGCAAGGCCGTCGTGCCCGGCATGCTGGAGCGCGGCTACGGCCGAATCGTCAACGTGGCCTCGATCGCGGGCAAGGAGGGCAACCCGAACGCCTCCGCCTATTCCGCCGCCAAGGCGGGCGTGATCGCGCTCACGAAGTCGCTGGGCAAGGAACTCGCGGGCAAGGACATCGCGGTGAACTGCGTGACGCCCGCCGCCGCCAAGACCCGCATCTTCGACCAGATGAAGCAGGAGCATATCGACTACATGCTCTCGCGGATCCCGCGCGGTCGTTTCCTGCAGGTAGACGAGGCGGCGAACATGATCGCCTGGCTCGCTTCGGCGGAGAACTCCTTCACCACCGGCGCCGTCTTCGACCTCTCCGGCGGCCGCGCGACCTACTGATCCGCCCGCAGCGCCCTCCGGCCCCGCCACCGACCCATCGCCGAGGCCCGGGCTTGTCCCGGGCCTTTTTCGTGGCGGCCTTTCCGGCGCCCGTGCCTTCCGGGCACCCGCATCCCCCGTCATTGCGAGGAGCGAAGCGACGAAGCAATCCAGAGAACGTCGGGCATCGAGCTCCCCGGCAACCGCCTTCTGGATTGCTTCGCTGCGCTCGCAATGACGGACGTTGGCGTGTCATCCCGACCGCAGCGAAGCGGAGAGCCGGGATCCAGAAAATGCCGCCCCCCGCTCGACGCCCTGCCGCCCTCTGGATCCCGGGTCGGCTAAGCCGCCCGGGATGACACTGGAGGGAGGCCTCCACCGTCATTGCGAGGAGCGAAGCGACGAAGCAATCCAGAGAACGTCGGCATGGAGCACACCTGCAACCGCCTTATGGATTGCTTCGCTGCGCTCGCGATGACGGAATGGGACGCCACGGAGCAACCCGCACGACAACGCCCCGCAGAACCGCACCAGCGGTCTCAAGGACCTACGCCGACATCTTCGATTTTCATGAGAAGAAGTGGCGCGAGAGACGGGGCTCGAACCCGCGACCTCCGGCGTGACAGGCCGGCGCTCTAACCAACTGAGCTACTCCCGCAGAGCAACGACGAAGTCGCTGCCGCGATGGCCGTGGGATTAAGGGACGCCCCCCGACCTGTCAAGCGCCGGCGGCCGAGATTTCGCCCGTCGCGGTCGCTTTCATCCGGTCTCCGAAGCACCGCCCCGGGACGGGTCGGACCGCACCCGAAAGGGTCCGCAACTCCCACGCGAAAACGACCGCGGACACCCGGAAAACGGACCCTGAAAAAACGAAACGGAGCCTCGGGATCCGAGGCTCCGTTGTTCGGTGGTGGGCGGTGACGGGCTCGAACCGCCGACCCTCTCGGTGTAAACGAGATGCTCTACCGACTGAGCTAACCGCCCGCTCGCCTCTCTCTATCGGAGGCGAGGCGCCCGATGCAAGCGCGGGCGGGCGGTTGATGCACGTCCCCGTGACCGGGGGCGCGGCTTACTTGCCGTTGACGGCAGCCTTCAGGCCCGCGCCGGCCTTGAACTTCGGCGCGATCGAGGCGGCGGTCTTGATGGTCTCGCCCGTGCGCGGGTTGCGCGCGGTGCCGGCGGGACGCTTGGAGACGGCGAAGGTGCCGAAGCCGACGAGACGGACTTCGTCGCCCTTCTTCAGCGTCGCCGTGATGGCGTCGATGACCGCGTCGACCGCAGCGGCGGCCTGGGCCTTCGTGATGTCGGTCTTGTCCGCGACGGCCGCGACGAGATCGCCCTTGTTCATCGGAGTCTCCTTCCAACTACTGAAAGCACGCCGGTTCTCGGCGATGCGGCCCGATTGATCGACCGGCTTGCGGCAGAGTGCAAGCTTCGATCGCCCGAAAAGCCTTATTTTCCTTGGAAAAGTAACGATTTCGGCAAAAAGAAAGCCCCCGGAAGGCTGTTCCGGGGGCTCGATCATTCGCTCGGGACGGGTCAGTGCGCGACGATTCCGGCCGATTCGTCATCGGACGGGGCCGCGGCAGGCTTCACCGCCGACAGATCCTCTTCCCAAGTGACGGGCGTGGGCTTGCGCGTCAGAGCCCGTTCGAGCACCTCGTCCATGCGCGAGACCGGGACGATTTCGAGCCCGTTCTTCACATTGGCCGGGATGTCCGCCAGGTCCTTGGCGTTCTCCTCGGGGATCAGAACCGTCTTCACGCCGCCGCGCAGCGCCGCCAGAAGTTTCTCCTTCAGGCCGCCGATCGGCAGAACCCTGCCCCGCAGCGTGACCTCGCCGGTCATGGCGATGTCCTTGCGGACCGGGATGCCCGTGAGCACCGAAACGATGGCGGTGGCCATCGCGATGCCCGCCGACGGGCCGTCCTTCGGCGTCGCGCCTTCCGGCACGTGCACGTGGATGTCGCGCCGGTCGAACAGAGGGGGCTGGACGCCGATGTCGAGCGCCCGCGACCGCACATAAGAGGCGGCGGCCGAGATCGACTCCTTCATCACGTCCTTCAGATTGCCCGTGACCGTCATCTTGCCCTTGCCGGGCATGATCAGGCCTTCGATGGTCAGCAATTCGCCGCCGACCTCGGTCCAGGCAAGCCCCGTCACGACGCCGACCTGATCCTCGGTCTCCGTCTCGCCGAAGCGGTATTTCGGCACGCCGAGGAAGTCGGGCAGGTTCTTCTCGGTCACCGTCACCGACGGCTTCTTCGATATGATGATCTCCTTCACGGCCTTGCGGGCCAGGTTGGAGATCTCGCGCGACAGGTTGCGGACGCCCGCCTCACGCGTGTAGCGGCGGATGAGCATCATCAGCGCGTCGTCTTCGATCGTCCATTCCTTCGGCGCCAGACCGTGCTTGGTCATGGCCTCGGGAATGAGATGACGACGGGCGATCTCGGCCTTCTCGTCCTCGGTGTAGCCCGCGATGCGGATCACTTCCATGCGGTCGAGCAGCGGCGCGGGGATGTTGAGCGTGTTCGCCGTCGTCACGAACATCACGTTCGACAGGTCGTAGTCGACCTCGAGGTAATGGTCGTTGAAGGACGAATTCTGCTCGGGATCCAGCACCTCGAGAAGGGCCGAGGACGGATCGCCGCGGAAGTCCATGCCCATCTTGTCGATCTCGTCGAGCAGGAAGAGCGGGTTCTGCGTCTTCGCCTTGCGCAGCGACTGGATCACCTTGCCCGGCATGGAGCCGATATAGGTGCGCCGGTGGCCGCGGATCTCGGCCTCGTCGCGCACGCCGCCGAGCGACATGCGGACGAATTCACGCCCGGTCGCCTTGGCGATCGACTTGCCCAGCGAGGTCTTGCCGACGCCGGGAGGACCGACGAGGCACAGGATCGGGCCGGTGAGCTTGTTCGCGCGGGTCTGAACCGCGAGATATTCGATGATCCGTTCCTTGACCTTCTCGAGGCCGAAGTGATCGGAATCGAGCACCTCCTGCGCCGCGACGAGGTCCTTCTTGACCTTCGAACGGCGGCCCCAAGGCAGCGACAGGATCCAGTCGAGATAGTTGCGGACCACGGTCGCTTCCGCAGACATCGGCGACATCTGACGGAGCTTCTTGAGCTCCGCGAAGGCCTTCTCCCGCGCTTCCTTGGTCAGCTTGGTCTTCTCGATCTTCTCCTCGATCTCGGCGAGCTCGTCGCGACCGTCTTCGTCGCCGAGCTCCTTCTGGATCGCCTTCATCTGCTCGTTCAGGTAGTACTCGCGCTGCGTCTTCTCCATCTGCCGCTTCACGCGGGTCCGGATGCGCTTTTCCACCTGCAGGACGGAGATCTCGCTCTCCATGAAGCCCAGCACCTTTTCGAGGCGCTGCGCCACGTCCACGAGTTCGAGGACGCTCTGCTTGTCCTGGATCTTGACGGCGAGATGCGAGGCGATCGTGTCGCCGAGCTTCGAATAGTCCTCGATCTGGCCCACGGCGGCCACGACTTCGGGCGACACCTTCTTGTTGAGCTTCACATAGCTCTCGAATTCGGTGACGACCGATCGGGCGAGCGCCTCGGCTTCGATCGGGTTAGGGATCGCGTCGGCGAGGATCTCGGCCTCGGCCTCGTAATATTCGTCGGTGCGGCCGTAGCCCTTCACCTTGGCGCGCGCGACGCCCTCGACGAGCACCTTCACGGTGCCGTCGGGCAGCTTGAGAAGCTGCAGCACGCTGGCGAGGGTTCCGATCGTGTAGATCGCGTCGGTGGCCGGATCGTCGTCGCCCGCGTTCTGCTGCGTGGCGAGAAGGATCAGCTTCTCCGACTTCACCACCTCTTCGAGCGCGCGGATCGACTTTTCGCGACCCACGAAGAGCGGCACGATCATATGCGGGAAGACGACGATGTCCCGGAGCGGGAGAACGGGGAAATTCTCCACCGTTCCGGCCACGACCACGGGACGCTGTCTCGGCTGGCTCATCTGATACGTCCTTGTCTGCGGCACCCGCCGGAGCGTCCGTCAGGACCGCGCGACGAGCCCGTGTATCGGCGGGGGAAACGAGACGCCCGCTGCGCCATGCTGGGTTCCGGTCCGGCCCCTGCTCGACAGCCCGGGGGCGGACCGGCTCGCTTCCTCAGATGGTTCTCCGGCCCGGCCTCTTCAAGCCGGAGCGTTACGGAAGAACGGCATCACGCGCTCGACGCAGCCTCTCCCGCCTTGTCGGAATAGATGTAGAGCGGCCGCGCCTTGCCCTCGACCACTTCGGCCGAGATGACGACCTGTTCGCAGCCTTCGAGGCTCGGCAGGTCGTACATCGTCTCGAGCAGGATGCCCTCCATGATCGACCGCAGGCCGCGGGCGCCGGTCTTGCGCTCGATGGCCTTCTTGGCGATCGAGGACACCGCGTCGTCGGCGAAGGTCAGCTCGGTGTCCTCCATCTCGAAGAGACGCTGATACTGCTTCACCAGCGCGTTCTTCGGCTCGGTGAGGATCTTCTTCAGCGCGTCCTCGTCAAGGTCCTCGAGCGTCGCGATCACCGGCAGACGGCCGACGAATTCGGGGATGAGGCCGAATTTCAGCAGATCCTCGGGCTCCACCTCGCGGAAGATCGCGCCGGTCCGGCGGTCGTCCGGGGCCTCGACGCGCGCGCCGAAGCCGATCGAGGTGCCCTTGCCGCGCGCCGAGATGATGCGCTCGAGCCCGGCGAAGGCGCCGCCCACGATGAACAGGATGTTCGTCGTGTCGACCTGCAGGAATTCCTGCTGCGGATGCTTGCGCCCGCCCTGCGGCGGCACGGAGGCGACGGTGCCTTCCATGATCTTCAAGAGCGCCTGTTGGACGCCCTCGCCCGACACGTCGCGGGTGATCGAGGGGTTGTCCGACTTGCGCGAGATCTTGTCGATCTCGTCGATATAGACGATGCCGCGCTGCGCGCGTTCGACATTGTAGTCGGACGCCTGCAGGAGCTTCAGGATGATGTTCTCGACGTCCTCGCCGACATAACCGGCTTCGGTGAGGGTCGTCGCGTCCGCCATCGTGAAGGGCACGTCGAGGATGCGCGCCAGCGTCTGGGCGAGAAGCGTCTTGCCCGAGCCCGTGGGGCCGACGAGCAGGATGTTCGACTTCGCCAGCTCGACGTCGTTGTGCTTCGTCGCGTGGTTCAACCGCTTGTAGTGGTTGTGCACCGCGACGGAGAGCACCTTCTTCGCATGGTCCTGCCCGATGACGTAGTCGTCGAGGACCTTGCGGATCTCCTTCGGCGTGGGAACGCCGTCGCGCGACTTCACCAGCGAGGATTTGCTCTCCTCGCGGATGATGTCCATGCAGAGCTCGACGCACTCGTCGCAGATGAACACGGTGGGACCCGCGATGAGCTTGCGGACCTCATGCTGGCTCTTGCCGCAGAACGAGCAGTACAGCGTGCTCTTCGTTTCGCCGCTGCCGACCTTGCTCATGGCGGAACCTCCGGTCGATCGAGCCCGGCCCTTTGCCGGATTCGATGTGATGATGCACCGGAACGCATGCGGTTGCATACCGCTGCGTTACGACACGGAACCCCCTCCTGCCCCGCCCGGTCACGGCGACGACGCGGAGGCCTCGAGGGGTGATGCAAACATGGTGACCGACGAGGATCAATAGTTCGTTGCCAGGAACCCGTGGATCACGGATTCCGTCCCGTCGGTCTTTCGGGCGCCTTGCGGCGCTCGGAACGATATCAGGCCGACGCCTCGACCGGGCGCTTTTCCATGACCTGATCGACGATGCCGAAAGCCTGCGCGCCCTCGGCCGTCATGAAGTTGTCGCGTTCGAGGGCCTCCTCGATCAGCGCATAGTCCTTGCCCGTATGCTTCACGTAGATCTCGTTGAGGCGGCGCTTCAGGCTCTCCACCTCGCGGGCATGGATCAGGATGTCGGTCACCTGGCCCTGATAGCCGCCCGACGGCTGGTGGACCATGATTCGGGCGTTCGGCAGGGCGAAGCGCTGGCCGGGCTCGCCCGCCGCGAGGAGCAGCGAACCCATGGAGGCGGCCTGACCGACGCAGAGCGTCGTCACCGGCGGACGGATGAACTGCATCGTGTCGTAGATCGACATGCCCGAGGTCACTACGCCGCCCGGCGAGTTGATGTAGAGGGAGATCTCCTTCTTGGGGTTCTCCGCCTCGAGGAACAGGAGCTGCGCGACGATCAGCGAGGCCATGCCGTCCTCGATGGGACCGGTCACGAAGATGATCCGCTCCCGCAGAAGCCGGGAGAAGATGTCGAAGGCGCGCTCTCCCCGATTCGACTGCTCCACCACCATCGGCACGAGCATGTTGTAGGTATCGATCGGATCGCGCATCGGTTGGCCCTGTTCGGAAATGACTCGGACCGGCGCATGCCGGTCCGAGGAAGAAAGATAACGATCGGACGGAAGGGTTCAAGCGCCCGTCCGCGGCAACACTAAGGCGTCCTTACGCCCGTTCGGGCGGACGCCTTATTCGGCGTCTGCCTTCTTGGCCTTCGGCTTGGCCGCCTTCTTGGCCTTCGGCTTTTCGGAGGCCTCCGCGGAAGCGCCTTCCGATTCGTCGTCGGCGAGCAGCTCTTCCTTCGAGACGGCCTTCTCGGTCACCTTGGCCGAAGCGAGGATGTGATCGACCACCTTCTCCTCGAAGATCGGCGCGCGGATCTCGGCCATGGCCTGCGGGTTCTTCTGGTAGAACTCCCACACCATGCGCTCCTGACCCGGGAACTGGCGCGCGCGCTCCATGAGGCCCTGCGACAGCTCTTCCTGGGTCACTTCCACCTTCGCCTTCTCGCCGATCTCGGCGAGCACGAGGCCGAGGCGCACGCGACGTTCCGCGATCTTGCGGTAGTCGTTGCGGGCCGCCTCTTCCGTGGTGTTCTCGTCGGCGAAGGTCTTGCCCGCCGCCTGCAGGTCCTGCGTCACCTGCGCCCACACGCCTTCGAACTCCTGCTCGAGCAGGGTCGGGGGCAGATCGAAGGAGTACTGCGCGTCGAGCGCGTCGAGCAGCTGCTTCTTCAGCTTGCGGCGCGAGGCGAGCATGTAGTCGCGGCCGATATTCGCCTTCACGGCGTCCTTCAGCGCGTCGAGATTCTCCATGCCGAAGGTCTTGGCGAGTTCGTCGTCGATCTTCGCCTCGCCCGGCTCCTCGACCGACTTCACGGTCACTTCGAACACGGCCGGCTTGCCCGCGAGATGGGCGGCGCCGTATTCCTCGGGGAAGCTCACTTCGACGTTCTTGGCGTCGCCGGCCTTCGTGCCGATCAGCTGATCTTCGAAGCCGGGGATGAACTGGCCCGAGCCGAGCTCCAGCGGCACGTCGGTGCCGGTGCCGCCCTGGAAGGCCTCGCCGTCGATCTTGCCGACGAAGTCGATGATGACGCGGTCGCCCTTCTTCGCCTTGGACTTCGCGTCCTTGGCGGTGAAGGGACGGTTCTGGGCGGCCATGCGCTCCAGCGTCTCGTTCACTTCGGCGTCCGAGGGCTCATAGACGAGCTTCGTCACGGAGATGCCGGAGAAATCGGCCAGCTCGATCGCGGGCAGGATTTCCAGCGCGACCTTGTATTCGAGGTCGCCGCGGGCTTCCATCGCCGCTTCGACGACGGCCTTGTCCTCGGGGAACTCGATCCGCGGCTCCATCGCGAGGCGGAAACCGTTGTCCTCGACGAGCTTGCGGTTCGTCTCGTTCACCGCGTTCTGGAGCACGTCGCCCATCACCGAGCGGCCGTAGACGCGGCGCAGATGCTGCATCGGCACCTTGCCCGGACGGAAGCCGTTGATGCGGACCCGGTCCTTCAGTTCGACGAGCTGGCTGGTGAGCCGCTCCTCGAGATCCTTCGCAGGAAGGACAACGGTGAATTCGCGCTTCAGACCTTCCGAGAGCGTAGCGGTGACCTGCATGATGGAACCTTCGATCGAAATCCGGAGATGACGGTGAACGGACCGCCCCGCGACACGGTCCGGAACTGGTGCGGGCGGAGGGACTCGAACCCCCACGACTCTCGCCACCGGAACCTAAATCCGGCGCGTCTACCAATTCCGCCACGCCCGCAGGACGGCGGCCGCGCGAGGAGGCCCCCGTCGGAGTGGCGCTCCTATAGCAATGCGCGCGCGGCGGCGCCACTCCAAAATGCCGGAGGACGGAGCGGCGCCCGCGCTTGCTCCGGAGGCCGCGTTCCGGCATCGAGATCGCATGCCTCGTCCTCTTTCCCCCGCATCGCCTCCGGCGCCCTTCCGCCCCGACCGTCGGAGCCTGCTGGCGGGCCTCGCCGCGGCGGCGATTTCGCCCGCGCTCCCCGCCCTCGCCGCGCCGCGGATCCTCGTCGCGCGGCCCGCGACCCTCGCCCTGCGCGCCCCGAAGGACACGCCCGTCCTCGCCTTCGACGGGGCGGTTCCGGGGCCGTTGCTGCGGCTGCGCCGCGGGGAGACGCTGCCGCTGCGTTTCGAGAACCGCACCGACCAGCCGCTGTCGCTGCATTGGTCGGGCATGCGGATCGACAATCGTCATGACGGCGTCGCGGGACTCACCCAGCCCGCGGTCGCGCCCGGCGGCGCCATCGAATTCGGTCTGACCCCGCCCGATCCCGGCCTGTTCGTCTACCGCCCCGCCGTGCCCGGAAAGACCGGCGATCTCGTGGCCCGCGGCCTTGCGGGTCTGGCGGTCGTCGAAGAAGCAGACCCGCCGCCGGTGGATGCCGACCTCGTGCTCGGCGTGTCCGACTGGCTTCTCGACGATGCGGGTCGAATCGCGACCCCGCCGCTCGCGGTGCTCAACGGCGGCCGGCTGGGCAACGTGCTGACCGTCGAGGGGCGCCCCCGCGCGGCCGAAGCGGTCCTGCCCCGCCGCGCCCGCGTCCGCCTGCGCCTCGCCAATCTCGCCCCGGCCCGCGTGATGACCCTGCGGATTTCAGGCGCGAAGGCCTATGTCGCCGCGGTCGACGGCCACCCGACCGACGTCTTCGAGCCTCTGCACTCGGCCTTCCCGCTCGGTCCGGGAAACAGGATCGAACTGTTCCTCGCCATGCCCGCCGAAGCGGGTGCGGAGGTCGTTCTCTCGGCCCGGGTGGGCAACGGTTTCGAGATCGTCCGCCTGCGCACGTCGGAAGCCCTTTCGGCCATCGCCGAACTGCCGCTCGCGCCCCTCCCGACGAACGACCGGCTTCCCGCCGAGATCAAGCTGCAGTCGGCGTTGCGCACGAATTTCACCATCGAGGGCGGCCCCCGCCCCGGCCTGCCGGAGCCCCTGCCCTGGCACGTCAACGGCAGCCCCGGCACTCTGGCGCGCGACAGATATCTCTTCAATGTCGGCCGCGGTCGCCCCGTGGTGATGACCATCGCCAACCGCACGGCCCTGCCGCAGACCGTGCATGTGCACGGCCACGCCTTCCGCGTGCTGCATGCGCTCGACGACGGCTGGGATCCTTATTGGCTCGATACGGTCACCGTGCCCGACGGCAAGACCGTGCGCATCGCCTTCGTCGCCGACAATCCCGGCCGCTGGCTGATCGCCTCGGCGGTCCACGACCGGATGGATCAGGGCCTTTACGGCTGGTTCGAAGTGAAGTGACCCGCGCCGCCCGTCCGGGCGAGAACCCGCGGCAGCATCTCGGGCAGATCTTCCGCGATCAGCCCCGGCCCGAAGGCCCGGGCGCATTCGGCATGCAGATGGACCGCCGCGCAGGCCGCGTCGAAGGCCGGAACGCCTTGCGCGAGCAACCCGCCGATCAGCCCCGCCAGCACGTCGCCCGACCCGGCCGTCGCGAGCAGCGCGGTGCCGTTGGTATTGATCGCCGCCCGCCCGTCCGGCGCCGCGATCACGGTGTCGGGCCCTTTGAGCACGATGACGCCCCCGAGAAACGCCGCCGCACGACGCGCCCGATCGAGCTTCGACCCTTGTTGCGGAACGGCGTCCACGCCTTTCGAAAGTCTCGTGAATTCGCCTTCGTGCGGCGTCACGACGACGGGGCCTCCGCCGCTCCGGATCGCGGCTGCGAGCTCGTCAGCGCGGCCCGCGAAGCTGGTCAACGCATCGGCGTCGAGAACGGCGGCCTTGCCGGCCGCGAGGACGGCGAGCACCTCCTCACGCGTCTCGGCCCCCACGCCCGCGGCAGGCCCGATCACGACCGCATTGCGTCGCCGGTCCTCGAGCAAAGCGGCGAAGCCCGAGGGCCCGTCCGCGCGCCGCACCATCACCGCCGTGAGCGCCGCGGCCTGCGCGACGAGCGCGTCCGAAGGCGCGCCGACGGTCACGAGCCCCGCCCCCGCGCGCAAGGCCGACCGGGCAGCGAGCCGCGCCGCCCCGCAGCCCTCGATGTCGCCGGACCGGACGAGCACGTGGCCGCGGCCGTATTTATGCCCCGCAGGATCGAGCGCGGGCGGGACGCCGGGCCAGAGCGCGGGGTCGTTCTCGAAGACCGAGGGCCCGATCAGCGGCAGCACCTCCGGCGGGATCCCGATATCGGCCAGGATCAAGCGGCCGCAGAGGCTCCGCCCGGGTTCGAGCAGATGGCCGGGCTTCTTGCGGAAGAAGGTCACGGTCGCGAAGGCCTTGGCCGCCGCACCGCGCACGCGGCCGGTATCGCCGTCGAGCCCCGACGGCACGTCCACGGCGAGAACCGGCGTGCCGGAGACCGCCACCCGCTCCACGACGAGCCGCGCCTCGCCCGCGAGATCGCGCGAGAGCCCCGCCCCGAACAGCGCGTCGATCACGAGATCCGCCGCTTCGGGGAAGGCGCGGGAAGCGGGCTCGACCGGGCCGTCCCAAGCCTCGGCCATCAGGGCGGCGTCGCCGCGCAGCGCGTCCCGGTCGCCGAGCATGCAAAGACGCACGTCGAAGCCGCGACCGGCCAGCACGCGCGCCGCGACGAAACCGTCGCCGCCGTTGTTGCCGGGCCCGCAGAGCACGAGAACGGCGGCACCCGGCGCGACGGACTCGGCCGCCGCCGCGGCCACGGCGCGCCCTGCCCGCTCCATGAGCACGCGGCCCGGCACTCCGGCCTCGATGGCCAGCCGGTCGGCCCGGGCCGTCTCCTCGGTCGTCAGCAGTTCGATCAAGCTTCACCTCGTCCGGCCGAGCATGGCGGATCGGCCGCGGGCGACAAGCGAAAATGCGGCAGGACCGCATTTCCGAAAGACGGGATGCAAATGCCTATTTTTTAATCAGCAATTGACCGAAAACGAGGCAGAGGAACGAAGAAGCGCGTGGCGCGGGCGCGAGGGATCGGCTATGTCGTCTTCCCGGTACCCCGGACCCGCCGTGAAGGCCGGGGCGACCTCAGGATACGGGCGCGCCATGAAGAAGATCGAAGCGATCATCAAGCCGTTCAAGCTCGACGACGTGAAGGAAGCCCTTCAGGACGTCGGTCTGCAGGGTATCACGGTCACGGAAGCCAAGGGCTTCGGCCGCCAGAAGGGCCATACGGAGCTCTATCGCGGCGCCGAATACGTGGTCGATTTCCTGCCCAAGGTGAAGATCGAGATCGTGATCCCCGACGACATGGTCGAGCGCGCCGTGGACGCCATCCGCAAGGCCGCGCAGACCGGCCGGATCGGCGATGGCAAGATTTTTGTATCGACGGTGGAAGAGGCGATCCGCATCCGCACCGGCGAGACCGGGCTCGACGCGATCTGATCTCGCGCATTCGGACTTTCCAACCCCGCCCCTGCGCAAGGGGCGACAAATCCAGCATGAGGATGGGACTATGAAGACCGCCAAGGACGTCCTGCAGGCGATCAAGGACAACGACATCAAATACGTCGACTTCCGCTTCACCGACCCGCGCGGCAAGTGGCAGCACGTCACCTTCGACGTGTCCATGATCGACGAGGACATCTTCGCCGAAGGCACGATGTTCGACGGCTCCTCGATCGCCGGCTGGAAGGCGATCAACGAGTCCGACATGATGCTCATGCCCGACCCGCAGACGGCGTTCATCGACCCGTTCTTCGCGGCGCCGACCATGGTCATCACCTGCGACGTGCTCGAGCCGACCACCGGCCAGCCCTACGAGCGCGACCCGCGCGGCATCGCCAAGAAGGCCGAGGCCTTCCTGCAGTCGACCGGCATCGGCGACACGATCTATGTCGGCCCCGAGGCCGAGTTCTTCGTGTTCGACGACGTCCGCTTCTCCGCGGATCCGTACAACACGGGCTTCAAGCTCGACGCCGCCGAGCTGCCGACCAACGGCGACACGGAATATGAAGGCGGCAATCTCGGCCACCGCATCGCGATCAAGGGCGGCTACTTCCCGGTTCCCCCGCAGGACGCCCTGCAGGACATGCGCGGCGAGATGCTCGCGGCCCTCGCCTCGATGGGCGTGAAGGTCGAGAAGCACCATCACGAGGTCGCCTCCGCCCAGCACGAGCTCGGCGTGAAGTTCGACACGCTGACGCTGCTCGCCGACCACATGCAGTGCTACAAGTACGCCATCCACAACGTGGCGGCGTCCTACGGCAAGACGGCGACGTTCATGCCGAAGCCGGTCTTCGGCGACAACGGCTCGGGCATGCACGTCCACATGTCGATCTGGAAGGGCGGCAAGCCCCTCTTCGCCGGCAACAAGTACGCGGACCTCTCGCAGGAATGCCTGTACTACATCGGCGGCATCATCAAGCACGCCAAGGCGCTGAACGCCTTCACCAACCCGTCGACGAACTCCTACAAGCGTCTCGTCCCGGGCTATGAGGCTCCGGTTCTGCTCGCCTATTCGTCGCGCAACCGTTCGGCGTCCTGCCGCATCCCCTACACGTCCTCGCCGAAGGCGAAGCGCGTCGAGGTGCGGTTCCCCGATCCGATGGCGAACCCCTATCTCGCGTTCTCGGCCATGCTCATGGCCGGCCTCGACGGCATCATCAACAAGATCGATCCCGGCCAGGCGATGGACAAGGACCTCTACGATCTTCCGCCGCGCGAGCTGAAGAAGATCCCGACGGTCTGCGGCTCGCTCCGCGAGGCTCTCGCCAATCTCGACAAGGACCGCGCGTTCCTCAAGGCCGGCGGCGTCTTCAACGACGACTTCATCGACAGCTATATCGAGCTGAAGATGCAGGACGTGATGCGCTTCGAAATGACGCCGCATCCGGTCGAGTTCTCGATGTACTACTCCTACTGATCCCCCGGCGGGGAAACCCGCCGCGGATCTCGGATACGGAACGGGGCGCAGCGATGCGCCCCGTTTTACATTGAGGGCACCCTATGATTGCTCAAAAGCTTGCCGTTGCCAGATGCCAGCTTGGAACGGCCACCCAGCTGTTCATTGACGACAAAGACCCGGTATCGGTTCAAGTACTAGCGTGTTGCGCGAGCGAGATACTCGATGCGATTTCACCGCGGCCATTCCGAGACCACGCTCTCGCCATCCACACCGACCTAACGGACCGAGACTACAAGCGACTCAGGTCATTTTACTCCAATGCTTTCAAGCACTTCACAAGCTTTTCAGGATCCCCAAGGGACGATAGTTACATCTTCAGCAAGTTCGACGATAGCCGGAACGATCACGCACTTTTTGTAGCCTGGTACGACTACGGTTCTTGCTCAGGTAAGCTTCCGCTTGCTGCGCAGGTGTTCCAAGTTTGGTATTACGCGATGTATCCGCAGCGGCTGTCTCAGCAAAGCGCCGAAGCGCAGGCTCTGTTTCCCGGAATCAGCACCCGCGATCGGGCCGCTCAGAAAGCTATGCTGCGGCACGTATACGGGGCCTATCGAAACGACCCGGCGCTTCTCGCCGCCTCTGCGACGGAGACTGCTCCGCTAATCTGCGGCCGCGAGGACTGGGCAATCTGAGCTAATACCCCCTTCTTCGATTGCCCCTCCTCCCCTATCCTCCCGCCCCATGAACGCCTCTCCCCGCATCACGCGCCGCGCCTCCGTCTGTCCGCATGATTGCCCTTCCGCCTGTTCGATCGAGGTGGAGGTGCTCGACGAGCGCACCATCGGGCGCGTCTACGGGTCGGAGGAGCAGACCTACACGGCGGGCGTGATCTGCGCGAAGGTCGCGCGCTATGCGGAGCGCATCCATCATCCCGATCGCCTGCTGCATCCGCTGAAGCGCGTCGGGCCCAAGGGCTCGGGGCAATTCGAGCGGATCTCCTGGGACGAGGCGCTCGACCTCGCGGCGGCGAAATTCCTCGAAGCCGAGCGCGATTTCGGCGCGGAATCCGTCTGGCCCTATTTCTATGCGGGCACGATGGGCCTCGTGATGCGCGACGGCATCGAGCGGCTGCGCCACGCCAAGAAATATTCGCGCTTCTATTCCACCATCTGCGTCAATCTCGCTTGGCCCGGCTTCATCGCCGGCACGGGCCGGCTCGCGGGCGTCGACCCGCGCGAGATGGCGAAGTCCGACTGCGTGGTCATCTGGGGCACCAACGCCGTCGCCACGCAGGTCAACGTGATGACCCACGCCACCCGCGCCCGGAAGGAGCGCGGGGCGAAGATCGTGGCGATCGACGTCTACCGCACCGAAACCTTGAAACAGGCCGATCTCGGCCTCGTGCTCCGCCCGGGCACCGACGGCGCGCTCGCCTGCGCGGTCATGCACGTCCTCTTCCGCGAGGGCCTCGCCGACCGCGACTACATGGCCCGCTACGCCGACGCGCCCGAAGAACTGGAAGCCCATCTCGCAAGCCGCACGCCCGAATGGGCGGCGGCGATCACGGGGCTTTCGGTGGAGGAGATCGAGGCCTTCGCCCGGCTCGTCGGCACCACCAAGCGCAGCTTCTTCCGGCTCGGCTACGGTTTCTCGCGCCAGCGCAACGGCTCGGCCAATATGCATGCGGCGCTCTGCATCCCCACCGTCACCGGTGCTTGGGCGCATGAGGGCGGCGGCGCCTTCCATTCGAACAGCGGCATCTTCGGCTGGCGCAAGACCATGATCGAAGGCCTCGACGTGATGGACCGCAGCGTCCGCCGGCTCGATCAGTCCCAGATCGGCCGGGTGCTCACCGGCGATCCGGTCGCGCTCAAAAGCGGCGGGCCCGTCAAGGCGCTGCTGATCCAGAACACGAACCCGGTCTCGGTCGCGCCGGAGCAGGAACTGGTGAAGCGCGGCTTCGCCCGCGAGGATCTCTTCACCGTCGTGCACGAGCAGTTCATGACGGATACGGCGCTCATGGCCGATCTCGTCCTGCCCGCCACCATGTTCGCCGAGCATGACGACATCTATCAGGGCGGCGGGCATCAATATGTCGCGCTGGGCCCGAAGCTCATCGAGCCGCCCGGCGAATGCCGCTCGAACCACGACGTGATCGTGGCGCTCGCGAAACGCCTCGGCGCCGAACATCCCGGCTTCGACATGACGCCGCGCGAGCTGATCGACTGGACGCTGCGCCATTCGAACCGCGGCACGCTGGCCGAACTCGAAGAGAAGAAGATGATCGACTGCCAGCCGCCCTTCGATCGCGCGCATTACCGCGACGGCTTCGCCTGGAAGGACGGGCGGTTCCGCTTCAAGCCCGACTGGTCGAAGCTGCCCTTCTCCGACGACGGCCCCATGGGCCCCTTCGACGATCTGCCCTCGCTTCCCGATCACTGGGCCGTGATCGAGGAGGCGACGCCGGAGCATCCCTTCCGGCTGGCGACGAGCCCGGCGCGGAACTTCCTCAATTCCAGCTTCACCGAGACGCCGACCTCCCGGAAGCGCGAGGGGCGGCCCACCGTCTTCGTGCATCCGGACGACGGGGCGGCCGCGGGCATCGAAGAGGGCGACCTCGTGGTGCTGAGCAATGCGCGCGGCGAGGTCCGGCTTCACGCCAAGCTCTTCGACGGCGTCAGGCGCGGCGTGCTCGTGGCCGAATCGATCTGGCCCAATGCGGCCTATGCCGACGGCCGGGGCATCAACACGCTGACGGGCGCCGACCAGCCCGCGCCTTACGGCGGCGCGGCCTTCCACGACAACAGGGTGGCTCTGCGCCGGGCGTAGGGCCGGAACCTTGACCGGCGCCGCGCATTGTCGACAGTGAAACGGTCGCGTTTCCGCTCGGGTCCCCACATGTCGCGTTTCGCTGTTCTTCCGCTTCTCCTTGCCCTTTCGGGCCCCGCCCTCGCCGCGTCCGGCAGCGGCTTTCTTCCCGAGCCCGATCCGGCGCTGCGCAACGCCACGCCCGCGCAGATCCGCGAGCGTGCGGAAGAGGCCTGCATCGTGCTGCAGGCCGACCTGTTGGACGTGCCGCAGGAACTCGTGCGCGAGCCGTGCCGCTGCTACGCGCGCCGCACCGTCTCCAAAATGTCGAAGGACGAGATCGAGGATTTCCGGCGGACCAGCGTGTTCAACGCGACGACCCGGCAGAAGGCGCTCGAAAGTCTCGACGCGTGCAGGTTGAAACGGCCCTGACCCCTCTTGCCGGCGCGGCGCCGCGGCTCCATGACGACGGCATGACGCACGCCGACGATACCGAGAATACCGAGAACCGCATCGATTATTCCCAGCGGCCGAAGCCCTTCGGCCGCGAGGTGATCTTCCGGCTGGACCCGCAGCATCTCTATGTCGATTCCGGGCGGCGGCAGGAGCACATCCCCTATCGCGACATCGCGTCGATCCGGCTCGTCTATGAGCCGAAGAACATCACGAGCGGCTTCCGCACGACCCTGACCACCAAGGCGGGTCGGACGGTGACCTTCACCAATCTCGATTGGAAGAGCTATCTCGAATACGAGCGCCGCGACGGGGCCTATGCCGCGCTGGTCACGGCGCTGCTCGACAAGGCGGGACGGTTCAATCCCGACCTCGTCTGCATCGGCGGCCGGCCGCCTCTTCTGTGGGGCCTCACCGCGCTCGTCGGCACGGCGACCTTCGCCGGCATGGTCGCGGCCGTGGGCTGGGCGCTGCTTCAGGGGTATTGGACCTACGGCCTGCTCGCGACCGTCTTCCTGATCCCCTTCACCTATCAGATCCACGGCATGATCATGCGGAACCGGCCGTTGCGCTTCGGCCCGCAGGAGCCGCCGATGCAGCTCCTGCCGGCCGTGAAGGCCTGAAGCGGGATCAGCCCTCCTCGCCCGTCCGCACCACCAGCACCGAGCACGGCGCGTGGCGCACGATGGTCGCGGCGTTCGAGCCGAGGAGATAGGTCGACATCGCGGGACGGTGGGAGCCGACGACGATCAGGTCCGTCTTGGTCTTTTCCGCCTCGGCCAGAACCTCGTTGTAGACCGAGCCCATGCGCACGGCGGCGGTCACCTTGTCCCGCGCGATCGGCAGCGAAGCGACGAGTTCCTCGAGCTTCTTCTCCGCGTCGCCCTGCTGCTCCTCGTCGAAGGAAGGCGGCACATATTCCATGAAGGTCACGGGCAGGATCGAGCGGACATAAACGACGTGGAGCGACGCGCCCGTCATGCCGGCGAGCGCCAGCGCCTTGTCGAGCGCGGGCCGCACCACTTCGAGCTCGCTCAGATCGACGGGGACGAGGATGGAATGGAACATGGGGGAGCCCCTTCGGCTTATGACGTTACGGCAAGGCTAACATGCACGGCCTTGGCCGCACAGGCCATGCAGGGTGAGCGCGTCGGCTCTGCACGTCTTTGATTTGACACAAAGAGCCGTCGCACGGCACGGTCTCGCCACCCGAAGGTCGAGGACCCCTCCCCCATGTCGTCCGTCCCTACCGCGCCCGCTCGACCGGGGAGCCTCGCAGGCCTGAGCGCCTCGCCCGTCGCCTTCCTCATGGCGATGAACTTCATCAACTTCCTCGGCTTCGCCGGCTGGTCCGCGCTGCTCAACAATTTCGCGCGCGAGGCCGTGGGCTTCACGGGCGCGGAGATGGGGCTGCTCCAGTCCGTCCGCGAGATCCCGGGACTCCTGTCCTTCACCGCCGTGCTGTGGCTGCTTCTCGTCCGCGAACAGACGCTCGCTTATGCGAGCCTGATCCTGCTCGGCATCGGCGTGGGAATCACGGGGCTCTACCCGTCCCTCATCGGCCTGTTGCTGACGACGACGCTGATGTCGGTCGGCTTCCATTATCTCGAGACGATGAACCATTCGCTGTCGCTGCAGCTGCTGCCGAAGCAGGAAGCGCCGAAGCTGATGGGCCGCATCGCGGGCGCGGCCGCGGCGGCTCAGCTCATCGCCTTCGGCGGCATCGCGCTGGTCTGGCGCGTCTTCGAGCCGGGTTTCAACGCGCTCTACGTGGCCGTGGGCTTCAGCTGCGTGGTTCTCGCGCTCGCCTCGATGCTTCTGTTCAAGAAGTTCGACGGCACCGTCCCGCAGCGCAAGGACCTGTTCATGCGCCGGCGCTACTGGCTCTATTACATGCTCACCTTCATGAGCGGAGCCCGTCGGCAGATCTTCATGGCCTTCGGCGGCTTCCTGATGGTCGACCGGTTCGGCTACGACGTCACCGCCATTTCGCTGCTCTTCCTCGTCACCTGTTCGGTGAACATCTTCGCCGCCCCGTGGCTCGGCAGCCTCGTCTCGCGTCTGGGCGAGCGCCGCACGATCATGATGGAGAACATCAGCCTGATCGTAGTCTTCGCGGGCTATGCCGCGGCCTCCACCGGCGCCTTCGGCGGTATGGGCGGCTGGATCGCGGGCCTGCTCTATGTGGT
Source organism: Hyphomicrobiales bacterium (assembly GCA_027483895.1). Classification (GTDB taxonomy): domain Bacteria; phylum Pseudomonadota; class Alphaproteobacteria; order Rhizobiales; family Beijerinckiaceae; genus JAIXZO01. The sequence continues at coordinate 48,359 of JAIXTP010000035.1, forward strand.
GGACGGGGTGTTCTTCACGCTCGTGATCGCCCAGCGCACCTATTTCCAGAAGATCGCCGACGCCGAGGACATGGCCCCCACCGCGGGCGTCGCCTTCACCATCAACCATATCGCGGCGGTGGTGATCCCGGTCGTGTTCGGCCTCATCTGGCTGTGGAGCCCGGCCGTGGTGTTTCTGATCGGAGCGGGCATCGCGACGGGCTCGCTGGGCCTGTCCTTCCTCGTCCCCCAGAACCCCGCCCGAGGCCGCGAGACGATCTTCGCCCAGGGGTGAGACGGCCGGAGGGTCCCCCCCGTCATTGCGAGCGAAGCGAAGCAATCCAGACGACGCCTGCCGAAGTGCTCGATGCCGGCGTTTTCTGGATTGCTTCGTCGCTTCGCTCCTCGCAATGACGGCGAAGAACGCCGTCAACCCGCGACGCCGAGCTTCTTCTGCAGGCTCGATGAGGACGTCGTGTACTGGAAGAACAGCTTCTTCTCGGGAAACACGTAGCGGTGCACCTTCTGGGCCGCCAGCGCACCCTCGTGGAAGCCGGAAAGGATCAGCTTCAGCTTCCCCGGATAGGCGTTGATGTCGCCGATCGCGAAGATCCCCGGGGTCGACGTCTCGAACTTCTCGGTATCGACCGGGATGAGGTTCTCCGCGAGGTTCAGGCCCCATTGCGCGATCGGGCCGAGCTTCATCGTCAGACCGAAAAAGGGCAGCATCCGGTCGCAGGCGATCTCGAAAGTCTCGCCCGCATCGTTCCGGCAGAGCGCCGCTTCCAATGCGCCGCCCGCGCCCCTGAGACCGGTCACCTGCCCGATGCGCAGATCCATCGCGCCTTCGGCGACGAGCGCGCGCATCTTCTCGACGCTGTGGGGCGCCGCGCGGAACTCGTCGCGCCGGTGCATCAGCGTCACCCGCTTCGCGATGGGCTGCAGGTTCAAGGTCCAGTCGAGCGCCGAGTCGCCGCCGCCCACGATCAGGATCGAACGGTCGCGGAACGCGTCCATCCTGCGCACGGCATAGAAGACGCTCTCGTTCTCATAGGCATCGATGCCCGGGATCGGCGGCTTTTTGGGCTGGAAGGATCCGCCGCCCGCAGCGATCAGCACCGTCTTGGCCTCGAAGACCGTGCCCGCATCCGTCGTCACGCGGTAGAGCGGCGCCGCGGCCGTCCCGAGGCTCTCGACGCTCTCCACCATCTCGCCGAGATGGAAGGTCGGCGCGAAGGGCTCGATCTGCTTCATCAGATTGTCGACGAGCGCCTGCCCGGTGACGATCGGGAAGCCGGGAATGTCGTAGATCGGCTTTTCCGGATAGAGCTCCGCGCATTGCCCGCCGACCTTGGGCAGGATGTCGACGAGATGCGCGCGGATGTCGAGCAGACCCAGCTCGAACACCGCGAAAAGCCCGACCGGCCCCGCCCCGATGATCAGAGCATCGGTCGCGATCGCCTCACCGGTTGCCGCGTCGCCCATCGCGGTCAGGCCTGCCGCTCGGGCGTGGTCACCACGAGGCCGTCGAGCTCGGGCGTGATCCGGATCTGGCAGGACAGGCGGGAGTTCGGCCGCACGTCGTAAGCGAAGTCGAGCATGTCCTCTTCCATGCTCGAAGGCGTGCCGGCCGCCGCCGCCCAGGCCTCGTCCACATAGACGTGGCAGGTCGCGCAGGCGCAGGCGCCGCCGCATTCGGCATCGATCTCGGGCACGCCGTTCTTCACGGCGGTTTCCATCACGGTCGCGCCGACCTCGCCCTCGATGGTCCGTGCCGTTCCCAGATGATCGATGAAGGTGATCTTCGGCATGCCGCCCTCTCCGCTCCACGCGCCCGGAAGCCCGGGTCGCGGCGGAGACATAGGCCGGCGACGGCGGCTTGGCGAGAGGGGCGAAGGGTCTCAGCGTGCCTCGGCGCGGGCCACCAGCGCCGCCACCGCCGCGCGCGTCTCGGCCGCCGCTGCATGCAGGCGCGCGACCGCGTCGAGATGCGCGTCGCCCTCGTCGCCCGGCGAGAAGCCCGAGACCGCCGAGGCCGCCGCGCCGAAGGCGCCCGCGCCCACCACCGACGCCATCAGGCGCAGCCGGCGGATGGCACGTGCACGTTCGGTCGCGCAATGCGTCTCGCGCACCACGCGCAGGAGATCGCCGCTTTCGTCGAGAAAGGCGCGGAGCGCGCGGCCGCCCCCGCGCGAGGGGCGACCGAAAAGGTCGGGCGCCACCGGCGGGTCCGCGGAGAAGAACAGTCCTTCCGGAAATACCTTCGCCGCGCTTCGATCCGCCATGCCCGTCTCCCCTGCATCCACGGTAGCGTGAACGCGCGCGGGGCCGCACGGTTTCAGAGAAGAAGGGGCGTCAGGTCTCGCCGCGCTCCGCCCGCAGCCTTGCCCACCAGTCGAGCCGCTTGCGGATCTCGCGCTCGAAGCCCCGTTCCACGGGATCGTAGAAGCGGCGGCGCCCGAGCTTTTCGGGGAAATAGTTCTGGCCGGAAAAGGCGTCGGGCTCGTCATGGTCGTAGCGATAGCCCTCGCCGTAGCCCTCCTGCCGCATCAGCTTCGTCGGCGCATTCAGGATGGTCTTGGGCGGGGCGAGCGAACCGCCCTCCTTGGCCGCGCGCAGCGCGGTCTTCCACGCCGTGTAGACCGCGTTCGATTTGGGCGCCGTCGCGAGATAGACCGCCGCTTCCGCCAGCGCGAGTTCGCCTTCAGGCGAGCCCAGAAAATCATAGGCGTCCTTCACCGCATTGGCGACGGCCAGCGCCTGCGGGTCGGCGAGGCCTATATCCTCCACCGCCATGCGGACGAGACGACGGGCGAGGAAGAGCGGGTTCTCGCCCGCATCGATCATCCGCGCGAGCCAATAGAGCGCCGCATCGGGATCCGACCCGCGGATGGATTTGTGCAGGGCCGAGATCAGGTTGTAATGTCCGTCCTCGCTCTTGTCGTAGAGCGGCGCGCGGCGCTGCACGATCTCGACGAGCGCTGCGGGCGTGAAGACCTCGCCGGGCTTGGCCGAGCGCCACACCTCCTCGGCCAGCGTCAGCGCCGCCCGCCCGTCCCCGTCCGCCATGCCCGCCAGCGCGGTCCGCGCTTCGGCATCGAGCGGCAGCGGCTTGCCCTGCACCTCCTCGGCGCGGTCGAAGAGCCTGAGGATCGCGTCCTCGTCGAGGCTGCGGAAGGTCAGCACCCGCGCCCGCGACAGAAGCGCGGCGTTGAGTTCGAAGGAGGGGTTCTCCGTCGTCGCCCCGACCAGCGTGACGGTGCCGTCCTCCATCACGGGCAGAAACGCGTCCTGCTGGGCGCGATTGAAACGGTGGATCTCGTCGACGAAGAGCAGCGTGCCCCGCCCCGCCGCGCGCCGCGCACGGGCACCCTCGAACACCTTCTTGAGATCCGCCACGCCCGAGAAGATCGCCGAGATCGGCTCGAAATGGAGCGTCGTCTCGCCCGCGAGCAGCCGCGCGAGCGTCGTCTTTCCGGTTCCCGGCGGCCCCCAGAAGATCAGCGAGCCGAGCGTGCCGGATGCGATCAGCCGCGTCAGCGCCCCGTCCGGCCCGACGAGATGGTCCTGCCCCACCACATCGGCGAGTTTCTGCGGCCGCATGCGGTCGGCGAGCGGCCGCGGCGCTTCCTGCTCCAGACCCGCGGACGTGAAGAGGTTGCTCATGCCCGCCGCCTCACCCGCCCACGGCGGTCGTCACGACCTGCCCGCCGCGGGAGATCGTGAGCTTCCAATAATAGTTCCGCGGCTTGGAGAGCTTTTCGAGATCGCGGGAGGAGGCCACCCGCTCGCCGTCGACCATCAGGATGATGTCGCCGCGCTGCATGCCGAGTTCGGCCGCGGGCGAGCGTTCGGCGACATTCGTCACCGCCACGCCCTCGGCCGAGACTTCGAGCGACAATTCGTCGGCCAGCGCAGGCGAGAGATTGGCCACCGTGAGCCCCGCGAGCGGCCAACGCCCGCGCAGGGTCACCGGATCGCGCGGCCGCGTCTCGGGCGGCGGTGCGAGCGCCAGCGCGCCCGTCATCGTCCGGCCGCCGCGCCTCCAGGCGAGTTCCGCCGTGCCCCCCACCGCCTTGGTCCCGAGCCGGAAACCGAAAGCATCGGGTGATTCCACCTGCTGGCCGTCGAAGCCGACGATCACGTCGCCCGCCCGCAGCCCCGCCCCGGCCGCCGGGCTCCGCTCCGTCACGGCGGCGACCAACGCCCCCGCAGGCCTTTCCAGCCCGAGGCTCTCGGCGAGATCGGGCGTCACCGGCTGCAGCCGCGCGCCGAACCACGGACGGCGGACCACGCTGCTGCCGCCCTTGGCCGAGGCGAGCACCGTCTTCACCATCGCGCTCGGTATGGCGAAGCCGATGCCGTGGCTTCCGCCGGACTGCGAGAAGATGGCCGTATTGATGCCCACGAGCCGCCCCGCGGTGTCGACGAGCGCGCCGCCCGAATTGCCGGGATTGATGGCGGCGTCCGTCTGGATGAAGAACTGATAGTCGGTGATCCCGACCTCGGTCCGCGCCAGCGCGGAGACGATGCCCTGCGTCACCGTCTGCCCGACGCCGAAGGGATTGCCGACCGCGATCACGAAATCCCCGACCTCGAGCGCGTCGGAATCGCCCGTCTCGATGGCGGAAAACGGCCCCGGCCCCTTTACGCGCAGAATCGCGAGATCGGTCCGCTGATCGCGCAGCACCACCTCGGCCTCGAATTCGCGCCGGTCGTTCAGCGCCACCTTCACCTCGGTCATGTTCTCGATGACGTGATGATTCGTGACGACGAGGCCCGACGGATCGACGATCACGCCCGATCCGGCGGAGCGTTGGACGCGTTCGCGCGGCAGCCCGAATTCCCCGCCGAAGAACCGGCGGAGCATCGGATCGTCCATGAAGGGATGGCGCGGCGCCCGTTCCACCCGCGCGCCGTAGACATTGACCACGGACGGCGCGACCCGCTTCACCACGGGCGCGAAGGTCATCTTCACCTGCGCCGGAGCGCTCGGTACCACGCCCTGCGCCCGGACCGGACCGGCGGCGTGAAGACCCGCGACGAACAGGGCGGCGAGCAAGAGGCGCATGGGCCCTCCGGAGTTGATGATCCCGATATAGGCGCATCGCGGGCCGATCGGAAGCGTCGGAGCTTGAAGAACACACAGCGAACATGTAGCTTGTGTTCGCCTTTTGTTTTTTCGAGTCGCGGCGGCTCGAGAGGTTCGATCAGGGAACGGCGGCACGATGCTGACGCGCAAGCAGTACGAGCTTCTGAGGTTCATTCAGGACCGCTTGCGGGAGGACGGAGTTCCTCCCTCCTTCGACGAGATGAAGGAGGCGCTCGATCTGCGCTCGAAGTCGGGCATCCACCGGCTGATCACGGCGCTGGAGGAGCGCGGATTCATCCGTCGCCTTCCGAACCGCGCCCGCGCGATCGAGATCGTGAAACTGCCCGAACAGGCCGTCCCCGGCGCGGCACCCCGCGGCCGCTTCACGCCGAACGTCATCGAAGGCTCGCTCGGCCGCATCCGGCCGGTCCACACGCCCGCCCCGGATGCCGACCATCGGGTGGACTTCGTCTCGATCCCGGTCATGGGCCGGATCGCGGCGGGCACGCCGATCAGCGCCATCCAGACGCGCAGCTCCACCCTGTCGCTTCCGCCCGACATGCTGGGCAACGGCGAGCATTTCGCACTCGAAGTCCGCGGCGACTCGATGATCGAGGCGGGCATCAACGACGGCGACACCGTCATCATCCGCCGGCAGGACTCCGCCGATACGGGCGACATCGTCGTTGCCCTCATCGACGACGAGGAAGCGACGCTGAAGCGGCTGCGCAAGCGCGGCTCCTCCATCGCGCTCGAAGCCGCGAACCCGGCTTACGAGACCCGCGTGCTCGGCCCCGACCGCGTCCGCATTCAGGGCCGGCTGGTCAATCTGTTCCGTCGCTACTGAAAGCCTCGCGCTCCGCCCTCCGGCGGAGCGCGTTCACTTCCTGAAGGCCGCGAGGCGCTCGATCGTGCCCCGGCAATCGGCCTCGGTGCCGGCGAAGGACAGCCGCAGATAGCGGTGTCCGCGCTCACGGTCGAAATCGACGCCCGGCGTGGCCGCCACGCCGGTCTCTTCCAGTAGCCGGCGGCAATAGGCCATCGAGTCGTTCGTGTACCGGCCGACATCCAGATAGATGTAGAAGGCGCCGTCCGCGGGCAGGAAATCGCCGTAGCCGATGCGCGGCAGCTCGTTCATGAACAAGGCGCGGTTCCGGGCATAACCGGCTTTGATCTCTTCCAATTCCTCGACGGCATCGAAGGCCGCCTCGGCCGCGATCTGGCTCAGATGCGGAGCGGAAATATAGAGGCTCTGCGAGAGCCGCTCCACCGGCCGCACGAGGCTTTCGGGCAACACGAGCCAGCCGATCCGCCAGCCGGTCATGCAGTAATATTTGGAGAACGAGTTCACGACGACGGCATCCGCGTCGAATTCGAGCGCCGTGCGCGCGGGGCCTTCATAGGTCAGCCCGTGATAGATCTCGTCCGAAATCAGCCAGATCCCCGCGCGGCGGCAAGTCTCGCCCAGCGCGCGCAGCGCATCGGCCGGCATCATGGTGCCCGACGGATTGGCCGGGCTCATGACGAGCACGCCCGCGAGCCGCGCTTCGGCATGCGCACGCTCGACGGCCTCGGCCGTCACGATCCAGCCGGTCGCGGCGGAGGTCTCGATCTCGACGGCGACGAGGCCCAAGGCTTCGAGCGTGTTCCGATAGGCCGGATAGCCCGGGGATGAGATCGCCACCCGCGCGCCGGGGTCGAACATCGCGAGGAAGGAGAGGATGAAACCCGCCGACGATCCCGTCGTCACCGCGATCCGCTCGGCCGGCACTTCGACCCCGTAGGCATCGCGGTAATGGCGCCCGATCCGTTCGCGCAGGGAGCGCAGGCCGAGCGCTTCGGTATAGCCGATGCGCCCGACTTCGAGCGCCCGCATCGCGGCCTCCCGCACGGTGCGCGGCGCGGGCGCGCCCGGCTGGCCCACTTCCATATGCAGCACCGAGCGGCCTTCGCGCTCCATCGCGCCCGCGGCGGCCATGACGTCCATCGCGATGAAGGGCGACACCGCGCCGCGGCGGGACGGCGCGCGTCCCGTGATTGCCGCCACGCCCTTGCCTTGATCGATGGTCATGGAAAACTCCTCGCCGCGGCCGGATTTGACGGTCCGGACCCGCGGGCCTTAACTCTGCGCCTCGTCCCGAACGTCGGACTCAGGAATGATCGAGGTTTTCGCGCGCACTGCTAGCAGTCGCGCCCTCCCTTCGCCAAGCGCCCGCGCGCGGACGTCCCTCGGGCGGCGTGCCGTCGCGTCCCTGTGCGCGCTGGCCGTTCTGGCCTCGACCCCCGTTCATGCCCAGCGGGCACCGACCATCATCCGCGATGCCGAGATCGAGTCGCTGATGCGCGACTATGCGGAACCGATCTTCGCCGCCGCGGGCATCTCCAAGGGGTCCGTGCAGATCATCCTGATCGGCGACCGCTCCTTCAACGCCTTCGTCGCCGACGGGCGCCGCATGTTCATCAATGTCGGCGCCATCATGGATTCCAAGACGCCGAACGAGATCATCGGCGTCATCGCGCACGAATCCGGCCACATCGCCGGCCGGCATCTCGTCCGCCTGCGCGAGCAGGCCGCCAACGCCCAGATCTTCGCGGTGGCGGGCATGCTGCTCGGTGCGGGCGCGATGATCGGCGCCGCGGCCTCCCGCGACCGGGTCGGCACGACGGGCACCGGCATGATGGGCGCCATGACGGGGCCGGCCGAAATGGCCCGTCGCAGCATGCTGTCCTACCAGCGTTCGGAAGAGCAGGCGGCCGACCGCGCCGCGGTCGGCTATCTCGACAAGACGGGCCAGTCGTCCAAGGGGCTGCTCGAAACCTTCCGGCGCTTCCAGCAGGAATCGATGTTCCGCACCGCGAGCCTCGATCCCTACACGATCAGCCATCCCCTCCCCGCCGAGCGCATCGCCAATCTCGAAGAGCTGGCCAAGAAGAGCGCGCATCTGAACGCGCAGGACCCGCCCGCCCGCATCGCCCGCCACGAAATGGCCAAGGCGAAGCTGTTCGGCTTCATCGCGGGGCCCGACGAGGTGGGCCGCCGCTACCCCTTGCGCGACATGTCGCTACCCGCCCGCTACGCGCGGGCGATCGTCGACTACCGCTCGAAGAGGCTCGCCGCGGCGCTCGAGAAGATCGACGGCCTCCTCGCCGAGCAGCCCAACAATCCGTATTTCTGGGAGCTCAAGGGTCAGGCGCTGCTCGAATTCGGCCGCGCGAACGAGGCCATCCCGGCGCTCCGCCGCGCGGTGTCGCTGTCGCCGGGCGCGGTGCCGATCCGCGTCATGCTCGGTCATGCGCTCGTCGCGACTGAGAAGACGGGCTTCGTCGACGAGGCGATCCGCGAGCTTTCCAACGCCGCGGCCCGCGAGCCCGAAAACGCCGACGCCTTCCGCCATCTCGCCACCGCCTACGGCATCAAGGGCAATGTCGCGATGGCCGAACTCTCCGCCGCGCAATCCTATTTCGCGTCGGGGGACTACAAGAACGCCGCGCAGCAGGCCGCCCGCGCGCAGGATCGATTTCCGAAGAATTCGGGTCCCTGGCTGAAAGCCGAGGAGATCCTTACCTATAGACCGCCGCGCTGAGCGGCCGAGGAGAAGCCAGCATGAACCGTTTCGTCCCGCGCGCCCTTCTCGGCCTCGCCGCCGGCGTCCTCGTCGCCGCGACCCCCGCCGCGGCGCAATCGCTCACGGACAAGCAGAAGGACGAGGTCCGCTCGCTGATCCGCGAATACATGCTGACCAATCCCGAGATCATCCAGGAGGCGATGACCGAGCTCGAGCGCAAGCAGGGCGAGGCGGAGAAGGTCGCGCGCACCAAGGCGCTGGAGCAGCTCGCGGGCGCGCTGGCCGACAGCCCCCGCGCGATCGTGGTCGGCAATCCCAAGGGCGACGTCACGCTCGTCGAGTTCTTCGATTACAATTGCAGCTACTGCAAGAAGGCCATGGGCGACGTGAAGACGCTCGTGCAGGCCGACCCCAAGCTGCGCGTCGTGCTGCGCGACTTCCCCGTGCTCGGCCCGGACTCGGTCGAGGCCTCGCTCGCCGCCGTGGCCGTGAAGAACCAGTTCACCGGCGACAAATACTGGGACTTCCACACCAAGGTGCTCGAGTCCCGCGGCCGCGTCGGCAAGGATCGGGTGCTTGCGGTGGCCAAGGAGATGGGCGCGGACATGGCCCGTCTGCAGAAGGACCTCGAAAGCCCCGAGACGCGCGCGGCCGTCGAGGAGACGATGCGCTTCGCCGACGCGCTGCGCCTGCAGGGCACGCCCGCCTTCGTGGTCGGCAAGGAGGTGATCTTCGGCGCGGTCGGCCTCGAACCGCTGAAGACCGCCGTCGCCTCGACCCGTAAATGCGGGAAAGCTGTTTGCTGAGGGGGCACCGCCCTTTTCCTCGGGGCCGCAAGTCGATATGCAGGCACCCAACGGACTCCCGCCGCGCTTGAGTCGCGGGAGCGCATGCCCCGGCATCCGCGGAACCGGCCCACGCCGAACCGTGCGGACCGCCGAAGACACGGCAAGGACGACATGAGCCATTCTTCCAAGGACTCCCAAGAAGTCGGCATCGACGCGAAGCTGGTGCGCCGTCTGGCGCAGATGCTGACCGAGACGGACCTGTCCGAGATCGAAGTCGAAAAGGGCGACCTGCGCATCCGCGTGGCGCGCACGATCACCGCTGCGACCGTCACGGTCGCAGCCCCGGCGCCGGCGCATGCCGTGATGGCGCCTCCGCCCGTGGCTGCCGCACCGGCTCCCGCGGCTGCGGCCGTTCTCGATGCCGGACTTCATCCCGGCGCGGTCTCGTCGCCGATGGTAGGCACGGCCTATCGTCGCCCCTCGCCCGACGCCAAGGCCTTCGTGGAGATCGGCTCGCAGGTGAAGGCCGGTGAAAAGGTCCTGCTCGTCGAGGCGATGAAGACCTTCAACGAGATCGTCGCGCCGCGCGCCGGCACCGTCACGGCCATCCTCGTCGAGGACGGCCAGCCGGTGGAATACGGCGAACCGCTCCTCGTCATCGAGTGAGCCGGGCATGTTCGACAAGATCCTGATCGCGAACCGGGGCGAGATCGCGCTCCGCATCCTGCGGGCCTGCAAGGAGCTCGGCATCGCCACCGTCGCGGTCCATTCGACGGCGGATGCGGACGCCATGCATGTCCGCCTCGCCGACGAAAGCGTCTGCATCGGCCCGCCGCAGGCGCGCGACAGCTATCTCAACATCCCCTCGCTCCTTGCCGCCTGCGAGATCACGGGCGCGGACGCGGTCCATCCGGGCTACGGCTTCCTCTCCGAGAACGCGCGCTTCGCCGACATTCTCGAAAGCCACAACATCCACTTCATCGGCCCCAAGGCGGAGCATATCCGCATCATGGGCGACAAGATCGAGGCCAAGCGCACCGCCAAGCGCCTCGGCATTCCCTGCGTGCCCGGCTCCGAGGGCGGCATCACCGACGACGACGAGGCGCTGCGCGTCGCCGCCGACATCGGCTACCCCGTTCTCGTGAAGGCCGCCGCCGGCGGCGGCGGTCGCGGCATGAAGGTCGCGCGCAGCGAGGCCGATCTCGTCCATGCGCTGCAGACCGCCCGCACGGAGGCCAAGGCCGCCTTCGGCGACGATGCGGTCTATCTCGAGAAATATCTCGAAAAGCCTCGCCACATCGAAATTCAGGTGCTCGGCGACGGGCGCGGCAATGCCGTGCATCTGGGCGAGCGCGACTGCTCGCTGCAGCGCCGGCACCAGAAGGTCTGGGAGGAAGCGACCTCCCCCGCGCTCAACGCCGCCATGCGCGACGACATCGGCGGCGTGGTCGCGCGCGCCATGCAGGAGCTCGGTTATCTCGGCGCGGGCACCATCGAATTCCTTTACGAGGACGGGCAGTTCTACTTCATCGAGATGAACACCCGCATCCAGGTCGAGCATCCCGTCACGGAGATGATCACCGGGATCGATCTCGTGAACGAGCAGATCCGCATCGCCGCGGGCTCGCCGCTGTCCTTCCGGCAGGAAGACGTGGTGATCGAGGGCCACGCGATCGAGTGCCGCATCAATGCGGAGCACCCGGTCACCTTCCGCCCCTCGCCCGGCAAGATCACCTATTTCCACCCGCCCGGCGGCCTCGGGGTCCGGGTCGATTCGGCCGTCTATCAGGGCTATTCGATCCCGCCCTATTACGACTCGCTGATGGGCAAGCTCATCGTCCACGGCCGCACGCGCAACGAATGCCTCATGCGCCTGCGCCGCGCGCTGGACGAGTTCGTGGTGGAAGGCGTCGAGACCACGCTGCCGCTCTTCCGCGCCCTCGTGCGCAATCCGGACATGCAGAACGGGGTCTACGACATCCACTGGCTCGAGAAATTCCTCTCGGGCGGCGGCATGGACCAGCCCGCGGGTTGAGCCGATGTCGTCCGAAGGCACGGACGAACCGATCACTCCGGACCTGCTTCTGCAGGCCTATGCCGCCGGGATCTTCCCCATGGCGGAAAGCGCGGACGACCCGACGCTCTATTGGGTCGAGCCGCGGGAGCGGGGCATCATCCCGCTCGACGGCTTCCGCATCTCGTCGAGCCTCGCCAAGACCGTCCGGTCGGACCGCTACGAGATCCGCGTGGACGGCGACTTCGACGCCGTGATCGCCGCCTGCGCCGAGACGCGTCCCGACACCTGGATCAATGACCGCATCCGCCGGCTCTACGGCGTTCTGTTCGACCGCGGCGACGTCCATACCGTCGAAGCCTGGCATGACGGCCGCCTCGTGGGCGGGCTTTACGGCGTCTCGCTCGGCGGCGCCTTTTTCGGCGAGAGCATGTTCCACTTCGAGCGCGACGCGTCGAAAGTGGCGCTCGTCCACCTCGTGTCGCGTCTCAAGAAAGGCGGCTATCGGCTTCTGGACACTCAGTTCGTGACGCCGCATCTGGCGACGCTCGGCGCGGTGGCCCTGCCGAGACGCCGCTATCGCGTCCTGCTCGGCGAGGCGCTCGAAGTGACCGGCGATTTCCTGTGCTGGCCCCGCGAGCACGTGGTGAGCGGCGCCGAGGCGCTCGCGATCTTCAAGGATTGACGGCGACGCCGCTCAGCGGCTCGGGCGCAATTCGCCGGGGACGGTGCCCGGCGGCCGCGGTGCGCCGTCGCGCGGCGTGGTCGGCTGGAAGGGCGGCTCGGCCCGTTGCGGCTGCGGCGCCGGCGCGGGCGCAGGCTGGCCCTGTCGCGCGGGCTGCTGCGCCGGTTGCCGGGTCCGTTCCTGCCGACCGTCGCGTGCCGCCGGCGCGCGCGGCGCGACGGGCGTGGTGTCTTCGGAAACGGCCTGCACCCCGCCTTTGCAGCCGGTGAGCCATAGATCGTAGACCGGGTGCTCGATCGCATGCAGGCCGGGGCTCGAGGCGAACACCCAGCCCCCGAAGATCCGCCGCGTCCGCTTGGCCTCGACCAGTTCCTCCACCTCGATGAAGGCGGTGGTGTTCGGGGCTTCGGTCGGCGGGCGCGTGTAGCAGACGCGCGGCGTCAGCTGCAGCGTGCCGAACTGCACGGTCTCGTCCACCGCGACGTCGAAGCTGGTGATGCGGCCGGTGATCTTGTCGAGCCCCGCGAAGGTCGCGGTCGGGTTCTTGATCTTGTCCGCGAGCGCCGTCCCCGGCCCGAGCGGAAGCGCGAGACCGGCGAGAAGCAGCAGAGCGGAACGGCGGAGCATCATGGCCGCGGGCTTAGCACGCCCCCCGTGGCGGAAAAAGGGCCACGGCGATTCGGGTGGGTCTGGCTCTCGCCCCTCCCCGTCATTGCGAGCGAAGCGAAGCAATCCAGCCTGACGCCAGACGCCGCGCTCCACGCCCGGCATGGATTGCCGCGTCGCTGCGCTCCTCGCAATGACGGATTGCACCTCGACATGTCATCCCGGGCGGCGAAGCCGACCCGGGACCCAGAACAATGGTCGGGCGTCGAGCGGCTCTGAAGTTCTCTGGATCCCGGCCCTCCGCTTCGCTGCGACCGGGATGACAGCGGCGGATGCCCTGTCCCTTCACGGCCGGGGAGCAAAGCCGGACGAAAGAAAAACCCCGCCGAATCGGCGGGGCTTCGAACGCAACGGAGCGGGATCCGGCTCAGCTGCCGGGCGTCCAGGCCTGATAGTCGCCCGTCGCCTCGCGCCGGGTGTCGGCGTTCAGGATCGAGCCCTTCGGCCGATAGGCACCCGCCGTACCGGTCGGGTTCGGGCGGTGCGGCTTTTCCCACTCGCGGGGCACATAGCCCTCGCTCTGCGGGGGCTCGTCGAATTTGTGATGCATCCAGCCGTACCAGCCGGGCGGGATCTTCGAGGCCTCGGCCTCGCCGTTGTAGATCACCCAACGGCGCACGACGCCGAGCGCGGGGTCCACCTTCCCGCCCTTGGTCCGGTAATAACGGTTGCCGAACTCGTCCTCGCCGACGAACTCGCCGTTGCGCCGGGTGTGCCAGAGCGTGCCGATCGTGGCGCCGTTCCACCAGGTGAAGATCCGGAGCAGGGTATCTTTCATCGCGAGAGCCTTTCGAAAGCGCGCGGACTATGGCGTCGGAGGTTCCGGCTGTCCAGTCCGCAGAAGACCCCGGACATCCGACCTTCGCCCCCCTTCCGACATACCGCAGAGGTTGAGCTCGCGGGCCGATTCCCGATGCGCGCGGGCCACTTGGCGGAAAATTCTGCGCCGTCCCCGTTATTCACAAGCGCTGCACAAGATCTGGTGCCGCGACGAAGACCGCGCACAAGACCTTGACGTTTTCGTCGCGGCGACGCTAGCGTCCCTCCCAGCGGTCCGCCCTCGGCGCCGCCGATTCTTGCTCGCCTTCGACACAACCGCGACGAGCATTTCGGCGACAAACAAAGAGGGACGAGCGTCCGGGGTCGATCGGAAATCGATGCCGGAACGGTCGGGGGCCGGACCGAATTCGATTCAGGACTATTTTTCCCGGGCGGGAGCCCGGACCAGGGGACGAGAATGCGTATCGAACGACGTTACACTGCCGGCGGCCGGTCTCCCTATGCAGAGATCGCGTTCCGATACGCGACGAGCGAGATCCGGAACCCGGACGGGTCGGTGGTGTTCCGCCTCGAGAACATCGAGGTGCCGGAGGCGTGGAGCCAGGTCGCCGCGGACGTTCTCGCCCAGAAGTATTTCCGCAAGGCGGGCGTCCCCTCGCGCCTGAAGAAGGTCGAGGAGAACGACGTTCCGTCCTGGCTGTGGCGCTCGGTCCCCGACGAGAAGGCGCTGGCCGCGCTGCCGGAAGGCGAGCGCTACGGCTCGGAAATGTCCTCCAAGCAGGTCTTCGACCGTTTGGCCGGCTGCTGGACCTATTGGGGCTGGAAGGGCGGCTACTTCTCGTCGGAAGACGACGCGCACGCCTTCCATGACGAGCTGCGCTTCATGCTCGCCAACCAGATGGTGGCGCCGAACTCGCCGCAGTGGTTCAACACCGGCCTGCACTGGGCCTACGGCATCGACGGTCCGTCGCAGGGCCATTTCTACGTCGACTTCAAGACGGGCAAGCTCGTGAAGTCGAAGTCCTCCTACGAGCATCCGCAGCCGCATGCCTGCTTCATTCAGGGCGTGCAGGACGATCTCGTGAACGAAGGCGGCATCATGGACCTCTGGGTCCGCGAGGCGCGCCTGTTCAAATACGGCTCGGGCACCGGCTCGAATTTCTCGATGCTGCGCGGTGAAGGCGAGAAGCTCGCCGGCGGCGGCCGTTCCTCCGGCCTCATGAGCTTCCTCAAGATCGGCGACCGCGCCGCGGGCGCCATCAAGTCGGGCGGCACCACGCGCCGCGCGGCCAAGATGGTCGTGGTCGATGCCGACCATCCGGACATCGAGGCCTATATCGATTGGAAGGTGAAGGAGGAGCAGAAGGTCGCGGCCCTCGTGACCGGCTCCAAGGTCGTCCAGAAGCACCTCAAGGCCATCATGAAGGCCTGCGTGAACTGCGAGGGCGACGCCGACGCCTGCTTCGAGCCCGAGAAGAACCCGGCGCTCAAGCGCGAGATCAAGCTCGCCCGCCGCGGCCTCGTGGCCGACAACTACATCAAGCGCGTCATCCAGTTCGCCAAGCAGGGCTACACGGACATCCAGTTCGACACCTACGACACCGACTGGGATTCCGAGGCCTATCTGACGGTCGCCGGCCAGAACTCGAACAACTCCGTCTCGCTGAAGGACGACTTCGTGCGCGCGGTCGACGCCGACGGCGAGTGGAACCTCATCCGCCGCACCGACGGCAAGGTGTCGAAGACGCTGAAGGCCCGCGACCTGTGGGAGAAGATCGGCTACGCGGCCTGGGCCTCGGCCGATCCCGGCCTGCACTTCAACACCACGATGAACGATTGGCACACCTGCCCCGCGGCGGGTCCCATCCGGGCGTCGAACCCGTGCTCGGAGTACATGTTCCTCGACGACACGGCCTGCAACCTCGCCTCGCTGAACCTTCTGCAGTTCCGCGCCGAGGACGGCCGCGTCGAGATCGAGAACTACGAACACGCCGTTCGCCTCTGGACCGTCGTGCTCGAAATCTCGGTGCTGATGGCGCAGTTCCCGTCCAAGGAGATCGCGGAACTCTCCTACCGCTACCGCACGCTCGGCCTCGGCTACGCCAATATCGGCGGCCTGCTGATGACCAACGGCGTGCCCTACGACTCGGCCGAGGGCCGCGCGATCTGCGGCGCGCTGACCGCGATCATGACGGGCATCAGCTACGCCACCTCCGCGGAGATGGCCTCCGAGCTCGGCCCCTTCCCGGGCTATGCGGACAATGCGGCGAACATGCTCCGCGTCATCCGCAACCATCGCCGCGCCGCGCACGGCGAAGGCGCGGGCTATGAGGGTCTCTCGCAGACCCCCGTCGCCCTCGACCACGCCTCCTGCACCGACGCGCGTCTCGTCGCTCACGCCAAGGCCGCGTGGGACAAGGCGCTGACGCTCGGCGAGAAGCACGGCTACCGCAACGCGCAGGCCACCGTGATCGCGCCCACCGGCACGATCGGCCTCGTGATGGACTGCGACACCACCGGCATCGAGCCCGACTTCGCGCTGGTGAAGTTCAAGAAGCTCGCCGGCGGCGGCTACTTCAAGATCATCAACCGCGCGGTCCCAGAGGCGCTGCGCACCCTCGGCTATTCCGAGGCGCAGATCGCCGAGATCGAGGCCTATGCGGTCGGCCACGGCTCCATCGCCCAGGCTCCGGGCGTGAACCACTCGACGCTGCGCGCGAAGGGCTTCACGGACGAGAAGATCGCCGCGGTCGAGAAGGGCATGGCGTCGGCCTTCGACATCAAGTTCGTCTTCAACAAGTGGACGCTCGGCGACGACTTCCTCACCGGCGCGCTGAAGGTTCCGGCGGACAAGCTCAACGACCCGTCCTTCGAGCTTCTGCCCTTCCTCGGCTTCTCGAAGGCCGACATCGAGGCCGCGAACATCCATGTCTGCGGCGCGATGACGCTCGAAGGCGCCCCGCATCTCAAGGTCGAGCACTATCCGGTGTTCGACTGCGCGAACCCCTGCGGACGCATCGGCAAGCGCTATCTCTCGGTCGAGAGCCACATCCGCATGATGGCGGCGGCGCAGCCCTTCATCTCGGGGGCGATCTCCAAGACCATCAACATGCCGAACGAGGCGACGGTCGAGGACTGCAAGAACGCCTACATGCTCAGCTGGAAGCTGGCGCTGAAGGCCAACGCGCTCTATCGCGACGGCTCCAAGCTCTCGCAGCCGCTGAACTCGCAGCTCATCTCGGACGACGAGGACGAGGCGGACGACGCCGTCGAGACGCTCGTCGCCCAGCCCGCCGCGGCGCGTGCCGCGGCCATGGCCGAGAAGATCGTCGAGCGGGTCGTCGAGCGCATCGAGCGCGTCCGCGACCGCGAGAAGCTCCCCGACCGCCGCAAGGGCTACACCCAGAAGGCGGTCGTGGGCGGCCACAAGGTCTATCTGCGCACCGGCGAATACGAGGACGGTCGCCTCGGCGAGATCTTCATCGACATGCACAAGGAAGGCGCGGCCTTCCGCTCGTTGATGAACAACTTCGCCATCGCGATCTCGCTGGGCCTGCAATACGGCGTGCCGCTCGAGGAATATGTGGAGGCCTTCACCTTCACCCGCTTCGAGCCCGCGGGCTTCGTGCAGGGCAATGACGCGATCAAGAACGCGACCTCGGTACTCGACTACGTGTTCCGCGAGCTGGCGATCAGCTATCTCGCCCGCACCGATCTCGCCCATGTCGCGCCGGAGTCGATCGGCTTCGACGCGATCGGCAAGGGCGAGGACGAGTCCAAGGCGCCGGAAGGCCACAATTCGGCGGCGCGCGTCGTCTCGAAGGGCCTTCTGCGCGGCAAGCCCGCCAATCTGATGGCCATCGCCGGCGGCGCGTCGGTCGAAGCGCGGGTGCAGACGCAGACGGTCGCGCTCGCCACCCAGGGCGCCACGGCGCTCAAGGGCGACATCGCGGAGGCGGTGGAGCAGGTGGTCGGCGAGGCGGAGCTGTCGAAGCTCTCTTTCACCGTCACGGCCAAGTCGCTCGACAAGCGCGAAGAGGCCCGCATGAAGGGCTATGTCGGCGAAGCCTGCCCCGAGTGCCAGAACTTCACGCTGGTCCGGAACGGGACGTGCCTGAAGTGCGACACCTGCGGCAGCACGACCGGCTGCAGCTGAGAGCCGGCGCACCGCTGACGACACGAGGGAGGCGCCCCGCGCCTCCCTTTTTTCATGCCTGAGCGGCTCGCGCTGTCATCCCGAGCGGCGCTGCCGACCCGGGATCCAGAGAACCGTCGGACAAGCCTCCGCGCCCTCATCCGTCATTGCGAGCGAAGCGAAGCAATCCAGTACGACGCCCGCCATCGCGCTCCATGCCCGGCATGGATTGCCGCGTCGCTTC
>JAIXTP010000003.1 GCA_027483895.1 Hyphomicrobiales bacterium
ATCGCCTACGGCCATGAGATGTGCGCGGGCTTCCAGCGCGTGTTCGAAGAGAACGGCGGCATGGTCGTCCAGAAGCTGTTCCCGCCGCTCGCGGTGCCGGATTACGGCTCCTACGTCGCACAGCTGAAGACGAACGCCGATGCGGTGTTCCTCGGCTTCGCCGGCTCGAACGGCTTCCGCTTCGTCCGCCAGTTCGTGGAATACGGCCTGAAGGACAAGCTGAAGCTCATCGGCGGCATGACGGCGCTCGACGAAGCCGTGCTGCGCAACATGGGCGACGAGGCTCTCGGCATCATCACCGCCTGCTGGTACTCGGCCGAGCTCGACAACCCGGTCAACAAGGTCTTCGCTCCGGCCTTCCGGAACGAGTTCAAGTATGACCCGGGCTTCTACGCGGCCGGCACCTACGGCGGCGCCGCGGTGATCGAAGCCGCCATGAAGGCGGTCAACGGCAAGGTCGAAGACAAGAAGGCCTTCATGGCCGCGCTGCGCAGCGTGGACGTCATGACCTGCCGCGGTCCGGTGAAGTTCGACGATCTCGGCAACGTGGTCGGCGACACCTACATCCGTTCCGTGACCCGGAAGGAAGGCCGGCTGGTGAACTCGGTCGTCAAGACCTACCCGAACGTCAGCCAGTTCTGGACCTACGACAAGGCGGCCTTCCTCGCTAACCCCGTCTATTCGCGCGACTTCCCGCCCGCGAAGAACCTCGACAAGTGACCGTTCGGTGACTTCCGCCGCCGCGGCATGCGCCGCGGCGGCCCTCTCTCCCCGAAAGGCTGCGGCATGCAATCCTCTCAGACGCGGACCGTCCTCGCGCTCCTCGCCGTCGTGCTCGTCGGAGCGCTCGGCTTCTCCTACATCGCCTCCATCCGGAGCGCCCAGTTCGCGATCGTGCAGACGCTGAACAGCCTGGCGCTCGGCGGCCTGCTCTTCCTTCTCGCCGCGGGCTTCTCCCTGATCTTCGGCCTGATGCGTCTCGCGAACCTCACGCACGGCGCGCTGTTCATGCTCGGCGCCTATATCGGCGCCAACATCATGCGCTCCTATGAAGGCGTGAGCCTCTGGGTCGCCATGCTCGGCAGCGGCATCCTCGTCGCTCTCATGGGCGGCGTGCTCGAGCGCTTCGTCCTGCGCAAGCTCAGCTCGAACTCGCTCGGTCAGGTGCTCGTCACGCTCGGCATGTCCTTCATCATCGCCGATGCCTGCCTCATCATCTGGGGCGGCGATCCGATCCCGGTTCCGACGCCGCCCGACCTGCGGGCCCCGATCCGCCTCTTCGGTTACGCCTTCCCGACCTATCGCCTCGCCGTCGTGGTGCTCGCCATCGTCGCCGCCGTCGCGCTCTATCTCCTGCTGGAGCGGACCCGCCTCGGCGCCATGATCCGCGCCGGCGTGGACGACATGGCCATGGCGCGCGCCGTCGGCATCCCGGTCTCGAAGCTCTTCACCGCCGTGTTCATGCTCGGCGCGGGCATCGCGGGCGCCGCGGGCGTCCTCGGCGGCCCGATCATGTCCGCCTATCCGGGCCTCGACGCGGACATGCTGCCGCTGGCGCTGATCGTCGTCATCCTCGGCGGCGTGGGCAGCCTGTTCGGCGCCTTCGTGGGCAGCTTCATCATCGGGTTCGTCTACACCTTCGGAACGGCGCTGCTGCCGGACCTCGCCTACGTCATCCTCTTCCTGCCGATGATCCTCGTCATCGCCTTCCGGCCTCAGGGCCTTTTCGGACGGATCGCCGCATGACCGACGTCACGGACAACACCACCATCGCGGCCCCCCCGGTCGAACGCCGGAATTCCGGCCTGCGCATCGCGCTTTATGCGGCGCTGGGCATCCTGCTGGTCGCCCTGCCGCTGTTCTCGGGCGACTTCTACATCAACCTCGCCAGCCAGATCCTGATCGCCGCCATCTTCGCGCTCAGCCTCAATCTGCTGGTCGGCTACGGCGGTCTGAGCTCGCTCGGCCACGCCTCCTTCCTCGGTCTCTCGGCCTATTTCGCCGCGTGGTTCTTCACCCGCGGCGGGCTCGACCATACGTCGGCGGCGCTGGTCGCCCTGCTCGGCACCACGATCGTGGCGGGCTTCTTCGGCCTCATCGCTCTGCGCGCCTCCGGCCTCGGCTTCCTCATGATCACGCTGGCGCTTTCGCAGGTGCTCTGGGGCGTGGCCTTCCGCTGGGCCTCGGTCACGAACGGCGACAACGGCCTGTCCGGCATGACGCGTCCGATGCCCTTCGGCATCGACCTCAACGGACCGGCCGCCTTCTACTGGTTCTCGCTGGTGATCTTCGGCATCTCGTTCGTGCTGATGGCCATCTTCACGGAATCGGCCTTCGGCTCGGCGCTGCGCGGCACGCGCGACCAGCCCCGCCGCATGGCAGCGCTCGGCTTCGACGTGTGGCTGATCCGCTGGATCACCTTCGTCTATGCGGGCTTCTGGGGCGCCGTCGCCGGCCTGCTCTACGTCTACTATCACAAGTACATCCACCCGACCTCGCTCTCGATCACGGCCTCGGCCGAGGGTCTTCTGAGCGTGATCGCCGGCGGCTCGGGCACGCTCGGCGGGCCGGTCGTCGGGTCGATCCTGGTGGTGATGCTGAAGAACTACGCCTCGGCCTATGTCGAGCGCTGGAACATGCTGCTCGGCATCGTCTTCCTGGTCATCGTCATCTTCATGCCGGAAGGCCTGGTTCCGGGCACGAAGCGGCTCTGGAAGCGCTTCACGGGAGGCGCCAAGTGACTACCTCCGCTACCCCCGCTCTGGAGATCATCAATCTCCACAAGAACTTCGGCGGCCTGCCCGCGACGCAGAACGTGTCGATCAAGGTGCAGCCGGGCGAACGGCGGCTGATCATCGGTCCGAACGGCGCGGGCAAGACCACGCTGTTCAACCAGATCACCGGCGATTTCCTGCCGACCTCCGGCACGATCAAGCTGTTCGGTCAGGACGTGACGAAGCTGAAGCCCCACAAGCGGGCGCATCTCGGCCTGTCGCGCACCTATCAGATCATCACGCTGTTCAACCGGGACACGCTGGCGCACAACATCACGCTCGGCCTGCTCGGTCTGCAGAAGGCGCGATGGAACATGCTCCGGCCGCTCGCCACCTACGGCGACATGCGCACGGAAGCGATCCGGGTGCTGGGGCTCGTCAATCTCGAGCACCTCGCCGACCGGCCGGTGACGGACATCTCCTACGGCGAGAAGCGCCGCGTCGAGATCGCGATGGCCATGGCCCAGCGGCCGAAGGTCCTGCTGCTGGACGAGCCGCTCGCGGGTCTCTCCGCCGGCGAGCGCGCCAACATCAAGGAGCTCGTCGCGTCCATCCCGCGCGAGACCACGGTGGTGATGATCGAACACGACATGGATACGGCCCTCGACCTCGCCGAGACCGTGACCCTCCTCCATTACGGCAAGGTGATCGTCGACGGCGAACGCGACGCGGTCATCGCCGACGAGAAGACCCGCGAGGTGTATCTTGGCCACTGACGCGCTCACCATCTCCGGCCTGCACGCCTATTACGGCGACAGCCACGTCCTCTACGGCGTCGATTTCGCGCTGAAGCCGAGCCGCGTGCTCGCGCTGCTCGGGCGCAACGGCGCCGGCAAGACGACCTGCATCTCCAGCATCATGGGGCTGCTCCCGCCCCGGAAGGGCGAGATCAAGCTGTTCGGCAAGACCGTGTCGGGCCTTCCGCCCGAGACGATCTCGCGGATGGGCATCGGCCTCGTCCCGCAGGGCCGTCGGATCTTCCCGACGCTGTCCGTCCGCGAGAACCTGATCGTGGCGGCCCAGCGCCAGAGCGAGGGCGAAAAGCCCTGGAATCTGGACCGGATCTACGATCTCTTCCCGCGCATGAGCGAGCGTCGGAATCAGTTGGCGGGATCGTTGTCCGGCGGCGAGCAGCAGATGCTCGCCATCGGCCGCGCGCTGATGAGCAATCCGAAGGTGCTGCTGCTCGACGAGCCGTCCGAAGGCCTCGCCCCCCTGATCGTTCAGGAAGTGGGCCGCACGGTCCAGCGCCTGAAGGACGAGGGACAGGCCATCATCCTCGTCGAACAGAACAGCCAGCTCGCGCTCGAAGTCGCCGATCAGGTCGTGATCCTCAACACGGGCGAGGTCGCCTTCGACGGAACCGTCGAGGACGTGCGCGCGAACCCGGATCTGATCACGCAGAATCTCGGCGTGTTCCACGGCCACTGAGTATCCGGAGCGTTCATGACGTCCTCCCCGACCCTCGAAACCCGGTCGTTCTCCGTGAACGGCCGGGCGGTCACCGTCCACGTCCCCGAAGACACGACGCTGCTCTCCGCATTGCGTCATGACCTCGACCTCAAGGGCACGCGCGTCGGCTGCACCGAGGGTTACTGCGGCGCCTGCACCGTTCTGGTCGACGGCCGCCCCGTCCAGTCCTGCAACACGCCGCTCTGGTCGGTGGACGGCAAGACGATCACGACGGTCGAGGGTCTCGCGCGCGGCGACGTGCTTGGCCCCGTTCAGGAGGCCTTCTTGCTCGAACAGGCCGCGCAATGCGGCTATTGCACCAACGGCATCATCATGACGGTGACGGGCCTGCTCTCGCAGAACCCGCCCGCCACGAAGCACGAGATCGTCGAAGTGCTGGACGAGCGGCACATCTGCCGCTGCGGCGCGCAGACCCGCATCCTCAAGGCGATCGACCGCGCGATCGCGACGATCGGAGGAGCCGCGCGATGACCGATCTGCCGAGCAACCTCAAAGCGAACGCGCTTCTGTCCCGCTGGGTCTCGGTCGCGGCCGACGACACGCTCGTGATCCGGTCCGGCAAGGTCGAACTCGGGCAGGGCATCGCGACCGCGATGGCCGCGATCGCCGCCGCCGAACTCGCCGTGCCCTTCGAGAAGATCCGCGTCGAGAACACCGAAACGCAGGTCGCGCCCGAAGAGGGCTGGACCGCCGGCAGCTTCTCGGTCGAACACGGCGGCAGCGCGATGCGCTGGGCCTGCGCCATGGTGCGCGAACTCTTCACCGCGGCCGCGGCCGAGGCCCTCGGCACGACGCCCGACGACATCGTGGTCACCGACGGCGTCTTCCGCCGCAAGGGCGCCAACGAAGGTCTCGCCTATCATCAGCTCCGCGAGCGCGTGGATCTCGAAGTCGAGGCGACGGACAGGCCCGCGCCGCGCCTCATCGGCGGCTCCGCCGATCGTCCCGACCTGCATCGCATCGATCTGCGCGCCAAGTTTTCGGGTCCGGGCTTCATTCAGGACATGGCCCTGCCGGGCATGGCCTATGGCCGCATCCTGCGGCCCGCCCATCCGAAGGATCGTCTCGTCTCCATCGACCGCGCCGCGGTCGAGGCCCGTCCGGGCGTGGTGGCGGTGGTGATCGACGGCGGCTTCTGCGGCATCGTCGCCGAGCGCGACGACCTCGCGGTGAAGGCCGTCGAATTCGCGCGCAAATCCGCGCGCTGGGAACGCACGGCCGAATTGCCCCCGATGGGCGAGGCCAATGCGTGGATGGACGCCTACGAGGCCAAGTCCGCGACCTTCATAGCCGACGAAGGCGAGGCGGCGCCCGCCGCCTTCTCGCATGCGGCCCGCTACTCCCGGCCCTATATCGCGCATGCCTCGGTCGGTCCGTCCTGCGGCGTGGCCGAATTCGACGGCACGAAGATGCGCGTCTGGTCGCATTCGCAGGGCATCTATCCGCTGCGCCGGCAGATCGCCCGCGTCGTCGGCCTGCCGATGGAGGACGTCACCGTCACCCATGCGCACGGCTCGGGCTGCTACGGCCACAACGCGGCCGACGACGTCGCGCTGGATGCCGCGCTTCTCGCCAAGGCGCTCGGCCGCCCGGTCATGGTGCAGTGGACGCGGGCCGACGAACTCAGCTGGTCGCCCTTCGGCTCGCCGGGTCGCGCCGCCGTCTCCGCCTCGGTCGGAGCCGACGGCATGATCACGGAATGGACCTACGATGTCTGGAGTCCGCCCCATCTCGCGCGGCCCGGCTTCGGCGACGGCATCAATCTCCTCGCGGCGTGGCACCTCGCCGAGCCGCACGCGCCTTCCCCGCCCAACGACGCCCCGCGTCCGCAGGGCGGCGGCGACCGCAATTCCGTGCCGCTCTACAAGGTCGGCAAGCGGACGATGACGCATCACGTCCTGCCCGAACGCCCGCTCCACACCTCGGCGATGCGGGCGCTCGGCGCCCACTGCAACGTCTTCGCCATCGAGTCCTTCCTCGACGAACTCGCCGCGCAGGCCGGCATCGATCCCGTCGAGTTCCGCATCCGCCATCTCGACGATCCGCGCGCGATCGGCGTGATCCGCGCGGCGGCCGAGGCCGCGGGCTGGGATCCGGCCGATGCGGGCGGCGAGGGCATCGGGCGCGGCATCGGCTTCGCCCGCTACAAGAACAGCGGCGCCTATTACGCCTGCGTCGCCACCGTCGAAGTCGCCGAGACCGTGCGCGTGACGAGCGTCGTCGGTGCGGTCGATGCCGGCTTCGTGGTCCATCGCGACGGTCTGCTGAACCAGATCGAAGGCGGCGTGATCCAGGCGGCGAGCTGGACGCTCAAGGAGCAGGTCCGCTGGAACGAGGACGGTTTCGCCGTCCGGTCCTGGGCCGACTACCCGCTGCTGACCTTCTCCGAAATGCCCGAGATCCGGACCGTCGTGGTCGAGGATCCGTCGGCGCCCTCGCTCGGTTCGGGCGAATGCGCCGCCGGCCCGGTCGCCGCCGCGATCGGCAATGCCGTCGCCCATGCGCTGGGCGTGCGGGTTCGTGACATGCCGTTGACCCCGGAGAGGATCACGGCCGCCATCAACGCAGCCTGAGGAAACGCCATGAAGATCGGTATCTGCGGAATGGGACGCATGGGCGCCGCCATGGCGCATCGTCTCCTGTCGGTCGGCCACGAGGTCACGGTGTGGAACCGCGATCCGAAGAAGACCGAGCCTCTGGTCGAGGCCGGCGCCAAGAAGGCCGATACGCCCGCCGCGCTCGCCTCGGCGAACGAGGTCGTCATCACCATGCTGCTCAACGCCGCGGCGCTCGATACGGTCTACAACGGGCCGGACGGGCTGCTTTCGGGCGGCATGGCGGGCAAGCTCGCGATCGACATGAGCACCGTGCTTCCCGAGACGTCGGAAGCGATCGGCAAGGCGGTCACGGCCAAGGGCGCGAGCTTCGTCGAGTGCCCCGTGGGCGGCACCGTCGGCCCGGCCCGCAACGGCCAGCTGCTCGGCCTCGCCGGCGCCGAGGACAAGGACATGGCCCGCGCCAAGCCGATCCTCGAACAGCTCTGCCGCCGCATCGAGCATGTCGGCCCCGTCGGCGCCGGCGCCAAGATCAAGCTCGCGGTCAATCTCCCGCTGCTCGTCTATTGGCAGGCGCTGGGCGAGGCGCTCACGCTGACCGCTCCGCTCGGCCTCCCGCCGGAGCGGCTGCTCGACATCCTCGCCGACACCACCGGCGCTCCGGCCGCGATCAAGATGCGCGGGCCCGAGGTCGCCAAGGTCCTCGGCGGTCAGGCGACCGGCGCGCCCGCCTTCGAGGTGCTCGCCGCGCGCAAGGATCTCGCGACGATGGTGGCCTTCGCCGACACGCTCGGCGCCAAGCTGCCCGTCACGGCCACCGCTCTCGCCTGCTACGACAAGGCGATCGAGGCCGGTCTCGGCAATGCCGATCCGATCAATGTGCCGGTCTTCTGGGCGAACAAGGGCGCCAAGGCCTGAACGGACCCGGATTTCGAAGGACGAACGGCAGCGCGAGCGTGCCGGTTGGGGGAGAATGACGACATGATCAGAGCGGCCATCGTGGGCCTCGGCTGGTGGGGCCGGACCATCGCGCGCGACCTGATGTCCAGCGAGCGGATCCGTCCGGTCCTCGGCATCGATCCGGACGAGAACGGCCGCAAGGCCGCCGCCGAGAAGGGCATCGAGACCTCGGTCCGCTTCGAGGATGCGCTCGAACGCAAGGACATCGACGCGGTCATCCTGTGCTCGCCGCACAAATACCACGCCGACCAGATCGTCGCGGCCGCCGCCGCGGGCAAGCACGTCTTCTGCGAGAAGCCGCTCTGCACCACCGCCGCCGAGGTCGACCGGGCCATCGGGGCTGTGCGCAAGGCGGGCGTGAAGATCGGCATAGGCCACGAGCGCCGCTTCGAGCCCGCCGTCATCGACATGCGCAAGCGCTTCGCGGCCGGCGAATTCGGCAACGCGCTGCTGCTGGAAGCCAATTTCAGCCAGGACAAGTTCTTCGCCCTGCCGCCCGACAACTGGCGCCTGTCGCCGGTCGAGGCGCCCGTCGGCCCGCTTTCGGCCACCGGCATCCATCTCGTCGATCTCTCGATCTCGATGTTCGGCCGCCCGACGCAGGTCTGGGCGCGTCTGGCCACGCGCGGCTCGAATTTCGGCAACGGCGACACGCTGTCCATCACGCTCGGATTCGAGAACGGCGCCACCGCGATGCTGACGGCCATTCTGGCCACGCCCTTCGTCGGCCGTCTGGCCGTGTACGGCTCGCAGGGCTGGATGGAGATCCGCGACCGGACCCACCCGGAACAGCCCACGGGCTGGGACATCACGACCGTTCATCGTGGCGAGATGCCCGCCACGGTCTTCCACCCGCCGCATCCGGCGGTGCGCGACAATCTCGAAGCCTTCGCCCGTGCCGTGGCCGGCGAGGCCGAGTATCCGGTCACGCTCGACGAAATGACCTATAACGTCCGCACCTTCGAGGCGATCACCCGATCGGCCGCGAGCGGCCGCATCGAAACCATCTGAGACCAGACGAGGACATTCCACCCATGCTCGACAGCAGGAACCGTTACGGCCGCACCGCGGCGCGCATCCACGACGCCGACGGCCGCGCGCGCCGCCCCTCGTCGCCCACCATCGACATCCACGCCCACATCGTCGTTCCGGCGGCGGGCAAGCTCGCCCAGCCGCATGTCGACATGAGCCGCATTCCGCTGGCCCATTTCGCCGACGAGCTGACCAAGGAAATCAACGCGATCCAGGACAAGGACCGCGCCGAGGTCATCACCCAGATCGACAAGCGCCTGTTCGATCTCGACGCCATGGCGATCGACATCCAGGTCGTCGCTCCGGCGCCGGGACAGTGCTATTTCACGGTCCCGACCAAGATCGCCCAAGAGGCGCACCGCATCGTCAACGACGGCGTGGCCGAATATGTCGCGAAGCGCCCCGACCGCTTCGTCGGCCTCGGCACCGTGACGCTGCAGGAGCCCGAGCTCGCCGCCAAGGAACTCGAATACGTCATGAGTCTCGGGCTCAAGGGCGTGCAGATCCTCACCAATTGCGACGGCCAGGAACTCGGCGATGCGAAGTTCCGTCCGTTCTTCGCCGCGGCCGAGCGCCTCGGCGCGCTGGTGATGATCCATCCGAACGGCTTCACCCACGGCGACCGTTTCCGGAACTTCTATTTCAACAACGTCATCGGCAACCCGCTCGAGACGACGATCGCGCTGCACCAGCTGATCTTCCAGGGCACGCTGGCGCGCTTCCCCGAGCTGAAGCTGCTCGCCGTGCACGGCGGCGGCTATCTGCCGGGCTATTCGGGCCGCATCGACCACGCCTGGGGCGCGCGCGACGACTCGCATGCCGATCTGCCGCTGCCGCCGACGACCTATCTGCGTCAGGTCTATCTCGACACGGTTGTCTTCTCCTACCACCAGCTCGCCTACATGATCGACGTCTTCGGTCCCGACCGGATCATGATGGGCACGGACTATCCGTTCGACATGGCCGAGTACAATCCCGTCGGCCACGTCGCGGGCGTGCCCGGCATGGACGAGGAACTGCTCTCGCAGATCTGCGGCGGCAACGCGATCCGCGTCCTCGGCCTCGATCTCTGATCCGCTTCCGAGCGAAATCCCGAAAGGCCCGGCCCCCCGCCGGGCCTTTCTTCGTTTCGGCCCGGGCTGGACAGCGCGCGTCCGGGACGACATGAAGACTTTCATGTCCGGCGATCGCGTTCTCATCGGCGTCTTCGGGGCTCCGCACGGCGTGCGGGGCGAGATGCGCCTCAAATCCTACACCGCGGATCCCGCGGCGGTGGTCGATTACGGTCCCGTCTTCACCGAGGACGGCCGCCGCTTCGTGCTCAAGCTCGTCCGGCCGCTGAAGGACGACATGGTCGTCGTGCGGGCCGAAGGCGTGGCCGACCGCGACGCCGCCGCCAGGCTCACCAATGTCCGCCTCTACGTCCCGCGCGAGAAGCTGCCCGAGCCGGAGGAGGAGGAATTCTACCATTCCGACCTCGTCGGCCTGCGCGTCGAGACCGCCGAGGGCGAAGCGCTCGGCACGGTCGCGGCGGTGGTCGATTTCGGCGCGGGCGACCTTCTGGAAATCCGCCGCCCGGCCGGCGGGCCCACGGTCCTGCTGCCCTTCACCAAGGCCTTCGTCCCCACGATCGATCTGCGCGCAGGCCGCATCCTCGCACTGCCCCCGGCGGGACTTTTCGACGAGACCGGCGACGAGGACGGCCCGCCGCCCGAAGAAGCGGAGGCCGCCGAGCCGGGTCGGCACGCCCGCCGACGTCCGCATCGGCGCGAGGACCGATGAGCTTCGCCGCGACCGTCCTCACGCTCTTTCCCGAGATGTTTCCCGGTCCGCTCGGCACGTCGCTGGCGGGCTCGGCGCTCGCGCGCGGGGACTGGTCTCTCCGGGCCTACGACATCCGCAACCACGGCCTCGGCCGCCACCGTGCCGTGGACGACACGCCTGCGGGCGGCGGTGCGGGCATGGTGCTGCGCGCCGACGTTCTCGCCGCAGCCATCGACGCCGTCTCGCCCGCAGGCGATGCCCGGCCGCGCCTTCTGATGTCGCCGCGCGGCCGCCCGCTCGCGCAGAGCCGCGTGCGCGAACTCGCCGCAGGGCCGGGCGCGGTGATCGTCTGCGGCCGCTTCGAGGGCGTCGACGAGCGCGTGATCGCGGGGCGCGGTCTCGAAGAGGTCTCGATCGGCGACTACGTTCTGTCGGGCGGCGAGATCGCCGCGATGATCGTGCTCGACGCCTGCGTGCGCCTGCTTCCCGGCGTCATGGGCAAGACGGCCTCGGGCGAGGAGGAGAGCTTCGAGAACGATCTTCTCGAATATCCGCACTACACCAAGCCGCGCGATTGGGAGGGGGGCGGGATCCCGGAGGTCCTGCTGTCGGGCGATCACGCCCGCATCGCCCGCTGGCGCCGCGCCGAGGCGGAACGACTGACGCGCGAAAGACGGCCGGATTTGATGCGAAAGCGAGAAAATTCGGAAAACGGGGCTTAAATTCCCTCGGCTAAATCTCGCGTCCGGACCGTCGAAGTCCGCCACTCCGCGAGATCCCGAATGTCGTCGCTCCGAACCGATTGCGCCCGTCTGTTCCTCGAAACCTATTCCCCCGTCTTCACGCGTCCCGCCGCGCTGTCGGTCGATTTCGAGGCGGAGGATGCTATCTTTCCGCCCCATGTACGCCCGCTGCGGATCACGACCGGCCGCCGCGGCCGGTTTCCCGACATGGGAGAGGCCGGGGTGGAACTGGCGATCGCCGACGGCTGCGGCCGCGCGGCGGCCCTCGCTTCGGACGTGGTCCGCGTGATGAAGCCGGGCGGCGTCCTGTTCCTGCTCACGGGAACAGAGGACGTGCCGGCCGTCCCCGACCTCGTCCTGCTCGAACGCTTCCGGCATCCCGATCCGCGCGGCGGAAAGGCCTTGGCGGCGTCCGTCTGGGTCAAGCATCTCGCCCATGCCCGGCATCACCCGCGACGCATGTTGCATCGCCTGCCCGAAGCGACGGGAAGGGTGCGGCCCGTCGATGCGCTCGAGGAGCTCGGCCCGGCCCGTTGGGTCGAGGAGGCGCGGCGCACGCTCGGCCTCCTGCGTCGGGCGGGCTGACCGCCCCGCACTATCGACATCCCGGATGCGGTCGTGTATGAGCCCGCATCCCAACTGAAAACAGCGGCGCCGAACGCTGGTCGTCTCGAACGACCGAAACGGCAGGAGAAGACGATGGACATCATTCAGCAGCTCGAGAAGGAGCAGGCCGAGCGCCTCGCCGCGGTCCGCCCCGTTCCCGACTTCCAGCCCGGCGACACGCTCCAGGTCAATGTGAAGGTGGTCGAAGGCGACCGCAGCCGCGTGCAGACCTATGAGGGCGTCTGCATCGCCCGTTCCGGCGGCGGCCTCAACGAGAGCTTCACGGTCCGCAAGATTTCCTACGGCGAGGGCGTCGAGCGCGTCTTCCCGGTCTACTCGCCGATGATCGACTCGATCGCGGTGGTCCGTCGCGGCAAGGTCCGTCGCGCGAAGCTCTATTACCTGCGCGATCGCCGCGGCAAGTCGGCCCGCATCGCCGAGCGCAAGGACGCTCCGAAGGGCGACAAGGCCTGAGGGGCTTGCGCATCAAGGTTTCGAAACGCGGCCTCCGGGCCGCGTTTTCATTTTCGGGGAGTCGCCGGCGGAGGAAAGTTCCGAGAGGCCGCGATGAATCGCCGGACGCTCTTTTCCTGACGGCCCGCCGGGGTTAAATACGCGCGACCCTTTCTCGGCAGCAGAAGAGATCCCGGCCGATGGCACCGCGCACGCTTTACGACAAGATCTGGGACGACCACGTCGTCGACACGCAGCCCGACGGCACCTGCCTGCTCTATATCGACCGGCATCTCGTGCACGAGGTCACCAGCCCGCAGGCCTTCGAAGGGCTGCGCGTGGCGGGCCGCAAGGTGCGCGCGCCGGAGAAGACGCTCGCCGTCGTCGACCACAACGTGCCGACCTCCGACCGTTCCAAGGGCATCGAGGACCCCGAGTCCCGCACCCAGGTCGAGACGCTCGCCGAGAACGCCCGCGATTTCGGCATCGAGTATTACGATGAACTCGACCGCCGGCAGGGCATCGTCCACATCATCGGGCCAGAGCAGGGCTTCACGCTGCCGGGCACGACCATCGTCTGCGGCGACAGCCACACCTCGACCCACGGCGCCTTCGGCGCGCTCGCCCACGGCATCGGCACGTCGGAGGTCGAGCACGTGCTCGCCACCCAGACGCTGATCCAGAAGAAGGCGAAGAACATGCGGATCACCGTCGACGGGCAGCTGCCCGAAGGCGTGACCGCCAAGGACATCATCCTCGCCATCATCGGCGAGATCGGCACGGCAGGCGGTACCGGCCACGTCATGGAATATGCGGGCGAGGCGATCCGCGCGCTGTCCGTGGAAGGCCGCATGACGATCTGCAACATGTCGATCGAGGGCGGCGCCCGTGCGGGCCTCGTCGCGCCCGACGAGAAGACCTTCGCCTATCTCAAGGACCGTCCCAAGGCGCCGAAGGGCATGGCCTGGGACATGGCCGTCGAATACTGGAAGACGCTGCATACCGACGAGGGCGCGCATTTCGACCGCGAGGTGCGCCTCGATGCGGCGAACCTCCCGCCGATCGTCACCTGGGGCACCAGCCCCGAGGACGTCGCCTCGATCACCGGCACGGTGCCGCGTCCCGAGGACGCCCCGTCCGAGCAGAAGAAGGCCGCCATCGCCCGCGCGCTCGACTATATGGGCCTGAAGGGCGGGGAGAAGATGACGGACATCGCGATCGACCGCGTGTTCATCGGCTCCTGCACCAACGGCCGCATCGAGGATCTGCGCGCCGTCGCGAAGATCGTCGAGGGCAAGACGGTCAATGCGAACGTCAATGCGATGATCGTCCCGGGTTCGGGCCTCGTGAAGATGCAGGCCGAGGCCGAGGGTCTGGACAAGATCTTCAAGGCCGCGGGCTTCGACTGGCGCGAGCCGGGCTGCTCGATGTGCCTCGCGATGAACGCGGACAAGCTCGCCCCCGGCGAGCGCTGCGCCTCGACCTCGAACCGCAATTTCGAGGGCCGTCAGGGCTTCAAGGGCCGCACGCATCTCGTCTCGCCGATCATGGCGGCGGCGGCCGCCATCGCGGGCCGTTTCGTCGACGTCCGCACCTGGCGCTGAATATTTTCGGCTTCGAAATAGAAAAAAGCCCCGCGAAAGCGGGGCTTTTTCCATTTCTCGGGCCTGTTTTAGGATTACCAGCAGCGCCGGACGGGCTGGACGGTCCAGCCGAGGAAAGGATCGAAGGTCCGTTCGTAGCGCGTGACGCATCGGCGATAGGGTCGGTCCCAGCCGCGATGGCGGCCCCGCTCCCAGCCGTAATGACGGCCGCGGTCGTGCCTGTCCCAGCCGCGGTCCCAGCCGCCGTGCGGACCGCGCTCCCATTGCGCCCGCTCGACGAAGGGCGCGCCGGAGAAGCCCGGATCCGCCGCTGCGGGGGTCGGGGCGGCCGTGAGCGTCGCAAGGCCGAGACAGCCGAACAGCGCGGCGAAGGCGTATGGACTGCGAAGCATGAAAGCGGCTCCCGAACTTGATATGGTCGACCCCGCGATCCTGCCGGCGACGGCATGAACGCGATCGGAACCGGGCATTCACGCCCCGTTCACTCCGGCGGAGTTTCAGCATGACGCAACGTCAGGATCATGACGAGATCATGGCGCGCGCCGAGCGCGAAAGCGGTACTTTCGCCTCCTCGGCCCTCGGCCGTGCGGCGGATCACCTTGCCGGAAAGGATGCGCCGCCCGACGATCCGATCGAGCTGTGGGGCCGCCGGATCGGTCGCGGCATGGCGGTGATCGCGGCGATCTGGCTGGTCGCATGGCTCGTCGGCTGGTTCGGCCGCTGATGCCGCGCGCCCTTCTCTGCGGGCGTCGCGAGGCTTGAAACGGGCTCGGGAGGATACGGGCATGAAGATGCGGATCGACTGGGCGCAGGCGGGCGCGCCGACGCTGGCCGATTTCGAGCGCATGGCGGAAGAGGCCTATGCCCGTCTGCCGAAGGAATTCCGGGCGCTCTGCGACGGCGTCGTCATCAAGGTCGAGGACTTCCCCGACGAAGAGACCCTCGACGAGATGGAATGCGAGACGCCGTTCGATCTGCTCGGCCTGTTCCGCGGCGTCGGCCTCTCGCAGGGCGGGGAGATGATGCAGACCGGCCAGTTTCCCAACATGGTCTGGCTCTATCGCCGCCCGATGCTGGATTACTGGGCCGAGCACGACGAAACGCTCGGCCATCTCGTGACGCATGTGCTCGTCCACGAGATAGGCCACCATTTCGGCCTCTCGGACGAGGACATGGAAGCGATCGAGGCGGCGGCGGAAGACGCGTGAGGCCTGCGGGCCCGCTCCGCCCCTTCGCCCCCTACACACCCGATCCGCCCTCTGCTAAAGGAGCCCCACCCGCGGTGCGCGGGGTCGAGGAAGCGACATGCAGAAGTTCACCACCCTCACCGGCGTCGCCGCGCCGCTTCGGATCATGAACGTCGATACCGACATGATCATTCCGAAGCAGTATCTGAAGACCATCAAGCGCACCGGCCTCGCCAAGGGCCTGTTCGCGGAGATGCGCTTCGACGAGAAGGGCGCCGAGAACCCGGATTTCGTGCTGAACAAGCCGGCCTATCGCAAGGCCGAGATCCTCGTCGCGGGCGACAATTTCGGCTGCGGCTCCTCGCGCGAGCACGCGCCGTGGGCGCTGCTCGATTTCGGCATCCGCTGCGTGATCTCCACGAGCTTCGCCGACATCTTCTACAACAACTGCTTCAAGAACGGCATTCTGCCGATCACGGTCTCCCAGTCCGATCTCGACAAGCTGTTCGAGGACGCCGACCGCGGCGCCAACGCGACGCTGACCGTCGATCTGGAAGCGCAGGAAATCCGCGGTCCCGACGGCGGCACGATCCGCTTCGAGATCGACGCCTTCCGCAAGCACTGCCTGCTCAACGGTCTAGACGATATCGGCCTGACCATGGAGAAGGGCACCGCCATCGACGGCTTCGAGAAGAAGACCGCCGCTTCGCGCCCCTGGCTCTGATCCCGCAAGGATGCTTCGTCCTTCGACGGCCGCCTTCGGGCGGCCGTTTTCGTTTCGTGCGGCAGGAAACCGCCGTGGCCGCCCGCAGCTTCCGCCTTATGCTCCCGGGATGGCTAAGCGATTCGGGATTCCGGCCGCTCTGGCGGCCACGCTCTTGGCGGCCCCTGCCACGGCGCAGGACTTCGCCGCCTGCCTCGGCACGCTCAAGCGCGATGCGGTGAAGCGCGGCATCGATGCCGCGACCGTGGATGCCGCCTTCCGCGGCTTCCAGCCGGACCTCAAGATCCTCGAATTGCAGGACGCGCAGCCCGAATTCGTCACGCCGCTGTGGGACTACATGGCGACGCTGACGGACGACGAGCGCATCGCCGACGGGCGGGCGATGCTGGCCCGATGGTCGGACGTGCTCGGGCAGGTCGAGAAGCGTTTCGGCGTCGACCGCCATGTGGTCGTCGCGGTCTGGGGCGTGGAGACCGATTACGGCCGTTCGCAGGGCACGCGTCCGCTCGTGCGCTCGCTCACGACGCTCTCCTGCGCCGGACGGCGGCAGGCCGCCTTCCGGCCCGAACTGATGGCCTTGCTCGGCATCATCGACCGGGGCGACATCGAGCCTTCGCATCTCGTGGGATCATGGGCGGGGGCCTTCGGCCATACCCAGTTCATGCCCACCACGTTTCTGAAGCTGGCCGTCGACATGGACGGCGACGGCCATCCGAACATCGTCGATTCCGTCCCCGACGCGCTCGGCTCGACCGCCAATTTCCTCGTCTCGAAAGGCTGGGATCAGGATCGGCCATGGGGGTTCGAAGTCGTGGTGCCCGCGGGCTTCGACGGCGCGAAGGAGGGGCGGCGCGTGAAGCGTCCCTTCACGCAGTGGACCGAGGCGGGCCTGCGCCGGGCGGACGGCAAGCCGCTGCCCGCGAGCGGAGAGGCCGGACTGATCCGGCCCGCGGGCGACGACGGGCCGGCCTTTCTCGTCACCCGCAATTTCGATGCGGCCTTCGCCTACAACGCCGCGACCTCCTACGCGCTCGCCATCGTGCATCTGGCCGACCGGCTGCGGGGCACCGGCCCCTTCCTCACGCCCTGGCCCACGGACGATCCGGGGCTTTCGCGTGCGGAGCGGCGCGAATTGCAGCGGCTCCTGACCGCGCGCGGCTACGATGTGGGCGTGCCGGACGGCGCGGTCGGCGAGAAGACCCGGCGCGCGGTGGCCGACATGCAGGCGAAGATCGGTCGACCGGTCGACGGGCGCCCCGGACGCATCGTTCTCGACGCATTGAGGGCAGGACGTTGAGCAATAAAAAATCGCCGCGGTCCTGAGACCGCGGCGACCGGCCGGAAAAACGCAAAGGCGCTCTGAAACGCATTCAGTATTCCGAGAGCGCAATCCGGTGCTCTCATGCTCATATCTACGGGAATTGTTCAAAAAGATTCTGAACGAGACTTCATCGATTGCAGGATATCGGACCTGATTTTCGTCAACCTTTACGGAATCGGAATCCGTGCGGGACAAGCCCTGCGGCTCTTGCCAAAGCCGCGGCCCGGCTTCACAAACACGCGCGAAAAAACGAGGCCCGCGAAGGGGGAAACATCGCATGGCGTCCTACAATCTTCTTCTTCTGCCGGGTGACGGCATCGGCCCCGAAGTGGTCGCCGAAGTCGAGAAGCTCGTTTCGTGGATGTCGAAGACGGGCATGGCCAAGTTCGAGACCGAGAAGGGTCTCGTCGGCGGCTCGGCCTATGACGCGCACGGCAAGTCGATCTCCGAAGACCACATGAAGCTCGCCCATGAGGCGGATGCCGTGCTGTTCGGCGCCGTCGGCGGTCCGAAGTGGGATGCGGTGCCCTACGACGTGCGCCCGGAAGCGGGCCTCTTGCGCCTGCGCAAGGATCTCGGCCTCTTCGCCAATCTCCGTCCGGCGATCTGCTATCCCGCGCTCGCCGACGCCTCTTCGCTCAAGCGCGACATCATCGACGGCCTCGACATCCTGATTCTGCGCGAGCTGACCGGCGGCGTCTATTTCGGCGAGCCGAAGGAGATCGTGACGCTCGAGAACGGCGAAAAGCGCGCCGTCGACACGCAGGTCTACACGACCCACGAGATCGAGCGCATCGGCCGTGTCGCCTTCGAGCTCGCCCGCAAGCGCAACAATCGCGTGACCTCGTCCGAGAAGCGCAACGTCATGAAGTCGGGCGTCTTGTGGAACCAGGTCATCACCGACCTGCACAAGCGCGAATTCCAGGACGTGAAGCTCGACCACATGCTCGCCGACGCGCTCGGCATGCAGCTGGTGCGCTGGCCCAAGCAGTTCGACGTGATCGTCACCGACAACCTGTTCGGCGACATGCTGTCGGACGTCGCGGCGATGCTGACGGGTTCGCTCGGCATGCTGCCCTCGGCTTCGCTCGGCGAGGAGGATCCCGCGACGGGCAAGCGCAAGGCGCTCTACGAGCCCGTCCACGGCTCGGCCCCCGACATCGCGGGCAAGAGCCTCGCCAATCCGATCGCGATGATCGGCTCGCTCGGCATGGCGCTGCGCTATTCCTTCGGGCTGCTGGAAGCGGCGGATCTGGTCGAGAAGGCGGTGTCGAACGTGCTGGCCGAAGGCCTGCGCACCAAGGACATCGCGGAGCCCGGCCGCAACGCCGTGAGCACGACCGAGATGGGCGACGCGATCCTCAAGGAAATCCAGACGCTGGCGCGCTGACCCGCGCGCGACGTCCGCACGAGATCGAAGGGCGGCCTCCGGGCCGCCCTTTTCCGTTTCAGTGCTTGCGCTGCTTCTTGGCGGCGGGGCGGACCGACGCCGTGACGTCGGGCTCGGCCGGTGCGGGCTCGGCGCGGCAGGGCGCCGCGATCCTCTCTTCGCTCTCTTCGAAGACCCGGGCCATCGCGGGCTCGTGGATCTCGGGCGAGAAGCGGGCGGCGTCCACGAGACAGCGCGCGGCGGAGGCGGTATCCGCCTCCCCGCAGGCCCAGCCGGACCAGCGCAGCGGGCCCTCGGCCGCCGTGCCGCGGAAGACCGTGCAGGCGACGGGGCCACGCTCGGAGACGAGGCGGACCTCCGCCGTTTCCATGGCCCCGAAGCGGGATTCCTTCATGGCGGGCACGGAAGCGCGTTCGATCGCATGGCCTTCGGCCGCCGCGGTGCGGGCGACGGAGACGAAAAGGCCGCTCTCGGCGGGCGAAGCCTCGGTCACGCGTTCCAGCACCAGCCGCGCGAAGGGGCCGCCCTGCAGGCCGCCGAAGGTGAAGACGTCCATGCGCGTGACGCCGTCCGACAGCCGCAGCACTTCGTGCCGGACGGGCTGCGGATAACGGCCGGCGGCGAGACCGAAGAGGGGCTCGGGATCCGACACGCGCGACCAGACCGGCTGCGGCGCCTCGCGCACGGGCCGTTCCACGGCGGCGGCCTCGCGCTGCGGCACATGCACGCCGCGCAGATGCCACGCGGCCGCGATGCCGCCCGCGACGGCGAGGGCCGCCCCGAGGGCGGGCACGACGAAGCGCACGGCCCCCGCGAAGGGCTTCTTATCGCTCATGAGATCGGGGGCGAAGGCCACGATGCTCCCTGCTCCGGTACGCTTGAACCGGGAGCATTCATCGTCCGGGCCGGGTGTCATAAAGGTTACCGGCCGGCAAGCTTTCGCAGGAACGTCCCGTCAGGGTTACCGGGTCGTGAATTCCGACGGCGCGGCCCGCCACATGCCGAGCAGCGCATAGGCGATGGCGATGAGCACCGGGCCGATGAACAGGCCGAGAAAGCCGAAGGAGAGGAAGCCGCCGAACACGCCGATGATGACGAGCGGCATGGGCATGGCGATGCTCTTGCCGATCAGGACCGGCTTGAGCACGCCGTCGATGGTCGTGACCACGAGGCCCCAGAGAATGATGAACCAGAAGGCGACGAGCGAGCCGCCGGTCGAGTGGAGCCAATAGGCGGCACCCATCCAGATGAGATTGATCAGCACCGTGCCGATCTGGCTGAGCGCCAGCAGCATGGTGACGAAGCCGAGGGGCACGGCCCCGGGCACGCCCGCCACGACGAGCCCGCCCGACATCATGAGCGCCTGAATGGCCGCGGTGCCGACCACGCCGTAGAAGACGCCCTTCACCGCCGCCGCCGAGAGCGGGGCGAGCCGCGCGAGCGAGGGGCCGCCCAATCGGCCGAGAACGTCCACGATGACCTCGCCGATATCCTCGCCCCGGGCCCAGAACATGGCCGCGATGATCAGCGCGATCACGAATTGGAGCAGGCTTTCGCTGGCCGCCACCGCGGCGGTGATCAGGATGCTGCGCGCCTTGTCGAGATAGGGCAGCAGCATCGCCCCGAAATTCTCGTGGGAGGACAGGGCCTGGTTCCAGAGTTCTTCGATCTTCGGGCCGACGAAGGGCAGTTCCTTGGCCCAGGCGGGCACCGTCGGCTCGGTCAGGATCCATGCGCGGACGATGTCGACGATGGTCGAAAGGTCGTCGGCAAGGCCGGGACCGATCGCGAGCACGGGCACGATGGTCAGCAGCATGATGAGCGTGACGATCACGCCCGAGGCGGTGGTGCCGGACGCGCCCGCTCGGGTGAGGCTGTCGCGCAGAGGCCAAGCGGACAGGGCGATCACCGCGCCGAACATCAAGGCCGTGGCGAAGGGCATCAGCACCATGCCGACGCCCGCGATGAAGGCGAGCAGCAGCAGGCTCAGCAGGAGCTTCTGCAGCACCATTCCCTGCCCGGCGCCGGGGATCCTGTCCTCCGCCGCTCCGTCATTCTCGCTCATGCACCGCTCCGCTTCGGGTGCGGGGACCCTATCGGGATTCGTGCCGCATTGCATCGTCGGCGGCCGCGGCGATCCTTCGCTCCGATTGACTTTTCGGGCGGGGCCGTGTTTGACGGGCGCCACCGGCCGCAGGCCGAGGAGAGAGTCCCGTGCAGAAGATCGTCACGACGAAAAAATCGACGATCCTCACGCCCGTCGCGAAAGGCGACGCGGCGCGCTGACGCTGTCCTCGCTCCGGATCTCCCCCGGCGGGGGATGAGAGCGACCCGCACGGATTGCGGATCACGACCCGGGGGAGCCGGAACGGAATTCGGACAGGAACGAACGCCATGGGTTTCAAGGTCGCCGTCGTCGGCGCCACGGGCAATGTGGGCCGTGAAATGCTCGACATCCTCGCCGAGCGGGCTTTCCCCGCCGACGAGGTCGTCGCTCTCGCCTCCTCGCGCAGCGTGGGCACGGAAGTGTCCTACGGCGACAAGACGCTGAAGGTGCAGGCGCTCGAGCATCACGATTTCTCGACGACCGACATCTGCCTGATGTCGGCCGGTTCGGACGTCTCGAAGACCTGGTCACCGAAGATCGGCGCGCAGGGCTGCCTCGTGATCGACAACTCCTCCTGCTGGCGTTACGACGAGCGCGTCCCGCTCGTGGTGCCGGAAGTGAACGCGCATGTTCTCGCGCCCTTCATGGCCGATGCGAAGCGCCTCAACATCATCGCCAACCCGAACTGCTCCACCGCGCAGCTCGTCGTCGCACTGAAGCCGCTGCATGACGCGGCGACCATCACGCGCGTCGTCGTGTCGACCTATCAGTCGGTTTCCGGCGCGGGCAAGGACGGCATGGACGAGCTGGATCGCCAGACCAAGGCGCTCTACTCGCTCGGCGAGGTCCAGACCAAGAAGTTCCCGAAGCGCATCGCCTTCAACCTGATCCCCCATATCGACGTGTTCATGGAGGACGGGTTCACGAAGGAAGAGTGGAAGATGACGGTCGAGACCAAGAAGATCCTCGACCCGAAGATCAAGCTGACCGCGACCTGCGTGCGCGTGCCGGTCTTCATCTCCCACTCCGAGGCGGTGAACGTCGAATTCGAAAAGCCGATCTCGGCGGAGGAGGCGCGCGACATCCTGCGCGCGGCGCCCGGCTGCCTCGTCGTCGACAAGCGCGAACCCGGCGGCTACATCACCCCGCACGAGGCTGCGGGCGAGGACGCGACCTATATCTCGCGCATCCGCGAGGACTCGACGGTCGAGAACGGTCTCGCCTTCTGGTGCGTGTCGGACAATCTGCGCAAGGGCGCGGCGCTGAACGCGGTGCAGATCGCCGAAGCGCTGATCAACCGCAAGCTGCTGGTTCCCAAGGCGAAGGCCGCCTGAGCGGAGCCGCTTCCCGAGAAACGCAAAAGGCCGGGCATCGCCCGGCCTTTTTTCTTGGAGCGGATTGTCTCGGAGCGGACGGGCTCAGGCCGGTTCGCCGCGGAACAGCGAGACGCGCGCCCGGACCTCGGGCGCGACGGGCGTGAAGAGGCCCGTATGGGGGTCGCGCAGCGCGAGTACGCCGGTCGTCACGTCGAAATAGGCCCCGTGCAGCTCGATCCGGCCTTTCTCGGAGAGGATGCGGACGCAGGGAAAGGTCATCAGATTCGCGAGGCTCTGGGCGACGGAGATCATCGCGAGCTTCTCGACATAGTCCGCCACGGGCCCGTCGCCGCGCGGCCCCGCGGTGGCGAGGGCCGGGCCGATCAGGCTCATCCATTTGCCGATGAAGTCGCCGGGCGACAGGGGCTCGTCGTCGGTCACGCTGGCGCGGATGCCGCCGCAGCGCCCGTGGCCGAGCACGACGATGTGCTTCACCTTCAGAGCCTGAACCGCGAATTCCAGCGCCGCGGAGGTCCCGTGGAAATCGCCCTTGGTCTCGAAGGGCGGCACGATGTTGGCGACGTTGCGCACCACGAAGAGTTCGCCCGGGCGCGCGTCGAAGATCACTTCCGGCGAGACGCGGCTGTCGCAGCAGCCCACGATCATGATCTCGGGCTTCTGGCCCGCAGCGGCGAGTTCCTCGAAGCGACTCTGTTCGCGAGCGAAGCGGTCGCCGAGAAACGCCTTGTATCCTTCGCGGAGACGGTCGGGGAACATGGCTGAACTCCTCGCGGGCGGTGCCGCGACCCCGGACGGTGCGGCGCGGAATTCTTCTACCCGGTTCCGTGAAATAGCCAATACCGACCTCCGGCTCAGGTCCGGATCGCCATGCACAACCCGTATGCATCGGCCTCCGGTGCCGCCGGATGAACGACGGCGGTTCCGCGAAGGATCCGCTCCGCGGTCCAGCAGCAGGCGCAGGCGTCGAGCATGTCGTCGGCTCCCGCGCCGCGGGGCGGCCGGGAGGCGAGAAAGTCGGGACCGAAGCCCGCGACATCGGCCAGAAGCCGCCGGCGTTCCGCGAGGCCGGGCTCGTGCGGGCGCGACTTCACCTTTTTCGGCGTGGGCAGCGGCCCGCCGTTCATCGCCGCGAAGGCGCCTTCGGGGTGGCACTCGAACACGCGCGTCCTCAGATCCGAGTCCTCGCGCAACAGGGCGTCGATCTCGCGGATCTTGGGGAAGAGGAAGAAAGCCTGTTTCGAGACCTTCTTCGGCGGGTCGGAGGTGGCGAGCGCGGCAAGGCACGCCTCGCCGTAATCGGCAGCATGGACGGCCGCGCGCGACGGCACCGAGAACACGGCCGACTGCCTTTCGCCGAGCTTGGGGCGCAGCGCGGCTTCCGGTCCGCGCCCGTGCGGGCCGATCCTGTCGGGCAGGCCGATCGGCATGTCGACCGCGATCACGGCCACGTCCGGCACCGCCGCAAGGTCGGCGAAGCGCGCGGCGGCGAGGATCTCGGCCGGCCCGCCGCCCGGGGCGCGCAGCACGGCGATCCAGCCGCCCGGGCAGCCGTCGACCCCCATCACGCGGCCGGGCCGGGGTCCGTCTTTGGTCATGTGGTCTTCCCCTGCGGCGAGGCTTAGGGTGCGGCGCAGCAACGACGAACGCGAACCGGAGTCCCGCCATGGCCGTCATCCGCCCCCGCCGCAGCGTCCTTTATATGCCGGGTTCGAACGCCCGCGCGCTGGAAAAGGCCAAGACCCTGCCGGCCGATGCCGTGATCCTCGATCTCGAGGACGCCGTGGCGCCTGACATGAAGGACGTCGCGCGGACGCAGGTGGCCGAGGCGGTGAAGGCGGGCGGCTTCGGGCCGCGCGAGGTGATCGTTCGCATCAACGGGCTCGACACGGCCTGGGGCGAGGCCGACATGAAGGCCGTCGCCGCGTCGGGGGCCGACGCGCTGCTCGTGCCCAAGGTGAATTCGGGCGCCGACATCGCCCGCGCCGCGAAGGCGATGACGGCGGCCGGCGCGCGCCCCGAAACGCGGCTCTGGGCGATGATGGAGACGCCGCTCGCGATGCTGCAGGCGCTCGACATCGCGCGCGCGGCCTCCGACCCCGCCAATCGGCTCGCCGTGTTCGTGATGGGCACCAACGATCTCGCCAAGGAGACGCGGGCGCGCTTCGTGCCCGGCCGCGCGCCGATGCTCGCATGGCTGCAGACCTGCCTCGCCGCCGCGCGCGCCTACGGCATCGAGATCGTCGACGGGGTCTATAACGATCTCTCCGACGTCGAGGGCTTCCGCGCCGAATGCGAGCAGGCGCGCGATCTCGGCTTCGACGGCAAGACCCTGATCCATCCGAACCAGATCGAGCTCGCCAATACGCTCTTCGCCCCCTCGGAAGACGAGGTGGCCCGCGCCCGCGCGATCATCGCCGCCTTCGACCTGCCCGAGAACGCCGGCAAGGGCGCGCTGCAGCTCGACGGCCGCATGGTCGAGCGGCTGCATGCCGAGATGGGCCGCCGCACGGTGGCCATCGCGGAGGCCGTCGCCGCGCGCGGCTGAGCGCGCGGGTCGCCGATTCGGACACGTCCCGTTCCCCTTCGGGCCTCTTCGGTCCCGGAAGGGGACGGCGCGGCCCGGCGCGTCTTTACGCTTCATTCACCATGATCGGCGCCGGACCCCGTACGGCGCTTGCCGGCTTGCGCGAATCCGCTCCGAAACCGCGGGTGCCCGATTCGGACGGGTTCCGTTCCGCTTTTGCGGGGAACGTCCCGAACCGGGACGTGCCGCGCCGTGCGAGCTTCACTCTTCGTTCACCATAACGGCGGGAGAGCCTCTGCATCGGCTTGCGCGCGGGGCCCGAATCCGAGCCGACCGGCGGGGTCGCCGATTCGGACGCGCTTCGTTCCCGCCTCGGCCATGAACGTCCCGAGCCGGGACGGATCCGCTCCACCCGCGTTCAGCGCGCGTTCACCATACCGGCGCGCGGCGCCTCCGCACCGCTTGCCGGCGGCGCGGGAATCGAGGCCGGACCGCGCATCCGCGATTCGGACGGGTTCCGTTCCCGCCCCGGTCCCCTTCGTCCCGAACCGGGACGCTCCGCGACTGCGGCCGTTCATTCTTCGTCAGGAAAGCGGGCTCGACCCGATGAGGGCCTTGCGCGAAACCCCGATCGGAGTCCGTGCGAGGGCGTGGTCGATTCGATCCCGGTCCGTTCCCGATCGAGTCACGGCGGTGCCCTCTCCGTCATTGCGAGGAGCGAAAGCGACGAAGCAATCCAGTGATGGTCGGCGTCGAGCATCATGCCCGCGGCCCTCTGGATTGCTTCGCTT
Organism: Hyphomicrobiales bacterium; assembly: GCA_027483895.1. Lineage (GTDB taxonomy): Bacteria > Pseudomonadota > Alphaproteobacteria > Rhizobiales > Beijerinckiaceae > JAIXZO01. Next base: position 25,346 of record JAIXTP010000003.1, read on the forward strand.
CGCTCGCAATGAGGGATGTCGTCCGTGTCATCCCGGGCGGCGAAGCCGACCCGGGATCCAGACGACGGTCGGGCGCCGAGCGGTTTCGAGGTCCTCTGGATCCCGGCTCTCCGCTGCGCTGCGGCCGGGATGACGCTGATGATCATCGTCGCCCCCGGTGTCATCCCGGGCGGCATAGCCGACCCGGGATCCAGAAGACGGTCGAGCGCCGAGCTGTCCGGAGGTTTTCTGGGTCCCGGCTCTCCGCTTCGCTGCGGCCGGGATGACACCGGAGGGCTGCCGACGACGCGTCAGTGCGCCAAGTCTTCGTAGAGGTCCCGCCACTCCGGGTTCGCCCGCTCGATCAGCGCCAGTTTCCACGCTCGCTTCCAGCGCTTCAGCGACTTCTCGCGCGTGATCGCTTCGGTGATCTCGCCGTGCTCCTCGAACCAGACGAGGACCTTCACCCCGTAGCGTTGCGTAAATCCGGCTACGACGCCGGTTCGATGCTCATGGACACGCCGGGCAAGGTCGTTCGTGACGCCGACATAGAGCGTGCCGTTTCGGCCGCTGCAGAGGATGTAGACCCAGTAGGATCGTCCCATGCCCGCAACGTCCGACGTTCTTGCGCGGTCGCCCAGCCGGCGGAAACGCCGGGCTCCTCTCGCCCGGGCCGCGGCACCCGGTGTCATCCCCGGCGGCGCAGCCGACCCGGGATCCGGGAGACGGTCGGGCGCCGAGCGGTTCGGGGGCTCACCGGATCCCGGCTCTCCGCTGCGCTGCGGCGGGGATGACACCGGCACCCCCATTCCTTGACTCCCCGGCCCTTTTCGCCTACGTCCCGCGGGTTCATGGACGAGCGATCGCCTGAGCAACCGACCGGGCCGAGAGCCCGGAGGTCCACGTCCGCCGGCGCGTTGCGCTCGCGGGCGCGTTCCGCTTTGCACGGTTGCCGCGCTTTCGCCGCCCTCGGACGATAAAGGCGGAACGCCGCACGGGGCGGCGGATCGCGAAGGGACGGTGACGATGTTCGAGGGCCTCTCCGAAAAGCTCTCCGGCATTCTCGACAAGCTGACGCGCCGCGGCGCGCTCACCGAGGACGACGTCAACGCCGCGCTGCGCGAAGTGCGCCGCGCGTTGATCGAAGCCGACGTGGCGCTCGACGTCGTGCGCTCCTTCACCGACAAGGTGCGCGCGCGCGCCGTCGGGGCCGAGGTCGTCCGCTCCGTCTCGCCCGGCCAGATGGTCGTCAAGATCGTCCACGACATCCTCGTCGAGACGCTGGGCTCGGACGCGCAGCCGATCGATCTCGATGCCGCCCCGCCCGTGCCGATCCTCATGGTCGGCCTGCAGGGCTCGGGCAAGACGACATCCACCGCCAAGATCGCCAAGCGCATCACGGATCTCGCCAAGCGCCGCGTGCTGATGGCGTCCCTCGACACGCGCCGCCCGGCGGCGATGGAGCAGCTCGCCGTGCTCGGCAAGCAGCTCGGCGTCGAGGTGCTGCCGATCGTCGCCGGCCAGAGCGCCGTGCAGATCGCCCGCCGCGCGATGGATGCCGCCCGCCTCGGCGGCTTCGACGTGGTGATGCTCGACACTGCCGGCCGTACCACCGTCGACGAGGCCCTGATGGCCGAGGTCGCGGAGGTGAAGGCCGCGACCGACCCGCATGAAGTGCTGCTCGTCGCCGATGCGCTGACCGGCCAGGACGCCGTGAACACGGCCAAGGCCTTCGACGACCGCGTCGGCATCACCGGCATCGTGCTGACGCGCGTGGACGGCGACGGCCGCGGCGGCGCCGCGCTGTCGATGCGCGCGGTCACCGGCAAGCCGATCAAGCTCGTCGGTACCGGCGAGAAGATGGATGCGCTGGAGGATTTCCATCCCTCGCGCATCGCCAACCGCATCCTCGGCATGGGCGACATCGTCTCGCTCGTCGAGAAGGCGGCGCAGACGATCGATCAGGAGAAGGCCCAGCGCATCGCCGAGAAGATGCGCAAGGGCAAGTTCGACCTCGAGGACATGCGCGACCAGCTCTCGCAGATCGAGAAGATCGGCGGGCTCGGCGGCCTCATGGGCATGCTGCCCGGCGTCGCGAAGATGAAGGACCAGATCGCTTCCGCCCATCTCGACGACAAGGTGGTGAAGCGGCAGAAGGCCATCATCGACTCGATGACCCGCGACGAGCGCCGCAATCCCGACGTGCTCAAGGCCTCGCGCAAGAAGCGCATCGCGGCGGGCTCGGGCACGCGCGTCGAGGACGTCAACAAGCTCCTCAAGCTGCACCGCCAGATGGCGGACATGATGAAGATGATGGGGTCGGGCGCGAAGCGCGGACCCATGGCGGGCCTCGCCAACATGTTCGG
>JAIXTP010000005.1 GCA_027483895.1 Hyphomicrobiales bacterium
GACAACTATGCTCCGGTGGCCGTCGCCGCGTAATGCGGTGCAGGTACCGAAATCAAAGCCCTTGCGTTTAGCCGCGTAAGGCGGGGCCCGGAGGCGCCTGGCAACAGAAGCCTCCACCTTCTTTCTTTTCGGACGACCATGGCCCAGGACCTCATCCGCTACGATCTTCTCGTTCAGGACGCGCTCAAGGGCGTGGTCCGCCATGTTCTGACCGATGCGGCCGCCAACGGCCTTCCCGGCGACCATCACTTCTACATCTCGTTCCGGACCGACCACCCGGGCGTGCGCATCTCGCAGCGCCTGCGCGACAAGCACCCGGAAGAGATGACCATCGTCCTGCAGCACCAGTTCTGGGATCTCGGCATCACCGAGCATTCCTTCGAGGTCGGCCTGTCCTTCTCGGGCATCCCCGAGCGCCTTTTGGTGCCCTTCGAGGCGCTCACGGGCTTTTGGGACCCGGCCGTCGATTTCGGCCTGAAATTCGAACTCTCAACCGTCGAATCCGCCGACAACGACGTCGAGGAAGACACGGAAGAGCCCGCCGACGAGCCCGCCGCCCCCGCTCAGATCCCCGCGGCCGACGCGGGCGAAGCCGCGGGCGAGGACGGCGCGCGGGTCGTCAGTCTCGACGCGTTCCGAAAGAAGACCTGACCGCCTGAAACCGACCGGGAGGCGCGATGACGACGCGGACGGAAACCGACGGTTTCGGACCCGTCGAGGTCGCCTCCGATCGGCTCTGGGGCGCGCAGACCGAGCGTTCCCGCCGCAATTTCCGCATCGGCCGCGAGCGCATGCGCACGCCGCTGATCCGCGCTCTGGCGCTGGTGAAGCGCGCCGCCGCGAGCGTGAACCGCGATCTCGGCGATCTGCCGCCCGACATCGCGGAGGCGATCGTCGCGGCCGCGTCGGAAGTCGCCGAAGGCCTGCATGACGATCATTTCCCCCTCGTCGTCTGGCAGACCGGCTCCGGCACCCAGACCAACATGAACGTGAACGAGGTGATCGCGGCGCTGGCAAACGAGCGCCTCGGTGCCGCGCGCGGGGCGAAGGCCCCCGTCCACCCGAACGACCACGTCAATCGCGGCCAGTCCTCCAACGATTGCTTCCCGACCGCGATCCACATCGCCGCCGCCGTCGAGATCGCGACGCGCCTCCTGCCCGCCCTCGATGCGCTCGGTCAGGCCTTGCGCGACAAGGCGGGCGAATTCCGCGACGTCGTGAAGATCGGCCGCACCCATCTTCAGGACGCGACGCCGATCACGCTGGGGCAGGAATTCGGCGGCTATGCCGCTCAGGTCGAACAGGCCTCCGCCCGCATCGTCGCCGATCTCGCCGAACTCTGGCCGCTCGCGCAGGGCGGCACCGCCGTCGGCACGGGGCTCAACGCGAAGAAGGGCTTCGCCGAGGCTTTCGCGGCCGCCGTCGCCGACCTCACCGGCCTGCCCTTCGTCTCCGCGCCGGACAAATTCGCCGCGCTGGCCTCGCATGACGGGCTCGTCTCCGTCCACGGCGCGATCGAGAGCGCCGCGACGGCGCTCCACAAGATCGCGAACGACGTCCGGCTGCTCGCCTCGGGCCCCCGCTCCGGCCTCGGCGAGATCGCGCTGCCGGAGAACGAGCCCGGCTCCTCGATCATGCCGGGCAAGGTGAACCCGACGCAGGCCGAGGCCGTGACGATGGTCGCGGCCCGCATCATCGGCAATCAGACCACGCTCGCCTTCGCCGCCGCGAACGGGCATTTCGAGCTCAACGTCTACAAGCCCGTCATCGCCGACGTCCTTCTGCAGTCGATCGAGCTTCTGGCGGACGCCGCCGAGAGCTTCCGCGCCAACTGCGTCACGGGCATCACCGCGAACCGCGACCGCATCGCGGAGCTGCTCGACCGGTCGCTGATGCTCGTCACCGCGCTCGCGCCCGCGATCGGCTATGATGCGGCGGCCGGAATCGCCAAGGCCGCCCACCGCAACGGCACCACGCTGCGCGAGGAAGCCCTGCGCTCCGGCCTCGTCGACGCCGAGACCTTCGACCGGATCGTCCGGCCGGAACGCATGCTCGGTCCCTCATAGGAAGCCGCCGCGATGGGCGACGTCGTCAATCTCAACCGTTTCCGCAAGGCGAAGGCCAAAGCCGCGGCGCAGGACAAGGCCGCGGAGAACCGCGCCCGCTTCGGCCGGCCCGGCGCCGAGCGCCGCCTCGAAGAAGCGCAGGACCGGATCGACCGGCGCCGGCACGAAGGCCACCGCCTGAACCGGCCCGAGGGCGAGGACCCGGAAACACCGTGAACGGCATCGTCAAACGCTCGGTCGTCATCGCGGGCCATCGCACCAGCGTCTCGCTCGAAGAGCCGTTCTGGGACGCGCTGAAGGCCGTCGCGGCCGAGCGAGGCCTGAGCATGAACGCCTTGGTCGCCGCGGTGGACGAAAGCCGCGCGCGGCAGAACCTGTCCTCCGCCCTGCGGCTTCTCGTGCTCGATCACTATCGGGGCAAAGCGGGCGAAGCTCCGGGCGGCTGAACCGCCGGCGCCGTGCCGCCGAGGAGCCGCATCGCCTCCGCCTTCGCGGCCTCCTCCGCCGCCCGGCGCTCGGCCTCGGCCCGCTCGCGGTCGGCCTTGAGGCGCCGCAGGAAGAAGGCCCGTTCGCGCATATCCGCTTCCATCGCCTCGATGCGTTCGAGTTCGCGCTGCACCGCGCGGGTCGTCAGAAGATTGGCGAGCACGGCGACGTCGGCCTCCCGCCGGAGATCCTCGCCGCGTTCCGCATGCAGCCGCACTTCGATCTCGGGCGCGGGGGGCGCCCAGCCCGGCGGGGGCGCCTTCGCGGCCAGCACCGCGCGCAGATCGAACCGCCCGGTGCCGAGTTCGTAAGCCGCCGCCCCCTGCAGCGAAGCCTCTCCCGCCGCGGGCGCGAAGGCGCCGAATTTCACCACCCCGCCCGACACCGCGACCGGGATCTCGGCGGGCGCGAGCGCCCGGAAGGGGCCGCGATCGATCGCACGCTGCGCGATCTCCCGGATCCGCCTCGCATCCGTCAGGCCCGCGGCCTCGGCTTCCGTCGCGGCGCGCAGCGGCGCGGCCGGATCGAGCCCGGGCAGGACGAGATCGCGGATCACGAGACGCCCCGCGCCGGAGAGCGCCGCCACGAGGCCCGCGGGCGATTCGCCGCTGCTTCCCCCGTCGAGTTCGAGATCGACGATCCCGCTGCCGAATCGCTCATGGCCGAAAAGGACGGAGACCGGCACACCACTGAGCGCGATGCGTCCCGTCGCGCCGACGCGCCCGCCGTCGCGCCGCAGGTTCAAAGCCCCCGCGACCGTCCCCGCGCCCAGCGCCGCGGGCGCGAGGTCGAGGCCGAAACGTTCGCTCGTCCATGTCAGGGACACCACCGCGTCGACGGCTGCGGGGCCTGCGGGCAGGTCGAGCCGGCCCGCCCGCAGCGTGATCGCGGTCGCGAACAGCGGCGGCGGCACGGTGCCGAACCGCGCGGACGACCAGACCGCCCCCGGCCGCACCGGAGGCGGCGGCCCGAGCACGAGGCCCGTCAGCGTCGAGAGCGCGATGCGGTCCGTCTCGATCCTGCCTTCGACGCGTCCGGCAGCACTCAGCAGCCGTAGTTCTCCGGTCACGCGCTGCCCGGCGACGGAGGCTTCCAAGGACCTCAGAACGGGCCCCGTCTCCTCCGCTGCGATCACGGCCTTCGCGGTGATGGGGACCTTGATGGAGAGGTCGGGCACCGGCACGCCCGCGGTCTGCAGCACCGGGCCCCAATCGTCGCCCTCGGCGACCAGAGTGCCCGTGCCGCGCGAGAGCGAGGACAATTCCGCCCGCAGCATCGCCCCCGGCAGTTGCAGTTCGGCCCGGGCCGTCCCCGCCGGCGCGTCGGCGGTCACGAGGAGACGCCCCTCCCCGTCCACCGGCAGGGGGAGCGTTTCGACGCCCAATTGCCGGATGAGGCGCGCGACATCGCCGCTCTTCGCCTCGAAACGCAGTCGTGCGGCCGCAGGACCGCTCGCCCAAGGCCAATCGCCGCTCGCGGAAACGGCGGTGCCCGAGGCCGTACCCGAAAGGGTGAAAACGACCGGCGCCGCATCGCCCGCCGCACGCTCGGCGGTCAGGGAGAGCTTCAGGGGCCCCAGATCCTCGGCCCGCGCGGAGAGGAAGGAAGCGACGGGGCCCGGTGCGAGCCGTTCGACCAGTTCGGCCAAGGGGCCGGGCCGCCTTGCATCGAGATCGGCCGTGATCCGCCCGCCTTCCGGCGCGAGCCTGCCGCCCGCACGCAGCGTGGCGCCCGCCACGTCCGTGAGTTCCAGAGTATCGATGTCGAGCCCCGCCGCGCCGGAAGACAGGCGCGCGACCACGCGGCCGGCGCCCACGCCCGGCCGTCCGAGCCCGACATTGCGCGCGTCGAGCACGATGGTCGCGTCGGTCCGCGGCAGTCCGCGCGCGAGGGCCGAAAGATCCGGCAGATCCTCGATCGCGATCCGGTCGGCGGAGATCTGCGCCTGCAGCCGGTCGCGTGCGCCCGGCTCGCCCGGAACATGCCGGACCACCCCGGACAGCGTCGTGCGGTCGAGCGTCAGGCGCTCGATGCGCGCGGCGAGCAGGTCGGGCGCAAGCGAAACGTCGCCGTGAAAATCGAGCCGCGCGGGGCCGGCACCCGCCGGGCGCACGGCGGCATCGCCGCTCCACCACGCCGCGAGACGGCGGGCATCCGTCGCCGTCAGCGAGACGGTGCCCGCATAGCGCGGCCCCGCATCGCCTCGCACCTCGCCCGAAGCGGTCAGCGACGCGCCGCCCGGCAGTCCCGCCTTCAGCCCTTCGACATGCAGCACGCGGCCGTCGCCGCGCAGCGCGAGAAAGACGTCCCGGATCGTGTCGCCGCCGACGAGAACCGCCGGCACGCCGAGCCCGATCCGCACGCTCCGCATCTCGCCGAAGGGTCGCGCAAGCGCCTCCGCCCAGCCGCGCAGCAACGCCGCCGCATCGCGCGGCGCACCCTCCCCGGCCGCGCGGTCGAGATCGAGCGTCCGCGCTTCGAGATCGAGCGAAAGTCCTCCCTGCGGGCGAAGATCGAGCAGCCCCTTGCCCGTGAGCTTGAGGCCGTTCTCCTCGCCGATCTCGACGGCCGCATCCTCGACCATCACCGTCCGGCCCGCGCTTTTCAGTCGTGCCGAGGCCGTCACGGCGCGTTCGGGGGCGCCCGCCGCCCCGGGCACCGTCAGGCGCGTCGCCGCCTGCACCCGCGCTTCCGCCCCGTCGGGTCCGACGCGCCCGTCCAGATCGAGCCGCCGGCCTTCGTCCTCGATCACCGCGACGCGGAAACGGAAACCGCCGTCGGCCTCGCGCTCGCCCGTCGAGAGGCGGATCTCCCGCCCCTTGCCGTTCACGACGCCCCGCCCCGAGACCCGCCAGGGTCCCGAAAGCGCGGGCGCACGCGCCTCCGCCTCGATGCCCGTCATCAGCAGCCCCGGCCCGCCCGCCGCATCGCGGACGAAGAGCGCCGAGCGGCGGATCAGGAAGCGTTCGACGGCGACGGTCGTCTCGCGTCCGTTCCGCGCGAGGCCGAAGCCCGCGATCCGCCCGGCCTCGTCGAAGGTGAGATCGACGCGCGCGCCGTCGAGCACTGCGTCGATCACGCGGATCTCGCCGCGCAGCAGCGGCGCCGTGGCGATTTCGAGAGAGACGCCGTCGGCGTTCAGGGCGGGCTCGTCCGGCCGCCCGCCGCCGACGGACACGCCGCCGAGCCTGAGCACGGGCGTCGGCAGCAGCCGCACCGAGATCCCGCCCGTCACATGGACCGGGCGGCCCAGAGCCGTCGCGAGTTCGCGTTCGACGCGATCGCGATGCGCCGTCCAATCGATCAAGGGAGGCAGGGCGAGCGCCGCGGTGAAGAGAAGGATCACCGCGACCGCGAGGCCCGTCAGAAAATCCCGCACGGTGCGTATGCCGGTCCGATCAGCAGTCCGAGGGACAGACTAATCGGAAACGCGGCACGAACGCGACCGCCAAAGCGCGTTCAGACGGTGAAGACCTTGCCCGGATTCATGATGCCGTTCGGATCGAAGGTCCGCCGCACGGCGCGCATCGCCTCGAGCGTGACCGGGCCGTGCTCGATTTCGAGGTATTTCATCTTCTTCTGGCCGACGCCGTGCTCGCCCGTGCACGTGCCTTCCATGGCGATGGCGCGGCGCACGAGCCGGTCGAGAAAGGCGTCCATGCGCGCCATTTCATCGGGGCTGTCCACGTCGATCATGGGCGTAAGATGGAAATTGCCGTCGCCCACATGGCCCACGATCGGGGCGATGATCCCCGTCTCCTCGATGTCGCGATGGGTCTCCTCGACGCATTCGGCAAGCCGCGAGATCGGAACGCAGACGTCGGTCGCCACCGTCTTGGCGCCCGGCCGCAGCGTGAAGGCCGACCAATAGGCGTCATGCCGCGCCTGCCACAGCCGCGTGCGCTCTTCCGGCTTCGTCGCCCATTCGAACGGGCCGCCGCCGAACTCCGCGGCGATCTCGCCGAAGCGCTCGGACTGCTCCTTCACGCCTTCTTCCGTGCCGTGGAATTCGAGGAACAGCATCGGCGTCTCGGGCAGGCCGAGCTTGGCGTGCAGGTTGAACGCCTTCACCTGCAGCGCGTCGGCGAGTTCGACGCGCGCCACGGGAATGCCGCTCTGGATGGTGGTGATCGCCGCGTCGCAGGCCGCGCGCACGCTCGGGAACGGGCAGATGCCGCCCGAGATCGCCTCGGGGATGCCGTAGAGCTTCAGCGTGATCTCGGTGATGATGCCGAGCGTGCCCTCGGTGCCCGTGAAGAGCCGCGTGAGGTCGTAGCCCGCCGAGGACTTCTTCGCCCGCCCGCCGGTCTTCATGATCTCGCCCGAGGGCAGCACCACGGTCAGCGAGAGCACGTTGTCCTTCATCGTTCCGTAGCGCACGGCATTGGTGCCCGAGGCGCGCGTCGCGACCATTCCGCCGAGCGAGGCATCGGCACCCGGGTCGATCGGGAAGAACAGGCCTTGGTCGCGCAGCATCTCGTTGAGCGTCTTGCGCGTGATCCCCGGCTGCACCACGCAGTCGAGATCCTCGGGATGCACCGCCACGAGCGCGTTCATCCGGCTCGTATCGACCGAGACGCCGCCATAGGGCGCGTTCACATGGCCTTCGAGCGAGGTCCCCGCTCCGTAGGGGATTACCGGCATCCGGTGCGCGTTGCAGAGCTTGAGGATCTCCGCCACCTCTTCCGTCGTCTCGGGCCACACGACGATGTCGGGCGGCTGGTTGGCCGTCCAGGTCAGGGTGTGGCCGTGCTGCTCGCGGATCGCCATGCCGGTCGCCGCGCGGTTGCCGAAGCGCTTCTGCAGCTCCGCGACCACCGTCGCCACGGTCTCGGGCGAGGGCTTCGCGAACGGGACGGAATGATGAGCGGTCATCGGCGCTTGCCTTCTCTTGTTCGATTGCGGATGTTCTACCATCGGCCGTCGGGACACGACAGCGTATCGCGCCCCGAACGGCCCCGGAACGACCCGGCATCGGTGGATCCTTGAACGAACACGCCGCCTCGGGGGCCTTCTTCTTCGCCCCCTTCGTCTCTTCGACCCGGCGGGTCGATCCGGCCTGGATCGATCACAACGGCCATATGAACATGGCCTATTACCATGTGCTGTTCGACCACGGCGTCGACGAGGCCTGCCTGATGATCGGCATCGGGCAGGAATACGTGGCGACGCGGAAGTCGGGCCTCTTCGTGGCAGAGGCGCATGTCCATTACCGCCGCGAGCTTCTGGTCACCATGCCCGTGCGCGCCACCGTCCAGCTCGTCGACTACGACGACAAGCGCCTGCATCTGTGGACCGAACTGCGCCACGCCGAGGAAGGCTGGCTCGCCGCCACCTGCGAGACCATGCTGCTGCATGTCGATCTCGGCAGCCGGAAGGTCTCGACCTTCCCCGCCGACATCATCGCCAACGTCGCCACCATGAAGGCCGCGCATTCCGGCCTGCCGCGCCCCGAAGGTCTCGGCCGCGTCATGCGCATGCCGCCGCGCGCCCGCCCGGGCCGCCCCGGCATCCACTGAGGCTCATTCGGCCGCTTCGACATACCCGGCAGGATCGTAATTGAGGATCGGCGCCAGCCAGCGCTCGACCTCGCGCAGATCCATGCCCTTGCGCCGCGCATAATCCTCGACCTGATCGCGCTCGACCTTCGCCACCCCGAAATAATGCGCCTCGGGATGCGACAGATAGAGCCCCGACACCGAGGATCCGGGCCACATCGCGTAGCTTTCGGTGAGCTTCACGCCCGCGCGCCGCTCGGCCTGCAGCAGCCGGAACAGCGTCGCCTTCTCGGTATGGTCGGGCTGCGCCGGATAGCCCGGCGCCGGCCGGATACCGCGATAGGGCTCGGTGATCAGCTCGTCCGGGGTGAAGGCCTCATCGGCGGCATAGGCCCAGAACTCCTTGCGCACGCGCTCGTGCATGCGCTCGGCGAAGGCTTCCGCGATCCGGTCGGCCAGCGCCTTCACCATGATCGAGCCGTAGTCGTCGTTGGCGCGCTCGAACTTCTTGGAGATCGTCTCTTCCGCGGCGCCCGCGGTCACCACGAAGCCGCCGATCCAGTCCGCCTTGCCGCTGTCGACGGGCGCCACGAAATCGGCCAGCGCCGTGTTCGGCCGGCCGTCGCGCTTCAGCAGTTGCTGGCGCAGCGTGAAGAAGGTTTCGAGTCGCTCGGTCCGGCTCTCGCCGGTATAGAGCACCACGTCGTCGCCCACCGCCTGCGCAGGCCAGAAGCCGATCACGGCCTTGGGCGTGAACCAGCGCTCCTCGACGATGCGCCCGAGCATCGCCTGCGCGTCCTCGAAGAGCCGCCGCGCGGCCTCACCCTTTTCCGGGTCGTCCGCCAGCGCGGGCCAACGGCCCTTGAAGTCCCAGGTCTGGAAGAAGGGCGTCCAGTCGATATAGGGCACCAGCTCGCCCACGTCGTAGGTCGAGAAGGTGCGGGTGCCGGTGAAGCTCGGCTTGGGCGGCACATAGGCCGACCAATCGACCTTGAAGGCATTGGCGCGCGCCTTGGCGAGCGGCAGGCGCTGCTTGTCGGCTTCGGCCCGCGCATGCGCGGCGGCCACCTTCTCGTATTCCGCCCGGATATTGGCGACCGTCGCGTCGCGCGTCTCGGGCGAGAGCAGGCTCGACACCACGCCCACCGCGCGGCTCGCATCGGTCACGTAGACCGCCTGCCCCTTGGCGTAGTTCGGGCTGATCTTCACGGCCGTATGCACCCTGCTCGTCGTCGCCCCGCCGATCAACAGCGGAACCTCGAAGCCTTCCCGCTCCATCTCGGAGGCGACGAAGCACATCTCTTCGAGCGAAGGCGTGATGAGGCCCGAAAGCCCGATCGCGTCGACGCCCTCCTTGCGTGCGGTTTCGAGGATCTTCTGGGCCGGCACCATCACGCCGAGGTCGATCACCTCGTAATTGTTGCACTGCAGGACCACGCCCACGATGTTCTTGCCGATGTCGTGGACGTCGCCCTTCACCGTCGCCATCAGCACCTTGCCCGCGGTGGAGCGCTGCTCCATCCCGGTCGCGGCCTTCTCGGCCTCCATGAAGGGCATCAGCCAGGCGACGGCCTGCTTCATCACGCGGGCCGACTTCACCACCTGCGGCAGGAACATCTTGCCCGCGCCGAACAGATCGCCGACCACGTTCATACCCGCCATCAGAGGCCCTTCGATCACGTGCAGCGGGCGCTCGGCCTTGGCCCGCGCCTCCTCCACGTCGATCTCGATGAAATCCGTGATGCCGTTGACGAGCGCATGTTCGAGCCGCTTCTCGACCGGCTGTTCGCGCCAGGCGAGATCCTGCCCCTTGGCTTCCTTGGTCTGCCCCTTGAAGCGTTCGGCGAGGTCGAGGAGCCGCTCGGTCGCGTCCTCGCGCCGGTTCAGCACCACGTCCTCGCAGGCCTCGCGCAGCTCCGGGTCGATCGTCTCGTAGACCGCGAGCTGCCCGGCATTGACGATGCCCATGTCCATCCCCGCGCGGATCGCGTGGAACAGGAACACCGCATGCATCGCCTCGCGCACGGGCTCGTTGCCGCGGAAGGAGAAGGACAGGTTCGAAACGCCGCCCGAGACATGCGCATGCGGCAGCGTCTCGCGGATCGCCCGCGTCGCTTCGATGAAGGCGACGCCGTAGCCCGAATGCTCCTCGATGCCCGTCGCCACCGCGAAGATGTTCGGATCGAAGATGATGTCCTCGGGCGGGAAGCCGACTTCGTCGACGAGGATGCGATAGGCGCGCGTGCAGATCTCGACCTTGCGCTCGTAGCTGTCGGCCTGCCCCTGCTCGTCGAAGGCCATCACCACCACGGCGGTGCCGTAGGCCCGGCAGATCTCCGCCTGTTCCTTGAAGGCCGCGACGCCCTCCTTCATGGAGATCGAATTCACGATCGGCTTGCCCTGCAGGCATTTCAGCCCGGCCTCGATCACCGAGAATTTCGAGGAATCGACCATCACCGGCACGCGGGCGATGTCGGGCTCCGCGGCGACGAGGTTGAGGAACTCGACCATCGCCTTCTCGGAATCGAGCAGGCCCTCGTCCATGTTCACGTCGATGATCTGCGCGCCGTTCGCCACCTGATCGCGCGCCACGTCGAGCGCTGCGGCGTAGTCGCCGGCGGTAACGAGCTTCCGGAACTTGGCCGAGCCGGTCACGTTCGTCCGCTCGCCCACGTTCACGAACGGAATTTCGGAGGTGAGCGTGAAGGGTTCGAGGCCCGCGAGCCGCATGCGCGGCGGCACGGTCGGGATCGCGCGCGGCGCCTTGCCCTTCACCGCGTCCGCGACCGCGGCGATATGCGCGGGCGTCGTGCCGCAACAGCCGCCGACGATATTGACGAGACCGGCCTCGGCGAATTCGCCCACAAGCGCCGCCATGGCCTCGGGGCTCTCGTCATAAAGGCCGAATTCGTTGGGCAGGCCCGCATTCGGATAGGCGCAGACCAGCGTGTCGGCGACCTTGGCGATCTCTTGGATATGCGCGCGCATCTCCTTGGCGCCGAGCGCGCAATTGAGCCCCACGGAGAAGGGCTCCGCATGGCGCAGCGAATACCAGAAGGCCGTCGGCGTCTGGCCCGAAAGCGTGCGGCCGGAAAGGTCCGTGATCGTGCCGGAGATCATGATCGGCAGATCGACCCCGCGCTCCTTGAACACCTCGCGGCAAGCGAAGACCGCGGCCTTGGCGTTCAGCGTGTCGAAGATCGTCTCGATCAGGATGAGGTCGGCCCCGCCGTCCACGAGCCCCCGCGCCTGCTCCGCATAGGCGATCCGCAGATCGTCGAAGCTCACGGCCCGGAAGCCGGGATCGTTCACGTCCGGGGAGATCGAGGCCGTGCGGTTCGTCGGCCCGATCGCGCCCGCCACGAAGCGCGGCCGGCCGTCCTTCTTCTCCGCCGCTTCCGCCGCCTCGCGGGCGAGCCGCGCGCCTTCCACGTTCAGCTCGTAGGCCAAGGCCTCCATCCCGTAATCGGCCTGCGCGATGGAGGTCGAAGAGAAGGTGTTCGTCTCGACGATGTCGGCACCGGCCTCGAAATAGCGCAGATGGATCGCCCGCACCGCGTCGGGCTGGGTCAGGATCAGGAGGTCGTTGTTGCCCTTCAGGTCCTGCGGCCAGTCCGCGAAGCGCGCCCCGCGGAATGCGGCCTCGTCGAGCCTGAGCCCCTGGATCTCCGTCCCCATCGCCCCGTCGAGCACCAGAATGCGCTCTGCGGCGGCGGCCCGCAGCGTCGCTGCGGCGTTCGGACGAGGAGTGAAGGACATCGACGGAACCTCTGAAACGACTCGAGAAAAAAGGGTCAGGCGGCCGCCGCGTCGGCGTGCGCTTCAGCCACCGGGCGCAGCCCGATCAGGTGGCAGATCGCATAGACGAGGTCGGCCTTGTTCATCGTGTAGAAGTGAAAGTCGCGCACGCCCGCATCGAGCAGGTCGATCACTTGTTCGGCCGCGACTGCGGCGGCGATGAGGCGGCGGGTGGATGCATCGTTCTCCAGCCCGTCGAAGCGCTCGGCCAGCCAGAACGGGATCGAGGCGCCGCAGCGCGCGGCGAAGCCCGCCGTCTGCTTGAAGTTCTGCACCGGCACGATGCCCGGCACGATGGGGATGTTGATCCCCCGCGCGCGCACCTTGTCGAGGTAGCGAAGATAGACGTCGTTGTCGAAGAAGAACTGGGTGATCGCGCGCGTCGCGCCCGCATCCACCTTCGCCTTCAGCACATCGATGTCGGCATCGAGCGACGCGCTTTCCGGGTGCTTCTCCGGATAGGCGGAAACGGACACCTCGAAATCGCCGATGGCGCGGATGCCGGCCACGAGATCCGCCGTCGTCCTGTAGCCATCGGGATGCGCCTCATAGGGCGTCCCGATGCCGCCCGCGGGGTCCCCGCGCAGGGCGACGATGTGGTTCACGCCCGCATCCTTGTAGGACCGGATCACCTCGTCCACCTCGATCTTCGAGGCGCCGACGCAGGTGAGATGGGCCGCAGGCTTCAGTCGCGTTTCCTTCACGAGCCGCTCGACCGTCGCATGGGTGCGTTCGCGCGTGGAACCGCCCGCCCCGTAGGTCACGGACACGAATTGCGGCGCGAGCGGCGCGAGCCGCTCGACGGCCTCCCACAGCGCCTTCTCCATATCCTCGTTCTTCGGCGGGAAGAATTCGAAGGACACGTGGAGGCCGCGCTGGCCGTTGCGGCGGGAGCGGCGCGGTTCGGACGACATCAGGCGACCTCCTTGTGGAGAGCGGCGCGCGCGGGACGACGGTCGCGCGCGAGCCAGAGCGAAACGATGAGCTGCTCGGCGCCCGATCTGCCGGGCGGTTCGAGATCGAGTTCGCGCACGCCTTCGAGCCCGGCTTCGGCGAGCCAGGCCCGCATCTGCTCATGCGCGAAGCCGAGGCGGCGATGCGCATGCGCCTCGCGCAGGAATTCGAGATGGTGGGGCGCGAAATCGACGATCAGCAGGCGGCCGCCCGGCGCGAGCAGCGCCGCGGCCTCGCGCAGCGCCCGCGCGGGATCGTCGAGGAAGTGCAGCACCTGATGGATCACGACGAGATCGAACGCGTCGCGGTCGACCGGCGGCGCATGGATGTCGCCCTGCCGGAGTTCGACCCGCCGCAGCCCCGCGGCTTCGAGATTGGCCCGCGCCACCGCGAGCATCGCATGGTTCGCATCGACGCCCGTCAGCCGCTTGGCCTGTCCGGAGAGTACCGCGAGCATGCGGCCCGTGCCGGTGCCGAGATCGAGCACGGAGCCGAGCGGTTCCGGCCCCAAGACCTTGCGGATCGCGGCCTCCACGGTCTCGTCGGCGACGTGCAGCGAGCGGATCCGGTCCCAATCGGCCGCGTGGCGGTCGAAATAGCTCTGCGCCGCCGCCGCGCGTTGGGCGCGCACGGCCGCAAGGCGCGCCCGGTCCGCGGCGAGCAGCGGGTCGGTTTCATCGAGCCAATCCGAGAGCCGCCGCGCCAGCGCCCCGCCCGCCCCGGTCTCCGCGAGACGGAAGAACGCCCACGCGCCTTCGCGGTGCCGTTCGACGAGCCCCGCTTCGGCCATGAGCTTGAGGTGGCGCGACACGCGCGGCTGCGACTGGCCCAGAATGTCGGTGAGATCGGAAACGGTGAGTTCGCCGTCCGCCAGCAGCGCGATCAACCGCAGCCGCGTATCCTCCCCGGCGCCCCTGAGCCCCGAGAGAAGATCGGCCAGTCCGAAACGTTCGGAGGAAACGGTCACGCGAAGCCCTCGAAAACTCACATAAACATATCTTTATATGAGCAATCGCAGCGCGTCCAGTGTCCCTTGCACATTGCCGTCACTGCGAGGAGCGAAGCGACGAAGCAATCCAGCACTACGGTCCTACCGGGCACCCGGCCCGACCCTTTGCTGGATTGCTTCGCTACGCTCGCAATGACGGCGGGAACTCTACAGTGTCATCCGGGCCGCAGCGCAGCGGAGAGCCGGGATCCAGTCCACCGCGAAGCCGCTCGCCGCTCGACCGCTCGCTGGATCCCGGGTCGGCTCCGCCGCCCGGGATGACACACCGGCAGGAGCAGCCACCGCCTGACCTCGCCCCTCCCCCGTCATTGCGAGGAGCGAAGCGACGAAGCAATCCAGCACTACGGTCTTACCGGGCACCCGGCCCGACCCTTTGCTGGATTGCTTCGCTACGCTCGCAATGACGGCGGGAACTCTGCAGTGTCATCC
>JAIXTP010000008.1 GCA_027483895.1 Hyphomicrobiales bacterium
CTGGATCCCGGGTCGGCTCCGCCGCCCGGGATGACACACCGGCAGGAGCAGCCACCGCCTGACCTCGCCCCTCCCCCGTCATTGCGAGGAGCGAAGCGACGAAGCAATCCAGTTCCACGGACCGTCCGGGCACCCGGCCCGACCCATTTCTGGATTGCTTCGCTACACTCGCAATGACGGCGGGAACTCTACGGTGTCATCCCGGCCGCAGCGCAGCGGAGAGCCGGGATCCAGTCGACCTCGAAGCCGCTCGCCGCTCGACCGCTCACTGGATCCCGGGTCGGCTCCGCCGCCCGGGATGACACCGCCGGTCGTACTTCGCCCGCCTATCCCCGCCGGATCGCGGCCATGCGGCCGACGACGACGGCGCCGACCACCGCGGCGGCGGCGAGCCACGTGACCGCATCGGGCCGCTCGCCGTTGATCGGCATCACCGCCAGAAGCGTGATGAAGCTCTGCAAGAGCTGCACTTGGCTGACCCGCGCCACCCCGCCGAGCGCGAGGCCCGCATTCCAGAAGAAGAAGCCGAGATACATCGAGAACAGACCGGCATAGCCCAGCGCCAGCCAATGCCGCGTTTCCACCGCCGCCGGATCCGCCGGCATCGTCCACACGGCGAAGGGCAAGGAGAGCGGCAGCGCCAGCACCACCTGCCAGGAGATCACCTCCCAGCCCGGCATCCGCTTCGAAACGCCCGCGGAGACCGCATAGCCGAGCGAGGCCGAGGCGCTGGCGGCCACCAGCAGCGGGTCGCCGATCGAAAAGCCGCTCTTTCCGCTCGAATACATCGCGAAGGCGATGACCACGGATGCGCCGGACACCGCCGCCGTCCAGAACAGCCGCGAGGGCCGGTCGCCCGAGAGCAAGGAACCGAAGGCCGCCGTCAGCAGCGGCGAGAGCCCGAGAAACACCGTGCCGTGCGCCACCGGAACGTGCTGCATCGCCCAGCCGCTGAAGGCCGGAAAGCCGCCGACGAGCAGCAAGGAGCCGAGCGCCAGCCGACCCAGATCCTCGCGCGCCGGCAAACGCCGCCGCAGAACCAGCAACAGCGGCAGCGCTGCGGCGGCGGCCAGCACCGCGCGGCCCGCGGCCACGAAGACGGGGTTCATGGTCTCCACCGCGATCCGGGTCGCAGGCAGCGTGCCCGCGAAGATCGCGACGCCGACGAAGCCGAGAAGGAGCCCGAGCGTCTCCCGGGAGCGCTCCTTCACGGCGTCGCGACCGGGTTCGCCGCATCCGCGACCGCGACGCGGCTGGTGCCGCCGCAGAAGCGGCCGAGCAGGTCGACGAGATCGGCGACCGCCGCATCGAGATCGCCGTGCCCGTTGGACTGGATCGTGATCACCGCCCGCCGCGTCGCGGGCGTGATGACGGTGCGCGCGTCCTGCCGCCAGTTCCACCGGCGGCACAGCACGTGCCGCGCGTCGGCATAGACGACCTCGCCTTCCTTCGGGGGATCGTTCGGGTCCTCGCCGGGCTCCGCCGCCATGTCGATGAAGCCGTCGCCCGGCCGCGAGAAGCGGAAGGCGAAGGGCCCCTCGGTCCGGTCGAGATCGTCCGCGCCCACGCAGAACACATGAGCGAGCGACACGGCGTTGTAGGCGTCCACGAAACCGTTGATGCGCGGCAGCGCGCGCTCCGCCAGCACGTTCTTGACGATGCGCTCCACCGAGCAGCGATAGCTCGTCTTCTTGATCCCGAAGGCCTTGTAGGCGCTGCGCCACACCGCGATGCCGGGGATCTCGGAGAGTTCCGTCCCGCCCCACCGCGCCCGGCAGGCTGCTTCGCGCTCCGCGATCAGCGCGTCGAGCGCCGCGGGGCGCTGGGCGGGCACCGTCAGCCCTTCGGCGAGGATGAAGGCGATGCGGGCCTCGGGAAAGGTCGGCGCGATGTCGGCGATGGAAAGTCGGGTCATGCTCGGAAGGCCGGTACGGACGGGAGCGGGACCGTAGCCGGCGCGGGGGCGCTTGTCGACGGAGCGCCCGCGCCCGGCGCGTCAGATCGCGGCCGGGCCGCGCTCGCCGGTGCGGATGCGCAGCGCGTCGCGCACGTCGCTGACGAAGATCTTGCCGTCGCCGATGGTGCCGGAATTCGCCGTGTCCGCGATGGCGGCGAGAACGGGTTCGAGCCGCTCGTCGTCGATCACGATGTCGATCCTCACCTTCGGCATGAAGGCCACCCGGTATTCGGCCCCGCGATAGATCTCGGTATGGCCCTTCTGCCGGCCGTAGCCTTTCACCTCGGTCACGGTCATGCCCTCGACGCCGATCGCCCCCAGCGCGGTGCGGACGTTGTCGAGCGCGAAGGGCTTGATGATGGCGGTCACGAGTTTCATCGAGGATCCTCCTTCTCGTTCGGGTCAGAGCGTATAGGCGCGTTCGCCGTGCTGCGTCAGGTCGAGCCCCTCGTCGATCTCTTCGGGCGAGGCGCGCAGGCCGGTCGTCGCGCGCAGGAGCGCTACGAGACCCAGCGTGACGACGGCCGACCAGGCGATGGTCGCGGCGGTCCCGACGACCTGCGTCACGATCTGCGCGCCCATCGAGCCCTCCGCCCCGTAGCCCGCGCCGCCGAAGACCGGCGAGGCGAGCACGGCCACAATCAGCGTACCGAGAATGCCGCCGACGCCGTGCACGGCGAAGACGTCGAGCGAATCGTCGATCCGCAGCCGGTGCTTCACCACATCCACCGCGAAGAAACAGACCACGCTGCCGCAGACGCCGAGGATCAGCCCGCCGACGGGGCCCACGAAGCCCGAGGCCGGCGTGACCGTCGCGAGGCCCGCGACCACGCCCGTCACGGTGCCGATCAGGCTCGGCCGGCCGAAGCGCATCCACTCGATCGCCATCCAGACGAGGCCCGCCGCCGAGGCGGAAAGATGCGTCACCATCAGCGCCGAGCCCGCCGCGCCGTCGGCCGTCAGCGCGCTGCCGCCGTTGAAGCCGTACCAGCCGACCCAGAGCATCCCCGCCCCGGTCATCGTCATGCCGGGGCTGTGGGGCGGGCGCAGCTCGCGCGGGAATCCGTCGCGCGGGCCGAGCGCCTTGGCGAGCAGCAGCGCCGAGGTGCCGGCCGTCGCATGCACCACGAGCCCGCCCGCCGAATCCATGATCCCGCGCACCATGAGCCAGCCGCCGCCCCATACCCAATGCGTGACCGGCGCATAGACCAGCACGAGCCAGAGCGCCGAGAACAGCAGCACGGCGCCGAATTTCATGCGCTCGGGAAACGCGCCGACGATCAGCGCCGGGGTGATGATCGCGAAGGTCATCTGGAACATGAAGAACACGTTCTCCGGCAGCGTGCCGACGGCCGAGGTCTTGTCCGTTCCCGCGAGGAAGGCCTTGCCGAGCCCGCCGACGAAGGCGTTGCCCTCCGCGAAGGACAGGCTGTAGGCGCCCGCGAGCCAGAGCACCGAGGCGAGGCAGGCGATGGCCACGCACTGCATCATCACCGAGAGCACGTTCTTCGAGCGCACGAGGCCAGCATAGAACAGCGCGAGGCCCGGCATCGTCATCAGGAGCACGAGCGCGGTGGCCGTCAGCACCCAAGCGGTGTCGGCCGGAACCACGGCGGAGGTCGCCGCGGCGGCAGGCAGGCCGCTTGCGCTCAGAAGGCCCGAGGCGAGGATCGGACGGGAGAATTTCGACATGGGGGACTCTCGGGGGGCAAGCGTCGAAGATCGCCGCGCAAGAGACACGAGCCGCGCCCCGTTTCAATCCTTCCTTCGTCCGAAACACGTCGGAATGAGCGCTTTCCGACCTTTCGAGCCATTATTCCGTGCGTCGCCGATGCCCGGGCCGGAGCCGACGCGCTTGCCCCCTCGCCCGGCCGCGCCTAAGAACCGCGCGGCTTCGGAGCGGATCATGGCGGACATCACCGACGACCTCGTCACCTTGCGCGATTGGCTGCGCTACGCCGTCACGCGCTTCACCGCGTCGGACGTCTTCCACGGCCACGGCGCGACGAGCGCGCTCGACGAGGCGGCCTTCATCATCCTCGAAAGCCTGTCGCTGCCGGTCGACGACATCAACCCTTGGCTCGACTGCCGCCTCACCGCGCCCGAGCGCGCACGGCTCGCGGAGCTGATCGAGGCCCGCATCACGACCCGCAAGCCCGCGGCCTATCTCCTCGGCAAGGCCTATATCCGCGGCGTCCCCTTCAAGGTCGACGAGCGGGTGATCGTGCCCCGCAGCTTCATCGGCGAGATGCTGTTCGACGAGAGCCTCGTCGGCGAGGGCGGCATGCTGGTCGACGACGTCTTCGCGATCGAGCGCGTTCTCGATCTCTGCACGGGCTCCGGCTGCCTCGCGCTCCTCGCCGCGCAGGTCTTCCCGAACGCGACGGTGGACGCGGTGGATCTCTCCCCCGACGCCTTGGAGGTCGCGGGCATCAACGTCGCCGAGAGCCCCTTCGGCGAGCGCGTGACGCTGCATCGGGGCGACCTGTTCGCCCCGCTCGCGGGCCGGCGCTACGACCTCATCATCACCAACCCGCCTTACGTCGAGCAGGAGGTGATGGACGTGTTGCCGCCCGAATACCGGCACGAGCCCGAGATGGCGCTGGCGGGCGGCCCCGACGGCCTCGACATCGTCCGCCGCATCCTCGCGGCGGCGCCGAAGCACCTGAACCCCGGCGGCGGTCTCATCTGCGAGATCGGCACGGGCCGGGAGATCATGGACGAGGAATACCCGAACCTCCCCTTCGTCTGGCTCGACAGCGAGGACAGCGAAGGCGAAGTCTTCTGGATAACCGCCCGGGATCTCGGGGTCGGGTAGAGGCGGGCGGTCGCCCCGCAACTCACCGCGCACTACCTTCTCCGTCATTGCGAGGAGCACAGCGACGAAGCAATCCAGTGCGACCGTCTGACCGGGCACCCCGTCCGACCATTCTCTGGATTGCTTCGCTCCGCTCGCAATGACGGAACAAGCCACCACCCCGTCATTGCGAGGAGCGCAGCGACGAAGCAATCCAGTGCGACCGTCCGACCGGGCACCCCGTCCGACCATTCTCTGGATTGCTTCGCTGCGCTCGCAATGACGGGCCAAGCAACCACCCCGTCATTGCGAGGAGCGCAGCGACGAAGCAATCCAGAAAAGGCCGCCCGCGCGCACGCTCTCCGACCGAGCGCCTCGACCGGTGGCCCGCTTCTGCTAGTCTCCCGCAAGAAGCTGGCAGCAGGTGCCCGTAGCCCGCCGTCGCCGCGTCGCTTCGCCCTTGGGAAGGGAAGACGCGACATGCGCAGTCCTGCCGTCTACATCATGGCGAGCAAGCGGAACGGCACGCTCTACACGGGGGTGACGTCGGACCTCGCCCGCCGTGCCCACGAGCATCGGACAGGCGCGACCCCGGGCTTCACGTCCCGTTACCGGTGCATCTTGCTGGTCTGGTACGCCTCGTTCCAAACGATGCCCGACGCGATCTTCGAGGAGAAGCGGATCAAGGCGGGCTCGCGGGCCGACAAGCTGAGGCTGATCGAGATGCTCAACCCGGAATGGCGCGATCTCTATCCCGACCTGGCATGACCGCCCCGGCCCGCCGCCGGATATCGCAAACGGGTACCGCCGTCGCACTGGATTGCTTCGCTGCGCTCGCAATGACGGAACAAGCCACCACCCCGTCATTGCGAGGAGCGAAGCGACGAAGCAATCCAGTGCGACCGTCCGACCGGGCACCCCGTCCGACCATTCTCTGGATTGCTTCGCTGCGCTCGCAATGACGGAACACGCAGCCACCCCGGCGTTGCGAAGAGCGAGGCGACGAAGCAATCCGGAAAACGGCCGCCGCGCGCTCGATGCCGGCCTCCCCCGCACCAAAGAAAAAGGGCGGGGTCTCCCCCGCCCTTTCCGCTTCCGCGCTCAGCGCGTGAACTGCTTGTACTTGATCCGCTTCGGGATCGTGCTGTCGATGCCGAGGCGACGCTTCTTGTCTTCCTCGTAATCCTGGAAGTTGCCCTCGAACCACTCGACATGGCTGTCGCCCTCGAAGGCCAGCATGTGGGTGGCGATGCGGTCGAGGAAGAAGCGGTCATGCGAGATGATGACCGCGCAGCCCGCGAACTCCTCCAGCGCCTCTTCCAGCGCCCGCAGCGTATCCACGTCGAGGTCGTTGGTCGGTTCGTCGAGCAGCAGCACGTTCGCGCCCGACTTCAGCATCTTGGCGAGATGAACGCGGTTGCGCTCGCCGCCCGAGAGCATGCCGACCTTCTTCTGCTGGTCGCCGCCCTTGAAGTTGAAGGCCGAGCAATAGGCGCGGGAATTGATCTCGCGCTTGCCGAGATAGAGCACCTCGTTGCCCTCGGAGATTTCCTCCCAGACCGTCTTCTTCGGGTCGAGCGCGTCACGCGACTGGTCGACATAGCCGAGCTTCACGCTGTCGCCGATCGTGATGCGGCCGCCGTCGGGCTGTTCCTGCCCGGTGATCATGCGGAACAGCGTCGTCTTGCCCGCGCCGTTCGGGCCGATCACGCCCACGATGCCGCCGGGCGGCAGCTTGAAGGAGAGATCGTCGATCAAGAGACGGTCGCCGAAGCCCTTCTGCAGCCCGTCGAACTCGATGACGTTCTGGCCGAGCCGCTCGGCCACCGGAATGACGATCTGCGCGGTCGTCGGGCCCTTCTCGGCCTGCTTCGCCACGAGGTCCTCATAGCGCTGGATACGCGCCTTCGACTTGGTCTGGCGGGCCTTGGGCGAGGCCTGGATCCACTCGCTCTCGCGCTCCAGCGCACGCATGCGCGCCTCTTCCTCGCGGCCTTCCTGCTGCAGGCGCTTCTGCTTCTGGACGAGCCAGGAGGAGTAGTTGCCCTCGTAGGGGATGCCGCGGCCGCGATCGAGTTCGAGGATCCAGCCCGTCACGTTGTCGAGGAAGTAGCGGTCATGGGTCACGATCAGGATCGCGCCGGGATAGGTGCGCAGATGCCCTTCGAGCCAGTTCACGGTCTCGGCGTCGAGATGGTTGGTCGGCTCGTCGAGCAGCAGCAGTTCGGGCTGTTCGAGCAGCAACCGGCACAGCGCCACGCGGCGGCGCTCGCCGCCCGAGAGCTTCGACACGTCCGCGTCGTCGGCCGGGCAGCGCAGCGCGTCCATCGCCTGGTCGACCTTGGAGTCGAGGTCCCAAAGGCCCTTCGCCTCGATCTCGTCCTGCAGGCGGGTCATCTCGTCCGCCGTCTCGTCCGAGTAATTCATGGCGAGTTCGTTGTAGCGGTCGAGGATCGCCTTCTGCGCGGCGACGCCGTCCATCACGTTCTCGCGGACGGTCTTCGTCTCGTCGAGCTGCGGTTCCTGCGGCAGATAGCCGACGCGCGCGCCTTCCTGAACCCAGCCGTCGCCGGTGTATTCCTTGTCGATGCCGGCCATGATGCGCAGCAGCGTCGACTTGCCGGCGCCGTTGACGCCGAGCACGCCGATCTTGGCGTCCGGGTAGAAGGAGAGGTGCACGTTGTCGAGCACCTTCTTGCCGCCCGCATAGGTCTTGGTGAGACCCTGCATGTGGTAGACGAACTGGTAGGAAGCCATGGAACCTCGGCGCGCCGCTCGCGGACATTCGGGAGTTGCCGCTATGTAGCGAGCGCCCTCCCCCGGAGCAAGGGCGCCCGCCCCGGCGAACCCGGCCGCGAGCCGCGCGTTTCCTCCCCATTCCGGAGGACGCCATGGACGCCGCAGGCCCCCGCCCCGACATCACCCACGAAGCCGAAATCGCCGTTCACGAGAAGAACTACCGCTCCTTCCTGAAATTCATCCGGACGGCCGCGGTGGTGGTCGCCGTGATCCTGCTCGGCCTCACGCTGCTCGCCTGAGCGGCGGCGTTTCGGGTTCCAAGGGAGAAGAAGCGATGAGCTACACCTACGGCAAGACCGTCGACATGCCCTTCGCGGCGGCGGTCTCGGCGGTCGGCGAGGCGCTGGGCCGCCACGGCTTCGGCATCCTGTCCGACATCGACGTGCAGGGCACGCTCCGAAAGAAGCTCGGCGCCGAGATGCGCCCCTATCGAATTCTGGGCGCCTGCAACCCGAACATGGCCCGCAGCGCGATCGAAACGGAACCGCTGATCGGGGCCATGCTGCCCTGCAACGTCGTGGTGCGAGAACGCGAGGACGGACGGGTGGAGATCGCGGCCGTCGATCCCGTCGCGTCCATGCAGGCCGTAGCCAATCCGGATCTCGCCGAAATCGCCCGGGACGTCCGCAGGATGCTGTGCGACGCGGTCGACGAGGTCGGCAGTCGGACCGGTGAGACCGGAACGACAAGCCCCGCCGGCGATTGACCGCCGGACGCACGGGATCGGCGGAGCCTCCCGATGCCCCTCGCGATCAGGGAGACGCCCATGCGCGCATTGGCCTGGCACGGCAAGGAGGACATCCGCTGCGACGAGGTCTCGGATCCCGAGATCCTCCACGAGCGCGACGCCATCGTGAAGGTGACGAGCTGCGCGATCTGCGGTTCGGATCTCCACCTGTTCCACAATTTCATCCCGGCGATGCTGCCCGGCGACATCGTCGGCCACGAGATGATGGGCGAGGTCGTCGAGGTCGGGCGCGGCACCGCCGGCAAGCTGCGCAAGGGCGAGCGCATCGTCGTGCCCTTCACCATCTTCTGCGGCGATTGCGAGCAGTGCCGGCGCGGCAATTTCTCGGTCTGCGAACGCTCGAACCGCAACGCGGCCCTCGCGGAGAAGGCGTTCGGCCACGCCACCGCGGGCCTGTTCGGCTACACGCATCTCACCGGCGGCTATCCCGGCGGTCAGGCCGAATATGTCCGCGTGCCGCTGGCCGACACCACGCATATCAAGGTGCCCGACGCGCTCACCGACGAGCAGGCCCTGTTCCTCGGCGACATTCTGCCGACCGGCTGGCAGGCCGCGAAGCAGTGCGAAATCGAGCCTTCGGATACGGTCGCCGTCTGGGGCTGCGGGCCGGTGGGCCAGATGGCGATCCGCAGCGCCATGCTGCAGGGCGCGCGCCGCGTCGTGGCGATCGACGAGATCCCCGAACGGCTCGGCATGGCGGAGGCCTGCGGCGCCGTCGCCGTCGACTTCTCGCAGGAGAGCGTCGCCGAGCGCCTCGCCGAACTCACCGACGGCAAGGGCCCGGAGAAATGCATCGACGCGGTCGGCATGGAGAACCATGTGGGGCTCGACCAGCCCGACACGCTGCTCGACCGCGCCAAGCAGATGACGATGCTGCAGACCGACCGCGGCCATGTCCTGCGCGAGATGATCCGGGTCTGCCGGCCCGCGGGCATCCTCTCGATCCCGGGCGTCTATGGCGGGTTGATGGACAAGGTCCCCATCGGCCTCGTGATGAACAAGGGCCTGACGATCCGCGCCGCGCAGACGCATGTGACCCGCTGGACGGACGAACTCCTCAAGATCATCGAGGACGGCCTTCTGGACCCCTCCTTCGTGATCACCCACACGGCCCCGCTCGAAGACGGCCCGGAGATGTACCGGACGTTCCGGGACAAGAGCGACGGCTGCATCAAGGTGGTGCTGAAACCCTGAGGGAGACGGATCATGTTCACGCTGCTGTCGCACGTCTTCCGCTCCGAAGGCGATCCCGAGACGCTCCGCTCCGGGCCGGGTTCGCTCGGCGCGTCGGACCGGATGGCCCGGAGCCTCGGCTGGTTCGGCATAGGGCTCGGCCTCGCCGAACTGCTGGCCCCGCATCAGGTCACGGGACGGCTCGGGGTCCGGGGCCGCGAGGGCCTCGTGCGGCTCTACGGGCTGCGCGAGATCCTGAGCGGCATTCTGGTGCTGTCGACCGAAACGCGCTTCGGGCTCTGGACCCGCGTCGCAGGCGACGCCATCGACATAGCCACGCTTCTGGGGGCCTTGCGGCCGGGAAATCGGCGCGGGGTCGAGGTGACGAAGGCGCTCATCGGCGTGCTCGCCATCACCGTGGCGGATCTGACGGCGGCGTCGGCCGTCACGGTCGTCCGCCGTCGCGGCGGGGGCGACCGCGACCGTTACGCGGACCGCAGCGGCTTCCCGAAAGGTCCGCCCGCGGTCGGCTCCGGCCGGGCCTGATTCAGCCTGCCGGATCGGAAAAGTCCTTGTGCCGCCGCAGCCACGCGGCGGCATAGCCGCAATGGGGCACGATCCGTAGCCCCTCGGCCCGCGCGGTCTCGGCGATCTCGCGCATCAACCGGTCCGCGGCCCCGCTGCCGCGCAGCGCCGGCGCGGCCTCCACATGCAGGATGAACAGCGTCCCGTCCCGCCGGCGATACTCGGCGAAGACCATGAGGCCTCTTTCCTCGCGCTCGAAGCGCCCCTCGGCGACGGCATCCCTCATGGCCGGCCCTCCTTCTGCTCGGTTGCGTGACGGCGGACTCCGCGCATCATGGCACGCGATGAGCCCTTCGACCGAACGCCCCGCCGCCGCCCCGGATCCCTTGACCGTCGTCGAGATCGACGTTCCGGGCCTGCCCGGCCGCCTCGCCTTCGGGCCCGCGCCGGGCCGCAAGGACCCTTCGGCCCCTCCCGGACACCGGAACCGCGACCTCGCCGCCGACCTCGACGCCCTCGCCGCCCGGAGCGTCGCGACCGTGGTCACGCTGGTCGAAGAGCACGAACTCACAGCCCTCGGCATAGGCGCGATGGAGGCGGAGGTCCGGGCCCGCGGCATGGACTGGCTGCACCGCCCCATCGCCGACTATGGCGTCCCCTCGCCGGCCTTCGAGGCGACGTGGACGCAGACCCGGGAAGCGCTCCGCCGCACCCTCGCCGAGGGCCGGACGGTCTTCCTCCACTGCCGCGGCGGCTTCGGCCGATCGGGCTCTGTGGCGACCCGCCTCCTCGCAGAATTCGGCCTCCCGGCCGAGCACGCGCTGGCCCTGATCCGCGCCGCCAGGCCGGGCGCGGTGGAAACCGCCGAGCAGGAGCGCTGGGCGCTCGGAGAGCCGTTGCAGGACGGCCCGGGTTCGGTTTAAGTCGCGGCGGGGGCCTGTAGCTCAATGGTCAGAGCCGACCGCTCATAACGGTCTGGTTGCAGGTTCGAGTCCTGCCGGGCCCACCAGTGATTTCAAGTACTTGCCGGAGCAACCTGAGATCGCAATTCCGCTCCGGGGCCGAGTGCGGGGCAGAAACGCCGCGCCGCATCGCTCCGGAACCTTTACGCGTCCCCGCCATTCGGATGGATGCCGTCCACGGCACGTTTCCCCCGCATATCCGTTTCGGTCGCGTCGAAGGGAACTCGTCATGGCAACCATCATCGGAACTGAAGGCGCCGATACGCTGATCGGCACGGCCGGGGTCGACCTGATCCTCGGTCTCGGCGGAAACGACTCCATCACCGACGCGCCGGAAGGCGATGCCACGATCGACGGGGGCGGCGGCGACGACACGATCGTCGGGCTCGCGGGCGGCTACGGTTCGGTCGACGAGGACCGCATCACGGGCGGGCCGGGGCGCGATTCCTTCTCGATCAGCGACATCGCGCTCGATTTCGCGAGCGACATGCTCCTCGGGCGGGGAAGCTGGAGCGACCTGATCACGGATTTCGACCCCGGCATCGGCGGCGACGTTCTCGTCTGGTCGGACGCGATGCGCACCGCCTATCTGCAAGGCTCCGTCCGCCTGTCCGAAAGCGAAGCGGGGACTTCGCTCGAGATCCTGACGGGCGGATTCCCCGATTTCAGCAAGTTCGAGTTCTTCGACTACCGCTGGGTTCCGCTGGTCACGCTCGCGGACGTCCGGCTCGACGATCTCGTGAACGGGAATTTCAGCCGCCCGGTCGACCTGTCCCCGCAAGACGACCTCCTCCGGGGGACGACGGGTGCGGATCTGCTCAACGGCGGTGCGGGCGACGACATTCTCGTCGGCGCCGCAGGCGCGGACACGCTCTGGGGCGGGGTAGGACGGGACACGCTCAAGGGCGGGGCCGGCGACGACCGGATGACGGGCGGCTACGGCGACGACCTGCTGATCGGCGCGGACGGCGCCGACCGGATCTTCGGCGGGTTCGATGCGGACCTCATCTTCGGCGGCGCCGGTGCCGATCGGCTCTACGGAGACGCCGGGCGCGACACGATCTACGGCGGCACGGGCGACGACCGGATCGACGGGGGCCTCTCGCCCGGTCGGCTGTTCGGCGAGGCCGGCGACGACACGCTGATCGGCGGCGGCTTCAGCGATACGATGACGGGAGGCTCGGGCGCGGACGTCTTCGACGTCGGCGTCACCCTCGCCTACACGCCCCAGACCGACCTGATCACCGACTTCACCGTCGGCGAAGACCGGATCGACCTGCGCAAGGCGGGCGTCGAGGACTGGGCCGCGGTCTCCGCCGCCCTCGGCGCCGATGCCTCCGGCAGCGCCGTCATCGACATCGCCGCGGACGGGGAGCTTTCCCTGCGCGTCACCCTCGCCGGCGTGCGGCCGGCGGAGCTGAGCGCCTCCGATTTCGTGTTCTAGGCGGCCGCCGACCCACTTCATGATCGGAACTCATGACCCCTTGATCATAATGGGTACTTTTCCCGATTTTAGTATCAGATAATTCTAATATTCTGATTTCATCGCATAGGGGGACGACGATCATGAAAGCGAATGTCGGCGGCATCGACCGGATCCTGCGCGGACTCGTCGGACTGGCTCTCATCGCGGCGGCCGCGCTGGGTGCGATCGGGCCTTGGGGCTATGTCGGCATCGTGCCGCTGGCGACCGCGCTTTTCCGGTTCTGCCCGGCCTATACGCTGCTCGGCATCGACAGCTGCCCGGTCCGGCGAGACGAGACCGCCTGAGCGGATCAGGCGTCCCGCTCGACCCCGCCGTCGTAGCGGCGGCGCAGCAGCGCCCGGGCGAGGCCGCTCGTGGCGAGATGGATGGCGACGCCGGACAGCGAGATCAGGAGCAGCGCCGCGAACATGCGCGGGATCCGGAGCTGGTAGCCCGCTTCGAGGATCCGCCATGCGAGCCCCGAATCGCTGCCGGCCGAGCCCGCGACGAACTCGGCCACGACCGCGCCGATCAGAGCGAGACCGCCCGAAATCCTGAGCCCCGCAAGGAAATACGGCAGGGCCGTCGGCAGGCGGAGCAGCAGCAGCGTCCGCGCGGTCGAAGCCCGATAGAGGCGGAACAGGTCCGCGAGGTTCGGGTCCACCGAATTGAGCCCGATCATCGTATTGGCGAGGATCGGGAAGAAGGCGACGAGCCAGGCGCAGACCAGCAGCGCGGTGCCCACGTCGCCGATCCAGAGGATGATCAGCGGCGCGATCGAGACCACGGGCGTGACCTGCAGGATCACGGCATAGGGGAACAGCGAGCGTTCGAGCCCCTTGGACAGCGACAGCGCGACGGCCATCGCGCCGCCGAGCCCCACCGCGGCGAGGAGCGCCATCAACGTGGTGCGCAGCGTCGAAGCGAGCGCCGGCAGCAGCACCGCACGGTCGCGGAAAAGCGTCTCGACGATCTCGACCGGCCCCGGCAGGACGTAGGACGGAAGGCCCTTGAGCCTGACCAGAGCCTCCCAGCCCGCGAGCACGAGCATCCCCACGAGGACGGGGGCCGCGAAAGCGGGAAGACGGGAGACCGCGCCGTTCTTCATGCCGCCATCGCCCGCTTGAGCGCCCCGGCGGCGATGCGGCAGAGTTCGGCACCCTCGGCCGAGGTCCGGAAATCGTCGGTGCGCGGGATCGCCGCGCCGAGGTCGAGATCCGCCGTGATGCGGCCGGGCCGCGCGGCCATGACGACGACGCGCGGCGCGAGATAGACCGCCTCCGCCACCGAATGCGTGACGAAGACCGTCGTGAAGCGCCGCCCCTCGCGCAGCGCCAGAAGGTCGTCCTCGAGCGCGTGGCGGGTGATCTCGTCGAGCGCGGCGAAGGGTTCGTCCATCAGCAGGATGTCGGGTTCGGTCACGAGCGCGCGGGCGATCGAGACGCGCATCCGCATGCCGCCGGACAATTCGCGCGGATAGTGCCGCTCGAAGCCCGAAAGACCGAGGCGGCCGAGGAGATCGGCGGCGCGGGCCTCGCGCTCGGAGCGGCCGACGCCTGCAAGCGAGAGCGGCAGCGCGACATTGCTCAACGCAGTCGCCCACGGCATCAGCGTGGGGTCTTGGAAGACGAAGCCGACGTCCCCTCCCCGATCCTGCCGATCGAACCCGCGCCGCACGATGCCGGAGGTGGGTTCGGTCAGGCCCGCGATCAGCCGGAGCAGGGTCGTCTTGCCGCAGCCCGAGGGGCCGAGCACGCAGACGAAGGAGCCGCGAGCGATCGCGAGGTCGAGCCCGCGCAACGCTTCGGTGCCGGTGCCGAAGCGTTTCGACACGGCTTCGAGCGTCACCACGGGGGACGTCGTCGGGTTCTGCGGGGCGATGGCGGAGGCGTTCACGGCCGCGCGACCTGCCGGGACCGGATCATGCGCGACCGCGCGACCGGACCCGAGGGCCCGGAGCAAGGACTTGCAGGACGCGGCGGATGCCTCATTTTCCCTCTCCGCAGGGACGACGCGCGAAGCACTCGCCCGCAAAGCCCTGCTTTGCAAGACCAAAAAAGCCCCGCGGGCGCCTCGCCCGCCAGAAGGAGACGCCCATGAACCGTTCGCTCCGGCCGGCCTCGATCCGCCCGCCCTTCTCCGCCTACAGCCACGGCATCGCGGTGCCGGCGGGGTCCCGCATGGTCTTCGTCTCGGGCCAGCTCGGCATCACGCGCGACGATGTCGTGCCCGAAGACCTGAAGCGGCAGGCCGAACTCTGCCTCGAAAACATCGCCGCCATCCTCGCCGAGGACGGCATGTCGCTCGCCGACGTGGTGAAGTTCACGGCCTTCGTCACCGATCCCGCGCTGTTCGCGATCTATCGCGAGGTCCGCGGCCGTTACGCCCCGGGCGACTCCGTGGCCTCGACGCTGGTGATGGTGGCGGGCCTCGTGCGCCCGGAATTCAAGATCGAGGTGGAAGCGATCGCCGCCAAGGCGGACTGAGCGGGACCGTCCCGAAACGACCTTCGGAGGAGCGCCCCGGTCGCGGGGCGCTCTTTTCGTTCGTACCGCGCGCGGTCGGATCGCCGCCGCCCGGCCGATGAGCGCAGCCGGGAGGAGTAGCCCCTTCTCCCTTGCTTAGGCTTCCGGTCGATTTGTCCCGGACGGCAATCGAGGGAGCATGCCCGCTCGAAAGGGAGGCTCCACCGATGCGCCTGCGTCGTCTCGGAAAGCGTTCGGCATCTCTGCTGCCCGCACTCGCACCCCTCGCGCTCCTCCTTGCGCCGCGGCGCGGCACGGGCGGGGCGACGGCGGCGATCGCGCCGCTGCCCGATCTGCTTCCTCTTCCCGGGACGGGACCGACGCCCGCGGACCGCACGGAAACTCCGTCCGGCCCGCCCGCCTCCGCGTCGATGCCCGAAGCCGCGGATCTCCCGGTCCTGACGGTCGCCTCGGTGACGACGGAGACGGACGGCGCGACCGACCCCGTGACGTCCTCGGCCGTTCCGAGTGCCTTCCTGCAACCGATGGAAAGCGGCACGACCTCCACGGACGTGGCGATCGCGGACGCATCTTCCACGCTCACGCTTTCGACGTCGGGCACGAAACAGCTCGACCACGGTTCGGAGGTCGTCTCCGGGATCGCGACGACCACCACATCCACGGCGCCGACCGTACAGGCCGCGGCCGAATTGCTGATCGGGGCGGACGGCATAGCCCTGCGCAGCCCTACGCCCGGCACGGAAAACGCGATCGTTCTGGAAAACCGCAAGGCCGGCAATCCGCGTTCCGAATGGGATCTGCGCAACGGCGTCGGCAGCACGGCCATCGAGGGTTTCGCCACCGAAATCAGCATCCAGCGCGGCGGGAAGGTCGACTTCAAGGTCAACACCGCGGCGGGCGACTATCGGATCGACATCTATCGGCTCGGTTGGTACGGCGGCCTCGGCGCGCGCAAGGTCGCCTCGATCGACCACGGCGGCGCAGGCACGGTACAGCCGGCCCCGTTGAGGGACGCCGCCACCCGCCTGATCGACGCGGGAAACTGGTCCGTCACCGATTCCTGGACCATTCCCGGCGATGCGGTCTCCGGCATCTATCTCGCCAAGCTCGTGCGCGAAGACGGCACCTTCGGCGAGAACCACATTCCCTTCGTGGTGCGCTCGGACGACCGGCCGTCCGACATCGTGTTCCAGACCGCGGATACGACTTGGGTGGCCTACAACCCGTGGGGCGGGACCAATCTCTATCAGGGCCCGGAGGGACGGGCCTATGCGGTCAGCTACAACCGCCCCTTCACGACGCGGCTCAACGAACTGCAATCCGGCCCGCAGGACTGGATCTTCGGGGCGGAATATCCGGCGCTGCTCTGGCTGGAGCGCAACGGCTACGACGTGAGCTACATCACCGGGGTAGACACCGCGCGCGACGGCGCGGGGCTCCTCGACCACAAGGTCTTCCTCTCGGTCGGGCACGACGAATATTGGGCCGGCGAACAGCGGGCCAATGTCGAGGCGGCGCGCGAGGCGGGCGTCAATCTGCAGTTCTGGAGCGGCAACGAGGTCTATTGGAAGGTCCGGTGGGAGACCGCGATCAGCGCCGACGGGACGCCCTACCGCACGCTCGTCTGCTACAAGGAGACCAAGGCGGGCGCGAATATCGACCCGAGCCCGGAATGGACCGGCACCTGGCGCGATCCGCGCTTCGGCGGCACCGGCCTGCCGGAGAACGCACTGACGGGCTCGCTCTTCCAGGTCGACGCCTATCGGCTCGACACGATCAGCATCCCCTTCGACATGACGCGCCTGCGCTTCTGGCGCGACACACGCGTCGCGGAGACGGCGCCCGGCGGAAGCGCCGTCCTGAACGGCACCTATCTCGGCTACGAGTGGAACGTGGCGGCGGACAACGGCTTTTCGCCCGCGGGGCTGATCCGGCTTTCGTCCTCCACCTATCTCGTGGACTCGCTGCTGCTGGATTACGGAACCACGGTCGGCTCGGGCACCGCCACGCACAATCTGACGCTCTACCGCGACGAGAGCAGCGGCGCGCTCGTGTTCGGGGCGGGCAGCGTCTATTGGAGCTGGGCGCTCGACCCCAACCACGACAACGAGACCACGCCGACCGACCCGGCCGTCCAGCAGGCCATGGTCAATCTCTTCGCGGAGATGGGCATCCGGCCGCAGACGCTGGAGACGAGCCTCGTCATCGCTGCCGCGACGTCGGATTTCACCGGCCCGACCGCCGCGATCACGTCGGATCTCGTAGGCGGGCGTTTTCTCGTCGGCACGACCGTCTCGATCACCGGCACCGCCTACGACGTCGGCGGCCATGTCGCGGGCGTCGAGGTTTCGACCGACGGCGGGACGAGCTGGCGGCCGGCGCGCGGCACCACCGCGTGGAGCTATTCGTGGACGGTCGAAGGGACGCTCGGCGAGCGCGTGATCCTCGCCCGCGCGATCGACGACAGCGTGAATTTCGGCACGCCGACGACGGGTCTTCCGGTGACGGTCTACGCCCCGCCGGAAGCGACGATCTGGTCGTCTTCGAGCGTTCCGGCGAACCCGACGGTGGACGATCGGCAGCCGGTGGAGCTGGGACTGCGCTTCACGGCGGACCAGAGCGTCGATCTCAAGGGCTTCCGCTTCTACAAGGGCATCGGCAATGACGGGCCGCATTCCGCGCGGCTGTGGAGCGCTTCGGGAACGCTCCTCGTACAGGCCGCCTTCACGGAGGAGACCGCATCGGGCTGGCAGACCGTGATGCTGTCGAGCCCCTACCGGCTCTCGGCGGGCTCGGCCTATGTCGTCTCCTATCACTCGACCACGGGATATGCCGCGACGGGGGGCTATTTCTCGGCGCCGATCGCCTCGGGCGATATGACCGTATCGGGCACCAACGGCGTCTATGCCTACGGCGCGGCGGGCAGTTTCCCGACTTCGACCTACAACGGCACGAATTACTGGGTCGACATCGTCTACACGCCTTCCGAAACGCCGGTGAACCGCGCGCCCGTAGCGCGGGACGACGGCGGCTTCGAGGTGACGCAGGGCGGCGTGCTGGCCTTGTCGGGCGCGACCCTGCTCGCCAACGACACGGACCCGGAAGGTGCCGCGCTCGCGATCACCGGGGTCGGCGACGCGGTGAACGGCACCGTCGCCTGGAATGCCGGGACGGGGACCGTCTCCTTCACGCCGACGGCGGGCTTCGTGGGCGCGGCCTCGTTCCGCTACACGATCACGGACGGCAGCAATGCGGCGACGGCGACCGTGTCGCTCTCGGTGGCGCCGGCCGCGACCGCCGTGACGCTGTTCGGCGGCGCGACGCCCGTCTCGGCGGCGAATGACGGGGTGCCGGTCAATCTCGGCACGCGCTTCACGGTCGCCTCGGCGGGCACGATCACCGCGTTGCGCTTCTACAAGCCCGCCTCGGAGACCGGCCCGCATACGGGCTATCTCTGGACCGCGACCGGTACGCTGCTCGGCTCGGCGAGCTTCACGCCGACGGCCTCGGGCGGCTGGCAGACCGCGGCGCTCGCGACCCCCGTCGACGTGACCTCGGGGGGCGCCTATGTCGTCTCCTATTCGACCGGCGGCGCTTATGCCTATACGGCGGGCGGGCTCTCCGCCCCCGTCACCTCCGGGCCGCTGACCGCGCCCGGAACGACGAACGGCGTCTTCGCCTACGGGACGGCCGGGCTCTTCCCGGCCTCGTCCTTCAACGCGACCAACTATTTCGCCGACGTCGTCTATTACCGCGCGGCCGATAACCGGCCGCCGGTCGCGGTGGCGGATTCCGGCTTCACGACCGCGAGGGACACGTCGCTCGTGATCGATGTCGGGGCGCTGCTGGCGAACGACACGGACCCCGACGGCGACCGGCCGGTCGTGACCGGAGTGACGAATGCGGTGAACGGCCTCGCCTCGCTCGATGCGGGCACCGGGCGGATCACCTTCGTGCCGCTTTCGGGCTTCACGGGGGACGCGGGCTTCACCTATGCGATTTCGGACGGCAACGGCGGCACGGCCTCGGCATCCGTCTCGCTGACGGTGACCGCGCCGCCCGCAGGCGCGGGCCTCTTCGCGGCGACCGACACGCCGGCGATCCTGAGCGTGAACGACCCCAACTCCGTCGAACTCGGCATGAAGTTCTCGACGAGCGTCGCGGGCGAGGTCACCGCGCTGAAATTCTACAAGGGCCCCTCCGACACGGGCACGCATCAGGGCAGCCTCTGGACGGCATCGGGGACGCTGCTCGCCACCACGACCTTCACGGGCGAGACGGCGAGCGGCTGGCAGACGGCGAACCTCGCCTCGCCCGTGACGCTCTCGGCAGGCGGGACCTATGTCGTCTCCTACCGCTCGAACGGCTTCTACACGGCGACGCCGGACTATTTCACGACCTCGATCACGCAGGGGCCGCTGACCGCGCCCGCCTCGGACGCGACCGGCGGCAACGGCGTCTATGCCTATGGTCCGGCCGGGACGTTCCCGACCTCGACCTACAACCGGACCAATTACTGGGTCGACGTGGTCTTCAACGGACAGGCGGCGGCCTGAACGGCCGACGGGAGGGGACAGTGCAGCAGGAACTCTATGCCGACGGGATCGGCGAGATCACGGTCAGCGGATCGGTGGTGCGCATCGATTTCGTAAGCCTCTCGGCCACCGAAAAGGACATCCACGGCCGACCGAAGCCGGTGATCCGGCAGCGCGTGATCCTGCCGCTCGACGGCTTCGCCAACGCCTCCGACCTGATGGCCAAGGCGGTGAAGGGGCTGGAGGAGGCAGGCGCGATCCGCCGCAACGAGGCGGCAGGCGAAGCGCATATCGTGCCGCCGGGCGAGGCGCGCCCCGGCCGCTCGCCGAATTTCAGCTGAGCGGCGAAGCGCGTTCCGGACATCCCATGCAACCGCATCACGATACCGCCCTCGCCTGCCTGTCGCGCATCGGGCGCCGGCACGGGGCGGACCTGGCCCCCGCGGGGCTCGCCCATGCCTATGCGCTCGGGCGCGAACCCGTGGGCACGGACCTGCTGGTCCGCATGGCGGAGGAGAACGGGCTCTCGGCCCGCGCGGCGAAGCTCGATTTCGACGCGCTCCACGGCCTCGGAGACGCCTTGCCGGTGCTGCTGCGGCTTTCCAACGGCAACTGGATCGTCGTGGAAGCCGCAGGGTCGGACGCGGAGGTCGAGGTCTTCGACCCGCTGGCGGTCGAGAGCGAGCGTTTCGCGCTGTCGCGGGATGCGCTCGAAAAGGTGTGGGACGGCGACGTCGTCTTCGTGGGGCGGGGCACGGGACGCGAGGCGGAGCGGGAGTTCGGGATCGGCTGGTTCCTGCCCGAGATCGCGCGGCAGAAGAAGATCTTCGGCGAGGTGGCGCTCGCGGCGGTGTTCCTCTTCGCGCTGGGGCTCGCGACGCCGATCTTCTTCCAGCTCGTCATCGACAAGGTGCTGGTCCACGAGAGCGGCTCGACGCTGGTCGTGCTCGCGATCGGCATGGTCTTCGCGCTCCTGTTCGACGCGGCCTTCGGATTTCTGAGGCGCTACCTGCTTTTGTTCGCGACGAACCGCATCGACATCCGGACGGCGGCGAAGACCTTCTCGCATCTCCTGAGCCTGCCGGTTTCGGTGTTCGAGAAGACCTCGGCGGGCGTGCTGGTGAAGCACATGCAGCAGGCCGGGCGGATCCGCGAATTCCTGACCGGCCGGCTCTTCCTGACCGGGCTCGATCTCGTTTCGCTCTTCGTCTTCGTGCCGGTGCTGGTGCTCTACAGCGGCAAACTCACGCTGCTGGTTCTGGGCTTCACCGGCCTGATCGCGCTCGTGATCGGCATTCTCGTCGGCCCGTTCCGGCGGCGGCTGACGGAGCTCTATGCGGTGGAAGCCGAGCGGCAGGCGCTGCTCGTCGAGACCGTGCACGGCATGCGCACCGTGAAGGCGCTGGCGATGGAGCCGCTGCGCCGCCGCCTGTGGGACGACCGCTCGGCCGAGGCGGTGGATCTGCGCTTCCGGGTCGAGAAGCTCTCGACGCTGGCGCAGGCGCTGACGGGCTTTCTCGAGAAGGCGATGGTGGTCGCCATCGTCGGGCTCGGCGCCATGATGGTCTTCGACGGCGCGATCACGATCGGCGCGCTCGTGGCCTTCAACATGCTCGCGGGCCGGGTTTCGGGCCCGCTGATGCAGCTCGTCACGATGGTGCACGAATATCAGGAGGTCGCGCTGTCGGTGCGGATGCTCGGCGAGGTGATGAACCGGAAACCGGAGCGGTCCGGCGACCGGCGCGGCCTTCGGCCGGAGATCACGGGCACGATCGACGTGGAAGGCGTGACCTTCCGCTATGCGAGCGACCTCGCGCCCGCGCTCGACGACGTGACGTTGCGCATCCCCGCCGGCAGCGTGGTCGGCATCGTAGGCCACAGCGGCTCGGGCAAGACCACTCTGACGCGGCTGTTGCAGGGGCTCTACCCCGTGCAGCAGGGGCTGATCCGGATCGACGGGCACGAACTGCGCGAGATCGACCTGCCGCATCTGCGGCGCAAGGTGGGCGTGGTTCTGCAGGAAAGTTTCCTGTTCCGGGGCAGCGTGCGCGACAACATCGCCTGCGTGAAGCCCGACGCGACGCTCGAAGAGATCGCGCTCGCCGCCCGTCGGGCCGGGGCGGAGGAGTTCATCGCCCGCCTGCCCAGGGGGTTCGATACGCCGCTCGAGGAGAACGGCGACAATCTCTCCGGCGGCCAGCGCCAGCGGCTTTCCATCGCCCGCGCTCTGCTGCTCGACCCGCGCATCCTGATCCTCGACGAGGCGACGAGCGCGCTCGACCCGCACAGCGAGGCGGTGGTGCGGCAGAATCTGAAGGCCATCGCGGAAGGCCGGACGGTGCTGATCGTCTCGCACCGGCTGACCACGCTGACCGAGGCGGACGCCATCGTGGTGTTCGACCGCGGGCGCGCGGTCGATGCCGGCCGGCACGAAGATCTTCTCTCCCGATCAACGACTTACCGCCACCTCTGGAATCAACAGACGAGGCAGGTGGCCTGACCGGGCGGGCCGTCGCCCCTCCGGCCGACACGAGAGAATTCCGATTCCGCGACAGGCGCTTGCGCCGATCCGCGGAATCCGTTCGCGAAAGGTGAGGACCTGCCGGATGCCGATGTCGTCGCCCCGCCGCAAGGACGATCCGAACGCCGTCTCCGCCGAGTTCCGGCCGCCGGCCGCGGCAATCGAGGAGCGTGCACCGCCGCCGGGTGCGGGCATCACCTTGTGGCTCGCGGCGGGCGTCCTCGCCTCCGCCGTCGTCTGGGCTTCGATCTCGCGGGTGGATGAAATCGCGGTGGCGCCCGGCAAGCTCGTGACCACGCGGCCGAACCTCGTGATCCAGCCCCTCGAACGCTCCGTGATCCGCGGGATCCATGTCGCGATCGGCGACACGGTGAAGGCCGGGCAGCCTTTGATCACGCTCGACACGACCTTCTCCGACGCCGATGCCGAACAGGTGAAGGCGAAGCTCGCGCATTTCGAAGCGCTGCTATTGCGGCTCGAAGCCGAGGCGGCCGAGCGGCCGATGACGGCGGAGGCGGACGCCCCGGGCGAAGTGCAGCTGCAGTATCGGCTGCATCGCCAGAAGAAGGCGGCCTTCGAGGCGAAGCTCGCCGATCTCGACCAGCAGATCGCGCGCGCGGAGGCGGGTCTCGCCACGAGCCTCGCCGAGGAGGAGGTGAACCGGAAGCGGCTCGCGACGCTGACCGAGATCGAGGAGATGCGCACCACGCTGCTCGACCGGCAGAGCGGTTCGCGCCTCAACCTGCTGCAGTCCCGCGATCTGCGCCTCGACATCGAATCTTCGATCGCGCGCGCCCAAGGGCAGCGGACGGAGATGACGCACGGGCTCGCCAAGGCCCGGGCCGAGAAGCAGGCCTTCATCGAGGAGAGCCGGCGCACGACGCTGGAACAGCTCGTCGAGGCGCGCGACCAGCGCAAATCGGCGCTGGAGGAACTCCGCAAGGCCGAACTGAGGCGCAATCTCGTGACGCTCACCGCGCCCGCCGACGGCGTGGTGCTGGACATCGCGCAACGCTCGCTCGGCTCCGTGCTGAAGGAGGCCGAGCCTTTGGTGACGCTGGTGCCGCTCGACGTTCCGATCGAGGCCGAGGTTTCGGTGGATGCGCGCGACATCGGGCGGATCGCGGCGGGCCAGTCCGTCCGCGTGAAGCTCGACGCGTTCCCCTTCCAGAAGCACGGAACGGCGGAAGGCAAGGTGCGCACGATCAGCCGGGACGCCTTCTCGCCCCAGCAGCAGGAGCGTGCGACGGGCGGCGCGCGGGACGCCCTGCCCTTCTACCGGGTCCGCGTCTCGCTCGACGAGGTGAAGCTGCGCGGCCTGCCCGGCGACCTCGACCTCATGCCCGGCATGACCGTGTCCGGCGAGATCCGGACCGGGCGGCGGACCGTGATCTCCTACTTCCTCTATCCGATCCTGAAGGGCCTGGACGAAAGCCTGCGGGAGCCCTGATCTGCAACAAAGCCGCGTGCGACGAGGCACGCGGCGCGACTTCGGAAGAACGCAGGATCAGAGAAGCTGGGCGACGGAATCGCCGGCGCGGACCTCGCCCCGGAACACGCGCTGCGCGGCCAGAATGCCGCCCGCCTGAAGGCGCACGACCGCTTCGGGGCCAGTCTCGTCGAGCAGTCCGGCCATGTGGCCCGGTGCGGGCTCGCGCTCGGGCCAGACGGAGAGCCCGGCCCGCGCGATCGCCGCGCGATCGATGTCGCCCCAGAACTGGACCACGACCGCCTCGGGAGCGACGCGGGCGAGACGCTTCGCCTCGGCGGGTCCGAGCCGCGGCGTGCGGCCCGGGCGAAGCGCGCAGATCACGGCGTGCCAGGGCTCCTGCGGCAGGTTGCGGACGGAATCGAAGACCTGCACGCGGGCCCCGAGCCCGGCGAGGCCGCGCATGATGAAGGGCCCGAAATCATTGTCGCACAACAGCGCGATGCGGTTGCCGTAGACCGAGATGCCCGCGTCGAAGAGCATCTTCACGCAGGTGACGCCCAAGAACGAGAACACGTCGACGCTCTCGTGCCGCTCGTTGATCCCAGCGACCCGGATGCCCCGACGCCGGCATGCGGCCAGATCGAGATCGGCGTCGCGGAACTCCCAAGCCTCGAACATCAACGCGATCACCGCATCGGGCCGCATGGCCTCGACGGCTTCCGCCGTGATGGGGCGGAGATGCCCGCTGTTGGTGACGATGTCGGCTTCGGCCCAGAGATCGGGCGGCACTGCTTCCATGATCGAGATCCGATCGCCGACGCACCCGGCCTCGGCCAAGGCACCGACCCAATCCCGGATGTCGTCCACGCTGCCGTAGCGGCTCGGCCGCGCGAGCGCATGAACCTTCGCGCCCGCCGTGGCGGCGATGACGGCCGTCGCACCGTAGGCGCCCGTAGCGGCCTCGGTGAGCACCGTGAGGCCGCGCAGATCGAGCCCCGTGCGCAACACCGCCTCGCGGATCAGCGAGCGGAAACGTGCGGGCGAGAAACCCGGCCGCACGGCGAAGCGCGGCGGCGCGGGCGACGGCGGCGGCGCAAGGGGAAAGACCGCCCCGGCGAAGGGCTCGGGCGGCGGCTGAAGACCGATGCCGTCGATCATGCGAGGGCATCCTTGAGCGCGCGCACGATCCGGCGGCGGTCGTCGGGGGAAACCTCGGCGTGGAGCGGCAGCAGGACGCAGCCGTCCCGCGCCGCCTCCGATTCCGGCAGCGGGAAGCGGATCGGCAGATCGGCCGCCGCCGCCTCCTGATGCACGTTCATGATGCCGCGGCGCGTGGCGATGCCTTCGTCCAGCATCGCCTGCATGACGCGGCGCTGGTCGGCACCGGCCGGGAGGCGGACGCAGTAGCTCTGCCAGTTCGAGCGCCCGTAATCGGGCTCGACCGGCGGCGTCGCATCGGGCACTTCGTCCGCGAGCAGCGCGGCATAGTCATCGGCCATCGCGCGACGCTCGGCGAGGATCTCGGGCAGGCGCTTCAATTGCTCGCGGCCGATCGCGGCCTGAACGTCCGTCATCCGGTAGTTGAAGCCCGGCACCGGATAGTCCTCGAAGATCACCCGGGCGCTGCCGTGCCGCACGGTGTCGGGCACGCTCATGCCGTGCTGGCGGCGCAGGCGGAAGAAGCGGTCGTAGTCCGGGTTCGCGGTGGTGAGCATGCCCCCGTCCCCGACGGTGAGGATCTTGCGCGGGTGGAGCGAGAAGCAGGCGATGTCGCCGTGCGGCGCGCCCACCGCCTTCCATTCGTTGCCGACCCGGACCTCGCTGCCGATGGCGCAGGCGGCATCCTCGACGACGGCGAGACCGTAGGCCCGGCCGATGCGCAGGATCGGCTCGAGATCGCAGGGCATGCCCATCTGGTGGACGCAGAGGATCGCCCTGGTGCGCGGCGTGATCGCCGCTTCGAGCAAGGACGGATCCATGTTGAAGGTCGAGGGATCGATGTCGACGAAGACCGGCACGGCGCCGCATTGGCGCACCGCATTGGCGGTCGCGATGAAGGTGTGGGAGACCGTCACGACCTCGTCTCCGGGCCCGACGCAGACCGCGAGCAGCGCGAGATGGAGCGCGACCGTGCAATTCGCCACGGCGCAGGCATGAGGCGCGCCGACGGCCGCAGCGAATTCGTATTCGAAGGCCGCGACTTCGGGCCCTTGGGTGAGCCAGCCGGAGCGGACGACGCGGGTCGCGGCCTCCGCTTCTTCCGGGCCGAGCACGGGCCTTGCGATCGGGATCATTCGGCGGCCCCCCGCTCGGCGACGGTCTGGCCGCGCCACCACCGGACGAGTTCGTCGAGCCCCTGCTCCGGCGTGAGGACCGTGCGGAAGCCGAGCAGCTCATGCGCCTTGCGGATGTCGGCGAGACGCCGCGGCACCGGGTTCACGCTGCGCTCCGCCTCGTGCACGGGTTCGAGATCCGGCCGACCCATGACGCGCGCCAGCGTGCGGGCGAGATCGAGAAGCGAGGTCTCCGTACCGCTCGCGACGTTGAACACCTGATCCGAGGCGTCGGAGGCCGCGGCGAGGATGTTGGCGCGAGCGATGTCGCGGACATGGACCATGTCCATGGTCTGCAGGCCGTCGCCGAAGATGACGGGCGGCTGCCCAGCCGCGATCCGATCCATCCAGCGGACCAGAACCTCGGTGTAGCGGCCGTGGATGTCCATGCGCGGGCCGTAGGCGTTGAAATAACGCAGCGCCACGTAATCGAGCCCGTACATGTCGTTGAACGAACGCAGCAGGCCCTCGGCGAAGATCTTGGCCGCACCGTAGAGCGTGCGGTTGGCGTAGGGGTGATGATCCTCCGCGGTCGGGAAATGCTCGGCCATGCCGTAGACCGAGGCGGTCGAGGCCATCACGAGCTTGCGGACGCGTTCCTCCACGCAGAGCCGCGCGATCTCGTAGGTCGCGTCGACCATTACCTGCATCGCCGCGCGCGGCTCGGCCGCACAATGGGTGATGCGGAGCGCGGCCTGATGGAACACCGTGTCGGTGCCTGCAACGAGCTTCTGCATCAGCCCCGTGTCGCGGATGTCGCCCTGGATGAGGCGGACGCAGGGGCGGCCGAGCACGCGTTCGAGATTGGCGGCGCGGCCGCGCACCATGTTGTCGACGACGAGGACCTCGCCCGCGCCCGCCGCGACCAGCAGGTCGACGATATGCGAGCCGACGAAGCCCGCACCGCCGGTGACGAGGACGCGCTTGCCCTTGAGCCGGGAGCGCGCATGGCGCACGGCCGAGCAGAGGGCGGCGGACGGGGTTTCAGGCTGCATCGCGCGCTCCTTCCGTGAAACGGCGGACGGCGGCGGCGACCGCATGCACCTGCTCGTCGGTCATTTCGGGGAAGATCGGCAGGGACAGCGTTTCCCGGCCCATCCGCTCGGATTCGGGGAAGGCGCCCGCCTTGTAGCCGAGCGAGGCATAGCCGGGCTGGAGATGGACGGGCGTGGGGTAATGGATGCCCGTCGCGATCCCGGCCGCGGCGAGCGCGCTGCGCAGGGCGTCGCGCTCGCGGGAGCGGACGGCGTAGACGTGGAAGACGTGATCGTCTTCCGAGGGCGCGGGCAATTGCAGGCCCGTATCGGCGAGAAGCCGGGAATAAAGCGACGCCACCGCGCGGCGGCGTTCCGTCCAGCCCGAAAGATGCGGCAGCTTCACGCCGAGCACCGCGCCCTGCACATTGTCCATGCGCAGGTTGAAGCCGACCTTCACATGCTCGTATTTCGCCCTCTGCCCCCAGTCGCGATAAAGCCTCACGCCGTCGGCGAGCTCGGCATCGTTCGTGACGACCGCGCCGCCCTCGCCGCAGGCGCCGAGATTCTTGCCGGGATAGAAGCTGAAGCAGCCTATGTCGCCGAAGGTGCCCGCGCGCCTGCCGCCGCGCTCCGCGCCGTGGGCCTGCGCGGCGTCCTCGATGACGAGCAGGCCGTAGCGGCGGGCCACGGCGAGGATCTCGTCCATCGCCGCGAGCCGGCCGTGCAGATGCACCGGCATGATCGCCTTGGTGCGCGGAGTGATCGCGGCTTCGAGTTCGACCGGATCCATCGTCCAGGTCGCGGGGTCGATGTCGACCAGCACGGGCGTGGCGCCCGCATAGAGGACGGCGGCGGTCGTCGCGACGAAGGTCATGGGCACGGTG
The DNA here is from genome assembly GCA_027483895.1 of Hyphomicrobiales bacterium. GTDB lineage: Bacteria > Pseudomonadota > Alphaproteobacteria > Rhizobiales > Beijerinckiaceae > JAIXZO01. The sequence goes on from JAIXTP010000008.1 coordinate 27,595, forward strand.
ATCACCTCGTCGCCCGGCCCGATGCCCGCGGCGAGAAGCGCGAGGTGAAGCGCGGCGGTGCCGGAGCTGACGGCGACGGCCTGCTCGGCGCCGCACCAGGCGGCGAAGTCGCGTTCGAAATCCGCGACGCGCGGGCCGAGCACGTATTCGCCGCCGCGCAGCACGTCGAGCACCGCGGCTTCCACGTCGCGGCCGACGGTCTCGTACTGCGCCTTGAGATCGAGAAACGGTATCACGAAGCCCTCCGAAGCTGTTCGAACTCGACCGGCCGGCCCCGCTCCGCGAGCGAGCGCGACGCGCTTTCGAGCATGGTGACGACGTGGAGCCCGCTGCGGCCGTCGGTGGCGGGCGTGCTCCCGTCGCGGATGCAGGCGGCGAAATGCTCCATCTCGGTGAGAAGCGCCTCGCGGCTCGACAGCTGCGGCGCCCACATGTCGCCCGAGCGGTAGGAGACGCGGATGTCGCGCAGCTCCTCGGCGCTGCCGGCGACGGTGACGCCGCGGTCGTAGACCTTGATCTTCTCGCTCGGCTCGAGATCGTCCCAGACGACCATCTTGCGGCTGCCGCCGATGAGCGTGCGGCGGATCTTCACCGGGGCGAGCCAGTTCACGTTGAGATGCGCGATGGTGCCGCCGGGGTAGTAGAGCGTGAGATGCGCCGTGTTCTCGGGCCGGCCCGCGACGTGGCGGGCGCCGGTGGCGGAGATCGCGGCCGGGTGGCCGCCCATCAGATGATCGAGGATCGCGAGATCGTGGACCGCGAGGTCCCAGATCACGTTCACGTCGGTCTGGAAAAGGCCGAGATTGATCCGGGTGGAGTCGTAATAGAACACGTCGCCCAGGACGCCCTCGTCCATCAGTTCGCGGATCTTCCGGACGGCGGGCGTGTAGACGAAGGTGTGGTCGACCATCAGCACGCGCTCGCGCCGCGCGGCTTCTTCGATGAGGATCGTCGCCTCGGCCCTGTTGCGCGTCATCGGCTTCTCGACGAGCACGTGCTTGCCGTGCTCGAGCGCCGCGAAGGCGATGTCGAAATGGGTGTGCACGGGGGTGGCGACGACCACCGCGTCGACGGCCGGATCCTTCACCAGATCGCGCCAATCGGCATGGGTGCGGATGCCGGGATAGCGCTTCTCGGCGCGCCCGCGCGCCTCGGCGGAAAAATCCGCGACGGCGGCGAGCCGGCAGCCCTCGGCCTCCGCGCCGACGCGGGCGAGATTGGGGCCCCAATAGCCGTAGCCGACGAGCCCGATGCCGATGTCCGACGTCATGCCCGCGCCCTCCGCAGGAGGACCGGTTGGGCCGGTTCGGACCGCTCGCGGACGTCGCCGACGACCCGGGCCGGAACGCCGGCCACGATGGCATGGGCGGGCACGTCGCGCGTGACGACGGCGCCGGCGGCGACGAGCGCCCCCTCGCCGATTTCCACGCCGGCGACGACGGTCGCGTTGGAGCCGATGGAGGCGCGCTTGCGCACCAGCGTCGGCACCATGGTCCAGTCGTCCTCCGTCTGGAGCGAGCCGTCGGCATTGGCAGCCTTGGGATAGAGGCCGTTCGTGAACATGACGCCGTGGCCGATGAAGACCTCGTCCTCGATGGTGACGCCCGAGCAGATGAAGCTGTGGGAGGAGATCTTGCAGCGCTCGCCGACGACCGCGTCGCGCTGGATCTCCACGAAGGGGCCGATCCGCGTGCCGGCGCCGATCCGGCAGCCGTAGAGATTGACCAGATCCGGCTGGAAGATCACCGCATCCGGCCCCAGTTCCACATTCTTCATCGGCATGAAACGTTCCCCTCGGGTCAGACCCCGGCCGAAACGCTAGCCGCGGCGCCTCGGGGCCGGAGCCTCGGAAACCGGATGAGCGCGGCGTCCCGAACGGCCCCGGGGACCGCCCGGAGGAGGACGGGCTTCCCCAAGAGGGGGTAGCGCCACGGGCCCGGCCCCGCCCCCGCTACGCCCAATGTCCGCATTGTTCCGGGCGACGGGCCGCCCGGACCATCGGCCGGCGACCCGGGACGCGAACCGCCCCGCGTCGCGGGGGCATCGCATGAGAATTCTTCACGTCATCGGATCGCTCGATCCCGCGCGGGGCGGACCCTCCGCCGTCGCGCTGCGGCTGGCGGCCGCCCAGCACGGCGCGGGACACCGCGTCGCCATCGCCGCGCCGCCCGAGCCCGACGCCGCAGCCCGCATCGCCGCCGCCGCGAAACGGATCCCGGAAGGCGGAGCCGTCGATCGCGTGATCGCGCCGGGCACGGATCGCGGAGCGTTGCGGACGCTGCTGAAGCGCACGGCGTGGGATGCTCTCGTCGCGAAGGCGGACATCCTGCATCTGCACGGCGTGTGGGAGCCGATGCTGACCGCGGCCGCCGCCGCGGCGCGGCGGGCGGGCAAGCCCTACTGCGTCGAGCCGCACGGCATGCTCGACCGCTGGAGCCTCGACGCGAAGAAGTGGAAGAAGACGCTTGCCCTCGGTCTCGGCATCCGCCGGACGCTGACCGGGGCCTCTTTCATTCTGGCCCTCAACGACGATGAGGTGCGCCTGATGGGCGGGCTCGGCCACCGTCCCGCCCCGCCACGGATCGTGGTGCCGAACGGAGTCTTTCTGGAAGAGATCGAGCCGCTGCCGCCGCGAGGCGCGTTCCGCAGGCGGCATCCGCGGCTCTTCGGCCGGCGCTACGTGCTCTTCCTGTCGCGGCTGCACCACAAGAAAGGCCTCGACCATCTCGCCGAGGCGTTCCGCCGGCTGGCCCCGCTCCACCCCGATCTCGACCTCGTGGTCGCCGGGCCCGACGACGGCGCGCGCGCACCCTTCGAGGCCGCGATCGCGGCGGCGGGCCTCACGCGCCGCGTACTGCTGCTCGAAGGCCTTTGGGGCGACGAGAAGATCGAGGCGATGGTCGACGCCGAATGCTTCTGCCTGCCGAGCCGGCAGGAGGGCTTCAGCATGGCGATCACCGAGGCGCTCGCCTGCGGGACTCCGGTGGTGATCTCCGAGGAATGCCGTTTTCCGGAAGTGGCGGCGGAAGGTGCGGGCGAGGTCCTGCCGCTCGACCCCGCCGCCTTCGCGGACGCGCTCGATGCGCTGCTCTCATCCCCCGATCGCGCGGTGGCGATGGGCCGGGCGGGCCGCCGGCTCGTCCGGGCGGCCTTCACCTGGCCGTCCATCGCGCTGCGCACGGTGCAGGCCTACCGCCTCTACGTCTCCGAAACCGCATCGGGCGGCGCCGTGGTCCGGCTTCCCCGCCTCGCCGAACCCCGCAAGGCCGGCTCATGAAAGTGTTCTTCATCAACCGCTTCTTCCATCCCGACGAATCCGCGACGAGCCGGATCCTCTCGATGCTGACCGAGTCCCTCGCCTGGGAGGGTCGGGAACTCCATGTGCTGACGAGCCGCCATCTGCACGACCAGCCGCAGATCGAACTGCCCGCGCATGCGGCCGAGCGCGGCGCGGTGGTGACGCGGCTGTGGAGCACGCGCTTCGGGCGCGGGACGCTGCCGGGCCGGGCCTTCGACTACCTGACCTTTCATCTGGGGGTGTTCTTCGCCCTCCTCCGCTACGGGCGACGCGGGGACGTCTGCGTCGTCTGCACGGACCCGCCGCTCGTGTCGGTGACGGCCGGCATCGCCGCCGCGATCAAGGGCATGAAGACGGTCGAATGGTGCTTCGATCTCTTCCCCGAGGTCGCGATCGATCTCGGCGTGATCCCGCAAGGGCCCCTCGCCCGCCTCGCCCTTGCGCTCCGCGATGCGGCCTATCGCCGGGCCTCGCGCATCGTCGTGCCCATCCGCCGCATGGGCGAGGCGCTCGCCGATCGCGGCCTCGATCCCGAGCGGATCAGCGTGATCGCGAACTGGTCCGACGGAGACGCGATCCGGCCGCTCGCGCCCGCGGAATCGCCCTTGCGCAAGGAATGGGAGCTCGAAGGCAGGTTCGTCGTCGCCTATTCCGGCAATCTCGGCCGCGCGCATGAATTCGACACGCTTCTGGGGGCCGCCGAAAAGCTCCGCTCGCGCAAGGACATCGTGTTCCTGCTGATCGGCGGCGGCCACAAGCGCGAACGCGTGGCCGCGGCGGTGCGCCGGCGCGGGCTCGACAACGTGATCATGAAACCGTTGCAGACGGCCGAGCGCTTGTCGGACTCGCTCGGAGCGGCGGACCTGCATGTCGTCTCGCTGCTCCCGGCGATGGAGCCCTACGTCATTCCGAGCAAGTTCTACGGGATCGCCGCGGCCGGGCGGCCGACGCTCTTCATCGGCGACCCGGCGGGCGAGGTCGCCGGACTCGTCGCCGAAGGCGATTGCGGGAAGACGGCTGCCGTCGGGGACGTCGACGCCGCGGTGCGCGTGATCGAGGACTTGGCGGCCGACCCCGCGGGGACTGCCGCGATGGGACGGCGGGCGCGCGTGCTTTTCGAACATCGTTTCACCCGCAGCATCGCCGCGGCCGAATGGAGCCGGCTGCTCGAACATCTCGCTCCCACCGAAAGCCGGTCGCCGGCGGCGGCGTTGCGCAGGGCGACGTCGTGAGCGTTCCCGCGCGTCGTTTCGTGGTCGGCCAGCTCGGCGCGCGCATGCATTATGCGGTGCCGCGCCTGCTGCATGCCCGCGGGCTGCTCGAACGGCTCTACACCGATATCTGCGCGGCGCACGGGCTCGCACGCCTGCTGCGCGAAGTCCCCGCCGATCGCCTGCCGGCGCCCTTGCGGCGGCTCGCCGGGCGGGTGCCGCACGGCATCGACGCCGACCGGATCACCTGTTTCGAGGCCACCGGCGTCTTCGGCGTACTGGGCCGGATGCGGGCGCGCACGGCGACGGAGCATACGGCGGCGGAACTGCGGAGCGGCGCGCGCTTCTCCCGGCTGGTCGCGGCCCGCGGCTTCGGCGCGGGGACGGATTATTACGGCTTCAGCGGCGAGTCCCTCGAAGCCCTCGCCGCCGCCCGCGAGCGCGGCCTCTCCGTCACCGTCGAGCAGATCATCGCGCCGCGGCGCATCCTGGACCGGCTGATGGAGACCGAGGAGGACCGTTTCGGCGACTGGATCAAGCCCGAACCGAATGCCGCGGCGACCGCCTTCGCGGAGCGCGAAAAGGCCGAATGGGCCGTATCTGACCGGATCCTGTGCGGTTCGCAATTCGTGCGGGACGGCGTGATCGCCGAGGGCGGCGACCCGGCGCGCTGTATCGTGGTGCCGTACGGCGTGGCGGCGGGCAACGGGCGCCCGCGGCGGAGACGCGACGGGCCGCTGCGCGTGCTGACGGCGGGCGCGCTCGGGCTGCGGAAGGGAACGCCCCATCTGCTCGCGGCGGCGGAAGCCCTGCGCGGGCGGGCGGTCTTCCGGATGGTCGGCCCCGCACCGGGGCTGACGCCGGCAGCACTCGAGCGGATCCGCGAAACGGTCGATTGGCCCGGGCCGGTGCCCCGCGCGGAGATGGCGGCGGAATTCGCGGCGGCCGACGTCTTCCTGCTGCCCTCGCTCTGCGAGGGCTCGGCGACGGTCGTCTATGAGGCACTGGCCGCGGGCCTGCCCGTGATCTGCACGCCGAACACCGGAAGCGTCGTCACCCATGGGGAGGACGGGTTCATCGTGCCGATCCGCGATGCGGAGGCGATCGCGGCCGCGATCGAGCGGCTCGCGGCCGATCCCGAACTCTTGGAGGCGATGAGCGAGGCCGCGCTGCGCAAGGCGGCGGAGCACGATCTGGCCGCTTACGGCCGCCGGCTGGCGGAGGCGCTCGGCCTCGAAGCGGACCGACGAGCCGGGAGCGAGACCGCAGAAACCGGGACCGAGACGCGATGGCCGTCGATCCGACCCGCAGAGGCCTGATCGGAGCGGGGCTCGGCGGGGTCGTCGGCGGGTCGGCGCCCGCCCGGGACGGCCGCTCGGCCGGGCCCGAACGGCTGTTCGACCCGCGGGATTTCGGCGCGACGGGGCGCCCGGACGGGGACGACACGCCCGCCTTCATCGCCATGCATCGCGCCATGATCCGGATGCAGCGCGAGGACGATCTGCGGCTCGACCCCTTCGCGGACCGGCCGGACTTCGTGATCCGCCTCGCGCCCGGCACCTATCGCTATGCCTGGAACCGCTGGACGTGGGGCCTGCGCCGCGTCTCGGTCTTCGGCTACGGCGCGGCGCTGCAATGCATCCATCCGGGCCCGTTCGACATGGATCAGGCGCCGCTCTGGTCGAACCGCGACCATTATTGGAGCTTCGGCCCTTATGACCGTGCCTTTTCGGGCCCCGGGCCCGCGGAGGATTACGGGGTTCTCATCGAAAGCACCGCCCCGGGCGACCGCTTCGTGCGGACCAAGGGAGAGCCGCCGCGGCTCGCGCCGAGCGAATGGGTGCTGATCCAGTCCCTCGCCCAGCAGCTCGACGGCTACCCGCCGAACATGCGGCGGCACGACCGCGCCCGCGTGGTCTCCGTCGAGGGGCGAACGATCCGGCTCGACCGGCCGCTGCGCCACGCGCATCTCGAAGACGCGCCGGAGCTGCCCGATTTTCCCCTCGCCCCGGGCCGCGCGCGCCTTGTCAAAATCGACAGGCCCGATTGCCCCTTGGCCGAAACGCAGCTCTTCGCGGGCTTGACGGTGCTGAGCAACCCTAACCATGCGCGGCTCGACAGGACGGTGCGCGAGACGGTCGAGGTGTTCAATGTCTGCGGCGTGATCGACGCGACCCTGCGCGACTGCCGCTTCATCGCCTTCGGCGTCTCGCAGGCGGATACGGTCGCGGTCGAGAATTGCCGCATCGGTTACACAGAGCCGGACAAGCTCTTGAACCGACTCGTGTTCGAGCGCTGCCGCATCCGCAGCATCCAGCAGGGCACCGGCGTGGAGCATCTGGTTCTCCGAAATTGCACGCTGGAGGAGACCGCCCAATTGCTGGCGCGCGAGGTCGATGTGGAGGAATGCGACCTTCTCGGCGCCTCCCATCCGGCGGGTTCGCGCCGGGCGATCAACCTTGCGGGAACGGCGCCGACGCGACGGATGCGGCTGGTCCGCAACCGCTTCTACGGCGGCGGGCGCGAGGGCGAGACGGCGCTCGGCGGCGAGACGGGGGAGAGCTTCGACGTGGACGGCGTCGCGGTACGGCCCGTGCCGGGCGGCCTTGCCGTCGCGGGCGGCAGCCGGGCCCATCGGCTGCTGGTGGAGCTGGCGGAGGAAGGCACGGAACTTTCGGTCGAGAAAACCGGCCGCAAGCTGCGCTGCCGGGCCTTACGGGGCACGCCGGAAGGCTTGATTCTCCTTCTCGACGAACCGGCGCAGATCGCTGTTCCGACTCGGATTTTCATCCCGCGCTTGAATCGCCTTCTCATGACGGACAACGTCTTCGTCGCGATCGGATCGGAGGCGCCGGCCGTGCCCCGCCTCGAACGGCGGGACTGAGCGTCAGCGGGCGGGCCTGAGCCGCAAAGGCTCCGCCACGGGGAGCCGGGCGGAGGCGTAGAGCAGGAACGGGCCGAGCAGGAGCAGCATGTTGACCCAGCCCGACAGCACCCATTGGGTGTGGTGGGTGACGGCATGCATGCCCGGGGTGATGCCGAGAATGTAGACGATCTGCGCGGGCACCCAGCCTTCCGAGGCGGTACGATGCACGCGGGCGAGCACATAGGCGACCAGCATGAATTTGAGCGCGCCGAGCCACCAGAAGGAGGCGAAGGCGTCGGCCATGCCGGTTTCCGTGCTGCCGATCGAGGGCTCGTAATCCGGCGGCAGCGCCTCCGGGATGATGAGCGCCTGTTTGATCGATGAGCCGACGAGCTGGGCGGGCACGAAGTTGAAGACCAGCACGTTCCAGTGGAACGCGCCGAAATCGAGGGCCATGGTCCGGTCGGTGAAGTCGATGCGGAGCACCGCGTTGCGCATTTCGGGCCCGCCGTTGCGCAGCACCTCCTCGAAATTGCCGAGCACGTCGATGCGGGCGATGTCGTCCCAGACGACCTTCCCGGACCCGCGCACGCTCTCGCGGTAGGTGCCGACGCTGTTCATCAGCACCGAGGCGATCAGCACCGCGGCGAAGGCGAGGCCGCGGGGGATGGCGATGCGCCGCGAGAACCAGAGCGCGAGAAGCGCCGCGAGCGCGAATTCGGTGAGTTCGCCGCGCTTGCCGGTCGCCAGAAGCCGGTCGATGACGAAGGCGGAGTCGAACAGGATGATCGCGAGTGCCGGAAGGCTCGGCCGATGCGCGAAGGCCACCACCGCGGTGACATAGCCGTAGACGAGAAGCTTCGCGAAGAAGAGGTAGAGGACGGGCGTGCCCGTCGCCATGGTCGCGAGGCGCTGCTCGTCGGGCAGGCGGGAAAAGGCGAAGAAGAAGAACGCGCCGACGAGAGACATCGCGGCGGCCGCGCGGACGAGCCGGCGTTCGTCGAAGGCGCCGCGCAGGGCTCGGACGGGCTTGTCGCCCGCCTTCCAGCCGAGGCCGCAGGAGAGCGCGCAGAGCAGCGTGAAGGCGGCCGCACGCGCATAGGCCCCTTCCGGCAGGAAGGGATCGGCCGCGAGCGCCGGCATCTGCGGCAGGATGAAGCCGAAAAAGGTCGCGCCGGCCAAGAACGGGTAGCCGTAGATGCCGCCCGCCCGGGCGAGACCCGAGACCATCAGCCCGAGCGAGACCGCGAGAAGGCCCCAGACCCACGGATCGCTCATGCCCGGGCCTCCATGACGGGGCGCAGGGCTTCGAGACGCGGAAAGGGAAGAATGCCGAAGCGCAGCGCGTACCAGCCGAGCTTGACGTATTCGAGGGCGACCCGCGGCATGTCGGGATCCGCCAGCCGCCGCAGCGGATCGGGATCGGGCTCAACGGGCGCGGCGAGCAGGAGCAGATCGGGATCCGCCTTGTTGAAGGCCGCGGCCGCGCGGCGCATGTGGAACCAGCTCGTGACGAGCACGACCCGCCGCGCGCCCATGTTTTCGAGGATCGGGGCGGAGAAGCGGGCGTTCTCGCGCGTGTCGCGGGAGAGGCATTCGACTTCGACGGCCTCGGCGGGAACGCCGCGCGCGACCATGGCGTCGCGGATATGAAGACAGTCGCCGTCGCCCGTGACCAGCACGCGCGGAGCGACGCCGTCGCGATAGAGCGCGGCGGCCCGGATGGCGCGGCGGGGACCGTCCCCGCCGAGCACGACGATGGCGTCCGACGGCTTCAAGGGACTGCGGAGCGCGAGCAGAGCGTCGGCCCCGAACAGAGCGAGGCCCGAGCCGAACAGAAGAGCTGCAGCAATGACGAAGAACGCCCGGAGACGCCTCCGGGCGGATTGCCGGATCATATCGGCAGCCCCTCTTCGCGGCGGCGCATCTCCTCCATCTTGGCGACGATCATCAGCTCGTAGGCCGCCAGCATCCGGCAATAGAGAAGGCCCGGCCGACCGTCGAGAAAACCGCCGCGCATCAGGTACATGTAGAGAAATCTGAGCGTGGGCCGGCAAGGCGCGCGGAACGAGAGTTCCTTGAGCGCACGGCGGCGCGCGTCTGGTCTGGCGCTGAGCAGATCGGTCCAGACGAAGCCGCCGCGAGCGAGGCTGCGGAGCGACTCGCGCGCCTCCGCGCTCGAATAGCGGTTGTGCTTGTCGAACCAGTGATCGAGGCCCTTGTTGAAGCTGTAATGGAGAAAGTGGTTCTCGAGCCGGCCCTCGGGCCCGTCCGGCAGCCAGCCGTTGTTGATCTCGCGTTCTTCGAGCCGCACCCGGTCGGGCCGGATCAGCCGCATGATCCAGGTGGGATAGAGGCTGCTGCGCCGGATCCAGCGGCCCATGAACATGTTCTTGTAGCGGACGCGGAAGGCCACCCGGTCCTCGTCGGGATCGCGCGCGATCGCGAGCATCTCGTCGCGCAGCTCGGGCGGCGTCGTCTCGTCGGCGTCCGGGATGTAGAGCCACGGATATTTGTAATTGATGCCGTGAATGCCGAAGCGGCGCTGGCCGAGTTCGTTGTCGTAGGCGCGTTGATGGACGCGCGCGCCCGCGGCCCGCGCGATCTCGACCGTGGCGTCGGCACTGTAGGAATCGAGCACGACGACGTCGTCGCTCCAAGCGACGGAATCGAGGCAGCGTTTGAGGTTTTCCTCCTCGTTCAGCGTCATGATCAGGACGGAAATGCTCACGATGAATCCTCGGCGGGCGGATGCGGATCGACGGGAACGCGCCGACGGCGGCGCAGGAAGCGGGCGGGAACGCCGGCGACGACGGTCCAGGCGGGCACGTCCCGGAAGACGGCGGACCGGGCGCCGACGACGGCGCCCTCCCCGATCCGGACGCCGGGGCCGACGAAGGCGTCGGCGGCGACCCATGCGTCGTCCCCGACGACGATGGGGGCGGTGACGAGCGGCATGTCGGGAGCGTCCGCGTCATGCGTCGCGGTGCAGAGAAAGGCGAACTGGCTGACGGTGGCCCGCGCGCCGATGGTGACGCGGTCGACGGCGTAGCATTCGACATGCGGGCTCAGGCAGGCATGGTCGGCCATCTCCAGATTCCAGGGCGCCCAGATGCGCACGCTCGGATGGATGACCGCACTCGGCGCGATGCGCGCGCCGAAGAGGCGCAGGACGGCGCGGCGCCAGCCGTAGAGCGGCTTCGGCGTCGGGCGGAAGAGAAGCGGAGAGACGATGCCCCAGAGCGCACGCGCCGCCTTGTTGCGCAGCCCGTGCGGGCTCGGTCGGTAGCCGGGCCTGTCGGGCACCGCGAAGACGGTGCGCGGGGCGGGCTTTGCGCTCATGCGGCGAAGCGCTCCCGCGCGGTGCGCAGCAGGTTCTTGATCGGGGCCGGAATCCGCGTCCGCCAGCCGTCGCGCAGGCCCGCGGGAAAGGACCAGTCCGACCACGGCAGCGGGGGCGCGATCGGCGGCGGTCGCCTCGGAAGGTCCGAAAGGATCGCTGAATAGGCGTCCGCCGTCGCCTCGGGCGTGAAGCGCTCCCGCACGGTTCGTGCCGCGGCCGCGCTCATGCGGGCGCGAAGCTCCGGATCGTCGCGCAGGCGTTCGAGGGCGCGCGCGGCGGCCGCGTCGTCGCCGGGCGGGAAGAGGAAGCCGTTCTCGCCCTCGGTGACCGTCGCGTCCGTGACGCCGCGGATCCGCGAGGCCACGGGCACGCAGCCCGCGGCCATGGCTTCGAGCAGCGCGAGCCCCTGCCCTTCGTAGCGCGAGGGCATCAGCATCGCGTCATGCTCGGAAAAGATGCGGCCCACCTCGCCGTGGGGCACGCGCCCGAGAAACCGGACGCGAGGGCCGAGACCGCTGCAGGCTTCCTTCAGGCGGGCGAGATCCGGCCCGTCGCCCGCGACGGTGAGAACCGAGCCCGGCACGCGTTCGACGATGCGCGGCAGCGACAGCACGCCCTTGGCCGCCTCCTCGACGCGGCCGAGCGAGATCAGGCGGAGCGGCCCGCCCGGCATGCAGGGCCTGCGATGGGGCTTCGGACCGGCGGCCATGCCGGTCATCACGGCGAAGGTGCGGTCCTCCGGAAAGCCGTAGCGGCGGACGAGATCCTCGCGGATACGGGGCGAGACGCCCACGGTCGCATGCACGTGATCGCGGATCGCGGCGGCGGCGCCGTAGGTCCCGATCGTGATGTTGTGGACGATCATCAGCCGGAAGAGCCTCTCGGGCAGATGGCGCACGAGATTGGTCTGCAACCGGTCGGCCGCGACATTGACGACGACGCCGTCGGCCCGGGCGAAGTCGATCGCCTCGGCCATGGCGCGGGCCTCGCGCGCATCGTCGCGCGCAGGGTCGCCGACCCCGAAGCCGCAGGAGGCGAAGCCGCGGAATTCGGGCTCGGACAGCGCGTCCTCGGCGATGTCCCGCCCGCGCCCGATCCAGACCAGTTCTATGCCGCAGCCCGCGAGGCCGTCCCTCAGATGGCGGAAGACCGTCCAGGTGCCGCCCGCATGCGGATGACCGAAGAAGACGAGCCTCATGCGTGACGGTCCTTGGAGCCTACCGCCACGAAGCGCACGGGCGAGCGCCGCTCCCGTCCGACCTTCAGGACGAAGAGGGTGTGGCCGAGCACGACGAGAACGAGGCCGAGTAGCATGAGCGCGTCCGGTACGCCGGCGAGCGCGCCGGCCGTTCCGACCCCGCCGAGAATGAAGCTCGTCGCCGTGATGCGGAGCGCGGCCTGCTTCGGGCCCGCTCCCGTGCGCAGGACGAGGTGATGAAGGTGCTCGCGGTCCGGCGAGAAGGGGCTGCGCCCGTCCTGCATGCGCCGGACGGCGAGGCTCAGCGTGTCGACCACCGGAACGATGCAGAGCCAGAGAAGCGCCGGAAAGGACGCCGCGGGCGCAGGCCCGCTCGCCAGCACCACCGCGAAGAAGGCTACGGCACCGCCGAGCATCATGCTGCCCGCATCGCCCATGAAGACGGCCGCACGGTCGAGCCAGCGGTGGCGGAAATTGAAGACCAGAAAGCCGAGCACGCCCGCGAGCAGCAGCAGCAGGAAGGGCCATTCCGGCCGCCCGGCGACGAGCGCGAGCACCGCAAGCCAGAACAGCGCCGAGGACGCCGCGCCGCCCGCCAGACCGTCGATGCCGTCGATCATGTTGAAGGCGTTGATCGTGCCTACGATGAAGACGAGCGTGAAGGGAACGGCGAAGGCGCCGGCCTCGCCCCAGCCCGGCAGAAACCCGAGACGGACGACGGCATCCGCCCCGAACACGAAGACGCAAGCGGACGCGAACTGGCCGACGAGCTTGATCTTGGGGCTCAGATCGAGCCGATCGTCGATCACGCCGAGCGCGACGAGGATCGCGGAGCCCAGAACGAAGGCCCGGATACCGCCGTGAACGGGATCAAGCATCGAAGAGGCGGTGACGAAGGCCCCGAACATGGCGATGCCGCCGATCGCCGGAACGCCGCCGTCATGCAGCTTGCGCTCGTCGGGCAGGTCGATCAGCCCGAGCGCGGGCGCCGCGCGACGGAACAGAAGCACCAGGACGACCGACATCAGAAAGGCATTGAGCACAAGGCTCGCGACGTTCTGCATCCCGCTCCCCCTCGTCAGGAACCGCGAGCTGCGCGGTTAACCTTCCGTTAGGGAATATCCCTGCGGGGACGCGGCCGCGCCCATTCCCGTTTTATGCGGACGGCCCCTCTCCGGCGGGAGCATGCCGGGCCGGGAACGCCGGGTTCCTGCCTCTTAGGGGGAAGGGCGGTCTCCCTTTTCGGCATGAGCGCGACCTCGCCGGACGAAGCCGGGCGGGCGGATCGCCGCGCTAGGGTCGGCCCGCCACAGGGACGGCGCGCGGCGCCGATACGGGAATGCAGGGTCTTCGCCGCTCGCTCGCCTTCTCCTTCGTCGAACGCTACGGGACGATCGTGCTCAATCTTGCGACGCTTTCGGCGGTCTCGCACCTGCTCGGACCGGCGGAGATCGGCGTCTTCGCGGTGGCCTCGGCGCTGCTGGTCGTGACCGAGTCCTTCCGCGATTTCGGGCTCACGCTCTATCTCGTTCAAGCCCCGGAAGTGACCGAACGGGGGCTGCGCACCTCTTTCACCGTGTCGCTCCTCGTCGCGCTCGCGATCGCGGGCGGGATGACGGCGGCGGCGGGCCCGATCGCGGCCTTCTACGGCGAGCCGCGCATCGAGACGCCGCTGATGATCCTCGCCTGGACCGCGATGGCGGGAGCGGTGTCCGGTCCCCTGCTCGCGGTGATGCGGCGCGAATTCGATTTCGCCTCGGCCGCGACCGCGATGCTGGCGGGAACCGCGACGAATTTCGTGCTGTCCGTCGGAACGGCTCTGGCGGGCTTCGGCGCGACGGGCCTCGCTTGGGCCGCAGCGGCGGGCGCCCTCGCCACCGCGGCGACCGCCTTCGCGAGACGCCCCATGACGCGGATGTTCCGGCCCGGCCTCGCGGAGTGGCGCGGCGTGCTGCGCTTCGGCGGGATCGCGGGCGCAACCAACATCCTCAACACGCTCTACCAGATGCTGCCGCAACTCTTGCTCGGCCGTTTCGCGGGCATGGAGGCGGCGGGCCTGCTGACCCGGGCCGCGGCCGTAGCGCAGCTGCCCGAGCGCGCGGTGGTCGGCGCAGTCCAGCCCGTGCTGCTGCCCGCCTTCGCCGCGCACGGCCGCAACGGCGGCGATCTGCGCACGGCCTATCTCGCGGCGCTGGGCCATATGGCGGCCGTCTGCTGGCCGCCGCTGACAGTGCTGATCCTCCTCGCCGAGCCCGTGGTCGCGCTGCTGCTCGGGCCGCAATGGGCGGGCGCGGTGCCGCTGGTGCGCATCGTGGCGGCGGGCTGGCTCGCGATGTTCGCCGCCGTGCTGACCCAACCCGCGCTCGTCGCCTCGGGCCATGTCGCGGATACGCTGACGACGAGCCTCGTCTCGCTGCCGCTCTCGGCCGTCCTTCTGCTGCTCGGCACGCCCTTCGGGCCCGAAGGCATCGCGATCGCGATGCTCTGCGCCGCGCCTTTGCAGGCCTTCGTGGCGGTCCGCCGGGTCGGGCTGAGGCTCGGCTTCGGCGCGGCGGATTTCCTGCGCGGCGCGCGCGGCGGCCTTGTGCCGACCGCGGCGGCGGCGATAGGGCCTGCGGCCGCCTGGGCCTTCGCCGGCGACGGGGGCGTCTCGCTCGCCGCCTTCGCTTGGGCGGCGCCCTCCGCACTGATCGGTTGGGTCGCCGGGCTGCGGCTGATCGGCCACCCGCTCTACGGCGAGCTGGTGCGATTGCTGCCGAAAAGGCCCACGCAGCGGGTCCGGCCGGCGGACGGGATCACGAACGCAGGCGCCTCACCAGCCCCGTGACGGCGGCCGCAGCCCGCGCGGCGACGTTCCGGCCGACGAGCCCGTCGAAGGGCGGCAGACGTTCGACCGCCGGGTCGAGCGCGCCCGCGAAGCGCCGCAGCTTGGCCGCATCGTCGGTCTCGCCGCGCAGGCGATGGGCCATCGCGGTCCAATAAGCGGTGTGGGAGAGGCGCCGGCGGGCGGCGTCGTGCCATTCAGCGGCCTCGGTCAGGCGACGGCCGGGGCCGTCGAAAAAGGCGGCGAAGGCGGCCTCGACCTGTTCGTAGTTCCGATAGGCGCCCTTCTCGACCGTGATCGACATATTGGCCTCGTGCACGCCCTTGATCGCCTGCACGGCCGAGGTCTGCGCCACGTCGCCGATCATCGCGAGCCGCAACCACATTTCGAGATCGCCCGCATGCGGCAGAGAGGCCCGGTAATGGCCCGCCCGTTTCTGCGCCGCGGTGCGGACGATCGCCGTCGGCGTGCCGACCTGATTGAGCGCCGCGCGGCAGGTGCGCTCGATGAAGTCGGGGCCGGTCTCGATCGTCCACGCCGCAGGACCGGGATCGACGACGGGAACGGGATCGCCCTCGACGAGATCGATCCACGCGCCGTGGGTCAGCACCACGCCGGGCTCGCGCTGCATGAGCCCGACGGCACGGGCCGCCGCACCGGGCGCCAGCATGTCGTCCGCGCTCAGGAGCAGGAAATACGGCGCACCGGCGGCATCGATCCCCTCGTTGTAGGTCTCGATATGGCCGCGGTTCTCGGCGTGACGCGTCCAGCGGACGCGGCGGTCCTCGGCGGCGAGGCGGCGGGCGACTTCCGGCGTATCGTCGGGCGAGGCGTCGTCGATGACGAGCACCCGCACGTCGACGCCGTGCTGATCCAGCACGCTGCGGACGCTCCGCTCGAGCAAGCGGCCGTAGCCGTAGCAGGGGATCAGCACGTCGAGCATCGGCATGGGCGAATCTCCGATCCGGGGACGGCCGAGCCTCCGCCGTGCGGCGCACCGCTCCGACAGCGCCCATCGGACTTGCGGGCCGCCCGTGCGGACGAGCGCCTCCCCCGACGGAGGAGGCCCCCTGCCTCATGCGCGCCGTCGGATCCCGCCGAGGACGGCCCGCCGCCCGATCGGACAAGGTGTCCCCTGCGGTCGCCGCCCATAGCCTCGGCGCTCCATCGGGACGCGAAAAGGAGCGGAGATGAGCGGCAGGACGGCCCTGATCCTCGGCATCACCGGACAGGACGGCGCCTATCTGGCCGAGTTCCTGCTCGGGAAAGGCTATGCGGTGCACGGCATGAAGCGGCGCTCGTCGTCCTTCAACACCGGCCGGGTGGACCATCTCTATCGCGACCCGCACGAGGCGGGTTCCGATCGTTTCCGCCTGCATTTCGGCGACGTGACGGATTCGACGAACCTGATCCGCGTGATCCAGGAGGTCCGGCCCGACGAGATCTACAATCTCGCCGCGCAAAGCCATGTGCAGGTGAGCTTCGAGACGCCGGAATACACGGCCAATGCCGACGCGATCGGCACGCTGCGCTGCCTCGAAGCGATCCGCATCCTCGGCCTGACGAAGACCTGCCGCTTCTATCAGGCCTCCACCTCGGAGCTTTACGGCGGGATCGGCGAGGTGCCGCAGGACGAGAAGACGCCCTTCCACCCCCGCAGCCCCTACGCGGCGGCGAAGCTCTACGGCTACTGGATCACGGTGAACTACCGCGAGGCCTACGGGATGCACGCCTCGAACGGCATCCTGTTCAACCATGAGAGCCCGCTGCGCGGCGAGACCTTCGTGACCCGCAAGATCACCCGCGCCGTCGCTGCGATCCGGCACGGGATGCAGGAGCGGCTGATGCTGGGCAATCTCGACGCGAAACGCGATTGGGGCCATGCGCGCGACTATGTCGAAGGCATGTGGCGGATGCTGCAGGAGCCCGAGCCCGACGACTACGTGCTCGCGACCGGCGAGACGCACTCCGTCCGCGAATTCTGCGAACTCGCCTTCGCCCGCATCGATCGGCCGATCATCTGGGAGGGCAAGGGCCTGCAGGAAAAGGGCGTCGATGCCCGCACCGGGCGCCCGCTGATCGAGATCGACCCCCGCTATTTCCGCCCGACCGAAGTCGACGTGCTGCTCGGCGATCCGTCCAAGGCCCGGCTGAAGCTCGGCTGGAAGGCCCGGACGGGTTTCCGCGATCTCGTGGCCGAGATGGTCGATGCCGATCTGCAATCCGTCGCGCTGGAGAATGCACGCAATGACCGTTCGGCCTGACTTCACCTCCCCCTACCCGCTCGAGACGAAACGGATCTGGGTGGCGGGCCACAAGGGCCTCGTCGGCTCGGCCGTGGTGCGGCGGCTCGCCTATGAGGGGATCGGCTGCATCACGGTCGACCGCGGCACGCTCGACCTCACGCGCCAGCGCGACGTGGAGCGCTGGATGGAGCGCAACCGGCCGGAGGTGGTGGTACTGGCCGCCGCGCGCGTCGGCGGGATCATCGCCAATGCGGGCCGGCCCGCCGAATTCCTGCGCGACAATCTCGCCATCGAGCTGAACGTGATCGAAGCCGCGCGGGTCTACGACGTCGAGAAACTCCTGTTTCTCGGGTCGAGCTGCATCTATCCGAAGCTCGCGCCGCAACCGATCCGCGAGGAGTACCTTCTGACCGGCGCGCTGGAGCCGACCAACGAGGCCTATGCGATCGCCAAGATCGCGGGGCTGAAGCTGACCGAATACTGCAACCGCTCGCTGGGCCGCGCCTTCATCAGCGCCATGCCGACCAATCTTTACGGGCCAAACGACGATTTCGACCCCGTGACATCGCATGTCCTGCCGGCGATGATCCGGAAGATGCACGAGGCGAAGATCGCGCATCGGCCCTTCGTGGAGCTGTTCGGCTCGGGAACGCCGCGTCGGGAATTCCTGCATGTCGACGACCTCGCGGACGCGCTGGTCTTCCTGCTGAGGCACTACGCTTCGCCCGAACCGATCAATGTGGGCTTCGGCGAGGATCTGACGATCCGCGAACTCGCCGAGACCGTGGCGCGGACGGTCGGCTACCGGGGCGAGCTGCGCTTCGACCCCTCGAAGCCCGACGGCACGCCACGCAAGCTGCTCGACACGAGCCGGATGGCCGCGCTGGGCTGGCGGCCGAAGATCGGGTTGGAGGCCGGGATCGCCTCGACCTATCGGCATTGGCTGGAACGGACGGAGGGCCTGACGACGGCCTGAGGGGGTGCCCCTCCCCGTCCCCCGCGAATCCGGGGGCGGCGGTCGACTTTCCGCACCGCTTGCCCCATCTTCGCCTCAAAGATTCGCGGAATGTTCTCGTCGTGACGGATCCCTTCGCCTTCGATCCACCCGCCCCGCGTCCGGGCGGCATCGCCGCCCGCGCCCGCGCGGCGGCGAGCGGAGCCGTGGCCTATCTCGAAGGGCTCAACCCGGAACAACGCCGCGCGGTGGAGACGGCCGACGGGCCCGTGCTGGTGCTTGCGGGCGCCGGGACCGGCAAGACGCGCGTCCTGACCACGCGCATCGCGCACATCATCGCCTCGGGCCGGGCGCGTCCCTCCGAGATCCTCGCCGTGACCTTCACCAACAAGGCCGCGCGCGAGATGAAGGAGCGCATCGGCATGCTGCTCGGCACGGTGGCCGAAGGCATGCCCTGGCTCGGTACCTTCCATGCCATCGGCACCAAGATCCTGCGCCGTCACGCCGAACTCGTCGGCTTGCGCTCGGACTTCACGATCCTCGACACCGACGACCAGATCCGCCTGATGAAGCAGGTGATCCAGGCCGAGAACATCGACGAGAAGCGTTGGCCTGCGCGTGCGCTGGCCTCATTCATCGACGGCTGGAAGAACCGCGGGCTCACGCCCGACAAGGTGCCCGCGGGCGAGGCCTCCGCCTTCGCGGCGGGTCGCGGCGCCAAGCTCTATGCGGCCTATCAGCAGCGGCTGAAGGACCTGAACGCCGCCGATTTCGGCGATCTCCTGCTCGAAAATCTGCGGCTCTTCCGCGAGCACGAGGACGTGCTGCGCTCCTATCAGGAGCGGTTCCGCTACATGCTGGTGGACGAGTATCAGGACACGAACGTCGCCCAATATCTCTGGCTGCGTCTGCTGGCCCAAGGGCGCCGCAACGTCGCCTGCGTCGGCGACGACGACCAGTCGATCTACGGCTGGCGCGGCGCCGAGGTCGACAACATCCTGCGCTTCGAGCACGACTTCCCCGGCGCGACCGTGGTGCGGCTCGAACGCAATTACCGCTCGACCGGGCACATCCTCGCGGCGGCGGCGCATCTCATCGCGCACAACGAGGGGCGGCTCGGCAAGACGCTCTTCACCGACGACGAGGCGGGCGAGAAGGTCACCGTCACCGGCGCGTGGGACTCCGAGGAAGAGGCCCGGCTGATCGGCGACGAGATCGAGGCGCTGCAGACCAAGGGCCATTCGCTCGCGGACATGGCGGTGCTGGTGCGCATCTCGGCCCAGATGCGCGAGATCGAAGACCGGTTCGTCACGCTCGGCCTGCCCTATCGCGTCATCGGCGGCCCGCGCTTCTACGAGCGTCTCGAGATCCGCGACGCACTCGGCTATCTGCGCCTCGTCAACAACCCGGCCGACGACCTCGCCTTCGAGCGCATCGTGAATACGCCCAAGCGCGGACTGGGCGATGCGACCATCGAGCAGCTGCATCGCTATGCCCGCGCGGCGCGGATCCCGCTGATGGAAGCGGCGCGGCGGATGATCGAGACCGACGAGCTGAAGCCCAAGCCGCGCTCGGCGCTGCGCGACCTCACCACCGCCTTCGCCCGCTGGTCGCAGCGCGCGGAGGAGATGAAGCACAACGAACTCGCCGAGCTGATCCTCGAAGAGTCCGGCTACACCGACATGTGGCAGAAGGAGCGGACCGCCGAGAGCGCGGGCCGGCTCGAAAACCTCAAGGAATTCGTCCGCTCGATGGAGGAATTCCCCGATCTCGGCGCCTTTCTCGAACACGTCTCGCTGGTCATGGAGGCGTCGGAGGCGGAGGGCGGCGACAAGGTGTCGATCATGACGCTGCACGGCGCCAAGGGCCTCGAATTCGACACCGTATTCCTGCCCGGCTGGGAGGAAGGCCTGTTCCCCAATCAGCGCGCGCTCGACGAGAGCGGCCGCGCGGGACTCGAGGAGGAACGCCGCCTCGCTTATGTCGGCATCACGCGTGCCCGCCGCCGCGCGAAGATCTATTTCGCCACGAACCGGCGCATCCACGGCATGTGGAATTCCACGATCCCGTCGCGCTTCGTGGACGAGCTGCCGGAGGCGAATGTCGAAGTGACGGAAGCGCCCGCGGGCTATGGCGGGTACGGCGGCTATGGCGGCGGCTTCGGCGGCAGCCGCTTCGACAAGGCCGCGCCCTTCGGTTCGAGCTATTCCACCCCGGGCTGGCAGCGCGCGCAGCGCAATGCGGGTTCGACGCCCGGCGGCGGATCGGCGCCCGGCGGGCGCTTCGACGCCGGCCGGAGCCGTTCGGGTCCGATGCTGATCGAGGGCGAACTGGTGGCCAAGAGCACGGGCACGACCTCGTCCTTCGATACGGGCGACCGCGTGTTCCACATCAAGTTCGGCCCGGGCACCATCGCCGCCGTCGACGGCAACAAGCTGACCATCGACTTCGACAAGGCCGGCCGGAAGATGGTGCTGGAAAGTTTCGTTCAGCGGGTGTGAGGGACCCCGCGGGGCCCTTCCGGCGCGATTGCCCGTCATTGCGAGCGGAGCGAAGCAATCCGGAGTGCGTCGGGCATCGGGCTCCATGCCCGGCGTTCTCTGGATTGCTTCGTCGCTGCGCTCCTCGCAATGACGGAGGAACCCCCGTCGTGTCATCCCGGGCGGCAATGCCGACCCGGGATCCAGAAAAGCGGAAAGCACCGAGCGGTTCGGCCGCCGACTGGATCCCGGCTCTCCGCTGCGCTGCGGCCGGGATGACACCGAGGGAGCGCCCCCGGATGACACCGAGCGGGCCCTCATCCTGAGGAGCGCCCGCAGGGCGCGTCTGGAAGGATCACGGTCGCGCGCGAGAGCATGGTTCGAGACGGGCGCGGCGCGCCCTCCC
>JAIXTP010000011.1 GCA_027483895.1 Hyphomicrobiales bacterium
CGGATCGTGCGCTTCTTCACGCGGCGGTCGCGCGTCGCATACTGCATCGCGCGATCGACGGCCGCCTTCGCGGCGCGGATCGTATTCTTGCGGCGACCGTAAAAGCCCTTGGCGGCCTTCAGGGTCTTCTTGTGCTTGGCGTGGGCGGTAACGCCCCTCTTCACGCGTGCCATGGCTGATCTCTCCTATTTCGTTCCGAAAGCCCGGGCGATCAGCCGTTGGGCAGGAAATATTTCTTCACGTTGGCCGCATCGCCCTCGAAGAGGACGTTCGTGCCGCGGTGGTTGCGGATCTGCTTGTTGGTACGCTTGATCATGCCGTGGCGCTTGCCGGCCTGGGCGTACAGCACCTTGCCGGTGCCGGTGATCTTGAACCGCTTCTTGGCGGCCGCCTTCGTCTTGATCTTGGGCATTTGGCTCTCCGTCGGGACGGCGGACCGTCCGTAGTTCTCGATTTCGGTCGTTTCCGACCGTTTCGTCTCGTCATGAGCGAAAAAGAACCGCCACGGCAGCCCTGTCGGCCGGGCGGTTCGAAGCCGTGGCGTATAAAGGGAAAGAGGAAGGATTGCAACGGGCGCAGGCCCGAAACCCGCCGCGCATCGGTGACGATTGCCCGCGACCCGCCTCTCCGTTAGCCATGATGCAAAATCAAGACGGGAGAAACGACCATGGCCGGGACGCAGCAGGAAGGTACGTACGACTACATCGTCGTCGGAGCGGGCTCGGCGGGCTGCGTGCTCGCGAACAGGCTTTCGGCCGACCCGAAGAACCGCGTCCTCGTGCTCGAAGCGGGCGGCATGGACGATTGGATCTGGTTCCACATCCCCGTCGGCTATCTCTTCGCCATCGGCAATCCGCGCGCCGACTGGATGTTCAAGACCGAGGAAGAGCCGGGCCTCGGCGGGCGAAAGATCAATTACCCCCGCGGCCGCGTGATAGGCGGCTGCTCCGCCATCAATGCCATGATCTATATGCGCGGGCAGGCCGCCGATTATGACGGCTGGCGGCAGTCGGGCCTCGAAGGCTGGGGCTGGGACGACGTGCTGCCCTACTTCCTCAAGCACGAGGACCACGTCTCCCCGCCCAACGCGCTCCACCGCTCGGGCGGCGAGTGGCGCGTCGAATATCCGCGCATGCGCTGGGACATTCTCGACCGCTTCCGCGACGCGGCCGAGCAATACGGCATCCCCAAGGTCGACGACTTCAACACCGGCGACAACGAGGGCTGCTCCTATTTTCAGGTGAACCAGAAGAACGGCCGCCGCTGGAGCGCCGCGCGCGGCTTCCTGAAGCCCGTGCTGAACCGTCCCAATCTGCGACTGGAAACCGGCGTCACGGTCAGCCGCGTGATCATCGAGAACGGCCGCGCGACGGGCGTCGCCTACATGCAGAACGGCGTCGAGAAGACCGCGCGCGCCGCGGGCGAGGTGGTGCTTTCGGCGGGCGCCGTCGGGTCCCCTCACCTGCTCCAGCTCTCCGGCATCGGCCCCGGGGCGCATCTCCAGCGCCACGGCATCGCCACGGTCGCGGATCTGGCGGGCGTCGGCGAGAACCTGCAGGACCATCTGCAGATCCGCCCGATCTACAAGGTCTCGGGCGTGAAGACGCTCAATGTCGAATACCGCTCGCTTCTGAAGCGCGCGATGATGGGCATCGAATACGCTTTCCTCCGCCGCGGCCCGCTCACCATGGCGCCCTCGCAGCTCGGCGCCTTCACCCGCTCGTCGCCGGATTACGCGACGGCCAACCTGCAGTTCCACATCCAGCCGCTGTCGCTCGACAAGTTCGGCGACCCGATGCACGAGTTCCCGGCCTTCACGGCCAGCGTCTGCAATCTGCGGCCCGCGAGCCGCGGCACGGTCCGCCTCGCCTCGGCCGATCCCTCGGCGGCCCCCGCCATCGCGCCGAACTATCTCTCGGCCGAGGAGGACCGGCGCGTCGCCGCGGATGCGCTGCGCATCGTCCGCAAGGTCGTGTCGCAGCCCGCGCTCGCGCCCTACAGGCCGGAAGAATACAAGCCCGGCGCCCATCTCGTCTCCGACGAGGAGCTGGCTCTGGGCGCGGGTCAGGTCGCCTCGACGATCTTCCACCCGGTCGGCACCGCCAAGATGGGCACCGACTCGGACCCGACTGCGGTGCTGGATGCGCGGCTCCGCGTCCGCGGCATCGGCGGCCTGCGCGTGATCGACGCCTCGGCGATGCCGCGCATCACCTCCGGCAACACCAACTCGCCCACCATGATGATGGCCGAAAAGGGCGCCGCGATGCTGCTGGAAGACGCCCGCCGCTGAGGCGGCGGGCAGCCTGACCCGTCATTGCGAGCGCAGCGAAGCAATCCAGAGGGACCGCCGGCACCGGGCTCTATGCCCGACGTCTCTGGATTGCTTCGTCGCTGCGCTCCTCGCAATGACGGACGAGCGAACCTCATCCTGAGGAGCGGCCGAAGGCCGCGTCTCGACGGATGAAACCGCCCCGGGCCCTCAGCCGCGGCCGACGAGCGGCATGGTCGTGGCCATCACCGTCATGGTGAGCACGTTCGCCTCCGGCGGCAGGCTCGCCATGTAAACGACCGCGTTCGCGACGTTCTGCACGTCCATCACGGGCTCGGGCGCCAGCGTGCCGTTCGCCTGCGGGACGCCCTTGGTCATCGCGGCCGTCATGTTGCTCGCCGCGTTGCCGATGTCGATCTGGCCCACCGCGATGGAGTATTTGCGGCCGTCGAGCGCACCGGACTTGGTGAGGCCCGTCACGGCATGCTTCGTCGACGTATAGG
Organism: Hyphomicrobiales bacterium; assembly: GCA_027483895.1. Taxonomy (GTDB): domain Bacteria; phylum Pseudomonadota; class Alphaproteobacteria; order Rhizobiales; family Beijerinckiaceae; genus JAIXZO01. Next base: position 2,773 of record JAIXTP010000011.1, read on the forward strand.
CGACCGAGTTCGGGCGCGGCGCCTGCGCCGAGATCGAGCCGTTGTTGATGATGCGGCCGCCCTGCGGGCTCTGCGCCTTCATCAGGCGGAACGCCCCCTGCATGCACAGGAACATCGCGGTCAGATTCACGTCGACCACGTTCTTCCAGTCCTCGAAGGCGAGATCTTCGAGCAGCACGCCCGGCGCATTCACGCCCGCATTGTTGAACAGCACGTCCAGCCGGGCGTATTTCGCCTTGATCGCCGCGAAGAGCGCATCGACGTCGGCGGGCTTCGTGAGGTCCGCGGGATGCACGAGCGCCTCGCCCGCCGATCCGGCCGCGAGCTTCGCGGTCTCCTCCAGCGCGTCGCGCCGGCGGCCCGTGAGGACGGTCTTGTAGCCCTCCTTCAGCAGGGCCACGGCGGCGGCCCTCCCGATGCCCGAGCCCGCTCCCGTCACCAGCGCGATCCTGCCCTGTCCCGTCATCGTCGTCCTCCCGGCTCTTTCGCCGAACTTTTTGCCGCGGCGGGTCCCGCCCGCCGTTCGAGGCGCGGATGCTAAGCGAAGTTCCGGCGCGCCGTCACCGCCAAAAACGCGCGCATCGCCCGGGCCGGGCCGATCAGGCGCGCTCGTAACCGATCGTCTCGAAGCGCATCGAGCGGGCGTCGACCATCAGCAACCGCCCCACGAGCGGTTCGCCGAAGGGCACGATCGCGCGGATCACTTCCAGCGCCATCAGGCTGCCCATGACGCCCGCGAGCGCGCCGAGCACGCCGGCTTCCGCGCATGTCGGCACCGCGCCCGGCGGCGGAGGACTCGGGAAAAGGCATCGATAGCCGGGATTGCGGCGCCCGTCCGGGCCCGTCTCATGCGCACGGATCGTCGTCAGCGTCGCGTCGAAGACGCCCAGCGCCGCGGTCACCAGCGGCCGCCCCGCCGCCTCGCAGGCGTCGGCCGCCGCATAGCGCGTGTCGAAATTGTCCGAACCGTCGGCCACCACGTCGAAGCCGGCGACGAGGTCGGGAAGGCTCGCGGCATCGACCCGGCTGCGGATCGCCTCGATACGCACAAGGGGGTTGAGCCGCGCCACGGCGTCGCGCGCGCTGTCGGTCTTCGGACGCCCGACGTCCTGCGTGCCGTGCAGCACCTGCCGCTGCAGGTTGGAGAGCGAGACGACGTCGTCGTCGACGATGCCGATGGTGCCCACGCCCGCCGCGGCGAGATACTGGATCAGCGGCGCGCCGAGTCCGCCCGCGCCGATCACCAGAACGCGCGCGGCCTTCAGCCGGGCCTGCCCCGGCCCGCCGATCTCGCGCAGCACGATGTGCCGCGCATAGCGCTCCAGCTCCTCGCCGGTCAGGCTCATGCGCGCGACCGTTCCCAGTCCAGCGCTTCCTCGAGCCGGTCATTGCCCCAGAAGAGTTCGCCGTCCGACGTGACGAAGGTCGGGGCGCCGAAGATGCCCAGGCTCTCGGCCTCGGCGGTCGCCTTGCGCAGCGCGTCCTTCACGAGATCGGTCTTGGCCGTCTCGAGCGCGGTTTCATATTCGCTTCCGGCCGCCAGAACGGCGTCGCGCAAGAGCTTCTCGTCGTGGATCGCGCGCCCCTCGCAGAATTGCGCACGGTAGATCGCGCGGGAGAAGTCGGGCCGCGCCTCTTCGGGCAGCGCCAAGGCGATGCGCGCGGCGGGCACCCCGTTCTGCGGGAAGGGATCGGGCTTCACGAAGGGCAGGCCGAGCCGCTCGCACCAGCGCTCCGTGTCGCGCCAGGCATAGCGTCCCTTCACCGAAAACTGCTCGAAGGGCGGCGCGGTATAGCCCTGCGCCTTCAGGATCGGACCGAGGAGAAAGGGCCGCCAGCGCACCGCGACGCCCCGCAGCGCCGCCGCGGACGACACGCGCTCGGCCGCGAGGAAGGAGTAGTTCGAAGCGAATTCGTACCAGAAATCGATCATGGCGCCCTCGTGTTCGGGGACACCCTAAGCGCCTCGGAGCGGGCAGAACAAGTGCGCCGGGATCAGGGCAGGAAGCCGCCGAGCAGCATCGGCGCGAAGATCATCACGACGATTCCGGGCAGCAGGAAGCCCATGATCGGCAATGTCAGCTTGGCGGGCAGCTGCAGCGCCTTGCGCTCGAGTTCGAGCATCTGCCGCGTCCGCGTATTGTCGGAGAGCTGCCGCAACGCGTCGCCCAGCGAGGTGCCGTAGCGGTCGGACTGCTGGATGACGACGGTCAGCTCGTCGATCTCCTCCAGCGAACAGCGATATTTGAAGTTCTCGAAGGCGATCCGCCGCTCGGGCAGATAGGCCATCTCCGCGGCCAGAACGCGCAACTCGTCGGCGAGCTCGGGCGAGCGTTTCTCGATGTCCGGGATCGTGCGGGGAATGGCGTTTTCCAGCGACATGCCCGCCTGAATGCTCAAATAGAACAGGTCGATCGTGTCGGGCAGCGCGCGCCGGATCAGGCGGCGCCGCTCCAGCACGTTGAGATGCACGATGAGATCGGGGCCGAAGAAACTGAGGACGCAGAAAAGGGCCGAGCCGCCGAACCGTACGAGTCCCGCGGGTTCCGCGATCAGGTAGGAGATCGGATCGACCTGCCAGCCGAGCCAGAAGCCCGCGATCGGCATGGCGAACTTCATGAAGAGCACGCCGTTGAGCGCGTCGCGCCCCCGCGCGCCCGAGCGGATGAGCATCCGCGCGAGACGGTCGGCCCCGAGCATCCGGTCGACCGCTCCGCTGCGGACGGCCGAAAGAAAGCGGGTCTTGAAATCCGACGTCGATTCCGCTTCCGGCAGAGCCGGGCCGGTACCCAGAGCGCGGGCACGACGCGTGATCGCGGACGTGCCGAACAGATCGTACAGCACCCAGACGATCAAGGCGGCGGCCGCACCGAAACCCAGCGCGACCAGAAGTTCGGGCGGCAGAGCCATGCGGTCAGACCTTCATGTTGACCATCTTGAACACGATCGCGATCCCGATCAGCGTCCAGACCACGATGCCGAAAAGAACGAGGTTTCCCGAGGGCGTGTCGAAAAGCAGCCGCGTCTTCTCCGGAAAGGAATTCTCGACGATCTTGAATGAGGCGAAGGGCAGCACCGCGAGCATGTAGGCCGAAAGGCGGCTCTCGGCCGTGATCGTCTTGATCTTCTCGCGCAGCATGGCCCTCGCGCGAAGCGACCCCGAGAAACCCTCCAGGATCTCGGCCACGTTGCCGCCCGTCTGGGACTGGACCTGCACGACCGTGGCGAGGAGGTTCGACTCGGGCGTTCCGATACGCGCGGCGACGATGGCGAACGCATCGGCAAGCGTCCGGCCGATGGCCTGTTCGTGCAGAATGGCCCTGAACTCGCCCGCGATCGGCTGCGGCCCTTCGCTCGCGACGAGCCGCACGCATTCATGCAGCGGCAGTCCGCTTCGCGCACCTCGAACGAGCACCTCGACGGCCGCCGGCAATTGGTCCTGGAACATGACGCCGCGGCGTCGTTCGAGCCATGCCAATCCCAACCGCGGGACCGAGATCGACAACAGCAGGCCCACAAGGGACGCCGCGAGAAAATTGCCCCACACGACGATCACCGCGACCGCACCCGCGATCGCCGGAAGCGACGCCAGCATCCAGAATCGCCCCGGCGTCCAATCGAAACCCGCGGCGGACAGTCTGCGCGCGACCGTCAGGTCGTCCTTTTTCTCAAGAGCCTTGGCGAAGCGATCCCCCAGACGCTGGGGTCGCTCGACGTTCTGACGCCCGAGGACCTTGACCGCCGCCTTTTCGAGAGGCGTTTCGAAGAGAAGATCATAAGCGAAGAACACGACGAGCGAGGTCGTCGCGATGAAGGCGAGGAGCGGAAGAAGGAGCGCCGTCATGCGATCCTCGTTTCCGCTTCGCCCACGGCGTTCAGGTCTTCCATGACCCGGGCGAGCCGTCGGTCTTCGCCGAAATAGCGTGCGCGATCCCAGAATTTCGGGCGGTAGATGCCGGCCCCCCGGTGCTGACCCATCAGCCGTCCGTCGGCGCCCTCGCCCGCCACGTCGAACACGGCGAGTTCCTGCAGAACGATGGTGTCGCCCTCGAGCCCGACGACCTCCGCGATGCTCATCACCTTGCGGGAGCCGTCGCGCAGCCGCTCCGCCTGGATCACGACGTCGAGCGACGTGCTGATCATGTCGCGGATGATCTTGGACGAGAGCTGCACGCTGCCCAGCGTGATGAGCGCTTCGAGACGATACAGCGCCTCGCGCGGCGAGTTGGCGTGCAGCGTACCCATCGAGCCGTCATGGCCGGTGTTCATCGCCTGCAACAGGTCGAGCGCCTCGGGCCCGCGCACTTCGCCCACGATGATCCGTTCGGGGCGCATGCGCAGACAGTTGCGCACGAGATCGCGCATCGTCACTTCGCCCGCACCTTCGAGATTGGGCGGGCGGGTTTCGAGACGGACCACATGCGGCTGCTGCAACTGCAATTCGGCCGTATCCTCGCAGGTGACGATGCGCTCGGTGTCGTCGATCGACGCCGTGATGCAATTGAGCAAGGTCGTCTTGCCCGAGCCGGTGCCGCCGGAGATCAGAACGTTGCAACGGCAGCGCCCGATGATCTTGATCAGTTCCGCGAGCGGCTCGCTCAATGAGCCGATATCGATCATCGCGTCGAGCGTGAGGCGATCCTTGCGGAACTTTCGGATCGTCAGCACCGGGCCTTCGAGCGCCAGAGGCGGCACGATGACGTTCACGCGCGAGCCGTCCTGCAGACGCGCATCGCAGATCGGAGAGGCATCGTCGACGCGACGGCCGACCTGACCGACGATGCGCTGGCACACGTTCAACAGCTGCGCGGAATCGCGGAAGCGGATGTTCGTCCGCTGCATCCGGCCGTCGACCTCGACATAGATCTGGTTCGGGCCGTTGACCATGATGTCGTTGATGCGGTCCTGCGCGAGCAGCTCTTCGAGCGGGCCCAAGCCGAGCACGTCGTCGCAGAGATCCTTGATGAGCTCTTCGCGCTCCTCGAAGGTGACGGCGACGTCGCGCAGCGAGACGATCTCGTTCGCGAGGTCGCGGATCTCCGATCGCGCATCCTCGTTGCTCAGCGCCGCGATGGCCGCGAGGTCGACCGCCTCGACCATGGCGGTGAAGATTTCCTGCTTGAGCCGGTAATACCGGTCACGATCCTTTTCCCGCAGACCGTCGCGACCCGCCAGCATCACGCTCCGCTGCGGCTGGGCGGAGCGTTGCGCAGCCGCGGCCGGAACCGCGACGGGCAGATCGGCGACCGTAGCACCGGCCGCGACCGGCGCGACGGGCTGCTCGGGAAGAGCGGGAAGCGAGCGGCGGCGACCGAACATGTTCGACCTCAAGTCCGAAAGCGGGACAACATCCGCGCCAGCGGCCCGGGAAGCGAACTCGCCGTCCGGGTGCCGGGAAGCAGATCGTCGAGGAAAGAAACGAGCGCGCGGCTTTCGGTGCTGCGCGGATGCGTGTCGAGGATCAGCTTGCCTTCCGCCGCCGCGCGGCTGAAAGGCTCCGGTGCGAAGCGCAGCACGAGATCGGGATTCCGCCCGGCCGCCGCCTTGAAATCCTGCTCACGAAGCTCTTGGCGTCCTCGAACCCCGGTCATGTTGAGAACGAGCAGCGCGGGGTCGCGCGGCCTCGCCTCGGCCAGGATCTGGAAGATCGACTTGACGTTGCGCAGCGAAGCGATGTCCGTGCCCGAGACGATCACCGCCCGATCGGCATGGATGAGGGCGTTCTTGGTCCACTCCGACCAGACATGGGGCAGATCGACGAAGGAGTAGGAGTAGCTCTTTCGGAACCGGCGCAAGGCGCCGTCCACCAGTTCGGGCGTGATCGGCATCGTCCTGACGAGAGACGCGCCGCTCCCCAGCACGAAGAGATTGTCCTCGGCCGGCAATACGAACTTCTCGATCGGATCGCTTCCGGCCCGCCCGGCCACGTGAAGGAATTCGGCGGATCCTCGGATCGGGGTCAGGTCGAAATCCAGCGCCGCGGTCCCGAAGCTCAGATCGAGATCGGCCAAGAGCGTCGGAACACCCGTCCGCCGCGCACAGGCCGCGGCCAGATGGTGGCAGAGCGTCGAAGAACCCGCGCCGCCCTTCGCCGCCATCACGGCGGTCAGCCGGCCTTCGACGCCGTCCTTGACGCCGAAAAGGCGATACAGAACGTCGATGATCGCGCCGGCCCCGGCGGGCAGAAGGACATAGTCCGAAACGCCGTTTTCCTTGAGCCAGCGGTAGAATTCGACGTCGTTCGTCCGCGCGGCGACGACCACCTTCGTCTCGGGGTCGCACACGTCCGCGAAACGTTCGAGCGCCTCCCGCGCCTCGGCGGGCCGGTCGGAGTCGAGTTCGAGGATGATGAGATTGGGCGTCGGAGCCGATCGGAAATGCTCGATCGCCGCCCCGATGCCGCCCGGCATGTAGCCGAACGAAACGAGGCTCAACAGCCGGTCCCGCGAGGCCTCCCGAACGGTTTCCGCGAGATCGGCATTCGCGTGGCAGATGTCGATCCGCAGATTCGGGAGCGGGATCCGCTCACCCGAGGCTGCCGGAGCGGGAGGCGTCGTGAAATCGTTCGTCACCCTGATGACTCTTTTTCGAAATCAACGCATGCCGGAGACCGGTGTAACCGGCGCATCCGGAGCGGCCAACCGCTCCCCGGTTGCCTTGGTAAATCGATACAATCCGCGCGCGCGCGGCTCCGCCAGATCGAACGGATCGGCGACCGTCGCCGCGATGGCGGCGGTGTAGGCGCATCCCGAACGGGCCGCGCCGGGATCGCGATCGAGCCTCGTGGAGGGCCTCTCGTCGCAGACCGCCTTCGCGCCCGCGGCCTCGTAGGCCAGCCGGAGGCCGGGCTCGAGCGTCGGATCCGGGGCATAGGTCGTCAGCCGCACGGACCGTCCGGAAATCCCGTGGCCCGACAACGCCGAAAGCAGCCCCTCCGGACGCCGCGGACGCCCCTCTCCGGAATGCGGCACGGCCACGATCATCGGGCCGCGGGCTTCGCGGTGATAGGCTTTCGCGAAATCCGCGATCTTGGCCGCCTGGGCCTCGTCCAACCGGCCGGTCATGCCGCGCGAGAAGAGGACCAGGCTCTTCTGCTCCGACGTGATCGCGATGTTCGCTCGGTAGCGCAGATCGACGTCCTCCGCGGGCGACATGGTCCGCGAACAGCCCGCGGCCGAAAGGGCGACCGCGATGCAGAGCGCGAGGCGGCGGGAGGTGAAGCGACGGTCGGAAGACATGGGCATGAGATCTCCTTGGCCGGTCATCGCGCGATGAATCCCACGCCCCGGGCGGCCTCGGCGTCGGGCGCCGCACCGTATTTCCGGCTCAGCCGTCCGATCAGGACCTGCTTGGCATCGGCCTCGAGCAGATAGCCGTCCGTCGGGAGCGGACCCGAGCCCGGCTTGTCGGGCTTGGCGATGTAGGGGACCGCGACGATGAGCAGCTCCGTTTCGGCGCGCTGATATTCCTTCGAGCGGAACAGGACGCCGAGCACCGGCAGGGACCCGAGGCCGGGCGTCGCGTCGATGTTCGCGACATTCTGCTGCTGCAGGAGCCCCGCCGTCATGATCGAAGCGCCGGAGGGAAGCTCGACCGTGGTCCGCATGGTGCGGCTACGGAAGCCGGGCACGAAGATGCCTTCGAAATTGTAGCCGACCGTGCTGTCCACCTCGTTCACGGTCGTATCGATCCTGAGGCTGATACGTCCGGAATTCAGGACGGTCGGGGTGAAGTTCAGCTTCACGCCGACTTCCTTGTACAGGATCGTACGACGGCACCGACCGGCGTCGCATTCGACCGGCCCCGGGACCGGAACCTCGCCGCCCGCCTGAAATTCGGCGCGCTGCCCGGATGCTGCGGTGAGCGTCGGTTCGGCAAGGGTGCGCAGGGCGCCGTTGCGGTCCAGCGCCGACAGGGTGACGAGCGCGTCGCCGCCGTTGCGCGAGATGGACCCCGAAGAGCGCTCCAGCAACTGACCGCCGTTGCGCGCCAAGGATTCGAGGCCGACATCGATGTTGCCGATCGACCAGTCGCCCTTCACCTTGATGCCGAGCTGCCGAAGGACCGTGCGGCGGACTTCCGCCACCGTGACCTTGATCATCACTTGGGACGGCTCGCGCAACTTCACCTGATTGACGAGGAAGCGGTCTTCGGTTCCCAGCATCGCCCGGACGGTCTCTTCGACCTGGGTCGCCACTTCGGGCGAAGGCGCTTCGCCGGTCAGGATCACCTGACGTCCGACGCCGTTGATCTTGATCGACGCGTCGGGGGCCACGGTACGGACCGCCTCGCGAAGTTCGTCGAGATTCCGGCTCACCACGACCGAATAGGAGCTGAGCGAGCGGCCGGACGCGTCATTGACGAAGATTTCCGACTGACCGGGCGTCTTTCCCACGAGAAGCAGTTTCCGCTGCCCGCGCACGGTCGCCGAGACGACGTCCGGATTGCTGACGAAGACCTCCTTGGCCTCCCCCGGAAGGTCGATCGCATGAGGCGGCCCGATCACCAGCGCAAGCGCCGCTCCGGCATTCGGAAGCGAGGCCGTCCGGGCCGGAGCCGCTTCGGGCCCGTTCCGACGCTCCGCGGCGGCGGCGGGACCGGCGAAGGAGGCCAGGACCAGGGCCGACGCGAGAATGGGAGTCGTGAAGAATCGCATGGGCGAAGGCTCCGGTTTCAGCGGCCGATGACGATGACGTCGGGGCGCGCGGGGCGGTCGAACTGGACCACGGCGGAATCGGTGGCGTTGCGGAGGCTGAGCATCAGGCGCCCGTAGCGCTCCAGGCCCGCGAGCATCTCCACCTCGGCGGGCGTCACGGCGACGGTGGCGTGGCGCCCCAAGGCGATCTTGTCGCCTGCCGGGTCGATGCGATGACCGACGGCGAGAACGCGGACGTTCTGCAGGACCGTCCGGCTGGGAGAGGCCGCATCGCCGGTATCCTGAAGGATGAGCACGTCCACCCGATCGTTCGGCAAGACGAAGCCGCCCGCCGAGAGCTTCTCGTCGATGGCGATCGCATAACCGCGCATGCCCGACGGGATCATGTTCGCCAGCAATCCGCCGTTCGCGGTTTCCAGCAGCTTGTCGCGCCGGAGGGGCTCGCCGGTGAACAGGCGCTCGGTGGCGATGCGCCCCAAAAAGGCCTGAGGGCCGCGCGGTTCTGCGGACTGCGTGATCATGCCGGGCGTGACGGCCTGGGCGGGCCAGGCGGCCCAGCGAAGATCGGCATTGCCGAGCGGCGACCCGGCGTTCACGTCCCGCGCGATCAGCAGCACCTGCACCTGCTGCACCGCTGCGGCGGGGGCATCCCGACGCATATAGACGAAAGAAAGATAAGCAGCGCCGCCACCCGACAAGAGCGCGACGAAGAGGACGACGAGCCTCGGAACGTTCATGCGTCCCTCCCGAAAAACACGATTCTGTCTACGCTCCTATGGTTAACGTTCGGTTACCGGCCGCGCGGGCTCAAGAATTCCATGCGAAGATCGGGTTCATCGCGAACCAGACCAGAAAGCCGCCTGCGATCGCCGCCCCGTAGGGCACGCGTTTCTCGCTCACCATGCGGCCGAGCACGGTCACGTAGGCGCGCGGCGGCAGCATCGGTCCCGCGAAACGAATCAGCATCGAGAGAGCGCCGCCGACGAAGGCCATGATCAGAAGCGGACCGACCAGATTCTGCGGCCCGCTCCAGAGCGCGCAGGCCGCGAGGAACTTCGCGTCTCCCGCGCCGAGCCCGCCGAAGCGGTAGGCGGCATAGCCGGCCCCCAACACGACGACGAAGGTCAGGACGTGAACGCCGATCGCCGCGCCCGTGCCCCCCGCGAGGAAGGCCGCAGGCCAGAACAGCAGGAGAAGGGCCAGAACGATGAGATTGGGAATTCTGAGGGTCAGGACGTCGTGGATCCCGCCCGCGAGAATGAGGACCATCGCCAGAATGGTCGGCAATTGAGACGAATCGAGCATGAAGCATCCCCGAATGAGAACGGGGGCGGTCGAGCCGCCCCCGTTCTTGGTCTGTCTGACGCCCGGCACGCCGCGCTCGCGCGGCCTGCGGAACGATGAACCGATCTTCCCGATCACTCCGGAGGCGGCGCACCGCCGGTACCGTCGCCCGGGGGCGCGGTGTTCGTCGATCCGACCTGATCGATCAGGCTTTTCATCCGAACATTGATGAAGTCGAAGCTGTCCGAGACCTCGTTTTTGGCAGTCGTCATGACAGAGCCGGCGACGAGGCCCGCGAACAGAACGGCGAAACCATATTCGACTGAAACAGCCCCGGTCTCGTCGCTGAGGAAGCTCATTTCACGTTGTTCATCTGATCGGAGAGCTTGTTGCTGATGCTGGTGAACGAATCGCTCACCTCGGTGCGGACCTGACCGAGCAGCAGCGTGGCGATGACGCCCGCGAACATGATGGCGAAGCCGTATTCGACCGAGACCGCACCGCTCTCGTCGGCGAGGAACTTCTTGAAAGTAAGCATGTCAATTCCTTTCATAATGGCGCTTTGTTTACGCCCGTCAAAGAAAACCCCGTTGCCGGGGCCCCTGTTGGACGAAGTCGATTCCGACCCCGCCGTCATTCGAACGCGACCGACCGAACGCGACGCGACCCGAAGATGCCGTACAGTGAACCCTGACCCTTCGTGTTGTCAATCTCTCAACCATGTTTCGGAAGCTTAAACGGCCCGCAAAGGTTAATACATGTGATAAGTTATTCTAATTTTAACAAATAATATATATCTAGTTGTGTATCTAGACTTATACAACCTGCGATTTATGCGATATTTTACATCGGTTCCGGCCGATCCATTGAATGTCCGATTGCGCGACGACTCGGCTGCGGGGCAAGAAACTCCGCTTGAACGTCTCGGCGACGTTGCCGCCCCGGATGCATGGAACCGGCGGGGGCAGAGGTTCCTTGCGACAAATTCGACCTATGATAGGCTTTTCGGGAACTGGAATACGTTTACGGTTGAGTAATCATTCTAATTTCTACTTATGGTTGTGTATTCGTCCAGCAAATTTTAAGTCATTTCGTATTTGATCGCCGCGTTCATCCAGGGGTTGTCGTCATGCGGTTGTCGTTTGGAATTCTCGCGGTCTGCTCGGGGCTCATGTCGGTCGGCGGTACGGCTTCGGCACAGCCTCGCGATCCGGTTCAGGTCTCGAGCGGCGAGATCATCGTGGAATTGAACGGGATCACCGTCGTTCGTCCGCCGGAAGGCACGTCCGGCATACTCATTTCTCAGCCGACGGTCGCGGCCGTGAGGATCGGTCGGTCCGGCGAGCTGACCATGACGGGCACGGCCGTCGGCGTGACCCGTTTCGTCTTTCAGGACGAAAGCGGTCGCATCCTGGGCGAAGGCCGGATCCGCGTGGCGGCGCCGGCCGACTGGCTTCTGGTCAATGCAGGGCCGCGCACCTACGCTTTCGCCTGTTCGGACGTCTGCATGCCCGTCGCGCCGGACCAGGTGGCCGCGGCCGGCCAGTCGTCTCCGACGGCGAGCGGTTCGACGGCGGGCGGCTCCCTGCCCCCGGGGGCGGCAGCGATGGGCAACGCGGGCGCGGGCGTCCTGAACGGCGTCGGGGCCGGCGGGGCCGCCACCGTTCCCACCGCGACGGTCCGCTGAAACGGTCGACGCCATGAAGCGGGGGCTCATAAGGGACGAGAAGGGCGGCGTTCTGGTCGAACTGCCGTTCTCCCTCGTCATCTTCATCGTTCCCCTCGTCGTGGTCCTCTGGCAGGCCTGCGTGGTCATGCTCGTCTTCGCGGACACGTTCCGGTCGACATCGAAGATCGCGGAGAACGCGCGTCGGGGAATGTATCTGACGACGCTCAATCGCGACGTCGTCGCCGATTTCTGCCGGACCCGGTTCTTCGCGTCCGCGAAATGCACCAGCGAAGTCACGCTCGATGCGGACAGCTATGTCGGACTGAATGCATTGCTGTCGGGCACGCTCGATCCGACCTATCCCGGCCTCGATCCGGGGCAGCCCGCCTTCAACCCCGCGGCGCCTTACGTCCGCATGACTTTCACGATGGAGATGGACTGGCTCTCTTGGGCCCCGCTCGACATCACGAAACCGTTCCGGTCGTGGAAGACGTCCGAACTCGTCGTCGTGGACCGACCGTGAAGCGCTTCATCGCAGACCAGCGCGGGGTGACCGTCGTCGAGACCGCGTTCATCGTGATCACGGCGCTCACCCTTTTCCTTGCGCTCATCGTCTTCGTCCCGCCCTTGTGGCTGCGGATCAACGCGGTCGAGCGCGCAGCGACGACGCTCACCGAGATCGTCGCGCGCGAGCCCGTCTGGACTCAGGCCAATCTCGACAGGCTCGCGGCGTTGGGCCCGGGGCTCGTCCGGTCGGACACGATCAGGGTCACGATCACCGTCGCTTCGATCATCCGTCCGGAAAGCGGGCCCGCCGAAGCGCATGTCTGCATCGGCACGGATTTCGACGGCGAACGGATGCGCGCCCTCACGGAAGGCGACAAGGTCGTGGCCGACGCGAATTTTCTCCGATCGGGCGGCTCGATCATCATCGCTCGGGTGGAAGCGGACATCGATCTTTTCGGGCCGGGTCCGGACGGCAGCATCAAGCGGACCGGATCGAGCATCATCCGTATCGTCACGTCACGACCGGCCGGCGGCGGGATCCGCTATGTCCCCGCGACCGGCCGCGCCGATCTCCCCAAGGCTTGCTCGGCCTGACGACGCTTTCCGGACCCCCGGTTCCGCCGGAGGTCCGCCTTCGTCGCGGCTTGCTTCAGGTTCCCGCCGGAATCCCGGCGGCCCGGCTCAGACGTCGAGCTTCTGGTTGTATTCGCCGACGCTCGGCTCGGTACGGAGAATGCCGTCGACGGCGCGGAACATGTCCTTCATCCGTTCGGCCGAAACGGGGCTTTCCACCACGACCACGAGTTCCGGCTTGTTCGAGGAAGCCCGCACGAGGCCCCAAGTGCCGTCCTCGACCGTCACGCGGACGCCGTTGACGGTGACCACGTCGCGGATCGCCTGACCGGCGATCTTCTCGCCGCGGTCGCGCATGCCCTCGATCGTCTTCACCGTGCGGGCGACGACGTCGTATTTCACCTCGTCGGCGCAATGCGGCGCCATGGTCGGCGAGCCGTGGGTGACCGGCAGCGCGCGATAGAGATCGGCCATGCTCTTGCCGGGGTTGCGGTCGAGCATGTCGAGCACCGCGATGGCGGTGACGACGCCGTCGTCATAGCCGCGGCCCACGGGCGCATTGAAGAAGAAGTGGCCCGATTTCTCGAAACCCGCCAGCGCCTTCAGGTCGGCGACGCGGCGCTTGATGTAGGAATGCCCGGTCTTCCAGTAATCGGCCTTCACGCCCGCCTTGATCAACTCCGGATCGGTGGCGAACAGGCCCGTGGACTTCACGTCGACCACGAAGGTCGCGCCCGGATGCAGCTTCGAGAGGTCGCGGGCGAGCATGACGCCGATCTTGTCGGCGAAGATCTCGTTGCCCTCGTCGTCCACGACGCCGCAGCGGTCGCCGTCGCCGTCGAAGCCGAGGCCGACATCGGCGCCGGTCTCCTTCACCTTGTCCGCGATGGCATGAAGCATCTTCATGTCTTCGGGATTGGGGTTGTAGCGCGGGAAGGTGTAGTCGAGCTCCACGTCGAGCGGGATCACGTCCACGCCCAGCTTCTCGAGGATGCGCGGGGCGATGAAGCCCGCCGTACCGTTGCCGCAGGCGGCGACCGCGCGGATCTTCCGGGCGAAGGGCTTGCGGTTCGTCAGATCCGCCAGATAGCGCTCGGCGAAACCGTCGACATAGACATAGGAGCCGCCGGGCTGCAGGTCGAACTTGCCCGAGAGCACGATGTCGCGGAGCCGGCCCATCTCGTCGGGGCCGAAGGTGACGGGGCGCTGGGCACCCATCTTCACGCCCGTCCAGCCGTTGTCGTTGTGCGAGGCCGTGACCATCGCCACGCAGGGCACGTCCAGATCGAACTGGGCGAAATAGGCCATCGGCGACAGCGCCAGGCCGATGTCGTGGACCTTGCAGCCCGCCGCCATCAGGCCCGTGATCAGCGCCATCTTGATCGACTGGGAATAGGAGCGGAAATCATGGCCCGTGACGATTTCGGGCTTCACGCCCATCTCGCGGATCAGCGTGCCGAGACCCATGCCGAGGGCCTGCACGCCCATCAGGTTGATCTCTTTCTCGAAGTACCAGCGCGCGTCGTATTCGCGGAAGCCCGTGGGCTTCACCATCGGCTGAAGCTCGTAGGCGGCCGTATTGGGGACGAGCGAGTGCTGCGGCTTCGGAAACATGAAGATCCTCTCTTGAGCGCTGGCGCCCGAAACTGACCCGACGGTCGTAGAGGCGCAAGCCTGAACGGAGGATTAATCAGTTCGGCCGAGGCGATCCCTCAGCGGGAGCCCATCTTCGACAGATTGACCATCAGGTTCCACTCCGCCTTGCGCGGCGGACCGTCATGCGGCTCGGGATCGCCCGCCGACATCAGGCGGCTTTCGCTGGACAGGCTGATCGTGGCGGGCGCTTCGGCCGGAACGGTCGGCTCCGCGCCGTCCCACAGCGAACCGTCGGACGGGGCCGTGCGGACGCGCCGGATGCGGCTCAGCGGCGCGCTGCGGGAGATGAGCGGATTGAAGGTGATGCGCATGGAGCCCGTCCGACCTCTTCCGCCCTGAAGACGGCTGCGGGCGACGGAATTCAAGCTCGCTCCGTCCGGATCAGCGGGCCAAAGCCTGGCTGAGTTCCATCCGGTCGGCATGGATGAGCACCCGCGTGCGGGACAGGAAGTTCTGGCCGAGCAGGTTGTAGGGCAGCTTCACCGTCGGCGGCAGCACATAGACCCGCAGATCGCGCTCTACGATGCCGCCCAGAACCAGCGTGTCGAGCCGGGCCTCGGCGACCTTCGTATCGCCCTTGAGACCCGTCACGGTGATCTTGTAGTCGCTCTCCGACGGCCGGATCCCCGCACGGACGGCGTCGGCATGCTGCAGCACGGTGACGCTGGCGCCCGTGTCGACCACGGCCTTCGTGACGACGCCGTTCAGAAGAACTTCCGTGAGGAACACCTGCCCCGGCCCGGCGACCACGAGGGCCTTGCCGTCGGCCTCCGAAGTCCGCGACGCGATGGACGGAGGGGCTGCGGAGCGCATGAGGAAGGCGACGGCCTGCCACGCGACCGATCCGCCGAGCGCGGAAAGCACGACTACGAAAGAAAGCTTTGCGAAACGCAGAAACATGAATGCAACCGAAGAGTGTTCAAGAAACTATACAGCACCCGACCGTAACGGCAACGCGGCGTTCGGGGGCGGCGCAGGCCCTGCCCGAAAAGGCCCCGCAGCGTCTCCGCTCAACCCTGCAGGCTTCGTCGCGCCGCGATGAAGCGGGCGGCCCTTTCGCCGGTCTCGGCCGCGGTCAGGCCCGGCTTGTAGAGGGCGGAGCCGATGCCGAAGCCCGCGACCGGGGCTTCCAGCCAGCGGCCCATGGTGTCGATCGCGACGCCGCCGACGACGACGAAACGGGTGCCCGCCGGCAGCACCGCGGCCATGGCCTTGATGACGGAAGGCGAGCCGCCCTCGCCGGGGAAGAATTTCAGAATATCGGCGCCCGCCGCGAGCGCGGCGAAGGCCTCGGTGGGCGTGAAGATCCCGGGCGCGGAGATCAGCCCGCGCTCCTTGCTCCGCCGGATCACCGCCGGGTCGCAATGGGGCGAGACGATCAGCTCCCCGCCCGCCGAGGCGACCGCGTCGACCTCTTCCGGCCGCGTCACGGTGCCCGCGCCGACGAGCGCGCGCCCGGCCAGCGC
Organism: Hyphomicrobiales bacterium; assembly: GCA_027483895.1. Lineage (GTDB taxonomy): Bacteria > Pseudomonadota > Alphaproteobacteria > Rhizobiales > Beijerinckiaceae > JAIXZO01. Next base: position 18,584 of record JAIXTP010000011.1, read on the forward strand.
ACGGGCCAGACGCGCCACGCTTTCGAGCGGATCGGGCGAGTTCAACGGCACTTCGATGATGCGGAAGCCCGCGTCGAACAGCGCCTCGCCGGTGGCGACGACCTCGTCCGGCCGGATGCCGCGCAGAATCGCGATGAGGGGACAAGCGGCGAAGGCCTGCTCGAAGCGGGCGGCGAGGGAGCTCATGCGCGGCGCCCTTCGACGCGTTCGAGGATGCGGAGCAGACCCGCGATGAAGGTGTCTTCCGGATCGAGCAGGCGCACCGGAACGCCGAAGACCTCGAAGGCGCGGGCGTAATTGCGACCGAAGACGCCGTCCGCGACCACGACGATCTCGCCCGCCGGGCGATCGAGCGCGAGGCCGTTGACGATCTCCGAGCCGATCAGGAGACCCGAGAGATAGGGGCCGACCCATGTGCCGGGCATGTCGCCCAGCAGCACGGAGGTGCGCGCGCCGAAGGCCTGATGCGTGAGGCCGCCGTGGCGGCGCGAGGCGGCGAGCCCGGCATCGAAACCGGCGGGGTCCTCGGGAGCCTCGGCGAGACGGCCGATGATCGTGTGACCGAGCAGCGCCGCATAGAACTCGCCCGTCATGAAGGACACGAAGGCGTCGATACGGCCCTCGCGGATCGAGATCCATTTGGAATGCGTGCCGGGGGTCACGATGGTGCCGGTGGCGAGACCGACGCCGGCGATCTTGGTCTCCTCCCCGCGCATCACGTCGGGGGTGCCGCCCGGATCCCGCCATGTCAGGCCGGGGACCAGCCGAACGTCGGCGCCGTCGAAGGGAACATGCACGACGCGGGCGGCGAGATCGTCGAGCGAGGCGGGACAGGCGGCGTAAGGCGCCTCGATCCAACCGTTCCGGCTGCCGACCATGCCGGCCATCATCACCGGCAGGCGCCCGTGGCGTTCGAGCCAGGGCGCGAGCGTCCGGCGCAGCACGTCGGGAAATCCGCCCGGCGGCACCGCCATGATGCCCTCGTCCGCCGCCGTCTGGTCCAGAATGGCGCCTTCGGACGAGACGAGCATCGCGCGAAGGCGCGACGTTCCCCAGTCGACGGCGATCAGGCGGGGGGCGGGGGACATGGGCGTCTCCGGGTCGATGGCGCGACGGCGGCTTCGACCGAAGATCTAGCGGAGAGCGGCCGCGAACGCCATGCGGCGCCGAGGAGGGCCGGGGGACGGCACGCGGGCGGGCCGTCTCACGAAGGCACCCGGCGAAAGAAAGAGGTCTTTTCCGATTCAGCGCTTCTTGCTACGCGTCTGCAAGTCGAGCGTGCATCTTCGTGATGGAGACCGGCCGTGAATTACTATCTGTGCTCCGTCAACGATTACTCTTTGATTTCCTACGAGAAGGAAGGCGCGATCCTGAAATTGCAGGACACGCGCAAAGACTATGATGCGCATACCGCGATCCGCTTCTCGAATTTCGACAAGGCGGGCACGGCGACGGATCGGGTCTGGATGCATGTGCGGATCGACACGCAGGACTTCTGCATGGAATGCCCGACCGACGTCGCGGCCTTGCTGTTCGAGACCCCGGACGACCTGAATTTCGCGACGGGACGCCTGAAATCCGGCGTGAGGGCGCTCGATACGCAATGGGCCCGCCGCGAGGGGCCGCATACGGGCTTCGGCGCCTTTCTCGACTTCTTCCCCGAAGGCTCGGTGCTGTCCTACGACGGCGAGTTCGGCTGCGAGATGGCCTGCTTCGTGCCGTTCGTGAAGCATCTGCATGACGGCGGGCATCTGCGCGCGCGCAAGATCGCGACGCATGCCGGCATGGAGTCCTACTTCTTCTGGCTGTCCACGGAGCAGATGATCAAGCGGAAGCGGGCGCGCTTCTCCATCGATCCGAAATACCGCTTCCCGACCCCCAACGCCTATGAAGGCTCCGCCCGGCCGACGCCCTTCAACGCGAATGTCGATTACCGCGCCGCCTTCCGGAACGCCGATCCGCTCTCGCGCCTCCTCGGCCGGGACGGGTTCGACGCGAAGCCGACGGTGTTCGTGCAGAACAAGTTCACCGTCGAATGGATGGACGGCCCGATCAACTACTTCCCGCTGATCCTGATGCACGCCGTGTTCAACGCGTATCGGGACAAATACAATTTCGTCTATTCGCGTCCGGGTATGAAGGCGGTGGACGGCTACTCGGTCGACGAGAACAATTTCTGCACCTATCCGGACCGCGAGGTCATGGAACGTTTCGACATTCCCTGCCTGGAACTGATGAGCGGCCCCTACTCCTACAACGAGCAGAAGCTGCGCATCTGCGCCCATGTCGACAAGTTCATCACCGTGCAGGGCGGCGGGTCCTACGTGTTCTCGATGTTCCCGGATTCCGAGATCCATCTGCTGCACAAGGTCGGGCCGGAACTGGAGGACGGGAGCTATTCGCCCGAAGGCTTCTTCACCTACCTCAACGGCGGCTCGAACCGGACGCATGTGTACCGGAACAAGGAAGAACTCTGGGCGGGACTGATCGCCGGCCTCTGAGCGCGCCGGCCCGCGGCGCGCGGGTTTCGCCGAAAAGCGCGAATTCTCATTAAATTCGAGTCGAATTCGACCGTCCTACTCCGGGCAGGGAAAGCTGCGTCCGGCTGGGGTAGGCTACGAATGACCACGATCAACTCCGTCAATCTGGGCTACAGCCAGCTCCCGATCAGCAATATCGCGGCGCTGCCGACCGCGCAGATCGCGGCGCTCTCGACGGCGCAGATCCAGACCCTTTCGACCTCCCAGGTGGCCGCGCTCACCAGCGACCAGATCGTCGCCCTTCGCACCGACCAGATGGCCGCGCTCTCGGCCACGCAGATCGCGGCCCTTCGCACCAACCAGATCGCGGCGCTGGAGACGGTGGACCTCGCGGCCATCCCGACCGCCATCATCGCGACGCTGTCGAGCACGCAGATCGGCGCGCTGACGACCGATCAGCTCTCGGCCCTTTCCACCCAGAGCCTCGTCGCCGTCAGCGCCGGCGGGCTCGCGGGCCTTTCGAGCGGCCAGATCGCGGCCTTGACGACGTCGCAGGCCGCCGCCCTCCGCGCGACCCAGATCGGCGCGCTCTCGGCCGATCAGATCGCCGCGATGGAGACGCAGGACCTCGCCGCGCTCGGAACGGACCGCATCGCGGTCCTGTCCACGTCGCAGATCGAGGCGCTGACGACCGATCAGGTGCAGGCGCTCACCCAGCTGCAGGCCATGTCGCTCAAGGTCACGCAGCTCGCGATCCTGAGCTCCGCGCAGATCGCGGCGATGGAAACCGCCGATCTCGCCGCACTGAAGACCAATCAGATCCTCGCGCTGACGACGACGCAGACGGCGGCGCTCACGACCGATCAGATCCAGGCGCTCGGGACGGCGCAGGCCGCGACGCTGACCGCGGTCCAGCTCGCGTCTCTGTCCTCCGACCAGATCGCGGCGATGGAAACGGCCGATCTCGCGGCCGTGAAGGCGACGAACATCGCCTCGCTCGGCACGAGCCAGACCGCCGCCCTCACCACGGCCCAGATCGTGGCGCTGACGACCGCGCAGGCCGCGGGCCTCACGACCGCCCAGATCGCGGCGCTCGGAACCGACCAGATCGCGGCGATGGAGACCGCCGATCTGCGCGCGCTCAACGCCGCCCGTGTCGGCGCGCTGACGAGCGCGCAGGTCGCGGCGCTCGACTCGGTCCAGATCGCGAGCCTGACGGCGGCGCAGATCACGGGTCTGACCTCAGCCTCGATCGCGGCGATCGAGACGGCGGACATCGCCGCGATCGCGACGGCGGCCTTGGCCGCGATGAGCACGGCGCAGCTCGCGGGCCTCTCGACCGACCAGATCGCGACGCTGACCAGCACGCAGGTGAACGCGCTCACCGCGACGCAGATCGGGGGGCTGAGCACCGCGCAGGTCGCGGCCTTCGAAACGGCCGATCTCGCCGCGATGCGGACCAACCAGCTCGCGGCACTGCGCACGGCCCAGATCGCCGCCATGACCACCGATCAGGTCGTGGCGCTCACGACCGCTCAGGTGAGCACGCTGACGGGCGGCCAGATCGCGGCGCTCAACTCCGAGCAGATCGCCGCCATGGAAACGGCGGATCTCGCGGCGCTGCGGCCGGCCCAGATCGCGGCCCTGACCTCGACCCAGATCGCGGCGCTGACGACGGACCAGATCGCGGCGCTGACGACCGCGCAGGCCGCAGGCCTCTCCGCCGCTCAGATGGCCGGCCTGCGGACCGACCAGATCGCGGCGCTGGAAACCCAGGACCTCGCCGCGCTGAAGGCGGCGAATGTCGGCGGCCTGTCGACGAGCCAGATGGCTGCCATGACCACCGCCCAGATCGTGGCGCTCAACACGGCGCAGACGCTCGCGCTCGGGACGCAGCAGATCGCCGCGCTGACGAGCGACCAGATCGCCGCGTTCGAGACGGTCGACCTGCGGACCCTCGTCGCCGCCCGGATCGGCGCGCTGAACTCCGAGCAGATCGCCGCGCTGACCACGGCGCAGGCGGCCTCGCTCACCGCGGCGCAGATCGCGAACCTGTCCTCGGCCTCTTTCGCCGCGATGGAGACGTCCGACCTCGTGGCGCTCGGGACGGCCGTGATCGCGGCCATGACGACGGCGCAGATCGCGGGCCTGTCCTCCGAGCAGATCGCCGCGCTGACGACGACGCAGGTGAACGCGCTCACCGCGGGCCAGATCGCCAAGCTGAGCACGGCGCAGATCGCCGCTCTCGAGACCGATGATCTCGCGGCGCTCCGCACCAACCAGATCTCGGCGCTGACCAGCACGCAGATGGCCGCGCTGACCTCGACGCAGATCGAAGCGCTGACCACGGCGCAGGCGGCGGCGCTTTCGGCGGCGCAGACGGCCGCTCTCGGCACCGACCAGATCGCGGCCATGGAAACCGCCGATCTTGCGGCCTTGAAGGCCGCGAACGTCGCCGCGCTCGGGACCGCGCAGATCGCGGCCCTGTCGAGCGACCAGATCGTCGCGCTGACGACGGCGCAGGCCGCGGGCCTGACGACGGCGCAGCTCGCAGCCCTCGGCACGAGCCAGATCGCGGCGATGGAAACGGCAGATCTCCGGGCGCTGAACGCCGCGCGGATCGGGGCGCTGACCACCGAGCTGCTCGCCGCGTTGGATACGGCGCAGATCGCGAGCCTGACCTCGGCGCAGGTCACCGCGCTTACCTCGGCGCAGATCGCGGCGATCGAGACCGCAGATCTCGTCAATCTGACGACCTCGGCCCTCGCGGTGCTGACGACGGCACAGCTCGCGGGCCTTTCGACCGAACAGGTCGCCTCGCTGACCACCGCCCAGGTGACGGCCCTGACCGCGGCGCAGGTCGCGGGGCTGAGCTCGGCGCAGATCGCGGCTCTCGAGACGGCCGATCTCGTCGCGATGCGGACCCTGCAGATCGGCGCGCTCCGGACGGCCCAGATCGCGGCCCTGACCAGCGACCAGATCGCGGCCCTGACGACGACACAGATCGGCGCGCTGAGCGGCGGACAGATCGCCGCGCTCGGCACCGAGCAGATCGCCGCGATGGAGACGGCGGACCTCGCGGTTCTGAGCGTGACGCAGTTCGGAGCGCTCCGGACGGCGCAGATCGGCGCCATGACGACCGACCAGATCGTGGCGCTGACCACGACGCAGTCGACGAACCTCTCGGCGGCGCAGATCGGCGCGCTCCGCACCGACCAGATCGCCGCGATGCAGACCGCGGATCTCGCCGCGCTGAAGGCTTCGTTGGTGGGCGGCCTCGCGACCGACCGGATCGCGGCCCTGACGACGGACCAGATCGTCGCGCTTACCTCGGTTCAGGTGCAGGCGCTGACCTCTCAGCAGGTCGCGGCGCTGACCACCGACCAGATCGCCGCCATGGAAACGGGTGATCTGCGGACCCTCGTCGCCGGCCGCATCGGCGCGATGGGCACCGACCAGATCGCCGCCCTGACCACGTCGCAGGCCGCCTCGCTGACCGCGGCGCAGATCGCGGGCCTCTCCTCGGCCTCCTTCGCCGCGATGGAGACCGCCGATCTCGTCGCTCTGGCGACGTCCGTGATCGCGGCCATGACGACCGCGCAACTCGCGGGCCTCTCCTCCGAGCAGATCGCCGCGCTTACGACCGCACAGGTCAATGCCCTGACGGTGGTGCAGATCGGCGGACTGAGCACCACGCAGATCGCCGCGCTCGAGACGGAAGATCTCGCGGCCCTGCGGACGAACCAGATCACCGCGCTGGGCACCGGCCAGATCGCCGCGCTGACCTCGACGCAGATCGAAGCCCTGACGACGGCGCAGGCGGCGGCGCTCTCCGCGACCCAGACGGCCGCGCTCGGCACCGAGCAGATCGCCGCACTCGAAACCGCGGACCTCGCGGCCCTGAAGGCGGCCAATTTCGCCTCGCTCGGCACCGCCCAGACCGCCGCCCTGACGAGCAGCCAGATCGTCGCGCTGACGACGGCGCAGACGGCGGCCCTCACGACGGCCCAGATCGCGACGCTCGGCACGAGCCAGCTCGCGGCCATGGAAACGGCCGATCTTCGCGCACTCGCAGCTTCGCGCATCGGTGCGATGACGACGGAACAGCTCGCCGCGCTCGATACGGCGCAGGTCGCGAGCCTGACCTCCACGCAGATCGCGTCGCTGACCTCGGCGCAGATCGCCGCGATCGAGACGGCGGATCTGGTCAATCTGACGACCGCGGCGCTCGCCTCCTTGAGCACCGCGCAGCTCGCGGGCCTTTCGACCGACCAGATCGTCGCGCTGACGATCGCGCAGGTGAACGCCATGACCGCGGCGCAGATCGCGGGCCTGAGCTCGACCCAGATCGCGGCGATCGAGACGGCGGATCTCGCAGCCCTGCGCACGATCCAGATCGCTGCCCTGCGCACGGCCCAGATCACGGCCCTGACGAGCGACCAGATCGTCGCGCTGAGCACGGCGCAGGTGAACGCGCTCTCGCCCGACCGGATCGCGGCCCTTCTGACGAGCCAGATCGCGGCGCTGGAGACCGACGACATCGCTTCGCTGAAGCTCCTGCAGGCCGCGGCGCTCACCTCGGATCAGGCGGCGGCGCTGACGACGGACCAGATCGTGGCGCTGACGACCGCGCAGGCGGCCAATCTCTCGGCGCTTCAGCTGAATGCGCTGGGCACCGAGCAGATCGCCGCGATGGAGACGGCCGATCTCGCGACGGTGAAGGCTTCGCTGCTGACCGGGCTCGGCACCGCGCAGATCGCGGGCATGACCACGGCGCAGATCGTGGGCCTGACCTCGACGCAGATCGCGGCGCTGAGCACGCAGCAGATCGCCGCGCTGACGACCGATCAGGTCGCGGCGATGGAGACCGTCGATCTCCGGGCCCTGAACGCCGCACGCGTCGGCGCGATGACGTCCGACCAGATCGTCGCCCTGACGACGGCGCAGGCCGCGTCCCTCACCGTCGACCAGATCGCTTCGCTGACCTCGGCGCAGTTCGCGGCGATGGAGACGAGCGATCTCGCGGCGCTCTCCACCGCGGTGATCGCCGGGATGACCACGCGCCAGCTGGCGGGTCTCTCCAGCGACCAGATCGTCGCCCTGACCAGCACGCAGCTCAACGCGCTTTCGATCACCCAGATCGCGGGCCTGAGCACCGCGCAGGCGGCGGCGATCGAGACGGCCGATCTGGCCGCCCTGCGGACCAACCAGATCACGGCGCTGAACACCGCGCAGATCGCGGGCCTCACCAGCGACCAGATCGTGGCCCTGACCACCGCTCAGGCCTCGGTGCTCACCGCGACGCAGACGGCGGCGCTCGGCACCGACCAGATCGCGGCCATGGAGACCGCGGATCTCGCGGTGCTGAAGGCGGCGAACTTCGCCTCGCTCGGCACCGCCCAGACCGCGGCGCTGACCAGCGAGCAGATCGTCGCTCTGACGACCGCGCAGGCGGCCGGGCTGACGACGGCACAGATCGCGACGCTCGGCACGAGCCAGATCGCGGCCTTCCAGACCGCCGATCTGCGCGCCCTGAACGCGGCCCGCATCGGCGCGCTGACTTCGGAACAGATCGCGGCGCTCGACTCGAGCCAGATCGCGAGCCTGATCTCGACGCAGACCACGGCCCTGACCTCGGCCCAGATCGCGGCCATCGAGACGGCCGATCTCGCGGCGCTCTCGACCGCCGTCCTGGCCGGGCTGACGACCGCCCAGCTGGCCGGCCTCTCGACCGACCAGATCGCGACGCTGACCAGCAGCCAGATGCAGGCTCTGTCGGCCTCGCAGCTCACGGGCCTGAGCACGGCGCAGGTCGCGGCGATCGAGACGGCCGATCTCGCGGCGCTGAGCACGATCCAGATCGCGGCCTTCCGCACCGTGCAGATCGCGGCCCTGACCTCCGATCAGGTCGCCGCTTTGACCACGGCGCAGGCGAGCGCGCTGGCGCCCGACCGGATCGCGGCGATGACCACGAGCCAGATCGCGGCGATGGAAACCGCGGATCTCGCGGCCCTGCGCCTGACCCAGACCGCTGCGCTGACGTCCGGTCAGGTGGCGGCGCTCACGACCGACCAGATCGTCGCCCTGACCACGGCGCAGGCCTTCGGACTGTCGACGGAGCAGATCCGCGCCCTCGGCACCGCGCAGATCGCCGCCATGGAAACGGCCGATCTCGCGATCCTGAAGGCGACGAACGTGTCGGCCCTCGGCACCGATCAGATCGCGGCGCTGACGACGACGCAGATCGAAGCGATGTCCTCGTCGCAATTCGCGGCTCTGGGCACGTCACAGATCGCGGGCCTGACCTCCGAGCAGATCGCGGCCATCGAAACGACGGATCTGAGGGCGCTCAACGCCTCGCGGATCGCGGCGATGAGCACCGAACAGCTCGCGGCGCTGACCACGACGCAGGCGGCCTCGCTCACCGACGCGCAGATCGCCTCGCTGACGTCGAGCGCGGTCGGGGCTCTGGAGACGAGCGATCTCGTCGCTCTGGCCACCGCGACGCTGCGCGCGCTGACGACGAGCCAGCTCGGCGGCCTCTCGACCGAGCAGATCGCGGCCCTGACGACGGTTCAGATCGACGCGCTCTCCGCGACCCAGATCGCGGGCCTGAGCACGACGCAGATCGAGGCTCTCGAGACCGAGGATCTCGCGGCGCTGAGGACCGACCAGATCCGTTCGCTGACCACCACGCAGACGGCGGCGTTGACGACCGACCAGATCGCCGCGCTGACGACCGAACAGGTGAACGCGCTCACTGATCTGCAGCTCGTGAATCTCAGCACCACCCAGATCCGCGCGCTCGAAACGACGGATGTGGCCGCCCTGCAGACGAACCGTCTGACGGCGCTGAGCACGGAGCAGATCGCGGCGCTGACGACCGATCAGATCGTGTCTCTCGGCACGGCGCAGGTGAACGCTCTGACCAACGATCAGGTCTTCGCGCTCACGACCGAACAGCTGGCGGCCATGTCGACCGACCAGATGGCGGCCATCTGACGACGGAGGCCGGGCGTTCCGACGCCCGGCCCGCTTCAGCGATAGTTCGAGAAGCGGGGCTCGATCGGCGCCTGCATGAGGCGATCGCGCCGCTCGTAGGTCAGCGGGTGGAAGATCTCGCCCAGAAGCTCGGCCCAACGCAGCGGGTAATCCGATTTCTTGCCGTCGGGCAGGATGACGCCGGTCTGGTCCAGCGGATGCTGCGCCGGAGACGCCTTCAGCGCGGGCAGCTTCGCGTCGAGCAGCGCTTCCGTGCGTTCCAGCCAGAGCCGCGTGAGTTCCGTCCGCGGCTTGAAGATGAAGGCGCACAGGCCGATCAGCTCGGCATGGGCGGCGCGGATGCGGTCGCCGAGCTCCCCGGTCACGTGGGGCATGCCGTGCGCCAGCTCCGTGTAGCCCAAGGCGTCCTTGTCGGATTCTTCGAGCATCTTGAAGAATACGCTCCAATGCTTGGAGGTATACTTGATGTCCGTATAGCCGCCGCCGAAATGGTGCATCAGGTAGCAGCGCAGATAGTCCGACTTGTGAACCGAGCTGAGATGCTCGTAGGCCGGATGCAGCGGATGCCCCTCGCGCACCCATTCGGACACGCTGCCGCGGTTCACGAAGGCCACCGGGCAGCCGGTATTCGAGAAGATCGACCAGATCGCCTGCAGCCGCGGCTCGGACATCAGTTCCGGGCCGGTCCAGAGGCAGAAGATCGTGCGGCTCTTCAGTCCGTCGAAGTCGTCGGGGATCATGGCGTGACCCGGGCGGGAGCGAGGGGGCGCGGACGCATCACAGCGTCTCGGCGGGAATGGCGAGGCCGAGCAGCCGGAAGAGCGCCGAGCGCTCCTCCTTCAGCTCCGGCGTGGGCGCGGGATGCCGGCGATAGACGTAGAGATAGTCGAGCACGGCATTGAAATCGGTCGCGTTGCGGCTGCTGCCGCGGCGGTCGGTGGTCTCGTCGTCCACCTCGAACACGCGCGACCCGCAGAACGGGACATGCACGGGCATGCCGCGATCGATGACCGAGAGCAGGAAATCCCAGTCCTCGTAGGCGCGCATATGCGGATCGAAGGCGAGATCCTGCAGGACGTGGCGCGGAAAGGCGAAGCAGGACATGTGGATCCTGTTCTTCACGTAGATCTGCGGGGTCAGCGCGGCCGAGAGATCGAGCGGCAGTTCGCCGAGGATCTCGGTCTTGGTCTTCAGCCGGCGCTCCTTGACCACCGTGCAGTCGAAATGCAGCGGAAGACCGCGCGCGACCGCGTCGCAGCCGGCGAGCCCGGCGAGCAGGCCCGGGTGCCAGGCGTCGTCGTCGTCGAGAAACAGGACGTAGCGGCCGCGCGCGAGGCCGAGCGCGACATTGCGGCTCGCCGACGGACCGGGCGGCCCGTTGCGGCGGATGAAGACGTCGCCGGGCCCGAGCAGCGCGTTGCACACGGCGTCCGTCGGCTTGTCGGCCACGTCGGACACCACGATCGTCTCGAAGGGGAAGGGCGAGTCCTGCCCCTTGATCGACTCCAGCGCCCGCTCGAGCAGATGCGCGCGTTTGTGGGTCGGCACGATCACGGAGAAAAAGGGCTGTTCGTTCACGGCACGCGGTCTCGTCGCGGGGCGATCTCTTCCGCCGGACGGGCCCCGCGCTCCGTCCGCCGCAATGCTGCGGCCGCATCGGCGGACCCTTCCGAAAGCTCGGGTCGGGGGCCGATACGCACCGCTTCATCGAATTCTCAGCAAATCCCGTGCCGGATCTTCACCGCGCGTTCACGACATCGTGGTTGCGAATTTCTTAAAGAACCCGGGTCCGCGACCGTCCTTCCTGTCTGAGCGCATCCCCCGTCCGGGAGGCGCGATCGGATTTCGGAGCGGCGGATGACCACTGTCAGTACGATCAGCGGCCTGACCTACAGCACTTTTCCGCTGACCAATCTGTCGTCGATGTCGACGAGCCAGATCGCGACGCTGTCGACCAGCCAGATCCGATCGCTCTCGACGGCTCAGCTCGCGACGCTCACGACCGATCAGATCGTCGCGCTCACGACCACGCAGGCCGCCGCGCTGACCTCCACGCAGGTCCGCGCGCTCGGGACCGACCAGATCGCGGCGCTGCAGACGGAAGACCTCGCCGCCGTGGTCACGGCGGGGATTTCCGGGCTCAGCAGCACGCAGCTCGCGGCGCTGAATTCCGACCAGATCGCGGCGCTGACGACGGGCCAGCTTGCCGCGGTCGGCACCGACGCGCTGACGGGCATGTCGAGCGACCAGATCGCCGCCCTGACGACGCAACAGGTGCGCGCGCTGACCGCGAACCAGCTCACCTCGCTGTCGACCGAGCAGATCGCCGCCTTCGAGACGCGCGACGTCGCCGCGCTGCAGACGACCCAGCTGACGTCGCTCACGACGCGCCAGATCGAGGCGATGTCGACCGACCAGATCGTCGCGCTCACCCAGCTGCAGGCGATGTCGCTCAAGGTCATCCAGCTCGCCGCGCTCAACACCGGACAGGTCGCCGCGCTCGCGACCGACGATCTGCAGTCGCTCACGGTCACGCAGCTGAGCGGGCTCACGATCGGTCAGGTCGCCGCCCTCACCTCCGACCAGATCGTCGCGCTGACGACCGGGCAGGTCGCGGGGCTCACCAACGCGCAGATCGGCGCGCTGACGACCGCCCAGCTGGCGGCGATGGCGACGGACGACCTGCAGGCGGTCAAGAGCTCGCAGCTCGCCGCGCTGAAGACCTCGCAGGTCACCGCGCTGACCTCCGACCAGATCGTCGCGCTCACCACCGCCCAGATGGGCGGGCTGACCGCCGCCCAGATCGCGGCGATGTCGACGGACCAGATCCGCGCCCTCGAGACCGCCGATCTTCAGGCGCTGCGCCCCAACCAGATCTCCGCCCTGACCACCGCGCAGACGGCCGCGCTGACGACGACGCAGATCGCCGCGCTGCGGACCTCGCAGAGCAGCGCCATGACGACCGCGCAGGCCGCCGCGCTCACCACCGAGCAGGTGGTCGCGCTGACGACCGCGCAGGTTTCGACGCTCACCAACGCGCAGCTCGCGGCCCTGACGACCGAGCAGGTGCGCGCGTTGGAGACGAACGATCTGCAGGCGCTCCGCGCGCTCCAGATCGCCGCGATGACGACGACGCAGGCGGCCGCGCTGACGACCGACCAGATCGTCGCGCTGAAGACCGATCAGGCAGCCGCGCTCACCAACGCGCAGCTGGCGGCCCTGACGAGCGACCAGATCCAGGCGCTGGAATCGTCCGATCTCCGCGCGCTTCGGAACACCCAGATCGCGGCGCTGACCACCGCTCAGGTCGCGGCGCTGACGACCGACCAGATCGTCGCGCTGACCACCACGCAGGCGGGCGCGCTGACGACGGCGCAGGTGAACGCGCTCACGACGGACCAGATTCAGGCGCTCGAGACCGCCGATCTGCAGCAACTGACCGCGACCGGCCTCGCCGCGCTCCGGACCGATCAGGCCGCGGCGCTGACTTCCTCGCAGACGGCGGCGCTTCTCGCGCGTCAGGTCACCGGCCTGACGACGGCGCAGATCCGCGCGCTGGAGACCGACGATCTCGCGGTGATGACCACGGCGTCGCTCGCGGCCTTGTCGGCCACGCAGTTCGCGGCCTTCACCTCCGACCAGATCATCGCCCTGACGACGGCCCAGACCGCCGCGCTGACCAATGCTCAGGTCGCGGCGCTGACCACCGACCAGATCAAGGCGCTCGCCACCGACGATCTGCAGGCGCTGCGCACCGCGCAGCTGACGGCGATGACGACGGCGCAGGCCGCCGCATTGACGAGCGACCAGATCGTCGCCCTGACCACGTCGCAGACCGGCGCGCTCACCAATGCCCAGCTCGGCGCGCTGACGAGCGATCAGCTCCGTGCGATGGCGACGGATGACCTGCAGGCCCTGAAGGTCGGCCAGCTCCCGGCGCTCAAGACGAACCAGATCGCGGCGCTGCTGACCGACCAGATCGTCGCGCTGACGACGGCGCAGGTCGCCGCGCTGACCAATTCCCAGATCTCGGCCCTGACGACGGATCAGGTGCGGGCCATGGAGACCGCCGACCTGCAGGCGCTGCGCGCCGGCCAGATCGCCGCCTTCACCACCGAACAGATCGCCGCCATGTCCACCGAGCAGGTGGCGGCGCTGACGACCGCGCAGGCCGCGGCGCTGACCAATGTTCAGGCGGCCGCCCTGACGACCGAACAGGTGCAGGCGCTGGAGACGGCGGATCTGCAGCAGCTCGTGGCGGGTCGCCTCGCCTCGATGTCCTCCGACCAGATCGCCGCGCTGACGACCGGGCAGGTCTCCGCGCTGTTGTCGCGTCAGGTCGGGACGCTGACGACGGACCAGATCCGCGCCATCGAGACCGACGACATCGCGCAGCTGACGACGGCGACGCTCGCGGCGCTGAGCGGCACCCAGTTCGCCGCGCTGACCACCGACCAGATCGTGGCGCTGACGACCGCGCAGACCGCGGCGCTGACCAACGCCCAGCTCGCGGCCCTGAACAGCGACCAGATCCGGGCGCTCGCGACCGACGATCTGCAGGCGCTGACGAACGCGCAGATCGCGCGCCTCGGCAATTCGCAGGTCGCGGCCCTCACGACGGACCAGATCGTCGCCCTGACGACGGGGCAGGCCGCCTCCCTGACCGGCGCGCAGCTCGCCGCGATGACGACGGACCAGATCCGCGCCATCGAGACCGGCGACCTTCAGGCGCTGACGAACGCGCAGATCGCGGCGATGACGACGCTGCAGGCCTCGTCGCTGACGACCGAACAGATCGTCGCGCTGACCACCGCGCAGGCCTCGTCGCTGACGAACGCGCAGCTCGCCGGCCTGACGACCGAACAGGTCCAGGCGTTGGAGACGAACGATCTCCGCGCGCTCCGGAACACTCAGGTCGCGGCTCTGACCTCAGATCAGGCGGCCGCTCTGACGACCGATCAGGTCGTCGCGCTGACCACCGCGCAGGCGGGAAGCCTGACCCGGAGCCAGGTCGCCGCCATGACGACCGAGCAGATCGCTGCGCTCGAAACGGCGGATCTGCAGCAGCTCACCGCCGGCCATTTCGCCTCGATGAGCACGGCCCAGATCGCCGCGCTGACGACCGCGCAGGTCGCTTCGCTCGCGGCCCGGCAGGTCACGAGCCTGAACTCCGACCAGATCCGCGCGCTCGAGACCGAGGACCTCGCGGTTCTGACGACGGCGACGCTGGCCGCGCTCGGCGGCGCCCAGATCGCCGCGATGACCACGGACCAGATCGACGCGCTCACGACGACGCAGGCGGCCGCACTGACGGCCCAGCAGGTGGCGGTGCTCACCTCCGACCAGCTGAAGGCGCTCGCGACCGACGATCTTCAGGCTCTGCGCAGCAGCCAGATCACGGCGCTGACGGCGCAGCAGGTGACGGCCTTCACCAGCGACCAGATCGTCGCGCTGACGACCTCGCAGGTCGCGGCCATGACGGCCGCCCAGGTGGCCGCCCTGACCTCCGATCAGGTCCAGAGCCTCGCGACCGACGACCTGCAGGCCCTGAGAACCGCCCAGATCGCCGCGCTCACGACCGCTCAGGCAGCGTCGATGACGAGCGACCAGATCGTCGCGCTGACGACGATGCAGGCCGCCGCGCTCACCAACGCCCAGCTCGCGGGCCTGAGCACGGACCAGATCCGGGCGATGGAGACGGCCGACCTTCAGGCCCTCCGCAACACGCAGATCGCCGCGCTGACCACGCTGCAGACCTCGAAGCTGACCAGCGATCAGGTGGTCGCGCTGACCACCGCGCAGGCCTCCTCGCTCACCACGGCGCAGATCGCCGCGCTGACCAGCGAGCAGATCCATGCGCTGGAGACGAACGATCTCCGCGCGCTGAAGAACACGCAGATCTCGGCCTTCACCACGGCGCAGGCCGCCCAGCTGACCACCTCGCAGATCGTGGCGCTCGCCACCGGCCAGATCGCGGCCCTGACGACGGCCCAGCTGGCCGCGCTCGGCAGCGACCAGCTGCAGGCGCTGGAGACGGCCGATCTGCAGCAGCTCAGCGCCCTGCAGTTCGCCGCGCTGACGACGACGCAGACCGCCGCGCTGACGACCGCGCAGGCCGCGGCCCTGACCTCACGCCAGACGGCCGGCCTGACGACGGATCAGATCCGTGCGATCGAGACCGAAGATCTCGCCGTGATGACCACGGCCGCGCTCTCGGCCCTGAATGCCGGCCAGATCGCCGCGATGACGTCCGACCAGATCGTCGCGCTGACCACGAGCCAGTTCGCCGCGCTCTCCAACGCCCAGATCCAGGCCCTGACCTCGGACCAGATCCGCGCGATGGCGACCGACGATCTCGAAGCCCTCCGCACGGCCCAGATCGCGGCCATGACGACGCTGCAGGCGAGCTCGCTGACCAGCGACCAGATCGTCGCGCTGACCACCGCGCAGGCGTCCTCGCTGACGAATGCGCAGCTCGCGGGCCTCACGACCGACCAGCTCCGCGCCATGGCGACGGACGATCTGCAGGCCCTGAGAAACACGCAGATCGCGGCGCTCACCACGCTGCAGGCCGCCTCGCTCACCTCCGACCAGATCGTCGCGCTGACCTCGACGCAGACCGCCTCGCTCACCAACGCTCAGGTCGCGGCCCTGACCTCCGACCAGCTGCGGGCGCTCGAGACGGGCGACCTGCAGGCGCTCAGGAACACGCAGCTCGCCGCGCTGACCACCGCGCAGGCCGCCGCCCTGACGACCGACCAGATCGTCGCGCTGACCACCCAGCAGATGGGCGGGCTCACGCTGACGCAGGTGGCCGCGCTCGGTACCGACCAGATCCAGGCGCTCGAAACCGCCGATCTGCAGGCGCTGAGGAACGATCAGTTCATGGCGCTGACGACGGCACAGACCGCCGCGCTGACCACGGCCCAGATCGTCGCGATGACCTCGCTGCAGGCGGGCGCCATGACCACCGCCCAGGCGGCGGCGCTCACGACCGACCAGATCCAGGCCCTGCAGACCAACGATCTGCAGCAGTTCTCGGCCGCCGATCTGACCGCGATGTCGACCGCGCAGCTCGCGGCGCTCACCACCATGCAGGCCGCGGCCCTTTCGGCCCGGCAGGCATCCGGCCTGAGCTCCGACCAGATCCGCGCGCTGGAGACCGAAGACCTCGCGGCCATGACGACGGCCACGCTGTCCGGCCTCTCGGCGACGCTCGTCTCGGCCCTCACCTCGGACCAGATCGTCGCCCTGACGACCTCGCAGGTCGCGGGCATGACCGCCGCGCAGGTCGCCGGCCTGACGACGGACCAGATCCGCGCGATGGAGACGACCGACCTTCGGGTTCTGTCGAACGCGCAGGTCACGGCCATGACGACGGCGCAGGCCGCCGCGCTGACCACCGACCAGATCGTCGCCCTCACCTCGACGCAGACGGCGGCCATGACGGCGGCACAGGTCGCCGCCCTGACGAGCGATCAGGTCCAGGCGCTCGAGACCGGCGATCTTCAGGCGATGAGGAACGACCAGATCTCGGCCCTCACCACCGCCCAGACCGCCGCGATGACCACCGCGCAGGTGGCGGCGCTCACCACGACGCAGACCGCTTCGCTGACCACCGCGCAGGTCCGCGCGCTGACCACCGAGCAGCTGCAGGCGATGGAGACGGCCGATCTCGTCCGGCTGGCGGCCAACCGCATCGGAGCGCTGACGACGGACCAGACGGTCGCGCTGACCACGACGCAGGCCGCCGCGCTCACGGCCGGTCAGGTCGCGGGCCTGACCACGGCGCAGATCCGGGCGCTCGAGACCGACGATCTCGCGGTCCTCGCCACGGCCACGCTCGCGGCCCTGAGCGGCACGCAGATCGCGGCCCTGAGCACCGACCAGATCGTCGCTCTGACCACCGCGCAGACCGCCGCGCTGACGAATACGCAGCTTCTGGCGCTCACGACCGCGCAGCTCCGCGCGCTCGAAACCAATGATCTGCAGGCGCTCAGGACGGCCCAGCTGACGGTGCTCGGCACCAACCAGCTCGCCGCGCTGACCAGCGAGCAGATCGAGGCGCTGACCACGGGACAGGTCGCCTCGCTGACCAACGCCCAGCTGGCCGGTCTCTCGACCGCTCAGGTGCAGGCGCTCGCCACCGACGATCTGCAGGCGCTGAGGACGGCCCAGATCGCCGCCTTCACCACCCTGCAGGCGGCCTCGCTCACCAGCGACCAGATCGTCGCGCTGCTGACATCGCAGGCTTCCGCGCTTACCAACGCCCAGATCGCGTCGCTGACCAGCGACCAGATCCGGGCCATGGAGACGGCCGATCTGCAGGCGCTGCGGAACGCGCAGATCGCCGCGCTGACGACCGCTCAGGCGGCGGCGCTCACGACCGAGCAGGTCGTCGCGCTGACCACGGCACAGACCGCGGCGCTCACCGAGACGCAGGTCGCGGCGCTGACCTCCGAGCAGCTGCAGGCGCTGGAGACGGCTGATCTGCAGGCCATGAGCAACGCCCAGATCGCGGCGCTGCGCACGGCTCAGGTCACCGCGCTGACCTCCGACCAGATCGTCGCGCTGACGACGGCGCAGGCGGGCGTCCTGACCACGGCACAGGTCGCGGCGCTGACCACGGATCAGCTGCAGGCGATGCAGACGGTCGACTTCGCCCGGCTCGCGGCCTCGCGGATGACCGCGCTCTCGACCGCGCAGACCGCGGCGCTGACCACGGCGCAGGCCGCAGCCCTCAGCGCGACCCAGATCGCCGGGCTGAGCACCGCGCAGATCCGGGGGCTCGAGACCGAGGACCTCGCCGTTCTCGCCACCGCGACGCTGGCCGCGATGAGCGGCACGCAGATCGGCGCGCTGACCAGCGACCAGCTGACGGCCCTGACCACGACGCAGGCCGCCGCCCTCACCGTGGCGCAGCTCCAGGCCCTGAACACCGATCAGGTCCGGGCTCTGGCGACCGACGACCTGCAAGCGCTCCGCAGCACGCAGATCGCCGGCCTGACGACGACGCAGATCGCCGCGCTCACCACCGACCAGCTCGTGGCGCTCACCACGCTGCAGGCCTCCTCGCTGACGACCGCTCAGGTTCAGGCGCTGGGCACCGACCAGCTGCAGGCGCTCGAGACCGCCGATCTGCAGGCGCTGAAGACGGCCCAGATCGCCGCCTTCACCACCCTGCAGGCGGCCTCGCTCACCAGCGACCAGATCGTCGCCCTGCTGACCTCGCAGGCCTCGGCGCTGACCAACACCCAGCTCGCGGCGCTCAACAGCGATCAGATCCGGGCGCTGGAGACCAACGACCTGCGGGCCCTGCGGAACACGCAGATCGCCGCGCTGACCACCGCGCAGGCGGCGGCGCTGACCTCGTCGCAGATCGCGGCGCTGACCACCGCGCAGACGGCGGCGTTCACCGTCGCCCAGACGGCGGCGCTCACCACCGATCAGGTGCAGGCGCTGACCACGGCGCAGGTCGCGGGCCTCACCACCACGCAGATGCAGGCGCTGACCTCCGATCAGCTCCGGTCGCTCGAGACCAACGATCTGCAAGCGCTGAAGAGCACGCAGATCGCGGCGCTCACGACCCGCCAGACGGTGGCGCTCACCACCGAGCAGCTGGTGCTGCTGACCACGCTGCAGGTTTCCTCGCTGACCAATGCGCAGATCGGCGCCTTGACCAGCGAGCAGGTCGCGGCGCTGGCCACGGACGACCTGCAGGCGCTCCGCAACACCCAGCTCGCGGCGTTGAGCACCGATCAGGTGACCAAGCTGACGGCGGACCAGATCGCCGCGCTCACCACGGCTCAGACCGCCGGCCTGACCACGGCGCAGGTCGCCGCTCTGACGACCGACCAGATCCGGGCGCTCGAGACGGCCGATCTGCAGGCGCTGAGCGCCGACCGGATCACGGCTCTGCAGACCGCGCAGGCCGCGGCGCTCGCGACCGACCAGATCGCCGCGCTGACGACCCTGCAGGCCGCTTCGTTGACCACGGTCCAGATCCGGGCCCTGTCGACCGAGCAACTGCAGGCGATCGAGACCGCCGATCTGCAGGCGATGAAGACGAGCCAGCTCGCCGCCCTGAACACGGAGCAGATCGCGGGCCTGACCTCGGACCAGATCCGGGCGCTCGCCAGCGAGCAGGTCGCGAGCCTGAGCACGACGCAGCTCGCCGCCCTGACGGCGACGCAGATCGCCTCGATCGAGACCAACGACCTGCGGGCGATCTCGGCTACGCGGATCTCGGCCCTGACGACCGAACAGGTCGCGGCGCTGACGACCGCTCAGGCTCAGGTGCTGACGGCCCAGCAGATCGGCGCGCTGAACACCGATCAGGTGCGGGCGCTCGAAACCGCCGATCTCGCGGCGATCTCGACGGCCGGCATCGCGGGCCTGAGCACCGCGCAGGTGGCGGCCCTGACGACCGAGCAGGTCCTCGGCCTGACCACGGCCCAGCTCGGAAAGTTCTCGATCACGCAGCTCGGCGCCCTGTCCACGGAACAGATCGCCGCCCTGACCACCGAACAGCTCGGAGCCCTCGTCTGATGCGACGCTCATCCTTCGACTTCTCGGACTTCATGACCGAAGCACGCTTCGACGACGCCGGCCGGACCGGAGCCGATCTCGACGTGGCCGAAGAGATCCGGACGCTCGTCATGGACGGCCGGACCGAGGACGCTCTCGGCATGCTTTTCGGCCAGCTTCGCGGCTCGCTCGACCGGGCCGCCGCGACGGGCCTCGGGGCGGAGGATCCGTCCTGGCGCTCCGCGGTGGACGACGTGCTCGACATCGTCGAATTCCTGCGCAAGTCGCTGATCCGCGACACGTCCTCGCCCTTCGGGCCCGCGCTGCGCCGCTTCTACGACCGGCTGCAGCGTGGCGTCGCCGATGCGGTGCGCGACGAGAACCCGGCGGCGATGGCCGGGATCGAGCGCTCGCTCGATCGACTGATGTCGCCGCCGATCGTGCAGCCCTTCCTCGCCTCGTCCCTCGAAGCCTGCGATCTCGACCGAGAGACGATCGCCGAGTTCCTGATCGCGCTGAAGGCCGACGACATCCGCGCGTCGTTCCTGCCGAGAAACTGCACCGTTCACTGAAGTCGACCGCCGTCGGCGGGCAGTGAACGATTTGTTGTGATTCCGCTCGCGATAACACGCCGGGGATCGTGAACCGGGACGACGGATGAAGAAGGCTGGTCTCGAGGCGGCGCTCGAACTTCAAGCATCCGGACGCGCGGCCGAAGCGCTGGACGCTTTTCTCGCGCTGATCGCGCAGGAACCCGACAATACCGCCGCTCTCTACTCTGCCGCGGCGCTGCTGTTTTCATTCGACCGGACGGATGCCGCACGAGGTCTCATCGACCGCGCCGCAGCGCTGAAGCCGGGTTTCGCGCCCTCATGGCTCGCGCGCTCGAAGATCCGCACGAAGCAGGGCGAAATCGCGGGCGCGCTCGAAGACGCCGTTCGGGCCTTCGAGATCGACGCTGCGACGCCGGACCTCATCGAACATCTCATGCTCGTGCTGCCCGCCGCCTTCGGCGCGGACTGCGACGTCGATATCGGCGAGGCCGCGCCCGGCGCCGTGCTGCAGATCGCGGAAGCGTTGGAGACGGCCGGAACGCCCTTGCGCGCCCTCGCCGTCTATCAACGCGCCGTCACGCGCGACCGGCACGATTTCGCGCCGGTCTATTTCTACAATTCCGGCGTGATCCTGCAGAAGGCGAACCGCTTCGCCGAGTCCGAGATCTGCTTCCGCCTCGCGCTTCAGCGGCGCCCCGCCTTCGCCGAAGCGCATCTGGCGCTCGGCCTTCTCCTCGAAAGCCGGAAGAAGCCCGAAGAAGCGCTCGCGGCCTGGAGCACGGGCCTCGCTCGGCTCGCCGCGGACCCGACCGCCGCCGAGGAGGGCCGCATTTCGCTCCTCAACAATCTCGGCCGGTTGCGCGAGATCCGCCGCGATTACGCAGGGGCGGAAGCGGCGCTGCATGAAAGCCTCCTGCTGGACCACGACCAGTCGGCAGTGCTGCATCATTGGGTGCATCTGCGGCAGAAGCAGTGCCGCTGGCCCGTCGAGGCGGGTCTGCCGATCGGCCGCGACGAGATCATGAAATCCGCTTCGCCTTTGGCGATGCTCGGCTTGTCGGACGATCCGCACGAGCAGTTCCTCGCGGCGAAGCGCTATGTCGATGCGAAGGTCGGGAAATTCGAGCGCATGGTGCCCTACGGCACGCGCTACGGGCATGACCGGCTGAAGATCGGTTATCTCTCCTCCGATCTGTCGATGCATGCGGTCTCGCTGCTCACGGTCGAACTGTTCGAGACCCATCACCGGGACCGTGTGGAGGTCCACGCCTTCTGCTGGAGCAAGGAGGACGGCACGCCGTTCCGCGAGCGGGTGCGCAACGCCTTCGACGTGTTCCACAAGATCGGCGGACTCGACGACCTCGCCGCGGCCGAGTTGATCAAGGCGCAGGAAATCGACGTCCTCGTGGACCTGCACGGCCTGACGGCCAATGCCCGCCCGAACATCGTGGCGCGCGGTCCCGCCCCGGTCCAGATCGCCTATCTCGGCTTCCCGGGTCCTTCCGCGATTCCCTATGTCGACCACGTCGTGGCGGATGCATTCCTGTTCCCCGACGAACTTCGAAAGGACTTCTCGGAAACGCCGCTCTACATTCCGCGCGGCTTTCAGGTGTCGGACTCCAAGCGCCCCTTCGGCCCGAAGCCCGCACGCGCGGCGCTGGGCCTGCCGGAAGACGCCTTCGTCTTCTGCGCCTTCAACAACAACCACAAGATCACGCCGGAGATGTTCGCCTGCTGGCTTCGCATCCTGAAGCGCAGCGACGATTCCGTGCTCTGGCTGCTCGAAGACAATCCGTGGTCCAAGGAGAACCTGCTCGGCCATGCGCGCGCGGCGGGCATTGACCCGAACCGCCTGTGCTTCGCCGGCCGGATCGACCCGAAGGACTATCTCGCACGCTTCCAG
Organism: Hyphomicrobiales bacterium; assembly: GCA_027483895.1. Taxonomy (GTDB): domain Bacteria; phylum Pseudomonadota; class Alphaproteobacteria; order Rhizobiales; family Beijerinckiaceae; genus JAIXZO01. The sequence goes on from JAIXTP010000011.1 coordinate 41,050, forward strand.
GCGGCCGACCTCTTCCTCGACACGACGCCCTACAATGCCGGGACCACGGCCAACGACGCGCTCTGGGCGGACCTTCCGATCCTGACGCTTTCGGGTCGCACCTATGTCTCGCGCATGGCGGGCGCACTTCTGACCTCGGCGGGCCTCGACGACCTCATCGCCTTCGATCTCGCGACCTATGAGGAAAAGGCCGTGGTCTTGCGGGCGGACCCCGAGCGCGTGAGCGCGGCCTCGAAACGGCTTTCGGATCTGAAGGCGCGAGGCGCGCTCTTCGATACGGAGACCTTCTGCACGCAATTCGAGGACGTGCTCGAAGGTCTTCTCAAGCGCTGACGCCGATCAGACCCATCCGCCGTCGACCACATAGTGCTGGGCCGTACAGGCCCCCGCCTCGTCGGACGCGAGGAACAGCACGAAGCGGGCGATGTCGTCGGGCACGAGAAGCCGCTTGAGGCACTGATCCTCCATCAGCTTCCGCTCGGCCTCCGGCGTCAGCCAGAGTTCGCGCTGGCGGTCGGTCATGATCCAGCCCGGAGCCACCGCGTTCACGCGGATTCCGAAGGGCCCGTAATCGCGCGCCATCGACCGGGTGAGCCCTAGCACGGCGGATTTGCAGGCCGTGTAGACGGCCATGCCGCCCTGCCCGGCCATCCACGACACCGAGCCCATATTGATGATCGCACCGCCGCCCGCGGCCTTCATGCCGTCGAGCACGGCCTGCGCGCAGAAGAACTGATGCTTCAGGTTCGCCGCGACGGTCCCGTCGAAGAAGTCGGGCGTCACGTCCGGCGTCGGCCGGCGCGTATCGTTGCCCGCATTGTTCACGAGGATGCGGATCGGCCCGAGCGTCGCGGCGATGCGGGCGATCGCGGCGCGCAGCGCTTCGATGTCGGTCAGGTCGCAGGGCTCGAAGAGCACGGACCGGCCTTCCTTGGCGAGATCGTCGACGAGGGCGCGGGACGGATCGACCGCGATGTCGAGAAAGGCGACGCGCGCGCCCTGACGGGCGAAGGAGCGGGTCAGGGCTTCTCCTATTCCGCTGCCGCCGCCCGTAACGAGCACGGGCTTTTCTGCAAGATCCGGATAGATCGGCCCACGGCTTTCCATGCCTTCTGCTCCATATCATGCTTCATGACACTTGCATGGTCGTCCCGGTCTTCAGCGAGTGATCGCATGAAGAACAGGACTGTCTTGACCTGATCGTGCCTTTTCTTTTACGGTCCGGCACCCCGTTCCGGGGGAGAGTACCCGATGGGCGCCCCGCGCGGGCGTCGGAGTTACGGACCGCGATGTCCATGATGGAAAAGACCGTCGAGGCGCCGAAGTTGCAGGCCGTCCTCTCGCTCTTCCTTCTGGTCGATGCCGTCAGGACGGCGTTCGGCCTCGATATCGAGGAAGCGATGCTTTACCTGGCCGTCGGTTACCTGAACACCGAACGGATCCAGCAGCTCGGTTCGAGGGGCTATATCGCCGCGACGAACGTCTCGTCGGTCGCGGACTTCCTCAACATGCCGAAGGAGACCGCGCGCCGGAAGATCGCGCGTCTCACCGAGACCGAGCTTCTCACCAACGGCGGCGGCATCGTCGTCACGGACATCGCGCGCTGGTTCCGCTTCATCGACCAGCTTTCGGCCCGCGACAAGACGGCCTGAGAGGCCTCAGGCCGTTGCAGGCTCCGCCTTCGGGAAGAGCCGCGACATGATCGGCTCCATTTCCTTCTCCGACTCCGGCGTCCAGTCCTCGGGCTTCAGGGGCGCCTTGCCCTGCCCGATGCCGAAGGCGTAGGTCGAGAAATTCCGCGACGCGATCAGCGCGCGCGTCGGATCGCGCGGGCGGCCCTTCAGCAGGCCGCCGAACAGCGGGGCCTTGTTCCGCTTGGTCCGCGGATCTTCGAAATTGGCCGTGTAGTAGATGAAGGATTCGAACAGCAGATCGACGTCCGTGACGTTCACGGACTCGATGAAGGTCAGGATGCGTTCGATCGCCTTGATCAGGTCGTCGGCGAGCAGAGCCGTATCGTAAAGACCGGAGAAGGCCTCGGCGATCCGCGCGGCGGTTTCCTCGGACGTTTCGGAACCGGCAATGAATTCGCGGGCGGTCTGCGCGGTCATCATCTCGAATACGAACTGCGGCGGGCACTTGTCCGAACTCAACGCTACCTCCTGTACGCACGCACGACCGGTTCTCTTCATACTCCATTCGGTCAAGCAGACCAAAGTGCGAATCCATGCCGAAACGTCATCGGAGCCCTGCAATCGAAGTTTTCGCATGACGTTCGCCCGAAAGCGCTGAATTCGCCCGAAACGGGACAAGCATTCGCGGGCGCTCCGAACTCGCGGGCGGCGCTTTCGGCCCGTCCGGAAACTCGGCACGGAACTTGCTGCACCGGTCCCGAGCTTTTGGCGACCGGATCAGAGGAGTTCATCCATGGCTCTCGGAAAGCGCATTCTCGTGACCGGCGGTGCCGGCTTCCTCGGTTCGCATCTGTGCGACCGCCTGTTGGCGCAGGGCCACGACGTGCTGTGCGTCGACAACTTCTTCTCTAGCACGCGGCGCAACATCGAACACCTGATCGGCAATCCGCGCTTCGAGCTGATGCGTCACGACGTGACGTTCCCGCTCTATGTCGAGGTCGACGAGATCTACAATCTCGCCTGCCCGGCCTCGCCCGTGCATTACCAGTTCGACCCCGTGCAGACGACGAAGACCAGCGTGATCGGCGCGATCAACATGCTGGGCCTCGCCAAGCGCACCAAGGCCAAGATCCTGCAGGCCTCGACCTCCGAGATCTACGGCGACCCGGCCGTGCATCCGCAGACGGAGTCCTATTGGGGCAACGTCAACCCGATCGGCCTGCGCTCCTGCTACGACGAGGGCAAGCGCTGCGCCGAGACGCTCTTCTTCGATTATCGCCGCCAGCACGACCTGCCCGTGAAGGTAGTGCGGATCTTCAACACCTACGGCCCGCGCATGCACCCGCAGGACGGCCGCGTGGTCTCGAACTTCATCGTGCAGGCGCTGCGCGGCGAGGACATCACCGTCTACGGCGACGGCGCGCAGACCCGCTCCTTCTGCTTCGTCGACGATCTCGTCGACGCCCTGATCCGCATGATGGCGACGCCCGACGACGTGACCGGCCCCGTGAACATCGGCAATCCCGACGAGTTCACCATCCGCGAACTGGCCGAGCTCGTCATCGAGATGAGCGGCTCGTCCTCGACGATCGTCAACAAGCCGCTGCCGTCGGACGATCCCAAGCAGCGCCGCCCCGACATCTCGCTGGCCCGCGAGACGCTGCGCTGGCAGCCGCGCACGCCGCTGCGGCACGGACTGACCCGCACGATCTCCTATTTCGAGGATCTTCTGGGCGGCACCGATACGGTCGCCGAAGCGCCCGGCAAGGTCCGGCCGCTGGCTGCTGCGCGGATGAACGGCTTCGCCGCCTTCGACCGCCGCGACACCGCCGCGGCTCCGGCGGCGTGACCATGAAGCGCCGTTACGACTGGCTGATCGTCGGCGCCGGCTATACCGGCGCCGTCGTGGCCGAACGCCTCGCGAGCCTGTGCGACAAGCGCGTGCTGGTGATCGACCGGCGCGAGCACATCGCCGGCAACGCCTTCGACGCGCGCAACGACGACGGGATCCTCTTCCATCAGTACGGGCCGCACATCTTCCACACCAATTCCGACGAGATCGCGGGCTATCTCTCGCGCTTCACGGAATGGAAGCCCTACGAGCACCGCGTGCTCGGCGTGGTGGACGGACGGCTCATCCCCATCCCGTTCAACCTGACCTCGCTCGAGATCCTCTTCCCCGCACCCGAGGCCGCCCGCCTCGGACGTCTGCTCGTCGATGCCTACGGCATGGACCGGAAGGTGCCGATCCTGAAGATGCGCGAGTCCGCCCATGCGGGCGTGCGCGACCTCGCCGACTTCATCTATCGCAACGTCTTCGAAGGCTACACGACCAAGCAATGGGCCCTGCGCCCGGAAGAGCTGTCGCCCTCGGTGACCGCCCGCGTGCCCGTCCACGTCTCCTATGACGACCGCTACTTCCAGGACTCGTTCCAGAAGATGCCGCGCGAGGGCTATACGAAGATGTTCGAGCGCATGCTCGACCATCCGAACATCACCGTCGCGCTCGGCACCGATTACGAGACGGCGAAGGACGAGGTGCTGTTCGACCGCATGCTCTATACGGGCGCGATCGACGAATTCTTCGGCTACGAATTCGGGCCGCTGCCCTATCGCAGCCTGTCCTTCGACTTCCGCACCTATCGCCAGCGGCGGCACCAGTCGGTCGGGCAGGTGAACTATCCGGTGAGCCACGACTACACGCGCATCACCGAGATGGGCCATCTGACCGGGGAGTGGAACGGATCGACCACGGTCGCGATCGAATATCCCATCGCGCATCGGCCGGGCGAGACCGTGCCCTATTACCCGATCCCGCGCGACGAGAACGCGGCCCATCACGATCGCTACGTCGCCTTCGCACGCAAGGAGGCGCCCGACGTGCTCTTCGCGGGCCGGCTCGGCGACTACAAATACTACAACATGGATCAGGCCGTCGGACGCGCGCTCGCGCTGTTCCGGAAGGAGATCCTCGGGCTGCCGGCCGAGGCGCTGCCCGCCGCCTGACGCTGCGAGGACGCGGTACGCCCGAGGCGTACCGCGATCCGCATGAGCCGGGTTACTGTCATGGTCAGAGCTTCGACAGCTCGGTATATTTGCCGATGACTAGGGCCAAGACTTTCACTTGGGAGCCGTCATCTGCGGTCATGTCGTCACGAACGATGAGCGGGTCCTGGAACTTCGGATCCGATGACTGCGGCCACAGCTGGCAAGCTCCGGGAACAATATTCAATCGCTTGATGGTCCGCTCGAGCAATCCGGCGCGGCGTCTTTCGATCACGACCAGATCGCCGCTCCGGAGCGCTGAGCGGACAGCATTGTAGTTGACGCAAATCGCGTACTCACCGTGTTGGAAAACTTGGTCGATTGAGCGCCCGACGACCTTGTACGCAAAGCAATCTTCAGCGAACGGATAGCGTGCCGGATTGCGTCGAGGGATGTCCGATCCCGTGTCTTCAGACTCCAGCCAACGCCCAGCGGCCGCTTCCTCGACAAAAAAGATATCTTTGGCAGCGACAGTTTCAACTGACTTACCCGATGCAGAGATGGTTTTTTCCTCCACACCTGTCATAAGCCAGTCCAAGTCCTTGCCGAGCACGGCTGCAACCTTCGCCAAACTCGTGACCTTGCCTGTTTTACCCTTCTGGACTGCTTCGAAAACGTAGGCCTGATTGAGACCAGCAGCGAGCGAAACACCCTTCATCGTCAAACCTTGCCGATCAATTTCGGCTTTCAAGCGCTTCCGCCAATCCACTTTTAAAAACCTTCTTCCTTTTGAAAACTTTCCTCACCTTCGGAACCAGGGCGCGGCGGTGGCGATCACGTCGCGGATCTCGGTGAAACGCGGCTCCCATCCCAAGACCTTCCGCGCCTTCTCCGCGACCGCATAGAGCGCCGGCGGATCGCCCGCGCGCCGCGCCTCGCGGATCGCGGGCACCGCGTGACCCGTCACCGCCTCGACGGCGGCGAGGATTTCCAGAACGGACGTCGCCCGGCCGGTGGCCAGATTGAAGGCGCCGCTCTCCCCGTCCCGCGCCAGATGCTCGATCGCCGCCACATGGGCGGTCGCCAGATCCGAGACGTGGATGTAGTCGCGCAGCGCCGAGCCGTCCGGCGTGTCGTAATCCGTTCCGAACACGCGGAAGGCGGGCGCCGTGCCGAAGGCGGCCTTGAGCGCGAGCGGGATGGCATGGGTCTCCGGGTCGTGGCGTTCGCCCAGTTCACCGTCCGGATCCGCGCCCGCGGCGTTGAAATAGCGCATCGCCGCATAGCGCAGGCCGTAGGCATGGGCATGATCGGCGAGCGCGCGTTCCACGCAGAGCTTGGTGAAGCCGTAGGGATTGATGGGAGCCTGCGGCGTGTCTTCGGTGATCGGCAGCCGCTCCGGCACGCCGTAGGTCGCGCAGGTGGAGGAAAACACGATCGCGCCGACGCCGCCGCGCAGCATCGCGCGCAGGAGGCTCAGCGAACCTTCGACATTGTTGCGGTAATAGCGCGCGGGATCGGAGACCGACTCGCCCACATAGGCGAAGGCGGCGAAATGCATCACGAGATCGGGCCGATGCTTCGCGATCGCCGCGTCGAGCCGCGCCCCGTCGAGAATGTCGCCTTGCTCCAGCGGCCCCCATTTGACCGCATCGGCATGGCCCGTCGACAGATCGTCATAGACGACCGGTTCATGCCCGGCCGCGGCCAGCGCCTTGCAGGCATGGCTGCCGATATAGCCGGCGCCGCCGGTAACGAGAACGCGTGCCATGATTCCTCCGGGACCGGGCGGCCCTCAGCGCTTCCTGAATTTCGTGAACCACTCGGTCGCGCGATCCTGGATCTTCGCGGCGTCGGCGGGCGGAAGCGACTTCACCAGAGCGTCACGACGCCGCCGCGCATCGGCTTCGCCCGCGGCGACCGCGAGCGCGGCCCAGAAATAGCCTTCCTTGGCGTCCTCGAAGCCGAACTCGGCCGCATAGCTGACGGACATCAGCACGAGCGCCCGATCGTCGCCGCCCTCGCCCTGCTTCTGCAGCCGGGCGCGGACCCAATCGATGACCTTCTTGTGAACGGCGGGCTCGACCGCGGCCAGCATGGCCGCCCGGGCCTTCATCGCCCTGGGGTGCCCGCCGACGGCGGCGAGCGTCGCCCAGCGCAGCGCCTCCTGAAAGTTCTGCGGCACCGCGACGCCGTGCCAGTAGAACAGCGCCAGATTGAACTGCCCATCGACCTCGCCGGCCTCGGCCGCCTTGCGGGAGACGTCGACCGCGCCCGCGAGATTGCCGCTCTGGAGAAGCCGGGCGAGATCCTGATCTTCGGTCTCCGCGCGCAGGGGGCCCGCCGCGAAACCGAGAACGAAGGCGAGCGCGAGCGCCGCGGCGGCACTTCGGACGCATTTTTTCCCGCGAGAGGATTCGTTGCGCAGCAAGGGATTCGGCACGCTCATAAGGACCCGACTCCACTTTTTTTCGGTGAACGCGAATTTTTCATTAAAGCCGCGCCGCCGCCGACCGTCTTAAGCCGCGGAGAGACTCCCCTTCGGGAGATAGGGCTATGGTAGGTCGGATACAGTACGATGGTGCGGGCGGCACGGTGACCCCGAATACGGGCGTCGCTTCGCGTGCCGAGCTCGCCGTTCATCCGGCGCCAACCGGCGCCGAGCTTCCGGATCGCGCGGTCACGGCCGGCGCGCGGACGCAGAGCGTGCCTCCGGAGGTGCAGGCGCATCTCCAGACCTTGGGCCGGATCCGTCAGGCGACCGAAGAGGCGCATGACGGCGAGGCCCGCGCGCAGGAACTCGCGGAGCTGGAAGCGAAGCTGGTTCTCGGCGGCGACCGCCTTCAGAAGGACCCGATGCCCGATCCGGCCGCGATGGACGAGATCGAGTCGGTGCTCGACAGGGTCGAAACCCTGGCCGACCGCCGCGAGAAGGCGGAACCGAAAGCGCCGCCGCTGCCCGGCTCCAAGCATACCGACGATCCGAACGAGGCCGCGGCGCGTCGCCGCGAACAGGCCGAGCACGCCCCGGACGTCACCGTCCGCAAGGCCAAGGTGCTGCGCCGGATCCAGGACGCGCTGAGCCGCATCGGCACCCTGCGCACCAAGGTGACCGGCGATTCGGAACGGCATTACGAGAAGCTGCTCACGCTGAATTCGTCCGTGAGCGGGCTCAATTTCGCGCGCGCCCAACTCGCCGACACGACCTTCAGCGTGGCGACGGCGGCCGACACGGTCGACGCCATTCTCGTGGGCGTGAAGACGGCCGTGGTCGCGCACGGCAAGATCTCGCCCGATCTCGTCCGCCTCGTCCTCTGACCGCCGTCCGGCGGACGCGGGCGTCACCCCTTCAGACTGTTCGACCATGACGTCATGAAGTTGGTGAGCGAGTCCTGCGTGGTCCGGCCTTGGCCCACGAGGCTGTCCATCGTCGCGAACTGCTTCAGATAACGCGCCTTCAGCTGCGTCATGCGGTCGTCGAGCTGCTGCTGCTCCGACTCGAGCTTGGACAGAGTCGCCTTCGAATTCGTCGTGATGCGGCCGAAGGCGGACTGGGAGTCCTTGAGGTCCGACAGCATGTCGGACACGCGCTCCAGCATGCCGCGCGAATAGCTGACGCGGGTCGTATAACCGACCGGAACCGAGCCGAGCACCGACGCGGGAACTGTGAGTTCCAGCCCCTTTTCGGTCGAGCTCGTCGACGCGGTCAGCGTCGTCCCCGACAGCGTTGCGGACGTGCCGTTGATCGTCCAGGTCGAGGCGCCGGTCTTTTTCAGTTCATGCACGCCGGTTGCCGTATCGCGCGTCGCGTTCAGCACGGAGAGACGACCGTCGGCGACCGTCCGCTTGGAAGCGATCACGGCCTCGACCCGGCCGGGATCCCGGCGGAGCACGGTGGCGAAGGCCGTCGTGTCGAGCGTGAGCGAACCGTCCCGGTTCGTCTTGATGCCGATTTCGGCCATCGTATAGGCCCGGTCCGCATAGCCGGAGATCGGCTGCGTCGTGAACCGGCGCAGCTGCGCGAGCAGGGAGGATGCGGCGGAATTGTTGCTGAGGCCGCCCCGCTTGGTCGGGTCGGCATCGAAGGCGCTCTCGGCCTTCACCGTCTCCAGCATCATGTTGAAGCCGGAGACGAGGGTCGCGGCGGCCGTCGTCAGCGACTCGGTATTGGTGCGCGCGCCGACGGTGACGGGCGTCCCGTTGGTCAGCCCGGACACCGTGAGCGAAAGCCCCTGCAGCGCCGACGAGAAGGTGTTGGTCGCGGAGGTGACGGTCAGACCGTCGATCTTGATCTCCGCATCGAGCCCGGAGGTCACGGTCGCGTTCGCGGACTGCAGTCCGTCGGTGGCGAGCGTCGAGCCGTCGGCATTCGCCACGGACGCGAAGAAGCTGTTGGCGGCGCCCGAGGCGCCCTTCACGCTCAGCGTATATTGAGGCGAGGCGGCTGTACCACCGTTCACGATCACGGCCGAGAGGCCGGAGATCCCGTTGATCTGGTCGCGCAGCGACGTCAGCGTCGTGCTTGCATCGATGGTGATCGAACCCAGCGTGGAGCCCGGCGTAGCCTCCGTGCCCTTCTTGAAGGTCAGTGTCCGCGACAGGCCGTCCGCACCGATCAAGGACCCGTCGAGCGACGAGGCCGAAGCGAAGCGCACCGAAGGTTCGCGCGCCAGACGGACGACATCGACCGAAGAGGCGAAATCGGGCGGCAGCGCTTCCGCGGTGGTATCGACGGAGATCTTGGTCGTATCGGCGGAAAAGGGCTGGCGCTGGAACGAAGCGGCGTCGCCGATCTCCTTGAGGCTCGATAGGAACGTGTCGACCGCGTTCATCACCTTGGCGACCGAGGAGATCTGGGCTTCGGCGGCCTTCTTGCGATTGTCGAGAGCGGCCTGGGACGAGGCCTTGGTCGCATTGGTCAGGTCGGTCGCGAGGGTCTGGATGTCGATGCCCGAACCGGACTTGAGCGCGCTGATCGCGGCTTGGCCGGCATTCGAAGTGATTGAGGAAGTCGACATTTCTCGCCCTCGGGACGCCCTTTGCGCCGTTGCCGATCTAGCAAGTTACGTGCCGGCGGGGCGCGGGGGCGGACATCATTCGCCCGGGCGAGGCAGGAGGGCTCGCCCGGGCGAATACGATCGAGCGGAGGTCTCGATCGGAAGGGTCAGCGGAGCAGGCTGAGCACGGCCTGCGGCTGCTGGTTGGCCTGGGCGAGCATCGCGGTCGAGGCCTGCTTGATGATCTGCGTCCGCGTGAGCTCGGACGTGGTTTCCGCGAAATTCGTATCCTGCACGCGGCTGCGCGACTGCTGCGTGTTGGTGGAAATGTTCGTCAGGTTGTCGACCGTGTACTGGAGGCGGTTGATCATCGCGCCCATGTTGGCGCGCTGTTCCGAGACGTATTTGATCGCGTTGTCGAGCACGCCGATCATGGTCGCGGCGCTGGAGGCGCTCTTGATGACCGCCGCCGTCGCGGTTCCCAGCGCGATGCCGGTGGCGACGCTGGAGGACGTGACGCTCGCGGTGGCGACCGCGAATTTTCCGAAGGTGATCGCCGCGGTCTCGCCCGTATTGGCGCCGATCTGGAAGGTGAAGCTCTTCGAAGCCGAGATCAGGTCCTGACCGTTGAACTTCGTCTGGGACGCGATCTTCCCGATCTGCGTCTTCAGCTGCTGGAACTCCTTGTCCATATAGGCGCGGTCGTCGGAGCCGTTGGTGTCGTTGCGGGCCTGCACGGCCAGTTCGCGCATGCGCTGCAGCATGTTGCCGACTTCGACCGTCGCGCCTTCGGCGGTCTGGATCATCGAAATGCCGTCATTCGTATTGCGGACCGCCTGGTTGAGACCGCGGATCTGCGCCGTCATGCGGTTCGAGATCGCAAGACCCGCCGCGTCGTCCTTCGCGGAGTTGATCCGACTCCCGGACGACAACTGCGCCATGGCCGTACTCATCTGACGGTCCGCTTTGGCGATGGCGCCTTGGGCGACCAGCGCATTCGTATTCGTATTGATCACGCTCATCTTCAACCTCCTGAAAAATACGTCAGCCGAATATTCTCAGCTCGGAGACGGGTAATACCGTTCTCGTCTCTTCAATAAGAACGGTCGTTCCGTTGTTTTCTTTATGAGAAGGCCGAATTTATTTCGAAAAAACGTACGGTTACTATAACGTAAACGTATTCCATAGAATATAAGGCAGAAATACGAACGGCCCTTGCAAATGATCTCGAGCCGGGCGGCGGGCGCCGGACGCGAAAAGGCCGGGCGCACGGCCCGGCCTTTCGGAAACGAAATCGCCCGGGCGAGGCAGGAGGACCTCGCCCGGGCGGTTCGGGTCGACGAGAAGGACCTCGTCGACCGTAGCTCTTACTTCAGCAGGCTCAGCACGAGCTGGGGCTGCTGGTTGGCCTGGGCGAGCATCGCCGTCGAGGCCTGCTTGATGATCTGCGTCCGGGTGAGCTCCGACGTGGTGTCGGCGAAGTTCGTGTCCTGAACGCGGCTGCGCGACTGCTGGGTCTGGGTCGAGATGTTGGTGAGGTTGTCGACCGTGTACTGCAGGCGGTTGATCATCGCGCCCATCGTGGCGCGCTGCTCGGAGACGTATTTGATCGCGCCGTCGAGGACGCCGATCAGGGTATTGGCGCTGGCGGCGCTCTTGATCACCGCGGCGGTCGCGGTACCCAGAGCGATGCCGGTCGACAGGCCCGAAGTCGTGCCGGTCGAGGTGAAGGCGAACTTGCCGAAGGTGACGGAGGCCGTCTCGCCGGAGTTCGCGCCGATCTGGAAGGTGAACGACTTGGACTGCGAGATGAGGTCCTGATTGTTGAACTTCGTCTGCGAGGCGACCTTGCCGATCTGCGTCTTCAGCTGCTGGAATTCCTTGTCCAGATAGGACCGGTCGTCCGTGCCGTTCGTGTCGTTTCGGGCCTGGACCGCGAGTTCACGCATGCGCTGAAGCATGTTGGTGATCTCGACCGTCGCACCGTCCGCCGTCTGGATCAGCGAAATGCCGTCATTGGCATTGCGGACCGCCTGATTGAGGCCGCGGATCTGAGAGGTCATCCGGTTCGTGATCGCGAGACCGGCCGCGTCGTCCTTGGCGCCGTTGATGCGGTTGCCGGTGGACAGCCGCTCCATGGCGACGCCCATCTGGCGATCGACCTTGGCCATCGCGCCTTGAGCGACCAACGCATTCACGTTGGTGTTGATTGTACTCATGCTTCCGTTCTCCTTGTCGGATTCATGCAGATCGGATGAATCTCGTTCCCGTCGGCCGCTTCTCCTGCAGCGGTCTCATCTATTAAGACGGTCTTTACTTTGATTTTTTAAGTGGAAAACGAAAAAATAATCATATCTCCCGCACTAATAGTAAAAGCTCCGCCGTGTTTACGGCGGAGCTTTTTATTAAAGTGCAGCAATATTTACTTGAGCAGGCTGAGAACCATCTGCGGCTGCTGGTTCGCCTGGGCGAGCATGGCCGTGGAGGCCTGCTTGATGATCTGCGTCCGGGTCAGCTCCGAGGTCGTCTCGGCGAAGTTGGTATCCTGGACGCGGCTGCGCGACTGCTGCGTGTTGGTCGAGATGTTGGTGAGGTTGTCGACCGTGTACTGCAGGCGGTTGATCATCGCGCCCATCGTGGCGCGCTGCTCGGAGACGTATTTGATGGCGGTGTCGAGGACGCCGATCATCGTGTTCGCGCTCGCCGCGCTCTTGATGACCGCCGCGGTTCCCGTTCCCAGCGCGATGCCGGTGGACAGGCCCGACGAGGTGCCGCTGCCGGTCGACAGAGCGAACTTGCCGAAGGTGATCGAGGCCGTCTCGCCCATGTTCGCGCCCAGCTGGAACGTGAACGTCTTGGAAGCCGAGATGACGTCCTGATTGTTGAACTTCGTCTGCGTCGCGATCTTGCCGATCTGCGACTTCAGCTGCTGGAATTCCTTGTCCAGATAGGACCGGTCATCCGTGCCGTTCGTGTCGTTCTTCGCCTGGACGGCGAGTTCACGCATGCGCTGCAGCATGTTCGTGACTTCCACCGTCGCGCCGTCGGCGGTCTGGATGAGAGAGATGCCGTCGTTCGCGTTCCGGACGGCCTGGTTGAGGCCGCGGATCTGCGAGGTCATGCGGTTGGTGATCGCGAGACCGGCGGCGTCGTCCTTGGCGCCGTTGATCCGGTTTCCGGTGGACAGTCGCTCCATCGCGACGCCCATCTGACGATCGACCTTGGTCATGGCGCCCTGGGCTATCAGGGCATTCACGTTCGTGTTGATAACGCTCATAGTCGTGCTCCTCCTGCTGCACGGGCTTTCCGAACCTCGGCCGGGGGCTTCGGTCCGTTCCGCCTAACTGTTGAGAAGGACGGCCGGTTCGTCGGAACTTTTAATCGTGAAGAGCTTTCCGACGACTTTTTTTCGGAATTTTTTTCTTGGAATCTTCTTTGGGGATCTGGACGCGCTTCGAGACGCGTCTTTCAGACCCCGCACCGGCGTCCGCACAAGAAAAAAGGGCCGGAGAACCGGCCCTTCCGTCGTCGGAGATCGCGTCGGCGGCTCAGCCGCGGCGCAGCCTTGCAGGCGAGAAGCGATCGAAAAGCCCGGAGGAATCCTGGGGCGGCACGGCGCGACCGTCCATGACGACCGGGTCCGTGAAGGCGCCGAGCGTCTCGACGAGACCCGCCGCGTCGCGGGCGACCATGATCATCGAGGCGGGATTGGCGCCGAAGCGGAAATAGCCGTTCGCGTAGGCCCAGCGCTCTTCCTGTCCGGCGCGGTGCAGAACGGAAAGGATCGAACCGCCGTAGAAGGCAAGTTGATTGGCACCGCCGCCCTGCACGGAAATGAAGTGGCGGCAGCGCGCATAAAGAGCGCCCTTCATCTCGTTGACGCCGTAGCGGCCGCCCTTCGAGACGTAGTCAGAGAACATGTCGTCGAAGACGAGACAATTCGGGTGGGCGGACAAGACGGCGCGGTCGTCGAACTCGCGCTCTTCATTGTGATCGCCGCTGTAACCTTTCGCCTGCCCGGCCATGCCGTGGCGAATGTAGACGACCGTGTAATCCTTCTCGAGACGGGTCAGCATGTCGTCGAGAACGTCGCACGGAATGAAATTGACCGGGCCGCTGTTCCATTCGTCACAGTATTTGTTATGAATGACGATCAGCGGCTTTTCAGCAGACGCTACGGCATCGAACGGATGGACATGGGCGAACTTGGCGCGCAGGTCCGGATAGCGGTGGAAAGGCGAGTCGGCGAACGTGTCGTCGAAGGTGTGCGGGTTCCGGACCGCAAGCCAATCTGGCCGCTCTTCCATCGGAACGTAACGCCGCGGCTCGGTCTTCTCCTCGATCCCCGCGCAATGGAGATCGCGATAGAAGCAGGCCATGCCCGCATAGGTCCTGATCTTGCGATCGGCGAGGAGCCCCGCTTCGGACAGCCAGTGCATGTAGGGAAGGAAGCCCGCGAGTTCGGTGCCGAATTCGCCGGTGAATTCGAGAACGTCCGGCAGGCCTTTCGCGATCGCGTCGGTGACGCGACGGCGCTCGAGCTGCGCGGGAAGTCCGGCACGGCGGGTGAGGGCGGCGACGGCTTCGTCGTCGACCGCGGCCATGCGCTGCAGGGCCTCGCCGAGATTGCGGCCGAAGCGCGGCCCGTCGCAGAGCGGCGAAGCGGCGACGCGTTCACGCAGTCCGGCGCGCAGCCGGGCGAGCGCTTCGAGGTCGGAGACGAGTTCGATCGCCTTGGCGCGATAGCCGTCCCAATCCTCGACGACGCAATCGGCGAAGCCGGAATTGACGAGATGGGTGGCCGAGTGGCGGCCCGCGAAGGTGGGCCCGGGCAGGGACACGACCGGCACGCCCATCCAGAGCGCTTCGCAGGTGGTGAGACCGCCGGAATAGGGCCAGGGATCGAGCGCGACGTCGACCCGGTTGTAGGAGGCGAGCAGCTTGTCGTGCGGCGCGGAGCCTTCGAAGATCACGCGGCCTTCGGCGACGCCGTGCGCGCGCATGATGTCGCGGATCGGCCGGTTGAACTCCTCGAAGGCATATTGCTTGTGCTTCAGCATCAGCCGGGAGTTCGGTACCGCGGCGAGGATCTTCGCCCATTCGGCGACGACGATCGGGTTCACCTTGGTCGGGTTGTTGAAGCAGCCGAAGGTCACGAAGCCGTTCGCGAGCGCCGGCAGTGCGCCGACCTCGGGGCAGTAATGCGGCGGCAGATAGCAGATGTAGTCGTCGGGAAGACGGACCACGCGCTCGGTGTAGAAGCGATCGTGCTCTTCGGGCGTCTCCACGGCGTCGGACAAAAGGTAGTCGAAGGCTTCCATGCCGGACGTGTTGAAGAGGCCGCCGACCCATTTGACGATGACGGGGGCGGGCTCGCGGGCGATCACGCCGAGGCGGTTGCCCGCCGAATGGCCGCTGAGATCGACCAGAACGTCGAGTTCGTCCTCGCGGATGAGCCGTTCCACCGCGTCGTCCGAAAGGCCGTGCACGGGACGCCATTCGGTCGCGACGGCGCGCAGCCGATGCGTGATGGCGTCGACGGTGGCGTCGTTGCTGTAGAACCAGGCCTCGATGTCGTCGGGCAGATTTTCGATGCCGCGGGTGATCATGGCGCCCACCGGATGCTGGTGGAAGCCGGCCGAGATGAAGCCGACCCGGAGCTTTTCGCCGGGCGCGCGCGGACGCGGTGCGGGGCGCTTCGACGGCCCTTCCGGCCGATAGAGCGCCGCCCAGCGCACATGTTCCGCGAAGATCTCCTCACGCGTCCGATGCGGATTGTAATGGAGCGACATGAGGTAGGAACTGAGGAAGCGCACGTCCCGCGTCTCGCGCAGGAGGCGGGCGAATTCGGCCTCGCTCTCGTCGAAGCGATGCATGTCGCCGAGCGTGACGCCGAGATTGAGGCGGACGCCATGGGCGAGCGGTTCGAGTTCGAGCGTGCGGCGGAAGCAGTCGACGGCCTCCGCGATCGCGCCCGACTCGCGCTTGGCGAGACCCTTGAGATTCACGAGCAACGGGGTTTCGCCCGCGACGGCGATGGCGCGGTCGAAGGCTTCGCAGGCTTCGGCCTGACGGCCCGCACCGTCGAGCAGCACGCCCTTTTCGGCAAGGACGTCGGCATCGTCGGGGACGAGTTCGAGCACGCGCTCGCAGACCGGCAGCGCGTCGCGATAGCGGCCGAGACGGCGGAGCGCCTCGACCTTCAGGCGAAGAAGGGGAGCATGGTCCGGCACCTGCGCGAGCGCCTCGTCGGCGGCTTCGAGCGCGGCGGGGAAGAACTGGCGGCGGAGCAGCATCGCCACGTAGTCGTAGCGGATGTCGGCCGAACCGGGATCGAGTTCGATGGCTTTCAGAAGATTGGATTCGGCCATGTCGAAGCGCGACAGGTCCTGCGCGATCAGGCCGAGATTGCGATAGGCGGAGGCGTCCGTCGGATCGAGTTCGATCAGCCGGGCGAAGGCCTCGGTCGCCTTTTCGAGATTGCGGAGCTTCAACTGCACGAAGCCGAGCAGGGACTGCGTCTCGATGGAATCGGGACGACGGGCCGCGGCCGCTTCGAGCAGGCTTTCCGCGCGGTGATAGTCCTCGGCCGCGACGGCGCAGCGCGCGAGGCCTTCGGTGGCGCGGAGATCTTCGGGATCGAGAAGAAGCGCGCGGGCGAAGGCTTCATGAGCCTCCTCGTTGCGCCCGAGGTCCAGAAGCGTCTGGCCGAAATTGACGAAGAGCGACGCGCGGGCGACGCCGTTCTCCGCAGCGCGACGGAAGAGCGCCACGGCATTTTCGCGGTCGCCCTGCCGGGCGAGCACGACGGCCAGATTGTTGTAGGCCTCCGTGAAGGAGGGATCGATCTCGAGGGCCTTGAGCCATGCCGCGACGGCTTCGTCGCTGCGGCCCTGGACTTCGAGAAGATTGCCGAGATTGGACCGGTTCGCCGCATTGTCCGGGTCGAGCTCGAGCGCGACCGCCGTCCATTCCATGGCTTCCGGAAACGCACCCAACGCCGCGAAGCAGGCTGCGGCGTTCACATAAGGCGCGACCATTCGGGGCTCGAACGACAAAGCCTGCGCGAAAGCCTCGATCGCTTCCGCGTATCGGCCTCGGGCATGGAGTTCGAGACCGGCGTGCAGCGCGTCGACCGCGCGGTCCTGCGCGATGCCTGCCGGTTCGAAATCGGAGCTCATGTCGTTCATCCGACGGTCCTTTCGTCGCGAGCGTGCCGAAGAGCGGGCCTTGCGGCTTACGACTTCAGCAGCTGGAGGACCGCCTGCGGGATCTGGTTGGCCTGAGCCAGCATGGCCGTGGAGGCCTGCTTGATGATCTGGTCGCGAGCGAGATCCGACGTTTCCTTGGCGAAGTCCGTGTCGAGAATTCGACTGCGGGCCGCCGAGGTGTTCGTCGAAATGTTCGTCAGGTTGTCGACCGTATATTCGAGACGGTTGATCATCGCGCCCATGGTCGCACGCTCGCCCGAGATGTAGTTGAGCGCGTCGTCCAGAGCGGCGATCACCTGACCGGCCAGCGTCGAGTTGGTGATCGAGGCGGTCTTGCCGATCGCGATGCCCACCGTCGCGCCGCTGACGCTGGTGGCGACCGCGCTGAAGCTGCCGATGGAGATCGAGACCGTCTGACCCGCCTGCGGGCCCACCTGGAAGGTGAAGACGTTCTTGGCCGAGCCGCTGGCGGCGATCAGATCCTTGCCGTTCCAGGTGCTCTGCTGCGAGATCTTCACGATCTGGTCGCGGAGCTGCTGGAACTCCTTGTCCAGATAGCCGCGATCCTCGACACCGTTGGTGTCGTTGCGCGCCTGGATCGCCAGTTCGCGCATGCGCTGCACCATGTTGGTGATTTCGATGGTCGCGCCGTCCGCGGTGAGCAGAAGCGAGATCGCATCGTTCGCATTACGGATCGACTGATCGAGACCCTTGATCTGAGCCGTCATGCGGGTCGAGATCGCGAGGCCCGCCGCGTCGTCCGCCGCGGTGTTGATGCGCTTGCCGGTGGAAAGCCGCTGCATTTCGGTCGCCAGTTTGCGATCGACCTTCTGCATGGCGTCCCGCGCCGTCAGGGCGTGGGTATTCGTATTGATGACCGACATCTGATGCTCCAGAGTAGGGTCCAAGTCTGGCCGTTACGCAGCAATTCGCGTGCCAGTTCCAAACCGTTGATGAATCGTTACTTTTTTGCCGTTTCCGCAAATCGCGCGCGATGCGCGACCGCCGTCGGGATACGTGCGGCCGAGTTGCAGTTCGGCCTTTTTTGTCGGATTCTCGACGAATCGTCTGACCGGCGCATGCGCAGGGCACCCGAACGGTCGAGGAGTCGTCATGGACACGTCTCTCGCGGACAAGATCCGGGAACTGGATTTTGCGGCCCTGTCGGAACCGCAACGGGTCGCGCTGATCGACGACATCCGGACGCGGCTCGCGCATCTCGCGGCCATCCCGGCGCCATCCCCGGAGATCTTCCACGAGCGGATCGAACTGCTGAAGCAGTGGCATGCGCTGGCGCAGCTGCGCGTGGCGGACCTGATCGCGAACGTCCCTCCGCCCCCGCCGGGCGCGAAGCACGGCTCGTTGTTTCCGCCGGAGGAGCCGGAGGAGCATGCCGAGCACGAGCACCATGTCGAGGAGGAGGACGAGATGCGGGAAGCGGCCGCGATCGTCCTTCCCGAGGACGAACGGGCACCCGGCGAGGACCTGATCCCCGTCCGCCTGCTGGAAACCGGCATCGTCAACGGCATGAGGCTGCCGGCGGGCATCGTCGTGGACGTGACGCCCGAAGACGCGGCGCATCTGCTCGAGAGCGGCAAGGCGCAGCGACCCGACGAGAAACCGCACGAGGTCGAAGAAATCACGGAGTGACCCTCAGATCCGGGCGCCTTCGGAGGCGTCGCGGCCCGAGGCGTCCATCCTGTCCGCACCGGCCACGGGGGCGGGAGCGGAGCCGTCCGACACCACGGTGAGGAATTTGGCGACCGATTCGGCCGAGATCGGCGCGCCGGAGTCGGGCGCGGGCGCTTCGACGGGCCTGGCGCCGACCGCGCGTGCGGCGGCCTCGTTCGTGATCGTCGGCGCGGGAGCGGCGGCAAGCCGCGGTGCCGAGGACGAAGATGCGGCCGATGGCGCATCCGCGAAACGGGGCGGGCGGGATGCGACGAGGGCGGAATCGGAGGCAGCGGCCTCGGCCGGGGCCGCGGCGCGGCGCACGACGGCTTCGGCGACCGCCGCGATTTCGGCGGACGGCTTGCCCACGCCGTCGAAACGGGCGGCGAAACGGTCATAGACGTCGCGGAAGCTCGCGGGGCGGCCTCCCGGCATGAAGATCGAGGGGTTGGCTTCGGCCGCCTTGGGCAGAGCGGCCGCGGCGGGCGCGCGCGGATCGTCCCGCATGCCCTGCATGAAGCGGACGGCGCCGCCCGCGCCGAGGAAATGCGCCAGATAGAGTTCCGTGGGCCCGACCTCCGCCGTGCCGGCGGCTTTGAGCGCGCGGGCGTTCTCGGCGGCGAATTCCGCGGCCATCCGGGTGGCGAGGGCGGGATCCTTGCGCAGCGAAAGGATCTGCGCGCGTTCGGCGGGGCCGACCGAGCCGCTTTCGATGCGCTTGGCGTGCTCCTGAAGCCCGTGCTCGGCGCCGTAGCGGCGCACCATGGTCATCCAGGTGTCGTCGATGAATTGGAAGAGCCCGGTCGCCGAGCTGGTCGAGGCCTTGGCGTTGGGGTTGAGCCCGCTCTCGACTTCCGCCTGACGCAGGAGAAAGCCGAAATCGGCGCCGGTGTCGCGCGCGGCGGTCCGGATCACGGACGTGACCGATTCCCGAGAAAGAGCTGCGCTCGAAACCTGCATGGTCGACCTCCGTTGATCCGGTTTCCAGCCTTGATCAGCAAGTCCCGTACCAAGTCGACGGAGGTCCGCATGCAGAGAGGGCTTGGCCGTCTTCCTCCGAAGGTCTAGTTCATTAAGGACAACGAGCCGCGCGGGGTGCCATGGACAACCTCCTGATCTTCATCGTCGTGGCGATGATCGTGATCCTGCCCGTCATGCTCTTCGTTCAGGCGCAGAAGCGGCAGGACGAACAGCTCAGCGGGATTCTCGCCAAGCTGAGCAGCATGGAAGGCCATTCCGCCGCGCCGCCGCCGGCGGCGGACCCTTACGATCTGCGGCGGGAACGCTCGGCGCGGATCGGCGAACTCGTGATGCTGGAAGCCGACCTCGTGCGGAACGGACGCGCGGCGACGCCGGACGAGCTGAACGGCGTCGACGCGGTGCGCGCCGCGGTGAAGGGGCTGAACGAGCAGATCGCGGCGGCGGGCGACTGGAAGGGCCCGCCCTACGATCTCGAATGGGCCGAGATCTTCGATCAGTTCCCGACGACCAAGAGGGCGTTCGTCTCGGCCGAGCCGGACGTGCCGCCCTTGCCCGATCAGCGCATGTAGTTGAACAGGGTGGAGTCGGCGATCTTGGCGAAGGAGGCCTGGGAGGCGTCGACGTTCAGGAGCTGCTGCTTCAGGTCCATGATGGCCTTGTCCATCTCGGTATCCGTCAGCTCCGACAGTCCCGTATCGGCGACGAGCTTGGCCGCGTCGTTGGTTTCGGACTGCACCTGAAGCTTGGCGAGCCGGCTGCCCGCGATCGTCTGATAGGTGGTGAGGTGATCGCTGATGGCGCGATATTCCTCCACCTGATCCCCCACGGACTTGCCCGCGCGAAGATCCGCGACGGTCTTCTCCACGAGATCGAAGACGGAAGCCGCGGGTTTGCCTTCCCCGCGATAGACGCGCATGAAGACTTCCGCTCCCGTGCTTCCGGTGGCGAGGCGGATGCCGTCGGCGATCTCGACCTCGCGGCGGCCGGAATCGCCGTGATACTCCATCGAACCGTCGCGATTCCTGGTGAAGGGCGGCTGGTTGCTGCGGAAGCCGCCGAAAATGAACTCGCCGTTGGAATCCACGACATTGCCGAGGGTGGCGAGCTGATCGGCGAGCTGCTCCATTTCGAGCGCGACGGTCTCGCGGTCGGGCTGGGAGAGCGTGTCGGTGGAGGCCTGCAGGACGAGCTCCTGCAGCCGGATGGAAATGTCCGCCGACTGGCCGAGCACGGTTTCCTCGAGGTCGAGGCGCTGCTGGGCGGCGCCCATGTTGCGCTTGTACTGCTCGAGCGTCGCCTGTCGGTTTTCGAGGCGGGTCGCCTGCGTGGCCGCGACGGGATCGTCCGACGGCTTCGTCAGCCGCTTGCCGGTGGCGATCTGCTGCTGAAGCCCCGCGGTGCTTTCCTTCAGCCGGGCCAGGTTCTCGAGCTGGAACCTGTAGAACTGCTTGCTGCTGACCTGCACGAGGGCCTCCTTACAGAGCCTTCAGAATGGTGTCGAACATGTCGCGCGCGGTCATGACCACGCGCGCGGCGGCCTGATAGGCCTGCTGGTAGCGCATGAGATCCGCGGCCTCGTCGTCGAGATTGACGGAGGTGCGGTTCTCGAACGCGCCCATCAGATCGGATGCGGCGCGGCCGGCGGATTCGGCGGTGAGATTGGCCGATCGGCCCGCCGAGGCGATCCGCGCGGCGGCGGCGATGTAGACGTCCTGGAACGAGCCGGAACCCGGGCCCAACGAATCCTTGGTGCGGAGCTCGGCGAGCAGCAGCGCATTGCGCGCGTCGCCGGTGCGGCTGACGTCGCGGACGATGGTGAACTCGTCGCCGGGCTGCGCGACGCCGCTGACGCTGAATCGCAGGCCCTGATATTCGACCGCCTCGCCTTCGACATAGGCGCGCTCGGCCAGACGGACGTTCGAGGCGCGGTCGACGATCGCGACGCGGCTGCCCGAAAGAACCTGCACTTTGATGTCGGGGATGACGGGATCGGTACGCGTCATGTCCTCGGGGAAGCGGCCCACGAGGGAGCGCGTCTCGCCGCCGCGGATCACGACGATCAGATCCTCCGGGATCGGACCCTTCAGCGTGAGGGCCGAGGCCACGCGCGAGACGCTTTTCGAGGCGTCGACGGTGGTGGCGTCCGGCACGGTGGAGAGGACCGAAATCTCGGCGGTCGACCGTTCGGTCTCGGCCAGCCCGAGATCGACGAGGGCCTGACGATCGGCCGGCGTCCCCTCGACGATCTTGAAGTCCGGTGCGCTCGAACGCAGCGCGAGCCTACCGTTCTCGATGCTCCAGGTCATGGTGACGGGCACTTCGGTGCCCGCAAGCTTGGTGAAGCTGCCGGTGGCCCCGGAGATGAAGACCTGCGAGGTCGTGCCGCCGAAGGTGACGTTGATGAGCCGCCCCTCGTCGAGCGCCGCGTCGCGCGTCGCCGGATCGACATAGGGAACGTCCTTGCCGCGGATGACGGTCATCCGTTCGACGGTGAGATCCGCGCCCTTGAAGCCGAGCGCGGCGGCGTCGGTGCGCCGGGCGGCGCTGCCCGCGAGAATCTGCAGATCGGGATCGGCGGAACTGAGGACGAGCCGCCCGTCGGTCCCGTAGGACCAATCGAGCGTGGCGCCGCCTTCGGTGACGCTGCCCGAACCGGACGCGCCGATTGCGACTTCGCGCACGGCGCCGCCGAGGAAGACCTGCAAGGTGCCGCCGGCGGTCGCGGGGGCCGCGGCCTGAATTCTGGTGGTCGTCGCGCCGGCGAGGCCGAGCGTTGCGGCATCGGTGCCGGAGAAGACGACGTCCGGACCGTCGCCCGCATTCAGGGCCGCGGGCAAGGTCATCGTCACGGCGTAGGGCTTGCCGCCGGCGACGTCCTGTGACGCGTCGTACGAGATGCCGAAGCGAAGGGCGAGCGGGCCGTCCACGGTGAACACGCCGCCTTCGAGACGATTGCCCGCCGTATCCTTGGAGCGCTCGAAGGTGACGCGGTGCTCGAGCCCGTTGACCTTCACGGTGAAGGACAGCTTGTCGGTGGCGGCGCCGCCCAGCGCGAAATCGGCGCCCTTGACGCTGCGCTGCGGCGCGTTGCGCAGCAAGGCCGCCATCATGCGGTCCGTGATCGCTTCGGCGTCGAGGCCCGCGATGTCGTCGCCCGCCAGGCGAACCCCGGGTAGGCCCGTCACGTCCAGAGCGTAGACCGCACCCGCAAGCGGACTTCCGGCATTGTCGGTCTGGACGGCGTCGGTTTCGGGATGAGCGAAAACAGCGACCCGACGCGATCCGTCGAGCTGTTGGGCGACGGTGAGCGGCGCGGAGACGCTCGAGATCAAAAGATTGCGGTAGTTCGCGGTCTCGCCGGGAGGCGCATAGACCGAATCCGACCGGAAGCCGTTCTCGGCGGTAAGCAGCGCGGCCGCATCGGCGACGCCGAGCGGCGTGCCCGTCAGCTGCCGTCCTTCACGCGTGAAGAGCAGGATCTCGCCGCCGCTCCGGCCGCTTTCCAGCGGTGAAACCGTCCGTTCGAGACCCGAGATCGACAGCTCCGCGATGGAGGTTCCGCCGAGCGCGTTGACGGTGAGAATGCCGGCCGAGGACGAGGCATAGAGACGATCGTCGAGGCCTTGCGCCTTCAGGGATACGTTGATCGCGTCCGCGAAGGACTTCGCGGTGACCCCGGTCAGATCGAAGTTCAGAACCGTGTCGGACTGCGAGTCGCCTAGGCGGAAGCGCATCGACGGCGTGGTCTGCGCGAGAACGTCGTTCTCGTCGATGCGGAACGCGGCGGCGGAGAGGCTGCCGAGCGCGGCGAGCGTGACGTCGCGGGCGCCCGACGGGATCGCGGCGACGACGCCGTCGCGGTTGAGCCCCACGGCCGAGGCCGGAGACAGGGAGCGGCTGAGCACGTCCTGAATGCCGGGCAGGTTCGGCGGCGAAGTGTCGCCCGTGCCGGACTCGAGCCGGATGTCGGCCGTACCGACATTGGTGTTGGACGGGTCGGCATAGCGCGGGAGCGCCACGGCGAGCTTCGACGGATCGCTGACCAGCATCCGGATGCCGGCCGCGGCCTTGTCGAGCGGCGCGACGGTGAAGGCGTCGCCGTTCTTGGGAATGCCCGAGAACTGGAACCGGATCTGGTCGATCGTCAATTCGTTGCGGCCGGATACGACGGATGCGCGGTTCGAGGACGTGACGGTCCAGAGCTGCGTTCCGGCATCGTAGACGGCGGTGTAGGAGAGGTTCTGCAGCGAGGTCGCACCGGAGACGTCGATCCGAATCTCGCCCGACCCGGAATTGCGGGGCTCGGGCTTCGCTTCGAGGCTTTCGGTGGAGAAGAGCTGCGCGCCGTCCTTCCCCGAAAGGTCCACGCCGAGCCGATGTTGGCGGTTCATCATGTCGGCGAATGCGACGGCGAGCCTGTTGATGTCGTCGCGGGCCTGAGCGGCGTCATGGAAATAGTCCATCGCCCCGGCTATGGCGCCGCTTCTCAGCTCGTTGGTGATCGAGTTCGTCTTGTAGGGGTCGACGACGATCTCGATCTTTTCGCCGACGAGCTTCATCTGCAGCGGCAGGGTATCGCGACCGGAGATGATCTTGGGACCGCTGGTGCTGTCGCCGAGATACACGTCGACGGCGCCCGTCGGCTGTTCGCGGACCGTGATGCCGACCAGTTTGCTGAGATCCCCCAGCAGCTTGTCGCGCTGGTCCATGATGTCGAGCGCAGGGTTCGCGGCGCTGCTGCGCATCATCTCGCCGTTCAGAGATGCGAGCTGGCCAGTGAGGATATTGACCTGCGCCAGGCCGGCCTCGACAGACGACCGGGCGGCGTCGAGCTCGGAGGCTACGATCGAGTCCTGACTGCGGAATTGGCCGACGACCTGATCGGCGGCGTCGAGCACGGACTGGCGCGCGGGGATCGATGTCGGCGAGGCCGAAAGATCCTGCAGGCGCGAGAAGAGATCCTGCACGGCCGTATTGATCGTCGTCGGCGTGGTCAGGAGGCCCTTTTCGAGCCGCGACAGGTTTTCGGAAAGCGCCTGCGCACGCGAGGAATCGGAGACCGCATTCCACATGCGGGCCTGAAGGAAGGAATCCGTCGCGCGCGCGACCCTGTCGACAACGACGCCGGAACCGGCGCCCCCGACGAGCGTGGTCGGCGTCGCGGCCCGGGAGGCGATGGTCTGCAGCTGCGCGCTGCGTTTCGCATAGCCCTCGGTATTCGCGTTGACGATGTTGTTGCCGATCACCTCGAGCGACTTGCGGTAGGCCGTAAGGCCCGAGGCACCGATGCCGAGAATATCCGCCACGCTCTCCGTCCTCTTTGTCTGTCAGAGCCTTGCGGCTCCTCAGCCCTTGCGGCCGGAGCGACGGAATTCGGGATCGTAGGCGCGCTTGATCGCGTCTCCGATACCGAGGTTCATCTTCTTGGTGGCGAGATCGGCATAGGCCTGATCCAGCATCGACCGGAAGGACGCTTCGCCCTGCCCTTCGAAAAGGCCGTCGGCGAGCTTCGCCTGATGCATCTGCTTCATCATGGTCTGCATGAAGAGCGCCTCGAAGGCCTTGCCCGCCTGATCCATGGTCGGCTTGCGGCCGACCTTCCTCGCATCCGCGAGGGTGGCGGCGTCTGCGGCGGAGATGCTGCGGGGTCCGACGGTGGGCATGGCGTCCTCCTCAGATCACGATCAGATCGGCGTGAAGGGCGCCGGCCTGCTTGAGGGCCTCGAGGATCGCGACCAGGTCGCTCGGCGTGGCGCCGACATTGTTGATGGCGTCCACGATGTTCGAGAGCTGCACGCCGGGCGCGAAGAGGAAGGTGCGCGCGGGCGGCTGGTTCACGTCGATCTGCGAGTCCTGCGTCACGACCGTCTGGCCGCCGGGAGGTGCGGCGTTGCCGGGATTGGCGCCCTGCACGTTCACGCCGGCATTCGGCTGCGAGACGTTCTGCTGCTCGCGGATGCGGACCGTGAGGCTGCCGTGCGAGACCGCGGCCGGCGTCACGCGGACGCCCTCGCCGATCACGATGGTGCCGGTGCGGGAATTGACGATGACGCGGGCCGGAGGCTGCCCGGCCTCGACCTTGATCTCTTCCACGGCGGCCATGAAGGCGACGCGCTGGTTGAGATCCTTCGGCGCCGCGACCCGGACGGTCGTGGCGTCGAGCGCATAGGCCGTGCCCTTGCCGAGATCGCGATCGATCGCGCCGGCGAGGCGCGTAGCGGTCGAGAAGTCGGGGACGTGGAGATTGAGCAGCATGGCGGGCGACGACTCGAAGGGCGTCGCGACCGTGCGTTCGACCGTGGCGCCGCCGGGGATGCGGCCGACGGTGGGGATATTGATGGAGACGTTGGAACCGTTGGCGCCGGTGATGCCCAGACCGCCGACGGCGAGATTGCCCTGCGCCATCGCGTAGGTCTCGTTGTCGGCGCCGACGAGCTGGGTCATCAGCAGGCTTCCGCCGCGCAGGCTGGTCGCCTTGCCCATCGCGGAAACGGTGATGTCGAGCTTCTGGCCCGGCTTGGCGAAGGGCGGAAGATCCGCCGTGACCATGACGGCCGCGGCGTTCTTCGCATCGAGCGCGTTGGCGTCGACCGTGAGGCCGAAGCGCGCCATGAGGCTCTGCATGCTCTGCTTGGTCGCGGCGACGTTGCCGTCGCCGGTGCCGTTGAGGCCGACCACGATGCCGTAGCCGACGATCTGGTTCGAGCGGATGCCGGCGACGGACGCGATGTCCTTCACGCGGCGACCGGCGTCGGCGCCCTCGGCAGCACGGGCGGAGCCCGCGGCGGCGGCGAGGCCGGCGATCAGAAACGGTACGAGCAGGAAGCGGTTCATGACGCGGTCGTTCCTCACATCGGGGCGATGTAGTTGAAGAAGCGGCCGAGCCAGTTCTGCTTGGACGCATCATGCACGTCGCCCGTGCCGGTATAGGTGATGGTGGCCTGAGCGATGCGGCTCGAGTCGACGGTGTTGCCGGGACGGATGTCCTCGGGGCGGACGAGACCGGCCACCCGGACGAATTCCTCGCCCTGGTTGAGGGTGAGGGCCTTCTCGCCCTGCACCCACATGTTGCCGTTGTCGTAGACGCGCGTGACCATGACGGTGATCGATCCGCGGATCGAGTTGCTCTGGTTCGCCGCGCCCTGCCCCGAGAAGGAATGGTCGGTCGAGGTGCTGAAGTTCGCGGAGTCGCGGACCTGCGGGATGTTGAGACCCGGCTTGCCGAACAACGCGCCCGGAAGACCGACCGAGAACTCGCCGCTGCGGGTGAGGCTCGCATCGTTCGACTTCGAGGCCGCCATGGTCTCGACGAGGTTGATGGTCAGCACGTCGCCGACGCCGCGCGCCCTGCGGTCTCCGACGAAGAAGCCGCCTTGGGTGCCGGAGAAGATGGCGCCGTCGGGCCGCTTTTCGCGGACCGAGACCACGCTGTCGTAATCCTGCTGGAAGTCCTTGGAGATCTTCGCCTCGCGCTGGGCCGAACAGCCAGCGGCGAGAAGCGCGCTTCCGAGGGCGAGGGTGCGGACGAGATTCATGATCGCCTCCGTCAGACGTTCTGCGTGAGGAAGCGCATCATCCCGTCGACCGACGAGATGGCCTTCGAGTTGACCTCGTAGGCGCGCTGGGTCTCGATCATGTTCACGAGTTCCTCGACGACGTTGACGTTCGAGGATTCGAGCGCGCCCTGGATCAGCTTGCCGATGCCGTTCTGGCCCGGCGCGCCGACCGTGGGGTCGCCCGAGGCGGGCGTCGCGAGGGCGAAGGACTCGCCCATCGGCTTCAGGCCCGCGGGGTTGGCGAAGGAGGCGAGCTCGACCGTGCCGACCTGCTGCAGCGCGGTCTGGCCCGGGATGGCGACCGAGACGATGCCGTCATTGGCGACGGTGATCGAGGTCGCGTTCGGCGGGACGGTGATGGCGGGTTCGAGCGGATAGCCGTTGGCCGAGACGACCTGGCCCTGCGCGTTGCGGGAGAAATTGCCCGCGCGGGTGTAGCCGATCTGGCCGTTGGGCATCAGCACCTGGAAGAAGCCGGGCCCGTCGACGGTGAGGTCGAGCGAGTTGTCGGTGTTGATGATGTTGCCCTGGGTGTAGAGCTTTTCGGACGAGACGACGCGGACGCCGGTGCCGACGGCGAGGCCGGTCGGGAGCGTCGTGTTCTGCGACGTCTGCGCGCCCACCTCGCGGGTGTTCTGGTAGAGCAGCGTCTCGAAATTCGCGCGGTCGCGCTTGAAGCCGACCGTGTTCACGTTCGCGAGGTTGTTCGAGATCACGCTCATGCGCGTCTGCTGGGCGTTCAGACCCGTCTTTGCAACGTGGAGGGCGTCGGCCATGGGGCTTCTCCTTGCGTTCCGTGGGCGACCGCTCAGCGGTCGGTCCTCATCAGTCGTGCGGTATCGGCGTCGAGATCCTTGGCGGTGGAGATGAGTTTGACCTTCATCTCGTAGGCGCGGGACGTCTCGATCATCTCGATCATGGATTCGATGGAATTGACGTTGCTGGCCTCGAGGAAGCCCGAGGACAGCGCGACATTGGGGTCGGGGTCGGGGATCCGACCGGTCTCCGGCCGAAGGAAGCCGTCGAGGCCCTTGCGGAGCTCGGCGCTCGGCGCGGTGACGAGGCGCACGCGGCCGACGGGGACCGCGGCGGCGCCGATGGCGGCGCCGACCGGCGCGATGGAGATCGTTCCGTCGCGGGCGACCTCGATGCGCTCATAGGGCGGGACCGTGATCGGCCCGCCGTCGCCCATGACCTCGATGTTCTCGCCGTTGCGGAGAATGCGGTCCTGACCGACGGTGAAGTCGCCGCGCCGGGTGAGGACTTCCTCGCCGTTCGCGGTGCGGGCCACGATGTAGCCCTCGCCGTCCACCGCCGTGTCCAGAGGACGGTCGGTCGGGATCAGGGTGGCGGCCATCGTATCGACGGACGTCTTGCCGCGGCCCGCGAAGACGCGGTCCTCGAGCCCGTCATGCTTGAGGTAGAAGGACGTCAGGGTGTTGCCCACGTCCCGGCGGTAGCCGATCGTGTTCTGGTTCGCGAGGTTCGACGCGATGATCCGCTGGTTGTCGGCCAGCAGCCGCATCGAATTGAGCGCGACCTGCGTCATCCTGTCCAAAGCGGGAACTCCTCGTTCACCCGGCTTCATCCGCCTGTGCGTGCCCCCGTCGGATTTCCGACGCTCCGGCCCGCACGGGCTTTCTCGGACAGAGACTTACAATTTTCGTGCCGGCATGACCGGCACGCGTATAACCTATGATTTCAACGGTTTATGACGGAGAGGCCGCCCCGAAGGGCGGCCTCTCACGGATCAGTCGGAGCCGCGTCAGCCGCGGATCTGGATGATCGTGTTGGTCAGCGTGGTGGTGGTCTCGATCGCCTTGGCGTTCGCCTGGAAGTTACGCTGGGCGGTGATGAGGTTCACCAGTTCTTCCGTGATGTCGACGTTGGAGCGTTCGAGCGAGCCCGACTGCACCGTGCCGAAGCCGTCCGAACCCGCTTCGCCGAGCAGCGCGTCGCCGGAGACCGAGGTCGCGACGTAGTTCGCGTTGCCGACCTGCTTGAGGCCGTTCGGGTTGTTGAAGTTCGCCAGGATGATCTTGCCGAGCGCCTTCGTCTGGCCGTTGGTGTAGTTCGCGCGGACCGTGCCCGAAGCGTCGATGTCGAGGCCGTCGAGACGGCCGGACGGGAAGCCGTCCTGCGTCAGCGAGAGCACCGAGAACGGCTGCGAGTACTGGGTCGAGAACTTGCCGTAGTCGATGTTCAGGCGGATGAGGTCCGAACCGTTCGACGGGTCGAAGGGCGAGTAGATCACGCCTTCCTTCGGAGAGACGAGCTTGCCGAAGGTGTCGAAGGTCAGTTCGCCCTGGTCGAGATAGAGCGGGAACCAGTTCTGCACCTTGTCGGGCTTCTGGGTGACGATCTCGCCCTTGTCGTTGATGTAGAGAAGGTTGCCTTCGGCGTCCTTCGCCTGTTCGAGATTGGTGATGATCGGCACTTCGCCGCGCGTCTGCGTGACGTTGCGCAGACCGAAGTTCGGATGACCGACGACGTTGATCTGCGAGTCCGAGCCAGAGGTGCCCGACGTGAAGATCAGCCGGTTGTTGTCCGGGTCGAACTTCACGGTGACGCCGCTGACCGTACGGCCCGTGGCGGGGTCCTCGATCTGGTTCACGCGTTCCTGGATCGCCGCCGCGAAGGTCTCGCCCGTATAGGCACGGATCGGAAGCGTGATCGTGCCCACGATGCCGTCGACCGTGAAGGTCATGATGTTTTCGCCGAGGGACTCGTTGAGCACGAAGGTCTGGTTCAGCGGAACGATGGCGCGGTTGCCGGTGACGACGGCCGAGGTGGAGGCCAGCCCCTTGCCGGACACGGTCTGGGTCGCAAGACCCGAGCCGATGCCGAGCAGGAAGTTGGTTCCGCCCTGATACGGGCTTTCCTCGGTATTGCCGAGCCGCGCCGTGCCGATCCGCAGACCCGCGACCGAGCCGCCCTCGCCCACCGCCTCGATGCTTTCCACCGTCCCGTCGACGCGCAGCGTCGAGACGAAGGACGAACCGTCCGAGGGGCCGCGGACGAGCAGACGGTTGCCGAAGACGGCGATCGAGAAGGAGTCGCCGAGGGTCGTCGACGTATTCTGGTTGCCGTCCATGACCGTGGTCAGGACGCCCGCGATTCCGGTCGCGGCATAATTGGTCGACAGGTCGTCGACATCGCCGTCGCCGGGCCCGTAGATGATCGTGACGGTGTCGTTGTCGACGAAGACCGAACGGCCCGATCCGGGACCGAAGGTGGTGGACGCGTCCAGCGCGGCCTTGATCTTCGCGGCCACTTCGCCCTTCGAGTCGGTGCTCGCCACGGACACGCTCACGCCGCCGACGGTGATGCTGCCGGACGTGGTCGGCCCCGTCGAGATGCGGAGGGTCTGGGTTTCCTGAACGGTGACGTTGGGAGCGGAGGCGGTGGTCTGCGTCACCGTCGCGCCCGAGCCGGTCGTACCTGCCGTCACGGGGATCGCGCTCACGTCGCCCTCGCCCGGGCCGTACACGATGGTGATCGTATCGCCCGACACGTTGACGTTGCGGCCGCTGTGATAATTGTAGTCGAGGGAGTCATCGAGAGCGGACTTCACCAGAGCGGCCACTTCCGACGCGGTCTTGGCGCTCGGGATGGACACGGAAACCCCGCCGACGGTCATGGTTCCGGCAGCGGTTGCCGCGTTGAACTTGACGGTCTGCGTCTCCTGAAAGTTCACGCCCTCGGCGAAGGCTTCCACCAGAGCTGCGCCGGTCAGAGCAGAGCTCGCCTTGTTGGTCCAGCTGATCTTCCGGCCGGCGACTTCGATGGAGAGGGTTTCGCCGTTGGCGACGGTGCGGCTCGACAGGTCATAGCTGTCGCGCTGCGGCACGGCCGCCGTGCTGAGCTCGGCTCGTCCCACCTTCACGCTGCTGCTCTCGCCGGTCTTGCCGGAGACGAAGCTGAACTGCCGCGAGTCCTTGTTGTAGGTGACGTTGATGCCGAAGCGGTGATCGAGCGGATCGAGGATGTATTCGCCGTCGGGCACCAGATCGTTGCCGACCCACTGCGTGCCCGCGCGGATCAGGGTTTCCGGAGTGACCGCCTGCAGCGGGACGCCGAGGCTCGAACCGGCCATCGGCTCTTCCGGCACGAACACCTGGAAGCTGTTGAAGCGGGCGCTGATCTCGCTCGCGCTCGGTCCGATGAGGTTGCGGTTGGCCGTGAAGGTCAGGGCGCGCTTGGAGACGTCGTAGCCGACGGTGATCGGCCAGGTCTCGGGCTTGGTATTGTCGACCCAACTGCTGCTCGACTTGCCGAGATCGAGATAGCGTTCGTTCATCTGCTCGTTGAGCTTGGTCTGGACGAGGGAGATGAGTTCGTCGCGGGTGAGCTGGAGGTCGCGGTTGGGGGCGACGGCGCCCGCGCCGTCGAGCGGCGTACCCGTGGAACCCGCCGAACCGAGCAGGTCGATCTCGATCGGATCGGCGAGGCCCTGCGGGTTGCCGTCTTCGTCGAGCTTGAAGAGGTTCAGCTTGATGATGTCGTTGCCGGAAACGACGGTGCCGCCGGACCGCTGATAGGAGTCCGTGACCTTGATGTATTTGTCGTCGCCGAAATATTCGTTGACCGCGCGGGTCATCTCGGCCGCGAGTTCGGTACCCGTATAGCTCCCGGCGTTGATGCTGATCGAGACCGGCTCGGAGCCGTCCACGGAGATCGTGAACATGTCCTTGCCCCAGAAGGGCGGGTTCGATTCTTCCGCGCCGCCTTCACGGGTGAGCGAGTATTTCGTCGGATCCGTGATGATCGTGACGCGGTTGCTGTCGGTATCGCCGAAGTCGAAACCGATGTTCTTCATGATCGCGCCGACGACCTTGGAGGGCGACGACGGTTCCTTGATGTCCTGCTGGTCGAGCTTGTAGAGCGGGTGCGGGGCGCCCGGCTGGAAGGCCGAGTCGACCGACGCCGGATCCGACGTGATCTGACCGAACTTGTTGATGTAGAGCGTCTGGCCCTGCTCGTCCTTGGCGCTGATGAGCGCCGGATCGAGCTGCTTGTCGCCCACATACACGTAGGTCTGCCACTTGTTGGTCGGCGAGGCCTCGGTCGCGTTCGAGGTCTTCACGTAATAGATCGTGGCGATCGTCGGGTTGCCGAGCGAGTCGTAAATCGTGATCGAGGTCGAGCGGTTGAAGGTCGACGCATCGTCCTTGTTGAACTTGTAGGGATTGCTCGCCGTATATTTCGGATTGTTCGGAATGATTTCCGCGTCCGCCGGCAGGTTCAGACCGAGTTCGATCTTCGTGGTGGCCTGCGGCAGACCGGAGTTCACCGGCAGCTGAAGATTGCGGGCGCTGTCGATGCCCGTGGCGATGACCGAGCCGTCGTCGTTGACCGGGAAGACCTGCAGGTACTGGCCCTTCGAGTCGACGACGTAACGGTCGTTGTTGACGCTGAAGGAGCCGTTGCGGGTGTAGACCGTCTGGCTCGAGGTCAGGCTCGGCTTCATCGCGAAGAAGCCCTGGCCGGTGATGGCGAGGTCGAGCGCGTTCAGCGAGGACTGGATGTTGCCCTGCGTGAACTGCTGCTTGACCGATTTCAGGATGGTACCCGAACCGACCGCGCTCCCCGCATTCTGCAACGGAGAGGTGGCGAAGATGTCACCGAATTCGGCGCGGGCGCGTTTGAAGCCCGTCGTGCCGACGTTCGCGACGTTGTTCGAGATGGTGGCGATGTCCGCCTGCGCGCCGTTGAGGCCGGTCAGTGAGGTATAGAAGGACATGGGTCTTTGCTCGCTCTACTGCGTTCGGGCGGAAGGCTCAGTACTTGATGCTCTTGATCGAGCTCAGCTTCACGGTGCCGGCACCGCCGACCTTGAAGCTCATCTCGTCGAGGCTGGAGGCCATGGTGGCCTCGGTGATCGGTCCGTAGACGTTCGACTTGGCCGCCGTCGTCGTATTGCCGGACGTCATGGTCGCGCTGACCACGTAGCGGTCCTTGCCGACGGGGTTGCCCTTCTCGTCCTTGCCGTCCCAGGCGAAGCCGACGAGGCCCGCCGGGTTGGCGCCGAGGTCGAGCGTCTTCACGAGAGCGCCCTGCTCGGTGGCGATGCGCACCGTGACGGCGCCCGCGGGCTTTTCGAGATCGATCGCGCCGCTGATGCCGCCGCTCTCGTCCGCCAGCGCGGTGTTGCCGGGGACCAGCACCGTGCGGCCGACGAAGGTCGCCGCGGTGGCGATGCGGTTCTGCGAGATCTCCGTCGCAACGCCCGACATCGTCGAGTTGAGCTGCTGAATGCCGGTGACCGTCGAGAACTGCGCCATCTGAGCGATCATCTGATCGTTCGACTGGGGCTGGAACGGATCCTGGTTCTGCATCTGCGCCGTCATCAGCTTCAGGAAGTCTTCCTGACCCAGCTGCGACTTCGTGGTGCGGGTACCGGACGTATCCGTCTGTTTCTTGACGCCGAGTTTCGCGAGCAGCGCGTCGAGCGTCTGCTGCGACTCCGTCGAATTGACCGTGGTTGCCATCAATCTGCTCCGCGTCTTACTTGCCGATGCTGATCGTCTTCAGCATCAAGGCCTTTGCCGTCGAAAGGACTTCGATGTTGTTCTGGTACTGACGAGAGGCTTCGAGCATGTCGACGAGCTCCTCGTTGGTGTCCACGTTCGCCGCGAAGACGTATCCGTCCTTGTCGGCGAGCGGGTGGTGGGGCTGGTAGCGCTTCTCGGGCGAGATGTCGGACCGCGTGATGTCGACCGTGTCGACGGTGGCGACCCCGCGTCCGGAATTCGTCTTGGCGTAGACCGTCTCGAAGACGGGCCGCATCGCGCGATAGGCTTCCTCGGGCTTGCCCGCGACCGTGCCGGCATTGGCGAGGTTGGACGCGACCGTGTTGAGGCGGACCTGCTGGGCGGCCATCGCCCGGCCCGATACGTCGAAGATCGTGAGAGCCTTCATCATTCGCCCCGAAGCGCTTTGCGCAGGCCGCTCATGCGGTCGGCGAGAAATTGCAGGGACATCTCGTAGCGGGTCGCGTTCTCGGCGAACTGGACCTGCTCGACATGAAGTTCGACGGTGTTGCCGTCGAGGGAGGGGGACAGAGGCATCCGGTAGAGCGCGTCGTTGCCGACCGCGGCCGTCCCCAAGGACGCATGCTGAACATGCGTGGTGGCGAGCGCGCCGCCCGTGCCGAGCGCCTGCTTGTACTCGGCCCCGAAATCGATATCGCGCGCCTTGAAGTTCGGCGTCGCGGCGTTCGCGATGTTCGAGCCGAGAATTTCCATCCGCTTCTGGCGAAGCGAGAGCGCCGTCGCCTGCGGCTTCAGGAAGTTGTCGAGAACGGTCATGTCTGCCTCAAGGACGGATGAACCTCTTGTCCGTCCCATACTCAGCAATTGTCGTGCCGGCTTTCCGGCAACCGTTCACTTCACGATGAAACGGGTGATAAGCACCTGTTCTACAACGCGGATTTTTTCGCGCTCGAAGATCACGTCATTGAGAATGTCGACCAGTCGGGCGGCGATCTCGTCCTGAGCCTCGGGCTTGGACGCATAGGCGAAGGTGAGTTCGGAGAGAGCCGCCGTGACGCTCGACTGCAGCACGACCTTGTGCGTGCGCAGGAGCGTCTCGGCTTCCGGCCCGAAACGCGTCATCACCGTGACTTCGATGAGGATGAAGCGCGCGCTGCGGCCGAGATTGGAGCGGAACTCCTCGCCGAGCGGGATGTAGCGCGGCGCGACCGGATCCGGCCCCGCGCGGGGCGGCTCCACTTGGAGCTGCGGCTTCTGCGGACCGGCGGAGACCAGAGCCGCGGCCTTGCGCGCCTCCTGGGCCGCGAGGATCTTCGCGGCATCGGATTTCTTCTGGAACAGGACGCCGCCCGCGATGCCGCCGACGAACAGCAGCACGATGAGCAGCGCGATGCCGAAGGGCCCGGTGGCGACGGCCTTGACCTTGCCGAGCATCAGACCCATCCGCCGCCGCGAGGCGTCTTCTTGGTATCGGTGCTCATGATGCCGCGGATCGCGGTGGCGAAGGCCATGCTGCGGGCGTTCATGGTGCGGCGCTCGCGCGCCTCGGTCCCGGTGCGGCGAAGCACGATGTCGCCCGCGGAATCGGGCTTCTCGACCGTGTAATAGGGATAGCGCGCGCAGAGGTCCTCGAGCGCGGCGAGGAAGTCGTCGCGTGTCATGACGTCGAACCCGTGTTCAGGCGAAGATTTCGAAATTGCGCCGGCGATCCGGCAGCGTCAGGGGCATGGCCGACACGAAGGCGTATCGCGTGGTCGCCTGGTGATGCAGATAGAGCGGCTCGAAGGAGATGCGCGCATCCAGCCGCGCCAGCGCGGGCACCGCATCCGACGGCGCGCCGCGCGGATTGTAGAGCGTCATGCGCCCGTCGGGCGGGACCCGAGGGCGCGGCATGTCGGCGGGAAGATCCCGCGTGCGGGGAAGGATCGATCCGAAGCCGTCGTCCTGCGGGGAGGCTTCGGAATTCGTCGCGGAGCGCGCGTCGTCCGAATCGGCGACCGCGCGCGGCATCTCGGTCCGGGCGGTCAGCGAAACGGCCCGCTTCGGCGCCACGCTCCCGAAGGGCGCGGCGATCGGCTGAATCCGGTTCGTTTCCACGGGCGGAACGACCATCGTGATCCTCGGCCTCCGGACGCAGGCGCGCGAAGGCCGCCTGCGGAAGGCAGCTTAGCCGATATCGGCCGAAATCACTACTGACGGTCGTAGCCCGGTAGAAACTCAACGGATCAGCGTCTCCGTGGCCGTTCGAAGCATTTCGGAGGAGGTCTGCAGGGCGCGGGCATTGCCGTTATAGGCCTGCTGTGCACGGACCATGCTCAGGATTTCTTCGGTGATGTCGACGTTGGAGCCTTCCAGCGTGCCTTGCTGGATGGTGCCGAGGCCGTCGCGCTGCGCGGGAGCGAAGCGGGGCTCGCCCGCCTTCACGCCCGGGACCAGCTGATTGCCGCCGATCGAGCGCAGGCCGCTGTCGTTCGGGAATTCGGCGAGAGCGATGGTTCCGGCGGGAATATTGGTGCCGTTCGGCGTGGTCACGGTGATGAGCCCGTTCGGGCCGATCGAGATCGACGAGATGTTGCTCGCCTTGTTGCCGACCGCGCCGAGGATGTCGATGGGTTGCGGATCGCCGCCGATGACGCCGCCGGTCAAGGCCTTGTAGCCGAGGACGGGGCTGCCGTCCGACGTCACGAGACGGCCGGTCTCGTCCATGGTGAGGCGCCCGGCGCGGGTGAAGGCCTGCGGCGTATCGGCATTGTCGCCGCCCTTGGCGGAGCCGAGCACCAGCCAGCCCGCGCCGTTGACCGCGAGGTCCAGACTGCCGTTCGTGGATTCGAGAGGGCCCTGCAGCGTGCTGCGGCGGATCTCGACGGCCATGACGCCGCGCCCGGCCTCGACGCCGGGGCGCCCGGTGCCTTCGGCGGGGACGAGATCCTGGAACTGGGCGTTCGAGCGCTTGTAGCCGCTCGTGCTCGCATTCGCGAGGTTGTTGGAAATGACGCCGAGGTCCTTGGAGGCGGCCATCAGGCCCGTCAGGGAGGTCTTCATGAGAAGCGTATCCGTGTTTGTTCGGCGTCACATCAGCAAGCCTCGTGCCAATAAGACGGTCGACCCGTTCTTTTCTTTCGTCGGGTTTCGGCGTAACCGGAAGCTTACGTTCAACGGCGACGATCCCGGTCCATGCTCAAGTCCAAGACCCTTTCGAGCCTGAAGGCCAAGGCGCGCCGCGTCGAGGAGGTGCCGCGCCCCCTGGCGCAGGCCCGCGCCGCGCTCGTCGCGCGCATCGACGATTTTTGGCGCTACTGGACCAATCCGGACGATTACTCCTTCACGGAGATGCGGCCCGATCCGAAGACCGGGACGCTGCGCGAAGTGCATGTCGTGGCGCGCTGGCGCGACGACCATCCGTTGCTCGCGACGGAGGAAGGCCGGACGGTGCTGTCGCTGCGCTGGAACGGCCGGCTGTTGCCGCTGACCGCGCGCGGGGAACAGGAGATCCTGCTCGAGGTCGCCACCCGCGACGTGATCGAGGAGTTGCTGGCGGAGATCAAGCACGCGGTGAAGTCGGGCGCGCTGGATGATCATCTCGTCGAGAGAGACGTCGCCCTGCCTGCGCCGGACGCGGCCGACTGATCAGTTCCGCTTGTCGCGGACGAGCAGCACGCCGAGCCGGCTCGCAGGCTCCGTGCGCCCGAAGAATTTGAAGCTGCGCACGTCGACGGACCACCAGCGGCCGGGCACGAGCGCGTTCTCCTCCCCCGTCCAGTAGGCGGTGGCCGCTGCGCCGGTCATCAGCGGATGGAAGCCGGGCGTCGGGCAGTTGCCGCAACGCAGAGAAGCGATCTCCTCGCGCGTCGGCAGCCGCCAGCCTTCGCGACCGCCGGGATCGGCGAGCGCGACGAGACGCTCGATCTCCTCGTGCCGGACGCGGAGGACCGCGCCGTTGCAGGCGGAGGTCGTCCATTTCTGCCCGAGCGGGCAGCGTTGCCATTCCAGCTGCCGTTCGATGTCCAGAAGACGGTCCCCGCGCGCGAGGAGCACGGTCGCGGGGCCGGATTCCGTCGCCGAGGCGGACGCGACGGCGAAGATCAGGCCCGCGGCGGCGAGCGGCGGAGCGAGACGGCTGAGAAGGCGGAAGGCCTGAGGCATGACGGGGCGGAGTCTCGTCCGGCCTCGCGCGAAGCGCAAGCGCCGCGGCGGCGGCCGGTTGGCCCGAGACTTGCTGATGAGGGTGCAGCAACCCGCAGGGTGAAGGATTTTCCTCAATGGACGCTGCAACGCTCATCGGAATCGGCGCGGCTCTCGGCCTCATCACTTGGGCCGCCGCTTCGGCTTCGTCCCTGTCGGCCTATGTCGATCTTCCGTCGGCGATGATCGTGCTGGGCGGCACCTGCTGTACGGTGCTGGCCCGCTCGACGATCGCCGACTTCACGGGATCGCTGAAGACCTTCGCCCTCTCCTTCCGCCCGCGGACGCCGACGCCGGAAGCGACCATCGACCGCTTCGCGGACATGGCGCTCAAGGTGCGGCGCGAGGGTTTCATGATCCTCGAGACCGAAGAGACCGAGGATGCGTTCCTGCAGAAGGGGCTGCATCTGCTGGTCGACGGGGCGGATCACGACAAGATCGTCTTCCTGCTCGAACGCGAGATCGAGGCGACCGAAGCGCGCCACGCGGCGCAGTCGGACGTGTGGCAGACCTGGGTCGATGTCGGCCCGGCGATGGGCATGATCGGCACGCTGGTCGGCCTCGTCGCGATGCTCGGCTCGATGCAGGACCCCAAGATGATCGGCCCCGCGATGGGCACGGCCATCCTCACGACGCTCTACGGCGCGATCATCGCCAATGTGATCGGCCTGCCGATCGCGGCCAAGCTCCGCACCTTCGCGGCGGCGGACGTGGCGCATCGGCGGCTCGTCCTCGAAGGTCTTTCCGCGCTCGCGCGCGGCGAGAGCCCCCGCGTGGTCCGTGAAGGGCTTTCGGCGGGCGTCACCACCCGCGGCGCCCGTCTGGCGGTGGTGAAATGACCTCGCTGCGCAGCATCGCCCGCGCCGTCCCCTTGCGGCGCACGCCCGAAAGGCGCCTGCCCTGGACGGTGACCTTCGCCGACATGTGCCTGCTGCTGATGGGCTTTTTCGTGCTTCAGGTGACGACGACGGATCACGGCGCGAATGCGCGCCCCTCCGGGTCGCTTGCCGTGATCGCCGGACCCCGGATCGTGCCGGTCGTGGGCGCTGCGCCGAGCGCGCTCGCCGTCGAGCCTGCCGCCTCGAACGGCTTCGACCCCGCCGACGCCGCGGCCGCGGGCCTCGCGCTCGGCAAGGCGCTGACGGAAGGCCGGGTGGAGATCGTCCGCATCGGCGAGTCCGTGGCGCTGCATTTCACCGCGCTCGAAGACACGGGCCGCGACGAAGCCGCTTTGAAGCGTCGGACGGCCGACGCGCTCGAAGCCCTTGCGCGCCTCGCGGCGGAACGCGCCGCTGCCGACAAGGCCCGCTGAGTCCTCCCCTTCTTTTCGTCATCCTCCGACAGCGGTCGGGCCGCGTCCGTCGTGACGCGGCCTTTTTTGCGTCCGCAGCGGGCCGTGATGCGCCACGTCGCGCCTCCGGATCGCGGGCGCGGGCGGCGAAGGGTCCAGCGTCGGAAGGCGGGGAAGAAGCGGCCTCGCAGGGGCGAGGCGGGTCCCGGATCGGATCGACGGGACGAGAAGCGCCGAGAGGCGGCGGGCTTCGAAGAGGCGCGCGGAGCGCGAAGAAGAGAGGCGGGAGACGGGAGACGGGAGGGGACGGCCGGAGGGGCGACCCGTCAGTCTTCCGTCATCCATTTGCGGAGCTGGCCGAGAGCGGCCTTCTTGATCTGGGAGACGCGGCCGACGGTGACTTCGAGCACCTGCCCGATCTCTTCGAGGTTCATTTCCTCGACGAAATAGAGCTGCAGCACGAGGGCGTCGCGTTCCGGCAGGCGCTTGAGCAGCGAGACGAGCCGCTTGCGCATCTCGTCGTCGAGCAGGGCCGACTCCGGCGTATGGCCGTCGTCGGCGAACCAGACGGAATTGTCGTCGTAGATCTCGTCGAGCGAGCGCTGTCCGACCGGCACGATCTGGTCGCGCCAGGAATGATATTCGCCGACGCCGATGCCGAGTTCCTTCGCGACCGCCTCGTGGTCGGCCGGATTGCCGCCGGCGGCCTCGACGCGCTTCATCGCGGCGTTGATCCGGTCGCGGCGTTCGACCGCCGTCCGGGTCAGGGCCAGATGGCCGCGCAGATGATCCATCAGCGCGCCGCGGATGCGCATGGCGGCATAAGAGCCGAAGGTCGCCTCGCCGGTGTCCTGGAAGCGTTGGGCCGCCTCGACGAGCGCCGTCATGCCGATCTGGATCATGTCGTCGATGTCGAAGAGATCGCGCACGCGGCCGTGGACCTGCCACGCGATCTTGCGCGCGAGAGGCATGTGGCTGCGGACGCGCTCGCCGATCTCGCGAGGGTCGATCGCCTGAATGGGGTAGGAACGGACGTTCACGGCACGGCCTCCGCCAGTGGGGCATCGCCGCGGACGAGCGGGAAGAACCCGCCGGACCGGTCATCGACGGGCGGGGCCGACCGGGAGGTCAGCACGCCTGCGATGCGGTCGATGGCGCGGGCCGCGGGAGAGTCCGGCGCCGAAAGGAGGAGCGGCACCCGACGCGTGACCGCCTGCACGAGGCGGGGATCCTGCGGGACGGTGCCGATGTGGTGAAGATTGGCCGACAGGAATTTGTCGGTGATGTCGCGGAACCGGCGGAACACGTCGGCGCCGTGCGCCTCGTCCCGTGCGCGGTTGACGACGACGTCGAAATTCAGACGCCCGGTCTCCTGATGGAGGACCTTCACGGCCGCATAGGCATCGACGAAGGCCGTCGGTTCTCCGACGACGACGACGATCACGCGGTCGCTGGCCTCCACGAAATCCACGACGTTCGCCTCGATGCCGGCGGCGGTGTCGACGACGAGCGTGTCGATCTCGTCGGACATGTCGCGGAAGGAGGAGATGATGCGGTGACGGTTCTCGACCGACAGGCCCATCAGTTCGGACAGGCCGCTGCCGCCCGCGACGAGCTTCAGCCCCTCGGGGCCGTCGGCCATGATGTCCTTGAGCGGCGTGTCCGACGAGAATGCGTCGGCCATGGTCCGCTTGGCCTTGCAGCCGAGGACGATATGCGCGTTGGCGAGGGCGAGATCGCCGTCGAACAGCGCGACGCGCTCGCCCCGACGGCGGAGGGCCAGGGCCAGGTTGGCGGAGATGTTGGTCTTGCCGACCCCGCCTTTGCCGCTGGTGATCGCGATGGCTTGCGGACGTTTCATCGACGGCTGCTCAGTTCAGACGTTGGGACACGGCGCCGGGAAGGGCGGCGAAGATCAGTTCTTCGAGCATGGTACGATCCGGCTCCGAAAGACCCCGAACGAGGTGCGCGTTGCGCGCTATCCAAGCAATTCCCGGGCCACGTGCGCCGAGGCGGCTCAGAGCCGAAATCGTAAGGCGCGCCTCGTCGAGTTTCGTGAGCGCGAGAGCGTCCATATTCGGGTAGCGGTCGAGCGTGGCGTCGATCGATTCCGCCGAGAGATTGGCGGCCACCACGCCGCAGCGGACCATGGGGGCGAGATCGTCGGCACGGGCGTTCAGGATTCCGAGCAGCTCGCTGCATTCGTCGGGATTGCTGGGCATGTCGATGAACATCGACAGGCCGCGGCCGGCGTTCTCGGCGAGGTTGGACAGCTGGGTCGCCTGCTCGATGTCGATGACCGGCACGTCAAGGATGCGGCCGTGGGCGCGCAGTTGCTCGGCGGCGCCGAGGCGGTTCATGTCGGCATTGACGAAGGCGATCTTCTCTTCCGGCAGGCGCATGCGCAGCCGGGCGGCGAGCTGGGCGAGGAGCGTCGTCTTGCCCGAGCCCGACGGGCCGAGCGTGACCACGATCTGCGGGCCGCTGGTGAGCAGCGGCGGACGCTTGTGGAGCATGCGGCGCGCGAGGAACTCGGCGAAGCGACGATCCGAGTCCTCGGCGGCCATCGAGCCCGCCTGAGCGAGGAAGGTGGGGATCAGCGACTTGAGGCCGCCGAGCATCATCTCGGAGCTGAGCATCGACTTGATCTCCCGCACCGAGCTTTCGAGCTCGCTGAAGCGATCGGCATCGATCTCGGGGATGCGGGCCGACGCCGCCTTCGGAGCGGCCGAAGCGGGCTTCGGGGCGGCGGGCGGAAGCGGCGTCGCCTTGGCGGTGCTCGGCGGGGCGGTGAAGCGCGGCGCGACGCTGGGCGCGGGAGCGGGCCGCGCGGTGCGGGCGCTCTCGGCGAGAAGGCGGGCGAAGTGCTCGCGCTTCGGCTCGGGCCGGACGGGCGGGGCTTCGCCGAGGAGCGGGGCCGGAACGTCCTCGTCCTCGCCGTTCGCGCCGCGGTGACCCGCGATGATCTCGATGCCGCCCGCGACCTTGCGCGTGGACAGGATCACGGCGTCGTCGCCGAGCTCCTTCGCGATCTTGGCCATCGCCTCGCGGCTGTCTTCCGCGACCACTTTCGTACGATGCATCATGGCTTGATCCTCACGCGGTTCCGCCGATCACGGCGATGACGTTGATCCGTTTGTTTTCCGGAATTTCCTTGAACGACAGGACGACACCGTCGGGGACGGCCTGGCGGACGAGGGCGGACAGTTCGCGCCGCAGGACGGGCGAGGTCACGACGACCAACACCTTTCCGTGTTCGGCGAGGAGCGAGCTCTGCTCCTGGAAGGACTCGGCGAGCTTGCGGGCGAGACCCGGCTCGATGGTGAAGCTGCCGCCCTGACGCGCGTTCTGGACGATCAGCTGCTCGAGACCGGAGTCGAGCGTGATGACGCCGAGCGCATCCTTGGGCGGGCAGACGCGCTGGATGATCATGGGGGCGAGCGCGATGCGGGCGACGTCGACGAGATCATCGGGCTCGCGGGACTTGGCGCCCGCCAGCGCCTCGAGAATGCGGCGCAGGTCGGTGATCGGGATCTGCTCGGCGACCAGCGCCTTGAGCACATGGGTGAGCAGCGACAGCGACAGCACCTTCGGCACGAGGCCGGAGACGAGCTGCGGCGCGGACTTGGCGACATGGTCGACGAGCTGC
This sequence comes from Hyphomicrobiales bacterium, assembly GCA_027483895.1. GTDB lineage: Bacteria > Pseudomonadota > Alphaproteobacteria > Rhizobiales > Beijerinckiaceae > JAIXZO01. Next base: position 83,701 of record JAIXTP010000011.1, read on the forward strand.
TGCACGTCGTCCTGACCCAGAAGCTCCGAGGCGTGCTGCATCAGGAGGTGGTGCAGATGCGTCGCGATGACCGTGCTCGGATCGACGACGGTGTAGTCGGCGGCGAGCGCGCGGGGCTTGTCGGCGGGGTCGATCCACACCGCGTCGAAGCCGAAGGTGGGATCCTTCACCTGCTCGCCCGGCAGCACGATGTTGCTGCGGCCGCTCTGGATGGCGAGCAGCTTGTTCGGGTGGATCGTGTCCTCGGCCATGACCACGCCCGCGATGGAGATGCGGTAGGTCGAGGGCTGGAACGAAAGATTGTCGCGGATGCGGACGGACGGGATGATGAAGCCCACGTCGCGCGAGACGTTCTTGCGGATGCCGGTGATGCGGGCGACGAGCGCGCTCTTGCCCTCGTCCTCGATCAGCGGGATCAGGCCGTAGCCGACTTCGAGCAGCAGCGGGACGGTGTTCGACACGTCTTCGACCGACAGCTTGTCGTCGTCGTCCTTCTCTTCGGCGTCCTTGGCCTCGTCGGCCGCGGCCGCCGGAGCCTCGGCGACCTTGTCGGCGCCGTAGCGGGCGAAGGCGTAGGCGAGGCCCGCGGCGGCGAGGAAGAACAGGTTCGGCATGCCGGGCACGAGGCCGATCAGGGCGAGGATGCCCGCGACGCCGTACCAGGCCTTGCGGTTGCCGATCTGGCGCAGCAGCTGGTCGGTGAGGTCGTTTCCGCCCGAGTCGCGCGTGACGATCACGGCGGTGGCGATGGAGAGCAGCAGCGCCGGGATCTGCGCGACGAGACCGTCGCCGATCGTGAGCGTGAGATAGGTCTTGGCGGCGCCGGAGAAGCTCAGCCCGTGCTGGGCCATGCCGATGATGAGGCCGCCGAAGATGTTGATGCCGACGATCAGAAGGCCCGCGATGGCGTCGCCCTTCACGAATTTCGTGGCGCCGTCCATCGAGCCGTAGAAATCGGATTCCTGGGTGACCTCGGTGCGGCGCTGACGGGCCTGTTCGGGGGTCAGCAGGCCGGCATTGAGGTCCGCGTCGATCGCCATCTGCTTGCCGGGCATCGCGTCGAGGGTGAAGCGCGCGCTCACTTCCGAGACGCGGCCCGTGCCTTTCACGATCACCGCCATGTTGATGATGATCAGCACGATGAAGACGATGATGCCGACGACGTAGTTGCCGCCGATCACGAAGTGGCCGAAGGCCTCGATGACGCGGCCGGCCGCGTCCGTTCCCTCGTGACCCTTCACCAGCACCACGCGCGTGGAGGCGATGTTCAGCGCCAGCCGGAGGATGGTGGCGAAAAGCAGTACGGTGGGGAAGGACGAGAATTCGAGCGGGCGGAACGTGTTGATGCTGACCAGCAGCACCGCGAGCGCGATGACGATGTTCGCGACGAAGAAGATGTCGAGCATGACCGGCGGGATCGGGATGACCATCATCACGATCAGGGCGATCAACGCGACCGGCAGGACCAGAGCCCGGGCGATTCCGCCCGCTCCGGCCTGTTGGGAAGTCGACACCACGTCGGTCACTCGTCCCGCTCCATCGTCGGAAAACCGTCGGTTTCGGCGTCGCCGCCCGGGTTTTCTTCGGTTTCGGCCGTCGATCCGGCCTTGCGCCAAGGACAGATGCAACGGACGTGCCGGCGCTTCCGGGTGCCGGCACGGCTCTTGCTGAAGCCCTTGCGAACCGAATTTCTCGGAGATCGAACGTCGTGAAACGTCTGTTTTCCGTCATCGTGACGGCGGCCCTGCTGGGCGGCTGTCAGACCGCCGCCAACGGACCGCGCCTTGCGGCCGAGTCGCCGCCGCTGCGCGGCATCGGCTATTCGACCATCTCCATTCAGCCCGGGCGCACGCCCGCGCAGAAGCAGTTGATGGCCATCCGCGCGTCCCGCCTCGCGGCGATGCGCGATCTGGCGGAGCGCATCCACGGCCTGCAGGTCGAGGGCAACACCGCGATCGGCGAAGGCCAGGTCTTCTCCGACAACATCCGCGGCTCCGTCGCGGGCGTCGTTCGCAATGCCCGCGTGGTCAGCATCACGCCGATCCGCAACACGCTCTACGAGACGATCCTCGAGGTCGATCCCGCGGAGGTGAACGCGATGCGCGCCGGCCACCGGCCGCTCTGGCAGTGAGGACGATCATGCGCACGCGTCTCCTCTCCCTTCTTCTCGCTGCGGGCTTCGGCCTCGCGGCGGCGGAACCGGCGCTCGCCGGGCTGAAGGTCGTGCGGGCCGAAGGGCGCGCGGCGATCTCCGGGAACGACGTGGCGCGGGCCCGCCGGGCGGCGTTGGCCGAAGCGCTCTACGACGCCGCGGGACAGGTCGGCACGAAGGTGCGCGGCGCGGGGCATCTGTCGACGCAGGGCGTGATGACCGAAGAGACCTCGATGCTGGTGCAGGGGACCCTGCGCGATCATCGGGTGGTCAACGAATACAAGGAGCACGGCCGCTACGTCGTCGTGATCGAGGCGCTCGCGGAGAGCGACGGATCGAGTTGCGGCACGAAGCGCATCGATCTCGACGTCAGGCCCATCCGCGTGCAGATCGCGCCGGGGCTCTCCGGCGCCGTCGTGAAGGCTGCGCATGCCGCAGTCGACCGGGGCATCGAAGGTCTGGCGGGCGCGACGAGCTTCCGCGCGATCGACAACCGGGACCTCCCCTTCCCGGGAGGCACGGAAGGCGCGGCGCGGACCGATTATGCAAGCCTGCTGTACGGCACCGCTCCCAACCCGTCGGGCTACTCGATCTCGGGCGTGCTGACGGTGGAGAAGCGGCGCAACGACAACATCATCGCCGAGAACACCGCGATCGTCGGCACGCTGACGCTGAAGCTCCGCGACAGTTCCAACGGCGGGACGGTGGAGACGATCGTCAACACCCACGCGCTGGCCGACCGCAACCGGATCTGGGGCACGGACGTCGACTTCAACATGGCCGGGGGGTCGATCGACTTCTCGCCGCTCTGGCAGAAGGCGCTCGACGATCTCGAAAGCCGGCTCGGCTGTCGGCCGCTGCGCGCGAAGGTGCTCGACGTCGCCCAAGGCATGGTGACGCTCTCCGTCGGCAGCGAGAACGGCATCAATGAAGGCGATTACTTCCTGCTCGACCTGCCCGGCCGGAAGACCGGGAACTGGCAGGTGATCCGGATCGAACGGACCGGGCTGACCACGGCGCAGGGGCGGATGCTGAAGGGCACGCCCACGGTGCCGGCGGGCGTCATGGCGACGCTGCTGCAATGAGGCCGGACATGAGACGCACCCTCCTTCTCGCGGCGACCGCCGCCGCCCTCGCCGCACCGGGCGCCGCCTCGGCGAACGGCGCGGACTGGACGGCGGACGATCTGCGCCGGGTCGTGAAGACCTGGCTCGAAAGCAACGGCCGCGGCGCCGTCGCGGGCGACGATCTCTTGATCGACGACCGCTTCCGCAAGCCCGCCTGCGGGCAGGAGCCGAACGTGGCCGCACGCAGCGCGCGGAGCACGAGCGTGCTCGTCCGATGCGCAGGGCCGACGCCGTGGGAAATCGTGATCCGGGTCGAAGGCGACGCCCAGAAGGCGACCCCGGCCGTGGTGACCGGCGCCGCCCGCCGCGCGGGCGAAGCCGACGACGACCGCAAGGTCGTGGTCGCCAAGGCGAACCTGACGGCCGGCACCATCCTGACGGCGGACGTTCTCGAAGAACGCGCCGTCGACACGGCACCGGGCGCGGCGGCCATCCGCTCGCTCGACGAGGCCAAGGGACTTCGGCTCATCGGAGCGGTGCAGCCCGGAGCGGTGCTGACGACGCGCAACGTCGCCCGGGCGCCGCATGTGCTGAAGGGCGAGCCCGTCACCATCCAGTCCGGAGGATCCGGATTCGAGGTGAACATGCCGGGACGCGCCGAGGCCGACGCCTATGAAGGATCTCTCATTTCCGTCCGAAACATGCGTTCGGGGACGATCGTCACCGGACGACTTGGCCCGGGCGGGATCGTGGTAGTAAGGTAGCGGGTAAGAAAATGGACACCATCGCTAAAGGCGCGGCGTCGACGACCGTCTTCTTTGCCGACAAGAGGTACGCCATGATCGACGGCATCCGCAGCAAGATCGCATCCACCGAAACGAACGCCCGCAAGAGCGCCAAGGCGGCCGAGGCGCCGCCTCCGCTCGTCACGGCCGAGGCGACGACGGTCGAGATCTCGACGGCGCGCAACCAGAACGCCTCGACCGCAGCCCCGATCGACTCGGGCAAGGTCGCGGCCATCCGGGACGCGATCCGCAACAAGGCCTATCCCCTCGACTTCGAGAAGCTGGCCGATCGCATGATCGAAGCGGACCTTCTGCGGGGGAACCGCTGAGCGAGGCTCCCGCCCCGACCCCGGCCGAACGCCTCGAAAAGGCGATCGCCGATCTCGAATCCGCCGCCGCGCGGAAGGATGTCGCCGCCCTCGAGGCGGCGACCGTCGTTTTGCGCGATCTGACGGCCGAGCGCCCGGAGATCTCCGACAAGGCGCAGGCCGAAGCGTTCCGGATGCGCCTTCGCAGTCTCGAAACCGAACTGCTCGGGCGCATTTCGCCTCCTGCCGAATCACAACCGCCCGTCTACTCTGCCCTGAGCCTCCGCCGTACGGACCGCTGAAGGATGGACGTGCTTCTCGTCGTTCTCATGATAGCAAGCCTCGTGGCCGCCGCCGCCGCGGCCGCTTCGGCCTTTCTGCTGCTGCGGCGCCAACCGGTGATCCTTGCGGCCGTCGAACGGGTCGGCGCGGAAGTGAAGGCGGTCGCGCATCGCATGTCCTCGCTCGAAGACGAGATCGCGCGGGCGCGACTGGCGCAGGAAACCTCTCTGTCCGAAAATCTCCGGCAGGTCCGCGCCGACGTGAAGACGGTGGAGCTGAAGCTGGCCGAGGGCCGGGAGAACCCGGAAGCGATCGAAGCCGCGATCAAGCTCGCCAAGGAAGGCGTCGATACGGACATGATCGTGAAGCGCACCGCCCTGCCGCAGCAGGTGGTCGAGTCGATCGTCCTGTTCCACGGATTGCGCTGAGAGCGAGCCTCAGTGCGCGGCGGCGGCGGCCTTCGCCGCCTCCAGCTGCAGCCGGATCTTTTCCTCGAGACAGACCTTCGCCGTCGTCACTTCCAGCCGTGCGGCGTCGCCCCAGGACGCGAGCGCGATGCGGGCCGTGGAATGCCAGCCCTGCTTGCCGGCGGCGTCTCGAAGCAGCGCGGCGCCCCCCGCCCCGACCGTGATCATGCTGGTCGCGTAGGCGAGAAGGGCCGGGACGAGGCCGAAGGCGCCCGCCACCAGATAGATGAGCATGATCGCCGCCGTGAACTGCCAGAGATGGTAGCGGGCGAAGAGCAGCGGCGGCACGAGCGACCAGAAAGGCGAGATCCGGTCCGGCAGCACCAGGATGCCGCGGCCCCGCGCGATCGCACCGTGGCAGGCGGTCCAGTCCTCGGACACGTCGGACGGCTCGATGCCCTCCAGCCGCTCGCCGCGGCGCATCGCGGCACCCTCGATGCCCCCGCCGACGGCGATCTTGAAGAGGACGTCCTCGCGCAGAACCAGCATCCAGTCCGCGCGACCGAGCAGGCTCATCGGGTCTTCATGCGCGATGATCTCGGACGGCATATGGCGACCGAAACGCAGGATCCGGTCGCCGGCCAACAGGCCCGCGCGCTCGGCCGGCGACCCCCGTTCGACGAAGTCGACGGCGGCCACGTCCTCTGGAGAGAAGGCCTGTTCGGTCATGCCCGGCGGAAGCTCACGGATAGCGCAGCATCGGCGCGGGTTCCGCGCGGCGCGCGGCGGGCGGCGGCGACCTGACGGGTTCGCGCGGCACGCTGCGCTGCGACTGCTGCAGGGCGTCGATCTTCGTCGCGATGTCCTTGAGCGCGGCGTTCTTCGCCGGATCGCCGACCGCGGCGGCCAGCTGGGCCACGGCCGCCTTGTTCGCGGCGACGAGGTCGTCGACGACCTGCTTCACGCCGGCCGGGATCTTCTCGTTGGACGCGGACAGCGCCTCGACGCGGGCGATCAGCGTCTTCTCGACGCCCGTCAGAAGTTCGACCGAGCGCTTGAGATCGTCGCCGCGCCCCTGCACGACGGCCAAGGACTGAGCGGTGGTCGCGGTGAGTTCCTCGATCCGCTTCGCGGTCTGGGTGAGGCCGTTGATCTCGTCGGCGAAGACGCTGAGCGCGTCCTTGTTCACCTTGGACAGGCTCTCGAAGCGCGTCAGCGAGTGGTTGTAGAGCACGATGCCGCCGCCGAGCGCGCCGCAGGCGAGGACGAGGATCAGGATCCCCGTGAACAGCAGGATCTTGCCGTTCTTCCGCGTGCCCGTGACGAGCGCGTCGACTTCCTTGCGGAGCCGCTGGATCTCCTGCGCGGCGTCGGTCGCCGTGCCTGCCGCCGCGAGGGCGATCTCGATCGTCTCGTCGATCTGCGGCTGAGGGGCGGCAGCTTTCTTCGGTGCGCTCATGGCCGAGCTCCCTGGAAGGGCCCTGCGACGGGCCGGGCTTCGCGGCGGCGACAAGGCTCGCCGGAGGCGGAGGAGACCTCCAGCGCGGGCATGCGCCGCGACCGGAAGCCGAAGGAACGGCAGGCATAAGGCTGCCGGACGTCATGGGTGATCGAGAACCAACGGCAGCCGAAGCAGCTCGGACGGCGGGCGTCACGCATCGCGCTCTCCCGCCCTGCGGCCGTTGGAATCGAAACGCATCTCCGGCGGAACCTCGACCTCGGGAGGCTCGCCCTGCGCGCCCGCCTGCAGCACGAAGCCGAGCACGGCGGCGACGGCGCGATAGAGCTCGGTATGGATTTCCTGCCCGATCTCGCTGGTGAAGTAGAGCGCGCGGGCGAGGAACGGATAGCTGAGGACCGGCAGGCCGGCGGCCTTGGCCTTCTCGCGGATCTGCTCGGCGATCTTGTCCGTGCCCTTGGCCACGACGACCGGCGCGGCGCCTTCCTTGAAGTCGTAGCGCAGCGCCACGGCGAAATGGTTCGGGTTGGTGATGACGACCTGCGCGTCCGAGACGTTGCCGACCGAGCCGCGCTCGGCCGCCTCGCGCTGCATGCGGCGGATCTTCTGCTTCACCTCGGGCGAGCCTTCGGTCTGCTTGTGCTCGTCCTTGATCTCCTGCCGCGTCATCATCATCTGGTTGGTATGGCGGCGCCATTGGATGAGCGCGTCCACGCCCGCCACCATGACAGCACCGGCGACGAGGATCACGAAGGTGAGGAGCGTGAGCTCGCCCGTCAGCCCCATGGCGCGTTCGAAGGGCATCGCCGCGAGCTGCAGGATCTCGGGCAGGCGGTCCAGCAGGAACCAGAAGCCCAGCGTGCCGACGATGGCGACCTTGAGGATCGACTTGCCGAGTTCGAGCAGCGCGTTCATCCCGAACATGCGCTGCAGACCCGAAATCGGGGAGATGCGGCTGCCCTTGAAGGACAGGTTCTTCAGCACGAAGTGAAACCCGCCGTAGACGGTCTGGGCACCGAGAATGACGACCACGAGCGGAACGGCGAAGACGAGCACGATGACGACGGCCGACGTGACCTGTTCGGCCAGCAGCGTCGTGAGCGGGACCTGCCGGGCGAGAAGCTCGCCGATGTCCAGGCCGCCCCGGAAGCCGCCCGCGATCTCGCCGACATAGTAGCGCCCGCCGATCATGAACTGGAGCGCGCCGAGCACCATCACGACCCCGAGCATCAGCTCCTTGGACGTGAGGATCCGGCCTTCCTCGAGCGCGTCGCGGATGCGACGCTCGGTCGGTTGTTCCGTTTTTTCCTGATCGCTGTCCTCCGCCACGGCTCAGGCTCCCGCTCCGGCCATCACCACCTCGCGCATGCGGCGGGCGGCTTCTTCGACGAGGCCGGAAATGGTCTGGCCGATGCCCGGGACCGCCACCACCATCAGCACGAGGCCGACGACGATCGTCACGGGGAAACCGACGGAGAAGATGTTCATCTGCGGCGCGAGGCGCGTGAGCATGCCGACGACGAGATTGATGAGCGTGAGCGCGACGACCACGGGCAGCGCCACGAGAAAGCCCGCCGAGAAGACCAGCGCCGCGGACTGCAGGATCGCAAGCCACATCTTGGGATCGAGCGAGGTACCGCCGAGAGGCAGCACCGAGAAGCTCGCCGCGAGCTGACGCAGCAGGACGTGGTGACCGTCGAGCGAGAGGAAGACGAGCACGAGCACCACCGAGAGGAACTGGGCGATCACCGGGGACTGCATGCCGGTCTGCGGATCGACCATGGCGGCGAAGCCGAGCCCCGTGGCGAAGGAGATCTGCTCGCCCGCCACGGTGATGGCGGCGAAGGCGAGCTGCATGACGAAGCCGATGGCGATGCCGATCAGGGCTTCGCGGCCGAGCGCGATCGCGCCCTGCCAGGACAGCACGTCGACCTGCGGGACGGGGACGGCGCCGATCATCACGATCGACAGCGTGACCGTGAGCAGCACGCGCACAGGGATCGAAATGGCGGCGGCGGAATAGAACGGGGCGGCGAGCATCATCGCGCCCAGCCGGACGGACACCAGCATGAAGGCCGCAAGGCCGTCGAAGAGCGTCTTGTCTTCGAGCGCGATCACCGGGTGATCCTCCCGATCTCGCCGAAGATCAGCTGGAAGAAGCCCGTCATGGTCGCCATCATGAAGGGGGCGGCGAGCGCCAGCACGGCGAAGACCACGAGCAGCTTCGGCACGAAGGCCAGCGTCGCCTCGTTGATCGAGGTCGCGGCCTGGAAGATGCCGATCACCAGACCGGCGACGAGCGACGCACCGAGCACGGGGCCGACGAGCCACAACGTGCTGATGAGCGTCTCGCGACCGATGATGATGAACTGCTCGTAGAACATCTCAGGGCAGCCTCGTGAAGCTCTCGACGAGCGAGGTGACCGTGAGGGACCAGCCGTTCACGACGACGAACAGCAACAGCTTGAACGGCAGAGACACGATCATGGGCGAAAGCATCATCATGCCGAGCGACATGAGGACGCTCGCCACGACCATGTCGATGACGAGGAAGGGCAGGAAGAGCAGGAAGCCGATGGTGAAGGCGGTGCGCAGCTCGCTCATGATGAAGGCGGGCACCGCGACGGCGAAGGGCACCGCGTCGGGGCTTTCATAGGCGCGGTCGCCGCGCAGCTCCGCCACCGCGAGGAGATCGGATTCGCGGGTCTGGCGGAGCATGAAGCTCTTGAGGATGCCGATCGAACGGGTCCCCGCCTCCTCGACCCCGATCTGCCCTTGGGAATAGGGGACGAAGGCGCGGTCGTTGATGTCGCGGAAGGTCGGCGTCATCACGAACAGAGTGAGGAACAGCGCGAGGCCGACGAGAACCTGGTTGGGCGGCGTCTGCTGCGTGCCGAGCGCCTGACGCAGGATCGACAACGTGATGATGATGCGCGTGAAGCTGGTCGTGACGAGCAGCAGCGAGGGCAGCAGCGTGAGACCCGTCATCAGGATCAGGGTCTGCAGCGACAGCGACAGGGTCTGATTGCCGCCGGGCGCGCCTTCGAGCTTCAGGACGGGGAAATCGAAGGGCGAATTCTGTGCGAAGGCCGGCACCGCGAAAAGCAGCACCGGCACGACGCAGGCGAAAACGGACGCGAGGATCAGGCGGCGGGCGGACATGGCGGCGCCTCCCCTGCCTCGCCGAGCACGGTCATCGTCTGTACGCCGTGCCGGTCCATGCCGACCAGCACGCGCTTGCCCCCGGCCTCGACCACGGCGAGCCGCGCCCCCGAGCCGAGATCCGCGACGGCGGTGACGCCGATGACGCCGGCCACGAAGCGGCGGGTCAGCCGGTCGCGGAACTTCATCAGCACCGCGGCGAGCGCGAGCAGCCCCGCAAAGAAGGCCGCCAGACCGACGAGTTCGGAGGACAGGTTCTGCATGATGCGGCTCAGAGATTCCGCAGCCGCTGTTCGGGCGAGACGATCTCGGTGAAGCGGATGCCGAGGCGCTCGCCCACCAGCACGACCTCGCCCTTCGCGAGGAGCGTGCCGTTGACGTAGATGTCGAGATGCTCGCCGGCGAGGCGCTCGAGTTCGACGACGGACCCTTCGTTCAGCTTCAGAAGATCGCGGATCGTGATCTTGGTGCCGCCGACCTCGACCGTCAGCTTCACCTCGATGTTCTCGAGGAGCTTCAGATTGTCGGGCGCGGGGAGCTCTTCGGTCATGGAGCGGATCTTTCAGGGTCAGTTGGTGATGCGGACGGCCATCTTGCCGTCGCGTTCGCCGATGGTGCCGTTGAAGAGGGCCTGGCCCTCGACATAGACCTTCACTTCCTCGAAGGCCGGGATCTCGATCACGGTGCCGGCGCGGATGTTGAGGAGCTGGCCGAGATTGACGGTCGGCTCCGCGATGCGCGGCGAGAAATTGAGCGTGGCCGACATGAGCGCCTCGCGCAGATTGCTTTCCCAGGCCTCGTCCGGGCCGTCGCCGCCGACACGCTGGATCTTGCTGCGCAAGAGCGGCGCCACCTGCTTGAGCGACTGCAGCGGGTAGAGGATGTCGATCGTCGCCGGATTGGCGAAGGGCAGCTGGACCACGAAGGAACAGACGATGACCTGATCCTGACCTTCCACGAAAGAGGTGAAGGCCGGGTTCATCTCGCTGTTCATGAACTCGAAGTTCACGGGGAAGATGTCGCGCCAGGCGTCTTCGAGCGAACGGAGCGACCCGTCCACGACGATCTGGATGATGCGCTCTTCGGTGGGCGTGAATTCCGTCGCACGCGTGATCGGGCTGTCGCCGCTGCCGCCGAAGAAGCTGTTGACCAGAATGCTGATCAGCCGCGGCGGGATGGTGATCAGGATCGTGCCCTTGAGGGCGTCCACGCGCGCGGTGTTGAGGCTGAGAAAGCTGTCCACGCCGCCGAGATAGCTGTCGAAACGGCGGGTTTCGGGCGGCAGCGTCGTGATGCGCGGAGAGAAGCGCAGCATCGGCAGCAGCACGCCGCGCAGCGTCCGGCCCAGACGCTCGTTGATCAGGCGGAGCGTGTAGAGGTCGCCGAGAAGGCCTGCGTCGTCCGCACCGAATACGAACGGCCGGACTTCCTTGGCTGCGCCGACGCCGGACCCGGCATCGATCGACCCGTCGTTCAGGCCGTCGATGAGGGCGCTGACTTCCTCGTTGCTGAGCTTGCGCGACATGGATCTTGTTTTTTACTGCATCACGAGGGCGGTGACATAGACGTTCGCGACGCCGCCGAAGTCGACGCGCTCCGTCAGGACCTTGTTGATGGCGTCCCGCAGCAGGTTCTGCAAGCGTTTCCGATTGTCCATGCCGACGATCTCGGCTTCGGACTGTTCGCCGAGCACGGCCAGCACTTCCGCACGGATCGCGACTTCGTGCTTCTGCACGTTTTCGATCACGGAACGGTCGTACTGGGTCGAAAGGCCGAGGCTGACCTGAACGAAGCGGCGCGAGCCCTTCAGATTGGTCGTGAAGTTGCCCGGAAATTCGAAATAGGTCGTGACGAATTTTTCGGTCTGCGGCACGGGCTTGGCACCCGGAGCGGCCGGGGCGCCGTCCTTGCCGTCCTTCTTGGCGTCCTTGCCGTGGGCGTCCTTGCCGTCCTTGGCATCCTTGCCGTGCCCGTCCTTCGCCTCGTCGGCCTTGCGCTCGATGACGATGGCGAGGGGGTTTTCTTCGGCGGGCTTGGTCATCTTCACGAAGAAGATGCCGCCGGCGACTCCGCCGCCCACGAGCACGAGCGCGCCGACCACCATGATGGCGATCTTGACGATCGGGAGCTTCTTCTTTTCTTGCGGTTCGGCCGCTGCTGCTTCCTGACTCACGTCATTCTCCTCACGCGGTCACATCGATGGAGAAGGGTCCCGCGGACTCGTCGCGGGCAGCGACGACGGGCGTCGCATAGGGCCGCTGCGGCGAGCGGCGGCCGTCCTCCTGATTTCGGCTGTCGACATCGAAGCCGGACAATTCGAATCCCTGCCGGCCGAGTGCGTCGCGCAGGCCGGCCTCGCCGGACTGGAGCGTCTCCTCGGCGGCCTCATTGGTCGCGCGCATGCTGACGCGGACCTTCTGACCGTCCAAGGCCAAGCGGATCACCACCTGGCCGAGCTGCGGCGGATAAAGGGTCACCCGCGCTTCGTCGCGCCCCTGACGGATCGCGGACAGGATCTGACGCTCGACCGCGCGGCTGCGCAGATCGGCCATCAGCATCTCCGCCGCGCGGTTCATGACCGGAGCCGAGGACGCGGGCGCATCCACGGCATGAGGCGCATGGTCCTGCGAGGCGGTGCGCGCCGAAGGCACGGGCGGAAGCGGTTCTGCGGGGCGCGGCGCCGCCGTCTGCGGCACGACGATCTCGGACGAGAAGGCGGAACGGATTTCGGTACGCGGGCCCGCGGCCGCTTCGGCCTCCGGCTGCGGCGCCGCGACGTTCGGAAGCGACGCTTCGGCAGCATCCTCGCCCGTCTTCATCCCGGCCTCGCGCAGGGGCGCGAAGGGGTCCGATCCCGGCACGGGTGCGGGTGCCGGTGCGGGCGAAGCGGCGGGCGCTTCGGCGCGTATATCGGCGAGGTCGGGGGCCGTCGAACCGGATGCGGGAAGCGCGGCTGCATCGACGCGGCGACGTTCGGCGCGCGCGGGACGCTCCTGCGGAACGGCGGCGGGGGCGGCGGCGACGGCGGCGGCGCTCGTCGTTTCGGCCGCATCATCGGCGGCATCGTCAGCCCGGACGATTTCGGCACGCTCGACGGCGCGGGCGGGGGCTGCGGCGGCAGTGTCGGACGCCGTCGCCTTGTCGGCGGCGGTCGCGACCGGACCGGCGGCCTGCTCGTTCTTCACGGAAGCGGCGACGGCGGAAGCGGAAGACGTCATGACGGCGGGCGCATCGACCGGCGCGGCGGCGACGGGCGCATCATCGGCCCGGTCGCGCGGGACGCGCGGAAGGCCCGGGACGGCGGGGGCGGCGGGCTGCGGGACGGAAGGCTCGGTTTCGGCAGGAGCGGACACCGCGGCGGCGACGTCGGGTCGGTCGACGGATGCCGGAGCGGAGGCCGTCCGGACCTTCGGAGCCGGGACGGACGCAGGCTCGACCGACGGATCGGCGGCATAGGCGGAAAGCTCGGCCTGCGGCGCGGCTGCCTCGGCGGCGCGACCGTCGCTTTGCGCGAAAACGGCGCTCTCGGCGAGGCGGCGGGGCGCCGGCGGGCCGATGAAGGCTTCAGGGTCGACGGCCTCGGTCGATACGGGCACGTCGTCGGTCGCGACGGCTTCGTCGGAAGCGATCGCCTCCGGAACGGATTGAATCAATGCGAAGACTTCGGGCGCGACGGCGGCGACGTCTTCGGGCGAGGTTTCGTCGGACGCGAGCGACATCATGTCCGCGGCACCTTCGCCCTCGTCTTCGTCGGTCATGTCGTCGACGACGGAATCGGCGGAGACGGTTTGCGGCGGCACGGCGTTGACGCCGGTTTCCGCAAGGCGGCCCGCCGCGAGAAGGGCGGCGAGAACCCCTTCGATCTCGCTGTCGGGAACGTCGTTCTCGGTCTTGGCCGGAGCGATGTCGCCCTCGGCCGCGGCTTCGCCGACGGGCAGCGCGGCGCCGACGAGCGCGAGCAGATCGAACGACGCATCTCCCGACGCCGGCACGACGCCGGCGGCATCGCCGATTTCGGCGATCCCGCGGGATACGGTTCTCTGCACTGCTGCCGATTCAACCACGACGTACTCCGTCCGCGCTTACGATCGGCCTGATTCGAGCAATGTTCATGCCGGCCCCCTGCGGGGCGAGGGCATCAAGGCATCGCGGATCGCTTCGCGCTCGGCACGCTCGAGGCGGCGGGCCTGCCGCTCCTCTTCCTCGAGCTTCTCGATCTGTTTCTTCCGCTCGGCCAGCATGGCCGCGATGCGGACCCGTTCGTTTTCGAGCACGTCGCGGCGCGCGCTGTCGACTTGCCGACGCTCATGGAGGCGGCCGACGATGTCGTTGACGCCGCGCACTTCGGTCATGCTGAGGGCCGGAAGCCGGAGATGCTCGCGATAGCCGGTCTGCAGCAGCACGACCTGTTCGAGGCGCTGGTCGATGCGCGCGATTTCCTCGGCGAGACGCGCGGCCTCGCGGCGGATTTCGTTCAGCTTGATGGTTCGGCTGAGCGAATAGAGGCGGATGAGGCGGGCGCGGCTCACGGCAACACCTGCTGGAGCCGGGCCTCGCTCTCGACGAGGCCGCTGCGCTCGTCGACGCCCTGGGTGATGAAGCCGAGCAGCTGCGGATAGACTTGGAAGGCGAGGTCGAGTTCCGGATCCTGCCCCTGCTGGTAGCCGCCGAGCAGCATGAGGTCGCGGTTCTGCTCCCACAGGCTCATGAAACGGCGGAATTTGCGGGCGCGGGCGGAATGGGCCGGCGAAACGCAGTCGCCCATCGTACGGCTGATCGAGGCGCCGAGATCGATGGCGGGGTAGATGCCCTGCTCCGCCTGCTTGCGCGCGAGCACGATATGCCCGTCGAGAATGGCGCGGGCGGCGTCGACGATCGGGTCGTTGGTCGTGTCGTCGCCGTCGGCGAGCACGGTGTAGATGGCGGTGATGCTGCCGCCGGTGTCGCCGTCGAGGCCCGCGCGTTCCAACAGGCTGCCGATGAGCGAGATGACGGAGGGCGGATAGCCCTTGGTCGTCGGATGCTCGCCGAGTGCGAGGCCCAGTTCGCGCTGCGCATGCGCGACGCGGGTGAGCGAGTCGATCATCAGCAGCACGTTCTTGCCGCGCGACCGGAAATATTCGGCATAGGCCGTGGCGCGATGAACGCCGCGGATGCGCAGAACCGGCGAATGATCGGCCGGCACCGCCACCACGATCGTGTGGGCGAAGGACGGCGAGTGCGACAGCTCTTCGACGAAGCCCGAAACTTCGCGCCCGCGCTCGCCGATGAGGCCGATGACGACCACGTCGGCGGAGGTGAAGCGCGCGATGGTGGACAGCAGCGACGACTTTCCGACGCCGGAGCCCGCGATGATGCCGACGCGCTGGCCGATGCCGACGGTGAGCAGCGCGTTGATCGCGCGCACGCCGGTGTCGAGCGGCGTCTTCACCGGGCGGCGGCGGAGCGGATTGACGCGTTCGCCGCGCAGCGGCCACACGTCCGCGAGCTGCGGGGCGGCGTGGTCGTCGAGCGCGTTGCCCGCACCGTCGAAGACGCGGCCGAGCAGCCCGTCGCCCGCCGGCACCACGTCGATGCGGCGCACGGTTTCGACGCGCGCGCCGGCGACGAGATTGGCGCTGCCGCCGGTCAGCACGAGAACGGTGTAGTCGTCGAGGAAGCCGATCACCTCGGCCTGCGCCCAGGCCCCGCCCTCGCATTCGATGCGGCACTCGTTGCCGACCGGGGCCGGGAAGGCGCTGGCATGGACGATCTGCCCGTCGAAGCGCTTCACGCGGCCGACCGCATGCACGGCACGGCCGGCACGGACGCGATCGAGGCTGCGGTCGAGAACGGCGGAAAGATCGAACATGGTCAGTCCTGCGCCCCTTCGATCCGCGGCGCATCCTCGTATTCGAGGTCGCGGGAGAGGAGGCGATAGGCGCCGGCGGGGAGATCGTCGTCCTCGACCACCTTGATGCCGGCGAAGACGTCGTCGCCCTTCAGCGCGTCGGCGAGCAGCGCCGCGTCGCGCGGGTTGAGGGCGAGGGAGAATTCCGAGCTTGCGCCCGTGAAAAGGTCGGCGGAGCGCTTGATGCGGTCGAGATAGGCCTGCGGCATCTCCGCGAGCATGGTGCCCGCGAGATCCTGCGCGATGCGGCGGACATGGCGCGCGACGACGACCGCATTGCGTTCGGCCGCTTCGGTGGCGGCCTCGACGAGGCCCGCTTCCAAGCGGCGGAGCGCGGCGAGCGCGTCCTTCAATTCATGCTGCGCGGCGGCCAGACCTTCCTGATAGCCGCGCGCGCGGCCTTCTTCGCGGGCCGCTTCGATCGCCTGAATGATCTCGTCGGGCGAGGGGCCGCCGTCCTGCGGGCCGGGCGGCGGAGGCGGCGGCGGCGGCGCTTCTTCTTCCGGCTGTTCCGGGGCGGCGGGTTCGGCGGCGAAGGAGGGCTCGTCGGCCGTCTCGACCGACGCTTCGACGACGATCTCCGTGCCGTTCGAATCGATCTTCCGGAATTTCGCGGGGGACCAGGGAACGAAGGTCGTGTCCGGCTGACGCGAAAAGGTCTCGCTCTCCTTGAAGGCGCGGTCGCGCTTCAGGAGAGCGGCGATCTCGCCGAGCTGGAGACGGCGTTCGTCCGGTTGCTCAGACATAGTCGTCGCCGCGGCCCGCCAGGACCATCGTGCCCGCATCCGACAGGCGGCGTGCGGTGGCGATGATCGCCTTCTGGGCTTCCTGGACCTCGGTCACGCGCATCGGGCCCTTCGCTTCCATCTCGTCGATGATGGAGGCGGCGGCGCGCTGCGACATACAGCCGAGAATCTTGTCGCGCAGGCGTTCGTCGGCGCCCTTGAGGGCGACCGCGAGCTGTTCGGGCTCGACGTTCCGCATGAGGACGCCGAGGCTCTTGTCGTCCACCATGATGAGGTTCTCGAAGACGAACATGCTCTCCTGAATGCTCTGCATCAGGTTCTTGTCGAGCTTCTGCAGCGACTTCATGATCCGCTGCTCGGTCGCCGTCTGCGTGAAGTTCATGATCTTCGCCGCGGCCTTGATGCCGCCGACCTTCGAGGCGCGCAGCGACGTGTTGGCCTGGAACTGCAGCTGCATGACGCGTTCGAGCTGCTCGATCGCTTCGGGCTGGACCGAATCGAGCGTGGCGACGCGCTGGATGACCTCGTGCTGGAGATCGTCCGGCAGGAGGACGAGCACGTCGGCCGCCACCGCATAGTCGAGATGGGCGATGATGATGCCGATGATCTGCGGGTGTTCGCCCTCGATCATCTCGGCGATCGAACGCGCGTCCATCCATTGCAGAATGTCGATGCCCTTCGCGCTCGACGACGGCGTGATGCGGGTCAGGATGCTGCCCGCCTTGTCGTCGCCCAGCGCCTTGACGAGCACGCGACGGATATAGGCGTCCGCGCCGAGGCCGATCGAGGTCTGCGCCTTGATGATCGAGAGGAACTCGTCGAGCACCAGATTGACGGTCTTCTGATCGACGTCGGCCACGGAATACATGGCGCTGCCGAGCTGCTGAACCTCCCGCGGGGAGAGGTTCTTCAGGATTTCCGCCGCCTCGTCCTCACCGAGGAGGAGCATCAGGATCGCGCATTTCTGCGTGCCCGAGAGGAGATGGAGAGCGTTCTCCTGCTCCTGATCGATGACGGTTTCGAGTGCTTGTTCGGCCATGACGCGGGACTTTCCTCAGGCCAGATCACGCTGAATGAGAGACTTCAAGACCGCAGTGACGCGATTGGCATCTTCACCGACCAGCATGCGGATCAACGTGACCTTATCGTCATAAGTATTGGCGGTGTCGAGAAGCTCGGCCGAAATGCCGGACTTCTTCGGCTTGAGGCGTGCCTTGATGTCATCGAGCGTCTCGCCCTCGCGTACTTCGATCGTCTCGCCTTCACCCGTTATGGGCTGGTCGGAGAAGGACGTTACTTCGGAGTTGGTCAACAGACGGTTGAGGAACGGACGAAGCGCACCCAGAACGATCACGGCCAGAACGAGGACCACGAGGATCTGCTTCACCGCATCTTCGAGCCAGGGCGCGTCGTACCAGGAGCGGGTGGCCACGGGCACTTCGTCGGCGAAGGTCTTCGAGATCACGGCCACCTTGTCGCCCCGGGCCGAGTCGAAGCCGACGGCTTCCTGCAGGAGCTCGGTGAGATGCTTGCGCTCGTCTTCGGACAGGGGCTTTTCGACCATCTGGCCGTCGGCACCGGCGACCTTGGGCGAGCGGAGCAGCACCGCGACCGACAGGCGCTTCACCTCGCCCAGCGCGGGCTTCGTGGAGCGGACCTCGCGGCTCACCTCGAAATTGCGGAGCGAGGTGCTGGAGCGGCTGCGGGGACCTTCGGCCTGCGCCGCGGCCTGCTGATTCGCGGGCGGATTCGGGGTCGCCTGAACCGGCGGCGGGGGCTGGTTGGACGTGGCGCCGGGGACGCCGCGGGCCTTGCCGTCCGACGATTCCTGGACGCTTTCCTGCTCGCTGCGGACCACCTGCTGCTGGGGATCGTAGAATTCGCGCGTCTGTTCGGTGCGCGTGAAGTCGAGCTCGACGTTCACTTCGGTGTTCACGTTGCCGAGGCCGACGACCGGCGTCAGCAGGTTCATCACGCGTTCGCGCAGGATCCGCTCGAAGCGGAGCTTGTGCTCGAGCTGCTGGGCCGTGAGGCCGAGCTCGGTGTCGCGCTGCGGCTGGGTGAGCAGCGTACCGAACTGGTCGACGACGGTGACGTTGGCGACCGGCAGGAAGGGCACGCTCGAGCTGACGAGGTGCACGATGGACTGAACCTGGCCGTTCGACAGCGCGCGGCCGGGAGAGAGCTTGAGGAACACGGACGCCGTCGGCGGGGCCTGATCGCGCACGAAGGCGGAGCGCTCCGGAACGGCGAGATGGACCCGCGCGCCCTCGACGTCGCGGATCTCCATGATGGAACGGGCGAGTTCGGATTCCTGCGCCTGCTTGAGCTTGGCCTGCTCGACCGACCGGCTGGTGCCCATCGGGAGCTGGGTGAGGAGTTCGTAGCCGGTGACGCTGGCCTTGGGCAGACCCGCGGCGGCGAGCAGCATCTTGGCGCGATGGAAGTCCGCGCGCGGCACGCTGACCTGACCGGTGGCGGCGTCGAGCTGGGCCTTGATGCCCTGATCATTGAGCTGCTGCAGGACCTGCGCCTTGTCCTCCTCGCCGAGCCGCGGGAAGAGCGTGACCATGGCGGGTTCGCGCATCAGAAGGATCAGGACGAGGCCGAGGGCCACGACCAGCGAAACGACGATCATCGGTGCCGCACGCTGGATCGCGGGCTGCCGGATGAAGGACTGGAAGGACGAGAAGGCCTGCATCGCACGGCCGCCGACGGGGCCGAGCCCTCCCGAGCGGTTCATGGTCATCACTTCGGTATCGGCCATCACGAGAACTCCGGGATCTCACCAAAATCGATGCGGTCTCAGACCGGCATCGACACGATGTCCTTGTACGCACTGAGAAGTTTGTTGCGGATCTGCATGGTCGCCTCGAAGGCGATCGACGCCTTCTCGCGGGCCAGCATGACCTTGGTCACGTCGACCTCCTCGCCGGCTTCGAAGGCCTGCGTGATGCGGGAGGACTCGTTCTGAAGCTTCGCGACCTCCTGGACGGCCTGCGTCATCTTGGTCGAGAAGTCGGCGCCGCCCTGGGACTGGGTCCCGAGCTTGCCGGCGGCGCGGGAGAGGATTTCGCCGGAGAGGCCGGCAGGAGCGATGGTCATCATCGGGGAAACTCCTCGTCGATTTTCCGACATCAGACCGCGACGGCCTGCAGGCGGCGCTCGGGCTCGACGCGCGGCGTCGGCACGGACCGGAGCAGTTCGAGCGGGTCGATCATCAGATGGTCGGCTTCGATGCGACGGCCGCCCGACAGGACGAGGGCGCGCTGCATGACGTTTTCGAGTTCGCGGACATTGCCCGGCCAGTCATAGGCTTCGATCTTCTCGATCGCGGCCTCGGTCATCTCGGGCAGGTTCGGGAAACCGCCGACATGCTTGGCGAGCAGCGCGATGGCGATCGGCAGGATGTCGCCGGGGCGGTCGGAGAGCGACTGCGTGGCGAGCGGGAACACGTTGAGGCGGTAATAGAGGTCTTCGCGGAAGCGACCGGCCTTCACCTCGTCCATCATGTAGCGGTTCGAGGTGGCGATGACGCGGACGTCGACGGGGACGGGCTTCGAGCCGCCGAGCGGGGTGACTTCCTTCTCCTGCAGGACGCGGAGGAACTTGGCCTGCAGGTGGAGCGCCATTTCCGACACTTCGTCGAGCAGCAGCGTGCCGCCGTCGGCCGCACGGAAGATGCCCTTGTTCGGCTGATGCGCGCCGGTGAAGGCCCCGCGCTCGTAACCGAAGAGGACGGCTTCCAGCATGGAATCCGGAACCGCGGCGCAATTGACCGCGATGAAGGGCTCGCGCTTGCGCTCGGAAGCATTGTGCAGGAAGCGGGAGATCACCTCCTTGCCGGTGCCCGTGGGGCCGACCAGCATGACGGTGACGTCGCTCTGCGCCACCCGGCGGGCGAGACGGAGAAGATTGAGGGTCTGCGGATCGCCCGCCGCGGCGCCCTGCTCCTCGTCGAGGAAGCGGGCGACGACCTCGGCGGCGAAGCGCCAGCCGTCGACGGAGGGGCACACCTTCAGGACGGAGCCGTTGAACTCGCCCTTCACCGCGAATTCTTCGCCGGCATCGTCGAGCACGGCGATCTTCTCGGCCTTCAGCGTCCGGCACCAGGTCGCGAAACCGGTCCCGTCCTTGGCGAGCTGCTTGGCCGCCGCATGCGACAGAAGAAGGCCGCAGCGGGTCCAGCCGTCGGTCTTCAGGCCGCCGAGAGACTTCATATCCACGATGCGGGTCTCGTAACCACGCATATGGAGGTGGGTGATCCACGCCTCGCGATCCGCCAGGCCGTCAGTCAGACACAACACCACGTTCATTCGACTTCTCCCGTCCGATACGGTTCGGGAGGACGAACGCAACGACCGTGCCGGCCGGGGCGGACGGGATGTCGACGAGGGCCGATCGCCGCATCCAAATTATTGAAATCATTTTGTTTTATCCCATTCCCCCGTCGGTCGCTCGTGACCCGGAATGGTGAAAGATTCGAAAATTGACGAATTGGTAACTCTTACGGGCAACAGAAAACTTACTCTACCTAGGGTAGGTACTTGAGCGGGGCGGTTCGGCGAGTCAAAATTTTGACACGGTGAAGCCGCGATCCGCTCGGCGTCCGTTCCGGATTGTGTCCCGCGTGAAAAAGCAAGACGTCGAGCGTTATCTGAACCTGCCCAGTCCCGGAATGCGCGAAGTGGTGCATCTCGTCGGGCGGGTCGCTCCCCTCAATACGACCGTCTTCATCAACGGCCCCTCGGGCAGCGGCAAGGAATTCGTCGCGCGGGCGATCCACCTGATCTCGGGCCGCGCGGCCGGGCCCTTCGTGCCGGTGAACTGCGGCGCGATCCCGCGCGATCTTCTGGAAAGCGAACTGTTCGGCAGCGAGCGCGGCGCCTTCACGGGGTCGATCAAGACGCGCCAAGGCCTTCTCGAGATCGCCTCGGGCGGAACGCTGTTCCTCGACGAAATCGGCGACATGCCGCTCGAGATGCAGGTGAAGCTCCTGCGCGTGCTCGAGGAGCGCACCTTCACGCGCATCGGCGGGGAGAAGGCGATCAAGGCCGATGTCCGCATCGTCTGCGCGACCCATCGCGATCTGGAGAAGCTCGTCGGCGAAGGCGGCTTCCGCGAGGACCTGTTCTACCGGATCAACGTCTTCCCGGTGACGATCGCCCCCTTGGACGACCGGCCCGAGGACATTCCGACGCTGGTCTCGCTGATCGTCGAGCGGTTCAAGCTGCAGGGCTTCACCAATGTCCCGGTGCTGACGCCCGAGGCCGTCGCGGTGCTTCAGGACTCCGCCTGGCCTGGCAATGTGCGCCAGTTGCGCAACGTGCTGGAGCGCGCGGGCGTGCTCTACGGCGACGTTCCGGTGGACGCGGCCAAGGTGGCGCGGCTGGTGAAGCCCGCCAACCGGATCGACCGGAAGGTGGAAACGGATGCGCTTTGGGAAGCCGCGGACGGGCTCGACGCCGAACCGGAGGCCGGGGAGGACACGGCCGCCGCGTTCGACGCGGCGCTGGAAGCGGAACTGGGCGAGGCGTTCCCGCATGCCCCGGTCGCCATGGCCCGGAGCTTCGCGTCCCAGGAGATCGACATCCGCGCCGTCATGCAGAGCGAGGACGGCTTCAATCTGCGCGACTACATCGCCCGCGTGGAGACCGAGTTCATCAAAACGGCACTGCAGGATGCCGGCGGCTCGGTAAGCGGTGCCGCGCGCATCCTCGGGTTCCAGCGCACCACGCTGATCGAAAAGATCAGGAAGTTCTCGATCGACCGGCCGACGGCCGCCTGATCAGGCGGCCTTCGAGGCGATCGTCACCCAGGCTTCGGCGATGTCGGCGACGACCTTGCGGATCGACTCCAGATCTTCGCGGGAATTCGTCCGGCAGGCGGCGATGAGCCGGAGCCGCGCCCAGTCGTAGAGCTGGGCGAGAGAGTTCGCGATCTCGCCGCCCTTCTCGAAGTCGAGGCTCGAGCCGAGCACGTAGATGATCGAGAGAGCCTTCGAGGACGCGGCGGATCGCGCCGGAAGATCCTTCGCCTCCATCGCGATGTCGCAGCGCTGAAGCGCGGTCAGCAGTTCCTCGAACAGGATCTGAACGAGACGATGCGGATCGGCCCCGTCGACCAGGAAATTCTGTTCGGCGTTCTGATAAGCCCGCAGAGCGTTCTGATGCAGCATGCTGCTCTCCATCCTCGTTCGCCTCCATGAGAACGGATGTGCCCGCGGGTTCTTTAGCGCCGATCTTCACGGGGCCGCCGCGACGCCCCCGCTGGCCGGCACGGGACTTGCTGCAAGTGCGGCAGTCATAGAACCGCGAGAGGGGCAAATGCTTCCGATCACCATGTCCGGGCTGCGTGCGGCCCAAAAGGAACTGAGCGTCACTTCGAACAACCTCGCGAATGCCGCGACGACCGGCTTCAAGCGGTCGGAAGCGAATTTCGTGGACCTGTTCCCGAACGATCCTTCCGTGAACCCGCGGACGAGCGTGGGCGCCGGCGCCGCCGTCGACCTCGTGTCCCGCGACACCAGCCAGGGCGGCATGAAGACCACCGGCCGCGTGACCGATCTCGCGATCGCGGGCCGCGGCTATTTCGTGCTCGAAACGCCCCCGGACGGCTACACCGAAGGCGCGCCCTCGGCGACGCTGTTCACGCGCGCGGGCAATTTCAGCCTCGACTCGCAGGGTTATATGGTCGACTCGAACGGCAGCCGTCTGACCGGCTGGGAGATGCTGCCGAGCGACGCCGATCCGGCCGTTCTGCAGCGCAGCACCACGCGTGCGCCGCTCCAGATCCCGCCGAGCCTCCCCTCGCAGGTCGAAGGCGAGAACGGGCCGCTCCTGCAGAACATCGCCATCGATCCCAAGGGCCTCGTCTCGGCGACCTATTCGGACACGAGCACGAAGACGATCGGCTTCATCGCCATCGCGAATTTCCGCAACGACTCGTCGCTGAAGCCGGTCGGCAACACCGACTATTCGGCCACGGTGGAGAGCGGCGATCCGAACTACTCGATCGCGGGTGCGCCGCAGGCCGGCGACATCATGGCGGGCACGCTCGAACAGTCGAACGTCGACATCACCAATGAACTGATGACGATGCTTCGGGCCCAGCAGGTCTACAACGGCAATGCGCGCATGCTGCAGACCTCCGTCGAAGTCGCATCCCGCATCATCGATAAGATTTGATCAATCCGCACAGCCGGTCGCCTGATCCCCTCGATCATCGCGACCATGCGACGACTTGTTGAATTGATCGCAACGTCAAGCCGACCAAAAGCAGAGTGTCGTCGGAGACATCCGACGACATTCGACAAGAGAAAAGCCGGTTAACCTTTTCTCTGCCAAGATGCGAGGAAGGGAGCGCGCACCGCGACGCTCCCCGATAAACGGACGTTCGCCGCCATGTAACGGCGGTGCGATGGGGTGAGTGGATGTTTACGATCGTCGGCCTCGTAATCGTGATGGGCGCAATGTTCGGCGTGTTCGCCGCCCACGGCGGCGACCTGACGCCGATCATCCATGCGGCCCCGTTCGAACTGGCCTCCATCGGCGGCGCCGCGGTCGGCGCCATGCTGATGGGCAACAGCATGGACATCGTGAAGGGCGTGGCGGGCGGCTTCGGCAAGGTGCTGAAGGGTCCGCAATATCACAAGCAGGACTTCCTCGACGTGATCTTCCTGGTCTCGCGCCTGATGAAGATCCTTCGCGTGGACGGCCCGGTGGCGCTCGAAGCCCATGTCGAAAATCCCGAAGGCAGCCCGATCTTCGGCGAATATCCGAAGCTCCTGAAGGACACGACGCTGATCCACATGATCACGGACACCGTGCGCCTGATGGTCGTCTCTTCGGGCGGCCTGAACGCGTATGCCGTCGACGACGTGATGGACAACGCGCTGAAGACGCACCACCACGAGGCTCTGCATCCGGTCGAGGCGCTCACCGCCATGGCGGGCTCCTGCCCGGCGCTCGGCATCGTGGCCTGCGTGCTCGGCGTCGTGAAGACCATGGGCTCGATCGACCAGCCGCCGGCGATCCTCGGCGGCCTCATCGGTTCGGCGCTCGTGGGCACCATGCTGGGCGTGCTTCTCGCCTACGGCGTGATCGAACCGATCGCGAGCCGCCTGAAGCAGGTGATCGAGGCCGACGGCGAGATCTATCACGTCGTGAAGCAGATCATCGTGGCGACGCTCCACGGCCATCCCCAGCCGCTGGTCATCGAAGCGGCGCGCTCCTCGATCAGCCACCACAATCAGCCGAGCTTCGCCGAAGTGTTCGACGGCCTGAGAGGCAAGTAAGCCATGGCCGAGGAGAAGCCGAAGAAGGGCGGAGCGGCCGAGGTTCCGGTCGCTCCGATCATCATCAAGAAGATCCAGGGCGGTCACGGCGGCGCGCATGGCGGCGCGTGGAAGATCGCGCTCGCGGACATGATGACCGCGATGATGGCCTTCTTCCTTCTCATGTGGCTGCTCGGCGCGACCTCGGAAGCGCAGCGCAAGAGCATCGCGGACTATTTCAAGCCGACCCCGAAGAGCCTGATCCAGTCCGGCCAGATGTCGGGCTCCAACGGCGTGCTCGGCGGCCGCTCGATCCTCGACCCGGAGGGTCTGCCCAGCTCCGCCTTCCAGACCAGCCTCGCCGACACGCTGGTGCCGCGGGACACCGAAGGCGGCAAGGACGCCGATCGTGGGCCGGAGACGGACCCCGCTGACGCGCCCGACGGCCAGGGCAAGGGCGCCGGCACCGGCGAAGGGCCGTCGAAGGGCGGCCCCGGTGAAGGGCAGGCCAAGGGCGGCCCGGGCGAAGGGCAGGCCAAAGGCGGCGCGGGCGAGGGACAGAACAAGGGCGGTGCGGCCGACGGCGCCGCCGCGGGCGGCAAGACGGCCGACTCCGGAACGGGTACGGGCAAGGGCGCCGACGGCGCCAAATCCGGCGGCTCCGGCGAACTCAGCGACGAAGAGCGCAAGAAGATCGCGGCGGCCGAAGAGCAGAAGAAGTTCGACAAGGTCGAGAAGGACCTGATGGAGCGGCTCAACCAGGACCGGACGCTCGCCGATCTCAAGGGTCAGGTGCGGCTGGTGCGGGAGTCCGACGGCCTGCGCATCGAGATCATCGACAAATCCGATTTCTCCATGTTCTCGCTCGGCACCACGCGGCTTCTGCCCCGGGCTCAACAGCTGATCGAGGCGGTGGCGACTTCGGTGTCCAACATGCCGAACAAGGTGGTCGTGCGCGGCCATACCGACAGCTACGGCTTCCAGCCCGGCGACAACCGCAACAACTGGACGCTGTCGGCCGAGCGCGCGGAAAGCACGCGCCAGCTGCTCGAACGGCGCGGCGTGTCCTCGGAGCGCTTCTCGCGGATCGAGGGCGTCGCCGATACGGAGCCGTTCAACTCGACGGATCCCTACGACCCGCGCAACCGGCGCATCAGCATCACGATCAAGCACAATACCGGGGGCTGACGCCCGCCCGCCGGTCAAAAGAAAAAGCCCGGCCGAAGCCGGGCTTTTTTCGTTCCGATCGGGACCGCGCTCAGCGCGGCGCCATGATCATGACCATCTGACGGCCTTCGAGCATCGGCTCGGACTCGACCTTCGAGATGTCGGCCATTTCCTGCTTCACGCGCTCGAGCACCTTCACGCCGAGGTCCTGATGCGCCATTTCGCGGCCGCGGAATCGCAGGGTGACCTTCACCTTGTCGCCTTCCTCGAAGAAGCGGCGCACGGCCTTCATCTTGACCTCGTAGTCGTGGTCGTCGATGCCGGGGCGAAGCTTGATTTCCTTGACCTCGACGGTCTTCTGCTTCTTCCGGGCCTCGGCGGCCTTCTTCTGCTGGTCGAATTTGAAGCGGCCGTAATCGAGGATCTTGCAGACCGGCGGGGTCGAATTCGGCGCAATCTCGACCAGGTCCAGACCTGCTTCCTCGGCGAGGCGCAGAGCGTCGAAGAAGGGCATGACGCCCTGATTTCCGCCCGCCTCGTCGATCAATTGCACTTCACGAACGCCGCGGATGTCGCGGTTGGCGCGCGGGCCCTCCTTTTGGGGCACGGGCGCGGCTCTCATCGGTCTGCGAATGGCTCGGTTCTCCTGTTGCGGGCGTTGCGCGGGCAAGCTCCATCGCGCAACCGCCTCGGCCTGTCGACCGAGGAAATTCGCAGAACTTCCCGGGAAGTCAACCGACGGCGAGGCCGCGAAGCGCAGGATTCGGCAAGGTTCCGTCTCCGAGCAGCGCGGAATACACGTCCAAGGTGTCCAAGACCATTCCGTCGAGCGAAAAATGCGCTTCGACATGGCGGCGCGCGCGCTCGGCCAGCGCATCCCGCGCGCTGGCGCCGAGCGCCAGCGCCTCGCGGATCGCCTCGGCCAGAGCGGCGGCATCGCCGGGCGGAACGCGCCAGCCCGTACGGGCGGAGGACGCGACCTGCGGCGGCGCCAGAACGGTTTCCGGCACGGCGCCGAGATCGCTGACGACGACGGGCGTGCCGAGCGCCTGCGCCTCGACCGCCGAGCGCCCGAAGGCTTCGGGCTCGGTCGACGGCACGGCCACGACGGACGCGGCCAGCAGCGCGGCCGGCATGTCGGAACAATGCCCGACCCGATGCACGAGGCCCGCGAGGCCGAGATCGGAGGCAAGCGCGTCGAGCTCGCGGACATAGGCCTCCCGGCCCTGCGGATCGCCCGCCAGCACGATCGCGAAATCGTGAACGCCGCGATCGACGAGCAGCTTCGCGGCCTCGATGAGCACCTTCTGCCCCTTCCAGCCCGTCAGGCGCGCGGCCAGAAGGACGATGCGCCGATGCGGTTCGATGCCCCAGGCGCGGCGCAGGCGGTCCACGCGCTCGGCGGGAACGGCAGAGGGCGAGAAGGCGCGAAGGTCGGTACCGCGATGGATCACCCGGACCCGCTCATGCGCGAAGGGGTGCCGGGCGGCGATGAGGCCCGCCGTGTAGTGGGAATTGGCGATGACGGCGTCGCCGCGGGCCATCACGGAATTGTAGAGCACCTTCACGGCCGAGCGGCCGGAATAGCTGCCCGCATAGGTGGTCACGAAGGGCTTGCGCAGGATGCGGCAGGCCGCGAGAGCGCTCCAGGCCGGAGCGCGCGAGCGGGCATGGACGAGATCGACGCCCTCGTCGAGGCAGATGCGGACGAGCCCGCGGATGTTCGCGGCCATGCGGAAGGGGTTCTTCGTCTTGGCCGGAAAGGGGATCCAGACGCCGCCCTTGGCCTGCAGTTCGGCCACGAGGCGCCCGCCCTCGGTGGCGACCAGCGCCCGGGCGCCCGCCTGCGCGATGCCTTCCGCCACGTCGACGGCCGTGCGCTCGACGCCGCCCGCTTCCAGCTCGGGGACGACCTGAAGGATCGTCCGGCCCGCCAGAGGCGACCGGCCCGCGGCCGCGAAGGGGTTCTGCGGCGTGTATCGCATCAGCCCGCCGGGCGGTGTAGGAAACGGAGAATCATGCATCAGGTGTAGGATGATGACGCAGGATCCGCAATTTCTGACGGTCGGAACCGGGACGGACGCGCGCCGCATCGCCGTGCGGCGGCGCGAGGGGCGCGGGCCGGGGATCGTCTGGCTCGGCGGCTTCCGCTCCGACATGCTGGCCACCAAGGCCGCGGCGCTGGACGACTGGGCGGCGCGAAGCGGCCGGGCCTGCCTGCGCTTCGACTATTCCGGACACGGCGAATCCGACGGCCGGTTCGAGGACGGGACCATCTCCCGCTGGACCGAGGACGCGCTCGCGGCGATCGACGCCTTCGCCGACGAGCGGCCGATCTTCGTCGGCTCCTCCATGGGCGGTTGGATCGCCCTGCTGATCGCGCGGGAGCGCGCGCGGCGCGGCTCGCCGCCGCCGGCCGGGCTCGTGCTGATCGCCCCGGCCGTCGATTTCACGGAAACGCTGATGTGGCCGGCCTTTCCGGAGGACGTGCGGAAGACGGTGATGGAGCAGGGCGTCTTCATGCTGCCCTCGCAATACGGCCCCCCCTACCCGATCACCCGCGGCCTCATCGAGGACGGACGCGACAATCTCCTGTTCGGTGCACCGATCAGACCGGGGGCGCCGGTCCATGTCCTGCAGGGCATGCAGGATCCCGACGTGCCGTGGCGGCATGCGATGACACTGCTGGAACATCTGCCGGGAGACGAGGTCGCGGTGACGCTGATCAAGGACGGCGACCACAGGCTGAGCCGTGAACAGGACCTCGAGCGCCTGATCGCCGCGGTCGAGGGCATCGCCTGACGGCGCGGGTCAGGCGCGTGCGGCCGCCCTGACGGCCGCGATGATGCGCGGACCGGAGCAGGCCTCCAGATCGAGGCCGATCGGCCCGGACGGCTTCGGCACGACGTCGACGGCGGCGCGGCAGGAGAAGGCTCCGATCCGCTCCAGCACGCCATGATCGGCGGCGGAGAGAAGCACCGCCTTCGTCTTCCGCGTCCGGGCGATCGCGTCGAGGACGCCGGCCTCTTCGACGCCCGGCAACCCGGCATCGAGCAGAACGACATGCGGGGCGAGATCGCGCAATCGGCGCAGGCATTCGTCCGCATCGGCCGCCGTGCCAACGACGAAGCATTCCGGAATGTCCGACAGGATTTCCAACAGGATCATGCGCGTGGCCATGGAGCCGTCCGCAACGAGGACCTTGGTCGCCATGTCGCTTCAACCGTTCCTGAGCGTCGCGAACACGCTGCGGCAGAGCATCAGGGTCAGTTCGGGCGCGCGCAGGAGCTTCGCGGCGAGGACCGCCTTCGGAAACACGGAACAGACCGTCGCGGTGAGCGCGGCCGCCGTGACGAGATGGGGCGCACCGTCGCAGAGCGCGGTGGCACCGAAGATCTCGTTCTTTCCCAGAGTGGCTACCACGCGCCTCTCCGAACCCTCGCGGACGGAAAGCTGAACGGCGCCGCTGCGAACGAGATAGAATTCCCGTGCCTCGTCCCCCTCCCTGAAGATGAGTTCGCGCGGCATGAAACTGATCGCTCCGACGCGGATGAGGGGTTTGTTCATCGGGGCACGACCGGCGGGTTCACCAGAGTTCCGGACGCAGAGCGGACAGCCGCTCGCACGAAATCCGGAGCACCGCCTGCAGGAACGGATCGGTCTCGGAAAGACGCTCCCGGATGAGGCTTTCCGGAACGATGAGCAGGCGGGCGGCCCGCGTGCAGAACGCCTCGTTGACCCGCGGGCGACCCGCGAGAAGGTCGACCGCACCGAACAACCGGCCGGGCCGGATCCTCTGCACGGCCGGGCCGCCTTCCGGGCCCGCGCGACGGATCTCGATACCGCCGGCAAGAAGAAGATAGGCCGTTTCGGCAGGATCTCCCGGCCCGTAAAGACGCTGCCCCGGCCTCATGTCGGAATGCGGACACCGCGCCAGAAGGGGATCGGAAATCTCCAACATGCGTCAGGAACGTCTTTCTGAAATTTCGGAACCAAAAACGACGATCGTCCTCAATAATGCGGAAGCGACGGGCTTCACAACGGGACGGAGGGATTTCGAGGCGTCCGGACCGCAAGCTTCGTCGACCGTGCTTTCCGGGGGGTTGGGAGGACCGTTCGATTGATCGAAAAAATCGACGGATCGCTCAATCGCCGAGGGCGGCGCCCTCGCGGCGGCCGTCAGCACCCCCGGCAAGACCGTCGGGGCCGATGCGGATAGCCTGCGTCCCCGAGGTGATGTCGGTCGGCACCGGCGCATGCCCCATGGCCTCGAGCGCGCTCTTCCAGGTCTCCGCCTCGGTGCCGCGTTCGAGCAGGGTGGGACCGTTGAGCGACATGGCGTGGCCCGCATCGACGGCCTGCTGCGGATCCCGCCCGAAATCGAGCACCTCGACGACGGTGCGCGCGACGGAGCCGATGATCGTCGCGCCGCCGGCGGATCCCGCGACGAGAACGGGGCGCCCTTCCCGGTCGAAGACGATGACGGGCGCCATGGAGCTGCGCGGCCGCTTGCCGCCCTCGGGCCGGTTGGCGACAGGCCGCCCTTCCGCTTCGGGAACGAAGGAAAAGTCGGTGAGCTGGTTGTTCAGAAGGAAGCCGCCCGCCGTCATGATGCGCGCGCCGAAGGCGTCCTCGATGGAGGAGGTCATCGCGGCGATGCCGCCTTCGCGATCGACGGCGGCGAAATGGGTGGTGCCGCTTTCCTCGCTCGCGCCGAAGGCGGGCAGAGCGCCCCTGCGGCGCGGAGGATCGCCCGGTTCGGCCCGCCCCATGGAGCGCGCAGGGTCGATCAGCGCCGCGCGCGTCCCGAGATAGCCGCGGTCGAGGAGCCCTTCGACCGGCACCGACGCGAAATCCGGATCCGCCACCCAGAGATTGCGGTCGGCGAAGGCGAGACGCCCGGCTTCGGTGAAGAGATGCGCGACGCGCGGGCCGGGACCCATGGCCGCGAGGTCGTGCGGTTCGAGGAAGGCGAGCATCTGCAGCACGGCGATGCCGCCGGAACTCGGCGGGCCCATGCCGCAGACCCGATGAAGGCGGTAGGTGCCGCAAACGGGCTCGCGTTCGACCACGCGGTAGCCGCGGAGATCGTCGAGCGTCATGTCGCTCGGGGCGGGTCCTCGCCCCGCGGCGGCGACGATCTCCGCGGCGATGCGGCCTTCATGGAAGGCCGCGGCCCCGCCATGCGCGATGCGGCGCAGGGTTTCGGCCAGCGCCGGATTGCGGAGAAGGGTCCCGGCGCCTTTCGGGCGACCATCCGCCTCGAAGAAGACGGACGCGGCGAGCGGATCGGCGCGCAGCGCGGTCTCGCGGCTCAACAGGCCGGCGAGCCGGGGCGAAACGAGGAAGCCGTCCTCGGCGAGCCGGATCGCAGGGACGACGAGTTCGGGCCAAGGCAGACGCCCCGACCGGCGATGCGCTTCTTCGAGCAGACGCACGACGCCCGGCACGCCGACGGCGCGGCCGGTCGGCACGGCTTCGCGAAACGGCACGGGCGTGCCGTCGGGCCGAAGGAAACGATCCGGCCGCGCGGCTGCGGGGGCGGTTTCCCGCCCGTCGAGGCTCAGGAGGGCGCCCGAGCGGCCGTCGCGGACGAGCATGAAGCCGCCGCCGCCGATCCCGGAACTCTGCGGTTCGACCACGTTCAACACGAACTGCATCGCGATCGCGGCATCGACGGCCGAGCCGCCGCGGGACAACACGTCGCGCCCCGTAGCGGCCGCGATCGGATTGGCGGCGACGGCCATGAAGTTTCGGGCCGCGGCGACCGGCCTGACCGTGCGCCCCGTCGCAGCCTCCGGTGCAACCGAGGGCTGCGCCCAAGGGGCGGCGACGACGGCGAAGAAGGCGAGCGCGGCGAGAAGCGGACGTTTCATGCGGGCATCAGGCGCCATGAAAAAGGGCGCCGCAAGGGCGCCCTTTCGAATAGCGTGACCGGATAGGTCGGATCACTTCAGGCTCTGCAGATAGGACACGACGTCGGCGCGACGCGCCGGATCGGCGAGGCCCGCATAGCCCATCGAGGTGCCGGGCATGTACTGCTTCGGGTTCGCGATGAAGGCGTCGAGCGAAGCGGCATCCCACTTCTCGCCCTTCGCGGCGCGGTCCTTGAGGGCGGCGGAATAGTTGAAGCCCGCGACGCTGCCCTTCGGGCGATCGGCGACGCCGTAGAGCGCGGGGCCGATCTTGTTCGCGCCGCCCTTCTCGAAGGCGTGGCAGGAGGCACAGGCCTTGGCGCCCGCTTCGCCCTTCTTGGCGTCGGCCGAAGCGAGACGCTCGGCGATCGGCGCGACGGCTGCGGCCGGCGCGGCGGCGGCCGCCTTGGCCGGAGCGGCTTCCGCGGACGGAAGATCATAACCCGCCACGATGGGGAGCTTGGGCTTGAAGATGACGTCGGCGACGATGCCGAGGCCCATCGCGAACAGCAGGGTACCGAGAACCGCCCCCGCGATCTTGTTGAACTCGAAAGAATCCATGCTCACAGCTCCGAACCGGGCTGCGCGAAGGCTAACCGACGCGCCGAACGGCCGCAGGTCGGCGGCCGGCGGGATGATTACCCGCTTTGCCGCGCGCTTGGCAACTCGTATAAGCGCACCCGCGGCTGATACTTTCTGCCGCTCCGCTTTCGACTTCGGTGCCGCGCGCATGTCCGACCCCGTGATCCTGATTCCCGCGCGCATGGCCGCGACGCGTCTGCCGAACAAACCGCTCGCGGACATTCTCGGCGAGCCGATGATCGTCCATGTCTGGCGGCGGGCGGTGGAGTCGGGCGTGGGCCCCGTGGTGGTCGCGACCGACGACGAGCGCATCGTCGCCGCGCTCGACGCGGTGGGCGGAACCGCCGTGATGACGCGGGCGGATCATCCGTCGGGCTCGGACCGGATCTTCGAAGCGCTGCAGATCTTCGACCCCGAGGGCCGTCACGACGTGGTGGTCAACGTGCAGGGCGACCTGCCGACCATCGACCCGCGCGTGATCGCGGCCTCCGTGCCTCCGCTCTCGAACCCGGCGGTCGACATCGCGACGCTGGCGGTGGAGATCACGCGCGAGGAAGAAAAGACGGACCCGAACATCGTGAAGCCCGTGGCGACGCCGATCGGGCCGGGGCTGTTGCGAGCGCTCTATTTCACGCGCGCCACGGCCCCGACGGGCCCCGGGCCGCTCTACCACCATATCGGCCTTTACGCTTATCGCCGGAAGGCGCTGGAGCGTTTCGTGGCGCTTCCGCCCTCCCCGCTGGAAAAGCGCGAACGCCTGGAACAGCTTCGCGCTCTCGAAGCCGGCATGCGGATCGACGTCGTCCTCGTCGACGATCTGCCGCTGGGCGTGGACACGCCCCACGACCTCGACCGCGCGCGCGCGATCCTTTCGGCGCGCAGGAGCCACTGACCATGACCGAGACCGCCGCCCGCATGATCGCCTATCAGGGCGAGCCCGGCGCCAATTCCGACATCGCCTGCCGCGACATGTTCCCGCACATGACGCCGCTGCCCTGCGCGTCCTTCGAGGATGCGTTCACCGCGATCGGCGAAGGCAAGGCGGAACTCGGCATGATCCCGATCGAGAATTCGATCGCGGGCCGCGTGGCGGACATCCATCACTTCCTGCCCCGTTCGGGCCTTCACATCGTCGGCGAGTATTTTCTGCCGATCCATTTCCAGCTGATGGCGATCCCGGGTGCCACTCTCGAGACGATCCGGACGGTGCACAGCCACGTGCATGCGTTGGGGCAGTGCCGCAACATCATGCGCCGCCACGGCTTCCGGCCCGTGGTCGCGGGCGACACCGCGGGCTCCGCCCGCGAGATCGCCGAGGCGGGGGACCCCACGCGCGGCTCCCTGGCCACCCGGCTGGCGGCGGAGATCTACGGGCTCGAGATCCTCGCGACCGACGTCGAGGACGAGGCGCACAACACCACCCGCTTCGTGGTGCTGTCGAAGACTCCGAAATGGCCGCCCCGCGGATCGGGGCCGATGGTGACGACGTTCCTGTTCCGCGTCCGCAACGTGCCGGCCGCTCTCTACAAGGCGCTCGGCGGCTTCGCCACGAACGGCGTCAACATGACCAAGCTCGAGAGCTACATGGTCGGCGGCCAATTTTCGGCGACCCAGTTCCTGGCCGACGTGGACGGCCACCCGGATGATCCGGCTCTCGCCCGGGCGCTCGAAGAACTGACGTTCTTCTCGAAGGAAGTTTCGATCCTCGGCTGCTATCCGGCGCACCCCTTCAGGATCGAGACGCAACGCTCCGCAGACTGAGACGCCGTGCTCGCGCCGGAACATCGGACCGCATGACGCGTTGAGGGCCCGAAACGGGTCCGGAAGAGCGTCATGGTGCTTGCGGCGTTCAGCAGTATCTTTGCGAACTCACCGACCTTTTGTAAGCATTCGCCACTATCTGAATCGGTCGTGAACGTAAATAAGCGCCGTTTTTCGGCAGTTCGGTTGAGTATTGATGCCCGCCTCCCCCGTAAATGCTTCTCAGATGATGACCTTGCGTCGCGCCATAGAGGAGCACCTGCCGTTCTGCGAAACCTTCGTCAGTTACGACGTCGTATTGCTGATCATGTCGGCAGACGAGGGTGAGACGAACATCAACATCAAGGCGATCAATGCTCTGCTGCCCTACAGTCCGAGCTATATGCGCCAGATTTTCCGGGACCTCGAACGGGAGGGACTGATCGAGATCTCGCGCGATCCGCGGGACAAGCGGAACAGCGTCGTGAAGCCGTCCGACCGGATGCGTAGGGCCTTCGGGAATTTCGGCCGCCATGCGGGCGAAATCCTCGACGGCGCGGCGGAGCGCTTCGACATCCGGGCCGCCTTGGCCCGGATCGCCTGATCAGGGCGTTTCGCGGTCGATCGCCCAAGCCCGGAGGAGGTGATGGGCGATCGCGATCGGAGGCGGGCACGCCAGCCCGTCCGGATGATCGCCCGCCAGCATTCCGCGCACGTCCTCGCGCGTGAACCAGCGGCAATCCTCGAGCTCGTCATGGTCGACGCGCAGCTCTTCGTCGAGCGTCTCGGCGATGCAGCCGATCATCAGCGAAGACGGGAACGGCCAAGGCTGGGAAGCGAGATAGCGGACCTTGCCCGCGCGGACGCCGGATTCTTCGAACAATTCGCGACGGACCGCGTCTTCCATGGTCTCCCCGGGCTCGATGAAGCCCGCAAGACAGGAATAGACGCCGGGGGCGAAACGCGCCTGCCGGCCGAGGATGCAACGGTCGCCCTTCACGACGAGCATGATCGCCACCGGATCGGTGCGCGGGAAATGCTGCGTTCCGCAGCCCGCGCATTCGCGCCGCCAGCCGCCCGCGCCCGGCTCCGTGCGCGAGCCGCAACGGGCGCAGAAGCCGTGGCGGCGATGCCAGTCGAGAAGGCTCTTGCCCTCGGCGTAGATCCCGAGCGTCGCGGCATCGAGGAGGCCCTGAACGGCAAGGCTGCGCAGATCGATGGCGGCAAGCTCGCCGCGGCCCTGCACGGTCTCCGGCTCGAGCGCGTCGATGAGCGTGCCGAAGACGGGCCCGCGGGCATCGACCCCGAGAAACACGGTTTCGCGGACGGTGCCGACCGAGGGCACCTCGTCGAAGTCGAAAAAGGCGTCGAGGCCCTTGCCCGTGTTCCGCAGGAGAGGCACGTCGCCGGCCACGACCAGCGTGCGGGCCGAGGGCGATGCCCGGAGTTCGGCTACGCGCTCCGCGGAGTCCCGTTCGCCTCCGAGGCGATCGAGGGGGTTTTCGGCGTAGCCCGTGAAGGCGGAGCGCTCGGAACGCATGCGGTCTCCTCAGTCCTTGACGGCGCCCGCCGGGGCGGCTTCGAGATCGAAGGCGGCGGCGAAAAGCGCGCGGGTATAGTCCGTCTTCGGCGCGGCGAAGATCTCGGCGGCGGGCCCCTGCTCCACCACACGCCCGTTCTGCATGACGATGACGCCGGAAGCGAGAGCCCGCACGACCTTCAGATCGTGGCTGATGAACATATACGCCAGATTCCGACGGGTCTGGAGATCCCGCAGGAGATCGACGATCTGCGCCTGCACGGACATGTCGAGGGCCGAAGTGGGCTCGTCGAGCACGACGAAGCGGGGTTCGAGCGCCATGGCGCGGGCGATGGCGATGCGCTGCCGCTGGCCGCCCGAGAATTCGTGAGGATACCGATCCATCGCGGACGGCTCGAGGCCCACGTCGAGGAGCGCGCGGGCCACGATCTCGCGGCGCTGCGGCAGGGAGAGATCGCGCGCCTGAACGGTGAGGCCTTCGGACACGATCTCCGCGACGGACATGCGCGGCGACAGCGAGCCGTAGGGATCTTGAAACACGATCTGCATGTCGCGACGCAGCGGGCGGAGCGCGGCGCCGGACAGTCCGTCGATCCGTTTGCCGAGAAAGGCGACGGCACCTTCGGAGGCGATGAGGCGCAGCAGCGCGAGGCCGAGCGTCGTCTTGCCGGACCCCGATTCGCCGACGACCCCGACCGTCTCGCCTTCGCGGACGGCGATCGAGATCCCGTCGACCGCCTTCACGTGGCCGACGGTCTTCTTGAAGAAGCCGCGCCGGATGGGGAACCAGACCTTCACGTCCGTTCCCTCGACGACGACGGGCGCGGAGGGATGCGGGGCGGCGGGCTCGCCCTTCGGCTCCGCCGCGAGAAGCTTGCGGGTATAGGCATGCTCCGGCGCCGAGAAGACGCGGGCCGTCGGCCCTTCCTCGACGATGCGGCCCTTCGTCATCACGCAGACGCGGTCGGCGATGCGGCGGACGATGCCGAGATCATGGGTGATGAACAGCACCGCCATGCCGAGGCGGGACTGAAGGTCCTTCAGGAGCTTCAGGATCTGCGCCTGAACCGTGACGTCGAGCGCGGTCGTCGGCTCGTCGGCGATCAGCAGATCGGGTTCGTTGGCGAGCGCCATGGCGATCATGACGCGCTGGCGCTGCCCGCCCGAGAGCTGATGCGGGAAAGCGTCGAGCCGGCTCTCGGGATTGCGGATGCCCACCTCGGCGAGCAGTTCCACGATGCGACGACGTGCGGCGGCGCCGGACAGGCCCTTGTGGAGGGAGAGGATCTCGCCGATCTGCCGCTCGATCGTGTGCAGCGGATTCAGCGAGGTCATGGGCTCCTGAAAGACCATGGTGATCGCGTTGCCGCGGACCTTGCGCATCCCGTCCTCGTCGGCCGCGAGCAGATCCTCCCCCTTGAAGAGAACGCTGCCGGACGGATGCGATGCGGCCGGATAGTTGAGGAGCTTCAGCACCGAGAGCGCGGTGACCGACTTGCCCGACCCGGATTCGCCGACGAGCGCGACCGTCTCGCCGCGGCGGATCTCGAAGGACACGCGGTCGACCGCGAGCGTCTCCTTGCCGCCCTGGCGGAAGGCGACGGAGAGATCGGAGACGGAGAGGAGCGGCGCTTCGGTCAAGAGGAGGCCTCGATGAGCCGGTCGACGATTTCGACGGTCGGGCGCACGACCTCGACGGCGCGCGAACCGGCCGACCATCCATATCGCCCGAGGAAGAGCTTGTATTCTCCCGAGAGACCCAGATCACCGGAAAGCACGTGCGTACAATCCGCGTCGATGGCCGTCGCGATGTGGATGGCGTCCGGCAATTTCAGAGACTTGTACTCCGCCCTCAGAACGGCCGCCTGATGAAGAACGCGGCGCGTGACCGGGCGCACCTCCAAAACGGCATTGGAATAGGACCAGTTCTCGTAGAGAGCCATGAGCCGTTCGTTCTTCTCCCGGTAGGGGAAGACGATCGTTTCCGCATAGGTCAGTTCGCTCGTGACGATGAAGGTCTGCTCGCGACGGCGGATCCGCGACAGAAGTTGCTCGAGCTTTCCGCGTACGACGTCTTTGCCCTGAACCAGATTGATGAAGATGTTCGTGTCCCAATAGACGCGACGAATTTCCTCCATCAATCCTCCCATTCGTCACGCAAAGCCCGGACCCGCGCGACCGCTTCCGCCTCCGAGATTTCCTCGCCCGCATGGCGAGACCGATAGTCGGCCATCTCCGAAAGCAGTTCTTCGAGAGACTTGCGGGGCCGCTCCTCTTCGATGGTCACCGTGACATGGGTGGCCGCCGGGATCGTCGCGCGCAAATCCTCCGGCAGGGCGGCAACCGGATAATGCTCTTTGACTACGCGGTTCATGGCACACCTCGGCGTCGCTCGCGGACCGTTCGTTTCATGGCCCCGAAGGCGGTCGATCTTACCATATCGGTCATGCGAAGGTCTTCCGCGGGTCGAAGGCGTCGCGCACGGCCTCGCCGATGAAGATGAGCAGCGACAGCATCACCGCGATGACGAGGAAGCCGCTGAGACCGAGCCACGGGGCGGCGAGATTGCTCTTGCCCTGCAGAAGAAGCTCGCCGAGCGAGGCGGTGCCCGGCGGAAGGCCGAAGCCGAGGAAGTCGAGCGAGGTCAGCGTGGTGATGGAGCCGTTCAGCACGAATGGCAGGAAGGTGAGCGTCGCCGTCATGGCGTTCGGCAGCACGTGCTTGACCATGATCGTCCGGTCGGAAAGGCCCAGGGCCTTGGCGGCGCGGACATAATCGAAATTGCGCGTGCGCAGGAACTCGGCGCGCACCACATGCACCAGCGCGACCCATGAGAACAGAAGCAGGATGCCGAGCAGCGTGAAGAAGGACGGCGCGAAGAAGTTCGACAGGATCATCAGGAGATACAGCGTCGGGATGGCCGACCAGATCTCGATGAAGCGCTGCATGTAGAGGTCGATGCGCCCGCCGAAATAGCCTTGGACGGCACCCGCCGCGATGCCGACGATCGAGGACAGGCCGGCCAGCACCAGCCCGAACAGGACCGAGATGCGGAAGCCGTAGATGACGCGGGCCAGCACGTCACGGCCGCCGTCGTCGGTGCCCAGCCAATTCCGTTCGAGATCGCGGCAGCCCGTGCCGCCGCGCTTTTCGGCGACGGGCCGGCAGACCTCGTCGCGCAGCATCCAGGTCGGGGCCGCGGGCGCCGCGGTCGGGAGGTCGAGATTGATGGTGTTCGGCGCGAAGCGGATCGGCGGCCAGATCGCGAAGCCGTTGCCCGCGATCTCGTCCGCGATCACGGGATCGCGATAATCGGTCTTGGCGAGAAAGCCGCCGAACTTCTCTTCCGGATAATCGACGAAGACCGGGAAGAGATGCTCGCCCTTGTAGTTCACGTAGATCGGCCGGTCATTGGCGAGGAACTCGGCGAAGAGCGACAGGCCGAAGAGCAGCAGGAAGATCCAGAGCGACCACCAGCCGCGGCGGTTCGCGCGGAAGCTCGCCAGCCGCCGCTCGTTGATCGGCGAGAGATTGAGGAACCCCTTGCGCGGCAAGGGCGGGGCGAGCGGCGCGGCGGCGGCTTCCATCCGTCAGGCCTCGCGCGACTCGAAATCGATCCGCGGATCGATCCAGGTGTAGGTGAGGTCCGACACCAGATTCACCAGAAGCCCGACCAGCGAGAAGATGTAGAGGTTGGCGAACACCACCGCGTAGTCGCGATTGATGATCGATTCGAAGGAAAGCAGCCCGAGCCCGTCGAGCGAAAAGACCGTCTCGATCAGGAGCGAGCCCGTGAAGAAGGCGTGGATGAAGGCGCCGGGGAAGCCCGCGATGACGATCAGCATCGCATTGCGGAACACGTGGCCGTAGAGCACCTGTCGCTCCGTGAGGCCCTTCATGCGGGCCGTGAGCACGTATTGCTTCCGGATCTCTTCGAGGAAGGAGTTCTTCGTCAGAAGCGTCGAGGTGGCGAAGGCGCCGAGCGCCATCGCGAGGATCGGCAGCGCGATGTGGTGGAAGTAGTCGACGATCTTCAGGTGCCAGGGCAGCGCGGCGAAATTCTCGGAGGTGAGGCCGCGCAGCGGGAAGAAGGGCAGGAAGGACGAGCCTTCGCCGAACAGCACGATGAGCAGGATCGCGAAGAGGAAGCCCGGGATCGCATAGCCCACGATCACCACGGCCGAGGTCCAGGTGTCGAAGCGCGAGCCGTCCTGCATCGCCTTGCGGATGCCGAGCGGAATCGAGATCGCATAGGACAACAGCGTCATCCAGAGCCCGAGCGAGATCGAGACCGGAAGCTTCTCCTTGATCAGCGTGAGCACCTGGACGTCGCGGAAATAGCTCTTGCCGAAATCGAAGCGGAGATAGTTCCAGAGCATCGCGACGAAGCGCTCCGGAGCCGGCTTGTCGAAACCGAACTGCGCTTCGAGCTGCTTGATGAATTCGGGGTCGAGGCCCTGCGCGCCGCGGTATTTGGAGGCACCCGCCTCCGCGCCGGCTCCGGGCTGTACGGTGGCTTGCGCGATGTCGCCGCCGCCGCCCGCGATGCGGGACGTCGCCGAAGCGTCATTGCCCTGCAGCTGCGCCAGCACGCGCTCGACGGGCCCGCCCGGCGCGAACTGAACGATGACGAAGGAGATGAGCATGATCCCGAACAGCGTGGGGATCATCAGCAGCAGACGGCGAGCGACATAAGCGAGCATGGGTCAGCGGCCCTGTCCCTTCTCCCCTTGCGGGAGAAGGTGGACCGCCGTGAGGCGGGCCGGATGAGGGGTCCTGCAAAGCCGGCCGCAGAAAGCGGACGCGCGCGGACCGACGGAGAGATCGCGAAACCCCTCATCCGGCGCTTCGCGCCACCTTCTCCCGCAAGGGGAGAAGGGAAGAGACCGCGTCGTGATCCTCATCCGCCTCTGCCGATTCGCTTCGCCTTGTCCTCGTCATACCACCAGATCGTGGGGAAGGACGACGCGCCGTAGCGGGGCATCTTCTCGGGCCGCCCGAACCGGTCCCAGCGCGCGGTGCGCTCCTTGTCGTAGGTCCATTGCGGCACGACGTAGTCGCCCGCCAGCAGCACCCGGTCGAGCGCCTTCACGGCGGCGACGAGCTCCTCGCGGCTCTTGGCGAAGACCACACGGTCGATGAGCGCATCCACCGCCGGATCCTTGATGCCGGCGGTGTTGCGCGACCCGGGACGGTCCGCGGCGCCCGACCCCCAATATTCGCGCTGCTCGTTGCCGGGCGAGAGCGACTGGGCCCAGAGATCGGTGGTGACGTCGAAATCGAAGTCGCGCATCCGGTTCTCGTATTGCGCGGGATCCACGACGCGCACCGTGACGCCGATGCCGAGCCTTTCGAGCGAGGGCTTCAAAAAGAGAAGAACGCGTTCGAAGGTCGAGTCGTAGGCGAGCAGCTCGATCACGAGGGGCCGACCCGTGGCGGTGTTGACGCGCTTGCCGTCGCGGATCTCCCAGCCCGCTTCCTTCAGGAGCCGATCCGCCTCGCGCAGATTGGCGCGGACCTTTTCGGGCGAGCCCGCATCGGGATTGTGGTAGGGCGTGGTGAAGACCGAGGCCGGAACCTTGTCCTTGAGGCTTTCGAGGATCTCCTTTTCCAGACCCTCGGGAAGGCCCGACGAGGCGAGCTCCGTGCCCGAATAGAAACTGTCGATGCGCTTGTAGGCGCCGTAGAAGACCGTCTTGTTCATCTCCTCGAAGTCGAAGGCGAGGTTGAACGCGCGACGGACGCGGCGGTCCTTGAAGGTGTCGCGCCGCAGATTGAAGACGAAGGCCTGCATCACGCCCGTGGCCCGCTGCGGAAATTCCTCGCGGAGCACGCGGCCGTCCTTCACGGCGGGGAAGTCGTAGGCGGTCGCCCAGTTCTTTGCGCTGTTCTCGCGGCGGAAATCGTATTGATCGCCCTTGAAGGCTTCGACGAGCACGGTCGTGTCGCGGAAATATTCGAAGCGCTGTTCGTCGAAATTCGCCTGCCCGACACGAACCGGCAGCTTGGCCCCCCAATAGTCCGGCACGCGCTCATAGACGGCCGAGCGGGGGGCGGAGAAGGATTTCAGGCGATAGGGCCCCGAGCCGAGCGGCGGCTCGAGCGTGGTCTGCGAGACGTCGCGCTTGCGCCCGTCGGGGCCCGTGCCTTCCCACCAATGCTTGGGCAGGACGAAGAACTGGCCGACGATCTGCGGCAATTCGCGATTGCCGGGCTGGTCGAAGGTGAAGGTGACCTCGCGCTCGCCGGTCTTCTCCGCCTTCACGACGTGCTGGTAGTAGAAGGCGTAGCGCGGCGAGAGCTTCTTGAAGGCCTCAAAGGAGAAGATCACGTCCTCGGGCGTAACGGGGCGCCCGTCGTGCCACCGGGCTTCGGCCCGAAGACGGAAGGTGGCGGAGGAAAAGTCGGGCGGGAATTTCATCGCCTCGGCGAGCAGGCCGTAGACCGTCGAGACCTCGTCCTGCGAATTCACGGTCAGCGTCTCGTAGACGAGCGAGACGCCGCCTTCGAGTTGGCCCTTCACGCCCGCGGTGACCGGGTTGAAATTGTCGAAGCCGCCGAGACCTGCGGAGCGCACCGTGCCGCCCTTGGGCGCGGTCGGGTTCACATATTCGAAATGCTTGAAGTCGGGGCCGTATTTCGGCTCGCCCATCAGCGTCGCGGCATGTCTCCACTCGTTTGCCCGGACGGCTGCGGGCAGGAGCAGGCTTCCCGCCACGAGGGCCGAGACGAGGGCGGCGGAGAAGGTGCGGCGCATGGAACCTCCGGAACGGGGCGAAGCGTGTTCACCCGCGATTATGTCGCTTTTCGGTCGCGTCGGAAGAGCCGCCGGTCGCGGGGGATGGTTCGAGACGCGCGGCTTTGCCGCGCTCCTCACCATGAGGCCACCCGTCATTGCGAGCGGAGCGAAGCAATCCATTGGAGAGCGTCGCGCTCCATGCCCGGCGCTCGCTGGATTGCTTCGTCGCTGCGCTCCTCGCAATGACGGAGGAATGACGGAGGATGCCGAACGGCGTCAGAGCGCGGTGCGCTGGCGCATCGCGGCGGCGAGGGTGCCTTCATCGAGATAGTCGAGCTCTCCGCCGACCGGCACGCCATGCGCGAGCCGCGTGATCTTCACGCCGTGGGGCGCCAGAAGCTCGGTGACGTAATGCGCCGTGGTCTGGCCGTCGACCGTCGCGTTCAGTGCGAGGATCACCTCGCGGATGCGGCCCTCGGCCACGCGCGCGACCAGACGATCGAGCGCAAGATCCTTCGGCCCCACGCCGTCGAGCGGCGAAAGCACGCCGCCGAGCACGTGATAGAAGCCGTTCGTGGCCTGCGCGCGCTCCAGCGCCCACAGATCGGCGACGTCCTCCACCACCACCAGCAGCGTCGGATCGCGCCGCTCGTCTCGGCACAGCGTGCAGGGGTCGACCGTGTCGACATTGCCGCAGGTCGTGCAGGTGAGGATGCGCTCGTTGGCGACGCGCATCGCGTCCGCCAAAGGCGCGAGCAGCTGCTCGCGCTTCTTGATGAGCTGCAGCGCGGCGCGACGG
This sequence comes from Hyphomicrobiales bacterium, assembly GCA_027483895.1. Taxonomy (GTDB): domain Bacteria; phylum Pseudomonadota; class Alphaproteobacteria; order Rhizobiales; family Beijerinckiaceae; genus JAIXZO01. The sequence goes on from JAIXTP010000011.1 coordinate 126,716, forward strand.
GCCGAGCGGGGCCCGAGCCCGGGCACGCGGGCCAGAAGCTGGATCAGACGCTCGATCTCGGGGCCGGTGACGGCGGGCATTCCGGCGTCAGAACAGCTTCAGGCCGGGCGGGATCGGCAGGCCCGCGGTCAGCGCGCCCATCTTGTCCTGCACGAGGCGTTCGCCCTTGGCGCGGGCGTCGTTGAGGGCGGCGAGGATCAGGTCCTCGAGGATGTCCTTTTCGTCGGGCCGCATCAGCGAGTCGTCGATGGACACGGCCTTCACCGCACCCTTGGCGGTCGCGACGACCTTCACCATGCCGGCGCCCGCGGCGCCCTCGACTTCGAGCGACTCGAGCTCGGCCTGCACGTCGGCGAGCTTCTGCTGCATCGCCTGCACCTGCTTCATCATGCCGAACACGTCCTTCATCCGTCGCTCCCGGTTCTCGGATCAATCATCGTCGTCGAGGCCGCCGAAATCGAAATCGGCGGGCATGTCGTCTTCGCTCTCGGACGGAGGTGCAGCGCCCTCCGCGACCGTATCGGCATCGCGGATCGCCACGATCTGCGCGCCGGGGAAGCGGTCGATCACCGCTTGAACGAGCGGGTGGGCCCGCACGCCGGTGAGCCGGTCCTGCTTCGCCTTTTCCGCGACGTCGCGCAGGGTCGGCGCGCCCTCGTCGGAAGACAGAGCCACGATCCAGCGCCGGCCGGTCCATTCCGAAATCTTGCGGGACAGGTCGGAGGCGAGCTGCGGAGAGGCGCCGGCGACGGGCGCGAATTCCAGCCGGCCGTCTTCGAAACGCACGAGGCGGACATCGCGCTCCAGCGCGATCTTCACGCCGAGATCGCGCTTCTCGTCCGCGAGCGCGACGAGATCCTCGAACCGGTCAAGCCGCATATGCGCAGACGCCGCGGGCGCGGGCATGCTCGGCGCCGGAGCGCCGCGCGCGGCCAGAGCGAGGCCGCCGCGGCTCGCGGTCTCCCCGCCGCCGCGCGGTGCGGGGGCGGGCGAACCGGAACCGCCCGCGCCGCCGCCCTGATCCAGCATCTTCAGAGCTTCGTCGGGCGTGGGCAGATCGGCGGCATAAGCGAGGCGGATCAGAAGCATTTCGGCCGCCGCGACGGGCTTGGCCGAATCCATGACCTCGCGGTGGCCCTTCAGCAGCATCTGCCAGGCCCGCGACAGCACGCGCATCGGCAGCACGCTCAGCGCAAGGCCGCGCTCGCGTTCGCTCTCGGACACGGCGGCATCCGCCGCTGCGGCGGGGACAACCTTCAGGCGGGTCACGAAATGCGTGAATTCGGCGAGATCCGCGACGATCGAGGCCGGATCGGCACCCGAGTCGTATTGGTCGCGCAATTCCTTCATGGCGCCCGCGACGTCGCCCTTCATCACCGCTTCGAACAGGTCGATGACGCGGGTGCGATCGGCGAGGCCGAGCATGACGCGGACGGTCTCGCCGTCGATGCGGCCGCCGCCATGCGCGATGGCCTGATCGAGCAGCGAGAGGGAATCGCGCACCGAGCCTTCGGCGGCCCGGGCGATCAGCGCGAGCGCCTCGCCTTCGACCGTGACGCCCTCCTTCGCGCAGATGCCCGCGAGGTGGTTCATCAGCACGCCGGATTCGACGCGGCGGAGATCGAAGCGCTGGCAGCGCGACAGGATGGTGACCGGAACCTGACGGATCTCGGTGGTCGCGAAGACGAATTTGGCGTGCGGAGGCGGCTCCTCCAGCGTCTTTAGGAACGCGTTGAACGCGCTCTTCGAGAGCATGTGCACTTCGTCGATGATGTAGACCTTGTAGCGCGCCGAGATCGGGGCGTAGCGCACGCCGTCATTGATCTGTCGGACGTCGTCGACGCTGGTATGCGAGGCCGCGTCCATCTCCAGCACGTCGACATGACGCGACTCCATGATCGCGCGGCAATGCACGCCCTCTTCGGTCAGCGAGACCGTGGGGCCGCCGGAGCCGTCCGTGCGCATGAAGTTGAGGCCGCGCGCGAGGATGCGCGCCGTCGTCGTCTTGCCCACGCCGCGGACGCCCGTGAGGATCCAAGCCTGCGGGATGCGGCCGGTCTCGAAGGCGTTGGCGAGCGTGCGCACCATCGCGTCCTGACCGATCAGGTCCTCGAAGCGCTGCGGACGATATTTGCGGGCGAGAACGCGGTAGGGCGACGCGGGATCGGGCGTCGGGGCGGACGGCGCGAAATCCGGGAAACCGGGCTCGTCGTCGGCAGGGCCGTGGTTCTGGAGGTCTTCGCTCATCGGCCCCGGTCGCATGCGGGCCGCACGCGCCGCGCGACGGAGGCGGCGGCCCCGAAAAGGTGGGAGGCTGGACGGAGACCCGCCCGATCTCGTTGGGGCTGCTTCCTTCCGGACCTGACCCGGTTGGCGAGTGGAACGTCCACCACCAACCTCCCGCGCTCTATATCGGCGATCGGAGGGCGGAAGACAAGCGCGGCCGGGCGGCGGAGCCCCGCCTCTCCCGACGGGATCCTTCCGGCGCTGCACACGGCCGAGGAAGGCGATAAGGTCGGATCATGAATCGCGGACGCGCCTTCCTGATCGTGCTGGATTCCTTCGGCTGCGGCGGCGCGCCGGACGCGACCGCCTTCGGCGACGAGGGCGCGGACACGCTGGGCCATATCGCCGAGGCCTGCGCGCGCGGCGCGGGCGACCGTGAGGGGCTGCGCTCCGGACCTCTCCACCTGCCCTTCATGGGCGCGCTCGGCCTCGGCCTTGCGGGCGAGGCCTCGACCGGGCGGGTTCCGCCGGGCCTGCCGCGGCCGAACGCTCCCCGCGGAGGCTGGGGCTTCGCCTCCGAACGCTCGCAGGGCAAGGACACGCCGTCGGGCCATTGGGAGCTTGCGGGCACGCCGGTGCCCCGGCCCTGGGGCTATTTCCCGGACACCGCGCCGTGCTTTCCGCCCGATCTGATCGCGGCCTTCCTGCGCGAGACGGGGCTCCCCGGAATTCTCGGGGACCGGCATGCCTCGGGCGTGCAGGTGATCGAGGATCTCGGCGCCGAGCATCTGAGGACCGGTCGGCCGATCTGCTACACCTCGGTCGACAGCGTGCTGCAGATCGCGGCGCATGAAGAGGCCTTCGGGCTCGAACGCCTCTATGACTGCTGCAGGATCATGCGGCGACTGGTCGACCCGCTGAATATCGGACGCGTCATCGCGCGGCCCTTTCTCGGCGATCCGGAGCGCGGTTTCACGAGGACCGCGCATCGCAAGGACTTCGCGGTGCCCCCGCCGCCCGGCACGCTGCTCGACCGCGCCGCGGAGGCGGGACGCACGGTCGTGACGCTCGGCAAGATCGGCGACATCTTCGCGCATCGGAATACCGGCCGCGAAGTGAAGGCCGCCGGGAACGCCGCGCTGTTCGAGGCGCTCCTGACCGAGACGCGGGCGCTTCCCGCGGGCGGCTTCCTCTTCGCGAATTTCGTCGACTTCGACACCGATTTCGGACACCGCCGCGATGTGGCGGGCTATGCCGCGGCGCTCGAAGCCTTCGACCGTCGCCTGCCCGAACTCGAGGCCCTGCTGGGCCCGGGCGACGTGGTGGTGCTCGCGGCGGACCACGGCAACGACCCGACGTTCCGGGGGACGGATCATACGCGGGAAAACGTGCCCGCGCTCGCCTTCGGGCCCGGCGCGCCGACGGGGCGGATCGATTGTCCCGACGGCTTCGTCGACGTCGGACGCATGATCGCCCGGATGCTGGACCTCGCGCCGCCCGGCGCCGACGGACCTTGAAAGGAGCACATATGGACGGGGTGACGGTCGTCGACCATCCGCTGGTGCAGCACAAGCTGAGCCTGATGCGCGACAAGACGCGTTCGACCGCCGAGTTCCGGCGGCTGATGAACGAGATCGGGATGTTCCTCGCCTATGAGGTCACCCGCGATCTGCCGCTCACGACGAAGACGATCGAGACGCCGTTGGAGAGGATGGAGGCGCCGCGCATTGCGGGAAAGAAGCTCGTCTTCGCGCCGATCCTGCGCGCGGGCGTCGGCTTTCTCGACGGGATGCTGACGCTGGTGCCGTCGGCCCGCGTCGCGCATGTGGGCCTCTATCGCGACCCGAGACGCTGGAAGCCGTGGAATATTATTTCAAGGCGCCCTCGGACGTGGCCGAGCGCCTCGTGGTGGTGCTCGACCCGATGCTCGCCACCGGCAATTCCGCGGTGGCCGCGATCGCGCGGCTCAAGGGCCGCGGCGTCGCCGATCTGCGCTTCGTCTGCCTGCTCGCGGCGCCCGAAGGCATCGCGACGCTGCGGGCGGCCCATCCCGACGTGCCGATCTGGACGGCGGCGATCGATGACCGTCTGAACGACCACGGATACATCGTTCCCGGCCTCGGCGATGCCGGGGACCGGATGTACGGGACCAAGTAATTTCAGAGACTTACCGCAGATCCGGGTGCAGCAATTTTTTTGCTGCACCGCACAATGAAAGGCGGTCGGACCCGAGGGCCGGCCGCCTTCTTCCGATCAGTGGATGCTGACTGTTTCGAGATCGTGCTCCCACGCATTGGCGAGAGCGGCGTCACGCGAATCCGTGATCATGATCGGCGATCCGTCCGCGCCCAGAAGCGCGAAGAGATCGAGGCCCGGATCGAGTTCGGGCGCGCCGGGGAAGATGCGCGGCACGTCGTCGGAGCGGATCGGCTTCACGTAAGCGAGCTTCCCGTCTCCGAGCGCGGCGAGCGCGCGCGGCGTCATCACGTCCTGCTGGTGGAACTTGTTCGGCATTGTCGCACCCTCCGATGAGCGGCAGCGAGTTGCGGGGAAACCGAAGCGTCGGCTCAGTCGCGCGCCACGATGTCGATCGTGCGCACGACCCTTTCGGGTTCGGGCTTCACGAGGTCGACGGACAGGAGTCCGTTGATCAGGTCGGCACCGAGGACCTCCATGCCGTCGACCAGCAGGAAGGCCTTCTGGAACTGCCGCGCGGCGATGCCGCGGTGCAGATAGTGACGTTCCTTGTCGTCGGTCTGACGGCCCCGGATGACGAGCTGGTTGTCTTCCAGCGTCACTTCCAACTGATCCCGCGTGAATCCCGCGACCGCCAGAGTGATGCGCAAACGCTCCGGCATCCGGTCGGTTCGCGGCAGCCGCTCGATATTGTAGGGCGGATAGCCGTCGGAGGCCGCTTTCGCGACCCGGTCGAGAGCCCGTTCGATCTCGTCGAAACCGAGCAGAAGAGGCGAGGACAAGGAAGGCATCCTGGACATCGGACGAAGCCCCGAGCTTAGGCACTTCGGAAAGAGCGCCCGCCGAGGCAGCACGCCCTGCGGCCCGTATTCCGAGCCGCAGCGGGAATATGGCGACGTCGGCGGCCGGCTTCAAGCGTTCCCGCCCGGATCACGCCGCAACGGGTGCGCCGCGGCCTTGCAATGCCGCGGACGGGGTGGTTCTTATCGTTTTAAATCGCGATCGGACCCCTCCCGCATGACAAAGACCATCGACGTCCTGGGCTTCGGCGAGCCCCTGATGGAGCTCAATTCCGTGACGCGCGGAGGCGAGGCGGTGTTTCTTCAGGGCTTCGGCGGGGATACGTCGAACGCGATCATCGCGGCGGCCCGTCAGGGCGCCCGCACGGCCTTCTTCACGGCTCTCGGCGACGATGCCTTCGGGCGCGATTTCCTGAAATTGTGGGACCGGGAGGGCGTCGACCGGAGCCGCGTGACGATGCCCGCGGACTCGCGGACCGGCATCTATTTCATCACGCACGGCCCGGACGGGCACGAATTCACCTATCTCCGCGCGGGCTCCGCGGCGAGCCTCGTCGGCCCGGGGGACGTTCCGGCGGACCTGATCGCCGCCGCACGCGTGCTGCACGTCTCGGGCATCAGCCAAGGCATTTCGCCGAGCGCGGCCGACGCCGTGTTCGAGGCGGTCGCCGCGGCGAAGCGGTCCGGCACCGTCGTGAGCTACGACACCAATCTCCGCCTTCGCTTGTGGCCGCTCGAAAGGGCGCGGGCGATCATCCATGCGGGCGTCGCGAAAAGCGACATCTGCCTGCCGGGGCTCGACGATGCGCGGCAACTCACCGGCCTCGACCGGCCTGAAGAGATCTGCGACGCCTATCTCGCGACGGGCTGCTCCATCGTCGCGCTGACCATGGGCAAGGACGGCACGATGGTGGCCGTTCCCGGCGAGCGCCGGCTGATCCCGGCCCGCCCCGTCACTGCGGTCGACGCGACCGGTGCCGGGGACACGTTCGACGGCGCGTTCCTTGCCGAATGGCTGGCGAACGGCCGCGATCCCTTCGCCGCCGCCGCCTACGCGAATGCCGCGGCCGCTCTGTCGACTCTGGGCTACGGCGCCGTCGCACCGATCCCGACCCGCGAGGCGGTCGTCGCGTTCATGAAGGGCTGATCGGGGGCCTATACCCGTCATTGCGAGCGCAGCGAAGCAATCCAGAGAATGGCGGGCATGGAGCACGATGCCGGCCGTCTCTGGATTGCCGCGTCGCTTCGCTCCTCGCAATGACGGAGAGAGACCCTTCCCGCCGGTGGACCGTCGGGAACTCTTGACGGATGTTACATTATAACATTACGAAGCCACTCCTTTCGAACGGAGGCTTCATATGGATCGCCGCGCGCTGCTTCTCGGGACCGTCTTCGCCGTCGCGGGAGCCGCCCTTCCCCTGCGGGCGCAGGACGCGCGGATCGAGGCTGTGGCGAGCTTCACCATTCTGGCGGATTTCGTCCGGGAGGTCGGCGGCGACCGCGTGCGGGTCGTCTCGCTGGTCCCGGACAACGGGGATGCGCATGTCTTCGAACCCAAGCCGTCGGACGCCGCCGCGATCGCCCGGGCCCGGCTGTTGGTCGTCAACGGGCTCGGCTTCGACGCATGGGCGGAACGACTGGCGCGGTCCGCGCGCTATTCGGGCGCTCTCGTCGTCGCGGGCCGCGACGTGCGACGCGTCGAGGCGAAGGCGGACTCCCACGGGCATGGCGGGCGGGACCGCACCGATCCGCACGGCTGGCAGGACCCCAAGGACGCCGCCGTCTATGTCCGCGCGATCCGTGACGGGCTGATCGGCATCGATCCTGCCGGGCGGGCGGAGTACGAAAAGCGCGCGGCCGATTATCTCGCACGCCTCGAAGCGCTCGACGCGGAAATCCGCGCTCTTCTCGCCCCGATCCCGGCGGAGCGCCGGCGCATCGTGACGGCCCATGACGCCTTCACGCGGTTCGGCAAGGCTTACGGCATCGAGTTCATCGGCCTGCACGGGCTGAGCACCGAGTCGGCGCCCAACGCCAAGGACGTCGCCGCGGTGATCTCGCGCATCCGCAAGGAGAAGGCGGGCGCGGTCTTTTTCGAGAATATGGGCGACGAACGCATCGTGGACCGGATCGCGCAGGAGACCGGCGCCAGGATCGGCGGCACGCTCTACGGCGACGCGCTGGGCGGGGAAGTGCGCAGCTATATCGAGCTGATGCGGCACAACGCCGCCGCGATCGCCCGCGCGCTGCGCTGAGGCCTTCATCGACGCGGAACGCCCCGATCCTTTCGGAGGATCACGGGATCGAAAGAGGCGGGCGGCTACGCCCTCCGAGTCGGTCCGATCCGAAGGACGGAATCGCCCGACCCGGAGCGTGGCTGCAGATTGGGCTCATCGAAATCCGCGAGAGCCCCGGAATGACCGAGCCCACCGAGCCCACCGGCGCCGACGAACGGCGTCGCGCCTTTCTCAAGAAATGCGGCCGCTTCGCTGCGGTGACGCCGCCCGCCGTGACGCTGCTCCTTTCCACGACGATGACCTCCGGCGCGCTTGCGAAATCCGGCGGGGGCGTGCGCGGCCGAGGGCACGGACACGGCCCGGGCGGTCGTTTCGGCCATCACGGCGGGCGCGGTTCCGGCCGGTTCGGATGACGCCCGACGCGGCCGGTCCGACCGCCGTGCTCGGAGAGCGGCTGCTCGCCTTCTCCGAAGCCTTGCAGGCGATTTTCGAACCGAAGCCGAACGTGGGCGATCTCCCCGCCGTCGCGGCTCCGGTCGATCGAGCCTCGCTCCCTCCATGGTCGCTCCACGATGGACCGCGGCGCCGGCGCGCTCTTCCGCGCCGGGCGGAGAGCGGGCTCGTCCTTCGCAAAAGGATCGGCGGCCTCCACGCCGAATTCCATTCGGACCCGCCCCTTCGAGGCCGGCTCCGCGATCTCCTCTCCGGTTTCGCCCCGTTTCCGTGCGGGGCGCCCGTCCGGATCCGGATCGGCATCCGACGTGCGGGGGCCGCCCTCCATATCCGCGAAGACGACGGATCGGAGCAGGCGGCGGATCCCGTCTCGTTCGTCCCGACGATCAAGGCGCTGCTGACCGAACGCCTTCTCGATCGCGGCGATCATCTCATGGCGCTGCACGGCGCGGTCATCGCGACGCCGCGGGGAGCGACATTGCTCGTGGGCGCGCCGGGCGCGGGAAAGTCGACCCTCGCCGCCGCCTGCATGGGCGCGGGCCTTGCGGTCAGGTGCGACGACATGGCCCTTCTGCGCGCCGACGGCCGCATCGCGCCGGTCCCGTTTCCGCTCGCGCTGAAGCCCGGCGCGTGGCCGATCGTATCGGCGCTTCTGCCGCGTCTTGCGGGACAGCCGATCCACTGCCGCCCCGACGGGCGGAGGGTCCGCTATCTGCCGCTGCGGGGCGCGTCGGATCGGCCCGAAGCCGTCACGCGCATCGTGCTGATCGACCGCACGCCGGCCGCCCCCTCGCTTTCGCCGGTCGATCCGTTGCTCGCGCTGGCGGAATTGCTGGAGGGCGCGCACAGGCCCGACGGACGACTGAATGCGGCGGGCTTCATGGCGCTGACGTCCTTGGTGGGCGGCTCCGAAACCTTCGTGCTTGCCGGCGACGACGCTCGGGCGGGCGCTGCCCTTCTCGCGGCCTGACATGCCCGCCCTTTCTCCCCTGCCCTCCGACCTGCGCGCCCTCGTGGAACTCCTGTCCGCCCGCCGCATGCCGCGTCCGGGCGAGGACTGGACGGGCGTGATCGCAGCGGCCAATGCCGCATGGCTCGCCCCCGCTCTCGCCGCAGCGCTCCGGACGACCACGACACCGGCGGTGCCCGAGGACGTTCGCGACTATCTGGACCTGCTTCACGGGCTCAATCGCGAGCGGAATTTTGCGCTTCGGGCGCAGCTTTTCGAGGCGGCGCATATCCTCGCGGGCCACGGCATCCGGCCCGCGCTCGGCAAGGGAACCGCCTTCCTGTTCGCCGCGCCGGACGACGCGATCGGGAACCGCATGATGGGCGACCTCGATCTCATGGTCGCGCCGCACGAACGGATCGAGGCGGCACGGGCTCTGGCGCGTGCCGGATATCGAAGTCTGAGCGCGCCCAACGAGGACAGCGACGTGCTGTTCCGTCCGCAGGATGCGGGGCCGATCGAGCTGCACTCGCCGACGCCCGGCCATCCGGCCTATGCGGCGCTCGACCGGCTTGCGACGGCGCCCGAGCCGGTCGAGCGGGAAGGCGTCACCGTTCTGATCCCGCCGCCAACGGCGCTTTTGCTGCATCTCGTGCTGCACGACGAAATCCGTGACGGCGGGATTTTCAGAGGCTCGTTCGATCTCCGTCATCTCTTCGACGGCGCGCGGTTGCTCGCCACGGGCCGGGTGGAACCGGCTCTCATCGCCGAGGCGCGGCTTCGCCCGCATGAGGCGCGCGCTCTCGCCGAATGGCTGCTGCTGGTGGAGACGATGACGGGGGTCGGCCATCCGTTTCCGCCGCCGTCGCGGGCGGTACGGCGCGGCGTCGGGATCCGCCTGCGACAGGCGGGGCGCGGACCGTCGGCCTCCCTGCTCCGCTTCGTGCGGCGCGGCCTTTGGCTCGCGGAACGCATCCGGAGAGGCGAGGCCTCCCTGCTCCACGGCTTCGGACGGTTGCTGCCGCCCGCTCCGACCGAGGACGACGAGGACGTTCCGATCCGCGGCTTGGGCCACGGCCCGCGGATCGGCTGAAGTCAGGCGGAGAGGAAACCGCGCTTGCGCAGGAGGGCGTCCACGTCGGGATCGCGCCCGCGGAAGGCACGATAGGCCTCGGCGGGGTCCTGCCGTCCGCCGGCGGCATAGACGTGCTCGCGCAAGCGGGAGGCGAGCGCCGGGTCGAAGACGTCGCCGGTCTCTTCGAAGGCGGAGAAGCCGTCGGCGTCGAGCACCTCCGACCAGAGATAGGAGTAGTAGCCCGCCGAATAGCCGTCGCCCGAGAACACATGGGTGAAATGGGGCGTGCGGTGCCGCATCGCGATCTCGGCCGGCATGCCGAGCCCCGCGAGCACGTCCCGCTCGAAAGCGGCGGGATCGATGTCGCCCGCGCTTTCCAGAGCATGGAACTCCATGTCGACGATGGCCGAGGCGGCGTATTCGACCGTCGCGAAACCCTGATTGAAGTTGCGGGCGGCCTGCACCTTCTCGATCAGCGCCGCGGGCATGGGCTCGCCGGTCTCGGCATGGACGGCGAAGCGCGACAGGACGTCCGGCGTCATCAGCCAGTGCTCGTAGACCTGCGAGGGGAATTCCACGAAGTCGCGCGCCACCGAGGTGCCCGAGATCGAACCGAAGGTGACATCGGACAGCATGCCGTGCAGCGCGTGGCCGAATTCGTGGAAGATCGTGCGCGCGTCGTCGAAGCTCAGCAGCGTGGGGCGGCCTTCGGGCGCCCGCGCGAAGTTGAGGACGTTGACCACGATCGGACGGACGTCCCCGTCCAGCTTGTGCTGGCTGCGGAACGCGCTCATCCACGCGCCGCTGCGCTTGGAGGGACGGGCGAAATAGTCTCCGAGGAACAATGCGAGATGGCGGCCGTCGCGGTCGAGCATTTCCCACACGCGCACGTCCGGATGGTAGGTCGGAACGTCGCGGCGTTCGCGGAAGGTCACGCCGAAGAGGCGCGTGGCGGTGTCGAAGGACGCCTCGATGATGCGGTCGAGCTGCAGATACGGCTTGATCTCCGCCTCGTCCAAGGCGTGAAGGGCGGCGCGGACCTTGGCCGAATAATGCCGCCAGTCATGCGGGCCCAGCACGAAGGCGTCGCCCTCTTCCCGGATGCGTTGCTGCAGGAGTTCGCGCTCTTCGGCGGCGCGCGCACGGGCCATCGGCCAGATGCGGTCCAGAAGGCCGCGGACGGCCTCGGGCGTCTTCGCCATGGTCGGTTCGAGCTTGTAGTCCGCGAAGGTGCGGAAGCCGAGCAGGCGCGCGCGCTCGGCCCGCAGCGCCAGCATCTCGGCGACGATCGCGCGGTTGTCGGTCGCGCCGCCGCTTTCGCCCCGCCCGATCCAAGCCGCATAGGCCTTCTCACGCAGCGGGCGGACGGTCGAGAACTGCAGGAAGGGCTCGATCAACGACCGGGAGGTCGTGATGACATGGCCTTCGAGCCCGCGCTCGGTCGCGGCTTCACGCGCGGCGGCGACGAGCCATTCGGGCAGGCCCGCGAGATCCTCGGGCGCTTTCAGCGGGATCACGGTGTTCGCTTCATCGGCGAGGACGTTCTGCGAGAACCGCGTGCCGAGCTGCGCGAGCCGTTCGACGATCGCGGCGAGCCTCGCCTTCTCCGCCTCGCCGAGCCGCGCCCCCGCACGGACGAAACGCTTGTGCGTCAGTTCGAGCACCCTGCGCCGTTCGGGATCGAGCCCGAGGGAATCGATGCGGGCGAAGAGGTCGTCGACGCGGGCGAAGAGCGCGGCGTTCATGCCGATCGCGGCGAAATGCTTCGCGGCCTTGGGCGAGATCTCTCGCTCGATGGCCTGCAGCTCTTCATTCGTGTGGGCGCCCGTGAGGTTCCAGAAGACGCCGCCGACCTTGTCGAGCACGGTGCCGGAGCGTTCGAGCGCCGTGATCGTGTTCTCGAAGTCCGGCGGGGAGGGATCGGCCGCGATCGCCGCGATCTCCGCTTCGTGATCCGCGAAGCCGCGCGCGAAGGCGGGCCGGAAATGCTCCGCCGCGATCCGGTCGAAGGGAGGCGCGCCGAAGGGCGTATCCCAGGCTTCGAAGAAGGGGTTCGCGGCGCTCGCCTGATCCATGCGTGATCTCCCGGACGGTGACCTTCGATATAGCCCTCGACGCGCGCGATTGCCGGCCGGAGGAGGTGCGCTTTTTTCGGGCCTCGTAGAACCTCCGGCCCCCTCGATCGTTGAAGAACCGGTGCGCGGTCGCGTGCCGCAATCCCGAGAGGACGAGGCAAATCGAATGGCTGAAGACGACAAGGCCGAAAAGGGACGACCCGGCGGCCGGGGCGGTCGCGTGGAAGCGATGATGGAGAGGACGGGGGACGACATGCAGAATGCAGCGCGCGAGACGACCGGGGCGATCGACGAGGCCGCCCGCAACGCGGAAAAGACCGGCACCGAAGGCATGGGCCGCGCATTCGATCTCGGCCGGGACATGGGCCGGGACGCGGGCCAGGACCTGAACCGGATCGCCGAGCGGACGTCGCGCAACCTCGCGACCCTGACCAAGGCGGGCTCGGTGCTGATGCAGGGCATGCAGGACGCGTCCCGCGAATGGATCGGCATGACCCAGGAGCAGATGCGCCGGAACAGCGAGGCGATGAGCGAGATGTCGCGCCTCCGCAGCATGCCCGAACTCGTCAACGCACAGGCCGACCTGATGCGCGACGGGATCCGCGCGATGGTCGACGGCGTGCGAAGGCTCGGGGAGATCTCCCTGCGCACGGCGACCGAGACCTCGGATGCCATGCGGGAAGCGGCCGCCCCCGGCGAACAGCGCCGCCGCGACGCGGCCTGACCGCGCCCGGATGCGTATCCGACCCGATCCCCGCGGCATTCCGCGGGGATTTTTTTGTCCCGGTTCAGGGGTTAGGATGGTCCTCATCGTAGGCGTGAGGAGGCGAGCATGACCCCGAAGCTGCTGGTGGTCCTCTGTGCGGCCGCACTGACCTCGGGCTGCGTCCAATATCAATGGGTCCATCCGAACCGCAGCCCGGCCCAATACGGCGCGGACCGCTTCGCGTGCGAGCGCCGCGCCGCGGCGCTCTATCCCACGACGCCCGCCGTCGTGCAGACCGGCGGCGGCTATTTCGACGCGGGCTGGCGCAGCTGCCGGCGGACCTATTACGGCAATGTCTACTGCAGCTCGACGCCGCCGACCTATGTTCCGCCCGTCTATTCCACGCAGGACATCAATGCCGCGCCGCGCGAGCGGGCGGTCGAGGCCTGCCTCTATCAGCGGGGATATCAGCTGGTTCCCGTCCAGCGCTGATCTTCGCGACCGACGGGCTCGCCGAACAGGCCCGGCATCACCCGCGCGATGACCGGCAGGAAGACGCCGATCATCAGGAACCGTGCGATGTGGTGGGTCGCGACATAGACCGGGTCGATCGCGAGGGTGAAGGCGAGGATCGACATCGCTTCGAGCCCGCCCGGCGCGAAGGCGAGAAGCGCGGCCTCGTGAGAGATGCCGAGGAACAGGCTCGTCACCTCCGCGAACAGCGCGGCGACCACGATGCCGACGGCGAAACAGGCGATCGCGGCGGGCATGAGCCGGCCGACGTCGCGCGGGCGGATGCCGCGGAAGCGCTCGCCGATGAAGACGCCGATGAGCAGAAAGCCGAGCGCGGCGAGCGCATCGGGGAACCGCCCGACGACGAGCCCGCTCCCGGTCAGCGCGGCAGCCCCGATCATGCTGCCCAGAAGGCCGGCGGCCGGCATGCGGATCCGGTGCAGGAGCCTGCCGGTCGGGATCGCGGCCGCGAACAGGAGAAGCCAGCCCTCGGGCCCCAGCACACCGGGCGCCGCGGAGGCGACGGGATGCGCGGCGGCCGCGCCGAGCAGCGGCGGCAGGACGAGGATCAGCATCACCAGACGGAAGAGCTGCACCGTCGCGATGGACGGGATGTCGGCCTTCCGTTCATGCGCGATCAGCAGGATGGTCGACATCGCGCCCGGGATCGAGGCGAACAGCGCGTCCGAACGCTTCCAGCCGAAGCCCCGCGACAGCATCAGGGCCGATGCGCCCGTGATCGCGATCATGGCCAGCGCCAGAATGACGAGGCTGAACGGGACCGCCGCGAGGATCCTCAGCGTTTCCGGCGTGACGGCCGTCCCCATCGTCGTGCCGGAGAGGACCATGGCCACCTCGCGCAAGCGCGGCGCCATCGGCGCGCCGCGCCCCGCCGCGGCCATGGCGGCACCGACCAGCATCCCGCCCGAGAGCCACGCCGCCGGAAAACCGACCAACGCGAGAGCCGCGCCCGCCGCTGCGGCGGGGACGAGAACGGGGAGCTGCGCGGCTACGGCGGAAAGAAAAGGCGGCATCGCTTCCACAATCGCGCGAAGTTGACGTCGATCAATGTGCCGCCGCGCAAGGCAGGTCAAACTTCGTCACATGCTTCCGGTCGGTTCGAAGACCGATCGGACGACGAAAACTCTCGGCTTTGCCGGGGGTCATGGTGCTCGGCGCGGTCTCGGGGGAGCTGCGTCGAGCACTTTTTCTTCAGGCGCTCGGAACGGCCGAAAAGAAGGCGCCGACCCGAGGGCCGGCGCCGATAGTGGAGGAGAAGGGCGCGGACGCTCCTCTCCGGGGAGCTCGTGCTCAGTGCGCGCCGGTCTGGCGGCAGAGGCGGCAGACATCGGTGACCGTGACCGCGTCGTGATGGCCGTAGGAGAGAATCCCCTCGCGCTTCAGCTGCGAGAAGGCACGGCTCACGGTTTCGAGGGTAAGACCCAGATAATCGGCGATCTCCTGCCGGGTCAGAGCGACGGTCACGCTGCGACGGTCCGCATCGGCCTGCGGGCCGAGGCAACCGCTGCCGCCGCGGCCGGGGATGAGGCGCATCAGAAAGGTCGCGACGCGTTCGCGGGCGGTCTTGCGGCCCAGCAGCATGGCATGGTCGTGAAGCGCGCAGATCTGGTTCTTCAGCCGCTCGGCGAAGACGAGCTGAAGGGACCCGTCGCGTTCGAACGCCGCGCGGTCATAGGCGGTGACCCTGACCGGCGTGAGCGTGTCCGCGGCGCTCTCGTGGATCCCCGTGGTCGTCATGCCGAAGACGTCGCCGGGGCCGAGCAGCTCGATGATCTGCCGGCGGCCGTCGGGCAGCATCTTGGAGATCATCACCGACCCTTCGAGGATCATATAGGAGCAGCGGGCCGCATCGGTCTCGTCGATGATCGTATGGCGCGGCTCGAATTCCAGGATCCGGCCGCCCGTGCCTTCGGCGACGACGTGCCCGCGCGCGGGGCCGAGGCTCCAGCGCGCATCGAATTTCGGGGGTACGCGATCCTCGGCGTGTTCGAAAGAGCGGGTGTCGAGCGACATGGTGTACCTTCGGGGGTAGGTACGTCTTCCGCCGCAGCCGAGCGGGGGCACGGGCGGGGGAGAACGCGAGCCTGATGGAAACCATCGTAGATCCGCGCCGCCGGGGCCGCATCGGGACGGTCCCGTAAGCACTGCTACTGAGAGGTGATCCGGATCAATGCGCGCGGGATCAGAGGAGCGCGGCGAGCTTCTGGGGGTTGAGCGGCTTGCGCAGGACCTCGAGGTGGTCGATGCCCGCGATCTGAGCGTCGATGGCGGCACGGGCCTGACCGCTGATGACGATGACGCGCGGCGGAGCGCCGAGACTCCGCAGCCAGCGAACGACCTGCGCACCGCTGATGCCCGGCAGGCGGAGATCGACGAGCACGGTGTCCCCGGACGCCGGCAGGGCGCCTTCGAAGAAGGATTCCGCATCCGGATAGGCGACGGTCCTGTAACCCATTCCGCGCAGCAGAAGGTCGAGGGAGTCGCTCACCCCGGGATCGTCTTCGAGAATGTGGACAGTCACCGTCATGCCTTTTGTGGGCCCCGGCGGCAGGGAACCGCCGAAAGCCTCGCAGACGGACTTTAGAGAAGGCGGGCCCCGGGATCAGTCGGTAGCATTCCGGACCCGCTCATACGCGGCGTTCCGCGTACACGATCCTGACGAGATCCGCGGTGTTCTTCGCGCCGAGCTTTTCCATGATGCGGGCGCGATGAACCTCGATGGTCCGCGGGCTGATGCCGAGCTGGCGGCCCGCTTCCTTGTTCGACGCGCCCAGCGCGATCCGTTCGAGCACCTCGCGCTCGCGCGGCGTCAGCATGTCCTCGCCGGGGAAGGCGGAGATCGCGGAACCGGGGGTTTCCGCCTTGCGACGGGCGGCGTCGAGTGCATCGCGGATGCGTCCGACCACGGTTTCGGCGTCGAAGGGCTTCTCGATGAAGTCGTGAGCGCCGCGCTTGATCGCCTCCACGGCCATCGGGATGTCGCCCTGGCCGGAGATCATGAAGATGGGCGCGGGGCAGCGCAGGCCCAGTTCGTTCAGAACGTCGATGCCGGAGCGCCCGGGCATGTGGACGTCGAGGATGATGCAGTCGGGCATGCGGTTCTTGACCGCCGCGAGGAGCGCGCCTCCGTCGGGATAGCCGCTCACGCGGAAGCCTTCGAGCTCGAAGACGACGCTCAGCGCATCGCGCACCGCGGGGTCGTCGTCGGCGATGAAGATCTCATGCCCGTCGTTTTGGGTCATTCCTGCTGCGCCTCCGACGACTCGGTATCCGTCACGCGTCCTCGGACGTAACAGCTTGGAGCGTCAATGTGAATTTCGCGCCGCGACCGTTGCCGCCGGGATCCACGGACAATTCGCCGCCGTGGCTCTGCGCGATGGTGCGCGAAATGGAAAGCCCGAGCCCCATTCCCGAGCGTTTCGAGGTCGCGAAGGCCCTGAAGAGGTCGGGCATGGCCTGCGGAGGAATACCGGGTCCGTTGTCCGAGACGCAGACCTGCAGCATGCCGTCGACGGCGCGCGTCTCGATCTCCACGACCGGCTCGGGCCTCTCGCGCACCGCCTCGACGGCATTGCGCAGGAGATTGACCACGATCTGCTGGATCTGGACCGGCTCGATGAAGGCCGCCGGGAGATCGCTCTTGAACCGGCGGAGCACGCTCACCTTGTCGCGGATGCCGAGAAGCGTGAGGTCGACCGCCTCGTCGACGATCGCGTTGAGGTCGACCCGTCGGCGGTTCGGCTCCCGCTTCTCGACGAATTGGCGCATGCGGCTGATGATGGAGCCCGCACGTTCGGCCTCGTGCACGGCCTTGTTCATCACCTGCGACAGCATTTCGTCGGAGCGGGCGTCGCGCCCCTTCCTGAGCGTGCGTTCGCCGGCCTGAAGGTAGAGCATCACCGCCGTGAGCGGCTGGTTGAGCTCATGCGCCAGCGCCGCGCCCATCTCGTCGATGGCGGAGACGCGGGCCATGTGGACGAGATCGGCCTGCAGCTGGCGGACGCGCTCTTCCTGCTCCTTGCGGGGCCGGAGATCGCGGATGATCCCGATGAACTGCCGGCCTTGCGGGGTCCGCGCTTCGCCGACGGAAAGCTCGACGGGGAATTCGGTTCCGTCCTTGTGGCGGGCATGCACCTCGCGACCGATGCCGATGATCTTGCGCTCGCCGGTCGCCTTGTAGGTCTCGACGTATCGGTCGTGGCTGCGGGCATAGGCCGACGGCATGATCATGCCGACATTCTGCCCGATCGCCTCTTCGGGGGTGAAGCCGAAGAGCCTTTCGCAAGCGGAATTGTAGACCAGAATGTTCGCACGGTCGTCGATGACGAGAATTCCGTCGACGGCCGTATCCAACACGCTGATCAGGCGCGCTTCGGACTCCGTTTCAGCGGTCATCCGCGTCCTGTCCGCCTGAGTCGACATCCTTCAGAGATCCGTAAATCAACGGATGAGAAATTTGCCTTACCCGATCCCGGCACGCAACACCGACCTAAGTTCATTCACCGGGAGAGGGCAGCGGCGAGGCGACGTGCCGCCTCGGCGATGTCCTCGGCCTTTCGGGCGAAGCACAGCCGCATGAACCGCTCGCCTCCGGGGCCGAACGCGGTGCCCGGCGCGAGCCCGACATTCGCCTCGTCCACGAGCCGCAGGGCCAGGGCGCGCGTGTCCGCCTCGCCGTCGACGCCGAAGAAGAGATAGAAGGCGCCGGCCGGAAGCGGGAAGCGGACGCCGTCAACGGCGGAAAGCCCCTCGCAGATGAGGTCGCGCCCGCGGCGGGCCCGGGCGACCTGCTCCCGCACGAAGTCCTCGCCCTGCTCGAGCGCGGCGACCGCACCGCGCTGCAGGAAGGCCGCGACGCCGGACGAGGAATATTGGATGAGATTCTCGACGACCTCGCTCAGCGCGGGATGGCATTCGAGCCAGCCGACGCGCCAGCCGGTCATCGCCCAGTTCTTGGACATGGTCTGGACGAAGAAGATCTTGTCTTCGGGATCCATCACGTCGTGGAAGGACGGCGCGCGCTCCGCCCCGTCATAGACGAAGCGGCCGTAGATCTCGTCCGCGATGATCCAGAGGCCGTGACGGCGCGCGAGCGCGAGGATCGCGACCAATTCGTCCCGCGTCGCGGTCCAGCCGGTCGGGTTGGCCGGGGAGTTGACCATGATCGCACGGGTGCGCGGGGTGACGGCGGCGGCCAGCGCGTCGATGTCGATCGTCCAGCGTCCGTCGAGGCCGTCCGAGGTCAGACGGAGGGGAACGGAAACCGGCGTGGCGCCCGTCGCGATCGCCGCGCCGACGAAATTCGGCCAGGCCGGCGAGGGGATCAGCACCTCGTCTCCCGCCCCGGCCGCGATGCGCAGCGCGATCCGCAACGCCTGCATGCCGCCGATCGTGACGAAGAAGCGCTCGGGCGGGAGGGGCGTACCGTAGAGCCGCGTCATGTAGCCGGAGATCGCCGTCCGCAGTTCCGGGATGCCGCGCTGATGCGTGTAGAAGGTCTCGCCCTCCTCCAGCGCATGCGCCGCCGCGTTGCGGATGAAGGCCGGGGTCGGCAGGTCGCCTTCGCCCACCCAGAGCGGGATGAGGCCGGGACGGCCCCGACCGTAATTGAACACCTCGACGATCCCGCTGGCGGGAGCGCGGGCGGCTTCGGGACGGATCTCGGCGAGAAAGGACGGGGCCATGGCGGATCGCTTGCAGGACGGGCTGAATTGCGCCGCCTTGTCTCACGATCCCGGGCCTTCGTCTCCCCCGATTTTGTCCGGGCGGGCATGCCGTCACGGGCGGGTGGCGAGAAGATCCCTGATGTCCGTCAGGAGCGCCTCGGTCTTCGTCGGCGCCGCGGGAGTCGCGGGCTGCTGCCGCCTGAAGCGGTTGACGACCTTCATGACGAGGAACAGCGCCGCGGCGACGATCAGGAAGCCGACGACGACGGTGACGAAATTGCCCCAGCCGAGCGCCGCACCGGCCTTCTTGGCTTCGGCATAGGGCAGGTTTTCGGGGATCGCGGAGGAGAGGCGCAGATAATAGTTCGAGAAATCGAGCCCGCCGGTCACCGCCCCGATCGCGGGCATGATGAGGTCGCCGACGAGGGAGTCGACGATCTTGCCGAAGGCCGCGCCGATCACGACGCCGACGGCGAGATCGACGACATTGCCGCGGACCGCGAATTCCTTGAACTCGGACATCAGGCCCATCGGAAGCTCCTTTTCGCACGGGGAAGGAAAAGTGCAGGCTAACCCCATCGCGGAGGGGCTCCGAGACCCCATTTCGTGCCGCTTTCCGTCCGAGGACGGGTCGTCTAGTCTTCCCGGCGGAAGCCGAAAACGACGGGGCGGGGATCTTGGCCGGTTGGACGGTCGTACTGGCGGCGCTCTTCTATCTGTGCCTCCTCTTCGCCGTCGCGCATTACGGCGACACGGCTGGGCGCGATCTTCTGCGCGGCCGGGGCCGCTCGACGATCTATGCGCTGACGCTCGGCGTCTACTGCACGTCCTGGACGTTCTACGGCTCGGTCGGCTTCGCCTCGTTGTCGGGCTTCGACTTCTTCGCGATCTATCTGGGACCGATCGCGGTCTTCCTGTTCGGATCGGGGCTCATCCGCCGCATCGTCCGTCTCGCGAAGTCGCAGAACATCACCTCGGTCGCCGACTTCGTGGCGGCGCGCTACGGCAAGAGCGAGCGGGTCGCGGCGCTCGTCTGCCTGATCGCGGTGATCGGGTCCGTGCCCTACATCGCGCTGCAGCTGAAGGCGATCTCGGCCTCGCTCACCACGGTATTGGACGCGCTCGAGCCCGGCTCGGTCGGCCATTCCGATCCGATCTTCGGCGACCTCGCCTTCCTCGTCGCATTGATCCTCGCGGGTTTCGCGACGGCGTTCGGCACCCGGCAGATCGACGCGACCGAACACCAGAACGGGCTCATGCTGGCGGTAGCGGCCGAGTCGGTGGTCAAGCTCGTGAGCTTCATCGCCGTCGGCATCTTCGTCAGCTTCGGCATGTTCGACGGGCCTTGGGACATCTTCGCCCGCGCCGCGCGGATGAGCGAACTCGTGCCGCCCTCGGATCGGACCTCGGGGCCCGCCAACGTCATCACCATGATGGTGCTGTCGGCTGCGGTCATCCTGCTGCTGCCGCGGCAATTCCACGTGACCGTGGTCGAGAACAGGGACGAGGACGACGTCTCGCGCGCGGCGTGGATGTTCCCGCTCTATCTCGTGGCGATCAATCTCTTCGTCCTGCCGCTCGCGATCGCGGCGGATCTCGTCTTCGTGCCCGGCACGGTCCCGCCGGACATGGCGGTCATCGCGCTGCCGATCCACGCCGGCAAGGACCTGCTCGCGCTCCTGGTCTTCATCGGCGGGCTCTCCGCCGCGACGGCGATGGTGATCGTGGCCTGCGTGGCGCTGGCGATCATGGTCTCGAACGATCTCGCCGTGCCTCTGCTGCTGCGCCGGCGCGGTCAGGCCCCCGGCAATATGGGCACGATCGTGCTCGTCATTCGTCGCTTCGCGATCATCGCGATCATCCTGATGGGCTACGTCTATTTCAGGAACACCAGCGACGCGGCGCTCGCCGCCATCGGCCTCAAGTCCTTCGCCGCCATCGCGCAGATCGCGCCCGCCTTCTTCCTCGGCCTGTTCTGGCGGCGCGCCAATGCGCGCGGCGCGATCGGCGGGCTGCTCGTGGGCTTCTCGGTCTGGGCCTATACGCTGCTGCTCCCCAGCCTCGCGCAGCCGGAAACCTTCGGCATCGAGGAGATGCTCGGGGCGGGACCGTTCGGCCTCGCCTTCCTGAAGCCCACGGCGCTTTTCGGCATCGAATGGTCGCCCATCGCCAACGGCACCTTCTGGAGCCTCTCGCTCAACGTCGCCGCCTTCGTGACGCTTTCGCTGTCGCGCGCGTCGGACCCGCTCGAACGCCTGCAGGCCAGCCTTTTCGTGTCGCCCGACAGCCCGGTGATGGGCCAGACCTTCCGGTTCTGGCGGACGGCCGTCACCGTCGAAGAACTGCAGGTCTGCGTCGCGCGGTATCTCGGCGAGGAGCGGACACGCCTCACCTTCGCGGATTTCGCGTCCAAGCGCGGGCAGGAGCTCGACCCCTCCCGCGAGGCCGACATCCATCTGCTGCGCTTCGCGGAACACCAGCTGTCTTCCGCCATCGGCGCCTCGTCCTCGCGGCTCGTCCTGTCGCTGCTGCTCAGGCGCCGCAACGTGACCAAGAAGGCCGCCCTCCGCCTGCTCGACGATGCATCGGCGGCGATCCAATACAATCGCGACCTGCTGCAATATGCGCTCGACCACGCGCGCCACGGCGTCACGGTGTTCGACGGCGATCTACGGCTCGTCAGCTCGAACCGGGAATTCCAGGAGCTGTTCGAACTGCCGCGCGAGCTCGCGCAGATCGGCGTGGGTCTCGACGAGATCATCCGCTTCAACGCCTCGCGCGGCCTTTACGGATCCGGTTCGCCGGACGAGTTCCTCTCCGCGCGGCTCGAAAGCTTCGTCAACGATCCGGGCCCGGTGCGCGTGCGGCTGCACGGCACGGGCAAGGTCATCGAGGTCCGGTCGGCCCCGCTGCCCAACGGCGGCATCGTGACCACCTATGCCGACATCACCGCCACGGTGGAGGCGGAGGAAGGGCTGGCGCGGGCGAACGAGACGCTGGAACGCCGCGTCCGCGAGCGCACCGAGGAGCTGATGCGCCTCAACGAGGAGCTGGCCCGCGCCAAGGCCGAGGCGGACGAGGCGAATACGTCGAAGACGCGCTTCCTCGCCGCCGCCGGCCACGACATCCTTCAGCCGCTCAACGCGGCGCGGCTCTACACGACGTCGATGCTCGAGCGCGACCGGACCGAAGGCGATCCGCGGCTGGCCGAGAACGTCGACGCGTCGCTCGAAGCGGTCGAGGAGATCTTGACGGCGCTGCTCGAGATCTCGCGGCTCGACGCGGGCGCGCTCAAGCCGGAAGTGTCGAATTTCAGGATCGACGACCTGCTCTCCCAGTTGCGGGTCGAATTCGAGCCGCTGGCGAAGGAGAAGGGACTGCGGCTCGTCTTCGTGCCCTCCTCGCTCTCGGTCCGCTCGGATCGCAGGCTGCTGCGGCGCCTGCTGCAGAATCTCGTGTCCAACGCGATCAAATACACGCCCTCCGGCAGCGTGCTGGTCGGCGTGCGGCGGCGGAAGGGCAAGCTGCGGATCGAGGTGCGCGATACGGGGCTGGGCATCCCGACCTCCAAGCAGCGCACGGTCTTCCGGGAATTTCAGCGGCTGGATCAGGGGGCCCGGGTCGCGCGCGGCCTCGGGCTGGGCCTGTCCATCGTGGAGCGCATCGCCCGCGTGCTCGACCATCCGATCGGCCTCGACTCGGTGCCCGGACGCGGTTCGTCCTTCACCATCGAGGCGCCGCTCGGGCCCGCGCTGCCGGCAGCGAGCGCCGTGCAGGGAAGCGGCAGCATTCCGGCCGTGCCGCTGTCGGGCCTCCGCGTGCTCTGCATCGACAACGAGCCCGCGATCCTCGACGGCATGAAGACGCTGCTGGAGGGCTGGGGCTGCACCGTGCTCACGGCCGGCAGCCTTTCGGACGCGCATCGGGCTCTGAAGGAGGATCGGGCTGCGCCCGACGTGATGATCGCGGATTACCATCTCGACGACGGCAACGGCATCGACGCCATCGTGGCGCTGCGCTGGAAGCTGGGCGCGGAGACGCCGGCGGTTCTCGTCACCGCAGACCGTACCCCGGCCGTGCGCGACGCGGCGGGCGAGAAGGGGATTCAGGTGATGAACAAGCCGGTGAAGCCCGCCGCGCTGCGATCCTATCTCGCTCAATGGACGTCCGGACGCGCCGCGGCGGAGTGAGCGGCATCCGGGCGCCTTCCTCTTGCGCCCGGCGAAAGCGCCCCGCACTCTGCGCCCCGCAAACGAGGAGAGGTGCTTCATGGGCGCGGGCAAGGCGGGCGAATGCCGGATCGAGAACGAGGCGCTGCGGACCGTCGTCCGCCGGATCTTCGCCGCCGCGGGCTCGAGCGAACGCGAATGCGGGCTCGTCGCCGAGCATCTCGTCGAGGCCAATCTCAGGGGCCACGATTCCCACGGCGTGGGCATGCTGCCCGCCTATATCGCCAATGCGCTGACGGGCGAGTGCCGGCTCAACGCGGCGCCGACGGTCGTCACCGATCTCGGCGCGCTGATGGTGGTCGAGGCCGATCGGGGGCTCGGCCAGACCATTGCGCACGACGCGGTGGCAATGGCCGTCGCGAAGGCGAAGACGCAGGGCGCCTGCATCATGGCGCTGCGCAACAGCCATCATATCGGCCGCATCGGCCATTGGTCCGAGCAATGCGTGCGGGCGGGGCTCGTCTCGATCCATTTCGTCAACGTGATTTCGACGCCCGCGGTGGCGCCCTTCGGCGGTCGCGGGGCGCGGGTCGGCACCAATCCGATCTCGATCGGCCTGCCGCGGCCCGGTCGTGATCCCTTCGTCGTGGATTTCGCGACGAGCCGGCTCGCCGTGGGCAAGGTCCGCGTGGCCTACAACAAGGGCGTCGACCTCCCCGAAGGCGTTCTGCTGGACGGCGCAGGGGAGCCGACGACCGACCCGGCCGCGCTCTTCGAAGAGCCTCTCGGCGCGCTCCGCACCTTCGGCGAGCACAAGGGCTGGGCGCTCTCCTTCGCCTGCGATCTGCTGGCCGGCGCGCTTGCGGGAGGCGCCACGCAAAAGGGGCCGAAGAACCGCGACGCGATCATCAACAACATGTTCTCGATCGTGGTTTCGCCGGAGGCGATGGGCACCTCGGCGGCTTATGCCCGCGAGATCGAGGCCTATGCGGAATGGGTCACCGCGCCGCCGGCGGGCCGAGAACCCTCCGTTCTGCTGCCCGGCGAACCCGAGCGCGCGACGCGGGCGGACCGGCTCGCGAACAAGGTCCCGGTCGATACGAATACTTGGGAGCAGATCCTGGCCGCAGGCGAGTCCGTAGGCGTCGCACGGGCGGAAACGGGCCGGATCGCCGGGCTCGCGTGATCAGTCGCCCGAAAAGACGCGGCCGCGGAGGATGCGGACGGGTCGCTCCTCGCCGGGCCGCACGCTGAGCGCCGCGGGCGCGTCGATCTCGAACACGGCGTCCTGCTCGTCGGAGAGCCTGATCTCGGCCCGGCGCGTCGGGCCGCTGCGCCTGACGGAGATGATGCGCGCGGGCAAGGCATCGGGGGCATAGGCGGCGAATTCGACGTCCTGCGGGCGGAGATGGAGCTGCGCCGGCCCTTCCCCCATGTCCTCGGGCGAGAGCAGGATCGGCCGGCCCGCCAGCCAGACCTTGCCGCCGGCGACCTTCACCGCGAGCGCGTGGCTCTCGCCGATGAAGCGGAACACGAATGGCGTGCCCGGCCGGTCATAGACCTCGTCGGGCGTGCCGACCTGCTCGATCCTTCCCTTGTTGAGCACCGCGACGCGGTCGGCGAGTTCGAGCGCCTCGTCCTGATCATGCGTCACGAAGACCGTCGTGTGGCCCGTGCGGTCGTGGATCTCGCGCAGCCAGCGCCTGAGATCCTTGCGGACCTTGGCATCGAGCGCGCCGAACGGTTCGTCGAGCAGCAGCACGCGGGGTTCGACGGCAAGCGCACGGGCGAGCGCGACGCGCTGCCGCTGGCCGCCCGAGAGCTGCGCGGGATAGCGGTCTTCGAGACCGGAGAGCTGCACGAGATCGAGCAGTTCGAGGCACCGCCGCCGGATCTCGCCCGCGGGCGGGCGGCGGGCGGAGTCCCTTACCGACAGGCCGAAGCCGATATTGTCGAGCACGGTCATGTGCCGGAACAGCGCATAATGCTGGAAGACGAAACCGACCTTACGATGCTGGACCGGGGTGAAGGACGCGTCTTCGTCGCCGAAGAAGACCTGACCCGAATTGGGGATCTCGAGGCCCGCGATGACGCGCAGAAGCGTCGTCTTGCCCGAACCGGAGGGGCCGAGAAGCGCGATCAGTTCGCCCGAGGCGATGTCGAGCGAGACGCCTTCGAGGGCGGCGGTCCGTCCGTAATCCTTCACGATGTTGCGAACGCGGATGTCCATCGGATCCCTCAGCGGCGGTGGGTGCCCGCGATCTCGTCGGCATAACGCCATTCGAGCAGCGACTTCAGGGCGAGCGTGACGAGGGCGAGGCCGGCCAGAAGCGAGGCCACGGCGAAGGCGGCGGTGGCGTTGTACTCGTTGTAGAGCACCTCGACCTGCAGCGGCATGGTGTTGGTGAGCCCCCGGATATGGCCGGAAACGACCGAGACCGCGCCGAATTCGCCCATCGCCCGCGCATTGCACAGGAGCACGCCGTAGAGCAGGCCCCAGCGGATATTGGGCAAGGTGATGCGCAGGAAGGTTCGGAAGCCGCCCGCGCCCAGAGAAAGCGCCGCTTCCTCGTCCGTCGTGCCCTGATCCTCCATCAGCGGGATCAGCTCGCGCGCGATGAAGGGAAGCGTCACGAAGATCGTCGCCAGCACGATGCCCGGCACGGCGAAGATCACCTCGATGCCGTAGGCCTGCAGCGTCGGCCCGAGCAGCCCCTGCGCGCCGAACAGCAGCACATAGACGAGCCCCGCCACCACGGGCGAGACCGAGAAGGGCAGGTCGATGAGGCTGACGAGCAGGCTCTTGCCGGGGAATTCGAATTTCGCGATGCACCACGCCGCCGCGATGCCGAAGACGACGTTCACGGGAACCGCGATCGCCGCGACGGTGAGCGTCAGCCGCACGGCGGCCCGCGCGTCCTCTTCCCGCAGCGCTTCGAGGAAGGCGGCGGCACCCTTGCCGAAGGCCTCGATGAAGACGACGGCGAGCGGAAGCACGAGGAACAGCGCGAGGAAAAAGACCGCGAGCGCGATGGCGGCGGCGCGGAAGAGCGGCGGATCCTCCGTCGGAGCCCGCAGCCGCTTGCGCGCGCGGATGTCGGGGGCGGCCGCCGGCTTCGTCGCGGAGGGCGGCAGGAGCGCCGCGGGCATGCTATCGGGCATGGCCGAATCTCCGGCGCGACCATGATCCGAGGGCGTTGAGCCCGAGCAGGATCACGAAGGAAACGGTCAACATCGCCAGCGCGATCGCCGTCGCGCCCTCGAAGTCGTATTCTTCGAGCTTCACCACGATGAGCAGCGGCGCGATCTCCGACACGAAGGGGATGTTGCCCGCGATGAAGATGACGGAGCCGTATTCGCCGACGCCGCGCGCAAAGGCCATGGCCGAGCCCGCGATCACCGCCGGCACGAGCGCGGGCAGCACGACCCGCAGAATGGTACGGATCCGACCTGCACCGAGCGTCGCCGCGGCCTCTTCGACGTCCTGCTGCGCTTCGGCCAATACCGGCTGCACCGTGCGGACGACGAAGGGCAGCCCGACGAAGACGAGCGCGATGAAGATGCCGACCGGCGTGAAGGCGATCCTGACCTCGAAGGGCGCCGCCAAAGCGCCGATCCAGCCGTTCGGCGCGTAGAGCGCCGCGAGCGCGATGCCCGCGACCGCGGTCGGCAGGGCGAAGGGCAGGTCGACCGCGGCGTCGAGCAGGCGCCGGCCCGGGAATTCGTAGCGGACGAGAACCCAGGCGGTGAGCGTTCCGAAGACGGCATTGACGGCCGCGGCCGCGAGCGAAAGCCCGAAGCTCGTCCGCAGCGCGGCGAGCACGCGCGGCTCCGTCACGAGATCCCAGACGCCCGACCAGCCGAGCGAGGCGGCCCGCAACACGAGCGCGGCGAGCGGGAGCAGAACCAGAAGGCCGAGCAGCAGGAGCGTGATTCCGGCCGCGGGCACGAAGCCCGGGATGACGCTTCTGATCCGCATCAGGCGACCGCGACGGGGGACATGATCGATCGTGCAAGAACGCGCATGACGCCGGTCTCCCGCGGGTTGAACGGAACGCATCAGGAATGTGGTCGCGCCGAAATACGGCATCAAGCCGGATCGGGATACCTTCCGTAAGGTCAATCTTTTTTCGTGCCGGTCAAGATCGTTGTTCGGTTGACAAGCCGGCGGCCGGTCGGCTGCTCTTGCGCCCGCGGCCGAGCCGAGGACGACGCCTGCGCCGCGATCCGGAAGGCTTTTCATGGCGAATCATCTCTTCGACCTCATCCTCGGGCGAGCCCCCGACGCGGCGCGGACGCTGATCGAGACGGCTGCGGGCGAGCGACTGAGCTACGGCGACGTCTTCGAGCGTGCCGCGC
>JAIXTP010000034.1 GCA_027483895.1 Hyphomicrobiales bacterium
ATGCAGCAGAACCGCCGAGTCCTTGCCGATCGAATACAAAAGAACAGGCTTGCGAAACTCCGACGCAACCTCACGAAAAATCGAAATCGAGCCGGATTCGAGAGCGCGGAGACGGGGGGGCGCTATGTTCCGCAGGCGACGCATCCTGCGTTTACGGATCTTTACAAAAGAACAGTCAACCTGGAATTGCGAGGTTTATGAGCGAGAAAGCGATTGCGCCCCGTTTTTCGCTCGGAAATGACCCCTGCCGGGAGTGATCCGCAGCGGTTTCGTCTCAGCGGATCGTCAGCGCCGTTCGGGCGCGTCGGGCCGACGGCGCGCTTTTCGCGTATCTATTCCGTCGAATGAAACTGCAGCTGATGCAGCCGCGCATAGACGCCGCCTTTGCGGACCAGTGCGTCATGCGTGCCCGTCTCCGCAACCCGGCCCTGATCCATGACGTAGATCCGGTCGGCCGAGGCCACCGTCGCGAGGCGGTGGGCGATGATGAGCGTGGTGCGGCCCTTCATCAGCTCCTTCAGGGCTTCCCGGATCGCCGCGTCCGATTCCGGGTCGAGTAGAAGACAGGGTTCAGAGAAAACGGCGGTTTAAAAAACTATGCAAAAAGCATAGACATCACCCATTTTAGTTATTATCAATTCGTCGGAATTTTCCGGCGCTCGAAGCTGGAGCGACGTTCGGAGCAGCCGCGCTTTTGAGGGTTTGGCAATGACCACCTTGGTCACGGGAGGGGCGGGTTTTATCTCCACGACACTGATCGGACGGCTTCTCGGCCGTGGCGACAAAGTGTTGGCGCTGGACAATTTTTCTCGCGGATCACGAGACAACATCGCGGGCTTCATCGGTCATGACCACTTCGCCTTCGCCCAGGTGGACCTGTCCGACCTGATCGCCTTTCGTGCGGCTGTCTCGGCGCATGGCGGCATGGGGCCGGTGACTGAGGTCTGGCATCTGGCAGCTAATTCGGACATCCCCGCCGGCATCGCAGATGCTCGTGTCGACCTTCGCGATACTTTCGTGACGACGTTCAATACGCTCGAAATCATGCAGGAGATCGGTGCGAAGCGACTATACTTCGCCTCGTCTTCCGCGGTCTACGGTGATCTCGGTGACAAGTTGCTCACGGAGGACATCGGTCCGCTCTTCCCGATCTCCGCCTACGGGGCAATGAAGCTGGCGTCCGAGGCGGCGATTTCCGCAGCTGCCGAGAAATTTCTCGACGTCGCGTTGTTGTTTCGGTTTCCCAACGTGGTCGGTGTTCCGGCCACGCATGGCGTCCTGCTCGATTTCATGCGCCGACTGCGGCAGGACCGCTGCGTGTTGCAGGTTCTCGGCGACGGTACGCAGCAGAAGGCTTACCTGCACGTATCAGACCTCGTTGACGCCATGCTGTTGGTTCAGGCGCGCAGCACCGCTCGTTTGGATGCCTTCAATATCGGCCCGACCGATCTTGGCGTCACCGTGCGCGCCATTGCCGCCGAGACGGTCGCCGTCGCAGCGCCGGGCGCCGAGTTGCGCTTCGGGCAGGGCAACAAGGGCTGGATCGGCGATGTACCGCGCTTCGCCTATTCTACGGCGAAACTACAGGCACTCGGCTGGCGGCCGAGCATGGATTCGCTCACGGCGATCCGCCGCGCCATACGCGAGATTGCGGCGCAGGAATGCGTCACATGAAGCAAGCCGTCATTCTGGCCGGTGGCAAGGGAACTCGGCTCCGATCGGTTCTCGGCGATGTTCCGAAGCCGCTCGCTCAAGTCGATGGCGAGCCGCTGCTGGGCCATCAGTTGGCCCTCCTTCGGCGCCATGGCTTCGAGGAGGCGGTATTGCTGGTCAGCCATGGCGCGGGCCGGATCGCAGCCTGGCTGGCCGATGCCGCGCCACTCGGTATTCGGATCAGGCTGATCGAGGATCCCGAGCCGCGCGGCACTGCCGGCGCGGTTCTCGCCGCACTCGATCAGCTCGCGCCCGTCTTCACCGTCCTGTACGCCGACACGATGCTCGGGGTGGATCTTTCCAGATTCCGCGCTTGGCACGATGCCGCGCCGGATGCTGCGGCCTCGCTCTTCCTGCATCCGAATGACCACCCGCAGGACTCGGACCTTGTCGAGCAGGACAGTGCGGGCCGTATCCTGCGTTTCCATCCCTACCCGCATCCGGACGGCGAGTGGTTGCCGAATCTGGTGAACGCGGCGCTCTACATCGTGAACCGCGATGCGTTGCTGCCCTTCCGGGCCGCGCCGCCGCCGCTGGATTTCGGCAAGGATCTGTTTCCGCGCATGCTTTCGCAAGGGGCGTTGCTGCGCGGATACGTCTCGCCCGAGTACATCAAGGACGCGGGGACGCCTGCGCGGCTCGACCGCGTGCGACGCGCCCATGCTTCGGGTGCGATCCTTCGCGCCTCTCTGGACCATCCGCAACGCGGAGTCTTCATCGATCGCGACGGCACGCTGAACGAAGAGGCGGGGCATCTCCGCCGCGCCGAGCAGCTTGCGGTCTTCGGCTTCGTGGGTCAGGCGCTTCGCCGCCTGAATGACGCCGAGTGGCGAACGGTCATCATCACCAACCAACCGGTGCTGGCACGGGGCGAGACGGATGAGGCGGAACTCCGCCGAATTCATTCACGGCTGGACAGCGAGGTCGCGCGAGACCAGGCGTTCTTCGACCGTTTGTATTTCTGTCCGCACCATCCGGATGCCGGCTTTCCGGGGGAGATCCCGGAACTGAAGCGGACTTGCGATTGTCGCAAGCCGGCGCCGGGGTTGATCCGCAAAGCGCAGAGCGAACTGAACATCGCGCTGGAGCATAGTTGGTTGATAGGCGACAGCACTGCCGACCTCGGGGCCGCCGAGGAGGCAGGCGTCAGCTCGATTTTGGTCGAGACCGGTGAGGGCGGTCTTGACGACCGTTATCCCTATGAAGCGGGCTTCACCTTTCGTGATTTTTCCGCGGCAGTGGACTTCATCCTGGACGACTATCCACGCCTCGCCGCCGCGGCAGCGCCTCTGCTAGAGCGCATCGGCTCGGGTGAGGACTGGTTCATCGGCGGCTGCGCGCGGTCGGGAAAGTCGACCCTTGCCGCGACCCTGGCGCGCGAGTTGCGCCGCGGCGGGCAGCACGCGGTGGTGATCCAGCTCGATCGCTGGCTCATGCCCGAGGACCGGAGGGGAGCCGGCGTACCGGAACGCTACGACATGCAGGCCATTGAAGCCGCGTTCGAGGCTGCAGCCGGACGAACCGGCGGCGAAGCGATCGTGGACCTTCCTTTCTATTCGCGTCGGCAGCGCAAGCCGCTGGACCTCTCTCGTCGATTGTCGCTGCCGGCCGGCACCGTCGTGTTTTGGGAGGGAGCGGTCGGTGTCGAACTGGCTGCGCGCCTTGGGCTCGAGAGCCATGCGATCGATCTCCAAGCGGATCCTGCCGCTCGGCGCGCGCGCCAAGATCATTACGCACGCCGCCTCGGCCACGGCGCAGACGCCGGTTCAGTCGGCTGGGCCGCACGCGAGCAGGACGAGCATCCCGTCCCCGCCGTGCCGCGGGCTGAGGCGGCCCATGTCTTTACCCTCGATCCGGTGCTTGCTCGCCCAAACGCCGCCGAGACCAGAAGAGCCATCCAGTCGTGATCATCAGCCGGACCCCCCTTCGGATGAGCTTCGTCGGCGGCGGCAGCGACCTGCCCGCCTTCTATCGGGAGCATGGCGGCGCCGTCCTCAGCACCGCGCTCAACAAATACGTCTTCGTGACGGCGAACAAGAAATTCGATGCCGGCGTGCGCGTGGCTTATTCGCAGACGGAGGAGGTGGTCTCGGCGTCGGAAATTCGGCACGCGCTGGTACGTGCGGCGATGGGCTTGCTCGGCTTGAACGGCGGGGTCGAAATCACGACGGTTGCCGATATCCCCTCTCGTGGAACGGGCCTCGGCTCATCCTCCTCCTTCACCGTTGCCCTGCTGCATGCTCTCTATGCTTTCCAGGGGCGCTATGTAAGCAACGAGCGGCTGGCCGAGGAGGCATGTCGCATCGAGATCGACATCTGCGGCGAGCCTATCGGCAAGCAGGACCAATACGCGGCTGCCGTCGGCGGCCTCAACGTGATCGAGTTCCGACCGGACGATACGGTCGGCGTGATACCGATCATCTGCCGACCCTCGACGGTGGAGCGTCTCCAGTCCAGCCTTCTCATGCTCTACACGGGCATTACCCGCAGCGCCTCCAGCCTGTTGCGCGAGCAGTCGCAGGATGTCTCCGGCGACCGAGCCAAGAAGGCGGCGCTTCGTCGGATGGTGCAGCTTTGTTACGTGCTGCGCGATGAATTGCAGGCCGACAACCTGGATGCATTCGGCGACGTTCTGCACGAGAACTGGGAACTGAAGAAGAGCCTCGCCAGCCGCATCACCTCGTCCGAGATCGACGATTGGTACGACATCGCCCGGCGCCACGGTGCGACGGGCGGCAAGATCCTCGGCGCCGGCGCTGGCGGTTTTCTCCTGCTCAGCGCGCCGCCCGAACGGCATCCCGCCATCTGCCACGCCCTGCCGGGCCTGCGTCCGGTTCCGTTCGAGTTCGAACGGTTCGGAAGTCAGATCATCTTCTATCAACCCGCTTGAGCCGCTCTGCCGCTGCCGCGTGCCCGCGCAGCACCATCACACGACCGACATGCCACACATGATGCAGGCCATGACGCAGAATTTCCAAGGAATAGCGGAACACTATCTGAGCCGCCTGTCGGACTCTCTGGTCGCGCTCGACCGAGCGTCGATCGACAACGGTGTCGCCGTGATCCACGCTGCCTGGCAGCGGGGCGCGCAGATCATCACCCTCGGCAACGGGGGCAGTTCCATGACGGCGCTGCATTTCTGCACCGACTGGTCGAAGATGATCCCGATGGCGACGGGCCGACCCATTCTCGGTCGGAGCTTGGTGGACAATATGGGCCTCATCATGGCCTACGGGAACGACCTCTCCTTCGACGACGTCTTCGCCGAGCAGCTGAAGAACATCTTGCGCCCGGGCGACCTGGTCGTCGCGATTTCCGGGAGCGGGAATTCCGAGAACGTGATCCGGGCGGTGGACCACGCCAACGCGCATGGCGGGGAGACGCTGGGCCTCAGCGGCTTCTCGGGCGGGCGGCTTCGGGAGAGGGCCAAGCATTCTGTTTGGGTAAGGTCGAACGATATGCAGATCTGCGAGGACGCACACGCGATCTTCGGCCACATCGTCATGCAGAAGCTCTGCGGCCTGATCTGACGGATCGTCACAACTGGAGAGCCGCCCGACATGCTTGAATTTACCGGAGAGCGCATCGTTCCGGGCGCCGCTAATTGCGAGCCGCTGTTTGCCGAGAAAATGTACACCGAGCATTCGGCACGCTACCTGCTCGCCGCGCAGCTTGCCGCGGGGGCTCGGGTGCTGGATGTCGGCTGCGGCGTCGGCTACGGCGCAAAGCTGCTGGCAGAGGCCGGCGCGCGGGAGGTCGTGGCGTTCGACATCTCCGCAGATGCGATCGCGCATGCGCGCGGCAATTACGCCCATCCGGCGGTGCGCTTCCAGATCGGCCAAGCGACCGACTTCGTCTTCGATGAGAAGTTCGACCTCGTCACTTGCTTCGAGCTGATCGAGCACGTTTCCGACCAAGAGGCGGTGTTTCGCTGCATCGTCCAAGCGCTGGCGCCCGGCGGCGTGATGGTGATGTCGACCCCCCGCTCCCTCGAGCGGCCGCGAAACGAGTTCCATACCCATGAATACACGCTGGAGGAATTTCGTGAGGTCCTCGGGCGGAACTTCGCCCACCACCGGATGATGGTGGAGAACAACCACTTTACCTCGCTGGTCACGCACGGCCCGCCGGCGGTGCTCGATCGTATCCACGCTCTGCACCCACAGTTCGGGCCGGAGCTCGCGGATTATCTGATCGCCCTCGCGACCCAAGGCGATCCTGAGCGGCTCGAACTCTTCCGACCAGTAATGGTGATGAACAACGAGGCCTATGTAAAACGGCTCGAGCGGGACGAGGCCATCCTGCAGAATCGAAGAATCGAGCTGGATGCAGAGGTCGACACGCTGCGCCGAAAGCTGGAAGAGACCGAAAAGCGCTTGGCCGAGACCATGAAGCTGGAAGAGTGCATCCGCGAGACCGTCGATGCCGCCATGACGGAGCATTCGCAGCGTCTGATCGTCGAGGCACGGGGGCTGGAAGCGCGCGTGCGCGAGACGGTCGATGCCGCCGTGACGGAGCATTCGCAGCGTCTGATGGTAGAGGCGCGGGGGCTGGAAGATCGCGTGCGCCAGACCGTCGATGCCGCCGTAACGGAGAACACGCAGCGCCTGACTTTAGAGGCGCGGGGGCTCGAAGATCGCTTACGCGAGACCGTCGATGCCGCCGTGAAGGAGAACGCGCAGCGCCTGATCGTCGAGACGATTCGTATGCTGGCGGGTGCCAAAGCGCTGCGAAACCGAGATCTCGCTCGTGCAGTCGCAATTCATCCGGCGGCCGGGCAGAACCCGCCGATGCAGCCGTCGGCTGCCCGCGGCCTTTTGGGGTCGCTCCGCGCCGCCCACCGCGCGCTGCAACGCCGGGTGCCGGCATATGCACGCACCGTCGAATATCGCCGTGCCCACTTCGGCGGCCGCGCCATGCGTCGCGCTGCCAAGACGATCATCGCGCGCATGATCGGACGGCCCGTGCCGCCCACGGCGACGTCGAACACCATCATCGTCGACTTGGTAACCAGTCCGCCCCCGCCGCCCATATCCGTAATGCCCGACAGGAGCCCTGCTCCCTCGCCCGACGTGATCTGCGCGATCGGCTGCTGGGAAGGCGAGTCGAAGCGTTACCGGGTGGAAAACCTCGCTGAGGCGCTTCGCGCAGGCGGCCGCAGCGTAGAGGTGATCCCGTTCTCGG
This sequence comes from Hyphomicrobiales bacterium, assembly GCA_027483895.1. Lineage (GTDB taxonomy): Bacteria > Pseudomonadota > Alphaproteobacteria > Rhizobiales > Beijerinckiaceae > JAIXZO01. Next base: position 6,898 of record JAIXTP010000034.1, read on the forward strand.
ATCTCGGTCGCATCAAGGCGGAAGGGCTGACGCCGAGGCTCGTGATGCTGTTCCGCGCGGCGGACGAGCCCTGGATTGACCAATATTTCGCCCATGCGCGCCGGCACGGCATCCGCACGATATTCGACGTGGACGATCTCGTCTTCGAGCCCGACTTGGTCGAGCGGGTGCACGGCTATCAGATGCTGAACGCTGCCGAGCAGCAGGGGTACCGCAGGGACGTCGCACGCTATCGGGCGCTGCTTTTGAAATGCGATGCCGCCACGGTCTCGACGCAGCCGCTGGTGAACGCGGTGGAGGCGCTCGGCCTGCCGGCCCATGTCGTGCCGAACAGTTGGAACGATATCCAGTCCGACATCGCGGCCGGGCTGCTGCAGTTGCCGCGGCCGGCGCGGCAGGACGTATCGATCGGCTACTTCTCGGGCAGCCGAACGCATGACCGCGATTTCCAGGAAGCCGCCCCCGCGCTGCTGCGCCTGTTGCAGGAGCGGCCGGGCCTGCGGCTGCGTCTGGTGGGGGAGCTCGATCCCGGGTCGGACTTCACGGCCTTCGCCGATCGCATCGAGCGGCTGCCCTTCATGCCTTACCAGGACATGTTGCGCTGCTTGTGGGAGTGCGACATTGCGATCGCCCCGCTCGAGCCGAGCAACCCCTTCAACGAGGCCAAGAGCGAGCTGAAGTGGTTCGAGGCCGCACTGGTTCGCGTGCCCTGCGTCGTGTCGCCGACCGCGCCCTTCCGAAGCGCGGTTCGCCACGGGGAGACCGGCTTCCTCGCGGCCTGCGAAGCCGAATGGTACGATGGCCTGCGCGCGCTGGCCGACGATCCGGCGCTGCGCGCGCGCATCGGCGCCGCGGCGGAGGAGGCGGCCCGCCAGAGCTTCGGCCCCGACCGGCTGCGCGAGGCGGCGGAAGCGGCCTATGCGCTGCCCGCGCCGGCCGCGCCGGCCGCGCCGGCGATCCGCCGCGATCCCGCTCGCAAGCGCATCGACTGGATCGTGCCCGGCCTGATGATCGGCAGCGGCGGGCATCGCAACATCCTTCGCGCAGCGCATTTCCTCGAGAAGTTCGGGCACGACGTAGGGCTGATCTTCACCGACACGCAATATTCCGCTGAGGAGTTGCGTGGGCTGTTGTACCAGCACTTCTACCCGTTCGAGGGTCCGATCCGGCGCTACGACAGCGTCTTCCGCTACACCGACGCGCTGTTCGCGACGCATTGGAGCACCGTCGAACCCGCGCTGCGCGCCCGTGGCCTGACGCGCCAGGTAATGTATTTCGTGCAGGATTTCGAGCCGCTCTTCGCGCCGATGGGTACGGAATACATCTTGGCCGAAAATACCTATCGTCGGGGCCTCTATTGCATCACCTCGGGCCCGTGGTGCGAACACCTGCTGAAGCGCGACTTCGGGGCGGAGGCGGACCACTTCGAGTTTCCGATCGACCGTGAGGTATATTTCCCCCGGCCGCGCACGAAGGAGAACCTCAACGTCCTTTACTTCGCCAAGCCGGAAATGCCGCGGCGTTGCTACGAGCTCGGCGTGATGATGCTGCGCGAGCTGCACCGCATCATGCCTGAGGTCGAGATCATCATGTACGGGTCAAAGAACGTGAATCTCGACGCGCTCGGCTTCCCGGCAAAGCTGCAGGGCGTGCTGCCGACAATTCATGATTTGGCTCAGGCCTATTCCAATGCCGATCTCGGCATCGCCTTCTCGACCACGAATCCGAGCTTGGTGCCGTTCGAGATGATGGCCTGCGGCACGCCCGTGGTGGATCTGGGCAGGCCGGGCAATGAGGTGAATTACGGCGGGCGGCACGACGTCGCGCTGCTGGCGGATCCGCAACCGGTGCTGATGGCGCGCCAGGTGCGCGATCTGCTGCTTGATCCGGTGGCGCGCGCGGCCCGGTCCAAAGCGGGCATCGAACTGGTGTCGCGCATGCCGACCGAGGAGCAGATGGCCCGCCGGGTTGAGGAATTGATCCTCCGGCGTCTGGCGGGCTGATTGGAGGAGGGCTTTCCAGCCATGCCAAGAACGTTCGAGGTTTCCCGAACTACTACGATGACGCTGCGCCGAATTGGCCACTCCGTCCGTATTCTCCTTGGCCATCCTTTGCCGTTTGCCGAGGAGCAATCGGCCATATCTGATCAGAAATTGAATCGACTAACCAGTCGCCCGTTGAACTCTGCCTTCGCCTGCCCGGCTTGCGGGGAGGCAGTCACGATCGTTCCTCATGCCTTGCGATCTGGCCAGAATGGTCGCACTTACGACCTGTGGTCCTGCCTCGCCTGCACCGCAGTGATCAATGCGACTGATCTGTGCGCTGTCGGCCAGCCGGTCACGACAGTGCAGTCGGAATCCGCGGCGAACTTCTACCGACCGACCCCAGAGGTGATCAAAGCGCTGCCGAATGAAGTCGCGCAGAACCGAAATCTTATCCAGTTCCTGCTGGAGCATTGCCCGGATCTTGGCCGCTCGGCCTTGCTCGATTTCGGCGCTGGCCGTGGATGCTTGGCAGCGGCGGCTACCGAGGTCTTCGATCTTGCTCTGGCGAGCGAACTCGACCTGACCATGCTGAATGAATTCCTGCCACATTTACCGAACAACGAACGTATCCGGCTGGTGTCGGACCCGCGGATGCTGCCGCCGCTCGATGCGATCGCGGCCTTTCATGTCCTTGAGCACCTGCCGGATGTGAAGCGGGTGCTCGGCCCGGTGGTCGCCGCACTGCAGCCGGGCGGAGCCCTTTTTTTTCAGGTGCCACTGCTGCGCAGCGACTATCTTTTGAATACACATTACACTTTTTTCAGCGAGGCCTCTGCCAGGGCGGCATGTTCGCGGCTTGGCCTCGACGTGGTCGGCGTGTGGTACGATCAAGCACTCGACTTTTTGACCTGCATCGCGCGGCGTCCCCGGTAACATGATAGCCGTTTAACTGTTGGACGCATGTTCTAGCGGGACCGGAGGTGGCTTAATGCAGACAGCGTACAGCCACTACGATGCTGCGCGTCTTCAGGACGGCACCAAGCGGAATAGGGGCCTATAGCCAATACATCGATGTCTCCCTCCGATGGCGAGTGGTGCGACCATGATCGGTTTACCAACGCGCTTCCGGCGCGCGAGGGCGGTTGCAGTTTCTCGGTCTCTGCGATGAGCTGCGGCTCCACGGCCCTCATCAGCGCCGTCTTTGCGGAGGAGGCAAATGACGCCGCCGGCGACCATCGCGCGACGATCGGACGTCCCTCCTCCGGCTCGGGAGACTTTTCCGGAGCCCGCGCTTCCTTGGCCGTTTTCTCCGGTTCGGAAAAGCGATCAGCCGGATCGGCGCGACAATCCGGCTGAACCGGCTTGCCCGCCGCCCCGATCTCACCGAGCCGCCCCCGGGGAGCCGGCCACATCTACGCAGATCATCAACGCCGAAGTGCGCCGCTCCAGCGTCCCCGCGTATCCGATACCCGCCGAGGAGTCCGAAACCCTCGGGAGGAAAGCAAAAACGGCCTCGCGCGGCGAACGCATCATTCACTTCCTGCGAACTGCAGCTGGTGCAGCCGCGCATAGACGCCGCCCTTGCGGACCAGTGCGTCATGCGTGCCAGTCTCCGCAACCCGGCCCTGATCCATGACGTAGATCCGGTCGGCCGAGGCCACCGTCGCGAGGCGGTGGGCGATGATGAGCGTGGTGCGGCCCTTCATTAATTCTTTCAGGGCTTCCTGGATCGCCGCGTCCGATTCCGCGTCGAGCGCCGAGGTCGGCTCGTCGAGCAGGAGGATCGGCGCGTTTTTGAGGAAGGCGCGCGCGATCGAAATGCGTTGGCGCTGGCCGCCCGAAAGCTGGCCGCCGAATTCGCCCACATTGGTCGCATAGCCGTTCGGCAGCTTCAGGATGAAGTCATGCGCGGAGGCGGCCTTCGCGGCGGCGATCATCTCGTCTTCGGTCGCGCCGGGGCGGCCGCGCAGGATGTTCTCGGCGATCGTGCCGTCGAACAGGAAGACGTCTTGGCTCACGAGCGCGACATGGTCGTAGAGCGTATCGGCGATGACGCCGGAGAGATCCGTGCCGTCGATCTCGACGCGACCCTGCTGGGGCGTCCAGAACCGCATCACGAGGTTGAAGACCGTGGATTTGCCGCTGCCCGAAAGGCCGACAAGGGCCGTGGTGCGGCCCGCCTCGGCCGTGAGGTCGATGTCCTGCAGCACCGGCGCTTCGGGGTCGTAGCCGAAGGTGACGCCGGCGAAGCGGATCTCGCCCTGCGGCACGTCCAACGGAACGGCGTCGGGACGGTCCTTCACCGCAGGCTCCGCATCCATGAGATCGTAGAGCATCCGGACGCCGACGGCGGAGGCGGCCAGCGAGAGATGGAGGCGCGCGAGCCGGCGCGCCGGGTCCGTCGCCATCAGCAGCGCCGTGATGAAGGCGAAGAATTCGCCCGGCGTCGCGCCGGTATAGATGACGCGCCAGCCGCCGTAGAACACGACGCTGGCCACGGCGATGCCGCCGAGCGCGTCGATCAGCGGGTTGGTCGCGGCCTGCGCCTTCACCATGCGGTTCGAAAGGCGTTCGACCGCTGAAACGGATTCGTCCATCCGCGTCCGCATCGCGTCTTCGAGGCGGAAGGCCTTGATGATGCGGATGCCGTGGATCGTCTCCTGCATCGTCGCGATGATGGAGGCGAGCGAGCGGACCTCGCTGGTGAAGAGCTTGCGGACCTGCTTCAGCAACCGCCCCACCACGACGAAAAGCAGCGGCATGCCGATGAGCGCGATCCCGGTGAGCAGCGGATCCTGCGTGATCATGACGACGAGCAGGCTCAGCACCGTGAAGAGATCGCGGCCGAGAGAGGTCGCCAGCAGGTTGAGGGCGCTGCTGGCGGCCTGCGCGTTCTGGGTGAGGCGCGTGATGAGATCGGACGACGCGTTGCGCTGGAAGAAGGCGAGGTCCTGCCGGATGATCCGGTCGAAGATCCTGCGCTGCATCATGGCGACGATGTTGTTGCCGATGCGCGAGAGCAGCACCTCCTGTCCGTAGGAGGCGACGCCCTTGAGCGTGTAGATCGCCACGACCGAACCGCAGATCACCCACATGTACCAAGGGTCGCGGTCGACGAAGACCTTGTTGATGAGATCCTTCATCAGCCATGCGCTGAGGCCCGTGGTGCCCGCCACGATCGCCATCAGCGCCATGGCCAGCGCGTATTGCGGGGCGAAGCGCCGGAAGTTCTCGGAGACGAGACGCTTCAGGACGGGGAAGTCGTCGGACTTGAAGATGCGGCCGAGGGACATGGGCGTTCCGGTTGCGCGGGTTCCGCGCGTTCTACATGGGAAACGAGTTCTTGGCAGCACCGAAGCGCGGCGGGGCGAACGGAGTGAACCTTCGAGCTGCTGCGACGTTCATGCTTGAGTGATTCCCGCGCAACGGAGCGACGATGGCGGACGGGCCCGGTGCCGTCATTCTGCATTGGCCGCATGAATTCGGGGCGGTCGAGGGCCCGGCGGCCGCGCTCGCCGGGGCGATGGCAGCTCTCGGCGTGAAGGTATCGCTGCTGAATGCGGGCTCGAAGGCGGCGCTGCTGGCGGCCACGCCGCGGGCGGCCGAGTACGATCTCGCCGTCTGCGTGGGTACGCCTCCGCTGCGGCGGCGGATTCTGGGAGTGCCCATCCATCGCATCTTCGGGAAACGCTTCCTCGTCTGGGTGCTCGACCCGATCATCCATGACCTCAATCGGGTGCCGGCCTTCAGGGCGTTCTGCACGGCGGCGCGCGGCTCCTCGCGGCTCGGGCTGCTGATGCCCGACGAAAGCTATGCGGCGCCCGCCCGGGAGTTGGTCGGCGACAGCGCCGTGACGTTCTTCCCGTTCGGCGGGTTCTTCGAGGCCCCGGCCCCGGACGAGAGCCTGCGCGAGGCGCGGATCGCCGTGTTCGGGACCATCGGGTCGGAACTGGCGCGGGCGGAGGAGGAGACGCTGGAGGCCGTGATCGCGGACCGCGATCCGCTCGGCCTTTCGGCGCAACGGCGGCGGGATCTCGCCGACGCCGTGCAGGCGCCGGATGCTCCCGCCAATGTCGCGACCGTTCTCGCGGAACGGCTCGGGGCGGCCCCGGTCCGAATGCTCGACCCCGACATGCTGCCGTTGGTCACGGCCGTCGACGCCTTCGAGAAGCGGCGTAGACGGATCGCCGCGATCCGGTCCCTCGGGGACCTTCCCGTCGATTTCTACGGCAAGGGATGGGAGCGATGGTTTCCCGCGAGCGCCGCGCGCCGGATGCGCGGTACCTTGCCGTTTTCCGCCATCGGCGCGCGGATGCAGCGCTATGCGGCCGTCCTGAATTTCGACCCCAATTGGGACGGCGGGCTGCACGACCGCGTCTATACCGCGCTCGGCAACGGCTGCCGCGTGCTGACCAATGCGGGCACGGCCTTGGCGGGCCTCGAACTCTCGACGGTGTTCGGCAATGCCGCGGTCCTGCATGCCTACAGGCCGAATGCGCCCGCACTTCACGATCCGGCAGCCGCGATGCTCGGCGCACCGCCGCTCGCGCCTGCCGCCTGTCTGCGCTTTCGGGCGCTCAATTCATGGTTCGCAAGGGCCGACGCGTTTCTCTCGCGGCCGGACATGCGGGCCGCCTTCTCGCCGAAGGCGTAGCCTGCGCCTCGTTCCGGACCCATTCGGTTCTTACCTATTCCGTTACGTAAGGTATGCTGCTTCCATGATCCGACCGGAGCCTTCATGAACGTGATGACGATGCCGACCGCCGATACCGGAGCGATGCCTCGGGCGGAGAGGCCGGCCCCTGTCCCGAACGTGCTGCATACGCTCCAGACGATCCTTCTGCCGACGCCCGGACGTGCCGACCGGACGGTGCTTTATGCGCGCTGGGCCCATGGGGCGGCGGTGACGTCGGCGGCCGACGGGTTCCCGCTTCCGCGCGGCGTGCCGATCGACTTCCGGACCTTCTTCAACGCCTTCAGCGCCGCCAAATGGGCGGATACGACCGGGCTCGAGCGCGTGGCGCTGGAACTGACGGGGCGCGGGACGGCGGATCTCCTGATCTGCGGCTTTTCGGAAACGGGCGCGGGGCGGCCGCTGGTCGGCGTCCGGATCGCATTGTCGGGCGAGGGCGTGCGGATCGACCTGCCGGGGCTGAAGGATTCGGGATGCGCGCTTCTCGCCTTTACGCTGACCGGGACGGACGACGATGCGGTGCTGACGGGCGGGCGATGGGTGACGGACGAGCCGCCGCGACGCCCCGTCCGGATCGCGGCGGTGATGACCACATTTCGGCGCGAGGCGCAGGCCGAGGCGGCCTTGGAGCGGTTCCGGCGAGAGGTGATCCCGGCCTCCGGCGGCACCGTGCGGCTGATCGTGGTCGACAACGGACGGAGCCTGCCGCCGCTCGACGAGGACGGCGTCGTCGTGATCCCGAACGACAATCTGGGCGGGGCGGGCGGCTTCGCGCGGGGCCTCATCGAGGCGACGGACCGCGGGTGGGCGACGCATGCGCTGTTCATGGATGACGATGCCGCCTGCGAGACCGAAAGCGTCCTGCGCGGGGCCGCGCTTGCGGCGCGGTTGAAGGACGAAAGGAGCGCGATCTCGGGCGCGATGCTCTTGGAAGAGCGGCCTTGGGTGCAGCATGAAAAGGGCGCGCGGATCGGGCTGGGGCGCGAGGACACGCGGTTGTGGCATACGCTGGGGACCGGTGCCGATTTCTCGGATCCTGCGCAGATCTGTGCCGCAGACCGCCCGGACGGCGCCAATTACGGGGCCTTCTGGTTTCATCTTTTTCCGATCGCGGCCGTGCGCAACCTGCCGTTTCCCTTCTTCGTACGCGGCGACGACATCGATTTTTCGCTCTCCAACGAATTCCGGATCGTGACGCTGAACGGCATCGCGACCTGGGCGCCGGCCTTCGTGACGAAGCAGACGGCGACGACCGAATATCTGTCGTGGCGGGCGACGTTGGCCCTCTTCTTCACCCATGGCAGCCGGCGCATGGCGCTGAAGGCGCTCGCGAAATGCCGCAAGACGGCGATCCGGGCGGGCTTCCGCTTCGATTACGCCGCCATGCATGCGATCGCGGCGGCGATGGACGACGTGGGGAAGGGGCCGATCCATTTCATGGACCACCCTTCGCCGCTCGCGCGGCTTGCGGAGATCCGCGCGGCGACGAGCGTGCCGGAGCAGGGCTTCGACATCCCGCAGGTGCGCCCGCTGGCGAATCCGCGGCGCACGGCGTGGCGGCGCGCGCTGGTGCTTCTGACGGCGGGCGGCCATCTCCTGCCGAAGTCCCGGCGCGACCCGTTCGTCCGTCATGTGCGGGATGCGTGGGGCGTTCACCCGGTGCAGACGGTGACGGCCGAGCGCTTGCTGTTCGGAGAAGGGCTGGAGACCCGCCTTCATGTCCGCGACGGCGCGGCGATGCTGGCGGGGCTGCGGCGCGTCGTTTCAGCCTATCTGAGGCTCCGCTTCGCGTTCAGGCATGTCCGCGACGATTGGCAGGCGCATCGCGGCTGGCCGCGCTCCACGGGCTACTGGCGGCGGGCGTTGGGGATGGATCCGTCCGACGCGTGAGAAGGCCGCTCGCACCTCAGGGCGAGGCGCGTTCAGCGGCTGTAATCGTCCTCGAGCCGCACGATGTCGGCTTCGTCGCAGATCGTGCCCCGCTGCAGTTCGAGGATGACGAGGAGTTCGGTCCCGTCGTTTTCGAGGCGGTGGTGAACCATGCGCGGGATCTGCACATGCGCGCCGGGCGAGATCATGCGCCAATCGGCGCCGACGAAGACCCGTCCCGTTCCCGAGATCACCGACCATTCCTCGAGGCGGTGGTGATGATACTGCAGCGAAAGCCGATGTCCGGGCAGGACCTCGATCCTCTTGATGCAATAGCCCGTGCCGGAATCGAGCACCGTCCAGCGGCCCCACGGCCGTTCGCCGACTTCGGCGACCGTGTATCCGAGCTCTTTCGAAAGCGGGGCGGCTGAGGACATTCGCTGGATCATCCGGTTCGGTTCGTCGGGATTTATACATCCATCGCGAAGAGACGACAGCCTGTCCGAAGCGACAGGGTAAAGATCACCGAAGAGCATGATCGACCGGTGCAATGCGACCGGAGGGCGAAGTCGCCGTCCGCCGCCCGCGAAGCGTCCGCGGCTTCCCCGCGACCCGGCCGATCGGGCGAGGCGACGGGTGCGGGCTCGGGGCGGTTCCGGCCCCATCCGCACGGGCCCTCGCCGCGAGACGTAGCCTTTTACGCAAATTTGATGAACGGGACCTCGCTCCGGATCCGGAGTCGAGCATAAGTCGCTGAAATCAATGCTGTAAATCAAGCGTTCCGCCGACAGGGCGCTGCTCGGGAAAAGCCCCTGACGGGCTCGGGAAGCCGTAGCACATGACGTAACGTGAACTTTGCCGTTGACTTCAACTCGCCGCAGAGCTTCCGTTACGTACGGTAGCCTGAAGTTGCGGAAACGACATGATGTCCGTTGCGGAAGGTTGCGTGGTCGACTTCATCACCGAGTGAAAGGTAGGCGTAATGCGTAAGTTCATCATCGAGCGTCTGAAGAAGGACGAAGAAGGCGCGGCTCTCGTCGAGTATTCGCTGCTCATCGGCATCATCACCGTCGCCGCCGTCGGCTCCATCATCCTCGTCGGTCCTTGGGTCGGCCGCCAGTGGGCCGCGCTCGTGACCGCGCTCGGCCTCGGCGCCTGATCGCGACCCGCCCCGATCGAGGGGACGAGGGGAAGACGAGACCGGCGCCCGTGCGGGACGGGCGCCGGATCTCCGGCGGAAGACGCCGAAAGACGAGGGGGACGGAATGCGCATGACGACGATCGCGGCATTGGGAGCGGCCCTGACGCTCGGAGCGCTGGCCGTGGTGCTGACCCGGGGGCTCCTGCAGAGCGCCGGCGGCCCGCAGACCGCAAGCGGCACCATCGTGGTCGCGGCGCAGCCGCTGGCCTTCGGCGCCGTGCTCGGCCCCGACAATCTCACGGAGATCTCCTGGCCGTCCGACAGCATTCCCGAGGGCGCCTTCGCGACCCGGGCGGAACTGCTCGACGGCGGCCGGCGCGTGGCGCTCGCCCCGCTCCAGAAGAACGAACCGATCCTGATGTCGAAGGTGACCGGCCCCAACCAGCGGGCCTCCCTCTCGACGCTGATCGAGGACGGAATGCGCGCGGTGACCGTGCGCGTCGACGAAGTGCGCGGCGTGGCGGGCTTCGTGCTGCCCAACGACCGCGTGGACGTCGTGGTGACTCGGGGGGAGGGCGGTACCGGAGGCGGCCAGGCTTTCGCGGACGTGCTGCTGCAGAACGTCCGCGTGCTCGCGGTCGATCAGCAGGCCGGCGACAACCGCGACAAGCCGGCCGTCGCCCGGGCCGTCACCCTCGAACTCGCGATGGCGCAGGCGCAGAAGATCATCCTGGCGCAGGGCGTGGGGCGCCTCTCGCTGGTGCTCCGCCAGCCCGGCGAGGCGGAAGCGGCGGAGGTGCGCCGCGTGACGACGGCCGATCTCGGACTGACCGAGACGGTCGCCGCGCCCGAGGCGAAGGCGGATGCGCCGAGCGCGCCCGCGACCGTCGCCGACAATGTCGTGCCGTTCCGCCGCGACGCCGTGGTCGGCGTCGTCCGGGGCGGCGGCAAGCCCGAGCAATATGTGGTGCGGCCCGAAGGCGAGCGTCGCGGCGAAGTCGTGCCGCTGCCGGTCGCGCGGCCCGCCGCCAAGACTTCCGGACCGCAGGCGGCGCTCTCCGCCGGCCGGCCGGGCGAATTCTGAGGGCCGCGGACGTCCCCGCGCCCCGAGCCTCATTCCTCACAGGTACGCAGCCATGGTCCGCATTCCCGTCCTTCCGACCGCCCCGCGTCCCCGCCTCGGGACCGTGACCCGGATCGGCCTCGCCGCGCTCCTCTGCGCGACCGCTCTGACCGCCGTTCCGGCCGTTCTCGCCGACGAGCCCGGTGCAACGGATCCGCGCATGAAGCCCGCGAGCAATGCGGTGCTGCAGCGCCTCCGCGTGACGGTGAACAAGTCGCACACGACGCGCCTCGACTTCCCGTTCTCCGACGTGATGGTGGGATCGTCCGAGATCGCGGACGTGATCCCGATCAGCGACCAGACGCTCTACGTGCTCGGCAAGAAGGTGGGCACGACGAACATCTCGGTGTTCGACAAGGAGCGGAAGCTCGTCGCGGTGCTCGACGTGGAAGTCGGCATCGACGTGGCGATGCTGGAAGCGCGCATCCATGAGAGCACCGGCAATCGCGACATCCGCGTACGGGGCTTCGACGACAAGGTGGTGCTGACGGGCACCGCGGGCGACGCGCAGACCGTGGATCGCGCCTTCGACGTGGCTTCGGGCCTCGTCGGCCAGAACGTCGTCAACACGACGCGGGTGACCTCCCCGCAGCAGGTGATGCTGAAGGTCCGCTTCGTGGAAGTGCAGCGCGAAGCGGGGCGCGAACTCGGCGTAAGGCTCGAATATGCGGGCGATCGCCGGGCGATCCGCTCCGGCGTCGTCGGTCCGCCGACGATCGTGAACAGCGGCGCCGACACCCCCGGCGGCGGGGTGGCCGGTCCGCTGGCGGTTCTCGGCTCGGCGGTGACGGGCAATCCGCAATTCGGACAGATCTTCACGACGCTCGCCGACAAGGGCAACCAGATCGACGCCTTCATCAACGCGCTCGAGGGCAAGGGGCTGGTGCGCCGGCTCGGCGAGCCGAACCTGATCGCCATGTCGGGCGACACCGCGAACTTCCTCGCGGGCGGCGAATTCCCGGTGCCGGTCAATTCGACGACGAGCAACGGCTTTCCGACCGTCACCATCGCCTTCAAGGAATACGGCGTCGGCCTCGCCTTCACGCCCACGGTGCTGCGCAACGGGCTGATCAATCTGAAGATCGAGCCCGAGGTGAGCGAACTCGACCCCACCAACGGGGTGAAGGTGGGCGGCGTCGAAGTGCCCGGCCTCGTGAAGCGGCGGGCGAAGACCACGGTGGAGCTGCGCGACGGGCAGAGCTTCGCCATCGCGGGGCTCATCCAGGCGCAGTCGCTGCGGACGGTGGAACAGCTGCCTTGGCTCGGCTCGCTGCCGGTGCTGGGCGCGCTGTTCCGCAGCGCCGCCTTCCAGCAGCGCGAGACCGAACTCGTGGTGATCGTGACGCCGCATCTCGTGCAGCCGGCGCGGCCGGGGCAGGTGCTGGCGACCCCCTTCAACGGGAGCCGGCCGACCAACGACCCCGAGCTGTTCCTCGAGGGCAAGGTGGAGAACCCGGACCCGAAGACGCGCGAGCGGCTCTCGGCCAAGGGCAAGGCGCTCGGCGCCTACGGCCACATCATCGACGCGCAGCCCGCGTCGACGACCAAGCGCTGATCGGAGGCCGCGTCATGAACCGCTTCTCCCGCAGTCTCGCCGCCGTGCTGCCCGCGCTGACGCTCGGCGCCTGTTCCACCTATCTCGACCGGCAGGACTTCGCCTCCTCCTCGCTCGGCGATGCGGTGGCGCGCAACGCGGCGATTCACGTGATCGACCCTTGGCCTGCCCATGCCCGCAACACGCGGATCGTGCATGACGGCGCGCGCCTGCAGCCCGCCATCGAGCGCTACCGGACGGGCGAGATCACCGAGCCCGCCGCGGCCTCGACGACCAAGTCTTCGGCACGCTGAGAACCGGGCGGGGAGGGAGTTCAGGTCATGCGTCGCCCGACCCCCGACCGGTTCTCGGCATCCCGGCCCGCCCGCGCGGCCGATGCGGCCCGCCGCTTCGCGCGCGACGAGGACGGCTATGTGCTGCCGTTGGCGACGCTCATGCTCCTGACCTTTCTCGGCGGTACGCTGCTCGCGGTCGACGGGGCGCGCTACGCCAACCTCCAGACCGACCTGCAGAAGGCGGCGGATGCGGCGGCGCTGGCCGCGGCGGCGGAACTCGACCTGCGCCCCGGCGCCTTGGATCGGGCGCGCGACGCGGCGGCGGCCCTCGTCGCCAACGATCAGGCGATGGGGACGGCGCGCGGACGCGTGAGCGTCGATCTGCGCTTCCTGACGTCGCTGCCCGCGAGCGACGATGCGCCGATCGACGCAAGCCGCATCGCGGCGACGGGGGCGGAGGCGCGTTTCGTCGAGGCCGTCGCCCGGCCGGTGGCCTTGGACACGATCATGCCGGCGGCGCTGTTCGGAGGCGCGGGCCGGGTCACGTCCTCGGCGGTGGCGGTGGCGGGGTTCGACCAGGCCGTCTGCGATTTCACGCCGCTCTATATGTGCAACCCGTTCGAGGGCTCGGCCTATTCGCTGACGCAGGCGATGCAGGACCCGCGGCTGCGGCGGCGGCTCATCGAGATGAAGCAGCAAGGGCCGGGCGCGTCCTATTTCCCGGGCAATTTCGGCTTTCTGCAGCCGCCCGGCGGGCAGGGCGCGAACGACATCCGGGACATGATCGCGCGGACGCGGCCGCAGGGCTGTTATCTGCGCAGCGGCGTCGAGCTGGCGACGGGCGCGATCGCGAGCGTGCGCAGCGCGGTGAACGTGCGCTTCGACATGTATGACGGCGACCAGAGCGGCAACCGGAACAAGGCCGATTACCGGCCCGCCGCGAATGTCCGCAAGGGCTATGTGACGGCCAAGGGCGGCAATGCCTGCAGCGCGGCACCCTCGACCGACCCGACCAAGGCGCGGGGACTGACGCGGGACGCCTGCTTCATCGCGGGCAACTGCTTCTCGTCGGATTTCTCGCTCTACATGCAGAACCGCGTCGGCGACGGGCTGTGGGATTTCGAGGGCTATTGGGCGGTCAATCACGGCTCGGCGCCCAAGCCGCCGCCGAAGGGCGGGCTCGCTTACACCAATGCCGATCCGCCCTCGCGCTACGACGTCTATCGCTACGAGATCGCGGCGGGCCTGACGGCGAACGCCTCGCCCGCGGGGGAGACGGGGACGCCCGCCTGCTTCCGGGGCACGACCTCGGATGATCCGGACCGGCGGCTCATCTACGGCGCGGTGCTCGACTGCATGGCGCTGAACGATCCGGCGAACGGCGGGCCGATCAAGGGCGGCTCCTCCGACAAGCTGCCCGTCACGGCCTTCGCGCGCTTCTTCATCACCGAGCCGATCGAGACCGGGAAGGAAGACACGCTCTGGGTCGAGATGGTCGACGTGTTCGAGCCGGGCGTGAAGAACGACGTCTCCCGTGATCTCGTCCAGCTCTACCGGTGAGGCGCGCCATGAACCGCCGCCCACGCATCGGACGGGACGAGGAGGGAGCCGCGCTGGTGGAGGCGGCGGTGCTGCTGCCGTTCCTGACGCTTCTGCTGTTCGGCGCCTTCGAATTCTCGAAGATCTTCTACGACCGGCACCTCGTGGAAACCGGGTTGCGCGATGCGGCGCGCTATCTCGCCCGGACCGACGATCCCTTGGCCGCGGCGAACCGTCTTCAGGCGCGGCGGATCGCCGTGTTCGGCACGGCCGACGGCAGCGGGAGCCCGCGCGTCTCCTGGTGGACGCCCGCCGAATTGGCTGCGGGCGACTGCACGGGCTTCTGCGTGCTGCTGACCGAGACGGCCAATCTCGACCCGCTGACCGGGGCCAAGCGCTTTCGCGGCGGTGATGCCGTGCGCTCGGTGGAAGTGCGTGCCTTTCTCGACCATCCCGGGCTCGGGACGTTCGCGCTGCTCGGGATCCGCGGTCTCAGGATGCGGATCGCGCATCAGGAACGGGTGATCGGGGAATGACCGCGATGCGCCCTGACCCCGCCCGTTTCCGGCTTCTGCGGCGGCTCGCGCGGGACGCGCGCGGCGCGACGCTGGTGGAAGCGTCGCTGCTGATCCCCTTCGTCTTCGTGTTCATGTTCGGGGCGGTGGAGTTCCTGTTCGCGTTCCACCAATGGAACCGTGCGGTGAAGGCGGTGGAGCGCGGAGCACGGCTCGCGATCGTCTCGACCCCGGTCGATGCGTCGCTCGCGACCGTCACGGACGCCGTTGGAACGTTGATCCCCGGGGATCCGCTGCCGGCGAATTACTTCCGATCGGTCTGCCGGCCCTCGACCTGCACGCTGACGGCGGGCGGGGCTGCGGCGGGCGGGCGCTTCGACGCCGCCGCGATGGACCGCATCGTCTTCGGCCGCAACGGGCGGGCCTGCGGGGACGCGGCGAACGCCTATGACGCGGGGATGTGCGACATCTTCCCGAGCATCGCGCCCGCCAATGTGGTCGTCGAATACGCGCATACGGGGCTCGGCTTCGTCGGGCGGCCGGGCGGGCCGGTGCCGAGCGTCACGGTTTCGCTCACCGGCCTGCGCTTCCGTTTCTTCTTCCTCGATTCGATCCCGGGCTTCGGCCCGATCGCCATGCCGCCGATGCGGGTCACGCTGACGGGGGAGGATCTCCTGTCGGCCGGGCCGGCCGAGCGGTGACGGAGAAAGAGCCATGTCGGACGCCTTCATCATCCATGCCCCCGACGATCCCGAAATCGCGGCGCCCGCGGTGGTCGTGCTCGAACAGCACGGCCGGCGGACGCGCCGGCTGCCCTCGGCGGCGGCGACGGAGACCGATCCGGTCTTCATGTCCTCGAAACGGCGGCTCGTGGTGATGATCCCGTCCGCATCCGGGGAGGCTGCGGAAGACGAACTTCTCGGCTTCGTCGAGGGTAAGGGCCGGGGCGTACCGACGCTCTATGTGGCGGATTCGATCGCGCCGGGGGCCTATAAGCGCCTCGTCCGGGCGGGCGGCGAGTGGCTGACGCGCGAGGCGGTGCGGCGGGAGCTGCCGGAGCTTCTGCAGAAGATGCAGGACGCGCCCGCCGAGGCGGGGGAGGGCGCGGTGATCGTCGCCTTTCTTCCCACGCGGGGCGGCGCGGGCAATACGACGCTGGTCGCCGAATGCGGCGTCGCCGCGGCCCGCGCGGCGGGCAAGGGCGGCGGCCGTGTGGCGGCCATCGACCTCAACGTGCAGAGCGGCGCGCTGGCGCATCGGCTCGATCTGGAGCCGCGGCTCGACTTCGCCGAGATCCTGAACCGACCCGACCGGCTCGATGCGCGCCTCGCGGAAGCCTTCGTCGCGCGGCACGGCTCGGGGCTCGACGTCTATGCGGGCGCGTCCGCGCGCATTCCCTTCGACGAGGTGGGCGGGCGCGCATTGTTCGCGCTGGTGGACCGGCTGGCGCATCTCTATGACCGCGTGCTCGTCGACCTGCCCGCGCTGCGCTTCTCATGGACCGAGGCGATTCTGGCGGGCGCCGACGGCGTGGTGGTGACGGGCGCGCCGGACGTGCCGGGGCTGAGGCGGCTCACGGAGGATGCGGGCCTTCTCGACGCCTTGGGCGTGGAGCCGCGGCGGGCCTTCTATGCCGTCAACGGCTGCGGAAGTTCGATGTTCGGCCGCATCGAGCATGCGGCGGAGATCATGCGCGCGCTCGCCGGGCGGGACGTGCTGCTGATCCGCCGCGACGAGGAGGCGGTGGCCGACGCCGCCGATCTCGGCCGTCCCGTGCTCGAACTGCACCCCCGCGCGGCCGTCGCCAAGGACATCCGGGCGCTCGCCGAACGGATCGCCGCCGTGACCCGGCGCACGACCCCCGCCGCCCAAGCCCTTGCCGCCGAATGAGGACCACGACCGTGCTCGAGCGCATCTCCGAACGCTGGAAAGTCCCCGCCCGCCGGAGCCCCGAGGCCGAGCCTGCGGCGCCGGCCGCGCCCGACGCGGAAAAGACCTTCATCGCCGATCTCGCGGCCGCGCGGCCCAAGCTGATCGACGAGAAGGTGAAGCTGCACGGCCGGATCATCGACGAGTTCAACCTGTCGCTGATCGAGAAGGTCTCGCGCGACGAACTTGCGCGGCAGGTCCGCCGTTTCGTGGCCGACTACGTGGTGGCCGAGCGGTTGGCCCTGAACGAGAAGGAACTCGACGGCTTCACCGAGGACGTGCTCGACGAGATGGTCGGGCTGGGCCCCATCGAGCCCTTGCTGAAGGACCCGACGGTCAACGACATCCTGATCAACACGCATCGCTCGGTCTATGTGGAGCGCTTCGGCAAACTCGAAGCGACCGCGGTGCGCTTCAAGGACGAGGCGCATCTGCTGCGCATCGTGAACAAGATCGTCGCGGGCGTGGGGCGGCGGGTGGACGAGTCCTCGCCGACCGTGGACGCGCGCCTGCCCGACGGCTCGCGCGTGAACATCGCGGTGCGGCCGGTGGCGGTGGACGGGCCGCTCGTCTCGATCCGCAAATTCTCGAAGCGGCCCTTCTCGATGGACAAGCTCGTCGAGATCAACGCGCTGCGCGAGCCCATGGCCGACGTGCTGCGGGCGGCGGTGAAGGGGCGGATCTCGATCATCGTCTCGGGGGGCACGGGCTC
The DNA here is from genome assembly GCA_027483895.1 of Hyphomicrobiales bacterium. GTDB lineage: Bacteria > Pseudomonadota > Alphaproteobacteria > Rhizobiales > Beijerinckiaceae > JAIXZO01. Next base: position 24,234 of record JAIXTP010000034.1, read on the forward strand.
CGGCAAGACGACGATGCTGAACGCCCTGTCGAGCCATATCCCGCCGGACGAGCGGCTCATCACCATCGAGGACGCGGCGGAGCTGCAGCTGCAGCAGCCCCATGTCGGCCGGCTCGAAACGCGGCCGCCGAACGTCGAAGGGCGGGGCGAGATCCGCCAGCGCGAACTCGTGAAGAACGCGCTGCGCATGCGGCCCGACCGGATCATCATCGGCGAGGTCCGCGGCGAAGAGGCCTTCGACATGCTGCAGGCCATGAATACGGGCCATGAAGGCTCGATGACGACCATCCATGCCAACAATCCGCGCGATGCGGTGCGGCGCATGGAGCAGATGGTCGGCATGGCCGGCATGCCGATGTCCATGCAGGCGATCCGCTCGCAGATCGCCTCGGCCATCCAAGTGATCGTGCAGCTCCAGCGTCTGGGCGACGGCAAGCGGCGCGTCACCAGCATCGCGGAGATCACCGGCATGGAAGGCGACGTGCTGCAGCTGCACGAGGTCTTCCGCTTCGTCCGCGAAGGGGTGGACGCGAAGGGCGGGATCGTCGGCTCGTTCCGGGCGACGGGCGTACGGCCGAAATTCCTCGCCGAGCTGAAGACGCTCGGCGTCGATTTTCCGCCCTCGGTCTTCGACCCTTCGGCGCCGCTGTGAGGCCGAAATGACCGAACCCTGGGTGCTCTATTTCATCGTCTTCGCCGCGGTCTTCCTCGCCGTGCAGGGCGTCACCGCGCTGGTGGGCGGCGACATAGCGCGCCGTCGGGCGCAAGAGCGGCGCTTCGCGGCGGTGGCCGGAAGCGTCGAGCGCGACGAGAAGGCCGTCGAGATCGTGAAGCGGCGGGCGGGCGAGTCCTGGGGACGGCTCGGCGGGCCGATCGCCGCCGCGGATCGGCTGATCACGCAATCGGGCCTGCGCATGCCGCGCGCGCGTCTCGGCATCGTGGTGGCGGGCGTCTGGTTCGCGGCGGGCCTGCTGCTGCCCGCGGCGCTCGGCCCGGTGCTCCGCACGCTCGCGGGCCTTCTTTTCGCGCTCGCCGCCACGGGTGCGGTGCTGGCGCTGAGGCGGAAGCGGCGCATCGCGCTTTTCGGCGAGCAATTGCCGGACGTGCTCGACGTGATCGTGCGCAGCCTCCGGGCCGGCCACCCTTTGAGCGTGTCGCTCTCGCTGGTCGGCCGCGAGATGCCGGAGCCGTCGGGGCCGGAATTCGCGGTGGTGTTCGACGAAGTGAGCTACGGCCGCGACCTGCGCGAGGCGCTCGACAATCTGAGCGCGCGGGTGGGCCATGAGGACCTGCGCTTCCTCGTGACGTCCGTCTCCGTCGCGAGCCGGACGGGCGGCAATCTCGGCGAGATCCTCGCGAGCCTTTCGCGGCTGATCCGCGACCGCTTCCGGTTGCAGCGGAAGGTGCGGGCGCTGTCCTCGGAAGGGCGGTTCTCGGCCGTGGCGCTCAGCATCATCCCCGTGGCGCTGTTCGGGATCATCAATCTGCTTTCGAAGGACTTCTACCGCGAGATCTGGGGGCACCCGGTGCTCGATTTCGCGCTGGGGACGGCCGCGGTGCTGATGATCGTCGGCAACGTCGTCATGTACCGCATGGTCAATTTCAAGGTCTGAACCGATGACGAACGCCGCCGCCTGGATCATCGCGCTTCTCGCATGCGGCTCGGCGGGCCTTTTCGGCTTCGCGCTCTGGACGCATTTCGCCGAACGCGCGCGGCTGCGGCGCCGGCTGGCGACGGCGCGGGCCGACGGTGCGGGCGGGCGCTTCGATCCGGCGCAGGCCGGGGCGGGCGTGATCGACGTCGAGACCTTCGGCTTCGGCGACGCGGCCAAGCGCGAGCTGCGCCTCAAGCTGATGGGTGCGGGCTTCTTCGGCCCGGACGCGGTGACGATCTTCGTGCTCGCGAAGATCCTGTTCGCGGTGACGCTGCCGGTGCTGGTCCATGCAGGGCTCACGCGGAGCACCGACCTGCATCCGATCGCCAAGACGGTGCTCCTCGGCCTCTCCTTCCTCTTCGCCTGGTACGCCGCGGACGGCTGGCTCGCGCGGCGACGGCGGATGCTGGAAGAGCGGTTCCGGCTCGTCTTTCCGGATTTTCTCGACCTGATGGTGGTCTGTGCGGATGCGGGGCTGAGCCTCGAGGCGTCGCTCGAACGCATCACGGCGGAACTCGAGGGCCGGCAGCCGGAACTGCACCGCAATCTGATGCTGCTCGGCGCGGAGATGCGCGCGGGCCGCGGCACGATCGAGGCGCTGAAGGTGTTCGCCGAACGCCTCGGCCTCGAGGAGGCGCGGGCGCTCGTGGTGCTGCTGCGCCAATCCACCGAACTCGGCACCGACATCGCGCAGGCGCTGCGCACCTTCAGCGACGAGATGCGCGAAAAGCGCGCTTCGCGGGCCGAAGAGAAGGCCCATGCGCTGCCCGTGAAGCTCGTGATCCCGCTCGCGCTCTTCGTCTTCCCCGTGATCCTCATCGTCATCATGACGCCCTTGGGGATCCGGATCGCCTCCGCATTGAAGTGAAATCAGGAGAATTCCCGTGCGTATCCTCTCCAGAGCCGCCGCCGTCGCCCTTCTCGCCCTGACGCTCGGGGCGTGCCAGACGGTCGGAACCGAGACGGCGGGCCCCGCGACCGGCGGGACCATCGAGGACCAGTTCGCCGCCGCCAAGGACCCAGGGCAGGTGGCGCGCGAGCATTTCGCGCGGCAGGACTACGGGCTGGCCGAACGCTGGTTCCGCGAGGCCGTGGAACGCACGCCGGGCGACGCCGATCTCTGGATCGGGCTCGCGGCCAGCTACGACCAGCTCGGCCGGTTCGAACTCGCCGACCGCGCCTATGGAAGCGCCGCGAAACTCCGAGGCGAGGATTTCAGGCTCCTGAACAATCGCGGCTATTCCTACCTGCTGCGGGGGGATACGGCGCGCGCCGCCGGCATGTTCGAACGCGCGCTGGCGCTCGACCCGACGAATGCGGTGGTGGCGAACAATCTCGCTCTGCTGCGGGCGGAAACGGCGGGCGCGGCGAGGACGGCGGGGTTCTGACGCCGCTTTCCCTCGGCGCGGTCCCGGGCGATAACGTCGCCATGACCTCGCCTCTCGTTCCTCTTCTCCTGTGCGGCGGCGGCGGGACGCGGCTTTGGCCGCTCTCGACGGATGCCGCGCCCAAGCAGTTCCTGCGCCTTTTCGGCGACCGCAGCCTGTTTCAGGACACGCTGTTGCGGACCAAGGCGGCGGGCGCCGCGCATGCGGTCGTGATCGGCAATGTCGCGCATGGCGGGACGATGCGGCGCGAGGCCGAGGAGCTCGGGGACGAGGCGCCCGCCTGTTCCTTCCTGCTCGAACCGATGCGGCGGGATTCGGCCGCGGCGATCGCGGCGGGCATCGCCTTCATCGCCGAGCGCTTCGGCCCGGACGCGGTGGCGGTGGTGCTGCCCTGCGACCATCGGATCCCCGATCACGCGGCCTTCGCGGAGGCCGTGGCGAAGGCCGCGGCGACGGCGCGGGAGGGCTTTCTCGCGACCTTCGGCATTACGCCGACCCACCCGGCGACGGGCTACGGCTATATCCGACGGGGGACGGAAACGGCGGGGCCTGCGGGGGCCTTCAAGGCGGCCGCCTTCGTCGAGAAGCCGGACGCAGCGCGCGCGGCGGCCTATTGCGCCTCGGGCGATCATTTCTGGAATTCGGGCATGTTCGTCTTCACGCCCGGGCTGTTTCTGGCGGAAGCCGGGCGGCTGATGCCGGACGTGGTCGCGGCCGCGGCGAAGGCGGTGTCCGAAGGCGCGTCGGCGGAGGATGCGCTCGCGCTGGATGCGGAGGCCTTCGCGGCGGCGCCGCGGATCTCGATCGATTATGCGCTTTTCGAGAAATCGGACCGGGTGGCGGTGCTGCCCGTGTCCTTCGCATGGTCGGACGTGGGCGCGTGGGACGCGGTGCACGAGGCGGGCGAGCGCGATGCGGACGGGCTCTGCCTGCGCGGGGAGGCGGTGGCGAAGGACGCGACCGACACGCTGATCGTGGCCGAGGGCGTGAAAGTGGCGGCGCTGGGCGTGAAGGACCTCGTGATCGTGGCGACCCGCGAGGGCGTGCTGGTGGTCGACCGCCGCCGTGCGGGCGAGATCAAGAGCCTGCTGGATTAGGACACCGCGCATGCGTTTCGCCTTTCGCCCTTTCGCCTTCGCGGTTCTGGTTTCGGGGCTTTTCGGGGCGACCCCGGGCGAGGCGCAGGAACGCGTGGCGTTCACGGGGCGGGACGGCACCGAACTCTCGGGCTACCTGTTCACCCCCGACCGCGCCGGGCGCCGGCCCGCGGTGGTGATGATGCACGGCTGCGGCGGCGTGCTCGACGATCGGGGCCGCATGCGCGAACGCGACCGGGAATGGGCCGAACGTTTCCGCGATGCGGGGCATGTCGTGCTCGTGCCGGACTCCTTCGGCTCGCGCCGGAGCGGGAGCGTCTGCACCACGCGCGACAATCCGATCACGCCGCGGGTGCGGGCGGGCGACGCCGCGGCCGCGGGCGAGATGCTGGCGGCGCGCAAGGACGTCGACCGGTCGCGGATCGCGCTGATCGGCTGGTCGCACGGCGGCTCTACGGTGCTCCATGCGGTCTGGCATTCGAAGCCGGAGGGGTTCGAGTGGCGGAGCGTGACGGCCTTCTACCCCGGCTGCCGAGGCTTCGCGGCGGCGGGTTGGACGCAGCGCCGACCCGTCACGATCCTGCACGGCACGGCGGACGACTGGACGCCGATCGAACCCTGCCGGGATCTGGCGCGCGGGCGGGCCGTGACGATGATCGAATATGACGGCGCGCATCACGGCTTCGATACGCCGGCGACGCCGCCGCGCCGCATCAGGGCCGCCTATTCCAAGGACGGCAGCGGCATCGTGACCTTCGGGACGGACGAAGGCGCGCGGGCGAAGGCGATCGATCGGGTGATGCGGATGCTCGCCGGAACGCGGAAAGGCTGAACGGAAAAGGGCGCGGCTCGCGCCGCGCCCTTCTCGGTCCCCGCGTCGGAGTACATCCGTCCGCCGCGGGGTCTTTCCGAAAGTCAGCTCTTCGGCTTCGCCGTCTCGGCGGGAGCGGCGGGCTTCGCCTGGGCCGCCTTGTCATTGTCGGTCACGGTCTTGCCCGCTTCGGTTTTGCCGTGCTCGGTCTTGCCGGTCTCGCTCTTGGCGGTCACGCCGGCCTTGGCGTCCGGGGTCTTCGCGTCGGTCGTTTTGGCGTCCGTCGTCTTGGCGTCGTTCTTCGCATCCGCCTTGGCCGCGGTGCCCGCGCCGATGCCGGCGACGCCGGCGGGCTTTTCCACGCCGGTCTTCTGTGCCGTTCCGGCCTCGACCTTGGCCGCCGGGTTCGCGGGAACCGCCTGGGCGGGCTGGGAGGTCTGCGCCTGCGCCGCGCCGAGGCCGACGGCGGCGACGATGGCGGTCGAGGCGATGAGGCGGGTCAGGATGGACGTCATGGTCTTGCTCCTCGGTGAAGGCCCTTCGGGGACCTTTCGCGACCGCTCCGGCACCAGCGCCGTCGTCGATCGATGGACGGATCTTGAGCTTCGTCGACTGAACGCAGCCTGAGCTTCGCCTTCATCTCCGGTTCATCGGGGGAGGGGCCTTCGAGCGTGAGGCCGCCGCTCGCCCGCTCTCCGTCATTGCGAGGAGCGGAGCGACGAAGCAATCCAGAGAACGTCCGGCATGGAGCGCGATGCCCGGCGTTCTCTGGATTGCTTCGCTTCGCTCGCAATGACGGAGAGGCGCGGAAACCGGCCGTTGACGCGGGCGGGCGGGGGAGGGCAATGACGGGCGTCGTCGTTTCCGGAAAAAAGACCGTCATGACCGATCCCGTTCTCGTCGAGGTGCTGCGCGGCGCCGTCGTGGAATCAGAACATCGCGTAGCGCTCGCCGTGGTCGATGCCGACGGCGGGAGCGTGCTGACGCGCGGCGACGTCGAGCGCCCGATCTTTCCGCGCTCGGCCGTCAAGGCGTTCCAGGCGCTGCCGCTCTTCGAAACCGGCGCCGCCGACCGCTTCGGCCTGACGCCCGCCGAGATCGCGCTCGCGGTGGCCTCGCATTCGGGCGAGCCCGAGCATGCCGAGACCGCGCGCGGCATTCTCGCCAAGGCGGGGCGGGAGCCCGACTGCCTCGAATGCGGGGCGCATTGGCCCATGGGCGACGCGGCGGCCCGCGAGCTGGCGGGGCGCGGCGGCAAGCCGACGGCGCTGCACAACAACTGCTCCGGCAAGCATGCGGCCTTCGTCTGCGTGGCCTGCGCGATGGAGACCGACCCGCGCGGCTATGTGAAGCCCGACCACCCCGTGCAGCGCGAGGTGACGGCCGCGCTCGAAAGCATGACGGGCACGAAGCTCGGGCCCGAGCTGCGCGGCACGGACGGCTGTTCGATCCCGACCTTCGCGATGCCGCTGAAGGCGATCGCGGCGGGTTTCGCCCGTTTCGGCACCGGGCGCGGCTTGGGGCCGGAGCGGGCCAAGGCGGCGGGACGGATCCGTGCGGCGGCCGCGGCGCATCCCTTCATGGTCGCGGGCACGCAGCGCTTCGACACCGAGCTGATGGGCGCGCTCGGCATGCGGGCCTTCGTAAAGACCGGCGCCGAGGGCGTCTATTGCGCGGCGCTGCCCGAGGCGGGCTTGGGCGTGGCGATCAAATGCGACGACGGCGCGGGCCGTGCCGCGGAGGCGGTGATGGCGGCGGTGATCCGGCGGTTCCTCGACCTCTCCGACGCCGAGGCCGCGACGGTGGACCGGCTGCGCGACAAGGTGCTGAAGAACTGGAACGGCATAGAAGTGGGCCGGGTCCGGGCCGTGGGGCTCGAGGGCTGAGGCGGAGGCGGCCTTCATCCTTCGAGACGCGCCCTCCGGGCGCTCCTCAGGACGAGGGATCATGCGGGCATGTCATCCCGGTCGCAGCGGAGCGGAGAGCCGGGATCCAGAGGACCGTGAAGCCGCTCGGCGCTCCGTCGTTTTTCTGGATCCCGGGCCGGCTTCGCCGCACGGGATGACACGGGAGCCGGGTTTTATCCCGTCATTGCGAGGAGCGGAGCGACGAAGCAATCCGGCAGGACGGCGGACGTGGCGCGGAGCGGTCGCCGTTTTTCTGGATTGCTTCGCTTCGCTCGCAATGACGGGACGAGGAGCTTCGATTCACGCCCTCTTCCGCCGCGCTTCCATGCACAGGCGGAGGGCGGCGGTGGTGAGGGCCGTGGTGAGGCGGGCCGTCGCGGCCGGAACGAGCCCGGAAAGCGCGGCCCCCTTGCGGCCGAGACGATGCGGACGCGGAATGTGGATGAAGACGACCGGCGGGGCTGGGTGCCGGTCCTCCGTCGCACCCAGTGCGGCATAGAGCGCGGCGTTGCAGAGATAGGCCCCCGCATCGCGGGAAAGACGGACCGGAAATCCCGAGCGCCGCAGGACCGCGAGAAGGGCAGGGGCGTCGACGCGCGAGCGGCGTTCGGCCGGGCCAGCGGGTTCAAGACGGTGCAAGGCGGGCGCGAGGCCCGTCGCGTCCGGATGGAGCGTGCGGCGGCGGTTCTCTCCGCGCAGTTCGACGCGGAGCATGCGCTCGCGCGGAGCGAGGCCGAGCAGGAGGATCGCGTCGGGCCGGTTTTCGCCGACGAGGCGCGGGAGATCGCGCGCGACCGCCGCATACGAGACCTCGAAGACATGCGCCGCGGCGGCGATGCCCGCGCGCTTCAGGCGCGGATCGGCCGCGATGCGCCGGGCGAGGACGGCCGTGGGATTGCGGACGACGCCGGGATAGGGGCCGAAGCCGGTGACGAGCAGGCGGGTCATCCCCGCTTCAGAGCCCCAGCGCCTCGGCGACCTCTTCGGCCGCGAGGGTGGGCGCGAGCGTGCCGGCCGCGACGCCCGATTCCAGCGCGGGCAGGCGCGCCTTCACCGCGGGGTCGCTCCGCAGGCGGGCGAACAAGCGATCCTCGATCATCGCCCACATCCATTTGACCTGCTGGGCGCGGCGCCGGGCCTCCAATTCGCCCGAGGCCGTGAGGCGACGGCGATGCTCCTCGATCTGCGCCCAGAGCTCCGCGAGGCCCTCATTGGCGAGGCCGGAGACGAGCACGACCGGCGGCGTCCAGGTGGGGGTGGCCGGGGCGAGGATGTGCAGGGCGGCCTTGTATTCGGCGGCCGCGGCGCGCGCGCGGGCGAGGCCGTCGCCCTCCGCCTTGTTGACCGCGATCATGTCGGCGAGTTCGAGCACGCCCTTCTTGATGCCCTGTAACTCGTCGCCCGCGCCCGGGAGCATGAGGACGAGGAAGAAGTCGGTCATGTCTGCGACGGCCGTCTCGGACTGGCCGATGCCGACCGTCTCGACGAGGACGACGTCGAAGCCCGCGGCCTCGCAGACCAGCATGGTCTCGCGCGTCTTGGCGGCGACGCCGCCGAGCGTGCCGGAAGACGGCGAGGGGCGGATGAAGGCGTGGTCGTCGACGGCGAGCCGCGTCATGCGCGTCTTGTCGCCGAGGATGGAGCCGCCGGTACGGGTGGAGGAGGGGTCGACCGCGAGCACGGCGACCTTGTGGCCGGCCGCGGTGAGGTTCGAGCCCAGCGTGTCGATGGTGGTGGACTTGCCGACGCCCGGCACGCCGGTGACGCCGACGCGGATCGCCTTGCCGGTGTGGGGCAGCAACTCCTGAATGAGGGCGCGGGCGGCGGCGCGGTGATCGGCGCGTTTGGACTCGACGAGCGTGATGGCGCGCGACAAGGCGGGCCGGTCCCCGGCGCGGACGCGCGCTGCGAGGGCGGGAACGTCGATGGGGGCCGGTGCGTCGGTCATCGGGACTCGTCTAGCACCGGCCGGAGGAGTCGGGGAGAGCGGGGGAGGGGGCTTCTTTCCGTCATTGCGAGGAGCGGAGCGACGAAGCAATCCATTCCGACGGCGGGCGTGGAGCGTGCGGCCGCCGTTTTCTGGATTGCTTCGCTTCGCTCGCAATGACGGAGGAGGGCGAGGGGCGTTCGTGAGATCTCATGGCGAGGAGGGCCGGAAGACCCGTCTCGACCCATGGCGGCGGGATCCTTCGAGACGCGCCCTTTCGGGCGCTCCTCAGGATGAGGGGGATGATCTTCGCGTGTCATCCCGGCCGCAGCGTAGCGGAGAGCCGGGATCCAGAGGGCCGTGAGGCCACTCGACGCCCTACCGTTTCTGGATCCCGGGTCGGCTTTGCCGCCCGGGATGACACGGGAGGATGAGGCGCCGGGGCGTCGCTCGTCGACGCGACTTCACGCGCCCAGCGCGAGGATGGCGTTGAGACGGCCGCGGCCGGCGAGGCGGTAGCCCTTGGCGAGGCAGAGACGGATCGGGGGCTGGTCGAGATCGCCCTTGCCGGCCTCGATGATGATCGCACGCGGCCACAGCGAGCGATCCGCCGTACGGAAGAAGGCGTCGAGCGCCGGATATTCCGCGCCCTCGACGTCGATCTTCATCACGTCGATGCCGTCGAGGCCCGCGGCGGTGACGGCGTCGAGCAGCGGGCGACCCTCCACGGCGTAGGAACCCGCCTCCTCGGCGTCGAGGATCTTGCCGGTGCCGGCATTGATGCCGTCGGTGCCGAAACGCAGCGTCTTGGCGACGTCGGTGGCCGCCCAGGGGCACACCGCGATCTCGGCCGAGGCGCCCGACGCTTCGATGTTGAAGCGCAGCCGGCGAAGCATTTCGGGCTGCGGTTCGACGGCCGCGGCGCGGAAGGGACGGCCCGCCTCTTCCGCCGCCGCGCGCGCCCAGAGCGTGTAGAGGCCGACATTGGCGCCGACATCGACGAAGCGGAACGGACCCGTGCCGGACGCGGCGCTCGCGGCGATGAAGTCGCGCTCCGTCGTGTCCCAATGCAGGTCGCTGGTGAAGACGCGCTTCTCGCAGAGATTGCCGCGAGGGTGCAGGCGCACGCGCTGGCTGCCGAAGATTTCGAGGTCGAAGGGGCCGCCGCCGGGCCCGCCGGCGGCGCGATAGCAGAGCGAGCGGACGAGGGCGGAGACCCGCCCGGAGCCCGTGCGGCGCGAGAGCGCCAGCGCCGCCGCCGCGAGAGGCGAAGGCGCGTGGGTGGAGAAGGGGGCAGCGTCGTCGGTCATGGCATGTCCTCGCCCGTCGAAACGCCCCTTAGCCCGGTCACGCGCCGCGATCCAGCGCCATCACGCCAGAGCGGCCAGAATCCGCGCCCAGCTCCGCGTGCCCTTATGGAAGCTCTTGAGGTCGTATTTCTCGTTCGGCGAATGCACGCGGTCGTCGTCGAGGCCGAAACCGACGAGGAGCGAGTCGAGGCCCAGCATGCGCTTGAAGTCGCCGACGATCGGGATGGAGCCGCCCGAGCCGATGGTGACCGGCGGCACGCCCCACTCGTCATGCAGCGCGGAGCGGGCGGCCACGAGATCGGGCATGTCGAAGGGAAGCGCCAAGGCGCGCGAGCCCTTGTGCTTGATGAATTCCACCGAGCAGTCGGCCGGCAGCCGGGCGCGGACGAAATCCTTGAAAGCGGCGCTGATCTTTTCCGGGTTCTGGTCGCCGACCAGACGGAAGGAGATCTTCATCGAGGCCTTCGACGCGATGACGGTCTTGGCGCCCTCGCCGGTATAGCCGCCGATGATGCCGTTGACGTCGCAGGTGGGGCGCGACTGGATCTGCTCGATCAGCATGCGGCCCTTCTCGCCCGCCGGGATCTTGAGGCCGACCTGGCCGAGGAAGTCCTCCGGCGTGAGGTTGAGCTTCTTCCACTGCTCGAGAACCTGCGTGGGCGTCTCGGGCACGCCGTCATAGAAGCCGGGGAGGGTGACGCGGCCCTCGGCGTCGTGCAGATCGGCGACGATGCGGCCGAGCACGCGGATGGGGTTCATCGCGGCGCCGCCGAAAAGGCCCGAATGCAGGTCGCGGTCGGCGCAGGTGACGACGACTTCCTCATAGACCATGCCGCGCAGCGAGGTGGTGATGGCGGGGGTGTTGCCGTCCCACATGCCGGTGTCGCAGACGAGCGCGAGATCGGCCTTCAGTTCGGCGCGGTTCGCGTCGACCCATTCGGGCAGGTTCTTGGAGCCGTCCTCTTCCGCGCCCTCGATCAGCACGGTGAGGCCGACGGGGAGCGAGCCCGTGACCGCCTTCCAAGCACGGCAGGCCTCGATGAAGGTCATCACCTGACCCTTGTCGTCGCACGCGCCGCGAGCGGAGATGACCTTGCGGCCGTCGGGAAGGGTCGCGATGCGCGGCTCGAAGGGCGGCGTCTCCCACAGATCGAGCGGATCGACGGGCTGCACGTCGTAATGGCCGTAGAAGAGCGCGTGCTTGGCGCCGTCCTTGCCCGCCTTGCCGAGCACGACCGGGTGCCCGCCCGTCTCGCGGATGCCGGTCTCGAAGCCGAGCGACCGGAGATCGGCGGCGAGCCATTCGGCGGCCTTGCGGCAGTCCGCGGCATAGGCCGGATCGGTCGAGATCGACGGGATGCGCAGCCAGTCGAACAGGCGCGCGACCGAGGCGTCGAGATCGGCATCGATCCTGGCGAGGACGGAATCGAGATGGGACATGAGGCGAGTCTCTGAGGAAGCGGAGAGCGGAGGTTAGCCGGACGGAGGCGGGAGACAAGCGGACGAGCGCGGGGCAGCCGTGACGTCAGAGCCCGGCGCGGCCGATCTCCTCCAGCGAGCGCGCGATGCGGTCCGCCCAGCCGGCCTCGCCCTGCGCACGGGCATCGTCGAGCGCGTCCCGAAGGGCCCAGCGGTCCCGCGCTTCGAGGGCTTCGATCAGGGTCTTCGCCTGTTCGAGATCCTTGAAGCGCTTGGATCCTTCTCCGCGCGGGCGTTTCTGGGCGATGACGAGCTTGTGAACGGCGTAGCGTGCGGGAGCGGGAACGTTCACGAGGATGCCGGAGCCGTGCAGCGCTACAGCGCGCACCGGATCGGCGATCAGCCAGTCGAGATGCTGGAGCGGAATGCCGCCCGCCGCCAAGCCCTTGATGGGCATCGGATTGGTGTCGGTGCGGCGCCTCTGCGGAACCAGAATGTCGAGGACGAAGCCGGAGGCCGAGCGGAACCGGGAGGGGAGCGCCTTCTTGTCGAGGCCCGGAAGGCCGGTGAAGGTGTGATCGGCCGAGCGCAGCACGTCAATGAGGGGGACGGGGCTTGCGGGAACGTCGCCTTCGATTCCGTCCGTGTCCTCGGAGACGGTGAGTGCAAGGCTCGCCGTGGCGAGATCCGCGTCCTGCGTGACGAGGGCCGCCGAGGGAAGCGCGAAGCCGACGAGGCCGGCGAAGCACTGATAGGCGCCCGTGCCCACCAGAACGGCGCCCTGACCGAAGAGTTCGGCGCGTCCGAGCGCTTCGAGAAGCGATCCCATTTCGGGGGAAGGGGCGCCGAAGCCGGAACGCTTCAGGCTCGAGATGATCTTCCGCCGCTCCTTGGAACGCTCCATTTCGGCGGAAATCGCGGCTGCGCGGGCGACGGCATCCGGATCCGACTCCGGGCCGATATGGAGGGTGCGTCGTCCCCGCGCCGTCATCACCTGAGCGCGCAGATAGGCGACCCCCGCGACCTCTTGCCTGAAGACCGATCCGGCAGGGGCGACTGCGGTCTCCAATTGCTGCTGGAGATCCGCATAAAGTGTCAGGAGAGGCAGGGAGAGCGGCTTCATAAGTGTTTGTAGACAAAGTTTCTGGTTTTGTCTACATCGCGCCGCGTTCCCCCCTATCTCCGCGTGATGCTGCCGAGGACGCCGCGGAGGATGGCGCGGCCGATCTGGTTGCCGACGGTGCGGGCGGCGGAACTCGCCATGTTCGTGACGACGCGCTCCGTCATCGTCATGCGCGGCCGGCCGCCCGAAGCGCGGCCGGTGCTCGGGACCGACGTACGGGAGGCGCCGCCGCCGCCGACGACGCCGCCCAGAAGGCCGCCCAAAAGACCGCCGAAACCGCCGGAGGCGGGCGGCTCTTGCGCCGGGGCGGCGTCGGCCTGCGCCTTGCGGGCGAGCATCTCGTAAGCGGAATCGCGGTCGAGCGGCTGATCGTATTTGCCGCGCAAGGGGCTCATGCGGAGCAGTTCGGCGCGTTCTTCCGGCGTCAGCGGGCCGACGCGGCCTGCGGGCGGACGGATCATCACGCGGTCGACCATGCCGGGGGTGCCGCGCAGCTCGAGGAGCGAGACGAGCGCCTCGCCGACGCCGAGCTCGGTGATCGCACGTTCGGTGTCGAGCGCGGGATTAGGGCGGAAAGTCTCGGCCGCCGCGCGCACGGCGCGCTGGTCGCGCGGCGTGAAGGCGCGCAGCGCGTGCTGCACGCGATTGCCGAGCTGCGCGAGCACCGCGTCCGGGATGTCGAGCGGGTTCTGGGTGACGAAATAGACGCCGACGCCCTTCGAGCGGATGAGGCGGACGACGCGCTCGACGGCGTCGAGCAGGGCGCGGGGCGCCTCGTCGAAGAGCAGATGCGCCTCGTCGAAGAAGAAGACGAGCTTGGGCCGGTCGAGATCGCCGGCTTCGGGGAGCTGCTCGAAAAGCTCGGAGAGCAGCCAGAGCAGGAAGGTGGCGTAAAGGCGCGGGCTGTTCATCAGCCGGTCGGCGGCGAGGATGTTGACGACGCCGCGGCCGTCGCGGTCCTTGCGCATCAGATCGCCGATGGCGAAGGACGGTTCGCCGAAGAAGTTCTCGGCGCCCTGATTTTCGAGGATCAGCAAAGCGCGCTGGATGGCGCCGACCGTGGCGGCGGAGACGTTGCCGTAGGTGCGGGTGAGGTCCGCGGCGTTCTCGGCGACATGGGCGAGAAGGGCGCGCAGATCCTTGAGGTCGATGAGCAGGAGACCCTGCTCATCGGCGACGCGGAAGGCGATGTTGAGGACGCCTTCCTGCACGTCGTTGAGATCGAGGAGACGGGCGAGGAGCAGGGGCCCCATTTCCGAAATTGTCGCGCGCACGGGGTGGCCCTGTTCGCCGAAAACGTCCCAGAATGCGGCGGGGAAGGCATCGGGCTGCCATTCGTAGCCCTGCTGCTTCGCGCGCTCGACGAAGGCGGGCTTGGCCTCGCCCGGGGCGGCGATGCCGGAGAGGTCGCCCTTCACGTCGGCCGCGAAGACGGGAACGCCGGCGTTCGAAAAGCCTTCGGCCAAGACCTGCAGCGTCACCGTCTTGCCGGTGCCGGTGGCGCCGGTGACGAGACCGTGCCGGTTGGCGAGCTTCAGCTGCATGTCGTGCGGGCGGGCGCCCGTCCCGATCCGGAAGACGTCTTCGGCCATGTCCGCGTTCTCCTCGCCGTGAGCCTCAGGGCGCGTTCGTGCGTTGGATCATATGGGAGCCCGGACGCGGACCGCCACGTCCCCGTCGGGCGACCGTCGACCGCAGGAGGGGGCATGGACGACCTGATCTTACGCGTCGCGGGTCTTTCCGGCCTCGCACCCGCCACCGTCCGCAGCGCCCTCGCGATGGTGCTGGCCTTCCTGCAGCAGGAATGCCCGCCCCACGACGTGAAACTTCTCTTCGATGCGCTGCCTGGTGCCGATGAACTCGCGGCGGAGGTGCCGGGCGACGGCCCGCCTTCGTACGGCATCGGAGGCGGGCTGCCGGGGCTTGCGGGGCGCCTCGCGACGCTCGGGCTGCAGATGCCGGCCATGCAGGTGCTGGGGCGCGAGTTCATCGCGCATTGCCGCGAGGCCGCTGGCGAGGAGACGACCGGGCGGATGCTCGCCGGCATCCCCGGCCTTTCGGATTTCGTGTGAAAAATCGGGCTTTCCGTCTCGGTGAAAAGACCAAGTGGCGCAATCGGCGACGTTGGTGCATGTTCCGGCCGACTTTCGACCGTCATCGTCGAGGATTGCCATGGCCGACCTGCCTTTCGTCACCGATATGCCGCTCGCCTCGCGCGAGACGTGGCTGAAGCTGGTGGACGGGGTCCTCAAGGGCGGAGACTTCGAGAAGAAGCTCGTCTCCACGACCGCCGACGGCATCCGCATCGAACCGCTCTATGCCAAGGCCGCGGGCCGGGTGCCCGTCGCAGGACGCGCGCCGGGCTCGCCCTGGGCGGTGGTGCAGCGCGTCGATCATCCGGACGCGCGGGAGGCGAACGCGCTCGCGCTGACCGATCTGGAGAACGGCGCAACGGGGCTTTCGCTGGTCTTCGCGGGCGCGCCCGCCGCGCACGGCTTCGGCCTCGCGCCGACCGAGGAAGCCGTGACGGCGGCGCTCGACGGCGTGTTCCTCGACGCGGGTGTCGAGATCGCGGTCGATGCCGGCTCGAAGACGCGCGACGTGGCGCGCATCCTCACCGACCTCGTGAAGGCGCGCGGCATCGCGCCTGCCGACGTGCGGATCCGCTTCGGCTTCGACCCGCTCGGCGGGCTCGCGGCGGAAGGGCGGCTGCGCAACGACTGGGCGCAGGCGGCGCCGAATTTCGCGGCCGCCGTGCGCGAGCGCGTCGATCTCGGCTTCACCGCGCCGATCGTGGCGGCGGATGCGCGGGTGGTGCATGCGGCGGGCGGATCGGAAGCGCAGGAACTCGCTTATGCGCTGTCTTCGGCCGTCGCCTATCTGCGCGCGCTGGAAGCGTCGGGCCTGTCGCTCGACAAGGCGCGCGCGACGCTGGAATTCCGACTGGCGGCGGATGCCGACCAGTTCCTGACGATCGCCAAGTTCCGCGCGATCCGGAAGCTCTGGGCGCGGGTGGAACAGGCCTGCGGGCTCGAGCCGAAGCACGTCTTCGTCGCCGCCGAGACGGCGTGGCGGATGATGACCCGACGCGACCCGTGGGTGAACCTGCTGCGGCAGACCGTGGCGGTGTTCGCGGCGGGCGTCGCGGGGGCGAATGCCGTGACCGTGCTGCCCTTCACGCAGGCGATCGGCCTGCCGGACGCCTTCGCGCGCCGCATCGCGCGCAACACGCAATTGGTGCTGCTGGAAGAATCGAACCTCGCCAAGGTGGCCGACCCCTCCGCGGGATCGGGCGGCCTCGAAACGCTGACGGACGAACTCTGCACGGCCGCCTGGGCGCTGTTCCAGGCGATCGAGAGCGAGGGCGGGCTGTCTTCCGCGCTCGTCTCGGGCTTCCTGCAGAAGAAGGTCGCCGAGGTGCGGGCCGCGCGCGACAAGGCGGTGGCGCGGCGCAAGGAGGCCGTGACCGGCACCAGCGAATTCCCGGACGTGAAGGAAGCGCCGGTGGCGGTGCTGAAGCCCGCGCCCGCCGCGACGGCGCCGGCCGCCGGCAAGGTCGAGCCGCTGCGCCCCGTGCGCGTGTCCGAACCCTTCGAGGCGCTGCGCGACGCGGCGGATGCCGCATCGACGCGGCCGCAGGTGTTCCTCGCCGTGCTCGGCCCGATCGCGGCCTTCACCGCGCGGGCGATGTTCGCCAAGAACCTGTTCGAGGCGGGCGGCATCGCGGCCGCGGCCGGTGACGGCTTCGCCGAGGACGGGGCGACCGACATCGCCGCGATGACGGCGGCGTTCAAGGCGTCGGGCGCGGGCATCGCCTGCCTGTGCTCGTCCGACGAGATCTATGCCGCCGAGGGCGAGAAGGCCGCGACGGCGCTCCTCGCCGCGGGCGCCAAGCGCGTCTACATGGCGGGCCGGCCGGGCGATCTCGAACCCGCTCTCAAGCAGGCCGGCGTCGGCACCTTCGTCTTCGTCGGCTGCGACGTTCTCGCGACGCTGCGCGAGGCTCAGGCCGTTCTCGGAATTCAGGCGGAGGTCCGCTGATGACCCGTATCCCCGATTTCTCGACCGTCGCTCTGCAGGAAACCTGCCCGGCCGCGCCGAAGGCGCCGGGCGAGCCGTGGATGACCCCCGAAGAGATCCCGGTGAAGGCCGTCTATACCGAGGCCGACCGGGCGGGGCTCGCCCATGTCGACAGCTTCCCCGGAACCGCGCCCTATCTGCGCGGGCCCTATCCGACGATGTACGTGAACCAGCCCTGGACCGTCCGCCAATATGCGGGCTTCTCCACGGCCGAGGATTCCAACGCCTTCTATCGCCGCAACCTCGCGGCGGGGCAGAAGGGCCTTTCGGTCGCCTTCGATCTCGCGACCCATCGCGGCTACGATTCCGACCATCCGCGCGTCTCCGGCGACGTCGGCATGGCGGGCGTGGCGATCGACTCGATCTACGACATGCGCACGCTGTTCTCGGGCATTCCGCTCGACCAGATGAGCGTGTCCATGACCATGAACGGCGCCGTGCTGCCCGTTCTGGCGCTCTACATCGTCGCGGCGGAAGAGCAGGGCGTGCCGCCCGAGAAGCTCTCCGGGACCATCCAGAACGACATCCTCAAGGAGTTCATGGTCCGCAACACCTATATCTACCCGCCCGCGCCCTCGATGCGGATCATCTCCGACATCTTCGCCTTCACTTCGCAGAAGATGCCGAAATTCAACTCGATCTCGATCTCCGGCTACCACATGCAGGAGGCGGGAGCGACGCAGGATCTCGAACTCGCCTACACGCTTGCCGACGGCGTCGAATATATCCGCGCGGGCATCGCGGCGGGCCTTTCGGTCGACAAATTCGCGCCGCGGCTCAGCTTCTTCTGGGCGATCGGCATGAACTTCTTCATGGAGGTGGCGAAGCTGCGCGCCGCGCGCCTCATCTGGACGAAGCTCGTGAAGGGCTTCGACCCGCAGAGCGAGAAATCGCTGCCCTTGCGCACGCATTCGCAGACGTCGGGCTGGTCGCTGACGGCGCAGGACGTGTTCAACAACGTGATCCGCACGCAGATCGAAGCCATGGCCGCGACGCAGGGGCATACGCAGTCGCTGCACACCAACGCGCTCGACGAGGCGCTGGCGCTGCCGACGGATTTCTCCGCCCGCATCGCGCGCAACACGCAGCTCTTCCTGCAGCAGGAAAGCGGCACGACGCGCGTCATCGACCCGTGGGGCGGCTCCTATTACGTCGAGCGGCTGACGACGGAACTCGCGGCCAAGGCGTGGAGCCATATCGAGGAAGTCGAGAAGCTCGGCGGCATGGCCAAGGCCATCGAGGCGGGCATTCCGAAGCTGCGCATCGAGGAGGCCGCGGCCAAGACGCAGGCGCGCATCGATGCCGGCCGCCAGTCGGTGATCGGCGTGAACAAGTTCCGGCCGACCGACGAGCGGCCGATCGACGTGCTCAAGGTCGACAACTCGTCCGTGCGGACGCAGCAGCTCGAGAAGCTGAAGCGACTGCGGGCCGAGCGGAACGAGGCCGAGGTGACGGCCGCGCTCGACGCGCTGACCGAGGGCGCGAAGGGGAACGCGAACCTGCTCGAACTCGCGGTGAACGCTGCGCGGGTCAAGGCGACGGTCGGCGAGATCTCGATGGCGCTGGAGAAGGTGTTCGGCCGGCATCGCGCCGAGATCCGCTCCATTTCGGGCGTCTACAAGCGGGAGGTCGGCACCATGACGGACTCCGTGAAGCGCGTTCAGGCGCAGGTCGAGGCCTTCGAGGAGAACGACGGCCGGCGGCCGCGCATCCTCGTCGCCAAGATGGGGCAGGACGGGCATGACCGCGGCCAGAAGGTGATCGCTTCGGCCTTCGCCGATCTCGGCTTCGACGTGGATATCGGCCCGCTCTTCGCCACGCCCGCCGAAGCGGCGCGGCAGGCGGTGGACAACGACGTGCACATCGTCGGCGTGTCCTCGCTGGCGGCCGGCCATCTCACGCTGGTGCCGGAATTGAAGAAGGCGCTTTCGGATGCGGGGCGGCCGGACATCATGATCGTGGTGGGCGGCGTGATCCCGCCGCAGGATTTCGACGCGCTCCTGCAGGCGGGCGCCAGCGCGATCTTCCCGCCCGGTACGGTGATCGCGGACGCGGCCTCCAAGCTCTTGGACGAACTGAACGGGCGGCTGGGCTACGTGCAGAAGAGCGCGGCGGAGTGAGGCGGGGGCCCGTCTTCTTCCGTCATTGCGGGCGCAGCGAAGCAATCCAGTCGGACGGTTGCATTGCGCGTCGTGCCCGGCGCTTTTCTGGATTGCTTCGTCGCTGTCGCTCCTCGCAATGACGGGAAATCACGCATCCTCATGGTGAGGAGGGCGCACGGCGCCCGTCTCGAACCATCATGGGGCGCTCCGTCCGTGATCCTTCGAGACGCGGGCTTCGCCCGCTCCGCAGGATGAGGGGTGCGTCTTCTCCGTCATTGCGAGCGAAGCGAAGCAATCCAGTGGACGGTTGCATTGCGCGTCATGCCCGGCGCTCTTCTGGATTGCTTCGTCGCTTTCGCTCCTCGCAATGACGGGAGGGGCGCACGCGCACTCCCACCCTCCCTCCTCGCCACGATGCGGACAATATCGGGGCGCATGAGCGGGCCGCGCCTCGCCGCGAGCGGGGCCGTTCACGATTCCTCAACCCCGCGGGTCCAGACCTGCTCGCCCGCCCCATCGGATCTTCCGCCATGACGCGGCCCGCGCCGTTCCGCCTCCTTCGCCTGATGCCCCTCGCTCTCGCGGCCTCCGTGCTCGCGGCGGGGTGCACGCCGACCATGGAGGGCATGGCGGGCTTCTCGCGGGCCTCGGCGGCGCAGGCGACGAGCGTGCGGCAGGTGCCGATCTTCGTGGCGAGCACCCGCAAGCTCGACGCCAAGGGCAACGTGACCGGCGAGGTCACGCCCGTCGCCCGCTACCTCCTCACCGGCGTCGGCGTGCCGCCCGGGCACAAGCCCGGCGTGATCGAGCGGCCGAGCTTCGGCAGCGAGAACCGCGAAAAGCATTTCACGGCGCTGGGCCAGCGCACGGTCGACGAGGGCAATTTCTTCGGCGAGATCGCGACGCGGCTCTCCGGCCGCGTGGGCGTGGCCCGCGACGTCGTGGTCTTCGTGCACGGCTTCAACAACAGCTATGACGAGGCGCGCTTCCGCCTCGCGCAGCTCGTGACGGACGCGAATTTCACCGGCGTGCCGGTGCTGTTCACCTGGCCCTCGCGCATGCAGCTGCTGGCCTACGGCTCCGACAAGGAAAGCGCGACGGCTTCGCGCGACGCGCTGGAAAAGCTGATCCGCGACCTCTCCGAAGTGCCGGGCGTCGGCCGCGTGCACGTGCTCGCGCATTCGATGGGCACGTGGCTCGCCATGGAAGCGCTGCGGCAGAACGCGATCGCGGGCCGGGCCGATCTCGGCGGCCGCATCGGCGAGATCATGCTCGCCTCGCCCGATATCGACCTCGACGTGTTCCGCGCGCAGATGGCGCGCATCGGCCGCGTGACGCGCGTCTCGGTCTTCGCCGCGCGCGACGACAGGGCGCTGTCGGTATCGAGCGTGATCGCGGGCTCGCGAACGCGCGTCGGCGCGCTGAACCTCGACGATCCCAAGCATCTCGAAGAGATCGGCAAGCTCGGCGTGCGCGTCTACGACCTGAGCAATATCGACGTGCAGGACTTCATGCGGCACGGCAACTATGCCGAGGCGCCGCTGGTGGTGAAGGCCATCGGCTCGCAGCTCTCCGAGCCGAAATTCGAGGACCGACAGGCGCAGTCCTTCGTCGACGATGAGGCGCTGAAGGCCGCCAAGGCGCCCGCACCGGGCGGCCCCGTGACCTCCGCCCCGCTCGCCCCGCCGCCCGGGGCCGAGTAAGGCTCAGCCGTTCGGCCGCCCCGCGACCGCGTCGGCGGCGACCGGGGGAAGGCCGATCCGGCCGAAGCCGGGGAGCTTCAGGGCGGGACGGCGCAGGTCGAGCCCGGCGACGAGGCCGAGAATGTTGACCTCGATGCCTTCCACCCACGCCACCGTGACCCCGAACAGGCCGTAAAGCGCGACCCGCACGCCGCTGCGCGAGGGCGCGAGGCCCGCGAAATCGCCCGGCGCGCCGTAGTCCTTGCCGAGCGCGGTGGGCGGCAGGGCGATGCCCGCCTCCGGGATCGCCGAGAGAACATGGGCGACGAAGGTGTTCGAGTTCGGGCCCGGCCACGGGGCATAAGACCCCGCCGTCGCATAGGGATAGGACGCCACTGCGGCGCGGATGCGCGGGATGAGGGCCGCGGCCTCGGCGCCGTCGACCGCCGCGACCAGTTCGGGCGGATGCCCGTACCAGCGCCCGTCGGCCGCCCAGCCGTTCGTACGGACGGGGCTGCCCCAGCCCACCTTGTCGTAACGGGTGTAGCGCCCGGCGCCCGCCTCCTTGACCACGATCCAGCTGTGATGGGCGAAGATGCCCCGCCAGCGGCCGACGCGCGCGGCATAAACGCGGACCATGGCGTCGGGATGCGCGGAGGCGGGCGGCAGAAGGCCCGCGCTCGACCAATCGGCGCGGTGCCATGCTTCGGCGCGGTCCTGCGTCGACCACCAGAGGGCATGGGCGGCGAGCGGCAGCAGGAAGAGGGCGAGGAAGACGAGGAGCATGGTCCGCAACGGTCTCGACGGGCGCATGGCGTCTTCGATCATCCGAGAAGGGCGGAACGGGGGAGGAACTCCGGAAAGATTCGGGCGGAGGGCGCGCGGGTCAAGCCTGATCCGCCACCCGGCCCAGCCGGACGCCGAGATCGGCGAAATCGGCGAGGAAGGCGTCGCTCGCGAGATAGGCGGCTTCCTGCGGGCGCGTGGCGACGACGGTGTCGAGCGAGGCGAGCTCCGCATCCTCCGCCGCACCCGGATGGACCATCACGAGATGGTCCGGCCCGGGCGCCATAAGGAAACGGCGGAAATCCGCGCGGAAATCGCGGGCCGGGTCGAAGGGGCTGAAGCCCGCGAAACCGTGATTGACGGGGTGGCCGTGCCGCCGTGCCGCACGGCCGAAACCCGCCGCAAGGGCCGCCACCGCATGCGCCTTGGCGACGGCGACGCCGCGCGCGGTGATGCGGCCGGGCGTGTCGGCGGGATCGCGCAGATGCGGGCGGAGATCGGACCCGAAGCGTTCGAGCGCGCGGAACAGCGCGCCGCGGACGCCGGGCAGGGCGTGGACGTGCTGATGCCCGTCGAGAAAGGCGGGCAAGGCGCCGTAATGCGCGGCGAAGGCCTCGATCTGGCGGGCGAACTCGTCGCCGATCTCGCGCCGTGCCGCGCGGGAGGTGACGGCGAGCCGGCCGACGACGCGCAGCGCGGGCAAGCGGCCCTCGGGCGCGAGCGTCGGCATGGGGCCGAGCGGGGCGCCGGCAGTGAGATTGAGATGCACGCCGGCATCGGCCGTGTCCGCATGCTCGCGGAGCGGACGGGCCCAACGAGCCCAATGCGGGCGGTTCGTCATCGCCGAAGTGGCGGAAAGCCGTGATTTCGCGATAAGATCGATGATGGTCGCGCTCACGCCTTCGGTGAAGGCGAAGTCGTCGGCCACGAGCAGGACCGGGCGCAGGGGACGGGGTTCGTTCATCGCGCGGTCATCTCGGCGGTACTATGCATGCGATCGCCCGCGCGTCTGCGCGGTGCGGTCCGCGAACGGAGAAGTCGAGTGTCCCTCACCAGCGGCGTTCCCGTCGGCTCCTGCGATCTCTCGATCGTCGTGCCGGCCTTCAACGAGGGACGCAACATCGAAACGTTGACGGAGCGGCTCGAGCCGATCCTCGACGGGCTCGCAGCGAGCTGGGAGATCGTGTTCGTCGACGACGGTTCGCGCGACGACACGCTGGAGCGCATCCGCGCGCTGGCGGCGAAGGACCGCCGTATCCGCGCGGTGTCGTTCAGCCGCAATTTCGGCAAGGAGATCGCGATCGCGGCGGGCCTCGACCATGCGGGCGGGCGCGCGGTGGTGATCATGGATGCGGACCTCCAGCATCCGCCGGAAATCATCCCGGAATTCGTCGCGCGCTGGCGGCAGGGCATCGCGGTGGTCTACGGCGTGCGCATGGACCGCAACGGCGACGGGCTCGTGCGGCGCAAGCTGACCGAGAGCTTCTACCGCCTCTTCGCCGCGGCGGGCGAAACTCCGCTGCCGCCCGGCGCGGGCGATTTCCGCCTGCTCGACCGCAAGGCGGTGGACGCGCTGCGCGCGATGGGCGAGCGGGCGCGCTTCTCCAAGGGGCTCTATGCCTGGATCGGCTTTCCCTCGGTCGGCGTGCCCTTCATGGTCGCGGAGCGGGCGGAGGGCGTCTCGAAATTCACCTTCCGGCGGCTGTTCACCTTCGCCTTCGACGGGATCACATCCTTCTCCACGCTTCCCCTGCGCGTCTGGACCTGGGTGGGCGTGACGATCTCGTTCTTCGCGATCCTCGCGGCGCTGTTCTATCTCGTGCGGACCGCGATCATGGGCATCGAGGTGCCGGGCTACGCCTCGCTGATCGTCTCGGTGATGTTCTTCTCCGGCGTGCAGCTGATCTCGCTCGGCGTGATCGGCGAATATGTCGGGCGCATCTTCGCCGAGGTGAAGCGCCGGCCGCTCTATATCGTGGGCGAGAGCGTCGGCTTCGACGAGACGGTGCAGGAACTGCCGCGCCCCGCGCTCGTGCGGCGCCCGGCCTGATCCGCGCTCGATGCTGAAGCAGATCGCCTCGGTCGGCGGGCTCACGCTGGTCTCGCGCGCCACGGGCTTCGCGCGCGACATCGTGCTCGCCGCGGTGCTCGGCGCGGGCGTTGCGGCCGACGCCTTCGTGGTGGCGCAGCGGCTGCCCAATCATTTCCGCGCGATCTTCGGCGAGGGCGCCTTCAACGTCGCCTTCGTGCCCGCCTATGCCAAGGCACTGGAGACGGAGGGCGAAGCCGCGGCCCGGCGCTTCGCCTCGGGCATCCTCGCGCTGCTCGCCGTGGTGCTGCTGATCGTGACGGGCGCGGCGCTCGTCTGGACGCCGGAGGCGGTGCGGCTGCTCGCGCCGGGCTTTTCCGACGAGCCGGAGAAATTCGCGCTGGCGGTGGCGCTGACGCGCATCACCTTCCCCTATCTCCTCTTCATCTCGATCGTGACGCTGGTCTCGGGCGTGCTGAACGCGCATGGGCGCTTCGCCGCGGCGGCGGGCGCGCCGGTCCTCCTGAACCTCTCGATCATGGCGGCGCTCGGCGTCGCCTTCCTGTTCCCGAGCGCCGCCCATGCGGCCGCATGGGGCGTGACGCTGGCGGGCGTGCTGCAGCTTCTGCTCGTGAGCTGGGACGCGCGGCGCGCGGGCATCCTGCCGGGCTTCGGAAAGCCCGCGGGCGGCGGACGGACGCGCGCCTTCTTCAAGGCGCTCGGCCCTGCGACGGGAGGCTCGGCGGGCGTGCAGATCGCGATGTTCGCGGACACGATCATCGCCTCGCTGCTGCCGACGGGCGCGGTGGCCTCGCTCTATTTCGCGGATCGGCTCTATCAGCTGCCGGTGGGCCTGATCGGCGCCGCGGCCGGAACCGTTCTGCTGCCCGCGATGAGCCGGGCGATCGCCGCGGGCAAGCCCGACGAGGCGCATGCGATGCAGAACCGCGCCTTCGGTTTCTCGCTGGCGCTCGCCGCGCCCTGCACGGTCGCCTTCCTGATGGTGCCCGACCTCGTGATGCGCGGCCTCTTCATGCGCGGGGCCTTCGACGCGGCGGCGGCGAGCGCGGCGGGATCGGTGCTCGCGGCCTATGCCGTGGGCCTGCCCGCGGTGGTACTGATCCGCTCGGCGACGTCTAGCTTCCATGCGCGGTCGGACACGACGACGCCGATGGTCGCCGCCTTCGCCGGGATCGCGGTGAACGTGGCGCTGAAGCTGGTGCTGACCGGCCCGATGGGCACCGCGGGGCTCGCCTTGGCGACGGCGCTGGGGGCGTGGGTGAATTTCGGCCTTCTCGCTTTCCTTGCCGTGCGGAAGGGTTGGACGGCGCCCGACCGGACGCTCGGCCGCGCGTCGCTTGCGGTGCTGGGGGGCTGCGCGGCGCTCGCGGCGACGGTGTTCTTCACGACCGGGCCCGCCGCCCGTTACGCGGCGGGGCTATCGGCTTTCCGCTCGGAAGCGGAGATGCTGATCGTCGCCGGCGCCGGTGCGGCGGCTTACGGCGTGGTGCTGCTCGCCGGTTTCGCGATCGCGGGGCTTCGTCTGCGGCGTCTTTGATCCCGGTCAAGGAGCGCTTCGCTGCGTTGCAGCATGGTCGCACCCGACACAGCGGGAGGATGCCATGCTCGTCGTTTCTCTGGTGATGAAGGCCTTCGCGGTCCGCAATATGGGCGCGGTGGATCGCCTGGTGCGTTTCTGGGGCGGCGTGCTCCTGCTCGCCTTCGCCTTCAGGGCGGGATTTCCCGAGACGGGCTGGAACGCGCTGGGCATCGTCGGCATCGTGCCGATCCTGACCAGCTTCGCGGCGGCCTGCCCGGCGTACCGGCTGATCGGACTGAATACGCGGCCGGCGAAGTACCGCTGAGGGGGCTCATCCGTCATTGCGAGCGGAGCGAAGCGATCCGGAGAATGCCGGGCTTGGAGCACTATGCCCGGCATTCTCTGGATTGCTTC
This sequence comes from Hyphomicrobiales bacterium, assembly GCA_027483895.1. Lineage (GTDB taxonomy): Bacteria > Pseudomonadota > Alphaproteobacteria > Rhizobiales > Beijerinckiaceae > JAIXZO01. Next base: position 49,504 of record JAIXTP010000034.1, read on the forward strand.
GTCGCTTCGCTCCTCGCAATGACGGACGAAGACGTCGCCGCCGTCAGCCGGCGTGGGCGAAGGACCAGTAGAGGTCGCGGGCCTGCTTGTAGAAGGGGCCCGGCTGGAGGTCGCGGCCTTCGATGCGGGTGATCGGCAGGACCTTCGAATAATTGCCGACCTGGAAGATCTCGTCGGCTTCGAGGAAGGCGGAGGGTGACAGGGTCGTTTCGACGACGGACACGCCCTCCTTCGCGAAAAGGCCGATCACGCGTTGACGCGTGATGCCGTTCAGGAACGAGCCGTTCGGCACCGGCGTGAACACCGTTCCGTCCTTGACCATGAAGATGTTGGCGGTGGCCAGTTCGGCGACGTTGCCGAGCATGTCGCACATCAGCGCGTTGTCGAAGCCGCGGGCCTTGGCCTCGCGCATCGCCCGCGCGCTGTTGGGATAGAGGCACGACGCCTTCGCATTGGTGGGCATGGTTTCGAGCGAGGGACGCCGGAAGGGCGAGACGGTGATCGACGAGCCCGTGCCCTTGGGCATCGGCGCCTCATAGACCGAGACGCAGAAGCGGGTGGAGGACGGGTCCAGCGCCACCGCGCTCCACGGCGCCGAGCTTTCGGCCCAGTACATCGGCCGGATGTAGAGCTCGGATTTCGGCGGGAATTTCGCGACGCCTTCGAGCGCCAGCGCCACGATCTCCTCGACGGTCTTGGTCGGTTCGAGATCGAGCGCCGCGGCGGACCGGTTCACGCGCGCGCAATGCAGGTCGAGATCGGGCGTGACGCCCTCGAAGGCCCGCGCGCCGTCGAAGACGATGGAACCCTGCCAGAAGGCGTGGCTGCGCGGGCCGATCAGCCCGGGATTGCCCTCGTGCCACTGGCCGTCGAACCAGGTCCAGGTCTTCGTGAACGTGCTCATCTTCGCCTCCGCAATTCCGGGGATGAGACGCGCGCCGCGGCGCGTCGTCAACGGCGTCCCGCGCCCTGCCGGCATGCGGCGCACGCACGGGATATGGTGACGTCCGAAGTCGGAACACGGGAGACGCCGATGCCCCAGATTCTCGCCCGTCCCGCCGCCGTCGCGGTGTTCGACGCCTACGGTACGCTGTTCGACGTGCATTCCGCCGTGGCGCGGCATGCCGAGCGGGTGGGACCGGAGGCGGCGCGGCTCTCCGAGATCTGGCGGAGCAAGCAGCTCGAATATTCGTGGGTGCTGTCGCTGACCCGCCGTTACGAGCCCTTCTGGACGTTGACCGAACGCGCGCTCGATTTCGCCTTCGCCGCCGTGCCCTCGGCCGCGCGCGCGACGCGCGGCGACCTGCTCGCCGCCTACCGGACGCTGTCGGCCTATCCCGAGGTCGCGGGCGTCCTGTCGGCCTTGCGGGCGCGGGGCATTCCGACCGCGATCCTTTCGAACGGCGATCCGGGCATGCTGGGGGCGGCGGTGGATTCGGCGGGGCTCGGGCCGCATCTCGACGCGGTGCTGTCGGTGGATGCGGCGGGGATCTTCAAGACCGATCCCGCGACCTACGACCTCGTGGGCGCGCGCTTCGGCACGGTGCCCGCGGAGGTGATCTTCGTATCGTCGAACCGCTGGGACGTGGCGGGCGCCGCGGCCTACGGCTTTTCCTGCGTCTGGGTGAACCGCACGGAGCGGCCGGACGAATATCCCGGAACGGAGCCCTTCGCCGTGCTGCCGGATCTTCGCGCGCTCGCCTGAGGCGGAAACGAAGACGGGGCCCGAAGGCCCCGTCCGCATCGATGGGAGGTCGACCGCCTTACTTCGCGGCGGCGACGTACATCTCTTCGACGTATTCCCAGTTCACGAGGTTCTCGACGAAGGCCTTGAGATAGTCCGGACGGCGGTTGCGGTAGTCGATGTAGTAGGAGTGCTCCCACACGTCGCAGCCGAGGATCGGCGAAGCGCCGGAGACCAGCGGGCTCTCGCCGTTCGCGGACTTGGCGACCTCGATCTTGCCGTTGCGGACGGCGAGCCAGCACCAGCCGGAGCCGAACTGGGTGGTGCCGGCCTGGATGAAGTCCTCCTTCATCTTCTCGACCGAGCCGAAGGCGTCGACGATGGCCTTTTCGAGCGAACCCGGGATCTTGCCGCCGCCGTTCGGCTTCATCCACTTCCAGAAGTGGATGTGGTTGTAGTGCTGGCCGGCATTGTTGAAGAGACCGGCGTTCTTGCCGAAGGAGCCCTTCACCACGTCTTCGAGCGACTTGCCTTCCCACTCCGTGCCCTTGAGCAGGTTGTTGCCGTTGTTCACGTAAGCGAGGTGATGCTTGTCGTGATGATATTCGAGCGTCTCGCGCGACATGTACGGCTGCAGAGCGTCATAGGCGTAAGGCAGGTCGGGAAGGGTGAACATCGCGGTTCCTCCGGTCTGAATGATGCGGTCCGCGGAAACGGGCCTCGGCGAAATACTTAGGGGGTCGGCCCGAAGCGGGCAACCTGCCGGTGGACGATCGCGTCCGTCGATGGTTTCCCCGGCGGCCGCCCCTTATGGTCGGAGCGAGATTCGCAAAGGGACCCCCGGGATGATCGCAGCCGTTTTCGGCCTCTCCGTCGTGATGATCGTGACGGGGACGGCTTCGCTCCTGTCCGGCATCGCGCTGCTCGGCAACGAGAGCGGGCAGGCGCGCCTGATCGCCGGAGCGGCGGTGGTCGCGGCCGGATGCATCGTGTTCGCGATCGGCTGCCTGACGGTGGCGGTGGCGAGGCTCGGCAGGGTCGGCCCTGGCGCGCAGGAGGCGGAGCCCGTCGCGGAAGCGGAAATCGAGCGCGTCGAGGAACGGGCCGAGCCGGAGCCCGTCGCGGCGGCCCCCGAGCCGGAGCCCGAACCCGCCGTCGTCGAGGCCGCGCCGGCTGCGAACGACGCCCCGGAGCGGATCCCGGTCGCGACCTATTCGGCGGGTGGCATCGGCTATTTCATGTATGAGGACGGGACGATCGAGGCCGATACCGAACTCGGCCGCTACCGCTTCTCGAACATGGACGATCTGCGCCGGTTCACGGAAACCGGGCAGGGCGGCGTCAGGGTCTAGGCGCGCCGCCGCGGTCGCGGATCAGCGGCGACAGGGCCTTGAAGGCGGGCGTGCCCGCGCGTTCGAGCCATTCGAAGACGACCATTTCCGTCGTGACGATCTCGGCGCCTGCGGCCTGCATGCGCGCGAGCCCGCGCATCCGGTCCTCGGCCGAGCGGCTCGCGACCGCGTCGGCGACGACGCTGACGGCGAGGCCGCCATGCAGGGCGTCGAGCACGGTCTGCAGCACGCAGACATGCGTCTCCATGCCGGTGACGACGAGGCGCGGACGGTCGACGCCTTCGATGCGCGCGGCGAAATTGGGCTCGCGCATGGCCGAGAAGGTCATCTTCTCGACGACGGCCGAATGATCCGGCAGCGCCTCGACGAGGACGGGCAGGGTCGGGCCGAGGCCCTTGGGATATTGCTCGCTGACGGTCACCGGCACGCGGCAGGCGCGCGCCGCGGCGAGCAGGAGGGAGAGGGCGGCGGGCACGGCCTCGGGGACGGGCATCGCCGGGGCCAGACGCTCCTGAACGTCGACGACCACCAGATGGCAGGAATCCGAGACGAGCGGGCGCGGGCCGGAGATCATTTCCCCTCCTCCGGCGCGAAGGACAGGGCGGTGCCGTTGGTGCAGTAGCGCAGGCCGGTGGGGCGCGGCCCGTCGGGGAAGACGTGGCCGAGATGGGAATCGCAGCGCGCGCAGCGGATCTCGGTGCGGACCATGAAATGCGAGCGGTCCTGATGCTCGCTGATCGCATCCTCCGAGACGGGCCTGAAGAAGCTGGGCCAGCCGGAACCGGACTCGTATTTCGTGTCGGAGGCGAAGAGCGGCGCGCCGCAGGCGACGCAGGAATAGGTGCCGCTGCGCTTTTCCTCGAGCCAGGGGCCGGTGAAGGCGCGCTCGGTGCCGTGCTCGCGGGTGATGCGGTACTGCTCGGGCGAGAGGCTGCGGCGCCACTCCTCCTCGCTGCGGACGATCTTGTCGGGGCTCGCGTCGTTCATGGGATCCTCCGGAGGTTCATGAGGATATGTCGCCGGCGGGGCCTTCGTGCAAGACGCGGCCGCCCTTCGTCCGTTTCGTGTAATCCGAGCAGAACGACCGAAGCGCTACCGTATGAAACGGTATATTCGGCAACTTAGACTTCGAATGCATTGCATTTGAAGTTTCGGCGTAATAAACGGTTCGATGACGTCTAATTCGAACGGGCGCGCATTCGAAGAAACCTCGATCGTCGCTTTCCGCCGCCGACGCGCATATTGCGAAAGTGCGGCGGGAAAATCGGTCTCGGTCTTCGGTTTCGAGACGCGGTCCGTGCGGCACATATCAGGCTCGAACAGGAAGGTTCAGCTCAAGCCATGTCCAACGACAATCTCTCGCACGCGAACTATATCGAGCTCGCCGCCGACATCGTGTCCGCCTATGTGAGCAACAACACGGTCGCTTCGGGCGATCTTGCCGCGCTGATCGGCGAGGTTCACTCGGCTCTTCTTCGCGTGTCGAACGGCGCCGCCGAAGCCCCGACCGAGGCGCAGAAGCCCGCCGTGCCGGTGAAGAAGTCGATCACGCCGGACTACATCGTCTGCCTCGAGGACGGAAAGAAGTTCAAGTCGCTGAAGCGCCACCTGCGCACGCAGTACGACATGTCGCCGGAAGAATATCGCGAGAAGTGGGGCCTGCCGGCCGACTACCCGATGGTGGCGCCGAACTACGCGCAGGCGCGCTCGCAGCTCGCCAAGCAGATGGGCCTCGGCCAGCAGCGCCGCAAGCGCCGCTGAACGGGTCGCATCCGACGGATCGAGGGCGCCTTCGGGCGCCCTTTTTCGTTTCAGGACTTCGGCGCGTGCATCTGCAGGCCCCGCCAGCGGGCGCTCTCCGCACGCCAGGCCTGAGCCAGCGCGATGTGGCGGTGGACGTCATAGGCCCAATGGCGGGCGCGGGCGCGGGACCATTCGCGCCGCAGGGCCCGCCGCAGGCGCGCGAGGATGAGACGCGTCATCTCGGGCTCGGGTGCGGATTCGAGTTCGCCGGGCCACAGATGCAGCAGGCGGGGAAGCATCAGCCGGCGCTCGTAGCGTGCGGCACCCGCAGCCAAGGTGTCCTCGACGGCGCGCCAGGCGCGCAGCGGCAATGACGCGGGCCCGGCGGCGACGGGAAGGGACGGAGAGGACATCACGACGACCTTTCGGCAATGAATTGACGATGGTCTTAAAATAGGAGAAAAAACCTATAATGTCCATCGGAGGTCGTCATGCAGTTCGGAACCGAACAACCCGTCGAGCGCAACGCGATCGTGAGGGCGCTTGCGCGTCTCGCTGAAGCGGGGGTCGAAGCCAGGGCCTCTGCGGAGGGCTTCAGGCTGGTGCGGCGCCGCGGCGGCGTTTCGACGGCCTGCGGCGGGCTCTCGCCGGCCGAGGCCGAAGCGCTTTCGGCGCGCGGCTGGGCGGCGGCGGCGAAGGCGGGCGGAGCGCTCGTGCTCACGGCCGCGGGCCGCGCGGCGGCGCGCGAGGCCGGGGCGCGGATCGAGGAGGCGGCGCCGGCGCTCGGGGCCGCACCCCTGCGCAAAGACGGCGGCGAAAGCCCGTTGGCGTGGCTGGCGCGGCGGCGGAACGCGGCGGGCGATGCGCTGCTTCCGGCGGCGTCGTTCGCGGCGGGAGAGCGGTTGCGCTCCGATTTCACCCGCGCGGGACTGTCCCCGCGCATGTCGGCCGACTGGTCGGGCTTGCCGCGGAGCGGAACGGGCGGTGCGCCCGTGCCCGAGGCCGACGCGACTTTGGCCGCACGGCAAAGGCTGCGCCGTGCGCTGGAGGCGGCGGGTTCCGATTTCGCCGGCCTGCTGCTCGACGTCTGCTGCTTCCTCAAGCCCCTCGATGCGGTGGAGAAGGAGAGGCGCTGGCCCGCGCGTTCGGCGAAGGTGGTGCTGGGGCTCGGGCTTTCGCGGCTCGCGACCCATTACGGTCTCGACCGGACGGCGCGCGGGGCGCCCGCGCGCGGCATCCGCGCCTGGACCGCGGATCAGGCCTGAACGGCGAGGGCGGCGCCGGCGTCGCGCCGGATCCGCTCGACCATCGAGCGCACGCCGTTGGACCGCTGCGGCGTGAGATGCTCGGCGAGGCCGAGCGTCTTGAACAGGGCGAGGACGTCGGAGGCGAGGATCTCGCGCGCGGTCTTGCCGGAGTAGAAGCCGAGGGTGAGGGCGACGAGGCCTTTCACGATATGCGCGTCGCTGTCGCCGCGGAACCGCAGCACGGGCTCGGGGCCCGATCGGTCCGTCGCAGTCTCGACCCAGACGCGGCTCGCGCAGCCGAGAACGCGGTTCTCTTCGGAATGCGCGGCCTCGGGCAGGGGCTCGAGCTCCTTGCCGAGATCGATCAGGTAGCGGTAGCGATCGTCCCACTCCTCCAGAAGGGAGAAGGTTTCGACGACCTCGTCGATGTCGAGCGCCATGAATCCTCGCGGGCGAAGGGTCTTCCGCCCCGCATATAATGCGGCGCGCGTCAGTTCGCTCGGTTTTTCGCGGGCGCGGCGCCGGAGGGCTGCAACGCGGCCTCGATGAGGGCGTCGAGCTTTTCGGATTCACGAAGCGGCTTTGCCGGAGCGGCGGCCGCCGTCGCGGTCTTCTGCGGTACGGGCTTGGCGGCGGGCGCAGGCTGCGCGGGAGCGGCGGCGGCGGCGCTTGCGGCGGTCTTGGCCTGCGGGGGCTGCGCGGCGACGGGCGGGGCTTGGGTCTTCGCCGGCTCTGCGGGCCGGCCCGCGCCGGTGACGGCTTCGGAGGCGGCGCGGGCGAGATCGGCACAGGCCGTGAGATCGGAAGCGCAGAGCTTGCCCGCGGCGGCGACGAGATCGTTCATGGACAGCCCGGCGGGAGCGGCGGGGACGACCGGGGCGGCGGCCCGTGCGGCGACCGGAGCGGCCTGCGCGAGCGTCGGGGCGGCGCTTTCGACCGGGGCGGGGCGCGCGGACGGAGCCTCGGCGACGGCGCTCGACGGCTTCTCGGAATGGAGGGTCGAGAAGGCGTAGACCGTGCCGATGACGAGAGCCGACCGGAAGATGATGCCGAACATGGTGTCGTGGCCGCCGAGAACAGAGAATCAAGGATAACAGGCTCGCGAGCCGCCGACCGCAGCCTGCAACCGGTATGGTCAATGAACGGTAAAGTTCGCGTATTTTCTGCAACCTAAGGTTTTATTCAGGATGCATCGGCCATTCTGGGATCCGTCGGACTTGCCTGCTTTCAATTTCAACGATCCTACGAAGGTCCTTTGTTGCGAATGCATTCGGAGCGTTTCGGCTCTTCGGACCATGGAGCGGCCCTTCTGCGTTTCGCGGGGCCGCGCCTCGCGGCGGCTCTCTTCGCCGGGGCGTCCGTTCCCCTTCTCGTGATTTCGGGCGGCATCGGGCCGGTGCAGGGCGCCGCGCTGATGATGCTCATGATCCAGGCGCTGCCTGCCTCCACCGCCTTGGCGGGCGGCGACTTCGTGCGGGCGCGGGATCTCTCATACGCGCTGTTCCCTTTCGGATGCCTCGGCGCGTCGTTGCTGTGGCCGTGGTCGAGCGTCGCGGCCTTCGGGGCTTCGCTGCTCCTGCCGTTCGAGGCGGCGCTGCGCGGGGACGGCGGCGGCCTGCGCCGCGCCGTGCCTTCCGCCTCGGCGGGGATCACCGTCACGGCCGCCCTGCAGGCGGGCGACTCGCCCGCGGCCTTCACCGGCGCGCTCGCGGCGGGCTTCGCCGTGCTGGCCGGGGCGGTGTTCGGCGCCAAGGCCGTCCTGCGGCGGGCGGAGGAGCATGCGACGGACCGGGCCGAGAGCGCGGCCGCGGCGCACATCCGTGCGGGGCTCGACGACCGGCCGCTGCTGGTGTTGACGGCGGACGGCCATGCGGCGGACGCGAATGCCGCCGCCCGGGCGCTCGCAGGCGAGGGCGGGGCCGTGCAGGATTGGGCGGCGCTGGTGCATCCGGCGGACCGGGCGGCCTTCTTCGCCGCGCTGGATCTGGCCCGCCCGGACGCGGGCGAGGTGCGGCTGACCTTCCGGATCGGCCGGGACGGGGACTGGGACCGGCCGACCGAGACGGGCGCCCGTTTCTGCGGCGTTCCGGCGCGCACGGCTCCGGGCGGACGGCTCGTCTGCGTCGTGCTCTCGCCCGGAACGACCGGAGAGGCCGTGACCGGGACTGGTGCCGGGGCGAGCGTTTCGGCATATGATGAGCGGACGTTCGGGGACGATGCGGGTCCCGGTGCGAAGCCGGTCGCGCGAGCGGGGATGCGCCCCGCCGCGTGAGGCGTCGCGGGACGGAGGCGAAGGATTTCGGCGGGTGCGCGAAGCGGCTCGAATCGCTGCGGAAGAACGGGGCGCGCGCATGCGCGGCTCCCGCGGCGTGCTGCTGCGCATTCTGCGCGTGATCACGCGCAGGCCGGCCCGCATCGTGGGCGTGGTGCTCGTCTCCGCGATCCTGTTCGGTTTCGGCTTCAACGCGCTGGTGCTGCAGGTCGGGCCCCATCCGGCGCCGCTCTTCGCGGACCGCGCGGCCGCGCCGATGAAGGCGCCGCCGGAACCCCCGGTGCGCGCGGCGACGCCGCAGCCCGGTTCGGTTCCCGGCACGGCGGTGGTGCAGGCCGTCCCGGCCGTGCCCGTGCCGCCCGCGGATCCGATCGCGGGGCTGATCCGCCAATCGGGCGGGATCGAGCCGGTGCGCGAGGTGCTGTTCGTGCAGCGGGCGCTGACGAAGCTCGGCTACGGGCCGCTGAAGCCCGACGGCGTCTACGGCCCCGGTACGCGCGTTGCGGTCGAGAAATGGGAGAAGGACCGCGGCCGGCCGGTGCGCGGCGAGATCACCCGGACGCTCGTGCAGGATCTCGCGACGGCCTCCGGCCTGTCGGCGGAATGAGCGTGCGGCTGCGCTCGGACATCTGGGTCGATGCCTATCGGCGGCGCTGCGAGATCGCGGGCGGCTATGCCGTACTGCGCCGGCGCGGCGCGGCCGAGGCGGGCGCGGTCTTCATCCGCGTCGACCGGCTCGACGGGCGCGTGTCGCTTTACGGCCCGGCGCCGCAGACGGCGTTCGGCGAAGGCGAGACCGAACGGCGTTTCGTGCGGCTGCATGCCGAGGAGACGATCGACGTGCCGCGCTCCGAAGAGCGGATCGCCAAGGAAATGCGCTTCGATCCCGATCTTTGGATCGTGGAGGTGGAGGACCGGCAGGGACGCACCTTTCTGCTCCCGGAAGAGACCGCCGAAACAGCCTGAGCGAGGGCAAGTTCAAGTTGTCGTAAATCATATATCCATCCGGGATTGCAGAATTCACTCTTCGTTAACTCTAGTTTCCTAGGGATTGCCTCATGTTCTTCCCGAGGAGGGGGCCATGGGCGAGATCATTCGATTGAAGGACCACGAGCGCAGGCGGCGGCCGGCGGGACCGCACGCGGAAGGCGGGGCGGATCTGCTGCTGTTCACGGGCGTGCGATATGCCCGCGAGGAACCGATGCGGCGGCCGAAGCCGAAAGGCGGGACGAAGGCCCGGAAGAAGCGGGCCTGAAGGGTCTGCGGCCCCTGACGGCGGGCCCGGCCCGGTCTATGGTGCGCGCGCATCCGACGGGGATGCCCGGGAGCGCGGCGTGTCGACGGACGAACCTTTCTGGCGGACCAAGAGCCTCGCGGCGATGACCGCGACGGAGTGGGAAAGCCTTTGCGACGGCTGCGGCCGTTGCTGCCTCATGAAGCTCGAAGACGAAGACACCGGACGCCACTACGCGACCGACGTGGCCTGCACGCTGTTCGACGCGGGCACATGCCGCTGTTCAGACTATGAAAACCGCACCGATCGCGTCTCCGACTGCGTCAGGCTGACGCCGGAGGGGGCGGCCTCGATCCCCTGGTTGCCCGCGACCTGCGCCTATCGGCTCGTGGCGGAAGGCAAGGACCTGCCCTGGTGGCATCCGCTGGTGTCCGGCCGGGCCGAAACCGTGGAGGAGGCAGGGGTTTCGGTGAAGGGGCGGGTGTTCGCGCTCGAGCATGAAGTGCCCCTCGAGGACCTCCCGGACCGCATCCGGCGCTGGCCCCTGACATGGCCCGCGAAGGCGCGAAGGAAGAGAACGGACTGACTGTCTACTGTCCGAAAGGGTAGGATTGCATTCCTTGACAAGGGCGGCTCCAGCTCGTTAGCGTTGCTTCATTCAACCAGCGTCTCGACTGCGGCCCTCCCGGCCGTCCGGTCGGGGCCGGCCCGGAGCATTGCCCATGTCGACCTTTTCTCGACCCGGATGCCGAGCCGATCGTGCCTTGCCGCGCAGCGTCGAAGACGCAGCGCCGGACGGCCCGATCGAATCGCGTCTCCGCCTCCATATCCAGAGGATCCTGCATGCCCATCTGCTCGCCGCGCGCGACGGCCGGGAGCGGCGGCGGACGCTGGATCTCCTGGAACGCGAATTGCGGATCGCGGCGCTGGCCGCCCGATCGCTGCGCGATCTCCGCGTCGAGGGCGCGAGCGAACCCGACGACGACGAGGAAGCTCCGTTCCCGCGCGAGCCCGCCGTGCTCCGCTCGGTGCTGGCCGCGCAGATGGATCGGCTCAAAGAAGGAAAAAAGTCCTTGACACCGTGACGGCGATCCGGCAGGATCAGGTCACGGTCGAGAAATGCGGACGGGCCCGGGGCGAGAGCTTCCGGGCCCTTCGCGTGTCCGGAGGGACGATGGCGCGAATTTCCGGCGGGTCGGCGCTTGCTGCCGAAGAGATCCGGGCGCTCTACGAGGGGCGTTCGATGACGGTCGCCGAAGTCGCCGCGCATGCGGGCGTCGCGGTGCCGACGCTTCTGCGCTGGGTCACGCTCAACGGCTGGACCCGGCGGCGGCGGGGACGGCGGCCCGCGCCGCCCGCTGCGGCGCCCGCTGCGACGCCGCGCGACCCCGCCCCCGCCCCCGCCCCCGCCGCGGCGCGGCGGAGGCTGGTGGCGCGGATCTGGGCGGCCGCGGACGCGCAGATGGCGGATGTGGAACGCAGGATGCGGGCTGCGGGAGAGGGCGGCACGGACGAGCGCGACGCGCGGATCACGGCGGTTCTGGTACGGACGGTGCGCGATCTCGTCGCGCTCGACGGTGAACTCGAAAGCGGGGCGGCGAAGGACGATGAGCGACCCGACGGCGTCACTCCCGACGCTCTGCGCGACGAACTGGTTCGACGTCTTGAGGCGCGCCTACGAGACGGGTGAAGCGCCGCGCATCCTCGCGGAACTCGACCTCCGCTTCACGGAATACATGGACAAGGACTGGCCGGTCTGGGCGCGGCCCGACCAATTGCCGCCGCCTTTGCCGCCGGAGGGGCCCGACTGGTCCGTCTGGATGGTGCTGGGGGGACGCGGCGCGGGAAAGACCCGGGCCGGGGCCGAATGGGTGCGGGGCATGGCGCTCGGCCGCTCTCCCCACGCGGCGGCCCCTGTCGGGCGGATCGCGCTGGTGGGCGAGACGCTGGCGGACGTGCGCGAGGTGATGATCGAGGGCGTTTCGGGCCTGCTGACGGTGCATCGGCGCGACGAGCGCCCCGCCTGGCAATCGAGCCGACGGCGGCTCGAATGGCCGAACGGCGCGGTGGCGCAGGTCTTTTCCGCCGAGGACCCCGAGAGCCTGCGCGGCCCGCAATTCGGCGCGGCCTGGCTCGACGAACTCGGCAAATGGCGCAATGGGGAGGAGACGTTCGACCAGCTTCAATTCGGGCTTCGGCTCGGCGACCGGCCGCGTCAGACGGTGACGACCACGCCGCGTTCGACGCCGCTTCTCAAGAGGCTCGCGGCGGACCGGCGCACGGTGACCTCGCGGGCGCGGACCTGGGCCAATGCCCGGCACCTCGCCCCCGGCTTCCTCGACGGCGTGATCGCGCGTTACGGCGGCACGCGGCTCGCGCGGCAGGAGATCGAGGGCGAATTCGTCGACGAGCGCGCGGATGCGCTGTGGCGGCGCGAGGCGATCGAGAAGGCGCGGACGACGCGGGCCGAGGTGCCCGACCTCGTGCGGATCGTGGTGGCGGTCGACCCGCCCGCGGGATCCGGGCGCCGCTCCGACGCCTGCGGGATCGTGGCGGCGGGGATCGATGCGGCGCGGACCGTCTGGGTGCTGGCCGATGCGACGGTGGAACACGCGCGGCCCCATGTCTGGGCGGCGCGGGCGGCGGCCTTGTGGCGGGAGATCGAGGCCGACGCGCTGGTGATCGAGACCAATCAGGGCGGCGAGATGGCCGAGGCGGTGCTGCGCGAGGCGGACCCCGGAGTGCCGATCACGCCGGTGCGGGCGACGCGCGGCAAGGCGGTGCGGGCGGAGCCGGTGGCGCTGCTCTACGAACAGGGCCGCGTGCGCCATGCCGGGCGGTTCGAGGCTCTCGAGAACGAGATGTGCGATTTCGGCCCGACGCCGGACGGCTGGGGCCTTTCGAACGGCCGCTCGCCGGACCGGCTCGACGCCTTGGTGTGGGCCGTGACGGCCCTCGCGCTGGGGCCGCGGGCGGGGGCGCGGATCAGGCGGCTTTGAGGAGGCGTGTTCCTGAGTGTCATCCCGGGCGGCGGAGCCGACCCGGGATCCAGTGAACGGGTGGGGCGGCGAGTTGCTGCGGGGTTCGCTGGATCCCGGCTCTCCGCTTCGCTGCGGCCGGGATGACACGGTCAGGATTCCGCGGCGCGAGAAGTGCCGCTCCGCCTTCCTCATCCTGAGGAGCGCCCGGAAGGGCGCGTCTCCAAGGATGGCGGGGCGGCGCGTCGGATGGTTCGAGACGCCCGCTGCCGCGGGCTCCTCACCATGAGGGGAAATCACCGTGTCATCCCGGGCGGCGGAGCCGACCCGGGATCCAGTGAACGGGTGGGGCGGCGAGTTGCTGCGGGGTTCGCTGGATCCCGGCTCTCCGCTTCGCTGCGGCCGGGATGACACGGGCGGGCATGGGCGCGGGCGGCAAGCCGTTGCCGTCATTCATCGACACGGAAAGGATCGCCGATGATCGGCTTGATCGACCGCCTCATCGGGCGGAACGCGGCCGCGCGGGCCGGCGAGGCCAAGGCTTCGCGGAGCGGGGCGGCCATGGTGCTGTGGGCCGTCGGACGGCCGGCGCAGCGGCCCCGCGATTATGCGGCGCTCGCGGACGAAGGCTACAGGCGCAATGCCGTGGTCCATCGGACCGTGCGGATGATCGCGGAAGCCGCGGCGTCCGTGCCGGTGCTCGTCTTCGACGGGCGGACGGAACGACCGGACCACCCGATCGCGGGCCTGCTCGCACGGCCCAACCCCTGGGAAACCGGGCCCGGGCTGTTCGAAGCCTTCTTCGGGCATCTGCTCGTGGCCGGGAACGGCTATCTCGAAGCGGTGGGGACGGGCGGGCGGACGGCGGAACTCTATGCCTTGCGGCCGGACCGGATGCAGGTGGTGCCCGGGGCGGACGGACGGCCCGCGGCCTATGACTATGCCGCGGGCGGAAAGACCGTGCGCTTCGACCAGCAGGCCGAGGGCGTGCCGCCGATCCTGCATATGACCTTCTTCAACCCGCTCGACGACCATTACGGGCTCTCGCCCATGGAGGCGGCGGGCGCGGCGATCGACGTGCACAACGCGGCCTCGGCCTGGAACAAGGCGCTGCTGGACAATGCCGCGCGACCTTCCGGTGCGCTCGTGCATCAGGGCCCCGCGGGCTCGTCGCTGACCGGCGAGCAGTTCGAGCGGCTGAAGGCGGAACTCGAAGCGAGCTTCCAAGGGGCCGGCAATGCCGGGCGGCCGCTGCTGCTCGAAGGCGGGCTCGACTGGAAGCCGCTGAGCCTTTCGCCCAAGGACATGGACTTCATGGAGGCGAAGGCCGCTGCGGCGCGGGAAATCGCGCTCGCCTTCGGCGTGCCGCCGCTGCTCTTGGGCCTGCCGGGCGACAACACCTTCGCGAATTATGCGGAGGCCAATCGTGTGTTCTGGCGGCAGACGGTGCTGCCGCTGGTGCAGCGCACGCTGAAAAGCCTCGAACATTGGCTCGCGCCCTCCTTCGGTGCGGTGACGCTCGAGCCCGATCTCGACCGGGTGGAGGCGCTCTCGGCGGAGCGCGAGGCGCTCTGGGCGAGGGTGGGCCGCGCGGAGTTCCTGACCGAGGACGAGAAACGCGAGGCCGTGGGCTACGGCGCGCGGGGAGGGCCGGGGCGATGATGCAGGCCACCGTGATCGACAGCCTGATCGCACGCGGCGATCTCTCGCATCTCGTGCTGTTCCTGTGGGCGAGCGGCGCCTCGGCGGGGGCGGGCTGGCTCTTGCGGGAACTGGGCGCCGCGAACCGCCGCTTCGACGATTTCGTGCGCGAACTCCATCGCTTCAACGCACGACACGGGTGACCCCATGACCGATACCGTTCTGGAACGGCCGCGCCGGAGGGCGCAGGCCGAACGCAAAGCCGTGCCGAATGCGGGGGCGGACCCCGCCTCGGCCCTTGCGGGCTTCATGAAAGCGCTCGAGCGACTGACGGCGCGACGACGCAGGACTTCGGCCGGCGGAGCGCGGGTACGATGAGCGCGGCCGCCGATCCCTTCCTGATCGAAGGCCATGCGAGCTTGTTCGGCGTGGTCGACCTCTCCCGCGACCGGGTGGAAGCGGGTGCCTTCCGTGAGGCTCTGGCGCGGCGCGGGCCGGGCGAGGTGAAGCTGCTCTGGCAACACGACCCCGGCCAGCCGGTGGGCCGATGGACGGAGATCCGCGAGGACCGCCGCGGGCTCTTCGTGCGCGGACGGCTCAACCGCGACGTGGCACGGGCGCGCGAACTCGCGGCGCTGCTCGCCCAAGGCGCCCTCGACGGGCTCTCGATCGGCTTCCGGACGGTGCGGGCACGCACCGATCCCGCGACGCGGGTGCGGCGGCTGATCGCCGTCGATCTCCTCGAAGTCTCGATCGTCACCTTTCCCATGCTGCCGGGCGCGCGCATCGCCCCGACCGGCACGGCTTCGCTGGCGGACGCGATCCGCAGCACGGCCGAAACGCTTTTCGCAACCCGGAGACCCCGATGACCGACATGATCGAACACAAGGCCCTGACGGGCGAGCCGGCGGCGGCGCTGGCCGATTTCTCGCGCATCTTCGAAGCCTTCAGGCAGACCAATGACGAGCGGCTCGCGGCGCTCGAGGCGAAGAAGTCGCCCGACGTGCTGGTGGAGGAGCGCCTCGCCCGCATCGATGCGGCGCTCGACGAGGCGCAGCGCCGCACGGATGCGCTGACCATCAAGGCACGGCGGCCGTCGCTGGAGGCGAAGGGGACGGTGGATGTCGGCACGACGGAGCACAAGGCGGCCTTCGACGCCTATCTGCGCGGCGGCGACACCACGGGGCTGAGGGCGCTCGAAGCCAAGGCGCTCTCGGCGGGATCGGGGCCGGACGGCGGCTTCCTCGTGCCGATCCCGGCCGAACGCGAGATCCTGCAGCGGATGACGGGCGGCTCGCCGATGCGCGCGCTGGCCACGGTGCGGGAGACCTCCACCGCGACCTACAAGAAGGCCTATTCGACGACCGGCCCCGCCGCGGGCTGGGCGGCGGAGACGGCGGCGCGGCCGCAGACCAATTCGCCGGTGCTCGCCGATCTGAGCTTCCCGACCATGGAACTCTACGCCATGCCCTCGGCGACGCAGACCGTGCTCGACGACGCGGCGGTTGACCTCGAAACCTGGCTCGGGGGCGAGATCGAGACCGTGTTCGCCGAGCAGGAAAGCGCGGCCTTCGCGACGGGCGACGGGGTCACGCGGCCCCAGGGCTTCCTGACCCCGAACAAGGTGGCGAACGCGTCCTGGAGCTGGGGCAATGTCGGCTTCAACGTGACCGGCCTTGCGGGCGGATTTCCGGCGGCGAACGCCTCTGACGTGCTGGTCGACCTGATCTATTCGCTCAAGGCGGGCTACCGCCAGAATGCATCCTTCGCCATGACGCGGCGGACGCAGGCGGCGATCCGCAAGCTGAAGGCGACCACCGGCGAATATCTCTGGCAGCCGCCCGCGACGGCGGGCAGCCCGGCCACGCTGATGAACTTCCCGCTGGTCGAGATGGAGGACATGCCGGAAATCGCGGCCAACAGTTTCTCGATCGCCTTCGCGGACTTCAAACGGGCCTATCTGATCGTCGACCGCACGGGGATCCGCGTTCTGCGGGACCCCTATTCGGCCAAGCCCTATGTGCTGTTCTACGTGACCAAGCGCGTGGGCGGCGGCGTGCAGGACTTCGATGCGATCAAGCTTCTGAGGTTCGGCACGGCCTGATCAGGGCGCGGCGGCGAGGGTCGCGTCGATCCAGCCGCGCTGCGGCGCGACGAGCACCCCTTGGGTGAGCGAGCCGCAGCGCCGGCTGCCGGTGCCCTCGCTCCAGGCGGTGATCGCCGCGAGCGTGCCGGACGGATCGAAGATGCCGCCGCCGGAATCGCCCCGGCACGCGCCGCTGCCGGACTTGGCCGAAAGCCAGACCAGCAGCCGTCCCGGGCCGTGGGGCGTGACGACGGGAATCTGCGCCGAGCGGAGCTTGCCCGCGGAGGACGTGTCCCATTCGAGGCCGAGGCCGTAGCCGACGACCCGCAGCATCGCTTCCTTCTCCGGCACCGGGGTACCGGCGCCGGCGAGGTGAGCGGGGCGGAACTCGGCGGGAAGCGGCGTGCGGGTGCGGATGATCGCAAGATCGATCGATCGCACGCGCGTCTTTTCCGCGTCGCTGCGGAATTCCGGATGCACCGTGACGCGACCGGGCTCGACCATCACGGGCCGGCCCGCTCCGTCGCGCCAATGCAGGCGGACCGCGCCCGTCGTGCAGTGGCCGGCGGTGAGGATCGCGTCGCGCGCGACGACGACGCCGGAGCAGAAGCCGCCCCGGTCGTTCAGCACCATCACGAGATGCGGGCGGAAGGCGGGCGCGTCGTCGCCCACGACGACGGCCGATGCGGGCGCGGCGCAAAGCCAGGCCGCCGCCGCCGAGATCGCCGTGAACCACCGCATGCCGAATATCCGAAAAGGAGAAACTCATGCGCTTATCGCCGATCACGGCGCCGGCCGTCGAGCCGGTATCGCTCGACGAGGCGAAGAATGCGTTGCGCGTGACGGGCGCGGACGAGGACGGCTTCATCGCGAGCCTGATCGCGGCGGCCGTGCGCAGCGTGGAGGCGGCGACCGACCGCGCGCTGATCCTGCGGAAGATGAGGCTGTCGCTCGACGCCTGGCCTGCGGGCGGCGCGGTGAAGCCGCCGATCGGCCCGATCGTGAGCCTCGACGCGGTCCGCATCCGCGACAGGGCGGGCGGCGCGGTGACGGTGCCGATCGCGCAGCTCGGCGCGGAGATCGCCTCCGACCCGCCGGAAATGCGGTTTCCCGGCCTCCGGCCCGAGCCGGGCGCGGCGCTGGGGGGCATCGAGATCGATTTCACGGCGGGATACGGCGCGGCGCCCGCGACCGTTCCCGCGGCCCTGCGGCTCGCCGTGCTGCGCCTCGTCGGGCGCTGGTACGAGCGGCGGGGCGACGAGGACCCCGGATTTCGGCCGATGGACGACGACCTCGCGGCGCTCATCGCGCCGCATCGCCGCGTGAGGCTGGCATGATGCGGATCGGACGCCTGCGGACCCGGCTCGATCTTCTGACGCCCGAACAAGTGCCGGACGGAGCGGGCGGGATGCGCCGCTCCTACACGATGAAGGCGACCGTATGGGCTTCGATCCGCCCCGTGCGGGCGGGGCCCGACACGACGCAGGACCGCGAGGGCGGTTCGCTCACGCACCGGATCACGGTGCGCAGACGCGAGGACGTTGACGCGACCGTACGGTTCCGAAAGGGCGCGCGGCTGTTCCAGGTGATCGCGGTGCACGACCCCGACGAGCGCGGCCGACTTCTGGAATGCCTGTGCCGGGAGGCCACGCGATGACGAGCTCCGTTCTGGCCCTGCGGACGGCGATCCGCGACGCGCTTCTCGCCGACGCGGAACTGCTCGCATTGCTCGGCGGGCCCAAGATCCATGACGAGGCGCCCGCGAGCGCGGTCCTTCCCTACGTGACCTTCGGCGATGCCGAGGCCCGCGACGATTCGACCGGCGATGCGGGCGGCCACAGGCACCGGCTGTCGCTCAGGGTGTGGTCGGAACAGGCGGGGGACAGCGAGGCGCTGACCATCGGCGGTCGGATCGCCGCGCTCGTCGAGGAGGCCGACCTCGCGCCCGACGGGCATCGGCTGATCGTGATCGGCGTGGACGGACAGGAAATCGGGCGGCCCGGCAAGGACGGACGCCGCCGCATGGTGGTGCGGATCTCCGCGCTGACGGAACCCGAGGAGACGGCGTGATGGCGGGACAGGCGGGCAAGGATCTCCTGATCAGGCTCGAAGAGAGCGGCGGGTGGCGCGCGGTGGCAGGCTTGCGCTCGCGACAGATCGTGTTCAACGCGGCGACGGTGGACGCGACGCATGCGGACTCCGCCGGACGCTGGCGCGAACTGCTCGCGGGCGCCGGCATGCGCCGCGCGGCGGTGACGGGATCGGGCATCTTCCGCGACGAGGCCTCCGACGCCGCGATGCGGAAGATCTTCTTCGACGGGGACATCAGGCGCTGGCAGATCGTGATCCCGGATTTCGGCACGGTGGAAGGGCCGTTCCAGATCTCGGCGCTCGAATATCGCGGCGAGCATGACGGGGCCGTGACCTTCGAAGCCTCGCTCGAGAGCGCGGGTGCGCTCTCCTTCACGGCCGCGTGAGGCGCGCCGTGGCGAATGCGAGACGCGGCGAGATCGCCGCGCGGATCGGCGGGCGGCGCTTCACGCTGTGCCTGACGCTCGGCGCATTGGCGGAACTGGAAACGGCTTTCGGGGTCGAGGATCTGCAGGCGCTCGGCCGGCGCTTCGGCGAGGGACGGCTCTCGGCCCGCGACCTCGTGCGGATCATCGGGGCCGGAGTGCGCGGCGCAGGCGGAACGGAGACGGACGAGGATATCGCTGCGCTGCCCGCGGCGGGCGGGCTCGAGGATTTCATGACGGCCGCGGCGGATCTGCTCGTCGCGACCTTCGGTTCGGGCGCGGAGGGGAGCGGCAAGCCGATCCCGCCGCGCCCTCGGCGGCCGCAGGACCCGAGATGAGAGGGGAAAAGGGCGCGTCCTCCCCGCGCCCCTTTCCTTGGGACGAAGCCATGCGCTTCGGCCTCGGCGTCCTGCGGCTGCCTCCCGACGTCTTCTGGAAGATCACCCCGCGCGAACTCGCGGCGCTCGCCCGCGGCGGGCGGGGCGGCGGCACGGCGCCGGACCGGGCCGCGCTCGACGACCTGATCCTCGCCTTTCCGGACGGGGCGGGACGGCCGGCGTCACATGGGTGAGCCGTCGAGCCGCCGGCGTTCGCGGCAGGTCCCGTCGGACTTGCGACCGGGCGTGCCGGCCGGGCAGAGGCGATCGACCCAGTAGCCGCTTACGCTCCGGAACGGAAAACCCTTGGATTCCATGCAGGCGATGAAGAGTTCGTGGCCGGAATCCGTGCGCCGGGACCGGAATTCGATGCGGGCGACGTCGTAACGGCAGGTGCCGCGGGCCTTGGCGAAGGCTTCCTTGCTTCGGCCTGCGTCGAAATTCAGGATCGAGCCGTGGTCGACGGCGCAGCCGGACAGCGCGAACGCGACGAGGCCGAGCAGGAACGGGCGAGCGTCGTGCCGCGAAGCGGAGGACGGGATGCCGGAGAATGAAAGCGATGCGGTCGCCGGTTCCGTTGCTGCCGCCTTCGCCTCGGGCGTGGTGCAGGGAAAGCGCTTCGAGGGCGTGCTGAAGGGGATCGGGACCGGGGCTTCCGGATTCGGCGACACGGGCTGCGTCATCGGAGGGAGCCGTCCAGGCGGCGGCGTTCGCGGCAGGTCCCGTCCGGCTTGCGGCCCGGAGTGCCGACCGGGCAGAGGCGATCGATCCAATAGCCGCTCACTCCCAGATACGGAAAACCCTTCGATTCCATGCATGTAATGAAGAGGTCGTGGTCGGAATCCCGGCGTCGGGAGCGGAATTCCATACGGGCGACGTCGTAGCGGCAGGCGCCGCGGGCAGCGGCGTAGGCGGCGTCGCCTCTGCCGCGGCGGTCGAAGTCGACGGTGGTTCCATAGTCGACGACGGTGCAGCCGGCCGCCGCCCCCATCAGACCGAGAACGACGGCATTTCGAACGATTTTCGATTGCGCGGACACGAAAGGGCCGGAGGACGCGATGCAGCAGAATGGAGAGTTCGACCGCACGCCGGAGGACCTGACGAGACGTATGGGCGATCTGAAGAAGCAGAGCGATGCCGTCGCGAGTTCCATCACGGCCGCCTTCGCTTCGGGCGTGGTGCAGGGAAAGCGCTTCGAGGACGTGCTGAAGGGAATCGGGCTCCGGCTTTCGGAGTTCGGTCTCAAGCTCGCGCTGAAGCCGCTCGAGAATGCCATGGCGGGTTTTCTCGGGAACCTGTCGAATCCGACAGGGGGAGGTGCTGCGGGCGGCGGCTTGGGCGACGTGCTCGGCAGTCTCTTCAAATTCGAGAAGGGCGGCGTGGTGAGCGCGCCGACCTATTTCGGCGCGGGCGGTTCGCTGGGCCTGATGGGCGAGGCGGGGGCCGAGGCGATCCTGCCGCTCGCGCGCGGCGCGGACGGGGCGCTCGGCGTCAGGACCGAGGGCGGGGGGCGGCCGACGAGCGTGACGGTGAACGTGACGACGCCGGACGTCGAGGGCTTCAGGCGCTCGGAAGCGCAGGTGGCGGCGGCCTTGGCGCGCGCGGTGGCGCGGGGCCGCCGGGCCGGATGATCAGGCCGCCGCGCGGAGCATGGCGGCGATCTCGTCCTTCAGCCTGATGCGCTGTTTCTTGAGGTCTTCCAAAACCTCGTCGGCGGCGGGTTCGACATTCGCCTCGATGCGATGGATCTCGCGGTTCAGGTGCTCGTAGCGATCGGCGATGCGGGCGAAATGCCCGTCCGACATCTTCAGCCGGCTGATCGCCGCCGCGTCATGCGGGAATTCCTCATGCAGGCCGTGGGGGACATGGGTCACCGGGGGATCCTCCTTTTCGGATTTCTGACGGGCCGATGGTGCCCGAACGGCTCGGGTCGAGCCTTGACCGACGTCAAACCAGCGGGACCACGCGGATGATCCAAGCGTTTCATGAAGTCCGTTTTCCGATCGCGCCCGGTCTTTCGGGCTCCGGAGGGCCCGAGCGGCGCACCGACGTGATAGCGACGGGATCCGGCCGGGAGGAACGCAATGCGCGCTGGGCCCATTCGCGCCGTCGCTACGACGTGGGATCCGGGATCCGGACGCTCGCCGATCTCGCCGCCGTCGTCGCCTTCTTCGAGGAGCGGCGCGGCCGGCTCATCGGCTTCCGGTTCCGCGACCGCGGCGACTGGACGAGCGCCTTGCCGGGCGTGACCCCGGGGCCGACCGACCAGAGGATCGGCACGGGCGACGGGACGACGCGCATCTTCATGCTGAAGAAGACCTACGGGCGGGATTTCGCGCCTTATGAGAGGCCAGTGCGCAAGCCCGTCGACGGCAGCGTCCGTGCGGCGGTGGACGGGCGCGAGCTGCGGGCGGGCGCGGATTTCGGTGTCGACGCGACGACCGGGACCGTGACCTTCGCCGCCGCCCCGGGGGCGGGGCTGGCGGTGACGGCGGGCTTCGCCTTCGACGTGCCGGTGCGCTTCGACACCGACGAACTCTTCATCGACTACGAGGCCTTCGAGGCGGGCGCGATCCCGAAGATCCCGCTCGTCGAAATCGCGCTCTGAGCGGTCCCGACCTTCATTCCGTCATCAGGAGACGACCTTGCGGACTTTGCCCGACGGCATGGCGGGCGAGGCGACGACGCTCGCCCGCTGCTGGAGGCTCATCCGACGCGACGGCGTCGTCATGGGCTTCACCGATCACGACCGCGACCTCACGGCGGACGGAACCGTCCATCGCGCGGAAGCGGGCTTCGAGGCGGCGGAGGCCGAGCAGGTGCTCGGCTTCGCGACCGGCGGGGGCGAGATCGCGGGCGCGCTCGTCTCGGCCGGGATCGTGGAGGCGGACGTGCATGCCGGGCTCTATGACGGCGCGACTGTGGAGACGCGGCTCGTCGACTGGACCGACCCGTCGCGCCGCTTCCTCGTGGATGTCGGCACGATCGGCGAGGTGAAGCGGGGCGAGCACGGCTTCACCGCCGAATTGCGCAGCCTCGCCCATCGCCTCGACGAGCCGACGGGGCGCCTCTTCCAGGCGGGTTGCGCGGCCGATCTCGGCGATGCGCGGTGCGGGGTCGATCTCGGCCGGCCGGACTTCCGGGCGGAGGGGCGGATCGCGGAGACCGACGGGCGGGCTTGGGCGACGGCGGCGCTCGGCGAGGTCGCCGAAGGCCGCTTCACGCGCGGGGCCTTCGCCTTCACGAGCGGCGCGAATGCCGGGGCCGTGATCGAGGTGAAGGTGCATCGACGGGCGGGCGCGATCTCGAATTTCGCCCTGTGGCGGCCCGCGGCCCGGCCGATCCTGCCGGGCGACCGCTTCACGGTGACGGCGGGCTGCGACAAGCGGATCGCGACCTGCGCCTCGGTGTTCGACAATGTCCTGAATTTCCGGGGCTTCCCGCGCATGCCGGGCAATGACGTGCTCGCCCGCCGGGTCCTCGAAGGCGAGGGCGGGATGGACGGCGGGAGCCTGTTCCGATGAGGCCGTCTTCCGCGATGATCGTCGCCGAGGCGCGGCGCTGGATCGGCACGCCCTATCGCCACCGCGCCTCGCTGCGCGGGGTGGGCTGCGACTGTCTGGGGCTGGTGCGCGGGATCTGGCGCACCTTCTACGGGCCCGAGCCGGAGACCGCGCCGCTCTATTCGCCCGATTGGGCCGAAGCCGCGGGCGAGGAGACGCTTTACGCCGCGGGGCTGCGCCATCTCGTGCCCGTGGCGGTCGAAGCCTTCGCGCCGGGGGACGTGCTGATGTTCCGCTGGCGGGAGGGCGCGCCCGCCAAGCATGTCGGCATCGCCGCTTCGGGCGCGGCGCTCGTCCATGCCCATGACGGCGCGGGCGTGGCCGAGACGCCGTTCGGCATCTGGCGGCCGCGCCTCGCCTACGCCTTCCGCTTTCCGGAGATCCGCGCATGACGACCATCGTGTTGCAGGCCGCGGGCGCCGCCGTGGGCGGGGCCTTGGGCGGACCCATGGGGGCCGTGCTGGGCCGCGCCGCGGGCGGGATCGCGGGCGCCTTCGTCGACCGCGCGCTCATGGGCGGCGGCGGGCCGCGCCGGACGGAGGGGCCGCGGCTCGCGGAAATGCCGGGGACGGGCTCGACGGAAGGGGCGCCGGTGCCGCGCGTCTACGGCCGGGCGCGGATCGGCGGCGAACTGATCTGGGCGACGCGCTTCGAGGAGGCGGTGACCGAGACGGTGCGCAAGCAGAAGGGCGGCGGCAAGGGCGGCGGCGGCGCGAAGAGCGTGACGCGCACCTATTCCTATTACGGGAATTTCGCCGTGGGCCTCTGCGAAGGGCCGATCGGCTTCGTGCGGCGCATCTGGGCCGACGGAAAGCTCCTCGACCGCGCGGGGCTCGTCGTGCGGGTCCATCGCGGCGGCGAGGACCAGATGCCCGACCCCCTGATCACGGCCAAGGAGGGCGCCGAGGCGACGCCCGCCTTCCGCGGTACGGCCTATGTCGTGTTCGAGCGGTTTCCGCTGGCCGATTACGGCAACCGCATCCCCCAATTCAGCTTCGAGGTGGTGCGGCCGGTCGACGGCGTGGGGCGGATGCTGCGCGCGATCGACCTGATCCCCGGCGCGGGCGAATTCGCTTATGAGCCCTCGCCCGTCTCGCGGGATTTCGGCGGGGGCCGCTCGGCCTCCGAGAACCGGCACGACCTTTCGGCGGAGAGCGACTGGCAGGGATCGCTCGACGCGCTGCAGGCGCTGTGCCCGAACCTGCGCCATGTCGCGTTGGTCGTGTCGTGGTTCGGCGACGATCTCGATGCGGGCCGCTGCACGATCGCCCCGCGCGTCGACCGGCGCGACAAGGCGACCATCGGCGCGGAATGGTCCGTCGCGGGGCTCGGGCGCGGGGCGGCGCGGGAGACGAGCCGGGTGGACGACAAGCCCGCCTATGGCGGCACGCCTTCCGACGCCTCCGTGATCCGCGCGATCCGGGACCTGAAGGCGCGCGGGCTCGGCGTGACGCTCTACCCGTTCTGCATGATGGACGTCGCCGCCGGGAACGGCAGGCCGGATCCTTGGACCGGCGCGCCCTCCCAACCCGCCTATCCGTGGCGCGGGCGGATCACCTGCAGCCCCGCGCCGGGGCGGGCGGGATCGCCCGACGGGACGCCCGCGGCCGCTACCGCCGCGGCGGCGTTCTTCGGCACCGTCGCGCCGGGCGACTTCGCGCTGCGCGGGGAGCGGGTGGAATGCGCCAAGCCCCAGGAATGGAGCTGGCGGCGGCTGGTGCTGCATTGCGCGGCGCTGGCACAGGCGGCGGGCGGGGTCGATACGCTCGTGATCGGATCCGAACTCGTGGGCCTGACGCGGGTTTCGAGCGGACCGGGCGTCTACCCGGCCGCGGCGCATCTCGCCGGCCTCGCCGCCGACGCGAAGGGCATGCTGCCGGGGACGAAGATCGTCTATGCGGCGGACTGGACCGAATACGGCGGATACGCGCCGAAGGCGGGCGAGCTGCGCTTTCCGCTCGACCCGCTCTGGGGATCGGCCGCGTTGGATGCCGTCGGGATCGACGCCTATTGGCCGCTTTCGGACTGGCGCGACGGGCCGCTGCATGCGGATGCGGGCCTCGGCCGCGACGGCAAGGACCTCGATTATCTCGAACGCGGCGTCGCCGGCGGGGAGGGCTTCGACTGGTACTATCGGGATGCGGCGGCGCGAGCGGCGCAGGAGCGCGTTCCGATCACCGACGGGCTCGGCCGGCCGTGGGTGTGGCGGGTGAAGGATCTCGTCGGCTGGTGGAGCCATGCGCATGTCGAGCGCGTCGACGGGGTCGAACGCAAGACCGCGACCGCGTGGAAGCCGCGCGGCAAGCCGATCTGGCTGACCGAATTCGGCTGCCCGGCCGTCGACAAGGGCGCCAATGCGCCGAACATGTTTCCCGATCCGAAATCCGCCGAAGGCGGCTTGCCGTGGTTTTCGGCCGGCCATCGCGACGACCTCATGCAGCTGAGGGCGGTCGAGGCGGTGCTGTCGCATTTCGATCCGCGGCTCGGGGCGCGCGAGGCGGACAACCCGGTCTCCGAGGTCTACGGAGCGCGGATGGTCGATCCCGATCGGCTCTATGCCTGGGCTTGGGACGCGCGGCCTTTCCCGGCCTTTCCCGCGCAGAGCGGCGAATGGGCGGACGCGGCGAACCACGCGACCGGTCATTGGCTGACGGGCCGGCTCGAAGGCGTGCCGATCGAAAGGCTGATCCCGGCTGTGCTCGACGATGCGGGCGCGCCCGTCGCGGGCGAGGTGCTGCATGACGGATTTCTCGACGGCTTCGTCGTCGACCGGCCGATGTCGGTGCGGGCGGCGCTGGAGCCTCTGGCGGAGGTGCATGCCTTCGACGCTTCGACCGCGGGCGGCGAACTCCGCTTCCGCGGACGCGGCGGCGGGCCGGTGCTGCGGCTCTCGCCCGACGATCTCGTGCCCGACAAGAACGGCGTGCTGATCGACCTGCAACGGACGCAGGAAAGCGAATTGCCGCGCGAGGTGAAGCTGGCCTTCGCCGACGGGGAGGCGGATTACCGCCGCGCGAGCGTGCTCTCGCGCCGCCTTTCGGGCGGAAGCCGTGGCACCGACCAGCTCGATCTCGCGGCCGTTACGACCCGGGGCGAGGCGCAGCGCATCGCGGACATCCGGCTGCACGAGACATGGGCCGCCCGCGACGCGGCGCGCTTCCGGTTGCGGCCGGGCCTGATCGGGGTCGAACCGGGCGACGTGGTGGAACTGCCGGTCGACGGGGATTTCCGTTGCTTCCGCGTGGTCCGGATCACGGACCGCGGCGAACGCGTCGTGGAGGCGGTATCGACCGAGCCTTCGGTGCATGCGGCGCCGCCGGGCCCGCCTGAGGCGCGCATCGAGACGGCCCCCGCGCTGCCCGGCCCGGCGCTCGCGGTGGTGCTGGACCTGCCGGTGCCGCGGGGAACGCCGACGGTGCTGCAGGCGCTGGCGGTCCATGCCGATCCTTGGCCGGGCGGGTTCACGCTGATGCGTTCGAGCGACGGGACGAGCTTCGCCGCGACGGCTTCGGTCGACGTGCCGGCGCTGATCGGCCGGACGATCCACGATTTCGGTGCGGGACCGCTCTGGCGGTGGGACGAGGGCAATGCGCTCGTCGTGCGTTTCGAGGGCGAGGACCCCTCCGGAGAGGGCGATGCGGCGGCCCTTGCCGGCGAAACCGCGCTCGGCGTGCTCGGCCCGGACGGGCTGTGGGAGGTGGTGAGCTTCGCGCGGTCGGACGTGATCGGCCCGCGGACGAAGCGCTTCACGCGGCTTCTGCGCGGGCTCGGCGGTTCGGAGCCCGGCGCGGGACGGGCGGTGCCTGCGGGCGCGCGGGTGGTCGCGCTCGACGGCGCGGCGGTGCCGCTCGCGGCCGGGCTCGATGCGGTGGGCTCCGCCTTTTTCTGGCGGCTCGTGCCGGCCGGTCGCGATCACGGCGACCGGGCGACCGTCGCCTTCTCGACCGCTGCGGGAGATGCGGCGCTGCGCCCGCTCGCTCCCGTGCGCGTGACGGGCGTGCGGACGTCCGAGGGCGTGCTCTTCCGCTGGATCCGCCGCGCGCGGAGCGGCGGGGACGGATGGGATCTCGCGGAAATCCCGCTCGACGAGAGCGAGGAACGCTACGTGCTCGAACTCGCCGCCGGATCGCGCGGGCTGCGCCGGGTCGAAACGCGCCTTTCCGAATGGCTCTACCCGGCCGCGGACGAGATCGCCGACCACGGCGCTCCGCTCCCGTCGCATCGGCTGCGCGTGGCGCAGGAGAGCCCTTCGATCGGGACCGGCGCATTCGCCGAAGTGACCGTGACGCTGCGCTGAATCAGGAGAAAGCGACATGACCGATACCGCCCGGCTGGGCCTGCCGCTGCTCGCGGCGGGGCAAGCGCAGAAGCACGTCACCCACAACGAGGCGCTCGCGCTGATCGATGCGCTCGTCCAGATGCGGCTCGAAGGGCTCGACCGGAACGACCCGCCCGGAACGCCCGCCGAGGGCGCGGCCTATGCCGTGGGCTCCGCGCCGACCGGGGCGTGGGCGGGACGGGCGGGCACGGTCGCGCTGCGGTCGGGCGGCGCTTGGCGCTTCCTTGCGCCCGCGGAGGGCTGGACGGCGTGGGACGGCGGCACCGGACGCGTCGTGATCCGCGCCGGCGGTGAATGGAAGAGCGCCGACGCGCTGATCCGGGCGTTGAGCGATCTCGATACGCTCTCTTTGGGGACCGGACCCGATCCGAACAACCGGCTTTCGGTGAAGGCGCGCTCGGCACTGTTCTCCGCGCCGGGGAACGAGGGCGCGGACGCAAGCCTGCGCGTCGTCTTCAACCGCGGGGCGGCGGGCGGCAGCGCGACGCATCTCTTCCAGTCGAACTGGTCGGGACGGGCCGAGACCGGGCTTGCGGGCGACGACCGCTGGCGGCTGAAGGTTTCGGCGGACGGGGCGACCTGGCGCGAAGCCATCACGGCCGATCCCGCCAAGGGCTCCGTGCGCATCGACGCGCTGACGAGCGGACGGGACGGCCCGGGCTTCGGCGGCCGGATCGAGATCGGGTACGGCGACGCGCGGCCCGCTCTCGTGTGTCTCGATGCGGGCGCGGTCGGCTCGACGGGCAACGCGGCCGTGTTCCGCCGCGGAACCGCCGTGGTCGGGAGCATCACGACGACGCCGGCGGGAACCGTCTACGGGAGCGTCTCGGACGCGCGGCTCAAGCGCGACGTGACGCCCATCGCGGATGCGCTCGAACGTCTCGCGGTGTTGAAGCCGTGCCGTTTCGCTTTCTCGACGGATGCCGAGCGGAGGTTCGACGGCTTTCTCGCGCATGAAGCCGCCCGAGCGGTGCCGGAAGCGGTGACGGGCACGCCGGATGCGGTGGACGGCGACGGCATGCCCGTGCCGATGACGCTCGATCTCGCGCGGCTGGTGCCGCTTCTGACAGCTTGCGTTCAGGAATTGGCCGCTAGGGTGGAGGCTCTTGAACGGAAGCGGGACAGGTGGGCAGAGTGCGCCCGGGTCCCGGAGGGGCCGCCGGAGTCGGCATGAACGGATCGAAGCTCATCCTTGCGGGCCTTCTCGCCGCGACCATGGTCGCGGCGGCGACGGCGCGCGCCGAGGAGCCCGCGGCCGAGCCCGTCGAACCGGTCGAACCGGTCGAACCCGTCGCCGCGTGCCTGAACGACCGCGACCTGCGCCGGCTGGTCGAAAACCGCACGGTGGTGGCGCCGATCGCAGCCATCAGGACCGCGCGTGCGGAGGTGGCCGGGGACGCGGTGGGCGCACGGCTCTGCCGCGACGGCAAGGAATACGTGTATCGTGTCACGGTCCTGACCAAGGACGGCAGGATCGTGCGGGTGGGGGTGGACGGACGCACCGGCCGCCCCGCCGAGAGGCGTTGAGGAGGAGCGGGCGTTGCGTCTTTTGGTCGTCGAGGACGACAAGGATTTGAACCGCCAGATCGTCGCCGCGCTGGAAGGCGCGGGCTATGCGGTGGACCGGGCCCATGACGGCGAGGAAGGCCAGTTTCTCGGCGAGACCGAACCTTATGACGCCGCCATCCTCGACATGGGGTTGCCGGTGCGCGACGGCGCGGCCGTGCTGCAGGCCTGGCGGGCCGCGGGGCGGACCATGCCCGTCCTGATCCTCACCGCACGCGACCGCTGGAGCGACAAGGTGCAGGCCTTCGACGCGGGTGCGGACGACTACGTGACCAAGCCCTTCCACATGGAAGAAGTGCTCGCCCGCGTCCGCGCGCTGCTGCGCCGGGCCGCCGGGCACGCGACGAGCGAACTCGTCTGCGGGCCGTTGCGGCTCGACACGCGCACCGGGCGCCTCACGGTGGACGGCAACCCCGTGCGGCTGACCTCGCACGAATACCGGCTGATCGCCTATCTGATGCACCATGCGGGCCGGGTGATCTCGCGGACGGAGATCGTGGAGCATCTCTACGAACAGGATTTCGACCGCGATTCCAACACGATCGAGGTGTTCGTGGGACGGTTGCGCAAGAAGCTCGGCGTGGACGTGATCCACACCGTGCGCGGCCTCGGCTATATCCTCGAAGCGCCCGCGCCGAAGGCGGGCTGAGCACCGGATGGCCCGTCCCGTCACGCTTTCGACGCGCCTGTCCGTCTCCGCGGCGGTGCTGAGCCTCGTCGTGCTGCTGGCGGCGGGCGTGATCCTGTCGCAGATCCACCGCCGCGCGACCGAGAGGGCCTTCGACGACCGGCTGAACATCTATCTTCAGGCGCTCGCCAATGCGATCGCCTCGCCCGACGAATCCGACCGCAAGGATCCGTTCGCGCTCGGCGATCCGCGCTTCGAAATGCCGATGTCCGGCTGGTATTGGCAGGTGGACGAACTCGTCGGCGATCCGGCCGAGATCCGCACCTCCGGCTCGCTGTTCGGCATGCGGCTGCCGATGCTGCCCTTGCCGCCGACCGCGCGGCTCGATCAGAGCATCGTGAAGGCCTATCTCACCGGTCCCGACGACCGGCGGCTGCGCGAGGCGCAGCGCGTGGTGCAGACCTCCGAAGGCCAATATTTCCGCGTGCGCGTGGCGGGCGATGCCGACGAGATCGAGGCGTCCATCGCATCCTTCCGGGTGCCTCTCGTGGTGACGTTGCTGCTGCTCGGCGGGCTGCTGGTGGCGACGACGGGCTTTCAGGTCGCCTTCGGCCTGCGGCCTCTCAAGAACCTGTCGCGTGCGGTGGCCGACGTGCGGCGGGGGACGGCCGACCGGATCGGGGGCGACTACCCGCCCGATCTCGCGCCGCTCGCGGGCGAACTGAACCTTCTGCTCGAAGCGAACCGGGAAATCCTCGACCGGGCAAGGACGCAGGTGGGGAACCTCGCCCATGCGCTGAAGACGCCTTTGAGCGTGATCGCCAACGAAGCCGCGGCGGAGCCGGGGCCCTTGGCCGACAAGGTGCAGGAACAGGCGCTCGTGATGCGCGACCAGGTGAACTGGTATCTCGAACGCGCAAGGGCTGCGGCGCGCGCGGGCGCGGTCGGCGTCTCGACGGAACTGGAGCCGGTGGCCGCGGGCCTGCAGCGCGTCTTCGCGAAGCTCTGGGCCCGCACCGGGATCGCCTTCGACCTCGACGTGCCCGCGGGCCTGCGCTTTCGCGGCGAGAAGCAGGACCTCGAGGAGATGCTCGGCAATCTCGTGGACAATGCCGGGAAATGGGCGGCCTCCCGCGTGATCGTCTCGGCGCGCGCGACGGGCGACGCGAAGACGCCGACGATCGAGATCCTCGTCGAAGACGACGGGCCGGGACTGCCCGAGGAACGGCGGGCGGAAGCGCTCGGGCGCGGGGCGCGGCTCGACGAGTCGCGGCCGGGGCAGGGGCTCGGCCTTTCGATCGTGGCGGATCTCGCGCGGCTTCATCGAGGGGAACTCGGCCTCGAGACGTCGGAACTGGGCGGATTGCGGGCGAGGTTGCGTCTTCCGGCCGTATGAGGCCAAATCGCGGCCGTACCGAAAATTGCCCGAATCCGGACATCTGGATGCGGACGACGCGGGGAGCGCGTATCGCGCCCCGCCCGATCGAGGGAGTTCAATTCGATGAAGGCTAAGAAGAGCATTGCCGTCGCCGTTGCGGCGGTCATCGCGGCGGGTGCCGCCGGCTGCGCCCCCCAGACGGGCCCGAACGAAGCGGGCGGCACGGTGCTCGGCGCGGTCGCGGGCGGTCTGATCGGCAGCCGTTTCGGCGGCGGAGCGGGCAAGGTCGCCGCCGTGATGGCGGGCACGATGATCGGCGGCTTCCTCGGCAACCAGATCGGCCGCGGTCTCGACGAGCGTTCCCAGCAGCAGGCGGCCTATGCGCAGTCGCAGGCCGTGTCCTACGGCCAGCGGCAGCAGTGGCAGTCTCCGTCGGGCGCGCGCGGCTATGTCGATCCCGGCCCGGTCTATTCCGAGCAGGGCCGCGTCTGCCGCCAGTACACCCACACGATCTATATCGGCGGTCGGCAGGAACAGGGCGTCGGCACCGCCTGCCGCGCTCCGGACGGTCGTTGGGACATCGTCAGCTGACCCCGCATCCGTATTCTCCGCGACCCCCCGCCGCGGAGAATGCGCGTGACGGTTCCGCGGCGGCCGGTTAACAGACCGATATGCTCGTCTGGTTCGTCATGGCGCTCCTGACGGGCGCGGCGGTTCTGGCCGTAATCCGGCCGCTGTCGCGCTCGATCGACGCTTCCCCCGAAACGGCCACCGACAAGGCCTTCTACACGGCGCAGATCGCGGAAATCGATCGCGATGCCGCCCGCGGCCTGATCGGTGCCGAGGAGGCCGAGGCGGCCCGCGCGGAAGCCGCGCGCCGCCTGCTCTCCGCGGCCCGCGAGGCGGCCGAGGGAGAAGCCTCGACGCCCTTCCGGATCCGGGCCGCGGCGCTGATCGCGGTACTCCTCGTTCCAGCCTTCTCCTTGGGTCTCTATCTGCGCATCGGTTCGCCCGACGAGCCCGACCGGCCGCTCGAGGCGCGTCTCGAACAGGCCCCCGATTTCGCCGCGCTGGTGGCGAAGGTCGAAAAGCGTCTGGCCGAACAGCCCGACGACGCCGCCGGCTGGCAGGTGATCGCGCCGGTCTATGTGCAGGCGGGACGCTATGACGATGCCGAGCGCGCCTATCTCCAGATCATCCGCCTCAAGGGTCCCGACGTCGGTCATCTGACGTCGCTCGGCGAGGTGCGGGTGATGCAGGCGGGCGGGGTCGTCACGGCCGAAGCCCGCGAGACTTTCGCCGCCGCGCTGAAGATCGACGAGAAGGCCGCGGCGCCGCGCTTCTACACCGGCCTCGCCTATGAACAGGAAGGCCGGACCGCGGAGGCGGTGGCGATCTTCAAGGCGCTGCTGGCGGATCTGCCCGGCGACACCGATGCCGCTGCGGCCGTGCGCGGCAGGATTCAGGCCTTGGCGCCGGGCTCCATTCCTGCGGGGGGCGAGGCGATCGCGGCACTGCCGGAGGCCGAACGCGCCGCGACGATCCGCGCCATGGTCGAAGGGCTGGATCAGCGGCTGAGATCGGAAGGCGGCGATGCCGACGCTTGGGCGCGGCTGATCCGCGCCTTCGCGGTTCTGAAGGAAGGCGAGAAGGCCAAGGACGCGCTGATGCGCGCGCGGGCCGCGCTGGCGGCCGACGCCGCAGCGGTGCGCAAGGTCGAGGCCGCGGCACGCGCGGCGGGAGTCGAATGATGGCGATGACGCGCAAGCAGAAGCGTCTGGCGGTGATCGGCGGGATGGGCGCCGTGCTGGGCCTCGCGGCGGGTCTCGTGCTGTTCTCGCTGTCCGACAGCATCGTCTTCTTCTACGGGCCGACCGAAATCGCCGAGAAGGGCATTACGCCCGGGACGCGGCTGCGCATCGGCGGGTTGGTCTCCGAAGGCAGCGTGAAGCGCGACGACGCGCGCAATGTCGTGTTCAAGGTGACGGACGGCAACAAGGAGCTGACCGTCAGCTACAAGGGCCTTCTGCCGGATCTCTTCCGCGAGGGTCAGGGCGTGGTGGCCGAGGGCGTGCTGCAGCCCGGCGGCGCCTTCCGCGCCGACAGCGTGCTCGCCAAGCACGACGAGAACTACATGCCGAAGGAAGTGGCCGACACGCTGAAGAAGCAGGGCCATTGGCAGGACGGCAAGGAGGGCGCGAAATGATCGTCGAGATCGGCCATTACGCGCTGGTGCTGGCGCTCGCGGTGGCGCTGGTGCAGACCGCGCTGCCGCTGTGGGGCGTCGTCGCCCGCGATCCCGCCTTGATGGCCACGGCCCGACCGGCCGCCTTCGCGAGCTTCGCGCTGGTCATCGTGGCCTATGCCGCTTTGACCTGGGCCTACATGGTCTCGGACTTCTCGGTCCTCAACGTGGCCTCGAATTCTCATTCGATGAAGCCGCTCGTCTACAAGATCTCGGGCGTATGGGCGAACCACGAAGGCTCGATGCTGCTCTGGGTCAGCATCCTCGTGCTGTTCGCGGCGCTGGTGGCGGCGCGCGCCTCCGAAATGCCGCTGAGGCTGCATGCGGCGGTGCTCGGCGTGCAGGGCTCGATCACCGCGGCCTTCCTGCTTTTCGTGCTGGCGGCCTCCAACCCCTTCGAGCGCCTCCTGCCCGCGCCGCTCGAGGGGCGGGGGCTCAATCCGATCCTGCAGGATCCCGGCCTCGCGATCCATCCGCCGCTTCTCTATGTCGGTTATGTCGGCTTCTCGATCGCCTTCTCCTTCGCCGTCGGCGCGCTGATCCACGGCCGCATCGACGCCGTCTGGGCGCGTTTCGTGCGGCCTTGGACGCTGCTCGCCTGGGTGTTCCTGACCGTGGGCATCGCGATGGGCTCCTACTGGGCCTATTACGAACTGGGCTGGGGCGGCTGGTGGTTCTGGGATCCCGTCGAGAACGCCTCGCTGATGCCGTGGCTCGCGGGCACTGCGCTTCTGCATTCGACGCTGGTGATGGAAAAGCGCGACGCGCTGAAGGTGTGGACGATCCTTCTGTCCATCCTGACCTTCTCGCTGTCGCTGCTCGGCACCTTCCTCGTGCGCTCGGGCGTGCTGACTTCGGTGCATACCTTCGCCTCGGATCCGGCGCGCGGGCAGTTCATCCTCGGCATCCTCACCTTCTTCATCGGCGGCGCGTTCGCGCTGTTTGCCTGGCGCGGCCCGATGCTGAAGCAGGGCGGCCTGTTCGCGCCGATCAGCCGCGAGGGCGCGCTCGTCCTCAACAATCTGCTGCTCGCGGCGCTGACGGCGGGCGTCTTCATCGGCACGCTCTATCCGCTGGCGCTCGAAGCGTGGGACGGCTCGAAGATCTCGGTCGGCGCACCCTTCTTCGATGCGGTTACGATCCCGATCGCGGTGCCGCTGCTCCTGCTGATCCCGTTCGGAACGGCGCTCGCGTGGAAGCGCGGCGACCTTCTCGGCGTCGCGCAGCGCATGGCCTTCGCCATCGGCCTTTCGGTGCTGATCACCGTCGGCGTCTGGGCCTATACGCGGGGCGGGCCGGTCGCGGCGCCGCTGGGCATCGGCCTCGGCGCTTGGTTGATCCTCGGCTCGGCCGCGGAGATCGTCGCGCGCTCGACGCGTGGGGCCGCGAGCCTCGGCATCGCCTTCCGCCGCGCCGTCGGCCTGCCGCGTTCGGCTTGGGGCGCCGCCGTCGCGCATGCCGGCATGGGCATCACCGTGATCGGCATCGCCGCCACGGCATGGGGCGTTGAGAACATCGCGAAGGTCCGCGTGGGCGACGCGCTGCAGGCGGGGCCCTATGAGGTGCGCCTCGACCGTACGTTCGTCCGCAACGGGCCGGACTTCCGCGAGACCGTCGCGAGCTTCGCGGTGGTGAAGGACGGTCGCGAGATCGGCCGGATCGAGCCCGGCAAGCGCATCTTCGTGGCGCAGACCATGCCGACCTCGGAAGCCGGCCTGATGACGGCGGGCGTCGGACAGGTCTACGCCTCCATCGGCGAATTCGAGGACGACGGGTCGGTCGGCGTGCGGCTTTATTGGAAGCCGCTCGTCACGCTGATCTGGATCGGATCCGTCATCATGGCCCTGGGCGGCCTGCTCTCGATGGCCGACCGGCGGGCCCGCGTCGCGGCTCCGGTGCGCGCGGCGGCGACGGGAGCGGCACGGGCATGATGCGGCGGGTGCTGATCGCCTTCGCGCTCGTCGTCGGCATGGGCCTGCCGGGCTTCGCCGTGCAGCCTGACGAGGTGCTGAAGGATCCGGCGCTGGAAGCCCGCGCGAGGCAGCTGTCGCTCGAGTTGCGCTGCCTCGTCTGCCAGAATCAGTCGATCGACGATTCCAACGCGCCGCTGGCGCGCGACCTGCGGCTGCTCGTGCGCGAACGCCTCACGGCGGGCGACGACGATGCCGCGATCCGCTCCTATCTCGTCGCGCGCTACGGCGATTTCGTGCTGCTGAAGCCGCCTTTCGACTCCCGGACCTTCCTGCTCTGGTTCGGCCCCTTCGCGGTCCTCGCCGCGGGCGCTACCGCCGTCTGGCTCTCCGCGCGTCGTCGCCGTGCGGCGCCCGCCGCAGCACCCTTGAGCGAGGCCGAGCGCAAGGCGCTCGAAGAGCTCGTGGGCTCCGACCCGAAGGCCTGACCGGCCCGCTCCTCCTTACGAAAATGTCATACGCACGCGAGTTCGACGTAAGCGGGCGGCTCTCATCCTGCGACCATCCCGAGGGAGGTGCAGACCTCCCGTGACATGGAGGTTTCGCAGATGAAGCTCGACGTTTTCTCCCCCGCGCGCCGGGCGCCCAAGGCCGTTCTGCTGTCGGGCGTCGCGGCCCTGATGCTCGGCGGCTTCGCGATCGCCGATGCACGCTTCGACCGCGCCGCTGCCGCCCCCGTCGGCCCCGGCGCGGCCGTGACGGTCACCGCTCCGTCCTTTGCGGATCTCGCCGATGCGGTGAAGCCCGCGGTCGTCTCCGTCCGCGTGAAGACGCAGGCGGTCGGCAATGTCGCGGATCGCGGCATGCCGGACATCGAGAACCTTCCCCCGCAGATTCAGGAATTCCTGCGCCGCTTCGGCCAAGAGCAGCAGGGCCGGGGCCCGCGCGGGCCGAAGAGCTTCGGCGAGTCGCAGGGCTCGGGCTTCTTCGTTTCCGAGGACGGCTATGTCGTAACCAACCATCACGTGGTCGAGAACGGCGTCGAGGTGACGCTCGTGACCGACGACGGCCGCACGCTGCCGGCCGAGATCGTGGGCACCGACCCGCGGACTGATCTGGCGCTCTTGAAGACCAAGGCCGCGGGCCCCTATCCCTATGTGAAGCTCGCCTCCGCCGCCCCGCGCGTCGGCGATTGGGTGATGGCGGTGGGCAACCCGTTCGGGCTCGGCGGCACCGTGACCACGGGCATCGTCTCCGCCCGCGGGCGCGACATCGGCGCCGGCCCCTATGACGACTTCCTGCAGATCGACGCGCCCGTGAACCGCGGCAATTCCGGCGGCCCCACCTTCGACACCAAGGGCGAGGTCGTGGGCGTGAACACCGCGATCGTGTCGCCGTCGGGCGGCAGCGTCGGCATCGCCTTCGCGATCCCGTCCGCGACCGTGTCGCAGGTCGTCGCGGCGCTGAAGGAACACGGCACGGTGGAACGCGGCTATCTCGGCGTCCACATCCAGCCGATCACGCCCGATCTCGCCGAGACCATGGGCCTGAAGAGCGAGGACGGCGCGCTCGTGGCCGAGGTGACGAAGGGCTCCGCGGCCGAGAAGGCGGGGCTGAAGGCGGGTGACGTCGTGACGGGGTTCGACGGCAAGCCGGTGAAGTCCGCCCGCGACCTCACCCGCTTCGTCGGCATGATGAAGCCGGGTGCGGAAGCGAAGCTCACCTTCCTGCGCGACGGGCGCGAGCGCTCCGCCACGGTCGAACTCGCCCGCATGCCGGAGACGAAGCCCCGGGCGTGACCGACGCCTCCGGGCCCCTCCCGGAGGGAAGAGGGCCGGGGGCGTGCCGGCAGCGCGCCCCCGGTTTCCCGCGTCGATGCGACGTGGACCGCCGGGTTCCTCCCGATTCCCCCCGAGCCGAGGACTCGCTTATGGTCACGGCCATGAAGATCCTGATCATCGAGGACGACGCCGACGCGGCGGCCTATCTCGTGAAGGCGTTCCGCGAGGCCGGGCACGTGGCCGACCACGCGGCCGACGGCCTCGACGGCTACGCCATGGCGGATGCGGGCGAATACGACGTGCTGATCGTCGACCGCATGCTGCCCAAGCTCGACGGCCTCTCGCTGATCCGCGGCCTGCGCGAGCAGGGGCGCGACGTGCCGGTACTGATCCTCTCCGCGCTCGGGCAGGTCGACGACCGCGTGAAGGGGCTGCGGGCGGGCGGCGACGACTATCTCACCAAGCCCTACGCCTTCTCGGAGCTGCTGGCCCGCGTCGAGGTGCTGGCGCGCCGCCGCCGCAACGGTCCCGCCGAGGAGACCGTCTATCGCGTGGGCGATCTGGAACTCGACCGGCTCGCGCATCGCGTGACGCGCGAAGGGCGCCCGGTCGATCTCCAGCCGCGCGAATTCCGGCTGCTCGAATATCTCATGCGCCATGCCGGGCAGGTGGTGACGCGCACGATGCTGCTCGAAAACGTCTGGGATTATCACTTCGACCCCCAGACCAACGTGATCGACGTGCATGTCTCGCGATTGCGCGCGAAGATCGACAAGGGATTCGACAGGCCGCTGATCCATACGGTGCGCGGGGCGGGATACACGGTTCGTGACGGCGTTCGCTAAACTTCTCCGCACCACGGCGTTCAAGCTCTCGCTCGCCTATCTGCTGGTCTTCACGCTCTTCGCCTTCTTCCTGCTGGCCTATCTGGCCTTCAACGCGCGGCGGCTGATCGACGATCAGGCCCGCGACGCGATCCGTCTCGAATTGCGGCAGGCGACCGACCAGTTCACGGCGGGCGGCCCGCGCCGCCTGGCGGGATACGTGGCGCGGCGGTCGCGCCAGCCGGGCGGCGGGCTCTATCTCCTCATCGACCCCACGGGGAATGCGATCGCGGGCAATCTGACCGAGGTCGAGATCCGACGTCCGCTCGGCCCCGGCGAATTCCGCGTGACCTATCATCTCGCGGATGCCGGCGACGAGGAGCATCGGCTCGCTTTGATCAACGCCGTCGAACTGCCCGGCGGCTTCCGGCTGATCGTGGGGCGCGACCTCGGCGAGGAGGGCGGGCTGCGCGCCGTATTCCTGAATGCGGCGGGCGGTTCGGTGGTTCTCGTCGTGGTTCTCGGCGTGCTGGGCGGTATCTTCGTCACGCGCCGCGTGCTCGGCCGCATCGACGCGATGACGGACACGACCCGCTCCATCATGGACGGCAATCTTCACGGCCGGCTGGCGGTGACCGGATCGAACGACGAGTTCGACCGGCTGGCGGTGAACCTCAACGCCATGCTCGATCGGATCGAGGAGCTGATGACGGGCCTGCGCGAGGTGTCGGACAACATCGCGCACGACCTCAAGACGCCGCTGACGCGGCTGCGCAACGATGCCGAACAGGCGCTGCGCACGGCCGAGGGGCCGGAGGACTTCCGCCGGAGCCTCGATGACATCATCGCTGAGGCCGACGACCTGATCCGCGTGTTCAACGCCCTCCTGCTGATCGCGCGCGCCGAGGCGAAGGGCGAGATGCCCGCCGCCGAACCGTTCGACCTCGCCGCCGTCGCGCATGACGTGACCGAACTCTACGAACCCTCGGCCGAGGAGGCGGGACTGACGGTCGAGACCGCGATCGACGGGCCGCTGACGGTGCGCGGCTCGCGCGAACTGATCGGGCAGGCGGTGGCCAATCTCGTCGACAACGCCATCAAATACGGCGCCAAGGGTCATGGCGACGGCAACGGCGACGGCGGGGCGCCGGGTCCGGTCACGATCTCGGCGCGCCGTCTCGACGGCAAGGTCGAGGTCGCGGTGGCGGATCGCGGACCGGGCGTGCCCGAGGCCGATCGTTCGCGCGTTCTCGAACGCTTCGTGCGGCTCGAAACCGCGCGGACGCGGCCGGGCTTCGGGCTCGGCCTGTCGCTCGTCGCGGCGGTCGCGCGCATGCATGGCGGTGAATTCCGCCTCGAGGACAATGGACCCGGCCTCCGGGCCGTGCTCATGCTCCCGGCGGAGGACATGTCCGCATCATGACCGCTCTGAAGGATGCCGTCCGCAAGGCGCCGCGCCCCGCCGCCGCCTCGGAGGGAAAGAAGCGCCTCGCCGCGCTGATCGCCGAAGCCGCCGAGAAGGACGTGGCGCTCGGCGCCGCGCTCGACGGTCGCCCCGAGGCCGAGGCCCTGCTGGTCGGGCTGGCCGATCATTCCTCTTTTCTCTGGCGCCTCGCGCAGGACGCCGAGCGGCTCCTCGCGCTGCTCGAAGCCGATCCCGACGTGCGGTTCGAGGCCTTGGTGGCGGAAGCCGCGGGCAGCTGGGCGACGGCGCCGAGCGACCCGGCCTTCATGCGCGGGCTGCGCAGGGCCAAGCAGGAAGCCGCGCTCCTGATCGCGCTGGCCGATATCGGCGGCCTCTGGAGCGTCGAGCGCGTCACGCGCGCGCTCAGCGACTTCGCCGACGCGACCGTTTCAGCTTCGGTGCGGCGGCTTCTGAAGAACGCGGCCGAGGAAGGCCGCTTTCTGCCGAAGGACCCGGCCGATCCCGCGCAGGACTGCGGCTTCACGGTGCTGGCGCTGGGCAAGCACGGCGCGCGGGAGCTTAATTACTCCTCCGACATCGACGTGATCGTGCTCTACGATCCCGAGGCCGCGCCGCTGCGCGAGGGCCTCGAACCCGCACCCTTCTTCGTGCGGCTGACGCAGGGGCTCGTGCGCTTCATGCAGGAGCGCACGCCCGACGGCTACGTTTTCCGCACCGATCTGCGCCTGCGGCCCGATCCGGGCTCCACGCCGGTCGCGATCTCGGTTTCCTCCGCCTACGGCTATTACGAGAGCGTCGGGCAGAACTGGGAACGCGCCGCGATGATCAAGGCGCGGCCGGTGGCGGGCGACATTCCGCTCGGCGACCGCTTCATCGCGGATCTGAAGCCCTTCATCTGGCGCAAATATTTCGACTTCGCCGCGATCTCCGACATCCACGCGATGAAGCGGCAGATCCATGCCGTGCGCGGGCACGAGGCCATCGCGGTGGCCGGGCACGACATCAAGCTCGGCCGCGGGGGCATCCGCGAGATCGAGTTCTTCGTCCAGACTCAGCAGCTCGTCTTCGGCGGCCGGCGACCGCAGCTGCGCGGGCAACGGACGCTGGAGATGCTGACGGCGCTGCGCGAGGACGGCTGGATCTCGGAAGAGGCCGAACGCGAGCTGGCCGACGCCTATCGCTTCCTCCGCACGCTCGAACACCGCCTGCAGATGCAGGAGGACGAGCAGACCCAGCGGCTTCCCTCCGACGCCAAGAAGCTCGAAGGCTTCGCGCGTTTTTCCGGCTTCGCCTCGACCGCGAAATTCGCGGAGGCGCTGACCGCCGAGGCCGTGCTCGTCGAAAAGCATTATGCGCGGCTCTTCGAAGAGGGGCCGGAACTGACCGCAAGCAAGGGCGGCAGCCTCGTCTTCACCGGCACGAGCGACGACCCCGAGACGCTCGACACGCTGGCGCGGATGGGCTTCTCCGACCCCGCCAATGTCGCCGAAACCGTGCGCGGCTGGCATTTCGGCCGGCGGCAGGCGGTGCAGAGCGCGCGCGCCCGCGAAGTGGTGACGGAGCTCGTCCCGCCGCTTCTCGAGGCCTTCGGCGGCAGCGCGGATCCGGACGGAGCGCTCGCCGCCTTCGACCGTGCGCTCGCCCGCATGCCGGCGGCGGTCGAGCTGTTCTCGATCCTGAAATCGAACGGCTCGATCCTGCAGCTCTTCGCGGACATTCTCGGCTCGGCGCCGAGGCTTGCGGAGACCGTGGCCGGGCGACCGCATGTTCTCGATGCGGTGATCGACCCCGTCTTCGTCGAGCCTTTCCCGAACGTCGAGACCCTGCAGGCCCGCATCGCGGAATCCTTCGGCCAGTTCGAGCTGTTCGAGGACTTTCTCGACCGGCTGCGCGAGACAGGGCAGCACGAGATCTTCCTCGTGGGCGCGCGCATGCTTTCGGGCGTGCTCTCGCCTGCGCGCGCCGGCGAGGCCTATGCGACCGTCGCCGAAGCGATCATCGGGCTCGCGCTCGAAGAGGTGCGCACGCGCTTCGAGGCCGAGCACGGCCGGGTGCCGGGCGGCCGCCTCGCGGTGCTCGGCATGGGCCGTCTCGGCTCGCGCGAGATGACGGCGACATCGGATCTCGATCTCGTCGTGCTCTACGATTTCGATCCCGAGGCGACGGAGAGCGACGGCGGCCGGCCGCTGGCGCCCACCACCTATTTCACCCGCCTCACGCAGCGGCTCATCAGCGCGCTGACGGTGCCGACCCGCAAGGGGACGCTCTACGACGTCGACATGCGGCTCAGGCCGTCGGGCAACAAGGGCCCGGCCGCGACGCAGTTCAAGGGCTTCGTCGATTATCAGCGCAGCGAGGCGGAGACCTGGGAGCACATGGCGCTGGTGCGCGCGCGCCCCATCGCGGGAGACGGCTCGCTTCGGGCCGATATCGACGCGGCGGTCGCCGAGGTGCTGGCGCGGGCCCGCGACGAACGGAAGGTCTGCGTGGACGCGCTGCAGATGCGCCGCTTGATCGCGCAGGAGAAGGGCGAGTCGAAGCCGTGGGACCTGAAGCTCGCGGCGGGCGGGCTCGTCGATCTCGAATTCCTGGCGCAGGTTCTGGTGCTCAACCATTCGGCGGGCGCGCCGTCGATCGCCGTCCGCAACACCGGCGCGATCCTCGACGCGGCGACGGCCGAGGGGCTCATCGAGCCGAACGACGGCGAAGTGCTGCGCGGGGCCTATGCGCTGATGCGCGACGTCTTCCAGTGGCAGCGCCTGACGATGTCTGGAGATTTCGACCCCAAGAATGCGGGCGCCGCCCTCAAGCGTCGTCTCGCGGCGGCGGCGGGCCTGCCGGACTTCAAGGTGCTGGAGTCGCATCTGACGGAGACACGCGGCCGGGTGCGCGCGATCTTCGAGAAGATGCTGGGCTGATCCTTCGAGACGCGGCCTGTCGGCCGCGCCTCGGGATGAGGACCGGCGGCGGTGTCATCCCGGCCGCAGCGGAGCGGAGAGCCGGGATCCAGCCGGCCGGAAGGGCCACCCCGAAGCTTCGCCGTTTTTCTGGGTCCCGGGTCGGCTTCGCCGCCCGGGATGACAGGCGAGGTCCCGTCTCGAACCATGGCGGCAGGATTCTTCGAGACGCCGCCTGTCGGCCGCGCCTCGGTATGAGGGCGCATTGCCGTTACCGCCCGTCATTGCGAGGAGCGCAGCGACGAAGCAATCCAGAGGTCGCCGGGCATGGAGCACCGTGTCGCCCGTTTCCTGGATTGCTTCGCTTCGCTCGCAATGACGGCAACGAACGCCGCCTCATGGTGAGGAGGGCCGAAGGCCCGTCTCGAACCATCTGCAGGGATCACGCCGCCTTGGCGGGGGCGCCGGTGCCGAGGAGGGGGAGGCGGACGAGGACGATCGTGCCCTGGCCCTCATGCGAGCGGATACGGATCGAGCCGCCGTGCAGTTCGGCGAAGGACCGGGCGATGGCGAGGCCGAGGCCCGAGCCTTCCGTCGGCTTCGACGCGTCGAGATCCACCCAGGTGAAGGGACGGCCGAGCTTCGCCACCGCCTCTTTCGGAATGCCGACGCCGGTGTCCTCGACATAGACGTTGAGGGCGCCGGAGACGATGCGGCTGCGGACCACGACGCGCCCGCCCGCCGGCGTGAACTTCACCGCGTTCTGCAGCAGGTGCCCGAGCACGCGGTCCATGGCGCGGGCGTCGGCGACGATGGAGCCCTCGGCGGCGAGGTCGGCGACGAGCGCCACGTCCTTGCCCTCTGCCGCGGGGCGGATGCGGGCCACGGCGTCCTCGATGGTGCCGCGGATCGGCAGGGGCGTGCGCTCGATCCGCACCTTGCCCGCTTCGAGTTCCGCCATGTCGAGAATGTCGGCGATCAGCGCGAGCAGCGAGCGGCCGCTGCCGGTGATGTCGCGGCAATAATCGCGATATTTCGGGCTGCCGAGTTCGCCGAAGATCTCGGCTTCCATGATTTCCGAGAAACCGAGAATGGCGTTGAGCGGCGTGCGCAGCTCGTGGCTCATCTTGGCGAGGAATTCGGACTTGGCGCGGTTGGCGCTCTCCGCCTCCGCCTTCTGGTCGTGATAGCGGGCGGCGAGGTCGGCCATTTCCTGCGCCTGCGCTTCGAGGCGCAGATGCGAGCGGTTGAGATCGGAGATCATCTGGCTCTGCCGGCGCTCGGCGGCCTTGATCTCCGTGATGTCCGTGCCGACCGAGACATAGCCGCCGTCGCGGGTGCGGCGCTCGTTGACCTGCATCCAGCGATCGTCGGCGAGCTTGGCCTCGTAGCGGCGGGAGATGCCGTCGGCGTCGCGGTCGATCGCGAAGCGGTTCTCGTCCACCGAGGCCGTCAGCGCCGCTGCGAGGTCCTGATAATGCGTGCCCGGGCGAGTCAGCTCGTCCGGCAGGCCGTGCAGATCCTGGAAACGGGAATTGCACATCACCAGCCGGTTCTGCGCGTCCCACAGCACGAAGGCCTCGCTGATCGCCTCGACCGCTTCGCGCAGACGCATGTTCGCGGCGGCGTTGTCGGCTTCGAGGCGGCGCTGCTCGGTGATGTCGACGCAGATGCCCA
The DNA here is from genome assembly GCA_027483895.1 of Hyphomicrobiales bacterium. GTDB lineage: Bacteria > Pseudomonadota > Alphaproteobacteria > Rhizobiales > Beijerinckiaceae > JAIXZO01. Next base: position 92,868 of record JAIXTP010000034.1, read on the forward strand.
GAAGATGGGGCGAGCGGTCCTCGCCGTCCTGCACCAGTTCGGCGCGGGAGCGCACCCACACCCAGCGGCCGTCCGCCGAGCGGATGCGGAAGGCGTGGTCGACGACGCGGTCCTGCTTGCCCGCGAGGCGCTCGGCGATGCCGAAGAGGTCGCCGTCCTCGGGATGCACGAGACGGTTCACGTCGCCGAAGGACATGAACTCGCTGCGGCGCTCGTAGCCGAGCATCTCGTACATCGAGTCCGACCAGTAGATCGTGCCGCGCGCGATGTCCCAGTCCCACAGGCCGCAGCGGCCGCGCGACAGCGCGGTGTCGAGCCGCCCGCGCACGCGGTCGACGACATGGTCGGCCTGATGGGCGCGCCAGGACTGCCAGAAATAAGCGGTGCTGAGGCCGAGCAGCACGACGGCCGCGGCGGCGAGCAGGAGGAGGGAGGAGAGCGTGCGGCTCTCCCATTTCGCCAGCGCGTCCGGCACGCGATGGACCACCGCCACCTGCGCGCCCTGCGGCAGGTTGCGGACGGCGGCCAGCGCGCGGGTGCCGTCCGGCAGCGTGATGGCGAGCACGCCCGCGCCGTCGGCCATGACCGTGAGCGGCTGGGAGGGGCCGAGCACGTCGTCGAGACGACCGGAGGTGGGAATCGACTTCGGCGAGGTGCCGATGATCCGGCCGTCGGCATCGGCGAGCAGGACGTGCCGGCCTTCGGTGAGCTTGGTCGCGGGCAGCACACGGCGCAGCAGATCGGCCGCCTCGCCCCGGGCGATGGCGCCCTTCTCGATGGCGGGCGCGAGCTCGGACTGGGCCAGCGAAGCCAGGATCTCGATCTGCGACGCAGAATCAGTCAGGATCTCGTTGCGCGACGTCACGGCCTGCAGCCATGCGGCCGTTCCGATGATCGCTAGGAAGAGCACGACGAGACCCGGCACGATGCGGCGGAGCCAAGGCTCTGCCGCCAGCAGTCGGCGATACGACGGGTGCGACACCGGTGCGGCAATGCCGCCGACCGTCGCCGCGCGCGTGTTCGCAATGGCCGCGTGCGTACGCGCCATGCTGCCCCTCTTCGGATTCTCGTTCCGTGCCCCGACCGGATCGATGTGCCGCATCTCTCCGAATCAGTGTCAGTTGAATCCCGAAACGGGAATTTGTCCAGAATTTAATGAAGGGTTATCGACGCCCGTTTTTCGTGCCGCCGCGAGGCGTCACGGCAAGCGTCGCGGCATGCCGCTCTCGACAGGCTAAGTATCGGATAAATAAGAGATAAAGAGGGTCGTGCCCGCCGTCAGAATCGGTGCGGATCTCGGCCGGCGGATCGCAGGAATCGTCCCCGCGATCCCGAGCTTCGCCTCAGCCGATGGCGCGGGTCACGATGTCGTTGACGTCGGGCGACAATCCGTCGGCGCGGGCGATGCGTTCCAGCGCGGCCTGCGCCGCCGCGCGCCGCTTCGGTTCCAGCGCGCGCCAAGTGCGGAACGCGTTGAGCAGGCGGGCCGCGACCTGCGGATTGCTGCGGTCGAGCTGCAGTGCGATGTCGGCGACGAAGTCGTAGCCCGCCCCGTCGGGCCGGTTGAACTGCGTCGGGTTCGCGGCCGCGAAGGACCCGATCAGCGCGCGGACGCGGTTCGGGTTGCTCATCGAGAAGGCGGGATGACCGGTCAGCCGCCGGATGCGGTCGAGCGTCCCCGCATCCGGGATCGTCGCCTCCAGCGCGAACCATTTGTCGAGCACGAGCGCATCGCCCGCATAACGCGCGGCGAAGCCCGCCAGCGCCCGCTCCCTGGCGTCGCCGGGGCGGCGGGAGAGCGCGACGAGCGCGCCGAAGCGCTCGGTCATGTTGTCGGCTGTCTCGAAGAGATGCAGCGCCACGGCCGTGCCGCGGTCCGGATCGCCCGCGACGAGAAGGTCGATCAGCACGTTGCGGAGACTCCGGCGGCCCGCGGACGCCGCGTCCGGCGAATAGGGGCCGGAATTGGCGAGCGCGGCCTGCGCCGCATCGATCTTCGCGGCGAGGCGGCGGCCGACGGCGGCGCGCAGGCCCTCGCGGGCCCTGAAGATCGCGTCGGGGTCGATGTCGCTCGCGATCTCGCGCGCGACGTCGCTTTCCGTCGGCAGGGCGAAGACCTGCGCGACGAAGGCGTGGTCGGCGCTCGCATCCAGCAGCGCGCCGAGCGCGTCGGCGAAGCGGTCGTCGAAGACCGGCTCGCGGCCCGAGCGGATCGCCTCGACGGCGCGCACGAGCTTGCGCATCGCGAGCGTCTGCGCCGCCTGCCAACGGTTGAAGCTGTCGGTATCGTGGCGGAAGAGCACCAGCAGATCGTCGTCCGAAAGGTCGGTCTCGAGCCGCACGGGGGCGGAGAAGCCGCGCAGAACGGACGGGACGGGCCGGCTTTCCACCTCCGTGAAGACGAGCGAGGCCTGCGGGCCGTCGAAGACGAACACGCCGTCGCGGAAGCGCGGATCGTCCGTCTCGGCCTCGACCGCGCGGCCGTCGCGCCCGACGAGGCCGAGCGCGACGGGGATCACCATCGGCCGCTTGTTCGGCTGGTCGGGCGTCGGCCCCGTGATCTGCTCGAAATCGAGCCGGAAGCGGCGGGCATGCTCGTCGTAATGCGCGGTGACCGTCAGCTTCGGCGTGCCGGCCTGCTCGTACCATTGCGCGAAATGCGAAAGGTCGCGGCCGCTCGCCTCCGCGAAGCAGGCGAGGAAGTCCTCGATCGTGGCGGCGCTGTTGTCGCAACGGGTGAAGTAGAGATCCATCCCGCGGCGGAAGGCGGCGTCGCCGATCAGGATCTTCAGCATCCGGATCAGCTCGGCGCCCTTCTCGTAGACGGTCGCCGTGTAGAAGTTGTTGATCTCGCGATAGGCCGAAGGCCGCACCGGGTGGGCGAGGGGGCCCGAATCCTCGGCGAACTGGACGGCACGCAGCCCGCGCACGTCGGAGATGCGCTTCACCGGCCGCGAGCGCATGTCGGCGGAGAATTCCTGATCGCGGAAGACCGTCAGGCCCTCCTTCAGGCACAGCTGGAACCAGTCGCGGCAGGTGATGCGGTTGCCGGTCCAATTGTGGAAATATTCATGGGCGACGATGGCCTCGATGCTCGCATAGTCGCCGTCGGTCGCGGTGTCGGGCGTGGCGAGCACGTATTTGTCGTTGAAGATGTTGAGGCCCTTGTTCTCCATCGCCCCCATGTTGAAGTCGGAGACGGCGACGATGTTGAACACGTCGAGGTCGTATTCGCAGCCGAAGGCTTCCTCGTCCCACCGCATCGAACGGATCAGCGCGTCGAGCGCGTAGCCCGCCCGGTCGGCCTTGCCCGCTTCTACAAAGATGCCGAGTTCGACCTCGCGTCCCGAGCGGGTCGTGAACGTCCCGCCGACGCGGTCCAGACGGCCGCCGACCAGCGCGAAGAGATAAGCGGGCTTGGGATGGGGATCATGCCAGACCGCGTAATGCCGGCCGTCGCCGAGATCGCCGCTTTCGACGGGATTGCCGTTGCCCAGCAGCACCGGGCATTCGTCCTTGCGCGCGACGATGCGGGTGGTGAACACCGCCATCACGTCCGGCCGGTCGGGGAAATAGGTGATGCGGCGGAAGCCCTCCGCCTCGCATTGCGTCGTGTAGACGCCCGACGAGCGGTAGAGCCCCATCAGTTTGGTGTTGCGTTCGGGGTCGAGCTTCGTCTCGAAGACCAGCGTGAAGGCGCCCCGCGGCGGCTGCGGCAGCAGGAAGCGCTGCGGATCGGCCTCGTAGCTTTGGGCTTCGAGCGGCGTGCCGTCGAGCGCGACGGAGACGAGGTTCAACTCGTCGCCGTCGAGCAGAAGCGGCGCGTTCGCATCGCCCGCCGGGTTCGGCCGGAGCTTCAGTTCCGCGCGGACGGTCGTCTCGGGGCCGTCGAGCACGACGTCGAGGTGCACCTCGTCGACGAGATGGTTCGGAGGCCGATATTCGGCGAGGCGGATCATGGTCGGGATCTCGGTGCGCATGATGCTCCTCGGCTGATGGACGGCGGGCGGCCGGACGGTCAGGCCGTCTTGACGGGTTCGGTGTGGCTCACGATCCGCACGATCGCGGGGTGATCGTTCCGGACGAGATGTTCGAGCCGGTCGACCGCCTCGTGAACCGTGGCGACGTCGAGCGCGGGATCGACGCGGCAATGATAGTTGACCACGAGCCCATGCTCGGTGTCGCGCACGCGCACGCTGTGCACGTCGGAAATCGTGCCGACCTCCGCCGCCGCGCGGCTCAGCGAGGCGGCGACGCTTCCGGCCAGCTCCGCTTCCACGTCGCGGCCCTGCAGGTTCGGAACGGTCAGCGGCTCGATATGCGTCTCGACCTCGGTGTCGCCGCCGAATTCCTCGCGGATGGCGGTTTCGAGCCGGCTCGCGATCGTATGCGCGGCGCCCAGGCTCATGCGCGCGTCGACCTCGACGTCGAGGCTGACGGAGAGGCGCTCGCCCACCGTCTGCACCGTCACGTGATGCACCGGCGTGCGCCGCTTGGCGGCGATCAGCAGGACGCGCTCGAGCACGGTCTCCTCGTCGAGCGCACGGGCGGCGGCCGTCACCGTGACGATCGCATCGGCATGGTTCTCGTGCACGGCATCCGCGATCCGGCGTTTGATCGCGTCGAGCCGGTCCACCGCCATCATGCGCGGCACGGCGATCTCGATGTCGGCGAAGAGATGCGTGCCGCTCGACCGCACGCGCACGGCTTCCACGTCCACGACGCCGGGTACGCCCTCCGCCGCGCTGCGGATCGACTCCGCCACGCCCGACGGCGCCGCATCGAGCAGCGTCTCCACCGTCCGGCGGGCGATGTTGAAGCCCGCGACCGCGATGAAGACCGCGACGCCGATGGCGACGAAGGCGTCGGCCTGCGGATAGCCGAACGCCGCCGCCCCGAAGGCGACCAGCACCAGCACCGAATTGATGAGGTCGGACGAGAAATGCAGCGCGTCCGCGGCGAGCGCCTGGCTCGACGTTTCCCGCGCGACCTTGGCCAGCACGTACCAGCGCCACGCATCGATGACGATGGAGGCCAGCAGCACCGCGACCGCGCTCCAATGGAAGGAGAATTCGGTCTCCCCGGTGCTCAGGCGCCGGACCCCCTCATAGGCCACCGCGCCCGACAGCAGGAAGAGAAACGCGGTCTCGGCCAGCGCGGCGAGGGATTCGACCTTGCCGTGGCCGTATTGATGTTCCGCGTCGGCGGGCTTTCCGGCAGCCCGAACGGCGAGCCAGGTGAAGATCGTGGCGAAGACGTCGAGAAGGCTGTGCGCGGCGTCGGAGATCAGCGCGAGGGACCCGGTCGCGAGACCGGCCGCGCCCTTGCCCAGCGTGATGACCACACTCGCGGCGATGGAGCCGAGTGCGGCCTTTTCCTTCGCTTCGGTCGACATCGGCTCCGCTCCCCCGCTTCCCCGGATCAGCTAACGAAGGGTGAGGTGACGGTCAATCCGGGCCCCGCGCATGCCTCGCGCGCCTCCTGGCCGCTTGAAGCGCGGGGTCCGCCGGCCCACTTTCCCGGGCATGTCCGCCGAAGGAGAAAACAAAATGATGGAGTATCTCCATACCATGGTGCGCGTCGGCGATGTCGACGCCGCGCTCGATTTCTACTGCAACAAGTTCGGCCTCGTGGAAGTGCGCCGCACGGAGAACGAGAAGGGCCGCTTCACGCTGATCTTCCTCGCGGCACCCGGCGACGTCGAGCGGGCGCGCGAGAGCCGGGCGCCGCTGCTCGAACTCACCTACAATTGGGACGAGCATGAATATGCGGGCGGCCGGAATTTCGGCCATCTCGCCTATCGGGTCGACGACATCTACGAGACCTGCGACCGGCTGATGAAGGCGGGCGTCACGATCAACCGCCCGCCGCGCGACGGCTACATGGCCTTCATCCGCTCGCCCGACGGCATCTCGATCGAACTCCTGCAGCGCGGTGAGCCGAAGGCGCCCGCCGAGCCTTGGGCCTCGATGCCGAACACCGGCACCTGGTAAGCGGACCCCCGGAAGATCAAGGGCTTGGCCCGGCCCGCGGAATCGGCGGGCCAAGTCTTCCCGCCGCGTCGGACGGCGGAATCGCCGTTTCAAGCGATCCGGCCAAGCGATTCCGATGATTCAGGAATCCGCCCGAAGCCGAATCTCCGTCTCAGGTAAGGTCGGAGTGGTAGTGGAAGGCGTCCGTCAGGCACAGGCTGACGCGCCATTCCACCGGCGATCCGTCCAGCGAACGGGCCAGACGGTCGATGTGCAGCGCGGGATGCCCCGGCGCGACTTCGAGTTGCTCGGCCTCTTCGGGCGCCAGCAGAACGGCCTTGAGCTTCTCGACGGCCTTGGCGACCGTCACGCCGTATTCGCTGGCATAGAGCCCGTAAAGATTGTTCGGGATGAGATCGCCGTCGCCGAGGCCGGGGAAGAGGCCCGCTGGCAGCGTCACCGTCTCGGAGATCGCGGGCTTGCCCTGCAGCAGGCGGATCCGGTGGACATGGATGACGTCGGCGCCGGTCACGAGGCCGAGGCGGATGCATTCCTCGGCCGTGCCCGCCCTGCGCTCCGCGGAGAGGATGCGGCTCTCCGGGAAGCACGGATTGCCCACGTCCGGCACGAGCTTGAAGAACTGGAAGAGGATGCGCGCTTCGTCATGCTCGGCGACGAAGGTGCCGCGCCCCTGACGGCGCACCACGAGGTTCTGCGCGGCGAGTTCGTCGAGCGCCTTGCGCACGGTGCCCTGGCTCACGCCGAGTTCCGCGGCGAGGTCCTGTTCGCTCGGCAGCGCCTCGCCGGGCCCCCAAAGACCCTGCACCATCCGCTGCACCAGCATGTCGCGGACCTGCATGTAGAGCGGCCGGAAGCCGAGCTTGGTGGGCTCGCCCGAAGCGGCGACGGTGGCGCGGGTAGGGTGCATCGCAGGTCAGACTTGCCGGAAGTTGTTGTGCCGTCGGGGCCCGTGGACGTGACATCCGCCGCGCTCCATGCATAGCTCGCCGAGACGTTCCGCTTCCGATGCGGGCGCCCGACCACATGCCATGCCGGTTTCATCCGGAACATGGTCGCTGCGGATGGGACGCGCAAGGCGGTGAAAGTCCTTAAATCCCCCGGAATGAGGCGTTTTTTCTTTGGTGGATCAAGTTTCTGCTCCGAAATCGGGCAAATCGGACGCTTTTCAGGCAATCCGTAAGGTCGCTCCCGGTCTGGCTCTGTCGGCCGTCGTCGCTCTCGCCTCGGTCGCGGCGGAGCCCGTCGTCGCATCGGCGCTGAAAGGCGCGACCGGACGGCCGGTGACGATTCCGGCCGTGGTCATCGCGCTTCTGATCGGCATGGCGCTCAACCGGATCGCGCAGCGGCCGCTGCATGCGCCCGGGATCACCTTCGCGGTGAAGAAGCTCCTGCGGGTCGCCATCGCGCTGCTCGGCTTCCGCATCGCGCTGGGCGACATCGCGGGCCTCGGCCTCGGCACGGCGCTTCTCGTCGTCGTCGCCATGGCGGCGACGGTGGTGGCCGGCTTCCTCTTCGCACGCCTCCTCGGCCGTGACGCGGCCTACGGCGCGCTCGCGGGCGGCGCCACGGCGGTCTGCGGCGCCTCGGCCGCGCTCGCGACGGCCACGGTCCTTCCGCCCGATCCCAAGCGGGACGCCGATACGGTCTTCATGGTCGTGGCCGTCAATGCGCTGTCGACGGTCGCCATGCTCGGCTATCCGCTCATCGGCGCCGCGCTCGGCTATGACGATCTCACGATGGGCATCTTCCTCGGCGCGACGATCCACGACGTCGCGCAGGTGGTCGGCGCCGGCTATTCGGTGTCGGAGGCCGCGGGCGCCCCGGCGGTGGTCGTGAAGCTCTTCCGCGTCTTCCTCCTGCTGCCCGTCGTGCTCGGCATCGGCTGGTGGTTCGCGAGCCGCGGCGGCGGCGCCGACAAGGCCAAGGTGCCTCTTCCGGTCTTCGCCATCGTCTTCCTCGTCTTCGCGCTCGCGAATTCCGCCGGGATCGTGCCGGAGATCGTGCGCTCGGTCGCGGGCGAAATGTCGCGTTGGGGGCTTCTGATCGCCATCGCGGCGCTCGGGCTCGGCACCTCGGTGAAGGCCGTGGCGGCCGTGGGCTGGCGGCATATCGCGGTCGTATGCGGGACGACGCTCGTCATCCTCGGCGTGGTCGTCGCGGGACTCGGAATCCGGGGGTGAGGGTGCGGTGGCGGGGTTCCCGCCGCCGATTCCTGCGGTAATCTTCCGGGCTCCCGACAACGCCTGACCGAGGCCGCATGCCGCATTTCACCGCGACCCGACGCCTTCAGCCCGCAGGCCGCGCATGACGTTCCGCCCGCTCCGTTTCGTCCGGCGCGGCCGGTTGGTCGAAGTGGCCGACGTGCATCCCCGCACCACGCTTCTGGATTGGCTGCGGCTGCGCGAACGCGCGACCGGCACGAAGGAAGGCTGCGCCGAGGGCGATTGCGGCGCCTGCACGGTGGTGCTCGTGCGCCGGCGCGACGACAAGGTCGTCTACGAGCCCGTCAATGCCTGCATCACGCTGCTGGGTCAGGTCGACGGCACCGAGGTCGTGACGGTCGAGGACCTCGCGGCGGGAGAGATGCTGCATCCCGTTCAGGCGGCGCTGGTGAAGCATCACGGCTCGCAATGCGGCTTCTGCACGCCCGGGATCGTGATGAGCCTCTTCGCCCTCCATCACGCGGGCGGCCCGGCGGACCGGGAGGCCGTGAACGACGCGCTCGCCGGCAATCTCTGCCGCTGCACGGGCTATCGGCCGATCGTGGATGCCGCGCTCGAAGCCTGCGCGGCGCCGGCCGCCGACCGTTTCACCGCCACCGAGGAGACGACCGCGCGCGTGCTCGCCGCCCTCGACGACGGCTCCGACGTCTGGCTCGGCGGGTCCGACAGCTTCTTCGCCGCCCCGTCGAGCGAGGATCTTCTCGCCCGCATTCTCGGCGAGGCGCCGGATGCGGTCATCATCGCCGGCGCGACCGATGTCGGCCTGCGCATCACGAAGGCGCTCGAGCCCTTGGAGCGGATCGTCTGGCTCGGCCGCGTGAAGGGCCTCGATGCGGTGGAGGACACGCCCGACGCGCTCGTGCTCGGCGCAACGGTGACGCATGCGCGGGCGCTGCCGCATCTCGAAGCGCTCGATCCCGATCTCGGCGAATTGATGCGGCGCTTCGGCTCGCGTCAGGTCCGTGCCTCGGGCACCGTCGGCGGCAACATCGCCAACGGCTCGCCCATCGGGGACCTCGCCCCCGCGCTGATCGCGCTCGGCGCCACGGTGGAACTGCGCAAGGACGAGAGGCTGCGGAGCCTGCCGCTCGAAGCCTTCTTCCTCGACTACCGCAAGCAGGACCGCGAACCCGGCGAATATCTCCGCCGCATCACGGTGCCGAAGCTCGGGCCGAGCGACCGCTTCCGCTGCTTCAAGATCTCCAAGCGGCGCGACGAGGACATTTCCTCCGCGCTCGGTGCGGTGCGTCTCACGCTCGACGGAGAGACGGTCGCCTCCGTCCGCATCGCCTATGGCGGCATGGCCGGGACGCCGAAGCGCGCCGCCGGGGCCGAAGCGGCCCTGCTCGGCCGCTCGATCCTGCAGGCGGGCACGTGGCGGGCGGCCGCCGCGGCCCTTTCCGAGGATTTCAAGCCGATGAGCGATCATCGTGCCTCGGCCCGCTACCGCATGCAGGCCGCGCAGGCCGTGCTGGTGAAGGCGCTGGCCGAGATCGCGGGTCTGCCGAGTGCGGCCACGCGCCTGCATCCGCGCAAGGAGGCGTCCCTTGCAGCCGAATGACGCCGAAGCCGCCGCCTTGCGGCACGTCCACAAGCCGCTGCCGCATGACTCCGCGGTCAAGCACGTGCAGGGCTCGGCCCCTTATGTCGACGATCTGCCCGAGCCGGAGGGCACGCTGCATGTCGCGGTGGGCCGGGCCCCGATCGCGCGGGCGCGGCTGCAGGAACTCGACCTGAAGGCCGTCCGCGCGGCCCCGGGCGTCGTGGCCGTGCTGACCGCCGCCGATATCCCGGGCCGCAACGACGTATCGCCCTCGATGGGCGACGATCCGATGTTCGTGGAGCGGGAGATCCTTTTTCACGCTCAGGCCCTGTTCGCCGTGGTGGCGACCACGCGCGAGGCCGCACGCCGGGCGGCATTGCTCGGCATCGCCAAGACTACGGCCCTGAAGCCCCGCGTGACGGTCGAGGACGCGCTGGCGGCGGATGCGACGGTGCTGCCCGACTACGCCTTCGGCCGCGGCGATCCGGCGGCCGAGATCGAGCGGGCGCCGCATCGGCTCGGCGGCACCTTCCGCATCGGCGGACAGGAGCATTTCTATCTCGAAGGTCAGGTCGCGCTCGCGATCCCGGGCGAGGACGGCTCCGTCCACGTGCAGTCCTCGACCCAGCATCCGACCGAGGTCCAGCACGTCGTCGCCCGCGTGCTCGGCCTCCCCGACGCTTTCGTCACCTGCGAGGTGCGGCGCATGGGCGGCGCCTTCGGCGGAAAGGAGAGCCAGGCGACCCAATGGGCTGCCATCGCGGCGCTCGCCGCCCGCGCGACGGGCCGGCCCTGCAAGCTCCGGCTCGACCGCGACGACGACATGGCGATGACCGGCAAACGCCACGACTTCCGGGTCGACTGGCAGGTCGGCTTCGACGACGAGGGGCGCATCGCCGCGCTCGACAGCCTCTTCCTCGCCCGCTGCGGCTATTCGGCCGATCTCAGCCAAGGCGTCGTCGACCGCACCATGTTCCATGCGGATTCGAGCTATTTCCTGCCCGCCGTCCGCATCGCCTCGCGGCGTCTGAAGACCGACACCGTCTCCAACACCGCCTTCCGCGGCTTCGGCGGCCCGCAGGGCATGCTGGCCATGGAGCGCGTCATCGACGCCGTCGCATGGTCGCTCGGCAAGGATCCGCTCGACGTCCGCCGGCTCAACTTCTACGCCGCGGGCCGGGACGTGACGCCCTACGGCATGACGGTGGAGGACCACGCGACCGGACGGCGCATCCTCGACGAGCTGGAAGAGCGCAGCGATTACCGCGCCCGCCGTGCCGAGATCGCGGAGTTCAACGCCCGTTCGACGATCCTCAAGCGCGGCATCGCGCTGACGCCGGTGAAGTTCGGCATCTCCTTCACGCTCACCCGGCTCAATCAGGCGGGCGCGCTCGTCCATGTCTATGCCGACGGTTCGATCCATCTGAACCATGGCGGCACGGAGATGGGGCAGGGGCTCAACCAGAAGGTCGCGCAGATCGTCGCCGACGAATTCGGCGTCGGGCTCGAGCGCGTGCGCATCACCGCGACGAGCACCGGCAAGGTGCCGAACACCTCGCCGACGGCGGCCTCTTCCGGCTCCGATCTCAACGGCATGGCCGCCCGCATCGCCGCCCGCGCCATCCGCGACCGCATGGCCGCGCAGGCCGCGTCCGAATGGGGCGTCGCGCCCGAGGCGATCGAATTCCGGGACGACCGCGTCTTCGTCGGCAATGACGGGATGAGCTTCGCCGAGCTCGCCGGCCGCTGCTGCGCCGCCCGCGTGCCGCTCTCGGAGGCCGGGCATTACGCGACGCCCAAGGTCGCGTGGAACCGCGACGAGGGCACGGGGCGGCCGTTCTTCTATTTCGCCTATGGCGCGGCCTGTTCCGAAGTCACGATCGACACGATGACCGGCGAGATGCGGCTCGACCGCGTGGACGTCCTCCACGATGTCGGGCGCTCGCTGAACCCGGCCATCGACATCGGGCAGATCGAGGGCGGCTTCGTGCAGGGCCTCGGCTGGCTGACGACGGAGGAGCTGGTCTACGACGCCGAGGGCCGCCTGCGCACGCACGCGCCCTCGACCTACAAGATCCCCGTCGCCTCCGACGTGCCCGCCGATTTCCGCGTCCACCTCCATCAGGAGCCCAATCGCGAGGACACGATTCATCGTTCGAAGGCGGTGGGCGAACCTCCTCTGATGCTTGCCAATTCCGTGTTCTGCGCAATCGCGGACGCGCTGCATTCGCTCGCCCCCGGCAAGCCCGTCCCGCTCGACGCGCCCGCGACGCCGGAGGCGATTTTGAAGGCTGTCGAGGATCTTACGGGCGGCATCGGATTCTGAATCGGAACTTGAAGTCGAAGGACGCCTCGTCGGCATGAAGCCTCTGTGGTCGCGCCTCCTCGCGGTGATCGCCGCGCCCTCGCGGGCGGCGCTCGTCACCGTCGTCTCCGCCGAGGGCTCGACCCCGCGCGAGGCCGGCGCCCGCATGGTGGTGCGGCCCGACGGCGGCTTTCTCGGCACGGTCGGCGGCGGCGCGCTGGAATGGGAGCTGATCGCCGAAGCCCGTCGGCTGATCGCCTCGGGCCACGCGGCGCATCTCTCCGACCGACCCCTCGGCCCGGCTCTCGGCCAGTGCTGCGGCGGGCGTGTCACCGCGCTGGTCGAGGTCTTCGGCCCCGAAGACCGCGACCACGTCGCCGCGCTGGCGGCGGCGGAGGACGGCGACGGCGGCTGCCGCACCGAAGCGCCTTGGCCCGCGACCGACCTGCGCCTCGCGCGCCGCATCATCCCTCCCACCGAACCGTCCCTCTCGCATGCCCCGGCCGTCCTCCTCCGCCCCGATCGTCTGATCGAGCTCTTCCGCAACGACCGGACGCTTCTCGCTCTGTTCGGTGCCGGTCACGTCGGGCGGGCGCTCGTCACGGCGCTGGCGCCGCTGCCGTTCCGCGTCCGCTGGATCGACGACCGGCCGGACGCTTTTCCCTCCCTGATCCCCGCCAATGCCGAGCCCGTCGCCGCGGTCGTTCCGGTCGCGGAGATCGGCCGTCTGTCGCCGGGCGCCTTCGTGCTGGTCATGACCCATTCCCACCCGCTCGATCTTGCTGTGACGACGGCGGCGTTGGGGCGCGGCGATCTCGGCTTCGTCGGGCTCATCGGCTCCGCCACCAAGCGGGCGCGGTTCGAAGCGCGGATGCGGGACGCGGGCTTGACGGCGGACGCGCTCCGCTCTCTCGTCTGTCCCATCGGCGTCGCGGGCATCACGGGCAAGGAGCCCGCGGTGATCGCGGCCTCCACGGTCGCCCGGCTCCTCGTCGAGCGCGAGCGCCGGGACGCCGAGAGCAAGCAGCGGGAGCGGGCATGATCGATGCCGAGGACGAGAAGCATCTGGCGCGCGCCGTGGCGTTGTCGCGCGAGCGCATGGAGGCGGGTCTCGGCGGTCCCTTCGGCGCCGTGATCGTGCGCGGCGGCGAGACGCTTTCCGAAGGCTGGAACGAGGTGACTTCGGCCAACGATCCGACCGCGCATGCGGAGGTCGTCGCCATCCGGCGCGCCTGTACGGCCGTGAACTCCTTCTCGCTGGCGGGCGCGACGCTCTATACGAGCTGCGAGCCGTGCCCCATGTGCCTCGCTTCCGCCTATTGGGCGCGCATCGAGCGCATCGTCTATGCGAACACGCGCGACGATGCCGCCGCCATCGGCTTCGACGACGCCTTCATCTATGACGAGATGCCGAAGGCGCCGACCGAGCGCAGCCTCGCGATGGTCCACGCCCCGCGCGAGGACGCCGCCGACGCCTTCGCCGCATGGTCGGCCAAGGCCGACAAGATCACCTATTGAGCCCGTGATGACCGTGTTCACCGTCGAGGCTCTGAACGAGCTGTCCGCCGAGGCCTTCGTCGAACTGTTCGGCGACACCGCCGAGCATTCGCCCTGGGTCGCGGCGGAAGCGGCCGCCGCGCGGCCCTTCGCCGACCGGGAGGCCGCCGTCCGCGCCTTCCAGCATGCCGTTCTGAAGGCGGGGGAGGAACGGCAGCTCGATCTCCTGCGCGCCCATCCCGATCTTGCGGGCCGTGCCGCCATCGCGGGCGAACTCACCGCGGATTCGTCCAAGGAGCAGGCGGGCGCGGGGCTCGACCGCCTCACCCCCGAGGAATTCGCGCGGTTCAACGTCATGAACGACGCCTACCGCACCCGCTTCGGCATCCCCTTCATCTTCGCGGTGAAGGGCGCCACGAAGATGCAGATCCTCGAAAGTTTCGCCGCCCGCGTCGGCGGCACGCGCGAGGAGGAGATGCTGACCGCCATCGCGCAGGTGCTGCGCATCATCCGCTTCCGCTTGGAAGCCCGCCTTGCGGAGACCTCCCGATGACCCGTGAAAGCGCGCTGCGCGAGGAGATCTGCCGTGTCGGCCGCAGCCTGTTCGAGCGCGGCTACACGGTCGGCACCGCGGGCAACATTTCCGCGCGACTGGAGGACGGTTTCCTCATCACGCCGACCGATGCCTGCCTCGGCACGCTCGACCCCGCCCGTCTCGCCAAGCTCGACGCTGCGGGCGTGCAGGTCTCCGGCGACCGGGCCTCGAAGACGATCCTCCTGCATCGCGCGATCTATGCGGCCGACCCGGCGCTCGGCGGCGTGGTCCATACGCATTCGACGCATCTCGTCGCGCTGTCGCTCACGCCGGGGGTCGACCCCGCGAACATCCTGCCGCCGCTCACGCCCTATCACGTGATGAAGGCGGGCCGGATTCCGCTGATCCCCTATCGCCGCCCCGGCGCGCCCGAGGTCATCGATCTCGTCCGGCCGCATGTGGCCGCGTGCCGCGGGGTGATGCTGGCGCGGATCGGCCCGACCTTCTGGCATGACGGCCCCGCATCCGCGTCCGCCGCGCTGGAAGAGGCGGAGGAGACGGCGAAGCTGTGGTTCCTGACGCGCGGCGCGCGACTGCCGGAACTCGACGCCGCCGCCGTCGACGAACTGCGCGGGACCTTCGGGGCGAAGTGGTAGGCGCCGCCGTCGTTGCGAGGAGCGGAGCGACGAAGCAATCCAGAGAACGCCCGGCATGGAGCGCGACGCCCGGCGTTCTCTGGAGTGCTTCGCTTCGCTCGCAATGACGGAAAAAGGACCTCGAAGGCCTCGACCGGTGCGCTAAGACGAAACGACAAGAACACGAGAGGAAACGACCATGCTGCTCGGCGTCATCGCTGACGATCTCACCGGCGCCACCGACGTGGCCCTGATGCTCGCCCGCGAGGGCATGCGGGTCGTGCAGACGGTCGGCGTGCCGGCCTCCGCCGCTGCGCTTCCCGAAGCCGATGCCGTCGTCGTCTCGATGAAGTCGCGGACCAATCCGGCCGAAGAGGCCGTCGCATGGTCGCTGCAGGCCTGCGACGCGCTCATCGGCGCGGGCGCGAAGCAGATCCTCTTCAAATACTGCTCGACCTTCGATTCCACCGACCGCGGCAATATCGGCCCGGTCGCCGAAGCCCTGATGAAGCGCCTCGGCGCGCGCTTCACCGTCGCCTGTCCGGCGTTCCCGGCCAACGGCCGCTCGGTTTTCCAGGGCCATCTCTTCGTCGGCTCCGTCCTGCTGTCCGACAGCCCGATGAAGGACCACCCGCTCACCCCGATGCGGGATTCGAACCTCGTCCGCGTGCTCGGTCGCCAGACGAAGCTGCCCGTGGGCCTCGTGCCCTTCGCCGTGATCGAGAAGGGCGCCGCCGCCGTGCGCGACGCCTTCGAGGCGATCGCGAAGGACGGGCCCGCGATGGCGGTGGCCGATGCGGTGACGGACGCGCAGCTCCGCGTGCTGGGCGAAGCCTTCGCAGGCCTGCCGCTGCTGACGGGCGGCTCGGGCATCGCGCTCGGCCTTCCGGAGAATTTCCGTCGCGCGGGTCTGCTGGGCCCCGCGGGCGAGAAGCGCGCCTTCGTCGCCCCGAAGGGCAAGACGGCGGTGCTCGCGGGCAGCTGCTCCGCGGCCACGCGCGGGCAGGTCGCGGATGCGGTGGAAAAGGGCGTGGAAGCCTTCGCGCTCGATCCCGTCGCGATCGCCGACGGCCGCATGACCGCCGCCTCGGTCCTCGATTGGGCGCGTCCGCGTCTCGGGGCGAAGCCGATCCTCGTCTATTCCACCGCCGAGCCCGACGCCGTGCGCGCGGTGCAGGAGCGCTTCGGCCGCGACGAGTCCGGCGCCATGATCGAGCGGCTTCTCGGCGACGTGGCGCGGGGGCTCGCGGAAGCGGGCGTCGCGCGCCTCGTGGTGGCGGGCGGCGAGACCTCCGGCGCGGTGGTCGGCGCGCTCGGGGTCTCGATGCTGGAGATCGGCCCGGAAATCGATCCCGGCGTGCCGTGGACGCTGGCGGCGGACGGCAAGACCATCGCGCTCGCGCTGAAATCCGGCAATTTCGGCACGCCGGACTTCTTCACCAAGGCGCTCGCGATGCTCGATTGAGCACCGCCGCGGCACCTCAATAGGTCTTGGCGCCTCGCACCTTCACGTAGCAGGCATAAAGCGACGTCGTCCCGCAGATGAAGAGGCGGTTGCGCGCCGCTTCCCCGAAGCAGACATTCGCCACGGCCTCGGGCACGCGGATCTTGCCGATCAGCGTGCCGTCGGGCTCGAAGCAATGCACCCCGTCTCCCGCCGAGGTCCAGATGCGCCCGTCCTCGTCGCAGCGGAAGCCGTCGAAGAGCCCGGCCGTCGAGGTCGCGAAGACTTCGCCGCCCGAGAGTTTCCGGCCGTCCACGACGTCGAAGACGCGGATGTGCCGCGGCCCGTCCTCGACATGGGTCACGCCCGTGTCGGAGATGTAGAGCTTCGTCTCGTCGGGCGAGAAGGCGAGGCCGTTGGGCCGCACGAAATCGTCCGCCACCAGATCCACCGTCCCGGATTGCGGGTCGATGCGGTAGACGTGGCAGCCGCCGATCTCGCTCTCGGCCCGCTCGCCCTCGTAATCGCTGTCGATGCCGTAGGCCGGATCGGTGAACCAGACCGAGCCGTCCGACTTCACCACCACGTCGTTGGGCGAGTTGAAGCGCTTGCCCTTCACGCGGTCGGCGAGAACGGTGATCGAGCCGTCATGCTCGGTCCGCGAGATCCGGCGGCCGCGATGCTCGGCCGTCACCAGCCGTCCCTCGCGGTCCACCGTGTTGCCGTTGGAGTTGTTGGCGGGCTTGCGGAACTCGGAAACGAGCCCCGAAGCCGCGTCGTAGCGCAGCATCCTGTCGTTCGGGATGTCCGACCAGATCAGGTGGCGCGCGCCGCCGAACCATGCCGGGCCCTCGGCCCAGCGGCAGCCGGTCCAGAGCTTGTCGACATGGATGTTCCCGCCGATCAGCGGCTTGAAGCGCGGATCGAGAAGGAGATAGTCGGCGGCCGCCATGGCGTGCTCCTCAGACGATCGAGGTGAGGCCGCCGTCGACCATCAGGAGATGGCCGTTGACGAAGCCCGAGGCGTCGGAGGCGAGGAAGATCGCCGCGCCGATCAGCTCGTCCACCTTGCCCCAACGCCCGGCGGGCGTGCGGCGGCAGAGCCAATCCGTGAATTCCTTGTTCTCGACGAGCGTCTTGGTCAATTCCGTGTCGAAATAGCCCGGGCCGATGGCGTTCACCTGGATGCCGTGCTGGGCCCATTCGGCGCAGAGGCCCTTGGTCAGCATCTTCACCGCGCCCTTCGTCGCCGTGTAGGGCGAGATGGTCGCGCGGCCGAGTTCGGACTGCACCGAACCGATATTGATGATCTTGCCGCGCTTGCGCGGGATCATCCGCCGGCCGACCGCGCGCGACATGAAGAACACGCTGTCGACATTGGTGCGGATCAGGTCGTGCCAAGCCTCGTCGGGGAAGTCCACGACCATCGAGCGATGCTGCTTGCCCGCATTGTTCACGAGGATGTCGAGCGGCGCGATCTCGCGCTCGATCGCGTCGATCGCTGTCTCGACGGCCTTCGGGTCGCTGACGTCGAAGACCCGCGCTTCGGCCTGAAGCCCCGCCTTGCGCAGTTCATCGACCGCCTTCTGCACGGCCTCGGCATTGCGGCCGTTGATGATCACGCGCGCGCCGGCACGGGCGAGGCCGCCCGCGATGGCGAGGCCGATGCCGCGGCTCGAGCCGGTGACGAGGGCCGTACGGCCGGTGAGATCGAAAAGGGAAAGGGACACGCGTTTCCTCGTGATGTTCTTGTCGTCCGGCGTTTCGCCGCCGCTGCGGATCTTATAATCGCGCCGCCGCGCGCCGCCTACCGCGCCGCGCCGCATGGCTCCCGTTCCCCTGTCGTTTCCGCCGGCCGGCCCCGGGCATCGATCCTCCTAGTTGCAAGGGGGGAGCCAGCAGCCGTGTCGAGAGAAGCGTCGTCCCGTCCGGACCGGACGCGACCACCACCGCCGCCTTTCGTCCTCGCCTCTTCGCGACGGCCGTCGAAGAGCGCTTCCGCACGCCCGCAAGGCCGGATCGACCCCGCCTTGGCGTTTCTCGTGCCGCGCATCCTCGAGCGCGAACGGGCGCTCCGCATCATGGCCCGCGCCGCTGCACAGAAGGTCGGGGCCGACGAGGTCGCGATCGCGGAGGGGCACGTCTCGGCGGAAGCCTATTACCGCGCCTTGGCCGACCGGCTCGGCATCCCGTTTCTCGATGCGCCCTTCGTCGTCCCGGCGGGCGAACTCACGCATGAGGGCTTTCGCGCCCGGATCGCGCCCGTGCGGGGCCGGGAGGGGATCCGGTTCGCGCTGGCTCCGTCCGGCGCGGGGCTCGCGCGTCTCCTGCGCGGCCGCCGCCCGCCGCGCGGCGCGGCCGTCACGACGCCCGCGATCCTTGCCGGAAGCCTCCTGAATTCGGGCGCATCATTCGTCGCACGCTCCGCGCGAGACCGGCTGAGCGAGGCCGCGCCGGATCTCTCCGCGCGCTCGGCCGTCCGGCCCTTCATGCCCTTCCTCTTCGCCGTCGCGGCGCTCTGTCTTGCCGGGCTCGTCCTCGTCGATCCCGTCATCGCCGGGTTCCCCGCCTCGGCCGTGGTCGGTCTTCTGTTCCTCCCGTCGATCCTGCTCCGCCGCCGTCTTTCCCGCCCGGTCGCGGAAGACGAGCTTCCGCCGCAGCCCGACGACGCCGATCTGCCGCGCTGGTCCGTCATCGTGGCGCTTCATCGCGAGGGCCGCGCGGTGGCCGCCGCGCTGCTCGAAGCCCTCGAAGGTCTCGACTATCCGAGGGCCAAGCTCGAATTGCGGTTCGCGGTGGAGCAGGACGACGCCGAGACGCGGGACGCTCTCGCGGCACTCCGCCTGCCGCCTCACGCCTCCGTTGTGGTCTGCCCCCCGGGCGAACCGCGGACGAAGCCGCGCGCGCTGAACGTCGCGCTCGCCTTCTGTCGCGGTGAGTTCGTGAGCGTGTTCGACGCCGAGGACGTGCCGCATCCCGGCCAATTGCGGCGCGCGGCAGCCGCCTTCGCCGCGGGGCCGGCGGATCTTGCCTGCGTGCAGGCACGGCTCGTCATCGACAACGATGCCGACGGCCTGCTGACGCGAATCTTCGCGCTCGATTACGCGGTGCTTTTCGACAGGACCATCGCGGGGCTCGCCAAGGCCGGGCTGCCCGTTCCGCTCGGCGGAACCTCGAACCATTTCCGCCGCTCCGCGCTCGAAAAGGCGCTCGGCTGGGACGCATGGAACGTGACGGAAGACGCCGATCTCGGCCTTCGTCTCGCCCGCTGCGGCTTCCGCGTCGGCGCGATCGCGTCCGATACCGGAGAGGAGGCGCCCAACCGCCTCGGGATCTGGTTCCGCCAGCGCAGCCGCTGGCACAAGGGCTGGATGCAGACCGCGCTGGTGCATTTCGGCCGCCCCGGCGTGATGTTCCGCACGGTCGGCGTCCGCGGCGCGACGGCGGCCGCCGTCCTGACGCTCGGTGCCAGTTTCTCGGCCCTGTTCGCGCCTTTCACGGTGCCGGCCTTCGTCTCGGCAGCGGCGCATCTGGCAAGCGGAGGCCCGCCCTCGGCGGGGCAGGCGACGTGCATCGCGGTGGCGTTTTTCGGCGCCTTCACGCTCGTCCGCCCGATGCAGGAGGCCGCTCGGCGGCGGTCGCTGCGCTTCTCCTTCCGCGAATGGCTGTTCTTGCCCGTGCATCTGGCGCTGGTTTCGGCGGCGGCATGGCGCGCCTTGGCCGAACTCGTGCTGGCGCCGTCGCATTGGCACAAGACGCCGCACGGCGGAGCCCTGCGCCGTCGCCCGCTCCGCGACGAAACCGCCGCTTGAGCCGCCCGGCGCTTTCGGGCATCAGGACACTTCGTCGCCACGGGAGTCCGATGTCCGCTTCCCCCTCCACGCCCTGCATCCGCGTCTGCAAGGTCGACCGCATCTCCGGGCTTTGCACCGGCTGCGGCCGCACGGTCGCGGAAATCGCGTCCTGGGGCTCGCTCGACGAGCGGGCGCGCCGCGCGATCATGGCGGAACTGCCGGACCGGATGAAGCTCGCCGCACGACCTGCGAGCCGCTGCACGCCCGGCAACGGCCCGGGCGCGGGGCGCTGCTGAAGCTCAGACGACGAGGCTGTAGAGGAAGCGCAGGCAGACCAGCGTGAGGAAGCAGCCGAAGGCGACTTCCAGCCGACGCTTCGAGAGCCGATGCGCCAGATTGGCGCCGATGGGCGCCGTCCAGATGCTGGTCGGGATCACCAGCGCCACGCCGATGAGCGAGATGAAGCCGACCGACAGCGGCGGAAGCTCCGCCATCTGCGGCCAGCCCGCATAGATGTAGCCGATCGTGCCGGGGATCGAGATGATCACGCCGAGGCCGGACGAGGTCGCGATCGCGCGATGGATCGGCTGGCCGTAGAAGGTCATGAACAGATTCGAGAGCTGCCCGCCGCCGATGCCCATGAGCGCCGAGAGCACGCCGATCACGAGGCCGTAGACGCGCATCACCGTCGGCCCGGGCATCTCGGTGCCCAGACGCCATGAATTCTTGCCGAAGAGAAGGCGCGTGGCGCTGGCGGAGGCCACGATCACGAAGACGAGCTTGAACACCGCGGGCGGCGCATAGCGCGCCGCGAAACTTCCCGCGATCACGCCGATCACGACAGGCAGCGCCCAGAGCTTCAGCACCGAGGCGTCGACCGCGCCCTTCTTCTTGTGCGCCCGGAAGGAGCGGATGGAGGTGGGCACGATGATCGCCAGCGAGGTGCCGACCGCGAGCTGCATGCGCAGCGCCTCTTCGACCCCGATCACCCGGAAGAGTTCGTAGAGAATGGGCACGGCCACCGCCCCGCCGCCGACGCCGAAGACGCCCGCGAGGAGTCCCGTGACGGCGCCCGCGGCCAGAAGGCCGCCGCCGAGCGTGAGGAGTTCGGAGAGGGGGATCGAAGCGAGCATGCGGGGGCCTGTGCTCTCGGAGCCGGAAGGTCTCTGCCCCTTGAAGGATTTCCGGGGCAGGCGCAAGCGGCGCCGCAGGGGAGCCGCCCCGCGCGGGACGGCCGGCTCCTCGCTTCGCGAGCCCGCGCCCGGCGCGCGACTTGCGGCGGAGCGTCCGGTCCTTAGACTGGCCGCGTTCTTTTCGATCATTGCCGATGAAGTCGCGCCCCTATCTCAACCATTCCCTCGCGCAGCTCGAAGACCTCGCCCGCCGGCGCCGGGGGGATGCGGCGACGCTGCTGCAGATCCATGCCGAACTGCGCTTCCACACCTCCGCGGCGGCCGCCGGCCTGCGGGCGGAGATCGACGGGCGCATCGCCGATCTGGCCGAGGGCGGCATGCATCTGCGCTACGCGTCCCGCATGCCGACGCAGGAGCGCGAAACGGCGCGCATGGCGTCCGAGATCGAGGAGCTGCGCCGCGCGCTTCTCGAAACGCGACATCGCCTGAGGCTGGCCGAAGACGCGGTACGGCATTTCCGCGAGCGCGCCGCGGCGGGCGACCGGGCCGCGACGCTGCATGCCGAGATGGGTCTCACGCCGGATTGCCCCGATCACGTCTTCGAAGCCGCCCGACGCGCGCATCTCAAGGCGGCGCATCCCGATCTTCATCCGCCCGCGGGGCGGGAAGCTGCGGAAGCGGAGTTCAAGCGCCTCCACGCCGCCTTCGAGACCTTGGCCGAGCTTCGGCGCCCGCGTGCGGCTCAGAGAGGGTCGTAGCCGGGCTTCTTGTAGAGGTGCGAGGACTTGCCCGCGATCTCGGGCTTCCACACCGCCTCGACCCAATCCGCCTTCGCGACGTCCTCGACGGTGATCGAGACCGAGTCGAGGCTGCAGTCGGTCGTCTCCATCAGCGCCTTGGTGATCGCCTCCGCGAGCCGCTTCTTCTGCTCTTCGCTCCGGCCCGGGAACATCTTGACGGCGACATGCGGCATGGGGGTCCTCTCCTCGGATCGACCGGCGCCGCGAGTCTTGCCACGGAGGAGCCGCGCGCGATAGATCGCGGGCGGTCGCCTCGACCGCTCGTGACGGCCCGAAGCCGTTTCCAGAAAGCCCGGATCAGTGACGGTACACGGCAAGTTCTCGGTGGCACCGATGATGGACTGGACGGATCGGCATTGCCGCTCCTTCCATCGCGTCCTGTCGCGCCGGGCCCGGCTCTATACCGAGATGGTCACCACCGGGGCCGTCATCCACGGCGTGCGCGAGCGCATCATCGGCTTCGATCCGGCCGAACACCCCGTTGCGGTGCAGCTCGGCGGGTCCGACCCGAAGGATCTCGCCGAGGCCGCGCGGATCTGCGAGGCCGAGGGCTATGTCGAGGTGAACCTCAATTGCGGCTGCCCCTCGGACCGCGTGCAGGACGGCCGCTTCGGCGCCTGCCTGATGCAGGAGCCCGAGACGGTCGCCGATTGCGTCGCGGCCATGAAGGCGGCGGTGAAACTTCCCGTCACCGTCAAATGCCGCATCGGCGTCGACGATCAGGACCCCGAAGAGGCGCTCGACCGGCTTGCCGACGCGGTGATCGCCGCGGGCTGCGACGCGCTGATCGTGCATGCGCGCAAGGCTTGGCTGAAGGGCCTGTCGCCCAAGGAAAACCGCGAGATCCCGCCGCTCGACTACGATCGGGTGCATCGCTTGAAGCGCCGCCTGCCCGCGGTCGAGATCGCGATCAACGGCGGCCTCGCCACGATCGAGGAGTGCCGGCGGGAACTGGATTTCGTCGACGGCGTCATGGTGGGCCGCGCGGCCTATCACGATCCGGAGATCCTGCTGGCGGTCGATCCCGTGCTCTACGGCGAGGACGCGCCCGTCCCCGACGCCTTCGCGGCGGTCGAGGCCTTTCTGCCCTATGTCGAGCGCCGTCTGGCCGAAGGCGTGCCGCTGCATGCGATGACCCGGCACATGCTGGGCCTGTTCCCCGGCCGGCCCGGCGCCCGGCGCTGGCGCCGTCATCTGTCGAGCGAGGGCGTGAAGCGCGGCGCGGGCGTCGAGGTGCTCCGCGAGGCCTTGGCGCTGGTCTCGCGCGAGCCGCGCGCCGAGGCGCTTGCGGATCACGCCTGAGCCCGCCCATGATCCGCCCCGTTCGCGGTCCGGGGAGGTGTTAGGCATGAAGACGGCATTGGTCACCGGCGGCACGAGGGGCATCGGCGAGGGCGTCTCGCGCGCGCTCGCCGCCGAGGGGTGGAGCGTGGTCGCGGGCGGCGTCTCGCAGGCGGAGATCGACGGCTTCGCACCGCACGAGCGCATCACGCCCGTCCTGCTCGACGTCACCGACGACGCGAGCGTCGCCGCCGCGCTCGACCGCTGCCCGCGCCTCGATGCGGTGGTGAACTGCGCGGGCATCATCCTGCGCGACGGCGTGGAGTTCACGGTCGAGGGCTTCCGCAAGACCGTCGAGGTCAATCTCGTCGGAACGATGCGCGTCTGCCTCGCCGCCAAGGAAAGGCTCGCGGCCTCGAACGGCGCGGTCGTCAACACCGCCAGCATGCTCTCTTATTTCGGCTCCCCCTTCGCACCCGGCTATTCGGCGTCGAAGGGCGGCGTGGCGCAGCTCACGAAGTCGCTGGCGGCGGCTTGGGCGAAGGACGGCATCCGCGTGAACGCCGTCGCCCCGGGCTGGATCGCGACCGAACTCACCAAGCCGCTGCAGGCCGACCCCGCCCGTTCGAAGCCCATCATCGACCGGACGCCGATGGGCCGCTGGGGCACGCCGAACGACGTCGCGGGCGCGGTGCTGATGCTGCTGTCCGACCATGCGGGCTTCGTCACCGGCACGGTGCTTCCCGTCGACGGAGGCTATCTCACGCTCTGATCAGCGCCCCGCGCGGTGCAGGCCGCAGAGTTCGCGCAGCGCCTCGTCCTCCGCCCTCACGCGGATGATCAGGACCGCGGCATTGAGCAGAGAGAAGACGAAAGCGTAGACCGGGAGCCCGAAGGCGAGGGGCAGCACGGCGATCTCGCCCATCACCACCGCGTAATTCGGGTGGTTGAGCCAACGATAGGGGCCGGTGCGGATCGGCGGCTCGCCGGGCAGAACGATGATGCGCGTGGTCCAGCGCCCGCCGAGCGTCAGCATGGTCCAGGCCCGCAGGCCCTGCAGCACCAGATAGACGGCGGCCCAGGAGGGGTCGGGCTCGGCGTCGTAGCCGAGCAGCCAGAGGCCCGACAGCCAGCTCGCATGCAGCGCCACGATGGCCGGGTAATGCTCGGGCGCGACCTCCACGGCCCCGCGGGCCATCAATCGCGCCGTGTTCCGCCGCGCGATATGGAGTTCGGCGATCCTCTGAGCGGTGACGAGAAGCAGGATGTAGACGGCGGTGGTCATTCGCGGCTCCGCAAGGCGGCGCAGGACAGGGTGAAGCCGGGCCCCATGGCCATCAGCAAGGGTGAGCGGAGCGGCCCACGGGCCGCCGCGCGCTCCAGAACGAACAACACCGTAGGGGCCGACATGTTGCCGAACTCGGCGAGCACTTCGCGCTCGACGTCGAGGCTGCCCTTGTCGAGCTTCAGCGCGCTTTCGAGCGCCGTCAGCACCTTGGTACCGCCGGGATGGCAGACGAAGCGGTCGATCCCGCCGCGGTCGACGCCCTCGCTCCGGCACACGGCGTCGAGCGCCGCGCCGAGTTCGGCCGTCACGAAAGGCGGGATCGCCCGGTCGAAGATGACGCCGAAGCCGTCCTCTCCCACCTCCCAGCCCATGATGCCCAGCGTGTCCGGCCAGCTGTGGTCGCCCGCCGCCGTCACCAGATGCGGCCCCGCCGCGCCCGTCGAGAGCACGCAGGCGGCGGCCCCGTCGCCGAACAGCGCCGTGGCCACGATGTCGGCCTTGTCGGGCGCGTTCAGCCGGAAGGAGAGCGTGCAGAGCTCCACCGCGACGAGCAGCACCGCCGATCCCGGCTCCGCCGCCGCGAGCCGCGCGGCGAGCGCGAGCCCCGCGATCCCGCCCGCGCAGCCGAGCCCGAACACCGGCACTCTCCGCGCGTCGGGCCTGAAGCCGAGCCGCGCAGCGGCGCGCGCTTCGAGGCTCGGCGTCGCGATGCCGGTGGACGAGACCGTCACGACCGTGTCGACGTCCGCCGCCGACAGCCCCGCGCGGTCCAGCGCGCGGCTTGCGGCCTCGACCAAGAGGTCCGTTCCGCCGTCCAGATAGGCCGCGGTGCGCTCCGGCCAGCCTTTCGGGTCGAGATACCAGTCGATGGGACGCACGGCCCTTCGGGTCTTGATCCCGGTCGAGGCGAAGACGCCGGCGACCCGGTTCCAGCCCGGGAAACCGGCGAAGAGCCGTTCCGCCTCCGCCGCTACCTCGCTCTGGGCGAGCACGTGCGGCGGAACGGCCGAAGCCACCGAGAGCAAAGCGGGCGCGGGAGAAAGCGGCATTCCGTCCGAACGAACGAAGCGCGCCGCCGTTCCGCCCGCGGTCGGACGGTAGGGTTCAGAGCGCGCGCGGAACGGCCGCGAGCACGAGCAGGAAGGCGGTTTCCGCGAGTTGTTGCGCCGCGCCCGCCACGTCGCCCGTCTGGCCGCCGATGAGCTTGCGGGACATCCGGATCAGCGGCAGCACCGAGAGCGCGGCGGCGGCCAGCGCGGTCAGGCCCTGTCCGGGCGAGATGTCCGACCCCTGCAGGATCAGAACCGCGATCATGAACGAGACCGAGAGCGTCACGGTCAGCACCCGTCCGCCCGGCTGGCCCACGGCCGCGGACTTGCCGTCCGGCTTCGCGTTTTCGAGATACCAGAGCGGCACGAGCCCGAGCGCGCGGGAAAGCGGTGCTGCGGCGAGCATCATCAGCGCGCCCGCACCGGGGCCGAAGGCGTCGACGATTTCGGCGAGCGCGGCCGCCCGCAACAGGATCGAGAAGACGAGCGCGGCCGCTCCGAACGTGCCGACCCGGCTGTCGGTCATGATCGCGAGGCGCCGCTCGACGGTCGCGCCGCCGCCGAAGCCGTCCGCGGTGTCGGCCAGCCCGTCCTCGTGAAAGGCGCCGGTGGTCCATAATTGCGTCATCACGGCGAGAAGCGCCGCGATCCACGGGCTCCAGAAGATGCCGGCGAGAATGACCACGACCGCGCCCGGCAGCGCGATGAAGAGTGCCGCGAGCGGCAGCATGCGCACGATCCGGGTGAAGTCCGGCATCGCATGCGGATCCGCCTCGAAGGGGAGGGCTGGGACAGGGAGGCGCGAATAAAACCTCACGCATTGCGCCGTTTCGAGCAGCAACGCGGTCAGGGGATCGCGTCCCGGTTCGCCGTTCGGGGCCGTCATGCGCTTCACCTCCGGGATGGGCGCGGCTAAGACAGACGCGCCGACTCACCCCGGAACCATGCCATGTCCGCCCCTGCGATCGCGACCGGTCTTCCCTTCGAAGACATCCGTCTCCTCTTCGAAATGCTTCCTCCGCCCGATCTCGACTCGGTGGCGGTCGTGCGCGAGCGCGAGAAGACGCTGGTCAAGCCCGCGGGCGCGCTCGGCCGGCTCGAAGAGATCACGGAATGGCTCGCCGCTTGGCAGGCGACGTCGAAGCCTGCGGTGCTGCGCCCCAGCGTCTGCGTCTTCGCGGCCAATCACGGCGTCACCGCGCAGGGCGTCGCGGCCTATCCGTCCTCCGTCACGCGGCAGATGCTGGAGACCTTCGCGGCGGGCGGCGGTACGATCAACCAGATCTGTGCGGCATTCGATTTCGGCTTCAAGGTGTTCGATCTCGCCCTCGACATTCCCACGGGCGACATCACGCAGGAGCCCGCGCTCGACGAAAAGTCCTGCGTCGCCACCATGGCCTTCGGCATGGAGGCGGTGGCGGGCGGCACCGATCTTCTCGGTCTCGGCGAGATGGGCATCGGCAACACCACGGTGGCGGCCGCGGTCTATGCGGCGCTCTACGGCGGCGACCCGGCCCGCTTCGTCGGCCGCGGCGCGGGCGCGGACGAAGCCCAGCTCGCCCGCAAGGTCGACGCGGTGAAGCGGGCGCTCGCGCTCCACGGCCCGCATCTCTCCGAGCCGCTCGAAGTCCTCCGCCGCCTCGGCGGCCGCGAGATCGCCGCCATCGCGGGCGCGATCCTCGCCGCGCGCTCGCAGCGCGTGCCCGTGGTGCTGGACGGCTACGTCGTCACTGCCGCCGCGGCCGTGCTTCATGCGGTCGAGCCGACCTCGATCGACCATTGCGTCGCGGGTCATCTCTCGGCGGAAGGCGCGCATGCGGAAGTGCTCGAACACATCGGCAAGAAGCCGATCCTCGATCTCGGCATGCGGCTCGGCGAGGGCTCGGGCGCGGCGCTGGCGATGACGATGATCAAGGCCGCGGCGGCGTGCCACGCGGGCACCGTCACCTTCGAACAGGCGGGGATCGCGGTCGGCTGACGCCTCAGGCCGCCCGGGCGCGGCCCGGCATTTCGGGCGCACGCGGCGCGGTGACCCGCTCGACGGGGAAGATCACCGTCGCGAGCGTCCCCTCGTCGACCTTGGACAGAAGCTCGAAGCGGCCGTCGTGCAGCTCCACGAGCCCCTTCACGATCGGCAGGCCGAGCCCGGTGCCCTGTTCGGCCGATTTCACGGCGAGCGTTCCGCGGCCGAAATTCTGCATGATCACGGGGATCTCGTCTTCGGGGATGCCGGGGCCGCTGTCCTGCACCGAGAGATATTGCCCGTCGTCGGCGGTGCGGTCGATGCACAGCGTGATCTTGCCGCCCGGCGGCGTGAACTTGATCGCGTTCGAAAGCACGTTCAGCACGATCTGGCGCACGGCCCGCTCGTCGGCCCACAGCGGCGCGAGATCGGGCGCGCTCACCTGTTCGAGCACGATCCGCTTGTTGACCGCGCGCAGCTGCAGCAGCCGGCAGCATTCGGCCGCGACATCGGCGAGCCTGATGCAGGTTTCGCGCAGTTCGTAGCGCCCCGCCTCGATGCGCGAGAGATCGAGCACCTCGTCGATGATGTTGAGCAGCAATTCGCCGCTGGCATGCACGTCCGCCGAATATTCGCGATAAGCGTCGACCGCGTGCGGGCCGAGCAGCTCCGCCTTCATCACCTCGGAGAAGCCGAGGATCGCGTTCAGCGGCGTACGGAGTTCATGGCTCATCGTGGCGAGGAAGCGCGATTTCGCGAGGTTCGACTCCTCCGCCCGGCGCCGCGCTTCGTCGGAATTGGCCTTCGACTGCTCGAGTTCGGCGATCAGCGCGTCCTTCTCCGCCCGGTGCAGGAAGATCTGCTCCACGGAGGCGTTCAGCCGGATGGTCATGAACAGGAAGAAGATCTGCGCGCAGGCCATGACGACCGCGAGCGCGACGTTGGAGACGTTCGGGTCCAGCGCGACGATGGCGATCACGCCGCCGAGAAGCGGAGCGAGCCCCGCCACCACGGCGGTCGGAACGCTCGCGCCGAGCATGACCGCGGCGGCGGAGACGAGCAGATGCGCCACGAGCGCGAAGGTGCGCGCGCCTTCGGCCGGGGCGTTCAGCCCTACGAAGATGAAGGACGCCCAAGCGAGGCCCTGCAGGATCTCGATCGCCACGAAGATCCGCCGCCACAGGGCGGGCACCACGTCCGCCGGCTGCACGCGCTGGAAGGCGATCACCACCGCGGTCCCGATGCCGAAGGCGACGGCCACGGCGACGCCCGCCGAGAGTGCCGGGGTTCCCGGCATGAGCATGCCCGCGCCCACGCAGGCGGCGATCACCAATACGGCGAAGGCCATGCTCGCGCTCGCCCGATTTCGGGCGTAAAGGCGGAGCAATTCGATCTGAAAGGCCCTGTCGAGCCCGTCCTCGTCGAACACGACGGATTGCGTCCGGCGTCCGCGCCGGCTGCGACCGATCGTGTCGTGAAGTGGGAAGGTGTTGGACAAGGCTGATCCCGCGAGCGGCATGGGGTTCAGTATGTCGGGCAATCGTTAATGCCCGGCTGATCGCCGCCGTATCGCTTGCCCAGCCGGGAGCATGATGAACGAATTGCAACCGACCGCCCGAAACGCGGGGCCCGCCGAAGCTCTGGAGGCCATCCTCGAAGCCGTTCCGCATTGCCGGATCTGCATCGAAAGCCCGCGCGGCCGCCCTCTGCCGCACGCGCCGCGGCCCGTCCTGCGCGCGTCCGCCACGGCCCGCATCATGGTCTGCGGGCAGGCGCCCGGCACGCGCGTCCATGCCTCCGGTGCGCCCTTCACCGATCCCTCCGGCGTGCGTCTGCGCTCATGGATGGGCATCGGCGAGGACGTCTTCTACGACGTCGCGAAGGTCGCGGTCGTGCCGATGGGCTTCTGCTTCCCCGGCCTCGACGCGAAGGGGTCGGATCTCCCCCCGCGCCGCGAATGCGCGGCCGCTTGGCACGACCGTCTGTTCGCTCTGCTGCCGCGACCCGGCATCATCCTCGCGGTCGGCACCTACGCCCAGCGCTACCATCTCGCCCGCCTAGGCGCCGCCGAACTCCTCCGGCCGACCCTGCACGAGACGGTCGCGGATTGGCGAGCCGTCCACGCGGCCACGGGCGTCATGCCGATGCCCCACCCCTCTTGGCGCAACAATGCCTGGATAAAGCGGAACCCGTGGTTCGACGAAGAGCTGGTCCCCTTCGTCCGCGCCGAGGTCGTGCGCATCCTCGCCTCGAGCTGAAGCGCGCGCCGGAACTCCCCCGAACGCCGAACGGTTGTGAATGCGAACCGCGCTGCGGGGCCACGACGGCGCCATGATTTCGCCATCCGTCGTTCAGGCCGGGTTCAAGCGCGCGGACGTCTCCTGAGGTTGACCCGAGGAGGACCGCATGCCCGCTCGCCGACCGCTCGTCGCCTTGTTCTTCGCTCTTTGCACGGTGCTGGTCGGCTGGTCCGCCGGCGCCGAGGCCCAGCAACGCCGCATCGCCCTCGTCGTCGGCATCTCGTCCTATCCTGACGGGACGCTCGCCACGCCGGTCAACGACGCCGCGCTCGTCGCCGAAGCGCTCGGAAGCGCCGGTTTCGAGATCGTCCAAGGCGCCGATCTCGACGAACCCGGCCTGCGCCGGGCGGTCCGAGACTTCCTCGACCGGGCCCGCGCCGCGGGCCCCGACGCCGTCGCGATGGTCTATTTCGCCGGACGGGCTGCGCAGCTCGAGGGCGACGATTTCCTCATCCCCGCCGGAACGCGGATCGAGCGTGCGGAAGATCTGCCGCTTCCGGGCTTCCGCGTTTCCGATCTCGTCCGCTCGCTGGGCGAGGGGCGGGGGCTTCGCATCCTCGTGCTCGATGCCGCGCATGAATTGCCCGGTGCGGCGGGCGACACGCTCGCGCCCGGCCTCGCCGCCCTCGAAGCGCCGAAGAACTGGCTCGTCGCGCAATCGACGCTGCCGAACCTGCTCCTGCCCGAAACGGAAGGACCCTACGGCACCTACGCCAAGGCGCTGGTCGAGATGATGCGCGTTCCGGGCCTGAGCCTCGACGAGATGTTCGCCAAGATCCGCCTGCGCGTGCACGAAGGCAGCGGCGGCGTGCAGGTGCCGTGGCACGACGCCTCGGTGGAAGGCGTCGACTTCGCCTTCTACGACGCGGAGGACGCGGCCGTCGTCCGCGAGGTGCCGCGGCCCGCTCCGGCGCGGCGCGTCATCGCCGATCGTCCGTTGCGGGCGCTGGGCCCGGAGGAGGGCTATTCCGTCGTCATCGAGCGCGACGAGATCCCGCTCTATCAGGATTATCTGACGCTCTACCCGGAATCACCCTTCGCGCCGCGCATCACCGCTCTGCTGACGGTGCGCCGCGAGTCCGTGATCTGGCGCCAGTCGCGCCGCTACGACACGCGCGAGGCCTATTGGACCTATCTGCGCCGCTATCCGGACGGCTTCCACGCCTATGATGCGCGCCGGCGCCTGTCGCGGCTTTCCGCGCCGCTGCTCCCGCCGGACCGCTTCGACATGGTCGAATATGCGGGCCTGCCGCCGCCGCTCGCGATCGTGGAGCGGTCGGAGCCCCGCGTCCTCGTGCAGAATTTCTACATGCTGCCTCCACCGCCGCCCCCGCCGGTCGTGCTGCTGCCGCCGCAGCCGCGCGAGATCGTCGTACTGCAGCCGCCTCCGCCCGCCGCGGCACCGGGCGTACTGCCCGTGCCCGTGGCCGTTCAGGCTCCGCAATGGGCCAAGCGCCGCCCGCCTCCGCCCGAACCGGTGATCATCAAACCCGCCGTGGCGCCGCAGCCAGCCCCGCCGATCCAGCCGCGCCGCGCCCCGACGCGTGTCGTCTCTCCCGATGCGCGGCCGCAGCCCGACGCCTCGGCCCCCGCGCCGGTCGGCGTCGCGCCCCGCCCGCAGGCCGCGCCGCAACCGGCGCCGGCCGACGAGCGGAATCCCGCCCGCGCGGCCCCGCGCCCCGTGGCCCCGCGCGAGGCGGCGCCTGTGGTCGAAGACCGCGCCGCGCCGAAGCCCGGCACGGCGCAGGACCGGACGCCGGATCGTCCTCGTGCGGGCGAGGATCGACGGCCCGACGCTCCGCGTCAGCCCGCCGCCCGGACGCCGGCTTCCGATCCCGAGAGCACTGGCGCGACCCGCCCGGCCGACCGGACGCGTCCCGCCGAGGGCCCGCGCCCCGGCATCGCGCCGCGTCCCGAGAATGCGCCCGCCCGCACCGCGCCGAAGCCCGGGGACGGCCCCCGCCGCGACGAGCGCGGCGCTGCGCCCGAGCGTCCGGATCGTCCCCGTGCGGCCGCCCCGCGGCCCGATGCGCCCCGCGCTCTGCAGGATCGTCCGGAGCCGCGCGCCGTGCAGCGGCCCGAGCCTCCCCGCGCGGCGCCCGCCCCCGTCCGTCCGCGCGGGCCCGACCCCGAGGTGACGGGTTCGCGGGCCGCCCCGCCGCCGGCGCAGATGCGCCGGCCGGAACCGCCCCGCGCGTCGGCTCCTCCGCCGGACATGCGTCGCCCGGAACCCCCGCGAGCGGCCCCGCCCGCGCCGGCCCCCGCGGTCGCCGCTCCCCGGGCCGAGCCCCCGCGCCCTGCGCCGCCGCGTGCCGAACCGCCCAAGGCGCAGCATCCTGCCCCCAAGGGCCCGCCCTGCGGCGTCCCCGGCAAGCCGCCCTGCGGGTGAAACGAGAAAAGGCCGCGGATCCCCTCCGCGGCCTTTCTTTTGATGGCTCCCCTCATCCCGAGGAGCGGGCGAAGCCCGAGTCTCTAAGGATGCCGTCGGCTTACTTCGTCAGCCGGGCGATCAGCGCCGAGGTGTCCCAGCGGCCGCCCCCGAGTTCCTGCACGTCGCCGTAGAACTGGTCGACCAGCGCGGTGACGGGCAGATGCGCCCCGTTGCGGCGGGCCTCCGCGAGGCAGATGCCGAGGTCCTTGCGCATCCAGTCGACGGCGAAGCCGAAGTCGAACTTGCCCGCATTCATGGTCTTGTAGCGGTTCTCCATCTGCCAGGACTGCGCCGCGCCCTTGGAGATCGCCTCGATCACCGCTTCCGCGTCGAGGCCCGCGCGCTGCGCGAAGGCGATGCCTTCGGAAAGCGCCTGCACGAGGCCCGCGATGCAGATCTGGTTGACCATCTTGGTGAGCTGGCCGGCGCCCGACGGCCCGAGCCGCTTGCAGGCGCGGGCGAAGGCCATGATGACGGGTTCCGCCGCCGCATAAGCGTCCTCGTCGCCGCCGCACATGACGGTCAGCACGCCGTTCTCCGCACCCGCCTGTCCGCCGGAGACGGGGGCGTCGACGAAGTTCAGGCCGCGCTTCTTCGCTTCCGCATGGAGTTCGCGCGCCACCTCGGCCGAAGCGGTGGTGTTGTCGACGAAGACCGCGCCCGGCTTCATGCCCGCGAAGGCGCCGTCGGGGCCGAGCACCACCGCCCGCAGGTCGTCGTCGTTGCCGACGCAGGCGAAGACGAAGTCGCAGCCCGCCGCGGCCTCGCGAGGCGTCCGCGCCGCGGTGCCGCCGAACTGCGCGGCCCATTTCTCGGCCTTGGCGAAGGTGCGGTTGTACACGGAGAGGTCGTGACCGCCCTTGGACTTGAGGTGGCCGGCCATGGGGTAGCCCATAACGCCGAGCCCGAGAAACGCGACTTTCGCCATCGGGAATGCTCCTTGAACTTCGTTTTCCTATCGGGCGGCTCGGGCGGGCAGGCGGCGCGCAAGGCGCCGCGCCGCCGCGTCCCACGGCCGCCGGATCGATTCGACGATGATGAGATAGAGCGCCCGCGCGAAAAGATAGACCGAAAGATCGCAGACGCGGGGGAAGGGGACCCGGATCGCGGGTCGCCGGCTACCGGATGTCGAAGGGGAAATACCGGGAGCGGATCGTCTCGTAGGTGCCGTCCGCCTCGATCGTCCGCAACGCGGCGTCGAAACGGTCGCGCAATGCGCGGTCGGATTTCCGGAACATCATTCCGTAGCCTTCGCCGAAGACCTCCGCGTCATAGGTCGCGTCCGCCACGGCCGTGCAGCAGGTCGCCTGCCGCCCCAGATCGAGCCATTTCTGCAACTCGAACTTGTCGAGCAAGGCGAAGTCGATCCGGTCGGCGCCCACGTCCAGCGCCGCTTCTTCGAGGCTTCCGTAGCGCCGGATCGTCACGCCGTCGCCGAAGCGCTTGCGCAGATAGAGTTCCTGAACGCTGTCGCCCACCACGCCCACGGTCTTGCCGATCACCCCGTCCTCGACGAAGGGGCCCGAGACGTCGCCCTTCTGCGCGAGCCATTCCGAATGAGCCCGATAATAGGAGCCGGTCATCGCGAAGCGTTTCTTGCGTTCGGCGGTGATTTCGACCGAGGAGATCACGGCGTCGAACGTCCGGCGCCGGAGGCCTTCGAACAGATTTTCCCACTCCTCGGTCTCGATCGTGCATTCGAGGCCCGCGGTGGTGCAGAGCGCCCGGGCGAGATCGGGCTCGAACCCGGCGGGCTTCCCCTGCGCATCCAGCGTGTTGAAGGGAGGATAAGCGCCTTCGGTCGCGATGCGGACCTTCGCGGCATCCTGCGCGCTCACGGGTGCAGCACCCGCCGCCGCGAGGACGAGCGCGATGAATGCCGCCTGCTTCGCTCCGAACGCCACGACGAGCCCGTTCTCCCCCGCCCCCGAAAAACCAATAGCCGCGACGGCGGGCCGCGACAATCGCGCATCGGCTCCCCGCGGGGCGCCCGTTGACCGCGGCGCCGGCGCGCCGACATAAGAAGCGCCCCGCCGCCCGGCGCACCCGTTTCCGAGGAGTTCGATCTTGGCTACCGAAGACCGCGTTCTCGCCGCACTCGCCGACATTCCGGGGCCGGACGGTCGCACGCCGCTTCCGCAGTCCGGGCTGCTCGCTGGCGTGAGCGTCCAGCCGGGCAAGGCGGGCAGCAAGGTCTATGTTTCGATCACCGCGGATCCGGCGAAAGCCGCCGCCATGGAGCCGCTGCGCAAGCGGGTCGAGGAACGCGTGCGCGGGCTAGAGGGCGTCGAGGCGGC
Organism: Hyphomicrobiales bacterium; assembly: GCA_027483895.1. Classification (GTDB taxonomy): domain Bacteria; phylum Pseudomonadota; class Alphaproteobacteria; order Rhizobiales; family Beijerinckiaceae; genus JAIXZO01. The sequence goes on from JAIXTP010000034.1 coordinate 127,378, forward strand.
GCTCGTCATGCTGACGGCGGAGAAGGCGCCCCAGCCCGGCGCCGCCGCGCCCGGGCCGCGCGCTCAGGCGGGCACGCAGCGCGCGCTCGTCCCGGGCATCAAGCACATCGTCGCCGTCGCGTCCGGCAAGGGCGGGGTCGGCAAGTCGACGACGTCGGTCAATCTCGCGCTCGCCCTGCAGAGCCTAGGGCTCAAGGTCGGCATGCTCGACGCCGACATCTACGGCCCTTCGCTGCCGAAACTTCTCGCGCTGCGCGGAAAGCCGCAGGTGAAGGACGGGCGCATCCTCGAGCCGCTCGACGGCTACGGGCTCAAGGTGATGTCCATCGGCTTCCTCGTGGAGGAAGAGGCGGCCATGATCTGGCGCGGCCCGATGGTCATGTCCGCGCTGCAGCAGATGCTGCGCGAGGTGGCTTGGGGCGATCTCGACGTTCTCGTCGTCGACATGCCCCCCGGCACGGGCGACGCGCAGCTCACGATGTCGCAGGCGGTGCCGCTTGCGGGCTCCGTCATCGTCTCGACCCCGCAGGACCTCGCCCTCATCGACGCCCGACGCGGCATCGCGATGTTCAAGCGCGTCGAGGTGCCGGTTCTCGGGATCATCGAGAACATGAGCTATTTCCTCTGCCCGAGCTGCGGCACGCGCTCCGACATCTTCGGTCACGGCGGCGCAAGGCACGAGGCCGAGCGTCTGGGCGTGCCCTTCCTCGGCGAGGTGCCTCTCCACATGGACATCCGCGAGCGGTCGGACGCGGGCCTGCCCGTCGTCGCCACGCAGCCCGACGGTCCCCATGCCACGATCTACAAGCGCATGGCGCGCGATCTCTGGGCGACGCTTTCGGGCGAATCCGCGGGCCGTGCGGCTCCGCGCATCGTCATCGAGTGACGAAAAAGGCCCCGGGCGAAACCCGGGGCCTTTCGTTTCTAACGTCCGTAAGCCTCAGAAGGATTCTTCGAGGATCCGCAGATAGTCCTCTTCGCTCGCCGGCCGGGCGTTGGTGGCATGCGTATGGTCGCCCATCGCCGCGCGCGCCACGGCCGGGATCACCTGACGCGGCACGCCGATCTGCGAGAGCTTCGTCGGCAGGCCCAGCGAGGCGCTGAACCGCTCGAACCAATGCGCCAGATCCTCCGTCTCGGGCAGGCCCACCGCCTGATGCACGCGGGCGTATTTCTCGCGCGCGGCCGGCAGGTTGAAGCGGATCACGGCGGGCAGCAGTACGGCGTTGAGCGTGCCGTGATGCAGCTTCAGCTCCTCCATCGCGCCGAGCGGGTGGGAGAGCGCATGCACCGAGCCGAGGCCCTTCTGGAACGACATCGCGCCTTCGAAGGCGGCGATCATCATCTCGCGCCGCGCCTCGCGGTCCTGCCCGTTGGAGACGGCGCGCGGCAGCGCACGGATGGACCGCTCGAGCCCGTCGATGGCGATCGCGGCCGCCACAGGATTATCGACCGGCGAGGTGAAGCATTCGACGCAATGGCTCACGGCGTCCATGCCCGTCGCCGCCGTCAGGAGCGGGGGGAGACCGAGCGTGAGGTCCGGATCGCAGACGGCGCGCTTGGGCACCAGATAGGGCGAGAGCAGCCCCAGCTTGCGACCGTTGCGGAAGGTGATCATCGAGCCGCGACCCACTTCGCTGCCGGTGCCGGCCGTGGTCGGGATCGCGATGGTCGGCGCCGTTTTCGCCGTGATCTTGGGCGTGCCGCCGAACACGGCCGCATAGGTTTCCAGCGTGCCCTCATGGGTCGCCAGAATGGCCACGCCCTTGGCGAGGTCCATCGGCGAGCCGCCGCCGATGGCGATCAGGCCGTCGCAGTCATGCGCCTTGTAGACGGCGAGGGCGGCCTCGACCCCGGCTTCGGTCGGGTTGGCGGGCGTCTCGTCGAAGACGGCGCGGACGGTGCCCTTCGGCAGCGCGACGAGCGCCTTTTCCAGAAGGCCCGCGGCGACGACGCCCTTGTCGGTGACGACGAGGGGGCGGGTGATCCCGGCGGCCGCGAGGTCCTCGGGGAGATCACGGACGGCCCCGTAATCGAGGCGGACGGTGGTGATGTAATTGATGAGGGCCAAGGTCGTATCCTTTCGCGGCAGTTCAGGCCGCGACATTGCTGAGCCGCGCCGATGCTGTCGAGAGGCCGGCCGCATGGCAGACCGGCGGGGCGGCGGGGCCTGGCCCCGGCGAGAAGCGTCTGCGCCGAAGACCCCCGGCTCCTCCGCGCGGCGGCGTTTCGGTCGCGCCCGCTCGGAAGAAAACGCATGGAAGCCCGGCGTCTTTCGCGGGGCTCTTTTTTCGTGCGAAGCTAGAGTGCCCTCCAGTCGGCTCGTTGGGAGTCGAAAACAGAAGTCTCAGGGAAAAACGTCCGATGAAGCGTCGCCAATTTCTCAAATCGGCCGGTCTCGGCCTCGCAACCACCGCCGTCGCGGCTCCGGCGATCGCTCAGTCGTCGCCCGAGATCAAGTGGCGCCTGACCTCGTCCTTCCCGAAGTCGCTCGACACGATCTACGGCGGGGCCGAGCAGTTCTCGAAGGCCGTCGCCGAAGCGACCGACAACAAGTTCCAGATCCAGGTCTTCGCGCCGGGCGAAATCGTCCCCGGCCTGCAGGCCCTCGACGCCGTTCAGAACAACACGGTCGAGATGGCGCACACCTCGTCCTACTACTACGTGGGCAAGGACCCGACCTTCGCTTGGGCGACGGCGATGCCCTTCGGCATGAACACCCGGCAGCTCAATGCCTGGATGTATCACGGCGGCGGGCTCGAGCTGATGAATCAGTTCTACGCCAAGTTCAACGTGACGGCTCTTCCGGGCGGCAACACGGGCTGCCAGATGGGCGGCTGGTTCCGCAAGGAGATCAAGACGGTCGCCGACCTCTCCGGCCTCAAGATGCGCATCGCGGGTCTCGCGGGTCAGGTGCTCTCGAAGCTCGGCGTCATCCCGCAGCAGATCGCGGGCGGCGACATCTATCCGGCGCTCGAAAAGGGCACCATCGACGCCGCGGAATGGGTCGGCCCCTATGACGACGAGAAGCTCGGCTTCGTGAAGGTCGCGCCCTACTACTACTATCCCGGTTGGTGGGAAGGCGGAGCGATGCTCCACTACTACATCAACAACGCGAAGTGGGCCGAGCTGCCGAAGACCTACCAGTCGATCGTGAAGACCGCGGCCGCCATGACCAATGTCGACATGATGGCGAAGTACGACGCCAACAACCCGGCGGCGATCAAGCGCCTGGTCCAGAACGGCGCCCAGCTGCGCCCCTTCAGCCAGGACATCATGGAAGCGAGCTGGAAGGCGACCAACGAGGTCTATGCCGACCTGATCGCCAAGAACCCCGAGTTCAAGAAGATCCACGACGCCTACATCCCGTTCCGCAACGACCAGTATCTCTGGACGCAGATCGCGGACTTCGCCTACGACAGCTTCCTCGTCCGCCAGCGCTCGCGCGGCTGAACGAAGAGACCGACAGGCTTTCGATCGAGGCGCCGGGGCGAAAGCTTCGGCGCCTTTTTTCATGGCCGCCGGCCTCCCATGAGTCCTGCACGCAGGACAGCCTTGCTTTAGGCGCATGGCGCCCTATGTTCTTTCCCGCTTGCAGTCGAGGCCGAAAAGGCCCGTCAGAGGGGAAATGCTTTCATGAAACGTCGTCAGTTCATCAAGGCCGCGGGCGTGGGTCTCGCCGCCACAGCCGTCGCCGCGCCCGCGATCGCTCAGTCGAGCCCGGAGATCCGCTGGCGTCTGACGTCGAGCTTCCCGAAGTCGCTCGACACGATCTACGGCGCCGCCGAGGCCTTCTCGAAGGCCGTTGCCGAAGCGACCGACAACAAGTTCCAGATTCAGGTCTTCGCCGCGGGCGAAATCGTGCCCGGCCTTCAGGCCCTCGACGCCGTCCAGAACGGCTCGGTCGAGATGTGCCACACGGCGCCCTACTACTATGTCGGCAAGGACCCGACCTTCGCCTTCGCCACCGCCATCCCGTTCGGCCTCAACAGCCGCCAGATGAACGCCTGGTTCTACCATGGCGGCGGCATGGACATGCTCAACGAGTTCTTCGCCAAGTACAACGTGATCTCGTTCCCGGCGGGCAATACGGGCTGCCAGATGGGCGGCTGGTTCCGCAAGGAGATCAAGACTCCTTCGGATCTCTCGGGCCTCAAGATGCGCATCGGCGGCTTCGCCGGTCAGGTCATCGCGAAGCTCGGCGCCGTTCCGCAGCAGATCGCGGCGGGCGACATCTATCCGGCTCTCGAAAAGGGCACGATCGACGCCGCCGAATGGATCGGCCCTTATGACGACGAGAAGCTCGGCTTCAACAAGGTCGCGCCCTTCTACTACTATCCGGGCTGGTGGGAAGGCGGCGCCTCGCTCCACAACATGATCAATCTCGCGAAGTTCCGCGAACTGCCGAAGCACTATCAGTCGATCCTGACGACCGCCTCGGCCATGGCCAATGTCGACATGCAGGCGAAGTACGACGCCCGCAACCCGGCCGCCGTGAAGCGGCTGGTGCAGGCCGGCGCGCAGCTGCGTCCGTTCAGCCAGGAGATCATGGAAGCCTGCTGGAAGGCGGCCAACGAGCTCTATGCGGAGACCTCGGCCAAGAACGCGGACTTCAAGAAGATCTTCGAGCCCTACATGGCCTATCGCGGCGACCAGTATCTCTGGCAGCAGATCGCGGATTTCAGCTACGACAACTTCATGATCCGGCAGCGCAGCCGCGGCTGATCCGGACGGGACCTAGCGTCCCTTCGCAAATGAAAAAGGCGGGACGCATGTCCCGCCTTTTTCATTTCCTGTCGAAGGCGCTCGGCGCGCGGGCACCGGTGCACCGTCGTGCAGCGGTCCGCGCGCCGTCCGCTCACGAAGGCCGCCGATGGA
>JAIXTP010000001.1 GCA_027483895.1 Hyphomicrobiales bacterium
CACCGCGTTCGTCGCAGCCGAATAGTCGAGCGTATCGATCCCCGACCCGCCGTCGAGGTTGTCATTGCCCGCACCGCCGATGATGACGTCGTCGCCCCCCTCGCCGCGCAGCGTGTCGTTGCCCGCACCGCCTTCGAGGCGGTTGGCCGCGGCATCGCCCGTCAGCGCGTCGTTCGCCGAACCGCCTATGACGTTCTCGAACCCCGCCAGCGTATCGGTCCCGATATCTTTGCCCGACGCACGAAGGGTCGTCAGGCTCACCGTCACCGCACTCGTCGCGGCCGAATAGTCGAGCGTGTCCCTCCCGGCGCCGCCATTGAGGCTGTCATTGCCCGCACCGCCGATGATGACGTCGTCGCCCGCGCCGCCGTCGAGGCTGTCGTTCCCCGTACCGCCCAAGAGCGTGTCGTTGCCCGCTCCGCCCGTCAGCGTGTCGTTGCCCGCGAGACCGTCGATCCTGTAGCGCTTCACGTCGCCCGCGGACTCGGCACCGAGCCTGTCATTGCCCGACGTGCCCTCGATGACGATCGGAGTTCCGGCAACCTGATCGATAAAAACAGTCATATTCGCCCCCTAGAAATTTTTATTTCTAAAATCGCATGTTCTGCGTTTCATATATATTATCTCGACGCCGCGCCGCGCACAATTTGTACGAATAATGGAATCTTTATGTGAACCGTGACCTTTGGTTGTCGGCTTTCGCTACTTCTAATTTTATTTTTATTCGTCGCTATTATTTATACCGAAACATCCATCTGCGGTTGTGTTCCCACAAAGCGCCGAGGCAGGTCGCGCTCGTGCGCGACCGGATCGATTACGGCGCCGTGAATGAGTGACGGAGGATGAAAGCGGCCGATGGGCCGGCGGGACGTCGCTTCCGCAAAAAGGAGCGATCCCCGCAAGGGGAGCCGGACGCCGAACAAGGCGCCGGGCGTCGCGATCAGCGGACGTATCGGAGGCCGGTCAGGAACCGCGGGGCGACGACGCGGCGGAGGCGTCGGCCGGAGGCGTCACGCGGACGTGCCGTGCAGGTCGTAGGCGTCGGCGCGTTCGATCTTCACCGTCACGATGTCGCCCGCCCGCAACGGACGGCGCGACGAGACGAAGACGTTGCCGTCGATCTCCGGCGCGTCCCACTGGCTCCGGCCCTTGGCGACGGTCGGGCCGGGCTCGTCGATGATGACCTTGATGCGACGGCCCACGCGGGTCGCGAGGCGCTTCGCGCTCACCGCCTGCTGCCGTGCCATGAAGCGGTTCCAGCGGATCTGCTTCACCTCGTCCGGAACGGCTTCGAGCCCGAGATCATTGGCGACAGCGCCCTTCACGGGCTCGTATTTGAAGCAACCGACGCGCTCCATCTTCGCCTCGTCGACGAAGGAGAGCAGTTCCTCGAAATCCTCCTCGGTCTCCCCGGGGAAGCCGACGATGAAGGTCGAGCGGATCGCCAGATCGGGGCAGATCTCTCGCCATTTGCGGATGCGCTCGAGCGTCTTTTCCTGATTTCCCGGGCGGCGCATCGCCTTCAGCACCTTCGGCGAGGCGTGCTGGAAGGGGATGTCGAGATAGGGAAGCACCAGCCCCTCCGCCATCAGCGGAATCACCTCGTCGACATGCGGATAGGGGTAGACGTAATGCAGGCGTACCCAAGCGCCGAGCGAACCGAGTTCCCGCGTCAGGTCGAGGAACTTGGTGCGCACCTCGCGGTCGCCCCAGAGCGAGGGCGCATATTTCACGTCGACGCCGTAGGCCGAGGTGTCCTGCGAGATGACGAGCAGTTCCTTGACCCCCGCCTTGACCAGCTTCTCGGCCTCGCGAAGCACGTCGCCCGCCGGCCGCGACACCAGATCGCCGCGCAGACCGGGGATGATGCAGAAGGTGCAGCGATTGTTGCAACCCTCTGAAATCTTGAGATAGGCGTAGTGGCGCGGGGTGAGCTTCACGCCCTGATCCGGCACCAGATCGAGAAACGGATCATGCGCGGGCGGAACCGCCTCATGCACCGCCGCCATCACGCTCTCATAGGCCTGCGGCCCGGTGATCGCGGCGACGCCGGGATGCTGCGCGCGGATCTCGTCGGGTTGGGCGCCCATGCAGCCCGTCACGATGACCTTGCCGTTCTCCGCCATCGCCTGCCCGATCGCCCCGAGGGACTCGGCCTTGGCGCTGTCGAGGAAGCCGCAGGTGTTCACGATCACCGCATCGGCTCCCTGGTGCGTCTTCACCAGTTCGTACCCCTCGGCACGCAGCTGCGTGATGATGCGTTCGCTGTCGACGAGCGCCTTGGGGCAACCCAGCGAGACGAAGGAGATCTTCGGGGCGGAGGCCCGGGGAGCGGCGGTATCGGCCATGGCGGCTTTCGACTTCGGGGAGACGAGACGCTCCCGATAGCCGAAAGCGCCCGGCCCCACAACAACCGGCGCCCCGCGATCCGGGCGCGGACGCTCAGGGCCCGACGAGGATCAGCGCCCAATAGGTGCGATAGCGCGAGCCCGCCGAGTCCGCACGCACCATGCCGATCCGCGTCGCTTCCTTCATGAGCAGGTTGGCCCGGTGGCCGGGCGAGCGCTGCCAGCTCGCCACCGCACGCTCGGCCGAGGCGTGCCCCGCGCCGACATTCTCCGCGGCCGCGTTCTTGGCGAAGCCCGAACGGTTCAGCCGCTTATTGAGATCGCCGTCGACATCGTGCGAGAGCTTTTCGGCCTCCGCCATCAGCCGCGCCTGCGTCTCCGCCGCACGGATCACGCCGCGATCCGAGGCGACGGGCGGCAGGCCGTTCTCGCGCCGGAAGGCGTTGATGAAGGGCAGCGCCTCCTCGGTCACGTCCTGCACCACGGCATCGCGCCGGGGCCCCGTGGCACAGGCGGCCAGAAACCCGCAAAGCCCGAGGGCGGCCGAGCGTCTCGTGAGCGTCGTCATTCCTTGCGGTCCTTTCGAAGCGGATCGAGATTGCGGGAGCGGGGCGGCGGTCCCATATCATGACCGTCTCGAGGAGGCCGGCATGCGCGTGATCGAACCCACCGACATCATTCCGCCGACGGGCAGCCCTGCCCCGCGGTTCGACACGCGGGGCGTGCTCTCGTCGCGGCTTTTCGCCTTCGTGGTGGACGTGGCGGCGGTCGGCATCCTCTGGGCGGTCTGGGCCTTCGCGCTCGGCTTTCTCGGTTTCCTCACCTTCGGACTGGCTTGGCTGATCCTGCCGGTGCTCTGGCCGCTCGTCGCTCTGTTCTACAACGGCCTCACGGTTTCGGGGCCGCAACGCGGGACATGGGGCATGCGGATCGCGGGCATCGAACTCGTCCGGACGGACGGGACCGGCCTCGATTTCGTCTCCGCCGCGGTCCACGCGGTCATTTTCTACGTCTCGGTCGCGGTCCTCACGCCCTTGGTCCTTCTTTTGGGCATGGTGCGCAACGACCGCCGTCTGCTGCACGATCTCCTGATCGGAAGCGTCGCCGTCCGTCGCGTCTCTTGAGCCTTTCGTAACCGGTGGTATCGTTTCCTCAGGACCCCGGCCGGACGCGGCGCCGGGATCTCCGCTCAACCTCGATCGTGACCGTTCCGGATCCGAGGGAGGATTTTCGTGACGACGCAGCCGCGTGACGCGCCGCAATTCTACCTCACCGCTCCGAGCCCGTGCCCCTATCTGCCGGGCCGTGAAGAGCGGAAGGTGTTCACGCATCTCGTCGGCCGCCGCGCCGGCGAGCTGAACGACGCGCTCACGCTCGGCGGCTTCCGTCGCTCGCAGACCATCGCCTATCGCCCCGCCTGCGACGGTTGCCGCGCCTGCGTCTCCGTCCGCGTGCCGGTGGCCGATTTCGTGCCTTCGCGCAACATGCGCCGGGTGCTGGACCGCAACGCGGATCTGGTGGGCGAGATGCGCGGCAATCTGCCGACCACGGAGCAGTATTCGCTCTTCCGGCACTATCTCGACGAGCGGCACGGCGACGGCGGCATGGCCGACATGACCGTGCTCGACTACGCGATGATGGTCGAGGACAGCCATGTGGAGACGCGGCTCGTCGAATACCGTCTGCGCGGGCCCGATACGGCGATCCACGGCAAGGGCACCGGCCCGCTCGTCGCGACGGCGCTGACGGACGTCCTCGCGGACGGCCTGTCCATGGTCTACTCGTTCTATGATCCGGAAGAGCGCAGCCGCAGTCTCGGCACCTATCTGATCCTCGACCATCTGCAGCGCGCGGCGGAGATGGGCCTGCCCTACGTGTATCTCGGCTATTGGGTCGAAGGCTCGCGGAAGATGGATTACAAGGCCCGCTTCCTGCCGCAGGAGCGCCTCCTGCCCGACGGCTGGGTCCGCGTCGACTGATCCGGCGGACCGGCCCTCACCGCTTGCCTTCGGTCGCCTCCGCAGGCCGGCCCCGGTCCTTCGCCGGACCGCCGACCGCCCGGCCGCCGTCGCGCCCCGAAGAGACCCCGCCCGCCGGTTCGTGCACGCTCGACAGATAGCCCCGCGGGTCGACCTTGTCGGCTTCGGATACGCGGGTCGAACCCTTCACCGCGAATTCGGTGCCGGCATTGCGGGCGAGCACGCCCTCCAAAAGCGCATAGGCGCCGAAGGCGACCGCGAGCACTCCTACGCAGGCGAGAAGAAAGGCGCGCACTCTCTTTCTCCTTCACTCGGCGGGTTCGAACCGGCCGTCGGGCCGGCGGCGACCATAGGCGTCCTCGACCCAGAGCGGGTGATGCGTCCGGGCCCAGTGCAGGTCCACGTCGCCCCGCGACATCGCCTCGAAGCTGCCCTCGACGCCCCATGTCCCGAGATAGATGTGTCCGATGATCAGGGCGATCATCAGCCCCGCCAGCACCGTGTGGACGCCTTGGAGCCACTGCATGCCGTTCACGCCCACCGTCGAGATCGGCAACATCATCAGCACGCCCGTGACGCCCAGCGCGAGGCCGCCGAGAACGGCGCCCCAATAGATGAGCTTCTGGCCCGCGTTGAACTTCTCCGCCGGCGCATGGACCTTCCGGAAAAGCGCGCCGCTGCGGAACCAGACCCAGTCGACGCGATGGAAGAGATTGTCCTGCACCCACATCACGGCCATCGCCAGAATGCCGAGCAGGAAGGCGAAGCCGACCGCGTTGTGGACGGACAATCCCCACAGGCTCATCGCCGAGAAGGCGCCGTCGCCCATCCACGGCTGAAGGAGCGTCCGGCCGAATACGAAATTGAGCCCCGTGAGCGCGAGCAGGATGAAGCTCACGGCCGTCATCCAGTGGACGAAGCGGTCCACCGCGCGGAACCGCAGGATGCGCCGGCCTTCGGGGTCGGTGCGATACCGGTCGCGCCCCCGCAGGACGGCCAGCAGGATCACCGCGAGCACCGCGAGGCCGAGCAGGATGCCGTGGATCCATCGCGTTCCGGTGACGCGGAAGTCCCGCCAGGTCCTCCCCTGCGGCTGGATCAGCACGCCGAGCTTGCGGTCGGGCAGATAGACGTTGCCCTGCACCCGGTCCGGCGGAAGGCGCTCCTGCCCGAGGACGCGCATCAATTCCTCGTCGGTGGCGGAGGGATTGCGGCTCGGATTCGGGTGGACGCCGCGATCCGTCGCCTCGTTCGAACTCTGCGCGAAGGCCGGAGGCGCGACGTCGAATGGCGCGGCCGCAAGACCGAGCAGCAACAGCAGCGCGAGAAGGATGGTCCTCGTCATGCCTGCCTCCCCGACTCGGTGCGCCGGTCTTCGGGGAAGACCGAGTTCTTGCCCCCGACTGCCGTCGGGCTGTCGCGGTAGGCGGTCGACCAGCCCCAAGCCTCGGAGCCGTAGCCGCGCCGCAGGACCCGTTCCCGGTAGATCGTCGCGATGATCTCGCCGTCGCCCGCCAGCAACGCCTTGGTGGAACAGACCTCGGCGCAGAGCGGCAGTTTTCCCTCGGCCAGCCTGTTCCGGCCGTACATCACGTAGCTTTCGGGCGTGTTCACGTTGTCCGGACCGCCCGCGCAATAGGTGCATTTGTCCATCTTCCCGCGCGACGAGAAGTTGGTGGCCTTGGGATATTGGGGGGCGCCGAACGGGCAGGCGTAGAAGCAATAGCCGCAGCCGATGCACAGCTCCTTGGAATGGAGCACCACGCCGTCCGACGTCTGCAGGAAGCAATCCACCGGGCACACGCTCGCGCAGGGTGCGTCGGTGCAGTGCATGCAGGCCATCGAGACGGAGCGTTCGCCGGGCAGCCCGTCGCGCAGGGTGACGACGCGGCGGCGGTTGATGCCCCAAGGCACCTCATGCTCGTTCTTGCAGATCGTGACGCAGGCGTTGCACTCGATGCAGCGTTCGGCGTCGCAGAGGAATTTCACGCGGGCCATGGTTCCCGTCCTCCCCTCAACCGGTCGCCGCTTCGACGCGCACGAGCGTGACCTTCGTCTCCTGCATCGCCGTCACCGGGTCGTAGCCGTAGGTGGTGAGCTGGTTGACGCTTTCGCCGAGCACGATCGGATCCATGCCCTTCGGATATTTCGACCGCAGGTCATGCCCCTGCCAGATGCCTCCGAAATGGAACGGCATGAAGACGACGCCCTCGCCCACCCGTTCGGTCACGAGCGCCCGGACATGCGCCGAGGACTTTCCTTCGGGCCCGTACATCCAGACCATCTGACCGTTTCTGACGCCGAGTGCCGCCGCATCCTTGGGGTTGATCTCGACGAAGGCTTCCTGAACGAGTTCGGCCAGCCATTTGTTGGACCGCGTTTCCTCGCCCCCGCCTTCGTATTCGACGAGCCGACCGGAGGTCAGGACCAAGGGGAAGCGCTTGCCGAGATCGCTTTCCGCCGCCCTTTTCTGGATCGTGAAGCCGTTGTTGGGCAGCCGGAAATCGCGGTTGTCGGGCAGCGTGGGATATTTCGCGACGAGATCGGGGCGCGGCGAATAGATCGGCTCGCGATGCGTCGGCACGGGGTCGGGCAGGTTCCACGCCATGACCCGCGCCTTGGCGTTCCCGGCCGGGCTGCAGCCGTGCAGGATCGCGACGCGCTGGATGCCGCCGGAAAGGTCGGTCTGCCAGCTCACCTTGTCGACGTCGTTGCCGCCGATGCGGTCGATCACGGCCCGCTCGTCCGGCGTGAGATCGCCGTCCCAGCCGAGCTTCTTCAGAACCGCCATCGTGAATTCCGGATAGCCGTCCTGGATCTCGGCCTCGGGATTGAAGGCGGACTCGGCCAGAAGAGTCTGCCCGTTCCGCTCCACGCCGAACCGCGCCCGGAAGCCGCAGCCGCCCTCCTTCACGGGAATGTTCAGATTGTAGAGGATCGCGGTGCCCGGATGCTTCTGCTCCGGCGTTCCCCAGCACGGCCAAGGCAGGCCGTAAATCTCGCCCTCGACGGGTCCGGACCGTCCCCGCAGCGTTGCGGGATCGAACAGATCCTGATGCTGCATATGCAGCTTCAGCCGCTCGGGCGATTGCCCCGTATAACCGACGGCCCAAGTGCTGCGATTGATCTCGCGGAGCATGTCCTCCACGCTCGGGACCTCGTTCTCGACCCCGATATGCTTGAACATTTCGTCGGCATAGCCGAGGCGCTTGGCCAGCCGGTAGACGATCTCGTGGTCGGGCTTGGATTCGAAGATCGGCGGGATCACCTCGTCCGCCCATTGAAGCGAACGGTTCGATGAAGTCCGGGTGCCGCTGATCTCGAACTGCGTGGCCGCGGGCAGCAGATAGGTGTCGTTCTTCCTGTCGCCCATCACCGCATAGGTCGTTGGATGCGGATCGGCGACCACCAGCAGATCGAGCTTGTTGATGCCCTCCACCGCGTCCGGCATGCGCGTGACGGTGTTGCCGCCGTGGCCGAACACCATCATGGCGCGGAGCTTCGATGGCTGGTCGACCTGCTCCTTGGGCAGGTTCACGGCATCGAACCAGCGCGTGGTCGGGATGCCCTTTTCCTGCATCAGCTTGACGCTGCCGAAGCGGCCGACGAGCCAGTCGTAATCGACGTCCCACGCCCGGGCGAAATGCCGCCACGCGGCTTCGGTCAGCCCGTAATAGGCGGGCAGCGTCGTGACGTCCAAGCCGAGATCGGTGGCGCCCTGCACGTTGGAATGGCCGCGGAAGATGTTCGCGCCGCCCCCGGGAACGCCGACATTGCCGAGCGCGAGCTGCATCGTCGTATAGGCGCGGACATTCGCGGTCCCGACGGTCTTCTGCGTCGCGCCCATGCACCAGATGAGCGTCGAAGGCCGGTTCTTGGCCATCAGCTCGGCGACGCGGCGCAGCTGCTCTCCGGGCACGCCCGAGACGCGTTCGACCTCGTCCGGCGTCCATTTCTCGACCTCCTTGCGGACGTCGTCCATGCCGAAGACGCGCTTGGCGATGTAGTCCTTGTCTTCCCAGCCGTTCTTGAAGATGTGCCACAGCACGCCCCAGATCACGGGAATGTCGGTGCCGGGGCGCAGGCGGACATATTCGGTGGCATGGGCCGCGGTACGGGTGAAGCGCGGATCGACCACGATCATATGCGCGCGGTTGATCTCCTTGCCGCGCAGGATGTGCTGCATCGAGATCGGATGGGCTTCGGCCGGGTTGCCGCCCATGATCATGATGCATTTCGAATTCCCGATATCGTTGAAGGAATTCGTCATCGCGCCGTAGCCGACCGTGTTCGCGACGCCCGCGACCGTGGTCGAGTGGCAGATGCGCGCCTGATGGTCGACGGAATTGGTGCCCCAGAACGCCGCCATCTTCCTGAACAGATAGGCGTTCTCGTTCGAGAACTTCGCCGAGCCGAGCCAGAACACCGCGTCGGGTCCGGACTCCTGCCGGATGCGGAGGAGCTTTTCGCCGATCTCGTCGATGGCGCGCTCCCAGGATATGCGCTGCCACTCGCCGTTCACGAGCTTCAGCGGATATTTCGTCCGCCGCTCGCCATGCGTGATCTCGCGGACCGAAGCCCCCTTCGCGCAATGCGTGCCGAGATTGATCGGGCTGTCATAGGAGGGCTCCTGCCCCACCCAGACCCCGCCTTGAACCTCCGCGGTCACCGTGCAGCCGACCGAGCAATGCGTGCAGATGCTCTTGCGGATCTCGAGACCGCTTCCGAACGCTTCGGAAGCCGCCGTCGCCGGTTTCACCAACGGCCGCATGCCTGCCGCGACGACGCCCGCCCCGGCAGCGACGACGCCGGCTCTTTTGAGGAAGGAGCGACGGTCGAGCCCCGCCGCCGCGTGGTCGGAACGGTAGCCGGCGAAACGGGACGAGCCGTGCGGAGCCGAGCGCCTCTTGATCAGCATGGATATGCCCTCCCCGCCTCAGCGGCGGTTCGTCTCGTAGAATTTCCGGACGTGATCGGTTTCGCGGTAACGCGGCGCGCGTTGGTCGGGCCGCGCACGCATGGCCTCGGCGTCGGGAACGCCCGTCCCGCCGGCAGCGGCGAATGCGCCGAGCCCGAGCACTTTGAGAAAGGCGCGGCGACCGCCCTTCGCAGGTCCGTCCTTCGTCCGCTCGGACATGGAAGCCTCCTTTGCCGCGGTACGAAGACAATCCGCGGAGAGGAAGGCGGTTCCGGAGGCGCGGCTGCGACCTTCCGGCCGGCCCGGACGTTGAGACGACGACCGAAAGGACGAACCCATGCTCCCGATCTTCCGCCCGACCGCGACGGCGCTCTTCTCGGCGCTCTGCCTCTGCCTCCCGGCCGCCGCCCAGACGCCGCAAGCCCCGACGCCGCCGGCCCCGCCCGCTTCGACGCGTCCCGCCGATACGCCCGCTCAGGTCGCGCCCGGCACCACGCAGGGCGAGGACATCGCCAAGGACCCGGCCGTACGCGAAAGCCTTCCGCCCGAGAGCACGCCCTTGGGCCGGAACCCGCCGAGCCTCCATATGGGCGAAAGCGATCCCGCCCTGCAAAAGGGGATCGACGACAGCCATAAGGGCACGACCGGAACGACGGTGCCGCAGGGCTCGCGCGGCCCCGGAACGGGCACCGACGCGACCAAGGACGGGACCGCTCCGCGCAGCACCGCCCCCGCGCAATGATGGCCGTCGTGCCCGGTCAGCCGGGCAGCGCACCGCCATGCCGCCGACCGACGGCCGCGGGCGGGTCCGAAGCACCGGCATCCGCGCGGTCGGACGGTTCGGCGGGCGGATCCGCATCGGGAAGAGCCGCGGCGGGCTCGGGCGCGGTCTCGGCAGGCGACTGGTCGTCCCGCGCTTCCGCAACCGACGCGGCGACCGGATCGGACGGCGGTGCCGCCGCTTCGTGGACCGCGTCCAGAAGATCTTGGGGCTTCAGGGCTCCATAGCCCGGCGCGTTGAAGTCCCAATCATATTCGGCCATCCCGCGAAAGCCGGACACGGCTTCGTCGGTCTCCCATGCACGCCGGAGCGCGGCGTTCCGCAACACTCGGTCGACGCCGCGCTCGAGGAAGACCCGATAATCGGAATCGCGTCCCAGCGCGTCGAGCGACGGAAGGGGCTCGCGCTCGGCTTCAGCGCCGCGATGCGACGCGCCGTCGCAGGACGGTACGCTCTCGGGCGGCCGCTCCCTTTCGCCATGCGCGGAATGACGGGCCTTGAGGTTCGCCCAACGCTTCAGAAAGGGTTCGTCGCTCATGGAGAAAGAACCCGCGAAGCCCGCGGGGGTTGCGCGCCGGAATCGAACGAATTCAAGGCGCCGCAAAGGCCTTTCGGGCTCAGAGAACGGACCCGCGCCATGCGTTGACGATTCGCCGGGATCGTTAAAAGAGATTAACGCTCAGCGCATGTCATTTGGTCTTATATAACTTTGCCATGCGCCTGTTGCATGGCCGAACTGAGCCGTTAGGGGCTGGTTTGCACTGCAGCGCAACCGTATATGCACCGCAACAAAACGGCCGTGAAGACGGTCGTTGGAAGCCCCCCCGAGCCGAACGCCCGTCGGGCGTAGGAGAGAAGACCATGCTGTTCCTGTATCACTTCGTCGCCGAGCGTCTCCGCCGTTGGGTCCAGTATCGCCTGACCGTGCGCGAACTTTCGCAGCTTACCGATCGCGACCTGAACGATCTCGGCATCAACCGCACCGAGATCTACCGCGTCGCGAAGGCCGCGACCGCTCACTGAAGCCGTCGCATCCCCGCTCTCGAACGCCCGCCCCCCCGGCGGGCGTTCGTGTTTTCGGGCGTTGCTCCGCAAGGGCCCCGGCCTTATGCAGAGCCCCATGAACGCCCCTCTTCTTCCTCGTCCCGTCCATGTCGTCGGCGGCGGTCTCGCCGGTTCCGAGGCCGCCTGGCAGATCGCGAATGCCGGCGTCCCCGTGGTGCTCCACGAAATGCGCCCCGTCCGCGGGACGGACGCGCACCGAACGGAGGGGCTCGCGGAACTCGTCTGCTCCAACTCCTTCCGCTCCGACGATGCCGAGACCAATGCCGTCGGCCTGCTTCACGCCGAGATGAGGCGGATGAATTCGCTGATCATGGCCTGCGGCGACCGGCACAAGGTGCCGGCGGGCGGCGCGCTGGCCGTCGACCGCGACGCCTTCTCCGCCGCCGTCACTGCGGCGCTCGAGGCGCATCCGCTCGTCACGCTCCGCCGCGAGGAAATCGAAGGCCTGCCTCCGGAGGAATGGGATTCCGTGATCATCGCCACGGGCCCGCTCACCGCGCCCGCGCTGGCGGAAGCGGTTCTCGCGCTCACGGGCGAAAGCTCGCTCGCCTTCTTCGACGCGATCGCGCCGATCGTTCATCGCGAGTCGATCGACATGAACACGGCGTGGTTCCAGTCGCGCTACGACAAGCAGGGTCCCGGCGGGACCGGGGCCGACTACATCAACTGCCCGATGAACCGCGAGCAGTACGAAAACTTCGTCGCCGCCCTCGTCGCGGGCGACAAGACGAGCTTCAAGGAGTGGGAAGGCACGCCCTATTTCGACGGCTGCCTGCCGATCGAGGTGATGGCGGAACGCGGACCCGAGACGCTGCGCCACGGCCCGATGAAGCCGATGGGGCTGACGGATGCCCATCGCCCGACCGAGAAGCCCTATGCCGTCGTCCAGCTCCGGCAGGACAACGCTCTCGGCACGCTCTACAACATGGTCGGTTTCCAGACGAAGCTGAAATACGGCGAGCAGGTGCGCATCTTCCGGACCATCCCGGGGCTGGAAAACGCCGAATTCGCCCGGCTCGGCGGGTTGCACCGCAACACCTATCTGAACTCTCCGCGCCTTCTCGACGGTACGCTCCGGCTCAAGGCTTCGCCGCGGCTGCGCTTCGCGGGTCAGATCACGGGCTGCGAGGGTTATGTCGAAAGCGCCGCGGTCGGCCTCCTCGTCGGCCGTTTCTGCGCCGTCGAGCGTCTCGGCCGCGAGCTTGCGCCGCCCCCCGCCACCACGGCGATCGGCGCGCTCGTGAACCACATCACGGGCGGCCATATCGAGACCATCGATGCGGGCCCGCGTTCGTTCCAGCCGATGAACGTCAATTTCGGCCTCTTCCCGCCGCTCGATTTCAGCCCCAAGGCCGAGGGCGGACGCCGCTTGCGCGGGCCGGAAAAGGCCGTGGCGAAGAAGAAGGCGATGAGCGCGCGCGCGATGGCCGACCTCGAAGCCTGGCTTGCGACGCAGGGCACCGCGCCGGCTGCGGCCTAAGCGCCGCGCTCCCATACGAGACCGTCGAAGGCGAAGGCGTCCGGCCGGCGCGCGATCAGCGCGGCGCCGGTCAGCGCCGGTTCGGACGCGATCACCGCATGCGTCGGGATGGTGCGCATGAACTCGCCGAACGGCTCCTTGCGCTCGAAGGCCGCGCGGAAGACGCCCTCGTCGAAGCGATCCAGCATCCGGCCGATCATGCCCCCGACGAGCAGAACGCCGCCCGTCGCCTTGAAGACCAGCGCGAGATCGCCCGCCGCCCGCCCGAGAAGCCGCGTGAAGAGGCCGATCGCCTCCCGCGCGACCGCATCGCCCGCATCGGCGGTGCGCAGCACGCGTGCCGGATCGATGTCCGCGACGGGCATTCGCCGCATCGCGCGCAAGCCGGCGTCGAGCCGCCCCAATCCGGCCCCGGAGACGAGCGCCTCCACCGTCACGCGGCCGCAAACGCGTTCGAGATGGGGCCAGAGCGCGAATTCGTCCTCATGGACGGGGCCGAAATCGACGTGACCGGCTTCGGTCTCTTCGAGCACGAACGTCCCGCGAACCTCCCGCAGGACCGCCGCCCCGAAGCCGGTGCCCGGCCCGCAGACGAGGCGCGGTCCGTCGCGGCCGGTCGCGAGAGGGCCCAAAGGACGGAGTGCCGCGGCGTCAGCGGGATCGAAAACGGAGGCCGCGGCGGCGAGCGGCGGAAAATCGTTCAGCACCGTCACCCGCTCGAACCCCGGAGCTGCTCCGATCCGGGCCGGGTCGATCTCCCAAGGCCCGTTGGTCAGCCGGATCCCGGACGCCGAAAGCGGTCCGGCACAGCCGAGCACCGCCGCACGCGGACGGACGGGTGCCGCCGCGGCGAGAACGTCGGCGATCGCCGCTTCGGGCGTCGCAAACCCGGCCGTTTCGACCCGTCGCAGAAGCACGGGCTCGGCCCGCTCCTCCGTGACCACGGCGAAACGGGCATAAGTGCCGCCGATATCGGCGACGAGCGCGGGCAAGAGCGGCTGAAGCGGAGTAATCGGCAGGTCCTCCCGGGCGCAATCTCGCAGCGTGACGACGGCCGCGCAAACGGGTCGGAATCACGCGGCGATCCCCTATAAACTCCGAAGCATCTTTCGGATCCCGGAGCACCGATGTCGGCACGCCACGCCTCGATACCCGCCTGGAGCTGGATCGCGCCCATCCCCGCGGTCGCACTGCTGGCCGTCGGCTTCGCGGGACACCCGGCGGCGGAGAGCGCGGCCTATCTGGCGGCCGCGGCGCTTCTGCTCGGGTTCTCGATCTTCGCTGCGGTTCATCATGCGGAGATCTTGGCGCTGCGGCTCGGCGAACCCTTCGGCTCGATCCTGCTCGCCGTCGCCGTCACGGTCATCGAGGTCGCCCTGATCGTCTCGATCATGCTGTCGGATCCGAACGACGGTCCGGCCGTCGCGCGGGACACCGTGTTCTCCGCGGTCATGATCGTGCTCAACGGGGTCGTCGGCCTGTGCCTCGTCGCGGGCGCGCGACGGCATTTCGAACAGAGCTTCACCCTTCAGGGCAGCGTCTCCGCCCTTGCCGTGCTCGGCACGCTGGCCGTCGTGACGCTCATCCTGCCGAATTACACGACCAGCGCATCGGGGCCCGCCTATTCGACCGCGCAGCTCGCCGTCGTCGGCCTCGTCTCGCTCGTTCTCTACGGGGTCTTCGTCTTCGTGCAGACGATCCGCCACCGCGACTATTTCCTGCACGACGCCGAAGCCGGCGACGGCGACCATGAAAGGCCCGGCAAGGCGGTCGCTCGGATCTCTCTGGGGCTCCTGCTCCTGTGCCTCGTCGTCGTGGTGTTGCTGGCGAAGGCTCTTTCGAAGCCGCTCTCGGAAGGGGTGGACGCGTTGGGGCTGCCTCAGGCGCTCGTCGGCGTCGTGATCGCGGCGGTCGTGCTGGCGCCCGAAAGCATGGCGGCGGTGCAGTCGGCCATCCGCAACCGGCTCCAGAACAGTCTCAATCTGGCGCTGGGCTCGGCCATCGCGAGCATCGGGCTGACGATTCCGGCCGTCGCGATCGTCTCGATGGTCACGGGCACGCCGCTCGCGCTCGGCATTTCGCCCGCCAATACGGCGTTGCTCACGCTCACGATGTTCGTCTCGACCCTCACGCTCGGGACGGGACGGACCACGGTTCTGCAGGGCGCGATCCACCTTGCGATCTTCGCGGTGTTTCT
The DNA here is from genome assembly GCA_027483895.1 of Hyphomicrobiales bacterium. Classification (GTDB taxonomy): domain Bacteria; phylum Pseudomonadota; class Alphaproteobacteria; order Rhizobiales; family Beijerinckiaceae; genus JAIXZO01. The sequence continues at coordinate 14,769 of JAIXTP010000001.1, forward strand.
CCTCGTCTCGGCCGTGCCGTGACGCTCAGTTGAGCACGGCCGCCGCCGCGAAAGGCGGCGCCGGGCGGCGCGCCTCGTCGATCTCCGCGAGCAGCGAAACCAGACGATGTTCCAGAAGGTCGAGCTGCTCGGGCAGAAGACGTTCGACATCGGCGCGCCCGTCGAGAAGCAGCGCGGCGGCTTCGACCAGCAGTTCCAATTCCTGTCGCATCGCGTCCCTCCCCCGAGCGTTTCGGGGCGCTTCGAGCGATCCCCGACGATGGAGCGCGTCATAGAGCCGAATGATGAAGCAATCATAACGGGCAATGTTTCGACATTGAACGTTTTGCGTCGGAAACGGGAAAGGCGACGGCCCGTCCCCGCAATTCCGTCCGGCATGCATGCAACCCGCAGTCTTCCCTCCCGCCGGCGTCGGCTTCACTATGCCGGTGAAGTCGTCGGGGAGGACGCCGTGAAGAAACTGATCAACGATCCGCGCGGAACCGTGCGGGAGATGCTGGAAGGGTTCGTCGATCTCGCGCCGGGACAGGCGCTTCTCGATACCGAGAACGTGATCGTCCGCGCGGATCTGCCGCCTCCGCCGGCCCGCAAGGTCGCGGTCCTCTCCGGCGGCGGCAGCGGGCATGAGCCCGCCCATGGCGGCTTCGTGGGCGAAGGCTGCCTCACGGCGGCGATCGCGGGCGACGTATTCACCTCGCCGAGCGTCGACGCCGTCCTCGCCGCGATCCGGGCCGCGGCGGGCCCCGCAGGCGCGGTGCTGATCGTGAAGAACTACACGGGCGACCGCCTCAATTTCGGCCTCGCCGCGGAACTCGCCACCGCCGAAGGCATCCCGACCGAGGTCGTCGTGGTCGCCGACGACGCGGCGCTGCGCGATCTCGTGGAGCCCGCTCGTCGCCGCGGGATCGCGGGCACCGTGCTGGTCCACAAGGTCGCGGGTGCCGCGGCCGAAGCGGGCAAGCCGCTCGGCGAGGTCGCACGCCTCGCGCGCGCGGCGGCCGAAGACGTCTCCACGATGGGCGTCGGCCTCGGCTCCTGCACGGTTCCGGCCGCGGGAAAGCCGGGCTTCGAACTCGGTCCGGACGAGATGGAACTGGGTCTCGGCATTCACGGGGAGAAGGGCGTCGAACGCGGCCCCATGTTGCCCGCGGACGCCGTGGCGGATCGCATTCTCGACACCGTGCTGGCCGACCGCAGGCTGCCTAAGGGCGAGCGCGTGGCCCTTCTCGTCAACGGCCTCGGCGGCACGCCGCCGATGGAACTGGCGGTGGTTGCGCGCCGCGCTCTGGCGCGCCTGCGCGAAGAGGGCCTCATCGTCGAGCGCGCCTGGGCGGGCAATCTGATGACTGCGCTCGAAATGCCGGGCTGCTCGATTTCCGTGATGCGGCTCGACGCGGAACGCGCCGCGCTGATCGACGCGCCGACCTCCGCGCCCGCATGGCCCGGACCCGGCCGGATCAGGCCGAACCGCGCCGTCGTCCGCGTGCCGCAACCCGCCGCCGCGCACCCGGCGCAAGCGCCGGGACCGCTCGCGCCCGCGCTGAAGGCCGCGGCCGAAGCGGTCGCGTCCGCGCTGGAAAAGGCGGAAGCGCATCTCACCGATCTCGATTCGAAGGCGGGCGACGGCGATCTCGGCGCCAGCATGGCCCGCGGCGCCGCCGCGATCCGTGCCCTCCCGGCGTCCGCCTGGGCGACGCCCGAAACGGCGCTCACCGGCATGGCCGACGCGCTGGGCCGCGCGATCGCGGGCAGTTCCGGCCCCTTCTACGCGACGGCGCTGATGCGCGCGGGGCGGACGCTGGCCGACACGCCGGCGCCTTCGACCGCCGATTGGTCCGAGGCCTTCGCCGCGGCGGTGGCGAGCGTCGGCGAGATCGGCGGGGCGAAGCCGGGCGACCGCACGATGCTGGACGCCCTCGTCCCGGCCTCGGATGCATGGACGAAGGCAATCGCGGCAGGCCGCCCCGCGGCGGCCGCTCTGCGTGCCGCGGCGGACGCGGCGGAGGCAGGAGCCGCGGCCACCGCCGCTATGGAGCCTCGCCTCGGCCGGGCCAGCTATCTCGGCAAGCGCGCGATCGGCACGCCCGACGGCGGCGCCGTCGCGGTGGCGATCTGGATGCGCGCCTTGGCCGACGCGACGCATTGAACGCACGGAAACTGGGCGACCGGTCCGCTAGGACCGGTCGAATTTGGCGACCCCGGCAGGATTCGAACCTGCGACCATCGGCTTAGAAGGCCGGTGCTCTATCCATCTGAGCTACGGGGCCCGAAGGCCGGAGAACCGGAAGCCGCTTCGGGCCGGCCTCAGTGGGTCCACTGACCGATGCGGTTGAACTTGAAATTGTCCGAGTAGGACATGGTGCGCCGCTTCGGATCCTTGGGCTCTTCGACCTGATAGGCGATGCCGTTCTTCACGGCATAGGCGATCGCCTCGTCCTTGGTGTCGAACCACAGCTTGATCTGCCGACGCGTGTCGCGACCGCTCGTCCAGCCCATCAGCGGATCGATCTCGCGCGGGTCGTCCGAAACGAATTCGAGCAGCCAGCGATGGGTCTTGGCCGTGCCGGACTGCATGGCGGTCTTGGCGGGGCGGTGGATCCTGGCGAGCGTCATGTCTCAGTTCCGTTCGGATGCGTTCTCTCGCTCCCGGTCCCGGCTGGTCGGGGCAGCAGGATTCGAACCTGCGACCCTCTGCTCCCAAAGCAGATGCGCTACCAGACTGCGCTATGCCCCGGTTCCGGAACCGAGCCTTCCCCGTCTACGCTCTGCGCCGGCACGGATCAAGCCCGACGAACGGCACGCGGAAGCGCTTGCGCACCCGGGCCTTGTGCGCGACAAGCCCGGCCGATGCTGCACGTCAACGATCTCACTTACCGGCTGGGTCCGCGCCTGTTGTTCGATCAGGCGACCGTCGCGCTGCCCGGCTCCGCGCGGGTGGGATTCGTGGCGCGCAACGGCACGGGCAAGACCACCCTCTTCCGCATCATCCGCAACGAACTCTCGCCCGAGGGCGGCAGCGTCACCGTGGGCCGCGGCCTGCGGATCGGATCGGTCGCGCAGGAAGCGCCGGGCGGCCCCGACACCCTGATCGAGGTCGTACTCGCCGCCGACACGGAACGCGCGGCGCTGCTCGCGGAAGCCGAGACGGCGACCGACCCTCATCGGATCGCCGAGATCCAGACGCGGCTCGTCGATATCGGCGCGCATGCTGCGCCCGCCCGCGCGGCCGGCATCCTGCACGGCCTCGGCTTCGACGCCGAGGCGCAGGCGCGGCCCTGCTCCTCCTTTTCCGGCGGCTGGCGGATGCGCGTGGCGCTGGCGGCGGTGCTCTTCGCCGAACCCGATCTGCTGCTGCTCGACGAGCCGACCAACTATCTCGACCTCGAAGGCACGCTCTGGCTGATGGAGTATCTGGCGCGATACCCGCACATGGTGCTGGTCATCAGCCACGATCGCGACCTGCTCAACCAATCCGTCGACCACATCCTGCATCTCGATCAGGGCAAGCTGACGCTCTATCGCGGCGGCTACGACCAGTTCGAACGCCAGCGCCGCGAAAAGCAGGCGCTGCAGCTGAAGCTCCGCAAGAAGCAGGAAGACGAGCGGCGCCATCTGCAGGCCTTCGTCGACCGGTTCAAGGCCAAGGCCTCGAAGGCGCGACAGGCGCAGTCGCGCTTGAAGCGCCTCGAAAAACTCGAACCCGTCGCGGCCATCGTCGACACCGACGTGGTGCCCTTCGACTTCCCCTCCCCCGAGCGTCCGCTCTCCCCGCCCATCATCGCGATGGAGGGCGCGAGCGTCGGCTATGACGAAAAGCCGATCCTGACGCGCCTCGATCTGGTGATCGCCGACGACGACCGCATCGGCCTGCTGGGCTCGAACGGCAACGGCAAATCGACCTTCGCGAAGCTCGTCGGCGGCCGCCTCGCCGCCATGGGCGGAAGCGTCCGGCGTTCGAGCAAGCTGACGGTGGGCTATTTCGCGCAGCATCAGCTCGACGAACTCAACCCCAAGGCCACCGCCTTCGCCCATGTCGCGGACCGGATGCCGGACGGCACGGAAGCGAAGATCCGGGCCCGCTGCGCGCGGATGGGATTTCCCGGGTCGAAGGCGGATACGCCGGTGTCGAGCCTTTCGGGCGGCGAGAAGGCCCGCCTGCTGATGGGCCTCGCCACCTTCGACGGCCCGCATCTCCTGATCCTCGACGAACCGACCAACCATCTCGACATCGATTCGCGCGCCGCGCTGATGGAGGCGATCAACGACTATCAGGGTGCCGTCATCCTGATCTCGCATGACCGCTTCCTGCTCGAAGCCTGCGCGGACCGGCTGTGGCTGGTGGCGAAAGGAAGCGTGAAGCCGTTCGACGGCGACCTCGACGACTATCGCAAGATCGTCCTCGAAGGCCCTGACGGGGCTTCCGAAAAGAAGAGTGACGACGGCCGCGCGACGCAGGCCGACCAGCGCCGGGAGGCCGCCGACCGCCGGACCGGTCTCGCGCCGCTCAAGCGCCGGATCGACGCCGTCGAGCAGAAGATGGCGAAGCTGCAGGACCTCATGCAGCGCGTCGACGAGGCGCTGGGCGCGCCCGACGTCTTCCTCAAGGACCCCGAAAAGGCCTCGCGCCTTTCGGGCCAGCGCGCGGAACTCGAACGCGCCCTGACCGCGGCCGAGGAGGAGTGGCTGACGCTGTCCGGCGAATATGAAGGCGCCGTCGGCGGCTGATCAGCCGCGCGTGAAGCCGAGCCAGGCCAAAAGGCCCGCCATCGCGGCCCCGAGCCCGGCCAAGGACAGAAGCGCCGCGTCATAGCCGAAAACGGAGACGATCCCCGTGACCGGCAGCGGCATCCAGAGAAGCCCGATCAGAAACGCGGTGTTGAACACCGCCTGAGGCCCCGCCCGCTCCGACGGGGCAAGGCCACGGCTGACCCATGCCGAGAGCACGGGATAGACGACGCTGTAGCCGAGGCCGAAGGCGAGACCGCCCGCAGCCACCGGCGGCACGGAGCCCGACACGGCCACCATGCCGTGCCCGGCCGCCATCATCATCAATCCGAAGGCCACCACCTTGCGCGGATCGCGCCCTTCGACGCCGCGCAACGCGATGACGCGCGAACCGACCATGGCGGCGGTGGAGGTGATGAAGAACCAGCCGATCGGCACCGCCTTGGCCTGCAGTGTCGCCGCCATCCACGAGGTGAGATAGCCGAACATCGAGCCCGAAACGAAGATGGAGGCCACCGCGAGCGGCCTTTCGCCGACGAAGGCGGGACCGAGCGCGAGCCCCTTGGCCGCCGCGGGCTTCGACAAGGGCCGCATGCGCACCGTCAATGCGAGCGCGAGGAGAACCGGAACGGCGCCGAGGATGAAGAACAGGTCCCGGCCGCCTTGCGCGAGCAGCCATTCCGCCGAGGGCGGCCCGACGGCCTGGGGCAGCGCCGCAAGCGTCGAGAAGATGCCGAACCGATAGACGAAGCCCGTGGAGCCGAGACGGCTCTGCGCATAAGTGAAGATCGGCGAGAAGACGAGGCCCCAGCCGACGCCCCATAGAAGCCGCGACACCAGGGCGGGCCAGAACGAGGCCGCGGTCCAATGCATCGAGAGAAAGGCCGCGCCGGTGAGCGCCATGCCGATCCGCATGGTGCCGAGCACCCCGAGCCGTGCCGTGACGGCGCCGGTCAGAAGCGTGACCACAACCACGGGTACGCCGAAGACCGCCAGCAGAATGCCGATCTGCGGCACCGGCATCCCGCCCGCCTTGAAGACGACGACGAGCAGGGCCTGCATGCTGTTGGTGAGCCAGACGAGGAAGGCCCCGATGAGAAGCAGCAGGAATTCCTCCCGCCCCCGCCGGTCGAGATAGCCGTCGAGCGCGGTGAAACCGCTCACTGCGCGCCGGCGCGGACGACGCGCACGAGCCGGTTGTCGGCGAAGAGGTAGATCGCCTTACCCGAAGGCTCCATGTAGAGCATGGTCGTCTCGCGCTTGGCGCGCGGGCTCGAGCCGGACTGCACGCTGAGCGGCGCACCCTTGGCCGCCACCAGTTCGCATTCCGTCATGCCGACGAGGGAATCGTCCGTGGTCCGGCTGCGGAACAGCGCCGGATCGATGGAGAGATCGGCCGTGCAGCGCCCGCTTTCGTCGACCACCGCTTCGGTCGTCGCCGCCCGCGCGGTCACGGTCTTGTCGTTGCGAAAGGCCGTCACCTCGGCGGCGCAGCCCGCCAGCAGCAGCGCGGTCGCGGTCAGCGTTGCGGTTCGCAAGGTCGCCTTCATGCCTTCTTCTCCCAGCGTCCGTCGTCGTTCTGCTGCCAATAGGTCGCGTCGTGCCCCGCAGCGCGCGCCTCGCGCCATTGCTCGCGGGCCTTCGCGAGCGCCTCGTCGTCATTGCCGTCGAAAATGACGATCAGACGGCTGTAGCCCGCGACGTCGCGGGGCAAGGGCGCGCCTTCGACGAGGAAGCGGACTTCGGCTCCGTTCGGATTGCCGTCCCCCGCCGTCAACACGATCGGATCGTCTTCCGTCGCGGGCTCGCCGTCCGCGACATGGGGAAGGAAACTTTCTTCGGAGAAGGTCCACAGATGCGCGTCGAGCGCGGCCGTCCGCTCGGGGGTGACGGTCTGCACCACGGCCTTCCAGCCGCGATCGAGCGTCTTCTCGAGCAACATCGGCAGAACGTGCTCCAGCGGGCGCCGTTGCAGATGATAGAAAAAGGTCTCGACCATGGATCCTGAACGCTCCGGACGCTGAACGACGGAACCTGCCGTCACTCGTAATGTTCGGCCACGAACCGATCGAGAAGGCGCACGCCCCAGCCGGAGGCCCAGCTGCGATTGACGTCGGAGGCGGGCGAGCCCATCGCCGTGCCCGCCACGTCGAGATGCGCCCAAGGCACGTCGCCCACGAAGCGCTTCAGGAACTGCGCGGCCGTGACCGAACCGGCATGACGGCCGCCGGTGTTCTTCATGTCCGCGAATTTCGAGTCGATCATCTTGTCGTAGGCGGAGCCGAGCGGCATCCGCCACACGTTTTCGCCCGTCGCCCGGCCGGCCGCGACGAGGCGGTCGGCGATCGCGTCGTCATTGGAGAAGAGCCCCGCATTCTCCTGCCCGAGCGCCACGACGATGGCGCCCGTCAGCGTCGCGAGGTCGATCATCGCGGCGGGCTTGAAGCGTTCCTTCGCGTACCAGAGAACGTCCGCGAGAACGAGGCGGCCTTCGGCGTCGGTATTGATGATCTCGATCGTCTGGCCGGAGAGCGAGGTGAGGATGTCGCCCGGGCGGATCGCCTTGCCGTCGGGCATGTTCTCGACGAGCCCGATGATGCCGACCGCATCGACCTTCGCCTTGCGCGCCGCGAGCGCGTGCATGAGGCCGACGACGCAGGCCGCACCCGCCATGTCGCCCTTCATGTCTTCCATGCCGGCGCCGGGCTTCAGCGAAACGCCGCCGGTGTCGAAGCAGACGCCCTTGCCGATGAAGCAGAGCGGCGCCGTGCCCTTCTTGCGTGCGCCGCTCCAGCGCATGACGACGACCTGGCTCTCATGCGCCGACCCCTGGCCCACCCCGAGAAGCGCGCGCATGCCGATCTTGCCGAGCTGCTTTTCGTCGAACACCTCTACTTCGACGCCGAGATCGGAGAGCGCGGCCGCGCGACGGGCGAATTCGGCCGGATAAAGGACGTTCGGCGGCTCGTTGACGAGGTCGCGGGCCAGAACGACGCCGGACGCGACCGCGTCCCGCGCCTTCCACGCCTTCTTCGCCGCGGCAGGATCGGCGCAGGCGATCGCGAAGGCGGTGGTGAGGTCCTGCTCGTCCTCGTCCTTCTTCGTCTTGTAGCGATCGAAGGCGTAGGCACGCAGCCGCGCGCCGAGCGCGATGTCGGCCGCGGCCTCCGGGTCGGACCGGAAATCCTCCGGGCCGTCGAGCAGAACGAGAACGGCCCGGGCGCGACCGACGGCACCCGCGACCGCTCCGCCGAGCGCGACATGGTCCGTCTCGCGACGGTCGGACGCCTTGCCGATCCCGACGACGACGAGCCGGTCGGCCTGCAGGCCGGCGGGGCCGGGAACGACCAGCGAGGACTTCGCCTTCGCCTTGAATTTTTCGGCGGCCATGGCCCGGGAAACCGCTTCGACCGCGGCAGGTCCGAGCAGATCGACGACGGCGGGAGCCAAGGCCAGATCGTCGCCGGCGAAGACCACCAGAGTGCCGCCCGAAGGAAGGGCCGGAGCGACGAAGCTGAACTTCAGACGGTCGGACATGAATAGCCTCCGGAGGCGCAGGGTGGAATCGCGACTTCCATTGGTTTAATGGCAGAGTCCGTTGCGGCAAACCGGCTTCTCGGCCGCAGCGCCGAGCGGGGCTTCCAAGGACGGAAAACGCGGCGGAAATCCGTCGAGGAACGCGCATGACGCTCATCGAGCGCTATATCTTCAGGATCGCCTTCGCCGCCTGCGCCGCGACGCTGCTGACGCTCGCGGCGGTCGTGTGGATCAGTCAGGCCGTCCGCGACTTCGACCTCGTCACCGCGAAGGGCCAGACGCTCATCATCTTCTTCACCGTGACCGGCCTGTCGCTCCCCGCACTGATCACGGTGATCGCGCCCGTCGCCCTCTTCATCGCCGTCCTCTACACGCTGAACCGTCTGGGCGGGGACAGCGAGCTCGTGGTCATGAACGCCGCGGGCATGGGGCCGCTGCGGGTCGCGCGTCCGTTCGCCGTCCTGACGGTCGTCGTGTCGCTGCTCGTGGCCTGGCTCACGCTGATCGTGATGCCGTCGAGCTTCCAATCGCTGCGCGATCTGCTCAGCCGGATCCGTGCGGACGTGGTTTCGAACATCGTGCGCGAGGGGCAGTTCACCCAGCTCGACCGCGGGATCATCTTCCATTTCCGGGAGAAGGCCGGCCCTTCATTGCTCGGCATCTTCATTCAGGACCGGCGCGACCCCGAGCGGACGATGGTCTATGTCGCGGAGCGCGGCCAGACCGTCGAGACCGACGGCATGTCCTATCTCGTGCTCGAGAACGGCAGCGTTCAACGCGAAGTGAAGGGCGGTGCGGGCCCGCAGATCGTCGCCTTCGAGCGCTACGCCTTCGATCTCAGCCAGTTCGGCGGCGAGATCGCCGGCGGCAATTACACGAAGCCGCGCGAACGCACGACGCTGCAGCTGCTGACGGCGGAGCCGCCCGACCCGGCCTTTGCGGGGCGCTACCGGGCCGAACTCCACGACCGCATCTCGGCGCCGCTCTACCCCATCGCCTTCGCCGCCATCGCCTTCGCCGCGATCGGCAGGGTGCGGACGACCCGGCAGGGGCGCGGGCTCGCGACGGCGGCGGCCGTGGTCGCCATCGTCGCCCTCCGGATCCTCGGTTTCGCCGCATCGAGCCTGATCCTGCGCAGCGCCGCCCTCGTCCCCCTCGCCTATCTCGTGCCCGTCGGCGGGATGCTCGGGGCATTCTGGGCCGCGGCCGGCGCGCCGGGAGCGCATCTGTTCCGCGCGCTGATCGGTGTGCGGGCCCGGGCCGCGGGAGGACGCGCTTGACCTTCGCCTTCACCACCCTCGGCCGCTACATCGCCTTGCGTTTCGCGAAAGCGATCGCGGTGGTGTTCATGACCGTCTTCGCGCTGATCTACATGCTCGACTTCGTCGAGCTCATCCGCCGGACGAGCGACGTTCCCGGTGCGACGAACCTGCTGCTCGCCAGACTGGCCCTGTTCCGGACGCCGGCAGTGGCCGAGCAGGTCTTCCCCTTCGCGGTGCTTTTCGGCGCGATGGTGTCGCTGCTCGGCCTTTCGCGGAAGCTGGAACTCGTCGTCGCGCGTGCCGCGGGGATCTCGGCCTGGCAGTTCCTCTCGCCGGCCCTGATCGTCGCGGCGGTACTCGGTACCGTGATGGTCGCGGCTTACAACCCGATCTCGGCGGTGCTCAAGGAACGAGCCGCGGCGGTCGAGAACAGGCTCTTCAACCAGAACCGCGACACGGTGGGCGGCGACATCTGGATCCGACAGAAAAGCGTCGACGGACAGGCGATCATCCGCGCCACGACTGCGGATTTCCCGGCGGGCGAGATCGGCGGCGTGACGGTCTTCGCCTTCACACCTTCCGGCGCGTTCCATCAGCGGGTGGAAGGGAGCCGCGCGCGGCTCGATGCCGGATACTGGACGATCAGCGATGCCCGGATCAGCGCGCCGGGGACGGAGCCGGAGCGGCATGAGACCTTTCTCGTCGCCAGCAACCTGACGCGCGAGCAGCTTCGCCAATCCTTCGCCGCGGCCGATACCGTCCCCTTCTGGTCGCTGCCCGCCTGGATCGAGCGCACCGAACGGGCCGGCCTGGACTCGACGCGCTATCGCCAGCACTTCAATGCGCTCCTCGCGAGACCCGTGCTTTTCGCCGCGATGGTGCTGATCGCGGCTTCCGTATCGCTCCGCTTCTTCCGCTTCGGCGGTGTATCGCGGATGGTTTTGAGTGGCGTCGCGGCCGGGTTCATGCTCTATGTGGCGACCAAGTTGGCGGAGGATCTCGGTGCGGCCGGGATCCTTTCCACGGGCGTCGCGGCATGGTCGCCCGCAGTCGTCGGAGGCCTCCTGGGAGCACTCGCACTGCTCCATCAGGAAGACGGTTGATCGGAGTTTCGAAGGTGGCGTCCAGCGCTGCTCGGTTCTTGTCCCTGTTTCTCGTGGCGGCCCTTGCGGCCGGCGCGACGGGTGCGGCCGCCCAGACGATGACGGACCGCCTCGCCAAGAAGACGCAGGGCAAGGACGCGCGGATGCTCGTCGAGGCCCGCGAGATCGTCTACGACCGCGACAAGGACACCGTCGCCGCGGTCGGCGACGTCCAGATCTATTACGAGGGCAAAGTCCTCGAGGCCGACCGCGTCATTTACGACAAGCCGAACAAGCGCGTGACGGCCATAGGCAATACGCGCCTGCGCGAGCCCGCGGGGCAGGTCGTCTACGGCGACCGCTTCGAACTGACCGACGATTTCAAGGACGGCTTCATCGACTCCGTGCGGACGACCACGCCGCAGAAGACGCGGCTCGCCGCGCCGCGGGCCGAACGCACGGACGGCGATACGACCGTCTTCGAGCTCGGCACCTACACGGCCTGCGAACCCTGCAAGGACGACCCGGCGAAGCCGCCGCTCTGGCAGGTCCGGGCCACGCGGATCATCCACAAGAACGAAGAGCGGATGATCTATTACGAGAACGCCACCTTCGACGTGGCGGGCGTTCCGATCTTCTGGATGCCGTACCTCTCGGCGCCCGACGCGACGGTCAAGCGCAAGACCGGCTTCCTGCCGCCGCGCTACATCGCGAACAACCAGCTCGGCACGGGCGCATCGCTGCCGTTCTTCTGGAACCTCGCGCCCAATTACGACCTCACGATCACGCCGACACTTCTTTCGCGGCAGGGCGTTCTCGGGCAGGCGGAATGGCGCCACCGCTTCGACAACGGCTCTTATCTGGTGCGGGCGGCCGGCATTTCGCAGATGGACAAGGGCGCGTTTCTCGCGGGTCCTTACGGCGCGGGCGACAAGGATTTCCGCGGCTCGCTGGAGACCGTCGGCAAATTCCTGATCAACGATAAATGGAACTGGGGTTGGGACCTCGCGCTCGTCTCCGACAAATGGTTCTTCCGCAATTACCGCGTCCGCAGCGAAAGCCTGCGCGCGTTCAATACGAACGCGCTTCAGGCCTCGACCTCGACGGTCTATCTGCAGGGCAAGGGTGAACGCAGCTTCTTCGACCTGCGGAGCTTCTACTTCAAGACGCTGACGGCGGCCGATCCGCAGAACGAACAGCCCATCGTACTGCCGGTGATGGACTACGACCGCCGTTTCGAGACGCCTTGGGCGCTCGAAGGCGAGACGCGCCTGACGATGAACGTGACGAGCCTGACTCGCGATCAGGCGGACTACCGCAGCCTCATCACCTCCAGAAACGGCACGACCGTTTCCGGCCGCTATCAGGTGGACAGTCGCGACACCTGCATGACGGGGGCCTTCGTGCCGGCGTCCTGCTACATCCGCGGCATCGCCGGCAGCTATAGCCGCGCGACGACCGAACTCGCCTGGCGCCGGAACTTCATCGATCCCGTCGGGCAGAGCTGGACCCCGTTCACGTCGGTTCGCGGCGATCTGACCTATGCCTCGCTCGACACCAAGGGCACGACGGACGCGTATCAGACGAACTTCATCAGCTCCGAGAGCGATCCGTTCCTGCGGTCCATGGCGACGATGGGGATGACGTATCGGTTCCCGTTCGTGGCGGCATCCGCGGGCGGAGCGCATGTGATCGAGCCGATCGGGCAGATCATCGTGCGGCCCGGCGAAACGCGGTCGGACAAGATCCCGAACGAAGACGCGCAGAGCCTCGTCTACGACGACACGAACCTGTTCTCCGTGAACAAATATTCGGGTTATGACCGGATCGAGGGCGGCACGCGGGCCAATGTCGGCGCGTCCTATACCTTCACGGCGAACGGCGGCGCCTATCTCAACGCCCTGTTCGGCCAGTCCTTCCAGATGGCCGGGGCGAATTCCTACACGGATGGCGGGATCGCGCGGACCGGATTGGACTCCGGCCTCGATTCCAAGCGCGCGGATTACGTCACCCGCCTTCAGTTCGCGCCGAACAAGACCTACTCCTTCGCCGCGCGCGGCCGGTTCGACGAGGCCGATTTCGCGCTGCGCCGACTGGAGCTGCAGGCCACCGCGAATTTCGAACGCTTCTCGACGAACCTCATCTACGGTCGTTACGACGCGCAGCCTTCGCTCGGATATTTCCACCGCCGCGAGGGCGTCTCGGCCTTCACCAATGTGAAGCTCGACCCCAACTGGTACGTCTTCGGCGGCGCCACGCTCGATTTCGCGCGCAACCTCGCGCAGCAGGAAATCAGCGGCATCAGCGACAGCACGGCCAAGACCGGGCGCCCCGGTCTCGCATCCATCGGTCTCGGCGCGGGATACAAGGACGACTGCACGCTCGTGGAGCTCGTCTATTCCAACAGCGCCCGCAATGCGGCCGAAGGAACGCAGGACCGCGTACAGACCTTCCTGCTGCGTATCGAGCTGCGGACGCTCGGCGCGACCCGCGTGACGCAGACCTACGGCACCACGGCCGACGCCACGCAGAACCGATGATCCCCCTCGCGCTCACGCAGGGCGACCCGGCCGGTATCGGCCCCGAATTGGCCCTGCACGCTTGGGCCGGCCGTTCGGCCTCAGCTCTTCCCCCTTTCTTCGTTTTGGCCGACCCCGGCTTGCTCGCGGAGCGAGCCGCCGCCGTCGGGCTCGACGTGCCCATGCGCGAAACCACGCCCGATCAAGCGGTCTCGATCTTCGACCGGGCTCTGCCGGTCGTGCCCCTCGAAAACTCGAGCCGCGCCGCGCCGGGCCTTCCCGACCCGGCCTCGGCCGGCGGCACGATCGAGGCGATCGAGCGGGCGGTCGCGGCCGTCTTCGATGGAACCGCGTCGGCGGTCGTGACCAATCCGATCGCGAAATCAGTTCTTTACGCGGCGGGATTCACCCATCCCGGCCACACCGAGTTTCTCGGCGCGCTCGCCGAGCGCCATACCGGCCGACCGGTTCGGCCCGTGATGCTGATCTGGTCCGAGCCGCTCGCGGTGGTTCCGATCACGATCCACGTGCCTCTGGCGCAGGTGGCCGGTCTGTTGACGCGCGATCTCGTGACGGAGACCGCGCGCATCACGCAGCGCGATTGGATGAAGCGCTTCGGCGCGTCGCCGCGGATGGTGCTCGCGGGGCTCAATCCTCATGCCGGCGAAAGCGGAACCATCGGCCGCGAGGACGAAGAGGTCCTGCGCCCGGCGGTCGAGGCGCTGCGTGCGGAGGGGCTCGACATCCGCGGCCCCCTGCCCGCCGACACCTTGTTTCATGAACGCGCGCGGGCGGGTTACGACGTCGCGCTCTGCCCCTATCACGATCAGGCTCTGATCCCGGTGAAGACGCTGGCCTTCGATGACGGCGTGAACGTCACGCTGGGACTTCCCTTCATCCGCACCTCGCCCGACCACGGCACCGCCTTCGACATCGCGGGGCGGGGAACGGCGAAGCCGGACAGCCTGATCGCCGCGCTGCGCCTTGCCGCGCGGATGGCCGAGCGGAGCGCGGGATGATCGACGACCTGCCCCCGCTGCGGGAAGTGATCGCCAAGCACGATCTCGCCGCAAAGAAATCGCTCGGCCAGAACTTCCTGTTCGACCTCAACCTGACGTCGCGGATCGCGCGGACCTCGGGGTCGCTCGAGGGAATGACGGTCATAGAGGTCGGGCCGGGGCCCGGCGGCCTCACGCGCGCACTCCTTGCGGAAGGTGCGGCACGGGTCGTCGCCGTCGAACGCGACGACCGTTGCCTCGCCGCCTTGGCCGAGATCGCCGCCCGCTATCCGGGGCAGCTCGACGTGGTTGCCGGCGACGCGCTCGAAACCGATTGGACCGCGCTGCTGCGGCCCGGCGAGCAGGCCCGCATCGTCGCGAACCTGCCCTACAATATCGGCACGGAACTGCTGACCCGATGGGTCGAGACGGAGCCGTGGCCGCCCTTCTTCGAAAGCCTGACGCTGATGTTCCAGCGCGAGGTCGCCGAGCGGATCGTCGCGGGACCGGACAAGCCGAAGGATTACGGCAGGCTCGGCGTGCTCTGCAATTGGCGATGCGAGACGAAGATCGCCTTCGACGTCTCCCCGAGCGCCTTCACGCCGCCGCCGAAAGTGACGTCGTCGATCGTGCGGCTGGTGCCCCGCACGGCGCCCCTGCCCTGCCGGACGCGCGACCTCTCGGCCGTCACGGCCGCGGCCTTCGGGCAGCGGCGCAAGATGCTGCGGCAGAGCCTCAAGGCCTTGGGCGTCGATACGGCGAAGCTGATCGCCGCCGCGGGCCTGGAAGAGACGGCCAGAGCCGAGACGGTGCCGGTCGAGGGTTTCGTGGCGTTGGCCAATGCCCTTGCCGAGCTTCGCGCCCGCTGATCAGAGATCGCCCATCAATCCGTCGACGAAATCGGGAAGCCCGACCTGACGGTCGCGACGCAGCCGTTCGGCGGACAGGATCGCGCGCAGGCGCGCGAAGGTCCGGCCAAGATCGTCGTTGACGAGCACATAGTCGTAATCGCGCCAGCGCTCGATCTCGATCTTGGCGGCCTGCAGACGGCGGGCGATGACCTCCTGCGTATCCTCGGCCCGCCGCAGCAGACGCTGGCGCAGTTCCGGGATGGACGGCGGGAGGATGAAGACGCTGACCACGTCGCCGGGCGCATTGCCGCGCACCTGCTGGGCGCCCTGATAGTCGATGTCGAACAGGATGTCGTGGCCGGAGGTCAGCGAGGCCTCGATGGGCTTGCGGGGCGACCCGTAGTAGTTGCCGTGAACTTCCGCCCATTCGAGCAGATCGCCGCGGTCGCGCATTTCGAGGAATTCGGCGACCGAGATGAAGCGGTAATGCACGCCGTCGACCTCGCTGGGCCGGCGCTGGCGCGTGGTGACGGAGATGGAGAGCGTGAGGCTCGGCTCCTCGTCGCGCAGAAGACGCGTCAGCGTCGTCTTGCCCGCGCCGGAGGGCGAGGAGAGCACCAGCATCAGACCGCGACGCCCGATGATGTCGTTTTCGAGAAGTGCGGTCATTTCGCGCGGTCGTCCTATTCGACGTTCTGAACCTGCTCCCGGAACTGCTCGACCTCGGTCTTCAGGTCAAGCCCGATCGCGGTCAGCGAGACGTCGTTGGACTTCGCGCACAGCGTATTCGCCTCTCGCGAGAATTCCTGCGCGATGAAGTCGAGCCTTCGGCCGATCGCGCCGCCTTCGGCCAGAAGCCCGCGGACCGCCTCGACATGCGCCCGGATCCTGTCGATCTCCTCGCGGATGTCGGCCTTCGCGGCCATCAGCACCGCCTCCTGATGCAGCCGCTGCGGATCGAGGCCGGGGCCCGCGTCAGTCAGCAGCTTGATCTGCTCGGCAAGGCGCGCCCGGATCGCCTCGGGCTTGCGCGCAGGGCACGCATCCGCGGCATCGGCCAGGCGCGAGAACGCCGCGAGGCGGCTTTCGAGGAACCCGGCGAGCGCCCGCCCCTCTTCCGCGCGCGTACGCCGCAGGCTCGCGGCCGTCGCGCGCAGGCCGTCGAGCACGGCGGAAGAGACGGCTTCGTCCAGCACGTCGCCCGCTTCCACCACCTCGACGACGCCGCGGATGCCGAGAACGGCATCGAGCGAGGCGGCCCGCATGCCGGTGCGGCCGTCATAGGGCTCGAGCGCAGCGACCACGGCTTCGAGCAGCGCGGTATTCACCTTCACGCTCGCGGTCGGGCCCTCGCGCACGGCGGTCATGGTCGCAAAGCACGTCCCGCGCTTCAGCACGTCGCCGAGAATGCGCCGCGCGTCTTCCTGCAGCGCGTCGAAAGGCGGCGGCAGACGGAGGCGGAGGTCGAGACCCTTGCCGTTCACCGTCTTGAGTTCCCAGACGATCCGCCAAGGACCGGCCTCGAAACTCTCGCGGGCGAAGCCCGTCATGCTGGTGATGCTCATGCGCCGACTCGCCCCACGGAACCTCGTGGGACCATAGGAAGCCCGCGCAGGCGGCTCAAGCCGCGCTCAGTCGAGCTTGGGGACGGTCTTGGGGCTGTTGAGATCGAAGCTGTTGGGCGTCACGACCGGCTCGCGCCGCTCGGCCCGCGCGCCCGCGGCGGCCCCGTCCCCGGCCCGCAGATCGGCGGGCGGCACGGGCGGCAGCGGCGGAGACTTCGGGAGATCGGGATTGGGAACGGGATCGCCCGCGAGCGGATCGGCGCTCGCGGTCACGGGCGGTGCGACGGGCGCCGGGGCGGAGGGAGCCGCGATCGGAGCCGCCGGAGACGTCGCGTCCTTGCGTTCGGCCTCGATCTGGCGCCAACGCGAGACGTTGCGGTTGTGCTGGTCGAGCGTCTCGGCGAAGACGTGCCCGCCGGTGCCGTCGGCCACGAAGAACAGGTCCTTCGTCCGCGAGGGGTTCGCCACCGCTTCGAGCGAGGCACGCCCCGGATTGCCGATCGGACCGGGCGGAAGACCCGCGATGACATAGGTGTTGAACGGCGTCTGGCTGTCGATGTCCGCGCGCGTGATCGAGCGGCCGAGCGAGCCCTTGCCGCCCACGAGCCCGTAGATGATCGTGGGATCGGACTGGAGGCGCATGTTGCGCATCAGGCGGTTGACGAAGACGCCCGCGACACGGGTCCGCTCGTCGGCGCGTCCGGTCTCCTTCTCGACGATCGAGGCGAGAATCACGAGTTCCTGCGGACTGCGCAGCGGCAGATCCGGCGAGCGGCGGGCCCAGATCTCGCGCACGACGCGGGCGTGATCCTGCGCCATGCGGTCGAGCAGCTGCGAGCGCGACATGCCGCGAGTGAATTTGTAGGTCTCGGGCAGCAGCGTGCCCTCGCGCGGAATGTCACGCACCTCGCCCGACAGCACGTCGTTGTCGCGGATACGTTCGACGATCTGCTCGGAGGTAAGCCCTTCGG
Source organism: Hyphomicrobiales bacterium (assembly GCA_027483895.1). Taxonomy (GTDB): domain Bacteria; phylum Pseudomonadota; class Alphaproteobacteria; order Rhizobiales; family Beijerinckiaceae; genus JAIXZO01. Next base: position 32,279 of record JAIXTP010000001.1, read on the forward strand.
GAATCAGGAGCGAGTGGAGGACCGACTTGCCTTCCACCAGCGTGTCCATGACCTCGCCGAGGCTCGCCTCGCGACGGAAGAGATACTCGCCCGCCTTGATCTTGGAAGCGGCGCCGGTGGCGTAAAGCCCCATCATGAACAGCACCGGGCGATCGATGACGCCCTCATGCTGCAATTGCTCGGTCACGTCGGCGGCCCCGCCGCGCACGATGACGACCTTGTCGCCCGCGAGCGGCCCGGGCGATTCGATCTGCCGTTGCGCGACATAGACGCCGGCGGCGGCCCCCAGCCCGATCACGAGCAGGAAGGAGAACAGCCCCGACATGAAATTGACCCAAGGGCGCTCGCTCCGCGATGAGGGCGGCGGCGGCGGCGCGGGAACGGGCTGGATCGCCGCACTCGGGCTCTTGGGTACGAGCCGGGACATGAAACCGCGGGAGCGCGCGGAAGCGACGGGCTGCACGGGCTCGGAGGGCGCAGACGCATCCGCGGGCGCGGACGCGTCGTTCGGGCGCCCCTCCACCGCATCGATCGCGGCGACCGGCTCCGATTCGGACAGACGCGACGAAGGCTCCGGCGAAGCGGCGTCTCCCTGCGTCTGCGTCTTGTCGTGGTCGGGCATGCTCTCGTCCGGTCCGTGCCCCGTCGGGCTCATCGAGCCACAGTAGTGCAGATTGTGGCGGAACGGCGGGTGCCGATCAGCCCTGATAGCGGCGGAAGACGAGCGAAGCGTTCGTGCCGCCGAAGCCGAACGAGTTCGACAGGGCGATGTTCACTTCCCGTTGCTTGGCCTTGTGCGGCACGAGATCGATCGCGGTCTCGACGGAAGGATCGTCGAGATTGAGCGTCGGCGGAACCATCCCGTCGCGGATCGCGAGGATCGAGAAGATCGCTTCCACGGCGCCCGCGGCCCCGAGAAGATGGCCGATCGACGACTTCGTGGACGACATGCAAAGCTCGCCCGCGGCATTGCCCAGCAGACGCTCGACGGCCTTCAGTTCGATCTCGTCGCCGAGCGGCGTCGAGGTGCCATGGGCATTGATGTAGTCGAGGTCGGACGGCGAGACGCCCGCGCGCTTGAGCGCGGCGGACATGCAGCGATACGCGCCGTCGCCGTCTTCGGACGGAGAGGTGATGTGATAGGCGTCGCCCGACAGGCCGTAGCCGATGACCTCGGCATAGATCTTCGCGCCGCGCGCCTTCGCATGCTCGAGCTCCTCGAGCACGACGACGCCCGCGCCCTCGCCCATCACGAAGCCGTCGCGCGCCTTGTCGTAAGGGCGGGACGCCTTGGTCGGCTCGTCGTTGAACGAGGTCGAGAGGGCACGGCAGGCGACGAAGCCCGCGAGCGAGATGCGGCTGATCGGAGATTCGGCGCCGCCGGCGACCATCACGTCGGCATCGCCGAGCGCGATGAGACGCGCCGCGTCGCCGAGCGCATGGGCGCCCGTGGAGCAGGCCGTCACGACCGAGTGGTTCGGCCCCTTGAGGCCGTGCTGGATCGAGACGTAGCCGGAGACGAGATTGATGAGCCGTCCCGGAATGAAGAACGGCGAAATGCGGCGCGGGCCCTTCTCGATCAGCGTCTGCGACGCCTCGTAGATGCCCCCGATGCCGCCGATGCCCGAACCGATGAGAACGCCGGTGGACGTCTGATCCTCATAGCTCTCCGGCTTCCAGCCGGAATCGGCGAGCGCCTGCGTTGCCGCGGCGATGCCGTAGAGGATGAAGTCGTCGACCTTGCGCTGTTCCTTGGGCTCCATCCACTCGTCGGCATTGAAGGTGCCGTCGGTGCCGTCGCCGCGCGGGATCTGGCAGGAGATACGGGCCGGAAGATCCGACACGTCGACGTTGATGGTGGGACCCGCTCCGCTCTCGCCGGCGAGAAGACGACGCCAAGTGACGTCGACTCCGCAGCCCAGCGGCGAAACCATTCCCATCCCGGTAACGACGACGCGACGCATGCAGTCCGACCCGTCTTGAATGCAGAATCGCGAAGGCGCTTACGCGGCCTTCTTTTCCAGGAAGGAGATCGCGTCGCCGACCGTGCGGATCGTCTCGGCGGCATCGTCCGGGATCTCGACCGAGAACTCTTCTTCGAACGCCATGACCAGTTCGACCGTGTCGAGGCTGTCGGCGCCCAGGTCGTCGATGAAGTTGGCGCTCTCGATCACCTTGTCGGCTTCGACGCCGAGATGCTCGATGACGATCTTCTTCACGCGGGCCGCGATGTCGCTCATGTCAGTTCCTCATTCACTCGATTGTTCGCGGCGGCCGTCCCGGCACACCGCCGTTGAAGGATGATCCGGACCGCGGGAAGCCGACCGGCGCAAGGACGGTCCCCTCGGCGAATCCGTAAGAAACGCGAGGGAACTCTCTCAAACGCCGCAGCGTCCGGTGCGTCAAGCCCCCCGACCGGACGTCGCAGGGTACCTAACATGTTTCGTTGCGGCCGGCGAGGGGGAGCCGAGGCTCCCGCCGCCTCTTCACGGAAGAGCGCAAGCTCTTCAGATCATTGCCATTCCGCCGTTCACGTGCAGCGTCTGGCCCGTGACGTATGATGCTTCTTCGCTGGCGAGATAGACGGCCGCGGCCGCGATTTCCTCGGGCGTGCCGAGGCGTCCCGCGGGCACGTTTCCGAGGATGCCCTCGCGTTGCTTGTCGTTGAGCACGTCGGTCATCGCGGTCGCGATGAAGCCCGGCGCGATGCAATTGACGGTGATGCCGCGGCTCGCGACCTCGGCGGCCAGCGACTTCGACATGCCGACGAGACCCGCCTTCGAGGCGGCATAGTTGCCCTGCCCCGGATTGCCCGTGGTGCCGACGACCGAGGTGATGGAGATGATGCGGCCGGAGCGGCGCTTCATCATGCCCTTCACCGCGGCGCGGGCGAGGCGGAAGGCCGCTTCGAGATTCACGCGCAGGACGAGATCCCAGTCCTCGTCCTTCATGCGCATGAAGAGGCCGTCGCGGGTGACGCCCGCATTGTTGACGAGGATGTCGAGCGAGCCCATCGCGGCCTCGGCGGCCGGAACGAGCGCTTCGACCGAATCCTTGTCGGCGAGGTTCGCCGGGATCACGTGAACGCGGGAGCCGAGTTCCGCCGCGAAGGCGTCGAGCACCTCCTTGCGGGTGCCGGACACGGCGACCGTGGCGCCCTGCGCGTGCAGCGCACGCGCGACGGCGCCGCCGATGCCTCCCGTGGCGCCCGTGACGAGCGCCGTCTTGCCGGTCAGATCGAACATGATCGTCTCCTGTTCAGCGGCCGAGCCGCGCGCGGAAGGCCGCGATGTCTTCGGGCGAGCCCACCGCGACGCCCTCGGCGCCTTCCGCGATGCGCTTCACGAGGCCGGACAGGACCTTGCCCGACCCGAGTTCGAAGAAGAGGTCGACGCCCTGCCCCGCCATCCAGGCCACGCTTTCGCGCCAGCGCACGGTGCCGGTGACCTGCTGCACGAGGCCCTTGCGGATGGCTTCGGGATCGGTGATCGCGGAGGCATGGACGTTCGCGACGAGCGGCGCCTTGGGCGGCGCGATAGTCACGCCGGCCAGCGCCGCCGCCATGGCGTCGGCCGCGGGCTGCATCAGCGCGCAATGGAACGGCGCGGATACGGCGAGCATCACGGCGCGGCGCGCGCCCTTGGCCTTGGCGAGTTCGACGGCACGCTCGACGGCGGCCTTGGCGCCGGAGACGACGACCTGCCCGCCGCCGTTGTCGTTGGCCGCCTGACAGACTTCGCCCTGTGCCGCTTCGGCCGCGACCGCAGCGGCCGCATCGAAATCGAGGCCCAGAAGTGCGGCCATGGCGCCCTGCCCGGGCGCGACCGCCTTCTGCATCGCGTCGCCGCGGATGCGCAGCAGCTTGGCCGTGTCCGTGATCGAGAGGCTGCCCGCCGCGGCGAGCGCCGAATATTCGCCGAGCGAATGCCCCGCCACGAAGGCGGCATCCTTGGCGAGGTCGAGGCCCGCTTCGGCCTCGAGCACGCGGACGACGGCCATCGAGACGGCCATCAGCGCGGGCTGCGCATTGGCGGTCAGCGTCAGCTGGTCCTCGGGCCCCTCGAACATGAGGGTCGAGAGCTTCTGCGACAGCGCTGCGTCGACTTCGTCGAACACGGCGCGGGCCTGCGGGAAGGCTTCGGCGAGCGCCTTGCCCATGCCGACGGCCTGGCTGCCCTGACCGGGGAACGTGAATGCGACCGTCATGCGGAACCTCGCGCCACGATTGGAATTGCGGCGCCCGTGAGACACGCGACCGTCCGGCCTGTCAAGCCTCCGCAGAGGAAGGCCGGGCGCGGGCTTCAGTCTTCTTCGTGCTCGCGACGTCCCCGGAAGCCGGTGGCGAGAACGTAGAGCTCCGCCGAATCCGGCCGGCTGGCGGCGGGCTTCACATGCCGGACGGTCGTGAAGTCGCGCTTCAGATCGGCGAGAAGCTGGTTCTCGGTGCCGCCTTGGAAGACCTTGGCGACGAAGGCGCCGCCGGGCGCGAGCACCTGGCGGGCGAAGTCGATGGCGAGTTCGGCGAGCGCGACGATGCGCAGATGGTCGGTCTTCTTGTGGCCGGTGGTGTTGGCCGCCATGTCGGACATGACGATGTCGGCGTCGCCGCCGAGCATCGCCTTGAGCCGATCCGGGGCATCGTCGTCATTGAAATCCATGACTTCGAAAAGGACGCCCGCGATCGGATCGATCGGCAGGAGGTCGATGCCGACGACCTTGCCGCGCCCCTCCTCCGACTTCACCTTCTGCGCCGCATATTGCGACCAGCCGCCCGGAGCGGCGCCGAGATCGACCACGCGCGCACCCGGCTTGAACAGGCCGAACTTCTCGTCGATCTCGATGATCTTGTAGGCCGCGCGCGAGCGCTTGCCCTCGCGCTTGGCGCGGGCGACGTAGGGGTCGTTGAGCTGCCGCTCCAGCCAGCGGGTCTGGGAGACCGTGCGCTTCTTCGCGGTCTTCACCCTCTGCTTCAGCGAGCGGCCGCCCTCGCGGCCCGAACCCGTCCCCGTCACGCGCCGCGTCCTCCCTGCCGCCAGACGCCGTCTTCGGCCATCATGCGGATCAACAGTCCCTCGCGCAGACCCCTATCGGCGATCCGCAACCGTGTCGACGGGAAGGCTTCGCGAATCGCGTCGAGTACGGCGCATCCCGCGAGCACGAGATCGGCGCGCTCGTGGCCGATGCAGGGATTGGCCGCGCGCTGGTGATAGGACATGCCGAGGAGAGCGCCGATCACGGCGTCGACCGCATCGTCGTCCATCCAGAGCCCGTCCACCATGCGCCGCTCGTAGCGCGGCAGGCCGAGATGGACGCCCGCGAGCGTCGTCACGGTTCCGGACGTGCCGAGGATGTGGAACCGCCCGCGCGCGCGCTCGGCGGAGAGTTCGTCGGCGAATGGCTTCAGGCGGCCGCGCACCTCCGCCACCATCGCGGCATAGCTCTCCGTCGTCACCTCATGCCCGCCGAAGCGTTCGGCCAAGGTCACGACGCCGAGCGGAAGCGAGGTCCATGAGCGGACGAGACGCTCGACGTCGTGCCGCTCCGGTTCGTCGTTCCGGTCGAGCCAGACGATCTCGGAGGATCCGCCGCCGATGTCGAAGAGGACGACGCCCTCGGCTTCGGGATCGGCCAAGGCCGCACAGCCCGCGGCCGCGAGATGCGCCTCCGTCCGGCGATCGATCACTTCGAGCTCGATCCCGGCCTCTTCGCGGACCCGATCGAGAAATTCCGTTCCGTTTTCGGCGGAGCGGCATGCTTCCGTCGCGATGAGGCGGGCGCGGTCGACGCCTCTCGCCTTCATCTTCGAGCGGCAGATCTTCAGCGCTTCGATGGTCCGGCGGATCGCCTTCTCGTTGAGCGTGTTCGACCGGCCGATTCCCTCGCCGAGCCGGACGATGCGCGAAAAGGCCTCCACCACCCGGAAGCCGGACGAGGCGGGGCGCGCGATCAGCAGTCGGCAATTGTTGGTGCCGAGATCCAACGCGGCATAGGTCGAGCGCTCGCCGGGGCGACGTCGCACCCCGGCCGCGTTCCGGTGCGGCTCCGGTATCGATCCAAACGCCGCCTCGCGCGTCGGCTTCGTCGCCGTCACGGGGCTCTCCGATCTCTGTTCGCGATCACTCTATCACGGACGCCCCGGCGTGGAAGCGCCGGCGCGGCCGCCGATCACGGACGATCGTGCAGAACACCCGTGGGAACGGCGCCCGCCCGAGGCGCTTCGTCCTCGACGGATACGGGGATGCGCGACCCGCGCTTCAGCCGGCTCTCGATCTTGTCGAGATAGAAATAGACGACGGGCGTGATGTAGAGCGTGAGCAGCTGCGAGACCACGAGGCCGCCGACGACGGCGATGCCGAGCGGCTGGCGCAGTTCCGAGCCCGCGCCGTGGCCCACGGCGATCGGCAGGGTGCCGAGCAGCGCGGCGAAGGTCGTCATCATGATCGGACGGAAGCGGAGCAGCGCCGCCTCCCGGATCGCGGTGAGCGCGTCCACCCCGTCCCGCCGCCGTTCCAACGCGAAGTCGACCATCATGATGGCGTTCTTCTTCACGATGCCGATGAGCAGCAGGATGCCGATGATCGCGATGACCGACAGGTCCAACCCGAACACCTGAAGCGCGAGCAGCGCGCCGAGACCGGCCGAGGGCAGGCCCGACAGGATGGTGATCGGGTGGATGAAGCTCTCATAGAGCACGCCGAGCACGATGTAGATCACCAGCACGGCCGCGAGGATCAACAGCCCCTGCCCCTTCAGCGCGTCCTGGAAGAGCTGAGCGGAGCCCGCGAAGCCGGTCGAGACCGAGGCCGGAAGGCCCGCCTGACGCTCCGCGGCGCGAATGGCGGCGACCGCCTCGCCCAGCGAGGTACCCGGCGGCACATTGAAGGAGATGGTGACGGCGGGCTGCTGCGCCTGTCGGCTGATCGAGAGCGGCCCGACGCTGCGCTTGATCGTCGCCACGGCGTCGAGCGGGACGTTCTGACCGTTCGGCGCCTTCAGGAAGATGCGCGAGAGCGCCTGCGGGTCCGTCTGGAAGCCGCGATCGGCCTCGAGAATGACCTGATAGTCGTTGGCGGGGGTGAAGATCGTCGAGATCTGGCGCGAGCCGAAGGCGCTGTAGAGCGTCTGGCGGATCTGGTCGGACGTCACGCCGAGATTGGCGGCCCGTTCGCGGTCGATCTCCACCACGGCCTGCGGATTGGCGAGCTGGAGGTCGATGTTCACGTCGCGCAGTTGCGGCAGATCGGTCAGGCGCTCGCGCATCAGCGGACCCGCTCTGTAGAGATCCTGAAGGTCAGGGCTCTGCAGCGTGTACTGATATTGCGCGCGCGACTGGCGGCCCGCGTTCAGATTGATGTTCTGGACCGACTGGAAGACGATCGTCATGCCGGGAACGCCGCGCGTCGCCGCGCGCAGCCGCGCGATCACCTTGCCTACGTCGTCGCGCTGGTCGCGCGGCTTAAGCGCGATGAACATGAAGCCCTGATTGACGGCGAAATTGCCCATATTGCCGGTCAGATAATCGACCGCGGGGTCCTTGCGGACGATCTCCATCAGCGCGAATTGCCGCGCCGCCAGCGTCTCGAAGGAGGCGTCCGGCGCACCCTCGGTCGCGGCGCGCAGAAGACCCGTATCCTCCTGCGGGAAGAAGCCCTTCGGGATGTCCGTATACATCTTGGCGGTGACGAACACGGACGCGACCGTCAGCACGAGAACCGCGAGACGCCATTTCAGGATGAGGTCGAGGCTGATGCGGTAGGCCGCGAGCATGCCGTCGAACCCGGCATCGACGGCCCGCGAGAACCGACCCGGCTTCGCATGATGGTCCACAGGGCGCAGGATGCGGGCGCACAGCATCGGCGTCAGCGTGAGCGAGACGAAACCCGACACGAGGATCGCCACGGAGATGGTCGCCGCGAATTCACGGAAGACGCGCCCCACCACGCCGCCCATGAAGAAGACGGGGATGAAGACGGCCACGAGCGACAGCGTGATCGACACGATGGTGAAGCCGATCTCGCGCGAGCCCTTCAGCGCGGCCTCGAACGGCGCCATGCCCTCTTCGACGTGGCGCATGATGTTTTCGAGCATCACGATGGCGTCGTCGACGACGAAGCCGACCGACAGCGTCAGCGCCAGCAGCGAGATGTTGTCGATCGAATAGCCGAACAGATACATCGCCGCGAAGGTGCCCACGAGCGAGACCGGCAGCGCGAGCGCCGGGATCATCGTCGCGGTCAGGGACTTCAGGAACAGGAAGATCACCATCACCACGAGGAAGATCGACAGCATCAGCGTGAACTGAACGTCTAACACCGCCTCGCGGATGGGGATCGAACGGTCGTTGAGGACCGAGAGATTGATCGAGGCGGGCAACTGCTCGCGATAGACGGGCACGCGGGCGCGGATCGAATCCACCACGTCCACCGTGTTCGCATCCGATTGCCGGTAGATCGCGAGCAGCATGGAGCGCTCGCCGTTGTACCAGCTCGCGATCTGGTCGTTCTCGACCGAGTCGACCACCCGCGCCACGTCGTCGAGACGCACGGGCACGCCGCTCTTGGACGACACGATCAGCGAGCCGTAATCGGCCGCGCGTTCGAGCTGGCCCGAGGCCTCGATCGTGGTGCGCTGGCGCTCGCCGCGCAGCGTTCCCGTCGGCTGATTGGAGTTCGCCGCCGAAACCGCGCTGCGGATGTCGCCGAGCGACAGGCCGCGGGCCGCCACGGCTTCGGGGTCCGCGAAGATCCGCACCGCATATTTCTGCGAGCCGAAAATATTGACCTGCGCGACGCCGGGGATTTGCGAAATCTGTTGCTGCAGAATGGTTTCGGCGAAATCGTTGACGCGCGACAGAGGCAGCGTCGCCGAACTCACGACGAGGAACAGCACCGGCTGGTCGGCCGGATTGACCTTCCTGAAGCTCGGCGGGTTGGGCAGGTCGGCGGGGAGCCGCCGCAGCGCGGAGCTGATCGAGGCCTGCACGTCGAGCGCGGCGCCGTCGATATTGCGGTCGAGATCGAACTGGATGGTGATCGAGGTCGAGCCCTGGCTCGACACCGACGTCATCGAGGTGATACCGGAAATATTGGAGAACTGGCGCTCGAGCGGTGCGGCCACCGAGGCCGCCATGGTTTCGGGGCTCGCGCCGGGCAGCTGGGCCTGCACGTTGATCGTCGGGTAATCGACGCGCGGCAGCGCCGCGACGGGCAATTGCCGATAGGCGAACAGGCCGAAGATGATGAAGCTCAGGGTGATGAGCGTCGTCATCACCGGCCGGCGGATGCAGAGCTCGGGAAGTCCCATCTCACGAGGCTCCCTTGCGGGGCTCGCCCGCGGCGCTCGGCCCCGGCGGTCCGCCCGGGCCGCCGCGCGGCTCGACCCGCATGCCGTCGGTGAGCAGCAATTGCCCGTCCGTCACCACCGTCTCATTTCCCGACAGCCCTTCGGCGATGACCGAAAGACCGTCGACCGAGCGCGCCACGGTAACGGGGCGGACCTTGGCGATGCCTTGATCCACGACGAAGACGAAGCTGCCCTTCTGACCGCTCTGCACCGCTTCGCGCGGCACCGCGACGGCGTCGGGCTCCATGCGGAAGATGACGCGGACATTGCACAGCTGGCCGGGCCAGAGCGTCTCGTCGGCGTTCTCGAACTCCGCGCGGACCGTGATCGTGCCGGTCGTGGCATCGACGGCATTGTCCAGCACTGAAATGCGGCCCGAAACGGCCTTCGAGGATCCTTGCGGCGTCACCTCGACTTTCGAGGACGCGTCCGTCTCCGCCGCCCGGAGTTCCGGCAGGAAGCGCTGCGGCAGGGAGAAGGCGACGTAGATCGGGCTCGTCTGATTGATGGTCGCGAGAGCCGGGCTGCCGTCGCCGGTCTTGGCGATATTGCCTTCCTTGAGGCCGCCGACGCCGACGCGTCCGGTGATCGGCGCCTTGATCGTGTAGTAGGACAGCGACACCCTGAGATTGTCGAGCGCCGCCTCGTCGGCCTTGATCTGGGCGGCCAGCGCCTGCACCTGCGTGCGGCTGTTGTCGTAATTGACCCGCGAACCGGCTTCGTTGGCCAGAAGCTGCTCGAAGCGCCGGACGTCCCGCTGGGCCTGTTCGAGCTGCGCCTGCGAGCGGAGGATATTCGCTTCGGCCTGCCGGATCTGAGCTTCGATGCCGCGCGAGTCGAGCCGGACGAGGATGTCGTCCTTCTTCACGATCGCGCCGTCCTTGAAGGCGACCTCGACGATCTGGCTCTCGACGCGGGACCGCAGGGTCACGGAGGCTATGGTCTGCACCGTCCCGATCGTATCGAAGCGCACCGGCATCGGCTTGCGTTCGGCCTTGCCGACGAACACGGCGACCGAGCGCGGCGCCGCACCCTGCCCCGGCGCGCCGCCCGGCCGCGCACCCTGTTGCCCGCTCTGACCGGACTGGGCCGGAGGCTGCTGCGCCTGCGCAAGACCCGATGCCGGCCAAGCGGCGGAAAGGGCCCCTGCGATCAGCAGACCGTAAGAGGGTCGGAACATTGGGCGGACTCCGGACACGCGCTCTTGAAGGAGCTGAAATATCAGAGAACTGCAGCAGATGCATCGTGCCGCTACGTCATGCACGGGACCGAACGGACATGGCGTTCCCGCCGCCGACGGCAATCCCCGTCGCGAGTGTGAGCCCCGAAGCGCGGTGCGGCAAATGAAGTTTCGGTCATTCAGGAAGAAGCGAGACCGGCGCACCTGAAGACGAACGGCTCGGAAGAGTGGCTGGGGGACTAGGATTCGAACCTAGATTAACGGAGTCAGAGTCCGCTGTTCTACCGTTGAACTATCCCCCAACGGGCCGCACGGGGCGGCGGCGAGGCGCAGGGCGCCGTCACGGGAGCGGTGATTAGCGAAGCGGAACTGCTTTGACAAGGGCGAAACCGCCCGTTTCCGCATCGGACGGACCGAAGCCGGACCGCGCCTCAGAGAAGATGCATCCGCCGCAGTTCGTCGATGTCGTCGAGAAGCCCGCGCGTGGCGGGATCGGAAACGGTCGCGCCCTTGCGCCGCTCCACCGCGGGCAACAAATTCGTGGCCAGTTCCTTGCCGAGTTCCACGCCCCATTGATCGAAGGCATTGATGTCCCAGATCGCCGCCTCGACGAAGACCCGGTGCTCGTAGAGCGCGACCAGGCGGCCGAGCGCGAATGGATCGAGCCGGCGATGCAGGATCGTGACCGACGGACGGTCTCCGGGGAAGGCGCGCATCGGGGCGAGCCGCTTCGCCTCCGCCGGATCCGTTCCCGCCGCCAGCATCCTCGCTTCGGCTTCCTCGGGCGTGCGGCCGCGCATCAGCGCTTCGGACTGCGCGAGGCAATTCGCCGTGAGCAGCGCGTGATGCCGTGCGAGCGCATGCTCATGGCCTTCGGCCGCGAGAATGAATTCGACGGGCACGATCTCGGTGCCCTGATGGAGAAGCTGGAAGAACGCATGCTGCGCATTCGTGCCCGGCTCGCCCCAGACCACGGGCCCCGTGGGCCGCAGGACCGGCCGGCCGGATCCATCCACACCCTTGCCGTTCGACTCCATGTCGAGCTGCTGCAGATAGGCGGGTAGCCGCGCCAGCCGCTGGTCGTAGGGAATGACGGCGCGCGAGGCATGGCCGCAGACGTCGCGATGCCAGACGCCGAGAAGCCCCAGCAGCACCGGCAGGTTCCGATCGAGCGGCGCGGAGCGGAAATGGTCGTCCATCTCGCGCGCACCGTCGAGAAAGGCGGCGAAGCGCTCGGCCCCGATCGCGATCGCGAGCGGCAGCCCGATCGCCGACCAGACCGAATAGCGCCCGCCGACCCAGTCCCAGAAGCCGAAGACGCGGTCGCGTGGAATGCCGAAGGCGTCGACCTTGTCGAGCGCCGTGGAGATCGCCGCGAAATGCGACTTCACGGCATCTTCGCCCAAGGCCGCGGCGGTCCAGCCGCGGGCGGTGCCCGCATTCGTCATCGTCTCGACCGTGGTGAAGGTCTTCGACGCGACGATGATCAGCGTCCGGGCCGGATCGAGATCGGCCAGCGTGTCGGCGATATGCGCGCCGTCCACATTGGAGACGAAATGCAGCCGCGGGCCGTCGTGATAGGGCCGCAGCGCGAGGGTCGCCATGGCCGGTCCGAGATCCGACCCGCCGATGCCGATATTCACGACGTCGGTGAAGGCGCCGCCGTCGGCCGCGCTCGCGCGGCCGGCCCGCACGTCTTCGGCGAAGGCGCAGAACCTCGAAAGCTCGGCGCGCACGGCCGGCATGACGTCCTGCCCGTCGAACAGGACACGCGCGTCCGAACCGGCGCGGAGCGCCGTATGGAGCACCGCCCTGCCCTCGCTCGCATTGATGCGCCGTCCGGCGAACATCGCGTCGCGCTCGGCGGCGACGCCGCAGGCCTCCGCCAGAGCGAGAAGGGCGTCGCGAGCCGGGCGGTCCACCCGCGTCTTCGACCAGTCGAGAACGAGATCGCCGCAGCGGGGCGCGAACAGGGCTCTGCGCTCCGGATCGGCCGCGAAAAGATCGACGATCCGGGTGCCTTCGAGGGCGCGCCGGCAGTCTTCGAGCCTGCGCCAAGCGGCGGCGATGCTGTCGTCTTCGAGCATGTCCGTGTCCTTCGGATCGAGCGCCCTCTCCCGACGGAGACGAGCGCGTCTCGGGGCCGGATGCAACTCAGCCGAAGATCGGTACCCCGATCAGGCGGGGGTGCAGGGCCATCATCGCGCCGTAGGCGAGCGTGCCGCCGACGAGCGCGATCACGTCGCCTCGACCGAAGCCCGCAGGCGCCGGGCCCGCATCGCCGCGCCGCTTCACCGCGATCCGGTCATAAACCGCCCAGCCGAGGAAGGAGCCGAAGAGGAGGATCGAGCCGAGATCGCCGTTGGCGAGCAGATGCGCGAGCGCCCAGGTCTTCACGCCCACCAGCATCGGATGCTTCAGACGGGACTTGATGAGCCCGACCGGCGCATAGGCCGCCGCCAGCGCGATGAAGGCCGGCCACATCAACAGCGCCGCGGGATGCCGCATGGCGGCCGGAGGCGACCAGACCTCGATATAGCCGCCCGCCCGATAGAGCCCGTATCCCTTGGCGATGAGCACGACACCGATCAGCGAGACGACCGAATAGCCGATCTTGTATCCCGTCTCCCCGAAACGCTCGATCAGTCCCGCCCGGAGCGGACGCAGCGTGGTGAGCGTGTGGACCGCGAAGAAGATCACGAGCCCGAGGATCAGGACGGCCATGGACGAAACCTCCGTGTTGCGCCGCAGAAGCTAGGGCCGGGCCCGATTCCCGGCAATGCCGCGCGGGGGCGGACTTCCGGCATTCGAACGGCACGCGTCACGCTCCGTTCACCGCGCCGACGGTGATGGGCGCCTTGCAGGGCCGAAACATCGAATGCGACCCGTTTCCGCAGGATCTCGGCAAATTTCCGAGGCGCATGACCTTGGGCGTGACACGCGGAGATCCCGCCATGCCGAAACCCTCCCCCCGGCGTCCGCCGCGGCCGCGGCCGCCACCGGCCCGAAATCGTCAACGGGCGGCAAAGAACGTTTCCGCAGCGAAAGCCCCGCGCCCGTTCCCGGCGCGGCCGCCCGCACTGTTAACCCTTTCTCAATCAACGGATTGCATCGCGCGCCGGCAGGCTCTTAACGTCTTCTTAACCAAGGACGTGGGTGTGGATCCGATGCGTGGGCTGATCGGGGGCTTGGCGGCTCTGAGCTTGATCGCGAGTGCGACTTTCGCGTTTTCGCGCGAACGCGTCGCGTCGATCGCTCCCTTGCCGCGCCCGGCCACGGCCTCGCTGCCGACCGGCCTGGCCAATGCGCCGATCGGCTGGACGCAGTTCTGCGGCACCTATGTCGCCGAATGCGAGGTCGAGCCGCTCGCGCCCGAACGCGTCGTCCTCACCCGCGCCTCGTGGACGGTGATCTCCCGGATCAACAAGACCGTGAACGACACGATCGAACAGGTCGAGGACCTCGACCATTTCGGCGTCGTCGAGCTGTGGACTTATCCGGACGACGGCAAGGGGGACTGCGAGGACCTCGTCCTCCTGAAGCGCCGGCAGTTGATGCAAGCGGGAATGCCGCGTCAGGCGCTCCTGATCACGGTCGTGCGCGACGAACAGGGCGCGGGCCACGCCGTCCTAACGGTACGCACCGACCGGGGCGACTACATCCTCGACAACAAGACCGACAAGATCCTCGACTGGCGCGCGACGGGCTATGCCTTCGTCAAGCGGCAGTCGCAGGAAAACCCGAATGTCTGGGTCGCCATCGGCGAGCCGGGATCGGGCGTCACGATCACGGCGGGCAATCTCCCGCACTGATCCGGGGGGTCAGTCGATCCGGACGAGCCCCTTCGCGAAGCGCTCGAAATTCCTGACATAGCCCGCCGCCGAGGCGCGCAGCCGTGCCGCCGAGGCTTCGTCGAGCGTCCGCACCGCCTTTGCCGGCGCGCCGACGATCAGCGAATTGTCCGGAAACTCCTTGCCCTCGGTCACCAGCGCATTGGCGCCGACGAGGCAGTTCTTCCCGATCTTCGCGCCGTTGAGCACGGTCGCCCCCATTCCGACGAGCGAGTTCTCGCCGATCGTGCAGCCGTGAAGGATGGCGTGGTGACCGATCGTGCAGTTCGCGCCGATCGTCATGGGGAAGCCCATGTCCGTATGGAGCATGGCGCCTTCCTGAATGTTCGTTCCTGCGCCCACGTCGATCAGCTCGTTGTCGCCGCGCAGCACCGCGCCGAACCAGATGCCGACGCCCTCGCCCAGGCGGACGGATCCCATCACATGCGCATCGGGCGCGATCCAGAAGCGACCCGGCGCGGGAAGTTCGGGCCGGCGGTCGTCGAGCGCATAGACGGGCATCGGAATCTCCTCGAAATCCGCGGAAAGGAGACGCCGCCGGTGTCCTGCGGTCAACCCCCGGTCGGTGCGGGTCGCATCCGCCCGAGGCGCGGTGCGTGCGACCTCAGCGCTCCGGAATCGGAGGAAGCGGCGGAACGGCGGGCAGATCGACCGGCGGCTCGGCCGAAGCATCCGGCCCCGTGCCGCGGAGCGAGATTTCCTCGACGGTCCAGCCTCGCTGTTCGAGCTGGTAGCGGGCCTGTTCGCCGGGCGTGCCCGCGAGGATCACGTGCTTCGTCGCGTCGGGAACGTTCTGCACGACGTAGCGATGCACGTCTTCGGCGGCCTTGGCATTGTCCTTGGTCCAGAGGAACTCGTCAGCGGGGACGAAGGCCAACACCTCGTTCCGCGCCGTCCGGATGAGCGTGATGCCGGGCGCCGCGAGGAACTCGATGGGACGAGCAGCCCGGCCGGAGCGGCTCGCCATCATGTCGGCCTGCAGGCGCAGCAGATAGGCGGAGGATCGCGTTTCGGCGCGCGCGGCCTTGTAGACGAACAGATCGGTGTTGCCCGCGTCTAGCCGTTCCAGCGCCGCCGCGATCACGTAAAGATCCGTCGGCGTGTAATTCCGGTTCGCGGTCAGGGACTCGGCGATCTCGGGCGCGACGCCCTGCTCCTTCATCTTTTCGCGTGCATCGCGCAGCAGCTGTCCCGCGGTCTTTTCCCGCAGCGCGTCCTTGACGGATTTCGAGGCGGTTACGCCCGAGAACGACAAGGCCATGGTGCCCGGCACCGCGAGCTTCATGGCCGCGCCGACCGTCATGGAGCCCAGCGCCGATCCGCTCGCCAGATGGCTCAGGCGCTCGGCCAGCGGCGGAAAGTCGGTGTGCGGATCGACGTCGAGTTCCGCGGCGATCCGGCGTCGGGCGGAATCGACGCCGAACACGCCGCCCGCGAAACTTTCGTTGCTGGCGCCCTTCTCGCCCGAGGTCGAGAGGCGGTCGAACATCTGGCCGATGCCGCCGAACGTCCCCTTGAGCGTCTCGACCGGGCTCGTCAGCAACTCCCCGCCGAAGATCAGCGGGGCGGCGACGGATTGGCCGAGCGAGGTGATCGCCTTTTCACCGAAGGAGGTCTCTTCGAGCTTCGCCAGCACATCCAGCTCGCGCAGCCGGACTTCGAGCAGGGCATCGCTCGTGACGGTGAAGTCGCCGTAATTCGTCTTCAGCCGCCAGATGCGGTTTCGCCCGTTGCTGCCCACTTCCGGCAGCACGCGGTAATTCGAGCCTTTGACCCGCTCGCCGAGGATGTCCTGCGCCTTGAGTTGATCGACGCCGCGCGATTGGGCCGAACAGGCGCCCGCACCCGCGAGAAAGGCGAGGGTCGCGCAGACGCGGACCAAGGACGACCGCGCGGCGCGGCCGAGAATGCCCGGGCCGCTATTCGGCCGCACGGCGGGCCGCCTCCGGGGAGAAGACGGTCTCGAGCTCGTAGACGGCGGCGATGCGCCGGATCGAGTCCGGGACATGCTCGAAAGTGACGCTGCCCCCGAGAGCGCGTGTCCGGCGATCGATCTCGATGAACAGCGCGAGCGCGGAGGAGTCCGCCTCTCCCGCGCGGGACAGGTCCACGACGACCGGGAGACGCGGCGGAATGCCGTCGAGCGTCTGCACCACCTGCGGAACGGTGGCGTAGGTCAGCGGCCCCGAGAGAGCGAGGCGTGCGCCCTCAGGCCTGACCGACAGCTCGGTCATCTGCCGTTCTTCCGCTGCAGGGCCGCGATGAGCCCGTCGACGCCGCCGTTGGCGACCAGCTGGGTGAACTCGTCGCGATAGGCGGAGACGAGGCTCACGCCTTCCACGGTCACGTCATAGACCTTCCAGCCGCCGCCCGCCGCGTAGAGATTGTAGTCGATCGCCACCGGCGAGCGTCCGCCCACCATCTGCGTCCGCACGGTCACGTCCGAGTCCGAACCGTTCGATCGGGTGCCCTTCACCTCCACGGTCGCCTCGTTCAGCGTCGACAAGGCGTTCGAATAGGTGCGGACGAGAAGCCGGCTGAACTCGTCGACGATGCGGCGCTTCTGGCCGGCATCGGCCTTGGCCCAATTCCGGCCCATCGCGATCTGGGTGATGCGGTCGAAATCGAAGCGCGGCACGAGGCTGCGCGTGACGATCTCGTTGTAGCGCGCGGCATCCGCCGTGCCCGCGGGCGACTTGCGGACGGATTCGGTGACTTCAGCCGCGAGCTTGCGCACGAGCTGCTCGGGCGCCGATTGCGCGAAGGCGGGAAGCGCTGCCGCGCAGAGCGCCAAAGCCAGAGCGAGCCGCACGACCGCGGCCGAGATTGCATTCGTCATGTCGACTCCGATCGCGTCCGGCTCAACGGCCGGGAGACTGGCTGCCCGGCTCCAGCGCATCGCGCACCAGAGCTTCGCGCCGCATCAGATAGGAACTCCTGACGAAGCCGTAACGATCGAAGCTGGCCTGCTCGAGCAGACCCTCGGTACGCAGGCTGCGGGCCCGCAGCGAAACGACGTTCACGCCCAGAAGCGACCACTCCCATGCGGGCGGCAGATACATGCGGGGATCGGAGACGATGCGCACGCCGCGGCCCACCGCGTCGCGCGCGGTCGAGGGGCCCAGCACCGGAAGCACGATATAAGGCCCCGGGGAGACGCCCCACACGCCGAAGGTCTGGCCGAAATCCTCTTCCGACTTCTCGAGCCCGATGCGGGAGCCGACGTCGAAGATGCCGCCGATCCCGAGCGTGGTATTGACGAGAACGCGGCCGAAATCCTTGCCGGCGCGCTCGGGCTTGCCCTGCAGGATGTTGTTCACGCCGGTATAGACGTCGTCGAGATTGCCGAAGACGTTCGAAACGCCGTCCTGCACGGGGGTCGGCAGGATCGTCGAATAGATCGTAGCGACCGGCTTCAGGAGCAGCTTGTCCAGAAGATCGTTGAACTCGAAGATCGCGCGGTTCAGCGGCTCCAGCGGATCGTCGGCGACCTGCTGCTGGGCGGGAGGCGGCGGCAGCGGAACGGGTTTCGCCTTCGGCTTGGCCGCAAAGGCCGGCGTGCCGACGAGGGCCGACGCGAGAAACGCGATCGCGGCGAGCTTGGCGGACGAGAACTTCATTTCGATGCACCACCCGGCGTTTCGGACGCCTTGTTGAACAGGAACTGTCCGATGAGTTTTTCGAGGATCATCGCGGATTGCGTCTTCGCGATACGATCGCCCGACCCAAGATAGGCCGAATCTCCGCCCGCTTCCAAGCTCACATACTGCTCGCCGAGCAGTCCCGAGGTCAGAATCGAGGCGATCGTGTCTTTCGTGAAACGGTGCGCGGGGAAGATCCGCAGCGCGACCCGCGCCTCGTAGGTCTCAGGATCGAGCCCGATGGTTTCGACGCGGCCGACGACGACGCCCGCGCTCTTCACCGGCGCCCGGGGCTTGAGACCGCCGATATTGTCGAAATTCGCCTCGAGGCGGTAGCCGCCCTCGGTGTCGAAGCTCGCGAGATTGCCGACCTTCAGCGCGAGCACGACGACGGCGATGATGCCGGCCGCGACGAAAAGCCCGACGACGATGTCGATTTTCGACCTGTTCACGCTCACCCCCGAAACATCCAAGCCGTCATGATGAAGTCCAGGAACAGGACCGTCAGAGAAGACACGACCACCGTCCGCGTGGTGGCCGAAGACACGCCGCGGGCCGTCGGCACCGCGTGGAAACCTTCGAACACGGCGATGAAGCCCGCCGCCACCCCGAAGACCAGACTTTTGAACAGCCCGTTCAGGATGTCGTGGCGCACGTCCACCGCCGCCTGCATCTGGGACCAGAACGCCCCGTCGTCGATCCCGATCAGCCTGACGCCGATGAGCCACGCGCCGACGATGCCCATCACGGAGAACATCGCCGAGAGCAGCGGCATCGAGAAGACAGCGCCGTAGAAACGCGGACCGACGACACGCGCCACGGGATCCACCGCCATCATCTCCATCGCGGAGATCTGATCGGTCGCGCGCATCAGCCCGATCTCGGCCGCGATCGCGGAGCCCGCGCGCCCGGCGAAGAGCAGCGCCGTCACCACGGGGCCGAGCTCGCGCATCAGCGAGAGCGCGACGAGGACGCCGAGCGACTCGGACGCGCCGAAACGCTGCAGCACCTCGTAGCCCTGCACCGCGAGCACCATGCCCACGAAGATGCCCGACACGACGATGATGAGCACCGATCGCACGCCCGAGGACAGCATCTCGACCGTGACGAGCCGGAAGCGGCGGAGAACCGCCGCCGACGCCCCGAGAACCCGCAGGAAGAAGAGCGCGGCCCGACCGAGCCGGCCGATACCGTCGATCGCGAAGGCCCCGAGATCGGCGAAGGCGTCAAGAGCGAGGCGCTGCACGATACAGATCCTCGACCAAAGGGGGAGCGGGATAGTGGAAGGGCACCGGCCCTTCGAAGGCGCCGTCGACGAACTGCCGCACGAAGGGATCATCGGTGCTGCGCAGCTCGGCGGGCGTCAGATCGGCATAGACGCGCTTTTCGGCGAGCAGGATCACTCGGTCGGCGATGAGCAGCGACTCGTTGAGATCATGCGTGACCACGATCGAGGTCATGCCGAACGCGTCGTTGATGCGCCGGATCAACCGGCCGATCATGCCGACGGAGATCGGGTCGAGACCCGTGAAGGGCTCGTCGTACATCATCAGCATCGGATCGAGCGCGATGGCGCGGGCGAGCGCCACGCGCCGCGCCATGCCTCCCGAAAGCTCGGACGGCATCACCTCGGCGGCCCCGCGCAGGCCGACGGTCTGCAGCTTCATCAGCACGAGCGTGCGGATCAGCGCCTCGGGCAGCGCGGTGTTCTCGCGATAGGGAAAGGCCACGTTCTCGAACACCGAAAGATCGGTGAACAGCGCGCCCTGCTGGAACAGCATGCCCATCCGCCGGCGAAGAGCGTACAGGCCCTTGCGGTCCAGCTCGCCCACATTCACGCCCGCGACGCGGACGCTTCCCTTCTGCGCGCGGATCTGCCCGCCGATCAGACGCAGAAGGGTCGTCTTGCCGACGCCCGAAGACCCGATCAGCGCGACCACCTGCCCGCGACGGATCGACAGATCGACGCCGTCGAAGATCGTCCGCGAGCCGTGGCCGAAGCGAACGCCCTTCAGGTCGATCAACGGTTCCGTGGCGGAGGCGGGCATGGGATCCGGCGGGATGAAAGGAAAAAGAACGAGGCCTTCCGGCAGTCGAAAGGCGCCCGATCATCTTATGCTTGCGGCTTCGGGAAACAACCTCCGCACCGCCCTTCGGTGGTGCGGTGCGGCGACGACGATCAGTCGCGGAGATCGTCTTCCAGAATCGACATCGTGAAGACGAAGGAACGGTCGCCGTCTTCGTCATCGAGCGAGATGATGCCGACGAATTCGTCACCGACCATCACTTCGGCGGAATCGGTCTTGCGGGGGCGCGCGACGACCTTGATCGAGGCGTTGCCGTAGAGGCGCCGGAGATAGTCCTGCAGCTTCTGAAGATCGGTCTTGTCCATGATATCCGTTCCGCGTTCGCGGTTTCAGGGGTTCGGACGACGGGCGAGGGGCGGGATTGCCATGACGCGTCGGGCGCCGCAAGCGCGAAAGCTCAACCGGCATCCATTTCGGCGAGGATCTGGTCCATGCTGCGCGCCGGTTCGGCGCAGCCCGCCTCCCCCACCACCCGGGCCGGCACGCCGGCGACCGTCGTGTTGCGCGGCACCGCATGCAGCACGACCGAACCGGCGGCCACGCGCGCACATTGCCCCACTTCGATATTGCCGAGGATCTTGGCGCCCGCCCCGATCAGCACGCCGCGGCGGATCTTGGG
This sequence comes from Hyphomicrobiales bacterium, assembly GCA_027483895.1. Taxonomy (GTDB): domain Bacteria; phylum Pseudomonadota; class Alphaproteobacteria; order Rhizobiales; family Beijerinckiaceae; genus JAIXZO01. The sequence goes on from JAIXTP010000001.1 coordinate 52,999, forward strand.
GTGGCGGTCGCCCCGCTCCTTGCCGGTGCCGCCGAGCGTCACGTCCTGCAGGATCGACACGTCGTCCTCGATCACCGCCGTCGCGCCGACGACGAGACCGGTCGCATGGTCGAGGAACACGCCCCGGCCGATCCGTGCCGCCGGATTGATGTCGGTCTGGAAGATCTCGGAGGAACGGCTCTGGAGATAGAGCGCGAGATCGCGGCGCCCGCGGTTCCACAACGCATGCGCCAGCCTATGGGTCTGCAGCGCGTGAAAGCCCTTGAAATAGAGCAGCGGCTCGATGACCCGATGGACGGCCGGATCGCGGTCTACGACCGCCAGAAGATCCGTCCGGATCGCTTCGACGAGGTCGGGCTCGGATTCGAGCACGCTTTCGAACACGTCCGTGATCGTCGCGCGCGGGACCGAAGGATGATCGAGGCGGCATGCGATTCGACGGACGACGGCGGCGGCGAAGGAGCCCACGTCGAGCACCGCCTCGCGCATGAATTCGGCGATGACGGCATCATCCTCGGCGGCCTCGGCGGCCTCGCGCCGGATGCGTCCCCACAGCGGATCGAGCACGGCGGGGCCGGACTCGGCGACGTCTTCGGATGCGCGTCGGACGTTCATGCGGGCGGCCTCCGATGACGGGTTCATGCCGGAGAGGTAGGCGAAGGCCTGCGGCTTGCCAAGTTAAGAGCGGTCGCGCGGACGCGCCGTACCGAACGTGCGGTCCAGAAAATCGACCACCGCATCGTTGAAGGCGTCGTTGCGGTCGCCGGCCACCATGTGATGGGCGCCGCCCACATCGACCGTCTCGGCATGGGGTGCGAGCGCGAGGAATTCGCGGACGCATTCGTCCGAGACGAGTTCGCTCGCCCCGCCCCGGATGAGCAGCGTCGGCACGGACAGGCTTCGCGCGGCCTCGGCGAGATCGCGCTCGATCACGTCCCGCCCGGCGGATTCGGCGCTGCGCGGACCGTCGAGGAACCGGGGGTCCCAATGCCAGCGAAGGCGACCGTCGGGACCGAGGCGGAGATTCTTGGCGAGCCCTTCGAGGGATTTCGGCCGCGGGCGCTGCGGCAGATAGGCCGCGATCGCATCGGCCGCCTCTTCGACGGTGGCGAAGCCGTCCTGCGCATGGGTGAGCATGAAGCCCCGCACCTTGGCGACGCCCTCTTGTTCGAGGCGCGGCGTCACGTCCACGAGAACGAGGCCCGAGAAAAGCTCCGGCCGCCGCCGAAGCGCCATGAGCGCCGAAATGCCGCCGAGCGAAGCGCCCACGACGACCGGCGCATGGCCGGTCTCGTCGCGGATGCTTGCGGCCGCCGCGATGAGGTCCGAGGCGAAATCTTCGAAGGCATAGGCCCCCGCTTCGCTCCGGTCGCTGTCGCCGTGCCCGCGTTGGTCGAGGGTCAGGGCGCGGAAGCCGTGCTCGGCCAAGCGGCGGGCCGCGTTCGAGAAGGCGTGCCGCGTCTGCCCTCCCCCGTGCAGCAGCAGAACGGAGGGATCGCCCGCGCCCCGCTCGGTCGCGACGAGACGATTGCCCTCGGCACCGATGAAGACGCGGTCGCGTCCGTCCTTCACGGGCGGCGTCCCAGAAAGGCCAGCACCGCTTCCTTGTGCGTCTTGTCGCCGACCGCGAGATTGTGGTCGCGCCCCTGAATGTCGAAGGCCTCCGCTCCGGGGATCAGGGCCGCGAGTGCATGCGGGTCGCCCGCCACGCCGTCGGTGGTGCCCACCGAGATCAGCACCGGGACCCGGATGGCGCCGACTTCGGCGGGCGTCAGCGTCTGGCGCGAACCGCGGATGCAGGCGGCGAGCGCGCGCAGATCGCTCTTCGTCTGCTCGGCGAAGGCCCGGAACATGCGCTGCATCGGATCGGTCAGCACGTCGAGGCTCGGCGCCTCCATCGCGTCGGCGATCCCGATCGGCAGGCCGACGCCTTCGACGAGATGGATCCCGAGCCCGCCGAGCAGCGCCGAGCGCACGCGGTCGGGCGCGGCGAGCGCGAGATGGGCCGTGATGCGCGCGCCCATGGAATAGCCCATCACGTCGACCCGCCCGAGCCCGAGATGGTCGATCAGGTTGCGCACGTCGGCGGCCATCACCTGCGAGGCATAGGCGGACGGGTCGTAGAGCTTCTCGCTGAGGCCGTGGCCGCGATTGTCGAGCGCGATCACGCGCCGCCCCGAGGCGAGCAGCACCTTCACCCAATGCGTGTTCACCCAGTTCACGACATGGTTGGAGGCGAAGCCGTGCACCAGCACGATCGGCTCGCCCGCGCCGGACTCGGGGGCGGCGTCGACGAAGGCGATGCGGACGCCGTCGGATACGAAATGCCGGATCATGCGACCTCTCTTTCGGTTGCGCGCACGCTATGTTTACGGGACGCGCCGGGCAAGCCGCCGCCGCGCATCCCGGCCGGGTTGCCATCCCGCCCCGAAACGACTAAAGGACCGGCTTCCGCGGTTCCGGCCGGGGGCTGAAAGGAAGGGTGCGTCCGCGCACATGGGTCGATCGACCCGGCTTCCCGTGTCTCCGCCTTCGGACACCTCCCGTTCGGGCCTTTCCATGAGGCCCGAAGGGCTTCGCGCCGGGGCCGCACCCACTGAGGAAAGGCTTGAAGAGCATGCCTCTTTACGAGCACGTCTACCTCGCGCGCCAGGACGTCACGGCGCAGCAGGTCGAAACGATGACCGAGACCTTCAAGGGCATCATCGAAGCCAATGGCGGCACGGTGTCCAAGGTCGAGTACTGGGGCGTCAAGACGCTCGCCTACCGCATCAAGAAGAACCGCAAGGCGCACTTCTCGCTGCTCAACATCGACGCCCCGGCTTCCGCCGTCGCGGAGATGGAGCGCCAGATGAGAATCAACGAGGACGTGCTGCGTACGCTCACGATCCGCGTCGAGGAGCTCGAGGAAGGCCAGTCGGCCATGCTGCAGAAGCGCGACCGTGAAGACGAGCGCGGCGAGCGCGGCTTCGGCGGCGGCGGTCGCGGCTTCGGCGGCGGCGGCGGTCGCTTCGGCGGCGGCGGCGGTCGTTTCGGCGATCGTCCGGATCGCGCTCCGCGTCCCCGTCGTGATGAAGAAGCCGGCGTTGCCGAGGAGAACGTCTGATGTCCGCTGCCGCTGCCCGTCGTCCCTTCTTCCGTCGTCGGAAGTCCTGCCCGTTCTCCGGCCCGAACGCGCCGAAGATCGACTACAAGGACACGCGTCTGCTGTCGCGCTACATCTCCGAGCGCGGCAAGATCGTGCCGTCCCGCATCACGGCCGTGTCGGCCAAGAAGCAGCGTGAGCTCGCCCAGGCGATCAAGCGCGCCCGCTTCCTCGGCCTGCTGCCCTACGTGATCTCCTGATCGCTTTCGCGCGGCGGCGTCCTTCGGGTCTCCGCCGCGCCTCTTCGACCCTCGGGTCGTGAACGTCACCCGCCGACGGTGGTCGCCGGCGGGCAAGGCTGGATCGGACGCGTTCCGTTCCTAACCGCGTGAAGCCCGCGGGACAGCTGGACAGGCATGAAGACGAATTTCGGCATAGCGCTCGGCGCAGGCATCGCCTCCGCCCTTCTGTTCACGGTGGTCACCACCGGGAGCGCGCTCGCCGTCGTGCTGTATTTCGCCGCGCCTCTCCCGATTCTGATCGCAGCTCTCGGCTGGTCGCACCGCGCGGGTCTCTTGGCGGCGCTGGTCGCGGGCGCCTCGATCGCTCTCGTCCTCTCCCCGCGCGCGGGCTTCGTCTTCACCTTCGGCGTCGGACTGCCCTCCTGGTGGTTCGCCTATCTGCTGATGCTGGCGCGCGAGAGCGAAGACGGCGTCGAGTGGTTCCCGATCGGCCGCGTCCTCGCCTCCATCGCCTATTTCAGCGCGGCCATGACCGTGTTCGGCATGATCGCGGTCGCGGGCGACTATGCGGGTCTGATCGCGACCTTCGAAGGCGCCGTCCGAGCCTTCCGCGCGAGCAATCCTGCGATCTTCGCGCAGATGGGCGCGGGCGATCTGGACTCGATGGAACTCGCCCGCCTGATGGCGCTGATCGCCCCGGCGATCAGTGCGGCCGTCGGCGTGCTTTCCTCCGCGATGCTGCTCTGGGGTGCCGCGCGAATCGTGCTCGCCTCGGGCCGCCTCAACCGGCCCTGGCCCGATCTGGCCGAGGCCGCCCTGCCCGTCTCCGCGCTCGTGGCGACCGGTGCCGCGATCCTCGGCGCGCTGGTGCTCGACGGCATGGCCGCCATGGCGGCACGCACCGCCGCCGCCGCCCTCGCGATGGCCTATGCCCTTCAGGGCCTCGCCGTCATCCACGCGATCAGCCGCGGCTTCGGGCCGCGCGGCCTGCTGCTCGGCGCCCTCTACACGGTGCTCCTGCTGATGCCGGGCTGGCCGTTCATCGCTCTCGCCGTCCTCGGCCTCGCCGAGGGCTTCTTCGACTTCCGGAGCCGGGCGGCCGCCGCCCGTCCCCGGCCTCCGACACCGGGCGACTGAGCCCGGCCCCGATATTCAGGATCCAACAAGGAGCTATCACCATGCAGGTCATTCTGCTCGAACGCGTCGCCAAGCTCGGCCAGATGGGCGAAGTCGTCCGCGTGAAGGACGGTTTCGCGCGCAACTTCCTCCTGCCGCAGGGCAAGGCGCTGCGCGCCACGGAAGAGAACAAGTCCCGCTTCGAAGGCCAGCGCGCCCAGCTCGAAGCCCGCAACCTCGAACTGAAGTCGGAAGCCTCGGCGGTCGCCGAGAAGCTCGACGGCCAGACCTTCGTCATCATCCGTCAGGCGGGCGAGATGGGTCAGCTCTACGGTTCGGTCGCCGCGCGCGACCTCTCCGACGCGCTCACGGCCGGCGGCTACAATGTCGAGCGCCGTCAGGTCCGTCTCGACACACCGATCAAGACGATCGGCCTGCACACGGTTCCGGTCGTGCTGCATCCGGAAGTCGAGGTCACGGTGACGATCAACGTCGCCCGCAGCCCCGAGGAGGCCGAGCGTCAGGCCCGCGGCGAGGAAGTGCTCGTCCGCGAAGAGACCAATCTCGAAGATCTCGGCCTCGAGGTCGGCGCGGCTCTCGCCGAGAGCGACGGCGAGCTCTGAGACGCTTCGCGGCGCCCTCGGGCTCCGCAGTCATGAGGAAAAGGCCCGGCACGATGCCGGGCCTTTTTCGTTTCGCGCAATCGCGTCAGGCCTCGCCGGTCTCGGTCTTCGCGGCCGCGGCCTTGGGCCGGTTCCGACGCTTGGTCTGCGGCTCCCGCGGGCCTTCGACGAGGCGCACGACCATGCCGCGCAGCGTGCGCACGTCCTGCTCGGACAGCGCCATGCGGTGGAACATGTTGCGCAGGTTCCGGCTCATCACGGGGCGCTTGTGCTCGGGCCGGAAGAAGCCGCGCTCTTCCAGCCTGTCTTCGAGATATTCGAAGAAGGACAGCACCATCTCGCGCGCTGCGGGCGGCCATTTCACCTTGCGTTCGAACGGCAGCGGCGCCTTGGCCGCCGCCTGCCAGGCATAGCCCGCGATCAGCACCGCCTGAGCGAGGTTGAGCGAGGCATAGGCCGGGTTGACGGGATAGGTCAGGATCTCGTCGGCCGCCGCGATGTCGTCGTTTTCGAGCCCGGTCCGTTCCCGGCCGAAAAGAATGCCCACCTTCTCGCCGTTCCCGATCCGGCCGCGCATGACGGGGCCCGCTTCCTCGGGGCCGACCACGGGCTTGCCCTGCCCGCGCTCCCGCGCGGTGGTCGCGTAGACGAAATGAAGATCCGCCATCGCCTCCTTGAGCGTGTCGAAGACGCGTGCGGCATCGAGCACGTAGTCGGCCCCGGCCGCCGCGGCGCGGGTCTTCTGATGCATCCATTTGCCGCGCGGCCGCACGAGCCGCATCTCGGTAAGGCCGAAATTCGCCATGGCGCGGGCCGCCATGCCGATATTCTCGCCCAGCTGCGGTTCGACGAGGATGACGACCGGACCGCCCGAAAGGGCGGCGCGCGTGTGGTCTGTTCCGGCTCCGGGCATGGCATCTCGCAGGCGTTCGAAAGGGCGCTCCGCTCTAGGGCCGGCGGGCCCGAGGCGCAAGCGCCGCGACGGCGGCACCATAGCCGCACGCAGAGCCGGGTCGCCGTCCGGCGGGGTAGCCATGCTTCTTTTCCCATGCGACAAGCCTCGTCCATGGCCCCGATGCGGGGCCGATCAACGCTCCGGGTGCGATGAAGTCTTCCAAGGACATTCGCGGCGGCGACCGCCTTCCCTCCCGCGAGGACGTCCTCGCCTTCATCCGCGAAGAGAAGGGCAAGGTCGGCAAGCGCGAGATCGCGCGCGCCTTCGCGCTCAAGGGCGACGCGCGCATCGCGCTGAAACGCCTCCTGCGCGAGATGGAGGACGAGGGCCTTCTCGATCGTCGCGGCGGCAAGCTGCAGCGTCCGGGCGCACTGCCGCCGGTCGCGCTCTGCGACATCGTCGCGCGCGATCGCGACGGCGACCTCATCGCCGTCCCCGTCGAGTGGGACGAGGTGCTCGGCGAAGCGCCGCGGGTCCTGATCCGCACGCCGCGCAAGCCGCGCCCCGGCCAACCCGTCCCGGGCCTCAAGGACCGGGTGCTCGTCCGCATCGAGGAGACGGGCGAGGAGCGCGGCACCGCCTATCAGGGCCGCGTGATGAAGGTGCTCGAACGCGCCCGCGTGCAGGTGCTCGGCATCTTCAAGGGCCGCCTGCAGGGCGGCGGGCGCGTGATCCCGGTCGACAAGAAGGCGCTGGGCCGCGAATACCTGATCGCTCCGGGCGACGAGGGCGACGCGCAGGACGGCGATCTCGTTTCCATCGCGCCGAGCCGCGAGAGCCGTTCGGGCCCGACCATGGCGCGCGTGCGCGAGCGGCTCGGATCGCTCAACTCCGAAAAGGCGATCAGCCTCGTCGCGATCCACGCGCATGCGATCCCGGACACCTTCGCCTCCGCCACGCTGGCCGAAGCGGCCGCCGCCGAGCCCGCGCGCCTCGAAGGCCGCGAGGACCTGCGCTCGCTGCCGCTCGTCACGATCGATCCGCCCGATGCGAAGGACCACGACGACGCGGTCCATGCCGAAGCCGACGCCGATCCCGCCAATCCCGGGGGCTTCGTCGTCACCGTCGCCATCGCCGACGTCGCGGCCTATGTCCGAACGGGGTCGTCGCTCGACCGCGAGGCCCTCGAACGCGGCAATTCGGTCTATTTCCCCGACCGGGTCGTGCCGATGCTGCCCGAGCGCATCTCGAACGATCTGTGCTCCCTGCGTCCGAAGGAGGACCGGCCCGCCCTCGCCGTCCGCATGGTGCTGGGCGCGGACGGCCGCAAGCGCGGCCACTCCTTCCACCGCATCCTGATGCGGTCGGCGGCGAAGCTCTCCTACCAGCAGGCGCAGGCGGCGATCGACGGGCGGCCCGACGACGTGACCGGCCCGCTGCTCGAACCCGTGCTGAAGCCCCTCTGGGCCGCCTATCGCTGCGCCCATGAGGCGCGGCAGGAGCGCGCGCCGCTCGATCTCGACCTGCCCGAACGCAAGATCCTGCTGAATCCCGACGGCACGGTCGACCGGGGGATCGTCCCCGAGCGTCTCGACGCGCATCGGCTGATCGAAGAATTCATGATCCTCGCCAATGTGGCGGCGGCCGAGGAGCTCGAAGCCAAGCGCACGCCGCTTCTCTACCGGGTGCATGACGAGCCCTCGACCGAGAAGCTGAGGACCTTGGGCGAGGTGCTCGCCTCGATCGGCATCAAGCTGACGCTGCAGGGCGCGCTGCGGCCGGCCTTCTTCAACCGCATTCTGGAGAAGGTCGGCGGCACCGAGCACGACGCCTTCGTCAACGAGATCGTGCTGCGGAGCCAGGCGCAGGCCGAATACGCCCATGAGAATTACGGCCATTTCGGCCTCAATCTGCGCCGCTATGCGCATTTCACCTCGCCCATCCGACGCTATGCGGATCTCGTCGTCCATCGCGCGCTGATCCGCGCGCTGGGGCTCGGCAAGGACGGGCTCGCGGACGACACCGTCGCGCGGCTCCCCGAGATCGCCGCTTCCATCTCCGCCGCCGAGCGTCGGGCCATGGCGGCCGAGCGCGAGACCATCGACCGGCTGATCGCCCATCATCTCGCGGACCGGATCGGCTCGACATTCGACGGCCGCATTTCCGGGGTGACGCGCTCCGGCCTCTTCGTGAAGCTTCGGGACACGGGCGCCGACGGGTTCATACCCGCCTCGACGATCGGTGCCGACTATTACGCATACGACGAAGCGCTGCAGGCGCTGGTCGGTCAGGCGACCGGCGAGAGCTATCGGCTCGGCGACGTCGTCGAGGTGAAACTGGTCGAGGCCGCGCCCGTGGCGGGCGCACTCCGCTTCGAGATCCTGTCCGAAGGCCGGGTCATCCCCGGTGCGGGCGGCAAGCGCGGACGCCGCCGTGCGGGCGGGGCGGCGCGCTGGGAGCGGCAGGAACGGGCGAAGGTCCGCAGGAGAACGAGACGATGAACGATGCGATGCAGACCCCGACCGAGGCGCCGAAGCGCTCCGTGGGCGAGGCCATGCTGCGCGGCGCGCGCGGCCGCTGCCCGCATTGCGGCGAAGGCCGGCTGTTCTCGCGCTATCTGAAGGTCGCGCCCGCCTGCGAGGCCTGCGGCGAGGAATTCCATCATCACCGGGCGGACGATCTGCCCGCCTATCTGGTGATGTTCTTCACCGGCCATGTGGTGATGGGCGGTCTTCTGCACGCGGAAAACGCCTGGGCCTTCACGGCCATGCAGCATGCGCTCGTCTGGCCGGCTTTGACGGTCGTGCTCTCGCTGGGCATGATCCAGCCCGTGAAGGGGGCCGTCGTCGGCCTGCAATGGGCTCTGCGCATGCACGGCTTCGACAAGGGCCACGACGACGAGACGCACCCCGCCCTGAAGCCGCATTCGGACCACGCATGACCGATCTTGCCCAGCGGATGACCGACGCCGAACGTGAACGGCGCTGGCCGAACGTTCGCCCGAGCGACGCCGCCACCCTCATCCTGATCGACCGTACCGGGCGGACGCCCAAGGTGCTGATGGGCAAGCGCCATCACGGCCACAAATTCATGCCCGGCAAATTCGTTTTCCCGGGCGGCCGGATCGAGACGGGCGACCGCCGCATGTCGGTCGCGGGCATGCTCGATCCCGTGGTCGAGGAAAAGCTCATGAAGCGCGTGCAGCGTCCGACGCTGTCGCGCGCCCGCGCTCTGGCGCTCGCCGCCATCCGCGAGACCTTCGAGGAGACCGGGCTGATGCTCGGCTCGAAGGACTACGGCACGCCCGACGTCGTGCCCGACGGCCCCTGGTCCGAATTCGCGGCTGCGGGCGTGTTCCCCGAACTCGACGCGCTGCATTTCATCGCGCGCGCCATCACGCCGCCGAAGCGGCCGAAGCGCTTCGACGCCCGCTTCTTCGCGGTCGACGCCGAGGGCATCTGCCACCGCGTCGAGGGCGTCGTGGGGCCCGATTCCGAACTCACCGAACTCGTCTGGCTGCCGCTCGACGAGGCGCAGAGCCTCGATCTGCCGACGATCACCGGCGTCGTGCTCGAAGAACTCGAGCACCGGATCACCGGCGGAATGGCTCCGGAACTGCCGGTGCCCTTCTATTACGAGCTCAACGGCAAGTTCCGGCGCGAGGAACTCTGAGGGATGGAGGCTCCGGCCCCCTCCCCCTACGACCCGTCCCGCTGCACCCGAACGATCACCATCGCCGCGGCGATCCTGACGATCGCGCTCGTGGGCACCGGTCTGTCGCTCACGCTGCCCCTACTGTCGCTCCGCATGGAGGCGGGCGGCATGTCCGGCGGCTTCATCGGCTTCAACACGGCGGTCGGCGGGCTCGCCACCGTGATCGGCGCGCCTTTCGTCCCCGGCCTCGCCCGCCGCTTCGGCGTCCGCCCCATCCTGCTCTTCGCCGTCGCGCTCGGCGCGATCGTGCTGGTGTCCTTCCACTTCGTGCCGGATTTCCGCGCCTGGTTCGTCCTGCGCTTCCTGTTCGGCGTGTCGCTGACCATCCTGTTCGTGCTCAGCGAATACTGGATCAATGCCGCGGCACCTCCCGAGCGCCGCGGGCTCGTGATGGGGATCTACGCGACCGTCCTCTCGCTCGGCTTCGCGGCGGGCCCGGCGATCCTCGCCGCGGTCGGCACGCAGGGCCTCGCGCCTTTCGCCGCGGGCGCCCTCGTCTATCTGCTCGCCGTCGCCCCCGTCGCCGCGGCGGGCGCCGAAACGCCCGCCATCGAGGACGAGACGACCAAGGGCGTCTTCGGCTTTCTTCGCGCGGCACCGGCCGCGACGCTTGCGGGCTTCATCTACGGCGCCGTCGAAACCGGCGCCTTCGGGCTTCTCCCCGTCTACGGCCGCAAGCTCGGCTTCGACGAGCAGGCGGCCGCCGCGCTGATCACGGTGGTGGCGCTCGGCAACGTCGTCTTCCAGATCCCCATCGGGCTGATCGCGGATCGGGTGGACCGGCGTCTCGTACTGCTCGTCTGCGCGCTCGTGGGAACGGGCGGCGCGCTGCTGCTCCCGGCCCTCGAGGATTCGCCGGGCGCACTGCATGCCGTTTTGTTCGTATGGGGCGGAATCGTCGCCGGGCTCTACACGGTCGGCCTCGCGATGCTGGGCGCGCGCTACACGGGCGCGGAGCTCGCGACCGCCAACGCGACCTTCGTGATCCTCTACAGTCTCGGCATGATCGCGGGGCCGCCCGCGATCGGCCTCGGCATGGACGCGTTCGACCCGCACGGCTTCGCCTATGCCTTGGCCGCGATGTTCGGCTTCTACTGCCTCGTGGCGGGCGTAAGGGCGGCGAAATCGGCCTGACGGGGCCCGCTCTTCCTTGACATTCCGACGGGCATCGTTAGAGATCGCGCCACGCAACGGCCGGTCCCGCACCGGCCGGTTTCAGTTTCGTCTCAGCATGCGCCCGCCGCGGCGCTCTCAAGCTCGAGGATCCGCGCCATGGCCAAGG
>JAIXTP010000007.1 GCA_027483895.1 Hyphomicrobiales bacterium
CTCGTGGTCGGCGACGAATGGTCCGACTATCTCGAAGGCTCGAAGGACCTGATCTCCGATTGGCGCGCTCCGCTCTCCTGCGGCAACTTCAACGTGAAGACCGGCAAGTGCGGCGGCGCCGCCAAGTGAGCCGGGCCCCGACCCCCTGACGACGGGGCGGGGCCGGCGACGGCCCCGCCCTTCCTTTCCTTCCGACAACGAGAACACGCCGCCTTCGAGCGGCCCGGGAGCAGCCCATGCGAGCGTCACGCCTCGTCGCGGTCTTCGGCCTGCTGTTCGCCTTGTTGCCCTGCGCCGTCGCGGTGCGGGCGCAGGATGCCGGACCGGCCTTCGCGGACATCGCGAGCGACAATTTCAACCGCATCGAAGCGGGCATCACGGCGCTGGCCGGCAGCGGCGCGCCGACCGCGGCGCCGACGCTCGAAGCGCTGGCCGAGGGGCGTCTCTTCTTCACCCCGTCGCGCGACCTTTTCCTGAAGGACAAGGCGGGCGCGACCTTCGACGCGCGGACCGGCGCCGCCGTGACCGAGGCGCCCGGCGGCCTCAAGCCCGTGCGCGTGAACAACCGCATCCGCCGTGCGATCGACGCGGCGCTCGGAACCCTGACGCTGCTTTCGCCGGATCCCGCCAAGCGGCGGGCCGCGGCGGAGGCCGTGTTCAAGTCGCGCGACGCTGCGGCGCTGCCGGCGCTCGAAGCGGCGCTCGCCAAGGAGCAGGACGCGGGCGTCCGCAAGCTCCTCGCCCGGGCCCGCGCGGCGGTCGTCATCGCCGACAAGTCCGCGCCCGAAGGCGCGCGCGTCGCCGCCGTCGAGGTGCTCGCCGAACGCGGCGACCAGGACGTGCTCGCGCTGTTCAACACGGTGAAGGCGGATGCGCCGCCCGCGTTGAAGACCACGGTGGAAGCGGGCGTCGCCGCCATCGAACGGCGCATGCAGCTGCTCGAAGGCGTGCAGAACGCTTGGTACGGCCTGTCGCTCGGCTCCGTGCTGCTGCTCGCCGCCATCGGCCTCGCGATCACCTTCGGCGTGATGGGCATCATCAACATGGCCCATGGCGAGATGGTGATGATCGGCGCTTACACGACCTTCGTGGTGCAGGAGGTGATCCGCACGCGCTTCCCCGGCCTGTTCGACTGGTCGCTCGCCATCGCCGTGCCGCTCGCCTTCCTGACCGCGGGCGCGGTCGGGCTGCTGCTCGAACGCACCGTGATCCGCTTCCTCTACGGACGTCCGCTCGAAACGCTGCTCGCCACCTGGGGCGTGAGCCTGATGCTGCAGCAGGCCGTGCGCTCGCTGTTCGGACCCAACAACCGCGAGGTCGGCGCGCCGGCCTTCATGAGCGGTTCGACGGAAGTCCTCGGGGTCTCCGTCGCCTACGGCCGGCTCTGGATCGTCGTGTTCGGGCTCATCGTGTTCACGGCGCTTTTCGTGGTGCTGCGCGCCACGTCCTTCGGGCTGAAGATGCGGGCCGTGACGCAGAACCGGAAGATGGCCGCCTCGATGGGCATCCGGACGCCGTGGGTCGATGCGCTGACCTTCGCGCTCGGCTCCGGCATCGCGGGCATCGCGGGCGTGGCGCTCTCGCAGATCGACAATGTGAGCCCCAATCTCGGCCAGAGCTACATCATCGACAGCTTCATGGTCGTGGTGTTCGGGGGCGTCGGCAATCTCTGGGGGACGCTGTTCGCGGCGTTGTCGCTCGGCGTGGCCAACAAGTTCCTCGAACCCGTCGCGGGCGCGGTTCTCGGCAAGATCCTCGTGCTCGTCTTCATCATCCTCTTCATCCAGAAGCGGCCGCGGGGGCTCTTCGCCCTCAAGGGCCGGGCGGTGGAAGCATGATCACCCTGCGTCTCCTCTCGAAGCTCGACGCCTCGGGCCGCATCTTCCTCGCCGTGCTCGCTGCCGTGACGGTGCTGGTGCCGGTGCTCAATCTGGCGCTCCCGCCCGAGTCGCCCTTCCACGTGCCGACCTATGCGATGTCGCTGCTCGGCAAATATCTCTGCTACGCGCTGCTCGCGGTCGCGCTCGATCTCGTCTGGGGCTATTGCGGCATCCTCTCGCTCGGCCACGGCGCGTTCTTCGCGCTCGGCGGCTACGCGATGGGCATGTATCTGATGCGCCAGATCGGGCCGCGCGGCGTCTATGCGCATCCGGTCCTGCCCGACTTCATGGTCTTCCTGAACTGGCAGGAATTGCCGCTGACCTGGTACGGCTTCCAGCACTTCCCCTATGCGGCGCTGATGGTGCTGCTGGCGCCGGGGCTTCTGGCCTTCGTCTTCGGCTGGTTCGCCTTCCGCTCGCGGGTGACGGGCGTCTATCTCTCGATCATCACGCAGGCCATGACCTATGCGCTGCTGCTCGCCTTCTTCCGGAACGACATGGGGTTCGGCGGCAACAACGGCCTGACCGACTTCAAGGACATCCTCGGCTTCAGCGTGCAGGCGCAGAGCACGCGCGCGGCGCTCTTCGCGGCTTCCGGCATCGCGCTGGCGCTCGGCTACATGCTGGCGCGGGCCATGGTGAACTCGGCCTACGGCAAGGTGCTGATCGCCATCCGCGATGCCGAGAGCCGGACGCGCTTCCTCGGCTATCGGGTGGAACGCTTCAAGCTGCTCGCCTTCACGGTCTCGGCCTGCATGGCGGGCGTGGCGGGCGCGCTCTACGTGCCGCAGGTCGGCATCATCAACCCGTCGGAATTCGCGCCCGCGAATTCGATCGAGGCGGTGATCTGGGTCGCGGTGGGCGGCCGCGGCACGCTGGTGGGCGCCGCGCTCGGCGCGGTGCTCGTGAACTTCGGCAAGACGTGGCTGACGGGGGCGCTGCCGGAGGTGTGGCTCTTCGCGCTGGGCGCGCTCTTCATCCTCGTGACGCTGTTCCTGCCCAAGGGCATCGTCGGAACCCTGCAGGCGCGGGCCCGCCGGCCGAAGGCCGCCGACGTTCCCGCCGCCCCGATCGCGGAGCCCGCCCGATGAGCGCCGTCGCGAATCTGAAGCCGGACCTGACCGATTCGATCCTCTATCTCGACGCGGTGAGCGTGACCTTCGACGGCTTCCGCGCGATCAACGGGCTGTCGCTCGTGATCGCGCGCGGCGAGATGCGCGCCGTCATCGGCCCCAACGGGGCGGGCAAGACCACGATGATGGACATCATCACCGGCAAGACGAAGCCGGATGCGGGCGACGTGCTCTATGACGGGCGCACGGACCTGACCAAGCTCGACGAGGCGGCCATCGCCGAACTCGGGATCGGCCGCAAGTTCCAGAAGCCGACGGTGTTCGAAAGCCAGACGGTGGCGGACAACGTGCTGCTGGCGCTCAAGGGCCCGCGCTCGGCCTTCGACGGGCTGTTCGGCCGGCGCAACCGGGTGCCGCCGGAGCGGATCGCGGAGATCCTCGAAACCGTGGGCCTCGCCGAACACGCCGAGCGGCCGGCGGGCGACCTGTCCCACGGCCAGAAGCAATGGCTCGAGATCGGCATGCTGCTGGCGCAGGACCCGAAGGTGCTGCTGGTCGACGAGCCCGTGGCCGGGATGACCGACGCCGAGACGGAGGAGACGGCGCGTCTCTTGCGCCGGATCGCGGAGGATCATGCGGTCGTCGTGGTGGAACACGACATGGCCTTCGTCCGCGCGCTGGGCTGCAAGGTCACCTGCCTGCACGAAGGCAGCGTGCTGGCCGAAGGAACCATCGACGCGGTGTCGTCCGACCCGCGGGTCATCGAAGTCTATCTGGGGCGCTGAGATGAGCACGCTCGTCGTCGACGGCATCGACCTTCACTACGGCGCGGCGCAGGCGCTGCGCGGCGTCTCCCTCTCGGCCGAACCCGGCAAGGTGACCTGCGTGCTCGGCCGCAACGGCGTGGGCAAGACCTCGCTGATGCGCGCGATCGTCGGGCGCGAGCGCGTCTCGGCGGGCTCGATCTCGCTCGGCGGGGAGCGGATCGACGCGATGGCCTCCTATGACCGGGCGCGCAAGGGCATCGCCTTCGTGCCGCAGGGGCGCGAGATCTTCCCGCTCTTGACGGTGAAGGAAAATCTGGAGACGGGCTTCGCGCCGCTCGCGCGCAAGGACCGCTTCGTGCAGGACGAGATCTTCGACCTCTTCCCGGTGCTCAAGACCATGCTGCACCGGCGCGGCGGCGATCTTTCCGGCGGGCAGCAGCAGCAGCTCGCGATCGGCCGGGCGCTGGTGACGCGGCCGAAGGTACTGGTGCTCGACGAGCCGACCGAGGGCATCCAGCCCTCGATCATCAAGGATATCGGCCGGGCGATCGACTATCTCCGCGGCAAGGGCACGATGGCGATCGTGCTCGTCGAACAATATTTCGAATTCGCGCGCGATCTGTGCGACAGCTATGCCGTAATGGACCGCGGGCAGGTGGTGCTTGCGGGCGACCGGGCGGGGATGGTCGAGAGCGATGTCAGACGCCGTCTCTCCGTCTGAGCCGCCGGATCGGAGCGCGGCATGACCGTTCCTTCCGCCTCTCTGCCCGGGCCGGTGCCGCTGATGCCCGCCTATATCCGGGCGCGCGGGCGGCTGACGGTACGCTTCGCGCCGACGCCGCGGGGGACGCGGGCGGTCGGTTTTTCCGAGACGGGCGGGTATCGGCTGAAATTTCCGCGCGCGGACGGCTGCGAGGCCATGGTGGTGAACACCGGCGGCGGCGTCGCGGGCGGGGACGGGCTGGTGCTCGAAGCCGTGTGCGAGCCGGGCGCCGCCGCGACGATCTCCACCCAATCGGCGGAAAAGATCTATCGCGCGCAGCGCGACCCGGCGCGGATCGCGGTCGATCTCGCGATCGGGGAGGGCGCGGCGCTTGCCTGGCTGCCGCAGGAAACGATCCTGTTCGACGGCGCGAAGCTCGAACGCCGCGTCGACGTCGCCATGGCCGAGGACGCGAAGCTGACGCTGTGCGAGGCGGTGGTCTGCGGCCGGTCGGCGATGGGCGAGCGCATGGAGCGCGGCCTGCTTTCCGACAAATGGTTCGTGCGGCGGGGCGGACGGCTCGTCTATGCCGACTGCCTGCGGCTCGAAGGCGACGTGGCGGGGCGGCTCGACCGGCCGGCGGCGGGCGGCGGCGGGCAGGCCTTCGCCACGATCCTCAGGATCGCGCCCGACGCGGCCGCGCATGTCGACGCGCTGCGCGAGACGCTCGAAGGCGCGGCGCTCGACTGGGGCGTGAGCGCCTGGGACGGCGTGCTCGCGATCCGCTTCTCGGCGAAGGACGCGGCGGTGCTGCGTCGTGAACTCGTCAAGGTTCTCGCTCATTTCTCGGACTGCGCCGTTCCGCGCATCTGGGCCTGGTGAGGAGAGACGAGATGAAGACGATCCGCAGCGTGAAATGCGTTTATGCGATCGAGCGCGAGGCCTGGGCCATCGTGCTGACCTTCGACGAGGGCGAGGACAAGCGCTTCGTGATGGATCCCGAGCGGATCCCGATGTTCCTCGAAGCCGTCGATGACGCGACCGAGGCGCTCTACGACGACGCCGCCGACGAGGTGGTGCTGTCCTTCGAATATGCCGATCTTTCGGACTACGACGACTTCGACGACGAGGACGACGAGGACCTCGACGACGAAGACGAGGACGACGAAGACGAAAACGAAGACGATGAGGACGACGACGAGGACGAGAAGGCCTCGTCGAAGAAACGGAAGAAGAGGTCATGAATCTCACGCCGCGCGAGAAGGACAAGCTCTTGGTCGCCATGGCCGCCATGGTGGCGCGACGACGCCTCGAGCGCGGCGTGAAGCTCAACCATCCGGAGGCGGTGGCGCTGATCACCGATTTCGTGGTGGAGGGCGCGCGCGACGGTCGCTCCGTCGCCGAGCTGATGGAAGCGGGGGCGCACGTCATTACCGCCGATCAGGTGATGGAGGGCGTCGCGGAGATGATCCACGACGTGCAGGTGGAGGCGACCTTCCCCGACGGGACGAAGCTCGTGACCGTGCATGAGCCGATCCGCGGCGCCTCGGGCCGCATCCAGCCCGGCGAGGTGATGACCGCGCCCGGCGACATCGTCATGAACGAGGGCCGGGAGACGGTGACGCTCACGGTCGCGAACGTCCGCGACCGGCCGATCCAGGTGGGCAGCCACTACCATTTCGCCGAGGCCAATCCGGGCCTCGAATTCGACCGGGCGAAGGCGCGCGGCATGCGCCTCGACATTCCTGCGGGGACGGCCGTGCGCTTCGAGCCGGGGCAGACCCGCGAGGTGCGGCTGGTGGCGCTCGGCGGAGACCGGATCGTCTACGGGTTCCGGCAGGACGTGATGGGCAAGCTCTGAGAGCGCGCAGGGAGAACACACGATGAGCACGAAGCTTTCCCGCGCCGCCTATGCGGACATGTTCGGACCCACGGTCGGCGACCGGGTGCGTCTGGCGGATACGTCGCTCGTGATCGAGGTCGAGAAGGACCACACGATCTACGGCGAGGAGGTGAAGTTCGGCGGCGGCAAGGTGATCCGCGACGGCATGGGCCAGTCGCAGCGCACCAATGCCGAAGGCGCGATGGATACCGTGATCACCAACGCGCTGATCCTCGATCATTGGGGGATCGTGAAGGCCGATGTGGGCCTCAAGGAAGGCCGCATCGCCGCGATCGGCAAGGCGGGCAATCCGGACATCCAGCCCGGCGTGACGATCGTGATCGGGCCCGGGACCGAGATCATCGCGGGCGAAGGCAAGATCCTCACGGCAGGCGGCTTCGACAGCCACATCCACTTCATCTGCCCGCAGCAGATCGAGCATGCGCTGATGTCCGGCGTGACCTCGATGCTCGGCGGCGGGACGGGGCCGGCCGCGGGGACGAACGCGACGACCTGCACGCCCGGGCCGTGGCACCTGATGCGGATGATTCAGGCGGCGGACGCCTTCCCCGTCAATCTCGGCTTCTCGGGCAAGGGCAATGCGGCGCTGCCGGGCGGCCTCGTCGAGATGATCGAGGCGGGCGCCTGCGCCATGAAGCTGCACGAGGACTGGGGCACGACGCCCGCGGCCATCGACAACTGCCTGTCGGTCGCGGACGACCACGACATTCAGGTGATGATCCATACGGACACGCTGAACGAGTCGGGCTTCGTCGAGCACACGATCGGCGCCTTCAAGGGCCGGACGATCCACGCCTTCCACACCGAGGGCGCGGGCGGCGGCCATGCGCCGGACATCATCAAGGTCGCGGGCCTGCCGAACGTGCTGCCGTCCTCGACCAATCCGACCCGGCCCTTCACGGTGAACACGCTCGACGAGCATCTCGACATGCTCATGGTGTGCCACCATCTCGACGGCTCGATCCCCGAGGATCTGGCCTTCGCGGAAAGCCGCATCCGGCGCGAGACGATCGCGGCGGAGGACATCCTGCACGATATCGGCGCGCTCTCGATGATGTCGTCGGACAGCCAAGCGATGGGCCGGCTCGGCGAGGTGATCACGCGGACCTGGCAGACGGCCGACAAGATGAAGAAGCAGCGCGGCGCGCTGCCGGGCGACGGGCCGGGCAACGACAATTTCCGCGTGAAGCGTTACGTGGCCAAATACACGATCAACCCCGCCATCGCGCACGGCGTGTCGAAGCACATCGGCTCGGTGGAACCGGGCAAGCTCGCCGATCTCGTGCTGTGGTCGCCCGCCTTTTTCGGCGTGAAGCCGGACATGGTGATCAAGGCGGGCTCCATCGTCGCCGCGCCCATGGGCGACCCGAACGCCTCCATCCCGACGCCGCAGCCGGTGCATTACCGGCCGATGTTCGCGGCCTACGGCAAGAGCCTGACGGCCTCCTCGCTGATCTTCACCTCGAAAGCGGCGATCGCGAACGGGCTGAGGGAACGGCTCGGCGTGGAGAAGGAGTTCGTGGCGGTCGAGAACGTGCGCGGCGGCATCTCGAAGGCCTCGATGATCCACAACGGGGCGACCCCGGACATCACCGTGGACCCGGAAACCTATGCCGTGACGGCGGACGGGGAACTCCTCGTCTGCGAGCCCGCCGCGGAGCTGAGCATGGCGCAGCGGTACTTCCTGTTTTAGAATGGGACGGTTGCGAGGAGGTTCGCGATGGCCGACCCTGCCCTGAAGCGCCCGGACGAGCCGGGTCTGTACGAGCGTGATTTCTACGAATGGTCGCAGGGCATGGCGCGCGCGCTGCGCGAGGGCCGTCTCGGTGATCTCGACATCGAGAACGTCGCCGAGGAAATCGAGAGCTTGGGCCGCAGCGACAAGAGAGAAATCGGGAACAGGTTGGGCGTATTGCTCGTCCACCTTCTGAAATGGCGCTTTCAGGCCGAGGCACGGTCGAGCGGTTGGTGGGGGACGATCCTCACGCAGCGCGACGGCATTCGTGCACTGATCGAGGAAAGCCCGAGCCTGCGGCGGCATCCGGCGGGCGTGCTCGCGAAGGAATACCAGCAAGCCCGAAAGGTCGCCGCCATCGAGACCGGCCTGCCGATCGAGACCTTCCCGGAACTCTGCCCGTTCCGGATCGAGCAGGTGCTCGACGACGACTTCCTGCCTCAAAGCGATCGATAGGCCGCGCATCGCCCGGCGAGCGCTGTTATCGTCGCGATCACGCACAAACGAAGAGACGAGAAGACCAACCCATGCTCCGCGCCGCATCCGTCGTCCGCAAGCCCGCCGTGAAGGCCGAAAAGGTGATCGATACCGTGGTGCTCGACCATGACGGCCGGCACAAGCGGCGCATCCTGCTGTCGGGCAAGGGCGGAACCGCCTTTCTGATGGATCTCGACAAGGCGACCGTGCTCGACGACGGCGATGCGCTGAAGCTCGAGGACGGACGGCTGATCGCGGTGGAAGCCGCGCCCGAAAAGCTCTTGGAGATCACGGCGGAGAACCCGCTGCGACTGCTGCGGACCGCGTGGCACATCGGCAACCGGCACACGCCCGCCGAGATCACGGCCGAGGCGATCTATATCGAGGACGACCACGTGCTCGCCGAAATGATCCGCGGACAGGGCTGCGCCATCCGGCATGTCGAGCGCCCGTTCCGGCCCGAGCGCGGGGCCTATGACCACGGCCATGCGCATGCGCACGACCACGACCATGCGCACGGCGCGTCCTGCGGCTGCGGCCACGACCACGGCCACGATCATCATCACCACGATCACGAGCACGGCCACGCCCATGCCGCGGGCGGGTCATGCTGCGGCGGCGCGCATGCGCACGGCCATGAGCACGCGCACGACCACGGCCATGGTCACGAGCACGAGCACGAGCACGAGCATCATGCCAACGAGCACGGATCGTCCTGCGGATGCGGGCATGATCACGGGCACGGGCACCACCATCACGACCACAAGCATGGCTGATGCGGGGTCCCTGCCGCTGATGGTCTGGCTGTCCCCGGCCTTTCCGGTCGGGGCCTTCGCCTATTCCCACGGGCTCGAATGGGCGGTGGAGCAGGGCGAGGTGACGGATGCCGAGACCTGCCGCGGCTGGATCGCCGATCTCCTCGCCTTCGG
Organism: Hyphomicrobiales bacterium; assembly: GCA_027483895.1. Lineage (GTDB taxonomy): Bacteria > Pseudomonadota > Alphaproteobacteria > Rhizobiales > Beijerinckiaceae > JAIXZO01. The sequence goes on from JAIXTP010000007.1 coordinate 9,468, forward strand.
ATCGGGTCGCAACGACGCGGTGCTGCTGGCCGCCGCTTGGCGTGCCGCCGCGGCGCGGGACGATGCCGCGTTGCATGCCGCGGCGGAGCTCGCGGCCGCGTTGCAGCCTTCGCTCGAACGGCGGCTGGAGACGACCGCGCAGGGCAACGCCTTCGTGACGGCGGTGCGCGCGGCCTGGCCGACGGAGACGGTGGAGCGGCTGAAGGGCGCGTGGGACGGCGACGTCGCCTATCCCGTCGCGCTCGGCACGGCGGCCGCCGGACACGGGATCGGCCTGCGCGCGACGCTCGACGCCTTTCTGCTGGGTTTCGTCTCCAACATCGTCTCGGCCGTGGTGCGGCTGGGCCCCATCGGGCAGACCGACGGCCAGCGCATTCTCGCGGCGCTGATGCCCGCGATCGCCGAGACGGCGGCCTTCGCCGAGGCCTCGACGCTCGACGATCTCGGCGCCTGCGCCTTCCGCTCCGACATCGCCTCCATGCGGCACGAGACGCAATACACGCGTCTCTTCCGCTCCTGACCTTCGAGGATCCTTCGATGACCCGTTCTTCCCACGGCCCGCTGCGCGTCGGCATCGGGGGGCCCGTCGGCTCCGGCAAGACGGCGCTGATGGAAGCGCTCTGCAAGCGCATGCGCGACGCCTACGATCTCTGCGCGATCACCAACGACATCTATACGAAGGAGGACGCGCGCCTCCTGACGGTGGCGGGCGCGCTGCCGGAAGAACGGATCATGGGCGTGGAGACCGGCGGCTGCCCGCATACCGCGATCCGCGAGGACTGTTCGATCAATCTCGCGGCGGTCGACGAGATGAGCCGAAAATTCCCCGATCTCGATCTGATCCTGATCGAGTCGGGCGGCGACAATCTGGCCGCGACCTTCTCGCCGGAGCTGGCCGACATCACGGTCTACGTGATCGACGTGGCGGGCGGCGAGAAGATCCCGAGGAAGGGCGGGCCGGGCATCACGCGGTCCGACCTTCTGGTCATCAACAAGATCGACCTCGCCCCGCATGTCGGCGCGGATCTCGCGGTGATGGACCGGGACGCCAAGCTGATGCGGCGCGAGAAGCCTTTCGTCTTCGCCAATACCCGGGCGGGCGAGGGCGTCGCGGCGGTGGCGGATTTCATCATCCGCGCGGGCGGGCTCACGCCGAAAGCCTCGGCCGCCTGACTCCGGCGGCCCGGGTCTTGCTTTACGGGTTCCGACGCATTCCAGCCGGAGCCTACGAGATGAACCGCATCGCCTTCGTCCTTCTCTTCGCCGCCGTCGCGGGGCCTGCCTTCGCCCATACGGGCCATGCCGAGGCGCAGGGTTTCCTGGCGGGCGCGCTGCACCCGTTCGGCGGGGCCGATCACGTGCTCGCGATGCTGGCGGCGGGGCTTTGGGCGGGAATCGCGGGCGCGCGCGCGGCCCTGATGTGGCCCGCGGCCTTTCTTGGGGCCATGGCGGCGGGCTTTTCGATTGCGGTGTCCGGAACGGGCCTGCCGGCGGCGGAGGCCGTGATCGCGGTTTCCGTGGTCGCGCTCGGCGCGGCGGCGGCCTTCGACGCCCGCCCTCCGGTCGCGATCGGGGCAACGGTCTGCGGTCTTTTCGCGTTCTTCCATGGCGCGGCGCACGGCACCGAAATGCCCGCGAATGCGGCAGCGATCGCCTATTCGGCGGGCTTCCTGCTCTCCACCGCGCTGCTGCTCGGCACAGGCCTCGTCGCGGTCCTGACGGGGCGGCTCGCGCGCGTCGCGGCGCTCGGCGCGGCGGTTGCGGGACTGGCGTTGCCGGCGGCGTGAGGGAAGCCGTCATTGCGAGGAGCGAAGCGACGAAGCAATCCAGAAAGCGCCCGACGTGGGGCGCTATGGCGACCGTCGTCTGGATTGCTTCGCTTCGCTCGCAAGGACGGGCGAGGCGGCGCTCGACGCGTCAGCCCAGACGGTCGGCGGTTTCTCGGGCGATGGCGAGGGAGGCGGTGAGGCCCGGGCTTTCGATGCCGAAAAGGTTCACGAGGCCCGGCACGCCGTGGACCTCCGGTCCGTCGATGCGGAAATCGGGGGCGGGATCGTGCGGGCCGCAGATCTTCGGCCGAATGCCCGAATAGCCGGGGCTGAGCGCGCCGTCGGGCAGGCCGGGCCAATAGCGGCGGATCGCTTCGTCGAAGCCTTCGGAACGGCTCGGATCGACCGCGTAATCGAGGCCCTCCACCCATTCCACGTCGGGGCCGAACCGGGCTTGGCCGCCGAGATCGAGCGTGAGGTGGACGCCGAGCCCGTGCGCGTGCGGCGCGGGGTAGATGAGGCGGGAGAAGGGCGCGCGGCCGGACAGGACGAAATAATTGCCCTTCGCATAGTTGGTGACCGGGACATGCGCGGCCGCGAGGCCGTCCATGGCGGCGGCGGCCTTCGATGCGTGAAGCCCCGCGCAGTTGACGAGCACGTTGCAGGTGAGCCGCATGGGCTCGGCCCCGCCGGTCTCGACCGTGATGACGTTGCCGGAGACGTCGGCGCGCAGGAAGGGCGTGTGGAAGGCGAAGGCGGCGCCCGCCTCCTCGGCGTCGCCCTGCAGCGCGAGCATATAGGCGTGGCTGTCGAGGATGCCCGTGGAGGGCGACCACAGCGCGCCGATGCAGGAGAGCGCGGGCTCCATGCCCATCGCTTCGGCGGCGGAGATCATCACGAGATCGTCGCAGCCGTTCACGAGGCCCTTGCCGCGGATGCTTTCGACGGCGGCGAGTTCGGCCTCGTCGGTGGCGACGATCAGCTTGCCGCAGCGGCGATAGGGAACGCCGTGCGAGTCGCAGAAGGCGTAGAGCGCCTTGCGGCCCTCCACGCAGAGCTTCGCCTTGAGACTGCCCGCCGGGTAATAGAGCCCGGCATGGATGACCTCGCTGTTGCGCGAGGAGGTCTCGGTGCCGATGCCCTCGGCCGCTTCGAGCACGACGACCGACCGGCCGCGCAGCGCGAGTTCCCGCGCCGCGGCGATGCCGATCACTCCGGCTCCGATCACGATCGCGTCGACGTCGGCCATGGATGCAGTCTTCTCCCGTTTTCGTAACCTTCGGTGAGAGGGCGCTGCGCGCGCCCCCTCATCCGGCCGGCCTTCCGCCGTCCGCCTTCTCCCCCCGAGGGGAGAAGGAAGAAGCGGCCGATCAGGCTTCGCGCGCGAGCGCGGCGCCGGGCCACACCTTGGGGCGGGCGCGGTCGTATTGCGGCGGGCGCGGGAAGTCGAGGCCGAGTTCGTCGGCGGCGTGCCAGCCCCAGCGCGGATTGTCGAGGAAGGCGCGGCCGAGCGCGATCTGATCGGCGTCGCCCGCCTGCAGGATCTCTTCGGCCTGTTTCGGCGTGACGATCATGCCGACGGCGCGGGTGACGATGCCCGAGCGGCGCTTCACCTCGGAGGCGAAGGCGACCTGATAGCCGGGGCCGACATTGATGCGGGCCTTGGGATCGAGCCCGCCGGAGCTGACGCAGGCGAAGTCCATGCCGCGGGCCTTGAGATCGGAGGCGAAGCGGACGGCGTCCTCCACCGAGAGGCCTTCCTCCATCCAGTCCGAACCGGTGATGCGGGCGCCGACCGCGGTCTGCCGGCCGACGGCGGCCTTCACCGCCTCGGCGATCGCGAGGCCGAAGCGGGCGCGGTTCTCGTAGGAACCGCCCCAGCGGTCGGTCCGCTTGTTGGAGATCGGCGAGAGGAACTGATGCACGAGATAGCCGTGCGTCATGTGCAGCTCGATGACCTCGATGCCCAGACGCTCGGCGCGCACGGCGGAATCGACGAAGGCCTTGATGATGCGCTCGATTCCCGCTTCGTCGAGGGCTTCCGGAACGTGCCAGTCGTTGAAGGGCAGCGCGGAGGCCGACACCGTTTTCCACGGATCCTCGTTCGGGCCGAGGGCTTGGCCGTTCTCCCACGGGCGACGGGAGGAGGCCTTGCGGCCCGCATGGGCCAGCTGGATCGCGAATTTCGTGCCGGGCAGGGCGACGGCGCGCGCGGCGTCGAGGCCGCGCTTCATGGCGCGCTCGGTGGCGTCGTCATAGAGGCCGACGCAGCCGTGCGTGATGCGGCCGCACCGTTCGACGGCGGTCGCCTCGATGGTGACGAGGCCCGCCCCGGACATCGCGAGATTCATCCAGTGCTGAAGATGCCAATCCTCGGCGCAGCCGTCATGGGCGGAATACTGGCACATGGGCGCGACGGCGATGCGGTTCGGCAGTTCGACCGGGCCGACTTTGAGGGGCGAGAAGAGAAGGGGACGCATGTTCTTGATTGTCCTCGGGTCCGTGCCGGCTCCCGACCGGCGGGGGGACCATAAGGGACGATGCGGCCTGCGGAAAGCGCCGGAACGACGGGCCGCAACGCGCGCCTCGCACGGCTCGCGCCGCCGCGCTATAGCAGGAGGAAGCTCCGGAGACCGCCATGCCCGTCGCCAATCCGCTCGTCCGCGACACCGGATCGCCGCCGATCCCGGAGGCTCAGGCATGGCTGAAGCTCTATGACGGACGGCGCGGCCCGGCGATCGACCTCTCGCAAGCCGTGCCGGGCTATCCGGCTCATCCCGAAATGCTGGAACGGCTCGCGCGGGCCGCGGGCTCGGCGGCCTTCGCGGGCTACGGGCCGATCATGGGCGATGCCGCGCTGCGCGAGGCCTATGCGGCGCATCTCTCCGCGATCTACGGCGCGACGGTGAGGCCCTCGCAAACGGCGATCACGGCGGGCTGCAATCAGGCCTTCGTCACGGTGATGACGGCGCTCGCGAAGGCGGGCGACGCGGTTCTGCTGCCAGCGCCCTGGTATTTCAACCATGCGATGACCCTGCAGATGTTCGGCATCGAGGCGCGGCCGCTGCCCTGCCGGGCCGAGGACGGAATGCTGCCCGACCCCGCGGAAGCCGAACGGCTGATCGGCGGGCGGACCAAGGCGCTCGTGCTGGTGACGCCGAACAATCCCACCGGCGCGGTCTGCCCGCCCGAACGCATCGCGGCTTTGGCCGAGGTCTGCCGCCGCAAGGGCGTCTGGCTCGTGGTGGACGAGACCTATCGCGACTTCCTGCCCGATACGGGCCTGCCGCCGCACCGGCTCTTCGACGATCCGGCCTGGGGCGAGGGGGTGGTGAGCCTTTACTCCTTCTCGAAGAGCTATTGCATTCCCGGCCACCGTGCGGGCGCGATCACGGCCAGCGAGGGGCTCATGGCGGAGATCGCGAAACTTCTCGACTGCATCCAGATCTGCGCGCCGCGACCGGCGCAGGCGGCGCTCGCTTGGGCGATCCCGGCGCTCGGGGTGTGGCGGGCGGGCAATCGCGACGTGATCCTGCGGCGGGCGGCGGCCTTCCGCCGCGCGTTCGAGCGCGTGCCGGGCTGGCGGATCGAGACGCTCGGGGCCTATTTCGCCTATGCGGCGCATCCGTTTCCCGGGCGGCTTTCGGGCGAAGTGGTGCGCGATCTCGCGACCGAGCGGGGCGTGCTGGCGCTGCCGGGGCCGTTTTTCGGGCCGGGGCAGAAGGGGCATCTGCGCATCGCCTTCGCCAATGCCGACGAGGCCGCGCTGGCGCTGCTGCCGGAACGGCTGGCGGATTTCGCGATCTGATCGGCTGGTCCTTCGAGACGCGGCCTTTCGGCCGCTCCTCAGGATGAGGGTGCCCTTCCACCGTCATTGCGAGGAGCGGAGCGACGAAGCAATCCATGGGACGGCGGGCGTGGAGCGCTGTGCCGGCCGTTTTCTGGATTGCTTCGCTTCGCTCGCAATGACGGGGGAGGTTCCTCGCAACGACGGGCGAGCCTCACCGTCCGGGCAGGACGCGGACCGTGGGGCGGGAGGGGAGGGTCGGGCGGGAGACGACGATCGAGGGCGTAGGCTCGCGGACGATGTCGTGCTTGTCGCTCATCTTCGCGAGAAAACGCTCCAAGGTCGTCGGGCCGAAATAATGCATCGGGATCACGAGCGGCGCGCCGATCGACTCCACCACCTCCACCATGCCGTCGAGATCGAGCGTCCAGCTGCCGTCGACGGGGACGAGGAGCACGTCGATCTTGCCCATGCGGATCAGCTGGTCGGGGCTCAGCGTATGGTGCAGATGGCCGAGATGGGCCACGCAGAGCCCCGCCGTTTCCATGATGAAGATGGAATTGCCGCCGTAATCCGTGCCGCCGCCGCCCCATTCGCGGATGTTGGTGGGCACGTTCCGCACGCGCATGTCCCCCATGGTGACGTCGTGACGCGCGACGCCGCCCGCCGGATTCCAGCCGCGCAGCAGATGGACGATGCCGGGATCGGGCCGCGTGCTGTTATGGGTCGAATGCGCCCGGTTCATCGTCGCGATCTCGGGCGTGACGTCGGGGCGGACATAATCGTTGTAGTCGGTCGCGACGCGGATCCCGCCGGGGCTCTCGACGAGGAAGGTCGCGTGGCCGACGAAGGTGATCGCCGCTTCCTCCGGGCCCGGCTTGGGCGTGAGCGCGGCGAGCATGATTCGCGGTGCGGCGCGGGCGACGGGCGGAATGCAGCCCGGCGCGCTCTCGTCGGCGGCGCGGGAGGGCGTCGAGGCGAGCGCCGCGAGCAGCGCGAAGGCGGCAAGCAAGGAATGCGGGAGGCGCGGCGGCATGGCGGGCTCCGGTCTTCCTGTGGAAGGATAGGCTCAATGTGGCGCAGAACGGTCGCGAGGCAACATCTCCACCTTGTCGCGGGCAAGGCTTCGCTCCAGTCTCCTGCCGGACCGGAGCTGCGGTCGCGGGGGTGAGAGTCATGGCCGAGACCGCGAAGACCATCGTGATGAAGCAGAAGCAGGGCGAAAGCCTCGCCTCTTTCCGCGAACGCCTCGCCGAGGCCGAGCGCCGGGCGCCCGCCGATGCCGTGATCTATGTGGTCGCGGCGCGGGCCGAGGCTCCGGCCGCGCGATCCCGTCGCGCCGCGTGATCCTTCGGCCGCGGGGGCCGGCCGAAGGGCGGGCGGTGCCCGATATTCCTTCCGTCCCGTGACATCGGTCGATCCCATGCGTCGTTTTTCGATTCTCGTCGTCGTCGTGGCTCTCGCGCTCGGGGCCGTCGGCCTCGACGCGTCCGACAAGGGCCTGCTCGGCCTCGCGGCGGCGGGCGGGCTGCTCGCGCTGACGACCTGGCGGGCCGAGACGATCTCGCCCTTCCTCAAGATCTTCGCCGCGATCTTCGCGACGGAATATGCGGTGTTCGGCGCGACGGCGCTGCTGGCGGCGACGGGGGCATGGCCGCAGGCCATCGCGGATTACCGGCCGCCGCAGAGCCTCACCGCGACGGTGGCGGTGTTCGGCATCCTGATCTTCGTCGTCTCGCATGTGCCGGTGATCCGCCGCGTGACGGACATCGCCGACCGCTATTTCCTCGGGGCGGGGCGGACGACCGTGCATCTGTGGCCGTTCAAGCCCTTCGAGGCGAGCGAGCGGAAGCTCGCCCTGTGGATGCTGGTCTTCCTGATCGTCGTGAACCAGGCGCAGGTGGGGATGAGCGTGCGGCTCTCCTTCTTCAACCGCGACTGGTTCAACGCCATCCAGAACAAGGACGAGGCGGCCTTCTGGGGGTTGCTGCTGACCGTGTGGCTGTTCTGGGCCTCGATCTACATCGCCAGCGCGATCATCGAATATCTGGTGAAGTCGTCGCTGATGATCCGTTGGCGGCGTTGGCTGACGGAGCGCTATATCGGCGACTGGCTGGACGGCGGCACGCATTACAAGCTCGCGCTGAAGGGCGACGGGGCGGACAACCCCGACCAGCGCATCGCCGAGGACGTCGGCGCCTTCATCAACCAGACCTACGGCTTCTCGATCACGCTGCTGGCCACGATCAGCTCGCTGGTGTCCTTCTCGATCATCCTGTGGGGCATTTCGGCCAATTTCACGCTGCCGGGAACGGACATCGTGGTGCCGGGCCTCTTGTTCTGGTGCGCGCTGATCTATGCCGTGATCGGCACCGCGATCACCCATGTGATCGGCCGCAGCCTCGTGGCGCTCAATTTCGAGCAGCAGCGTTACGAGGCGGATTTCCGCTTCGCGATGGCGCGGCTGCGCGAATATGCCGAACAGGTAGCGCTGCTCGGCGGCGAGCCGACCGAGAAGCGGCGGCTCGCCGGCCGTTTCGGTGCGGTGGTGCGCAACTTCTTCGCCATCGTCGACCGCGAGAAGCGGCTGATGATGTTCACGGCGAGCTACGGGCAGCTGAGCCCGATCATTCCCTATGTCGTCGCCGCGCCCTTCTACTTCCTCGGCAAGGTGCAGCTCGGCGTGCTGACCCAGACGGCCGGCGCCTTCGGCCGCGTGGAAGGGGCATTGAGCTTCGTGGTCGACCGCTACAGCGCGCTTGCGGGCTATGCGGCGGTGCTGCGCCGCCTCGCGACCTTCGATGCGGGCCTCATGGAGGCGCGCGCGCTCGGGACCGTGGCGCCGCGCATCGAGCATGAGCGCGGCAAGCGGGAAAAGGGTCTCGCGATCGAGGATCTGCGCCTCGCGCTGCCCGACGGCCGCCCGCTGGTGCGCGCCGACATCGCGTTCGCACCCGGCGAGGCGGTGCTCGTGACCGGCCCGTCCGGTTCGGGAAAGTCGACGCTGCTGAGGGCCTTGGCGGGGATCTGGCCCTACGGCACCGGGCGCATCACGACGCCCGATGGCGCGGACGCCCTGCTGCTGCCGCAGCGGCCCTATCTGCCGTCGGGCCCGCTGAAGGCCGCCGTCGCCTATCCCGAAGCGCCGGGCCGGCACGGGGATGCGGAGATCGTGGAGGCGCTGCGTGCCGTGGGGCTCGGCGCCTTGGTCGAGGCGCTCGACGAAGAGGACGTGTGGGCGCGGCGCCTGTCGGGCGGCGAGCAGCAGCGGCTGGCTCTGGCGCGTGCGCTGTTGTCGAAGCCCGATTGGCTGTTCCTCGACGAGGCGACCTCGGCGCTCGACGAGGTGGGCGAGCGGCGGCTTTACGAGATGCTGGCGGAGCGCCTGCCCGCGACGACCATCGTCTCGATCGGCCATCGCTCGACGCTGGTGCGCTTCCATCGGCGGCTGTTGGAACTGCAGCCGGATGCCGACGGCGTCCATGTGCCCCGCGACCTGCCGCGGGCGGCGGAGTAAGGCGGGGCGCGTCTCGGCCGCGGCTGCCCTTGTGTCATCCCGGGCGGCAAAGCCGACCCGGGATCCAGAAAACGTGTGTGGAGTCGAGCGGTCTGCTGGATCCCGGCTTTCCGCTCCGCTGCGGCCGGGATGACACGGGACGAGTGGACCGCCCTCATCCTGAGGAGCGCCCGAAAGGGCTCGTCTCGAAGGATGGTTAGAGACGCCGGGCTTCGGCCCGGCTCCTCACCATGAGGGGCTCACTTTTCGTCATTGCGAGCGGAGCGAAGCAATCCAGAGAACGGCGGCGGTGGAGCACGATGCCCTGCGTCAGCTGGATTGCTTCGTCGCTTCGCTCCTCGCAATGACGGGGAGGGGGCCGTTGCGGCCGAGTGTACGCCCTTGCGCCGAAGTCAGAAGGTGCGTTCGAAGCGCAGTTCGCCGCCCTGGCCGACGAGGATCAGCGCGCCGTCCTTGACGTCCCATTGCTGCGCGGTGCGCAACGCGATGAGGAAGGCGCGCTCGCGTTCCATCAGCTTGGCGTCGCAGGTCTTCTTCGTCAGGGCGAGAGGGCCCACCGCGAAACGCTGCTGGTTGAGCGGATAGGACGTCGCCGAGAAGGTGTTGCAGCCGCCGAAACCGCGGGCGCGCATTTGGGAATCGATGCTGAGCGCCGGCCGGTCGGCCGTGTCGTAGCGCTGGCCGTTGAGGCTGACCGCCAGCCACTGGGCGCCGAACGGGAACTGCTTGCGCGCCTGCGGCATCGACCGCTCGTCCTGAGCCGGAGCTTCGGCGGGCCGGTTTCCCTGCTGCGCGGCGGCGAGTCCCGGAAGGGCGAGGGCCGTCAGGGCGGCGAGAAGGACACGAGACGTCATCGGCGATCCCCTTGAGGAAGTCGGGCGGAGCATAGTTTCGGCGGACCTGCGCCGCAATGACGCGTCGTCCTTGTGATCCGGATCCGGGGCGACCACGTAATTCCCCGTGACGCGACCGACGCGTCCTTCCCCCCGATCGGTTCTCCCCCGAGCCGATCTTCCCCAGAGAGGCCGCTCCCCCCCGGGCGGCCTCTTTTTTTATCCGATCCGAGCTTCGAGCCGGCCGAGAAACGCGTTGGCGGGCCGGAACACGTAATCGACCTGCGCGACCGCGACGCGCTCGGCCCCCTTGGCGACCAGCCAATCGGAGAGGGCGAAGACGCGGTCCTTGGAAACCTGCAGCGTGATGTCGCGGGTGCCTTCCGGCACGTCCACGACGCCCGCGCCGAAGGCCGCCTCGGCCTCGTCGGCGAGACCCGCCGGACGGCGCGCGAAGCGGGCGCGGACCTCGCGGGTCGTGCGCGCCTCCTCCTCCGCCGCGATCCGCGACAGGATCGTGCGCACCGCGCCGCGGGCGCGGGGACCCCAGTCGGCCGTCAGCGAAGCCACCAGATTGGCCTGGCTCTTCAGCATCACGCCGTCGGAGATGATCTTGAGCGCATTCGCGGCCAGCGTGGAGCCCGTGGTCGTGATGTCGACGATCAGCTCGGCGGCGCCCGAGGCGGGCGCGCCTTCGGTGGCGCCGAGGCTTTCCACGATGCGGTAATCGGCGATACCGTGATGGGCGAAGAAGCGCCGCGTGAGGTTCACGTATTTCGTGGCCACGCGCATCTTGCGGCCGTGACGCATGCGGAAGGCGGCGGCGACGTCCTCGAGATCCGCCATGCGGCGCACGTCGATCCAGGCCTGCGGCACGGCGACCACCACGTCGGCATGGCCGAAGCCGAGGGGCGTGACGAGCTCGAGCCGCTCGGAGGCGTCGGCGATGTTTTCGCGGATCAGGTCCTCGCCGGTGACGCCGAGATGGGCGCCGCCCGAGGCGAGCTCGCGTGCGATCTCGGAGGCCGAGAGATAGAGCACCTCGATGTCGGGCACGCCCGCGACCGCGCCGCGATAGTCGCGCTCGCCGCGGGCCTGCACGAGCGAGAGGCCCGCGCGGGCGAAGAAGGCCGAGGCGTTTTCCTGCAGGCGTCCCTTGGAGGGGACGGCGAGGACGAGCGGGGGATCGGTCCGGTCCGCGGTCATGCGTCCTCTCCGATGAGGCGGTCCATCCAGATCGAGCAGCCGACGGCCGGGATCGGCTCGGGCGCGCCCAGCGTCGCGCAGAGCCGGTCATAGCGACCGCCGCCGACGAGCGGCTTGCCCTCGGCGCGGGCGGGATCGCGGATCTCGAAGACGGCGCCGGTATAGTAGTCGAGATTGCGGCCGAATGCGGTGGAGAAGGCGATGGCGTCCACCGCGACGCCGCGCGCGGCGAGGAAGCCGGTGCGGGCCTCGAAGAGGTCGAGCGCGGGATCGAGCTTCAGCCCCGCATCGTCCACCAGATCGCGCAGCGCGGCGGCCGAGGCGTCCGGATCGCCCGCGATGGCGAGATAGCGGGCGAGCACGGTGCGGGCCTCGTCCGACAGGCCGGAGGAGTCGGTCTCGGCCTGCGCGAGGAAGCGCTCGGCGATCTCGCCCGCGCTGCGGCCGACATTGCCGGCGATGCCCGCGATCTTCAGCAGATCCTCGACGAAGGCGCGCGCGGCGCGCGGATCCTGCCCGGACAGCGCGGCAAGCAGGCCCGCATGTTCGCCCGCGGCGGGCGCCTCGACGGCGAAGCCCGCGAGGCTCTCGGCGGAAAGGGCGCCCTGCGCGAAGGCGCGCTTCAGGCGGCGCAGAAGCGCGGGCGGCAGCGCCAGCGCGTCGGTCAGCGCGGTGAAGAGGCCGACATCGCCCAGGCGGATTTCGGCCCGGACGGGGCCGTCGGCCGCCGCCACCGCTTCCAGCGCGAGGGCGAGGATCTCGGCATCGGCGGCCGCCGTGTCCGTGCGGCCGAAGGACTCGATGCCGGCCTGCACGAACTCGCCGCTCTCGCCCGGACGGAGGCGGAACACGCGGCCGCAATAGGAATAGGCCGCCTTGCCGCCCGCCTCGGGCGAGGCGAGGTGGAGGCGCGCGACGGGGATGGTGAATTCCGGCCGGAGCGCCATCTCGCGCCCGTCGGCGTCGGTCGTGACGAACATGCGCCGGCGGATGTCCTCGCCCGAAAGGTCGAGGAAGACGTCCGCAGGCTGCAGCACCGGCGGTTCGACGCGCGCGTAACCGAGCCGCACGAAGCGTGCGACGAGTTCTTCGGCGGATAGACGAGCCCTGACCACGGCGAAGTCCCTGTTGACGGCGCGCCGTATAGCAGTCGCGGCGCCGCGGGGCGACCGAAAAACGCCGGAGGCGGGTTCCGGGGCGAGGGCGGCCCGGCTGCGAATGGTTCGAGACGCCCGGCGGTGGCTTCTTGCCATGAGGCGGTGCTTCGTCATTGCGAGCGAAGCGAAGCAATCCGGAAAACCGGCAGCGACGTGCTCCGTGCCCGGCGCTCTCCGGATTGCTTCGTCGCTTCGCTTCTCGCAATGACGGGAAGGGTGCGCGGTGCCCTTTTTGTGCCGGTCACAAGGTCGACCGTCATCCCGGGCGGCGGAGCCGACCCGGGATCCAGAAACGGTCGGACGTCGTGCGGTTCGAATGTCCTCTGGATCCCGGCCCTCCGCTGCGCTGCGGCCGGGATGACACGGGGAGGCTTCCTCCGCCTTTCTCATCCTGAGGAGCGGTCGGAAGGCCGCGTCTCGAAGGATGCGGCCGTCTCAGCCGTGGCGGGCGAGGACCTTGCGGACGGCGGCGACGAGGTCCGATTCGGGGACGGCGAACTGCGCCTCGGCCTGCGCCTTCAGATAGGCCTCGCGATCGGGGGCGGAGGAGAGCGCGGCGCCGAGGATCAGATCCTTGATCTGCACCTCGCCCCGCACCTTCTCGTCCGAGCCCTGAATGACCACGCAGACGGAGCCGCGGCGGTCGGCATATTTCATCTGCGGCTTCATGCCGGCGCCGCCGAGATACATCTCGGCCCGGATGCCCGCCGAACGCAGCGTGGCGACGAGGCGCTGATAGTCGGCGGCGCGGTCGCGGTCCATGACCAGCACCACGACGGGGCCGACGGTCTTCTCCGCGCCGACCTTGCCGAGAACCTTCAGCGCGGCGAGCAGGCGCGAGACGCCGATGGAGAAGCCCGTGGCGGGCACGGGTTCGCCGCGGAAGCGGGACACGAGGCCGTCGTAACGGCCGCCGCCCGCCACCGAACCGAAGCGCACGGGGCGGCCGTCCTCGTCCTTCACCTCGAAGGTGAGCTCGGCCTCGTAGACGGGGCCGGTGTAATATTCGAGGCCGCGCACGACGGAGGGATCGATGACCACGCGGCCGTCGTCATAGCCCGCGGCCGCGACGAGCGCGGCGATCTCGGCGAGTTCGTCGACGCCCGCGAGACCCTGCGCGGAGCCTGCGACGACGGCGCGGAGATTGTCGAACGTGCGCGCCACGTCGCCCGCGCCGGCGGCAGTGAAGGCGAGGACGCGCTCGATCTGGTCCGGGCCGAGACCCGCACCCTTGGTGAAGTCCCCCGAGGGGTCCATGCGGCCCGCGCCGAGAAGATCGCGCACGCCTTCGGGGCCGACCTTGTCGAGCTTGTCGACGGCGCGAAGCACGATCAGCCGGCGGGCGGCATGCTCGTCGCCCGCAAGACCGATGACCTCCATCACGCCGTCGAGAACCTTCCGGTTGTTGACCTTCACGGCATAGTCGCCGCGCGCGACGCCGACCTTTTCCAGCGTGTCGGCCGCCATCATGCAGATCTCGGCGTCGGCGGCGACGGAGGGCGCACCCACGGTGTCCGCGTCGAACTGCATGAACTGGCGGAAACGGCCGGGACCGGGCTTCTCGTTCCGGAACACCCAGCCGCAGCGATAGGAGCGGTAGGGCTTCGGCAGGCGGTCGAAATTCTCCGCGACGTAACGGGCGAGCGGCGCCGTGAGGTCGTAGCGCAGCGAGAGCCACTGGTCGTCGTCGTCCTGAAAGGAAAAGACGCCTTCATTGGGGCGATCCTGATCCGGCAGGAACTTGCCGAGCGCGTCGGTATATTCGACGAAGGGCGTCTCGACCGCCTCGAAGCCGTAGAGCTCGTAGACCTCGCGGATGGCCGCGAGCATGCGTTCGGTGGCCGCGATGTCGGCGGGGCCGCGATCGGCGAAGCCGCGGGGCAGTCGCGCGGCGGGGCCGCGGGCTTCGGCGGGAGCTTCGGAGGCGGGGCTGCTCGCGGGCTTCGACATGGGACAACGCTGCTCCGGAAAGGACGGGCGGGGGATAACGCATGGGCTCCCGCTTGTCATCCCGAGCGCGGCTTGAGCGGGGCTCGCGCGCGTGTCAGCGTCGCCCGACGGTGCCCGGCCGATTCCCGGGCGGACTTCGCGTCGCGCGGACATCCATGACGTTTCGGGTCATCGACCTCTTTTCCGGTGCGGGCGGGCTGACGCTCGGCTTCACGGACCGCCGTTTCTGCGGCGGCTTCGAGAGCGTCTGGGCGCTGGACAAGGATGCGGCCGCGGTCGCGACCCACAAGCTGAATTTCGGCCCGCATGCCGATTGCGGCGACATCGAGCATTGGCTGGCGGACGGCCGCCCGGTGCCCGCGGCGGACGTGGTGATCGGCGGGCCGCCCTGCCAAGGCTTCAGCCTGCTGAACAAGAACCGCGCGGGCGACGCGCGCCGGGCGCTGTGGCAGCCCTTCATGGACGTGGTGGAGCATTCGGGCGCTTCGGCCTTCGTGATCGAGAACGTGGCGGAGCTGAAGGCCTCGCCCGAGCATGAGGCGATCCGGGCACGGGCCGCGGCGATGGGCTTCGATACCGTGTCGGCGGTGCTGAACGCGGCCGATTACGGCGCGCCGCAGACGCGGCGGCGGATGCTGATGATCGGCTTCCGGCAGGGTGCTGCGGCGCCCGACTTCCCGCCGTCCCCTTCCCATGCCGCGCCCAAGGAGCGCGCCGCGGGCTCGAACCTGCCCGCGTGGCGGACGGTGCGCGAGGCCATCGGCGATCTGCCGGCGCCGACCGGCACCGAGATCCGGACCGGGGTTCGGCCGCCGTTGGATCTCCATTTCGGCCGGACGCCGACCGAGATGAGCCGCCGGCGCTACGAGGCCGTGCCGCCCGGCGGCAACCGGTTCGACCTGCAACGCAACGCGCCCGAGATCACGCCCGCCTGCTGGCTGCGTAAGCCGACGGGCGGCACCGACCTTTTCGGCCGCCTCTGGTGGGACCGGCCGTCGGTGACGATCCGGACCGAGTTCTTCAAGCCGGAAAAGGGGCGCTATCTGCATCCCGAGGCGCATCGCCCGATCACGCATCGGGAGGCGGCGCGGCTCATGGGCTTTCCGGACGATTTCCGTTTCGCGGGCGGCAAGAACGAGATCGCGCGGCAGATCGGCAACGCCGTGCCTCCCGCGCTGGGCGGCGCCGTGGCGCGGCTGGTGAAGGCGATCCTCGACGGTCGGGGTCGCGCGGCGGCTTGAGCGGTCCTTCGAGACGCGCCTCAGGATGAGGGGGCTTCTTCTCCGTCGTTGCGAGGCGAAGAGCGACGAAGCGATCAGGCACGGCGGCATCGAGCGCTTTGCCCGGCGTTCTCTGGATTGCTTCGCTTCGCTCGCAATGACGGAGGTGGGGCAGGACGGGTTCTTGTCCGGCTCCTCACTGAGGGATTGTTCGTCTTTCCGTCATTGCGAGGAGCGGAGCGACGAAGCAATCCAGAGAACGCCGGGCATGGAGCGCTACGCCGGCGGTTTTCTGGATTGCTTCGCTTCGCTCGCAATGACGAGCTGCGGCGTTCACTCCGTCAGGAAGGCGCGAAGCCGGGCTTCGAGCGCCGCGTCGTCGCGGGTCTCGCATTCCCACACGACCAGTACGCGCCAACCGGCGGCGATGAGGTCGCGCTCCTTTCGGGCGTCGCGGGCGACGTTGCGGGCGAGCTTCTCGGTCCAGAATTCGACGCGGGTGGACGGCATCGTCGCACGCGGGCAGCCGGGATGGGCGTGCCAGAAGCAACCGTGCACGAAGATCGCCGCCCGGTGCTTGGGCAGCACGATGTCGGGCGTGCCGGGCAGGTCGCGCCGATGCAGCCGGAAACGGAAGCCCGAGCGGTGCAGGAGCGAGCGCACGCGCATTTCGGGCTTGGTGTTCTTGGACCGCACCTGCGCCATGGCGCGGCTGCGCTGCTCGGGCGTCATCACGTCGGCCATGCGCCCTTGTATCGCCGCGCGCGGCGGCGGGCGACGAGTTTCGAAGCGTTCGGGCCGTGTTCGGGAGCGGTGCGGTGGGCCGCGCGCTCCATGCCCGGCTTTTTCTGGATTGCTTCGTCGCTTTCGCTCCTCGCAATGACGGGGAGGGGCGGTCGGGCCCAAACGCCCTCCGTCATTGCGAGCGCAGCGAAGCAATCCAGAAAAGCCGGGCATGGATCTCCATGCCGACGCTCGGATTGCGCAGCGTCCGGAGGGACGAGCTGCTTTCGAGGGTCACACCGGCGACGAAAAAAGCCGCGGGCGTTTCCGAATTCTTCCCGATTTCCCCGCCATCCTGCGCCGCGATCAGGAGCGGGGAACGGCATGAGGCTTGGTCGGGCGGGCGTGATCGCCCTCTTCATCGCGATGACGGCACCGGCCGGAGCGGCGGAGCCGCCGCGGCTCTCGGTGCCCGTGCGCTGCACGCTCGGTACGGACTGCTTCGTGCAGAACCTCGTCGATCACGATCCCGGGCCGGGCGTGTCGGACCATGCCTGCGGGGCGCGCAGCTATGACGGGCATGACGGAACGGATTTCCGCGTCGCGAGCCTGCGCGACGTCGCCCGCGGCGTCGATGTGGTCGCGGCGGCGGACGGGACGGTGAAGGGCACGCGCGACGGCATGAAGGACGTCTCCGTGCGGACCGTCGGCCGCGCCGCGCTGGGCGGGCGCGATTGCGGCAACGGGGTGACGCTGGAGCACGGCGACGGCTGGGCCACGCAATATTGCCATCTCGCGGAAGGCAGCATCGCGGTCCGCTCCGGCCAGAAGGTGAAGCGGGGCGACGTGCTCGGCCGCATCGGGCTCTCCGGCAATACGGAATTCCCGCATGTCCATTTCGGCCTGCGCAAGGACGGGCGGCCGGTCGACCCGTTCGCCTATGGCCGCCCGCCGCTCGCCTGCGGCGGAGGAACGCCTCTCTGGGCGCAGCCGGTGCCCTCGCCGGGACGGGCGGTGCTGCTGCGCGGCTTCGCGGACGGCCCCGTGACGGGAGCGGAAGTGGATGCGGGCACGGTCGCGGACCGGCGCCCGTCCCCGACATCGGCCGTGGTGGCGTGGGTGCGCGCGATCGGGCTCGAAGCCGGAGACGTGCCGCATCTCATGGTGACGGGGCCGGACGGAGCCGTGCTGGCCGAAACGAAACCGGCGCCGCTCGACCGCGCGAAGGCGCAATACGATCTCTTCGTCGGCCGGAAGGCGGTGCCCGGGCCGGGGCTTTATGCGGCGCGGCTCGTGGTGCGGAACGGCGAGCGGACGGTGCTGGAGGACCGCTTCACGGTCGAGATCGGCCCCTGACGCCTAATGGAAGTCGCGTGACTTCGGCAGGATGCGGACATTGCGCGGATGCTGCAGGCCGCGGGCGCCCGCGCCGCCGGAGCGGCCCTCGGCGACGGGGCGGCGGACCTCGTCGGCATTGGCGAGGGGCACGGGCATGAGATCGCGCGAGAGCAGCAGGAGATCGACGGAGCGGTCGACGAGCCGCTCGGCGACGAGATGCACGATGCCCTCCGGGCTCTTCTGGATGCGGCCCTCGACGACGACGAGCCGCGCGCCCATCACCTCCTTGCGATAGGCGACGGTGACGCTCGGCCAGACCACGCAATTGACGATGCCGGTCTCGTCCTCGAGCGTCATGAAGACCACCCCCTTGGCGCTGCCCGGCTTCTGGCGGACGAGCACGACGCCCGCCGCCGTCACGCGCCGGCCGTCCCGCGCCGCAGCGAGCTCGCGGCAGGTCGAGACGCCCTTGCGGGCATAGAGCGCCCGCAGAAAGCCCATCGGGTGCCCCTTCAGCGAGAGATGCAGGGTGCGGTAATCGGCGGCGACATGCTCGCCGAGCGGCATGGTCGGAAGCTCGACCATGGGCTCCTCGGCGAGCTCCTCGGCATGCATGGCTGCAAACAGCGGCAACGCGACGTCGTCGGGCAGCCGCCGGACCTCCCATGCGGCCTCGCGGCGATCGAGGCCGAGGGAGCGGAAGGCGTCGGCCTCGGCGAGCTTCACCAGCGCGGCCTTGGGCAGGCCCGCGCGCCGCATCAGGCTCTCGGCCGAGGCGTAGAAACCGTTGCGCCGGGCCGTGAGCCGCTCGGCCCACTCCTCGCGGAAACCTTCGATCCGGCGGAAGCCGAGACGGATGGCGAGGGTTCCGTCGGCGCGCTCTTCGAGCGTGTTGTCCCACCGGCTCGCATTGACGTCGGGCGCGCGGACCTCGACGTCGTGATCGACCGCGTCGCGCACGATCTGCGCGGGAGCGTAGAAGCCCATGGGCCGGCAGTTGAGCAGCGCCGCGGCGAAGGCTGCGGGGTGCCGGCATTTGAGCCAGGCGGAGGCATAGACGAGCAGTGCGAAGGACGCGGCATGGCTCTCGGGAAAGCCGTATTCGCCGAAGCCCTCGATCTGCTTGAAGCATTGCGCGGCGAAGCGCGCGTCGTAGCCGCGCCGCACCATGCCTTCGACCATCTTCTGCTGAAACAGATGGATGGTGCCGACCCGCCTGAAGGTGGCCATGGCGCGGCGCAGGCGGTTGGCCTCGTCGGGCGTGAATTTCGCCGCCTGGATGGCGATGCGCATGGCCTGTTCCTGAAAGAGCGGCACGCCGAGCGTCTTGCCCAGCACCTTCTCCAATTCATCGGGCGGGCCGTGCTCGGGCGCGGGCTTGGG
Source organism: Hyphomicrobiales bacterium (assembly GCA_027483895.1). Classification (GTDB taxonomy): domain Bacteria; phylum Pseudomonadota; class Alphaproteobacteria; order Rhizobiales; family Beijerinckiaceae; genus JAIXZO01. Next base: position 28,351 of record JAIXTP010000007.1, read on the forward strand.
GAAGACGACCGGCTCGCGGCTGCGGCGGCGACGCAGATAGGGATGCACCATGTCGCCCTGGATGGGCCCCGGCCGGACGATCGCCACCTCGATCACGAGATCGTAGAAGCGCTCGGGCCTGAGGCGCGGCAGCATGTTCATCTGCGCGCGGCTCTCGACCTGGAAGACGCCGACGGAATCCGCCCGCTGCAGCATGCGGTAGACCTCGGGGTCCTCGCGCGGCACGGTGGCGAGCGACAAAGCGGGGCCGCCATGGCGTTCGATGAGCGCGAAGGCCTTGCGGATGCAGGTGAGCATGCCGAGCGCGAGGACGTCGACCTTCATGATGCCGAGCGCGTCGATGTCGTCCTTGTCCCATTCGATGAAGGTGCGGTCGTCCATCGCGGCATTGCCGACGGGCACGACCTCGTCGAGCCGGCCGCGCGTGAGCACGAAGCCGCCGACATGCTGGGAGAGATGGCGGGGGAAGCCCATGAGCCGCATCGCGAGATCGACCGTGCGGCGGATCATGGGATTGGCGGGGTCGAGCCCCGCCTGCCGGATCTGCGTCTCGTCGAGCCCCTTGCCCCAGCTGCCCCAGACGGTGTTCGCCAGCGCCGCGGTGACGTCTTCGGTGAGCCCCAGCGCCTTGCCGACGTCGCGCACGGCGCTGCGCGCGCGATAGCTGATGACGGTGGCGGCGAGGCCCGCGCGCTCGCGGCCGTAGCGCTCATAGATCCACTGGATCACCTCTTCCCGCCGCTCGTGCTCGAAATCGACGTCGATGTCGGGCGGCTCGCGCCGCTCCTCGGAGACGAAGCGCTCGAAGAGCAGGTCGATCTCGGTGGGATCGACCGAGGTCACGCCGAGGCAGAAGCAGACGACGGAATTGGCCGCCGAGCCGCGCCCCTGACACAGGATGCCGCGGCTGCGGGCGAAGGCCACGATGTCGTTCACCGTGAGGAAATAGGGCGCGTAGCCGAGCCGCTCGATCATCGCCAGTTCCTTGTCGAGCGCGGCCGCGACCTTGGCGGGAATACCTCCGGGGTAACGCCATGCCGCGCCCTTCAGGGCGAGATCTTCGAGATGGGCCTGCGCGCTGCGGCCGGGGGGGACGGGCTCTTCGGGATATTCGTAGCGCAGCTCGTCGAGGGAGAAGCGGCACTCGTCGAGGAGCTTCAGGCTCTCGGCCACGGCCTCCGGCGCGTGGCGGAAGAGGCGCGCGATCTCGGCGGGGGGCTTGAGGTGCCGCTCGGCATGAGCTTCGAGCCGGCGCCCTATGGTCTCGATGGTCGCATGCTCGCGGATGCAGGCGAGCACGTCCTGCAGCGGGCGACGCTCGGGCGCGTGATAGAGCACGTCCGTGAGCGCGACGAGGGGAATGCGCGCCTCGGCGGCGAGCGCCTGCAGGCGGGCGAGACGGCGCCGGTCCGACCCCGCATGCGGCAGCGTCGCGCCGAGGCGGAGAGAGGCGGGGCCCGCGGCGGCGAGGGCGTGGAGCAGGGCGGGGAGGGGTGCGTACTTTTCGGAGGGTTTCGCGAGACCCCTCATCCGGCCCGCCTGCGGCGGTCCACCTTCTCCCTCAAGGGGAGAAGGAAAGGTCACGGCGGCGGGCGTCGCGGGGAGGCGGAGGGGCGGGATCACCACGAGGTTCTGGCCCTCGGCGACGGCGAGGAGATCGGGGAGGGCGAGAAGGCAGTCGCCCTTCGCCGCGCGGCGCTTGCCGAGCGTGAGCAGGCGCGAGAGCCGGCCGTAGGCGGCGCGGTCGCGCGGGAAGCAGAGAATGTCGGGCGTGCCGTCGGCGAAGACGAGGCGCGCGCCGACGGCGAGGCGCAGGCCGGTCTTGCCCGCCTCGGTCTCCTTGAGCGCCACATGCGCCCGCACGACGCCCGCCAGCGTGTTGCGGTCGGCGATGCCGAGGCCGGCAAGGCCGAGCCGCGCGGTTTCGGCGACCAGTTCCTCGGCATGCGAGGCGCCGCGCAGGAAGGAGAAATTCGTCGCGACGCCGAATTCGGCGAAGCCGGTCACGATGCGGCCTCCTCCTCTTGCTCCCCGTCCCCGGCGAGCGCGGCGGCGATGCGGGCCTCGACCTCGGGGAAGCCGTGGAGCAGTTCGCGCCTTCCGAAGATCAGCACGCGGAAGCCCTGCGCTTCGAGGGCCGCGCAGCGGGTCCTGTCGGGCGCATGCGGCGGTTCGGAGATCGCCAGCACCAGCCGCGCGGCAAGGCAGCGATAGGCCGGGACGTCCGGGCCGAGGAGCGGAAGCCTGCGGAAATGCCGGCCCTGCGCGGACGGACGGAGCAGATGCGCGTGCAGCCGCCGCTCGGCCGGCGAGGGGGCGGAGGCGGTCATGCGAAGACCCCGTGCAGATACCAATGCGGCCGGTCGGTCTCGCGGCCGTAAAGACCGTCGCGGAACAGCCAGAAACGGCGGCCGTCGGCATCCTCCACGCGGAAATAGTCGCGCGTGGGGGTGCCCTCGGGCGCGCGCCACCATTCGGGGGCGATGCGCTCCGGCCCCTCTGCCCGGACCACGGCATGCAGCACGCGGCGCAGGCGGAAGCGGATCGGCGGGCCGTCCGGCACCTCGGCCAGCACCTCGATGCGCTCGGGCGGGTCCATCAGGCGGATCGGGCGGGGCGGGGCGGCATCGGCTTCGGGCGCGAAGATCGTCCAATCCGCGGCGAGCGCGGCGTTGCCGTGCTGCGCGGGCAGGAAGGGCGCGGCGCGTTCGGGCAGATGGGTGTCGCGGGCGGCGGGGCGCAGCACGCGCCGGCTGCCGAAACGGGCGGCGAGACGGTCGATCAGCGCGGAAAGCTCGGCCTCGAAATCCGGGCCGCGATCGAGCCGCACGGCGATCTCGGAAAAGGCTTCGACGGCGAGCGCGCACAGGCGGATCACGTCGAAGCCGAAGCCCGGATCGACCGGATCGGCGAGGGCGTCGAGCCGCTCCGCGAAGAGCCGCAGCACGCCCGAAGGTTCGCGCAGCGGCCGCCCCGTCTCGACCGCGACGGAACGCATGGCGCCGTCGGCCCGGAAGAAGACGAGTTCGAGCGCGCGTGCGCCCTCGCCCCGGCGTTCGAGGATGCGGGCGAGATCGGCCGCGAGCACGAGGATGGTTCGACGCACGTCTTCCTGCCGGCCGATGGGCTCGGCGAAACGGCGCTCGGCGATGCAGGCGGGCGGCGCCCGGCGCGGGGAGATCGGGGCGCGGGCGAGGCCGCGCAGGAGGTCGAGCCGTTCGAGCGGCGCCCGGCCGAAACGGGCGACGAGCGGTGCGCGGGGGCGCAGCGCGAGATCGGCGACGGTCCTGAGGCCGAGATGGAGCAGGCCGCCCTGCGTCGCCGCATCGAGGCGCAGCGCGGCGATCGGCAGGCCCGCGACGGCTTCGGCCTCGCCGCCCGGCGGCACGATGCCGCCGCCGCCGCATTCCGCGACGGCCCGGGCCGCGGCCGCAGTGCCCGCGACGGCGGCGCGGACGGAAAAACCGAGCCGGCCGAAGCGCGACACGGCGTCTTCGATCACGTTTCGTTCTCCGCCGAAGAGATGCGCGGCGCCCGTGATGTCGAGCAGAAGGGCGTCGTCGCCGTCGAGGCCGACGAGCGGTGTCCAGCGTTCCGCCCGGTCCGCGAGAGCGGAGAGGAGGGCGCGGTCGGCCGTGGGGTCGGCCTCGTGGACGGCGAGGTCGGGCCGGATCGCGCGGGCGGTGGCGAGCGTCATGCCGGGATGCAGGCCGAGGGCGGCTGCGGCCTCGTCCACCGCCGCGAGCGCGGAGGCGCCGCCCGCCCGCATCACGGTGACGAGGGGGGCGGGTTCGAGGGCGGTGGCGTCAGGCCCGGAGGCGGACGACCGCGCCTTCCGCTTCAGCCGGTCGGTCGCCAGCGTCGGGAAGACGAGCGCCAGAATGCGTTGCGGGTTCGAAACGGCGTCGCTCATGGTTCCACTCCAACATCCATGATCCCGGTTCCCCGGTTCCGCCGATCTGGCGGTTGCGTTCCAGCGTCGCGAGAAAGGCGGGCGGGCCGAGGCCGAGCCCCGCCTCCGCCCGGCTCGGCGCGGCGGCGACGGACCAGCGCGTCGCCGCGGCATCGGGCCCGCCGCGCCCGCCCGAGCGCAGGAGCAGCGCGGGAACGCCCGAGCCTTCGGCGGCGAGGACGAGCCGGCGCAGCGCGGTGAGATCGAGCGCCTTCGGGTCGCCCCAGGGCTCGACGATCACGGCGCCGAGCGCGGCGCAGCGCAGTGCTTCCTCGCCGGCGCGCAGCACGTCGCGTGCATCGGCCGCGGCGACGAGCGTGAGGCGCGACGGATCGAGGCCCAGCCCGGCGAGGCCCGGGGCATGGATCTCGCCGAATTCGCGCACGGCCATGTCCTGCCGCACCCAGACGATCGGCCGGTCTCCGGCGAGACGCATCGCGGCGAGCGCGGCGAAGCCGCAGGCCGCGGGCTCGTCGCCATAGGCGGCGGGCAGGACGGCATGCAGGGCCCCGCGCGCCGGCCCCCCTCCGAGCGCCCGATCGGCCTCCGCATGGCCGAGAGGGATGCGGGCGGTCTTCTCCTCGGGCGCGAGCTCCCGCGCCCGACCGTCCGCACCGACGGCCGCGATCTTCCGCCTCAACTCCTGAAGGTGGTCCTGCGACGCCGTACCCATCGAACCCGGCGCGTGCCGGCTCCTTTCCATCGTCTCGTATGTTCGCTTTTTGTTCTCATATGGATTCCCCCGATCGTGTTCGGAGTCAATCCTCGGAGGGCTCGCTCTTTCCGTCATTGCGAGGAGCGGAGCGACGAAGCAATCCAGAGAACGGCGGGCGTGGAGCGCTGTGCGGGCCGTCCTCTGGATTGCTTCGCTTCGCTCGCAATGACGGGGGAAGGCCGGGTCGTGTCATCCCGGCCGTAGCGGAGCGGAGAGCCGGGATCCGGTGAACCTCCGAACCGCTCGATGCTCGACCGTTTTCTGGATCCCGGGTCGGCTTCGCCGCCCGGGATGACACTTGTGGCGAAGGCCGAACATTGCGTCCTCATGGGGAGGAGCGTGGCTCGCCGCGCGTCTCGAACCATGCGGCCGGGGGCATCCTTCGAGACGCGGCCTGCGGCCGCTCCTCAGGATGAGGGATGCGTTTCCTTCCGTCATTGCGAGGAGCGGAGCGACGAAGCAATCCATGGGACGGCGGGCGTGGGCGCGGTGCCGGCCGTTTTCCGGATTGCTTCGCTTCGCTCGCAAGGACGGGGGAGGTCGAGTGGCGTCATCCCGGCCGCAGCGGAGCGGAGAGCCCGGGATCCGGTGAACCGTGAAGCCGCTCGGCGCCCGACTGCTTTCTGGATCCCGGGTCGGCTTCGCCGCCCGGGATGACACGTAGGGGCAGGAATGGACGCTTCGAAACTTCATTGTGAAGATCGCGGCGCGCTGCGGACGCCCTTCAGCGGCGGCCGAAGAGGCGTTCGATGTCGGCGAGCTTCAGTTCCACGTAAGTGGGCCGGCCATGATTGCACTGGCCGGAAAAGGGCGTCGCCTCCATTTCGCGCAGGAGCGCGTTCATCTCCTCGGGCTTCAGGCGCCGGCCGGCGCGGACCGAGTGATGACAGGCGAAGGTCGCCAGAACATGGTCGAGACGGTCTTCGAGCGCGAGCGCCGAACCCCATTCCTCGAGACCGTCGAGAAGATCGCGCAGAAGCTTCGGAACGTCCGCCTCGGCGAGCGCGGCGGGGACCTCCGACACGGCCACGGCGCCGGGGCCGAAGCCCTCGATGACGAGACCCAGAGAGGCGAGAAGATCCGCCCGGTCGAGAAGGCGGCCCGCCTCGACGGGATCGAGATCGACCACGACCGGGATCAGCAGCATCTGCCGCCCGATGCCGCGCTCCGCGCGCTCGCGTTTCAGCCGCTCGTAGACGAGCCGCTCATGCGCGGCGTGCTGGTCGACGATGACGATGCCGTCGTGCGTCTGCGCGACGATGTAGGTGTCGTGCAGCTGCGTGCGCGCGGCGCCGAGCGGATGGTCGAGAAGGGCGGGATCGACCGCCGCCGCGGCGGCGCGGGCATCGCCCTGCGGCGCGAAGACCGTCGCGAAGGCCGCCTGCGCGGCCTCGGCGAAGCCCGGGCCCGCCGCGGCGGGCGGGGCGGCGGGGGAAGTCCGCCAATCGTAATTCATGGGCGCCGCGGGGCGCGGGGGCGCCGCGAAGGATGGTCGCAGGGCGTCGAGCGTGCGCGCGCCGACCGTGTTCGCGGCCCGGTGACCGGCGGCGCCCAGCGCGGATTTCAACGCGCCGACCACGAGCCCGCGCACCAGCCCCGGATCGCGGAAACGGACCTCGCTCTTCGCCGGATGGACGTTCACGTCCACCATGCGCGGCGGCACGGTGACATAGAGCGCCACGGCGGGGTGGCGGCCGCTCGGCAGCAGATCGGCATAGGCCGCCTTGACCGCACCCAGCAGCAGCTTGTCGCGTACCGGACGGCCGTTGACATAGGTGTGGATCGCGCCCGCGGTCGCGCGGTGATCGGTGGCGAGGCCCGCGAGGCCGGCGAGCGCGGCCTCCTCGCGCTGCGCGTCGACCGCCAGAGCGTTTTCGACGAAGTCGCGGCCGAGTACCTGCGCGATCCGCTCGGCGAGCGCCTCCGCCTCCGTCGCGCCGCGGGCGGCCGGATAGTCGAAGACGGTGCCGGAATCGCCCGACAGCGTGAAGCGCACGCGCGGATGGGCGAGCGCGATGCGCTTGACGAGATCACCCACGGCTTGGGCTTCGGCCCGGTCGGTCTTCAGGAATTTGAGCCGGGCGGGGACGGCGTAGAACAGGTCCGAAACCTCGATCCGCGTGCCGCGGGCGAGTGCGGCGGGTTTCACGGGATGCTTCACGCCGGCATCGACGAGGATCGAGGAGCCGTGCTCCGCGCCTTCGCGCCGGGTGGCGACGGCGAGGCGCGCGACGGCGCCGATCGACGGCAGCGCCTCGCCGCGGAAGCCGAGCGTGTCGATGCGGAAGAGGTCGCCGTCGGGGATCTTGGACGTGGCGTGCCGCTCGACCGCGAGGTCGAGATCCTCCGGCGACATGCCGAAGCCGTCGTCGATGACGCGGATCAGGCTGCGGCCGCCGTTCTCGAGCACGATCTCGACGCGCGAGGCGCCGGCATCGAGCGCGTTCTCGACGAGTTCCTTCACGGCGGAGGCCGGTCGTTCGACGACCTCGCCCGCAGCGATGCGGTCGATCAGGACGGGGTCGAGGCGCCTGACGCTCACGAAGAAGGCTCCGGCTCGCGAATCGGGAACGTCAGTCTAGCGCCGGGACGGGAGCGAAGAGAGGCCTGCGGGCCGTCGGCTCACAGGCCGACGGGGCGGCCCACCACGGTGGTGAAGATGCGGCCGTCGCCGAACAGGCGCTGCGCCGTGCGCCGCGCGTCCTCGGCCGTGACCGCGTTCACGAGATCGTTGCGGCGGTCCATGTAGTCGATGCCGAGATCGTCCGCCTGGATCTGCACGAGCTGTCCCGCGAGCTTCGTCGAAGTGTCGAAGCGCAGCGCATAGGAGCCGGTGAGGTATTTCTTGGCGGTCGCGAGTTCCTCGTCCGTCGGGCCCTTTTCGGCGAGCGAGGCGATCTCCGCCTCGATGATCGCGAGGCTTTCGGCCGCGCGCTCGTTCTTGGTCGAGGTGCCGCCGACGAAGATCGAGCCGTGCTCGAAGGGCGCGAGCTGGGAATAGACGGAATAGGCGAGACCGCGCTTCTCGCGCACCTCGCGGAACAGGCGCGAGGAGAACGCGCCGCCGCCGAGAATGTGATTGACCACGACGGCCGCCAGCCAGTCGGGATCGTTGCGGCGGATCGAGGGGCCGCCGAAGCGGATCGAGGCCTGCGGAATGTCGAAATCGATGACCTTGCGCGTGCCGAGCCCGGCGGGCGCGCCGAACGACACCTCGGTGCGATGCGCACGGGCGGGCAGATCGCCGAACACGCGATCGAGCTCGCGGGCGAGCGTGTCGGCGTCGATCGCGCCCACGACGCCGATCTTGAGATCGGACCGGGCGAGGACGCGGGCGCGGAAGGCGACGAGATCCTCGCGGCCGATCAGCGGCAGCGTTTCGAGCGTGCCCTTGGTGGGGCGTGCATAGGGGTGGCCGGCGAAGGCGGTCTCGAACCAGGCGCGGTTCGCCATGACGTCGGGATCGGTCGACTCGTGGCGCAGCCCCGCCGCGATCTGCGCGCGGACGCGCTCGATCGGCTCCTCGTCGAGCCGCGCTTCGTTGACCGCGAGGCGGAGCATCTCGAAGGCCTCGCCGCGATGCTTGGCGAGGGTGCGCAGAGTGCCGGAAAAGCCGTCGCGGTCGGCGCCGAAATTCAGCTCGATCGCGAAATCGTCGAGCCGCTCGTGGAAGGCGGTGGAATCGTAGGGTCCCGCGCCTTCGTCGATGAGGCCGGAGAGCAGATAGGCGGTGCCCGGCTTGTCGGCGGGGTCCTGCACCGCGCCGCCCTCGATCCGGAATTCCAGCGCCACGATGGGCACCGTATAGTCCTCGACGAGCCACGCCTCGATGCCGCTCGCGCTCGTGACGCGGCGGATGCGGTCGGCGTAGCGGGCGGGCTTCGTCGTCGCGCGGGGAGCGTTCATCAGGCGGCCTCGTCCTTGAGGAGCTGGCCGGTGACGGCGCGGCGCGGGTCGAGCTTCTTCGCCGCTTCCATGACGTCCGCCGCGGTGACGGCTTCGACCGCCTCCGGCCAATGCTCGACATCGGCGATGGAGGAGCCGGTCGCGAGCGCCGAGCCGTACATGCGGGCGAGCGAGGCCTGGCTGTCCTGCGCATAGGCCGCATCGGCGACGAGGCGGGTCTTGGCGCGCTGCAGTTCCTTGTCGGTCACGCCGTCGCGGGCGAGTTCGGCCACGACTTCGTCGAGCGCGGTGCCGAGCGTGTCGAGATCGGTGCCCGGCAGCGGGACGGCATAGAGCAGGAGCCGCGAAGGATCGACGGCGGTCGACTGGTACCAGCCGCCTGCGGCGACCGCGATGCGCTTGTCCAGGACGAGGCGCTTGTGCAGCCGGCCGGTCTGCGGCGCGGAAAGGATCTGCAGCATGACTTCGAGCGCCTCGGCCTCGCCGGGCGCGGCCGTGGTGTAGGACGGCACGATCCAGCAGCGCTGGAGCGAGGGCTGCTCGACCTTCGGGTCGGCGAGCTTCACGATGCGGGCGGCCCGGATCTCGGGCTCCTTGGGGCGACGGCGCACGGGCGCCTCGCCGCGCGGCGGAATGCGGCCGTAGGTCGCCTCGGCATGGGCGACGACCTCCTCGGTCGTCACGTCGCCCGCCACCACGAGGATCGCGTTTTCCGGCGTGTAGAAGCGGCGGTAATAGGCGAGCGCGTCCTCGCGATCGAGGTCCTCGATCTCGTGCATCCAGCCGATGATCGGCGTGCCGTAGGGATGATGCGCGAAGAGCGCGGCGGAGACGGCCTCGCCGAGCTGGGCGCCGGGATCCGTCTCGGTGCGCATGCGGCGTTCTTCGAGCACCACGTCGCGTTCGGGCGCGACCACGTCGTCGGACAGGACGAGGCCCGTCATGCGGTCGGCCTCGAATTCCATCATGGTGCGCAGATGCTCGCGCGCGACCCGCTGGAAATAGGCGGTATAGTCGAGCGAGGTGAAGGCGTTCTCCTGCCCGCCGAGTTCGGTCACCTTGTCGGAGAACGCGCCCTGCGGGTGCTTCTCCGTGCCCTTGAACATCAGATGTTCGAGGAAATGGGCGATGCCGGACTTGCCGAGCGGATCGTCGGCCGAGCCGTTCCGGTACCAGACCATGTGAGTGACGACGGGCGTGCGGTGATCCGGGATCACCACGACCTGCATGCCGTTGGGAAGGGTGACGGAGGAGATCGCGGGTCCCGCCTGCGTTTCGACTGCGGCGGGACCGGACGAGGAAGAAACGTTCATGGGCTTCCCGCGGACGAGAGCTTCAGGACAAAGGAATGCGGCGCGACCCGAAACGGGTCATTGTTGCTTGCGATAGACGGACAACGGATCGGTCGGCTCGGTCGTGTTCGTCGGCGTCGTATCCCTCGGCGCGCTGACCGGGGCGCCCGGCGCGGGCTTCCGATAGCCCTTCGGGGGATCCGTCAGATAGCGGCGGTCGGGCTCGGCGCCCGCCGCGGCGCTCGCGGCCGTGGCGGCAGTCGCGCGCTTCTCGATCGCCCTCAACTCGTCCGGGTGGATCCACGGGGAGGCATTGATCGACGCCGCATAGGCGGACCCGCCGGGTTCCGTCGACGGAGTGCCGGGCACGCCCGCTCCAGCCTTTCGGCCCGCGCGCATCTCGTCGACCGACAGGCGCTCGGCATCCTGGCGCATCACGCGGGGCTTGTTCGCCTCGGCTTCCTTCGCCTTGCGGGCCGTGACGTCGGGATCCTTGGGCCAATTCGGGTTCGCGGCGGCGGCGCGTTCGCGCGGCGCGGGAAGCTCGGTCTTGGGAGGCACGACCAGCGGGGCGCGCTCGCGATATTCGATCTCGGGCTTTTCTTCGCTGATCCCGAGGAGAGACTTTCCGAGATCGAGGAGTCCCTGCGCTTGGGCGGGAACAGGCGCGGCGAGCGCAAGAAGGGTCGCCGTCAGGAGCGCCTTCGGTCCGTTCAGCCGGGTCTTCGACATCCGCGATCTCCTCGTCGATCCGTCGCCGTGTGGCGCAGCAACACGTCGAAAGTGGGGCAGGAGCGGCGTTCAAGCCTCGGCGGAGCCGCTCTTTTCCCCGCGGAAAGAGTCATACAGAAGCAGCACGACCCCCGCAACGATGGCCGCGTCCGCGACATTGAAGACGTACCACGACCAATCGCCCCAGTGCAGATGGACGAAGTCCGCCACCGCGCCGTAGGCGACCCGGTCGACGAGATTGCCGAGCGCACCGCCGAGCAGAAGCGCGAGTGCGGTCGCGAGCCGCCGGGTCTCTGCGCGGAGCATCCAGACGCCGATGCCGATCGAGGCGGCGACCGAGAGCGCGACGAGCGCCCAGCGGCCGAGTTCATGCTCCTGCTGGAACATTCCGTAGGAAATGCCGCGATTCCAGACCATCACGAGGTCGAAGAAGGGCAGGATGCGGATCGGCTCCCGCATCTCGATGTCGATCACGAACAGCACGAAGAGCTTCGTCGCCTGATCGAGCAGGAAAACGGCCGCGGCGAGCCGCGCGCCGAAGCGCGCGGGCCCTTCGCCGAGGGCGCGACGGATCGCGGCGGGCCCGAAGGCGCCGTTCACGCGCCGGTCCGGGCCGAGTCCCGCTCACGCAGCGCCGCCGCGTCGCGGGGCGTGACGTCGGGATAGTCGGCATCGAGGCCGACATCGGGCGACCACCGCCAGGAGCGGGCGCATTTGCGGCCTTCCGCGCGGCGGGGAACGACGGCGATGCCCGACACGTCCGGCAGGCGGAAGGCGTCGGCGGGCGCCGGGCCGGTCGTGACCGCGGCATCCGAGGTGATGCAGATATCGGCGAAGTCGACCGAGCGCAGCAGGGCCGCGAGATCGGCGTCCTCGACATGGACGATCGGGGCGGCTTCGAGCGAGGCGCCGATGCGCTTCTGCGCGCGCTCGATCTCCAGCGCGCCGGTGACGACGCGACGCACCCGGCGGATCGCCGCCCATTTCTCGGCGAGCGCGTCGTCGCGCCAGGCCTCGGGCGTCTCGGGGAAGGTCATCAGATGCACCGAGCCGTCGCGGCCGGGGGTGCGGGCGAGCCAGGCTTCCTCGCAGGTGAAGACGAGGATCGGGGCGAGCCAGCAGACGCAGCGCTCGAAGAGCTGGTCGACGACCGTGAGCGCGGCGAGCCGGCGCGTGCTCGACGCGGGATCGCAATAGAGCGCGTCCTTGCGCACGTCGAAATAGAAGGAGGAGAGGTCCTGCGTCATGAACGGCACGACGGCCGAGACCACGCGCTTGTAGTCGAAGGCGGCGTAGGCCTCGCGGACGGCCTCGTCCACTTCGAGCATGCGGTGGAGCATGAAGCGCTCCAGCTCAGGCATGTCGTGGGGCGCCACGTCCTTGGCGGGATCGTGATGGGCGAGCGTGCCCAGCATCCAGCGCAACGTGTTGCGCAGCTTCCGATAGGTGTCGGAGAAGGTCTTGATGATCTCGGGGCCGATGCGCAGGTCGTCCGAATAGTCGGAGGAGGCGACCCAAAGGCGCAGGATGTCGGCGCCGGACTCGCGGATGACGTCCTGCGGGGCGACCACGTTGCCCTGCGACTTCGACATCTTCTCGCCCTTCTCGTCGAGGACGAAGCCGTGCGTCAGCACCGCGTCGTAAGGCGCGCGGCCGCGCGTGCCGCAGCTCTCGAGCAGCGAGGAGTGGAACCAGCCGCGATGCTGGTCCGTGCCTTCGAGATACATGACCCGATCACGCCCGCCGTCGATGACGCGGTCGATGCCCGCGAGGCCGGGGAAATGCTCCGGATCCTCGAGAGTGAAGGAATGGGTCGAGCCCGAGTCGAACCAGACGTCGAGCACGTCGAAGACGGGTCGCCACTCGGCGGGATTCTCGACGAGACCGTCGAGGAAGCGGCGGGGATCGCCCGAGAACCACGCGTCGGCGCCGTCATGCTCGAAGGCCATGCCGATGCGGTGCACGAGTTCGGCGCTTGCGTCGAAATTCGGGCCGGGCGCGATGTCGGTCACGTTGCCGTTGGAGTCCTCGCGCACGAAGACCGAGATCGGCACGCCCCAGGCGCGCTGGCGCGAGACGACCCAGTCGGGGCGCGTCTCGATCATGCCGCGGATGCGGTTCTCGCCCGAGGGCGGAACCCATTGCGTGTTCGAAATGGATTCGAGCGCGATCTCGCGCAGCGGCCGGCCCTCCTGCGACGGAATCGGCCTGTCCATCGCGATGAACCATTGCGGCGTGTTGCGGAAGATCAGCGGGCCCTTCGAGCGCCAGGAATGCGGATAGGAGTGCACGAGGCGGCCGCGCGCGGCGAGCGCGCCGACTTCGACGAGCTTCTCGATGACGCGCTTGTTCGCGTCGCCTTCCTTGCCCTTCTCGTCGAAAACGCGGGCGCCTTCGAAGAGCTTGATCTGCGGATAGTAGAAGCCGTCCGGGTCGACCGTCTGGGGCACTTCCGGCGTGCCTGCGGCGGCGAAGGCCGCGCGGTTGTTCAGGAAGGTCACGTAGTCGTCCGCGCCGTGGCCGGGCGCCGTGTGCACGAAGCCCGTGCCGGCGTCGTCGCTGACATAATCGGCCGTGACCATGGGCACGTCGAAATCATAGAAGCCGTCTGCGCCCGGGACGCGTGCCAGCGGGTGCGCGCAGCAGCGGATGAAGGCGGGGTCGACCTCGCGGATGCGGGCGAAGCTCTCGACCTTCGCGGCCTTCATCACCTCTTCGGCGAGCTTGTCGGCGACGATGTAGAGATCGCCGACCCTGGCCCAGTTGCCGTCAGGCGCGCCGGTGACCTTGTAGAGGCCGTATTCGATGTTCGGCGAATAGGCGATCGCGCGGTTGGCCGGAATGGTCCAGGGCGTCGTGGTCCAGATGAGCACATGGGCGTCGGACAGCGAGACGTCGCCCGTGTCCAGCACCTTGAACTTCACCCAGATGGTGGACGAGGTGTGCTGGTGGTATTCGACCTCGGCCTCGGCGAGCGCGGTGCGCTCCATGATCGACCACATCACGGGCTTGGAGCCGCGATAGAGCTGGCCGGTCGTGGCGAAGGACATCAGTTCGCGGGCGATCTGCGCCTCGGCATGGAAGGCCATGGTGGTGTAGGGGCGCTTCCAGTCGCCCTCGACGCCGAGCCGCTTGAACTCCGCCATCTGCACGTCCAGCCAATGCTGCGCGAAGGCGCGGCATTCCTTGCGGAATTCGACGATCGGCACCTCGTCCTTGTTCTTGCCCTTGGCGCGGTACTGCTCCTCGATCTTCCATTCGATGGGCAGGCCATGGCAGTCCCAGCCCGGCACGTAATTGGCGTCGCAGCCGAGGAAGCCCTGCGAGCGGACCACGAGATCCTTCAGGATCTTGTTGAGCGCGTGGCCGATATGGATGTTGCCGTTGGCGTAGGGCGGGCCGTCGTGAAGGACGAACTTGTCGCGACCGGCGGCGGACTCGCGCATCCGCGCATAAAGGTCCATCGCCGCCCAGCGCGCGAGAATCTCCGGCTCGCGCTGCGGAAGGCCCGCGCGCATCGGAAACTCCGTCTGCGGCAGGAACAGCGTGTCGGAATAGTCGCGTGCGCTCTTGTCGGAAGCGTCGTTCATCGTCTCGAACCGTCCTCGGAGCGGCCGGTGGACAGGGCCGCGGGATCCAAGGGACGGACTTAGAGCATTCGCGCGCCCGACGCCATACGGTGGGGACGTGCATCCTTCGAGACGCGCCCTTTCGGGCGCTCCTCAGGATGAGGGCCTTGCTTCTTCATTGCGAGCGGAGCGAAGCAATCCAGCGGAACGCCAGGCGTCGGGCTCCATGCCCCGCGTTCTCTGGATTGCTTCGTCGCTTTCGCTCCTCACAATGACGGGGATGGTCTTTGCGGTGTCATCCCGGGTCGGCTGCGCCGCCCGGGATGACACATTCGCAGGTCGGGAATGGACCGCGCTCACCGCAGCGGAAGCAGGCTCCGGGCGGGGATGTCGGCGGGGCGGGCGAGGGCGGTGCGGGCGGACCGCGAGTCGGCGTCCATGCGCGCGATCAGCGCCTCCACCGTGTCGAACTTCTCCTCGCCGCGGATGAAGGCGCAGAATTCGACGTCGACCGTGCGGCCGTAGAGGTCGCCGGAGAAATCGAAGAGGAAGGTTTCGAGCCGGGGCGCGCCGTCGTCGAAGGTCGGGCGGCGGCCGAAGCTCGCCACGCCGTCGCGGACCACGCCGTCGACCGCCATGCGGACGGCGTAGATGCCGTGGGCGAGGCCCGATTCCGGCGGAAGGATCATGTTGGCGGTGGGGTAGCCGAGAAGCCGCCCGCGCTTGTCGCCGTGCATGACCTCGCCGCGCACGAACCAGCGATAGCCGAGCAGTTCCGCCGCTGTCTCGACGTCGCCGCGGCCGAGCGCGGCGCGGATCATGCTGGAGGAGACCGGCTCGTCGCCCTCCTTCATCGCGTCGACCACGACGACCGGGATGCCGAGCCGGGCGCCCGCTTCGACGATCATCTCGGGCGAACCTTCGCGGCCCTTGCCGAAATGGAAGTCGTGCCCGATGACGAGCCCGCCGATGCCGAGCCGGCCGATCAGCACGTTCTCGATGAAGTCGCGCGCCGAGGTGGCGGCGAGTGCCGCGTCGAACGTCATCACCACCGCGCCGTCGAGCCCGAGCGCGCGGCCGACATCCTCCTTCACGCCGGCGGGCGTGAGCCGGAAGACGGGATCGGAGGGGCGGAAGAAGGTCCGCGGATGGGGTTCGAAGGTCAGGATGGCGACCGGCCGGCCGGATGCCGCGGCGAGCGCTTCCGCGCGGCCGACGACGGCCATGTGGCCGCGATGCAGACCGTCGAAATTGCCGATCGCGACCACGGCGCCCGCCAGAGCCGGCGGCGGCGGAGCGGATCCGTCGACGACGGTGAAGGGTCGGTCGGACCGACCGGGGGCGGCGGAAGAGGTCATGAGGCTGCGCTGAAGGATTCGAAAGGCCCGTTCGGGCGCGCGGAACGTGGCGCGGCGGACCTCTCCGGTCAAGCCGTTCCGGCGCGGCCGGACCCTGCCGGGACGCTGACCCAGGCGTCGCCTTCGAGAACCGCGCGGCCGTCCGCCACGCAGGTGCAGGCGAGGCGGACGCGGCGGCCCTTGTCGAGTTTCTCCACGACCTCGACGGATGCGCACACGACGTCGCCGATCTTGACCGGCGCGAGGAAATTCAGCGTCTGCGAGAGGTAGACCGCTCCGGGCCCCGGCATCCGGCTGCCGATGACGGCGGAGATCAGGCTCGCCGTGAACATGCCGTGCGCGATGCGGCCGCCGAAACGGGTGGAGGCGGCATAATCCTCGGAGAGATGGATCGGGTTCACGTCCCCCGAGACTTCCGCGAAGTCGACGAGATCCGTCTCCATCACGGTGCGCATCAGCACGTCGCGCGTGCCGATCGCGAGATCGTCATAGGCGTAGGTCCGGAGAGGCTGGAAGGTCATCTCTCGTTCCTCGCGAGGGGCGCCCGAGTTCGAAGCTCGAAAGCTCATACGCGGCGGGCGGGGTGCCGGATCCCTCCGGCGCCCGTCACCAGACGAGAACGTCGAGGATGCCGGTCGGTCGCACGGCCGATTGCGCGAGCACGAGGGCGGCGCGCTCGGCGGTGAGTTCGCCCTCGGCGAGGCCGAATTCCTCGGCATGGATGCCGCCCGCGATCATCAGCGAGTCGATGCCGTAGCCGACCGCACCCGCCACGTCGGTGCGGAAGGCGTCGCCGACCGCGAGGATCCGGCCCTTCGGCACCGGGCCGCGGCGCAGACGGTCGGCGACCGCATGCGCCTCCTCGTAGATCGGCCGGTGCGGCTTGCCGCCGAAGCTGACGCGTCCGCCCAACGCGCGATAAGCCTCGGCGATCGCACCGCCGCAGAAGACGGTCTCGCCGCCGCGATGGACCACGAGGTCGGGATTGGCGCAGATCATGTCGAGGTCGCGCGCCTTCGCCTGCGCCAGCAGGTCGGCATAGTCGTCGGGCGTTTCGGTCGTGTCGTCGTAAAGCCCCGAGCAGACCACGAATTCGGCGTCGTCGATGTCGGCTTCCGAGCCGGGCAGGCCTTCGAGCAGCGGCTTGTCGCGCTCGGGGCCGATATGGAGGAAGGGCTTCGCGCCATGGGCCGCGATGAGGCGGCGGCTGACGTCGCCCGAGGTCACGATCGCGTCCCAGGCCTCGTCCGGCACTTTCAGCGAGCGGAGCTGCGCGGGGATCGTCGCGCCCGGACGCGGCGCGTTGGAAACGAGGATCACCGTGCCGCCCTTGCCGCGGAAGCGGGCCATCGCGTCGAGCGCGCCGGGATAGGCCGCGGCGCCGTTGTGGACCACGCCCCAGACGTCGCAGAACAGGACGTCGTAGCGATCCGCCTCCGCGCCCAAGCCCGTCCAGATGGAAGCCGTCATGTCCGTGGTCTCCGCCGTTTCCGCCGGGGCTAGGGAGCAGGTCCGGTCCTGTCAAGCGAGGCGGGGCGCATCCGGGGCGTCACGCATCTTGAACCGCGGGTTGCGCGGGCGCATTTTGGAAGGCGAACGGGTACGCATGGGAGACGCATCATGACCGGAACCGCAGAACCGATCCGCCTGAAGGTCGAAGGCATGACCTGCGGGGGCTGCGCCGCCGCCGTGACGCGCGTGGTGCAGAAGAACGATCCCGGAGCGGAGGTCGCGATCGACCTGCCGACCGGCAAGGTCGAGATCCGCTCGGCGGCCGATGCGGGAACGCTCGCCGCGGCCATCACGAAAGCGGGCTATCCGGCCGCTCTCGCCTGATCGCCGACGATCCGGCCGTCGACGATGGTGATCGTCCGGTCGGCTTGGGCAGCGATGGTCGGGTCATGCGTGACGATCACGACGGCTCGGCCTTCGCCGGCCGCGACTTCGCGCAGCAATCGCAGGACCTGAGCGCTCGACGCCGTATCGAGATTGCCCGTGGGCTCGTCGGCGAGAAGCACGGCGGGTTCGTTGGCGAGCGCGCGCGCGATGGCGACGCGCTGGCGCTGGCCGCCCGAGAGCTGATCGGGCCGCTTCCACCCGTGATCCTTGAGGCCCAGTTCGGCCAGCAGCAGGTCGGCCCGCGCTTCCTGTGCCTTGGGGGCGAGCCGGCCGAGCGCGCGCATGGGCAGGAGCACATTGTCGCGCGCGCTGAATTCCGGCAGCAGGAAGTGGAACTGGAAGACGAAGCCGAGATGCGAGAGCCGCAGAGCGGAGCGCGCGTCTTCGTCGAGCGCGCGGGTGGGCCGACCGTCGACCAGAACTTCGCCCGAAGTCGGCACGTCGAGCAGGCCCAGAAGATACATCAGCGACGACTTGCCGGAGCCCGACGGGCCGATGACGGCCGCGAATTCTCCCGGCGCGACGACGAGGTCGATATCCGCGACGAGCGTCGTCGGGACCTCGCCGCCGAGGATGCGGCTCGCCTTGCGGACCTCGATGAGCGGCACGCTCACGACGCGCCCCGGATGATCTCGACCGGGTGGACGCGCGCGGCCTTCCGCGCCGGGAAGTAGCCCGCGATGACCGACGAGGCGAGTGCGACGCCGCCGGCGAGCAGATAATGCGCGGGCTCGTAGATGAGGGGCAGGCCCGTGCGGTCGGAAAAGCCCGTGCGGAATTCGATGAGGCCGAGGCCGCGGCAGAGCAGATAGCCGAGCACGAAGCCCGCGAGACAGCCGCCGAGGCCGATCACCGCCGCTTCGAGCACGAAGATCCGGCGGACGACGGATTCGCGGAAGCCGAGCGACTTCATGATGGCGATGTCGCGCGCCTTCTCGTGCGTGATCGTCGAGACGATGTTGTAGGTGCCGAAGGACGCGACGAGCAGGATGGCGCCGACGACCATGATCATGATCGCGTTGCGGATCTGGAACGCGGAGAGAAGATCCTCGTGCGCCTCCTGCCACGAGACGGATTTGTAGCCCGTGAGCTTCTCGATGCGGCCCGCCACCTCGCGGGCCTGCATCGCGTCGTCGACCCTGACGCGGATCTCGTTGATGAGCGCTGTGCGGCCCGCGAGCACCTGCGCGGTGCGCAGGAGCGTGTAGATCTGGTTCTCGTCGATCTGCCGCACGCCGGAATGGAAGAGGCCGGTGACCTGCGCGTAGAAGGCCCGGCCGTCGGCCGTGGCGAGGGTGACGGTGTTGCCCACGCGGATGCCGATGCGGCGGGCGAGCCCGTCTCCGAGGATCACGGCGTTCGACGCCTTGTGCAGCCCGTCGAGCGTGCCGTCTCGCATCTGCGTGACGAGCTGCGAGACCTTCACCTCGCGGCGGGGATCGATGCCGATGACGGTGGCGGTGGTGTCGCGGCCGCCGAAACGCGCGACGGCCTTGGTCTGCACCGAGGGCGCGACGGCGCCGGGAACCCAGCCTTCGAGGCCCGCGATGGTCGCATAGGGATTGCTGATGCCCTTGCGCTTCTCGTCGGTCGAAAGGCCGAGCACGGCGACGGCCTGATAGACGGCGGCGGCGGGCTGGGGAGGCGGCTCGCGCCGCTCGTCGGTGACGGAGACATGCGGAAGCGCGTCGACCAGCTGGCGGATGAAGTCGCGCTGCGAGCCTTCCATCAGCGACGCCATCATCACGGAAAAGCCGACGCCGGTGGCGACGCCGAGCACTCCGACCACGGTCTGCCGGAGCCTGAAGCGCACATGGGTGAGGGCGATTTCGAGGACGAGGTTCACGGCCGGGCCTCGACCGAGACGGCGCGCCCCGGCGTCAGCCCTTCCGGTACGGGCGCGATCACGGCCTCGCCTTCCTTCGGTCCTTCGAGAACCTCCACCATCCGCGCGCCGCGGATGCCGACCCTGACCGGAACGCGGACGGCCTTGCCGTCCCGCGCCACGAGCACCGCATCGCCGGAGATCGCGTCCGCCGGGATCAGCGGGACGGACTTGGCTTCGCGGGCGACGATGTTCGCCTCCACGCTCATGCCGATCTTGAGCGGCGTATCCTCCGGCAGAGCGATATGGATGCGGAAGGTCTTCGACACGGGGTCGCCCTTCGGCGTGACGGTGGTGAGCGTGCCTTCGAGAACGCGGCCGGGGAAGGCATCGTTGCGCAGCAGGACCTTCTGCCCCACGGCGATGCGGGCGACGTCCTCCTCGTTCACTTCGGCCGTGACCCGCAGCGGCTTCGGCGGGCCGACCCAGAAGACCACGTCGCCCTGACCGACGATCTCGCCCACATAGAAATCCTGCCGCAGCACGACGCCGTCGATGGGAGCGCGGAGATTGAGGGCTTCGAGGCGCTCGCGCGCCGCCGCGATGCGCGCCTGCGCTTCGAGGACCGCGGTGACGGCTTGCTCGACGGAGGTCAGCGAGGCGGCATTGCGCTCGAGAAGGCCGGAAACGCGGCGGCGGTCGGCTTCGAGCCGTTCGAGCCTTGCCTCGATTTCCGCAAGCGCCGCGCGCTCCTCGGCCGCGTCCTGCCGGGCGAGCACGTCGCCCTGCCGCACGGCCTCGCCCTCGCAGTCGCACATCTCGATGAGGCGGCGGCGCTGGAGCGGAATGACCTTGGCCCAGCGCAACGGCTCGACGGCGCCGGTCGCATAGACGACTTCGGCCGCATCGCCGCGCGAGACCGGCACGACGCGGACCGGGACGGGACTGAACCGGAACCAATAGATCGCGACCGCGGCGATCGCGAGAGCGAGAAAGAGCGGCCAGAGGCGCCGTATGAAGGCCATGAGTCCTCCGCGGACGGATCCGGGCGGATCCGATCCCGGGAGGCTAAGCGGCGTAGACCCGCTTGGCCATGGGGAAGAACACGGAAGCGGAGGGGGCGCCGATCACTGGTGTCTGGCGGCCGCCCGCGCCGAGGATGCGCATTCGCGGACATTGCGCGAGGCGTCCCGGTCGGCGACGACCTCCGCGACGTCTCGCGCGATCACCTCCGCACGCTCCTCGGACGGGAAGGACGCGGTCCAGAGGATGACCCCGTCATGCCCGCAGACGAGACGCGCGGCGATGCGCGGGGCCTCGCCCGCGGCACGGCGCAGCGAAAGCACGATGCCGTCTCCCGCTTCGGCGGCGGCTCCCGGACCGCGGGCGCGGACCTTCAGCCCGGGGACCCCGACCAGCGCGTCGCGCATGTTCTCGGCCAAGGGCTCCAATGCGGCGGTTTCGGCCTCGACCACGGTCGGGATCGGCGCGTGGGCCGTGAAGGCCGGGGCGGACACGGCGACGAGCGCGGCTTGGGGGGACGCCGTCCGCGGCGCATGACGAAGCGGGTCGGCGGCGCTCGAAATCCAGAAGCTCAGCCCGAAGACGGCCGCGCCGATGGGCGCCCAAAGCATGGGGCTGCGCTCGTCCAACGGACGCAGTCGCAGTCGTGCGGAGAAGGCCGTCCCGATGGAGCGGCGGCGCGGTGCGGGTTCGGCCGGGGCCGGGGCCGCCTGCGCGGGCGAGGCGTTCTCGTCGCAGGCGAAGGTCACGGCGTAGCCGCCGCGCGGCAGAACGATCCGGACGCTCTCGCCCGCCCCTTCGTTTCCGTAGAAGCGTTCGAGCGCGCGGCGAAGGCGGGTGGCTTCGACGCGCACGATCGGGTCGATGGTGGGATCGAAATCGGAGCGGCGGCGCAGCACCTCGGTGGCGATCGTATAGGCCTTGAGCGTATGTCCGCGACCTTCGAGCGTGCGGCCGACGCTGAAGGTGAGGAAGGCGGAGAGCTGCTGCGAGGCGCGGAATTCGGAGGCCTCGAGAACCCGCGACAGAGCGCGCATGACGGCTTCGCGATCGGGAAGGGCGCCGGCGAGGGGCGCGGAAGCGGCGGCGGGCGTCGCATTTGACGAAACGTCAGTCGAAATTTCTTTCGGGTTCAAAGACTTCATCGCAAAGACCGTCACGATTCGAGGATCGGGGACGCCTGAAACTAAACCGTTTATACATCATGCCGAGTTCCGGCGAAACATCCGCGATGTTACGTTCGGCGGCCTTCGAACAGGAGTTTCCGATGCCGGCTCTTCGCGACCTTCACGCCCCGAACGATCTCGAAGCGTTCTGGATGCCGTTCACGGCCAACCGCGCGTTCAAGGCGAATCCGCGGATGATCTCCGGTGCGAAGGACATGCATTACGTGACGCCCGAGGGCCGGAAGATCCTCGACGGCGTGGCGGGTCTGTGGTGTTGCAATGCGGGCCACAACCGCGAGCCGATCGTCGAGGCGATCCGGGCGCAGGCGGGCGAACTCGATTATTCCCCGGCCTTCCAATTCGGCCATCCGAAGGCCTTCGCGCTGGCCTCGCGGATCGCGGCGATGGCGCCGGGCGATCTCGACCATGTGTTCTTCGCCAATTCGGGCTCCGAGGCGGTGGATACCGCGCTCAAGATCGCGCTCGCTTATTGGCAGGCGAAGGGCGAGGGCCGCCGGACCCGGCTGATCGGGCGCGAGCGCGGCTATCACGGCGTCGGCTTCGGCGGCATTTCGGTGGGCGGCATCGTTTCCAACCGCAAGATGTTCGGCACCATGCTCGCGGGCGTCGACCATCTGCCGCACACCTATGACCGCTCGCAGCAGGCCTTCACCAAGGGCGAGCCGGAATGGGGCGCCCATCTCGCGGACGAACTCGAGCGCATCGTGACGCTGCACGACGCCTCGACCATCGCAGCGGTGATCGTGGAGCCCATGGCGGGTTCGACCGGCGTGCTGCCGCCGCCCAAGGGCTATCTGAAGCGGCTGCGCGGGATCTGCGACAAATACGGCATCCTGCTGATCTTCGACGAGGTGATCTCGGGCTTCGGGCGCCTCGGCACGGCCTTCGCGGCCGAGCGCTACGACGTGCTGCCGGACATGATCACCTTCGCGAAGGCCGTGAACTCGGGCACCGTGCCGATGGGCGGCGTGATCGCACGCAAGGGCATCCATGACGCTTTCATGAGCGGGCCCGAGCACGTGATCGAACTGTTCCACGGCTACACCTATTCCGGCCATCCGCTGGCCGCCGCGGCGGGGCTCGCAACGCTCGACCTCTATCGCGAGGAAAAGCTGTTCGAGCGTTGCGCGGCCATGGAGCCGCGCTGGGCCGACGCCGTGATGACGCTGAAGGGGCTGCCGAACGTGCTCGACATCCGCACCGTGGGGCTGGTCGCGGCGATCGATCTGGCGTCCTTGCCCGACGGCGTGGGCCGGCGCGCCTTCGACGCCATGGACCGGGCCTTCCGCGATTTCGACCTGATGATCCGCGTGACGGGCGACACGATCGCGCTGACGCCGCCCTTGATCATCTCGGAGAACGGGATCGACGAGCTGATCGACAAGGTGGGCCGGGTGATCCGCGCGGTGGCGTGAGGGCGGGCGCGCCGGAACGGTGCGGCGGCGGTCTCATGGTTCGAGACGGCGCTGTCGCGCCTCCTCACCATGAGGGAGCATCGCAAGGGGTGACGAGTCCCTGCCCGTGTCATCCCGGGCGGCGCAGCCGACCCGGGATCCGGAAAGCGGTCGGGCGTCGAGCGGGTTCAAGGCTTACTGGATCCCGGCTCTCCGCTGCGCTGCGGCCGGGATGACACGGCGAGGCTTTCTCCCGTCATTGCGAGGAGCGAAGGCGACGAAGCAAGCCAGAAGAAGCGGGCGTAGAGCTCCACGCGGGGCCTTTTCCGGATTGCTTCGCTTCGCTCGCAATGACGAGGTGAACTCGCGAGGCGTGCGTCAGACCCGGGCGTAGACGACCTGCGTGTCGCCGTAGGTGCGGCGGTCCAGTTGCTCGAAGCCTTCGGGCAGGACGAGGGCGGTCTCGGCGCTTTCTTCGACGACGATCAGCGCGCCGGACGCGAGCCAGCCGCCGTCGCGCGCGGCGACGAGCGCCGGGGGCGCGAGATCGCGGCCGTAGGGCGGGTCGCAGAAGACGAGCGAGAACGGCGCGTTGGGGTGGACCGGGCCGAGCTTCGTCGCGTCGCGGCGGAAGACCTTGGTGATGCCCGCCATGCCGAGCGCGTCGACATTGGCGCGGACGAGCCCGCGGCCCTCGGCGGAATCGTCGACGAAGAGCGCATAGGACGCGCCGCGGGACAGGGCTTCGAGCCCCATGGCGCCGGTGCCCGCGAAGAGATCGAGGACGCGGGCGCCCTCGATCGGATCGTCATAGGCATGCGCGAGCACGTTGAAGATGCTCTCGCGCAGACGGTCGGACGTCGGCCGGACCGCCGAGGAGGACGGTCCGGTCAGAGTGCGACCCTTGAAACGGCCGGAAACGATGCGCATCCGACCCTGCCGTCAGCGATCGTCCCGACGGGGACGACGCGGCGCGCCGCCCGACGGACGCCCGCCGCCCGGACGACCGCCGCCCGGGCCGCCGCGCGGCTTGAACGGGCGGTCCCCGCCTTCGCTGCGCGGACGCGCGGGCCGGTCGCCGCCTTCGCCGCGGGCGCGGAAGGGACGATCGCCCTCCTCGCGACGCGGACGCGCGGACCGGTCGTCGTTCGAGCGGCTGCGGAACGGCCGGTCGCCGCCCTCGCTGCGGGCGCGGAAGGGACGATCGCCCTCCTCGCGACGCGGACGCGCGGGCCGGTCGTCGTTCGAACGGCTGCGGAAGGGTCGGTCACCGCCCTCGCTTCGGGCGCGGAAGGGACGATCGCCCTCCTCGCGACGCGGACGCGCGGGGCGGTCGTCTCCCGAACGGCTGCGGAACGGGCGGTCGCCGCCTTCGCTGCGGGCGCGGAAGGGCCGGTCGCCCTCCTCGCGACGCGGATGCGCGGGCCGGTCGTCGTTCGTACGGCTGCGGAAGGGCCGCTCGCCGCCTTCGCCGCGGGCGCGGAAGGGACGATCGCCCTCCTCGCGACGCGGACGCGCGGGCCGATCGTCGTTCGAGCGGCTGCGGAAGGGGCGGTCTCCGCCTTCGCTACGGGCACGGAAAGGACGATCACCCTCCTCGCGGCGCGGCCGGAACGGCTTGTCTTGCCGGTCGGCGCGCGGGGCGCGGCGGGGTTCGTCCTCGCGGATCTCCTCGCGGGGCTCCGACTTCACGCGTTCGACGAGAACCTTGCGGCCCTTGGGGCTTTCGATGCGGCCGGCACGTTCATGCGTGCGCTCGCCGCTTTCCGAGCGGGCCGCCTTGGGGTCGGCGCCGCGGCGCGGAACGCGCGCCTTGGGCGTGCGCGGCGCGTCCGGATCCTCGTCCGCACGCCAGATCGAGCGCAGGGGCTCGGTCGGGGCGCGGCGCTTCGGCCGGGGCTTTTCCTCGACGCTCTCCTCGCGGTCGCGGCCGAAACGGCCGCGCGGGCGGTCGCCGTCGCGGTCGCCGAAGCCGCGGTCGTCGTCGCGGGGGCGACGGGCGGGGCGGTCGCCCTCGTCCCCCCGACCCTGCCACTCGCGTTTCTTCGGGTGGAAGTCCTCGTCCTCGTAGACGAAGACGGGCGCGTCGAAATCGACTTCGGCTTCGGCCGCGAGCGTTTCGCCGAGCTGATCCTTGAGGATCGCCGTACGCACTTCCTCGACCGAGCCTTCGGGCAGGTCGTTGAGCTGGAACGGGCCGAAGGACACGCGGATGAGGCGGTTCACCTGCAGGCCGAGATGTTCGAGGACGCGCTTGACCTCGCGGTTCTTGCCCTCTCGCAGGCCCAGCGTCAGCCAGACATTGTCGCCCTGCTCGCGCTGGATCTCGGCCTCGATCGGGCCGTAATGCATGTCGTCGACGGTGATCCCGTCGGCGAGCGCGTCGAGATCGGCCTGCGTGATGGAGCCGTAGGCGCGGACGCGATAGCGGCGCAGCCAGCCGGTCGACGGATGCGAGATGACGCGGGCGAGGCCGCCGTCGTTCGTCAGCAGCAGCAGGCCCTCGGTGTTGATGTCGAGGCGACCGATGGTGACGACGCGCGGCAGGCCCGGCGGCAGGGAGGCGAACACCGTGGGCCGGCCTTCCGGATCCCAGGCGGTCGTCACGAGGCCCGCGGGCTTGTGATAGAGGAAGAGGCGCGTGCGCTCCTTGGTCGGGATCGGCTTGCCGTCGACCATGACGACGTCGCGCTCGGTGACGTCGAGGGCCGGGCTCGTCAGGACCTCGCCGTTGACCGCGACGCGGCCCTCCTCGATCCACGCCTCGGCATCGCGGCGCGAGCAGAGGCCCGCACGCGCGATGACCTTCGCCACGCGGTCCTTGAAGGTCTTGCGGATCTTCGGACCCTTTTCGCGACGATCCGGACCGGCACCGCGGCCGCGGTCCTCGAAGCGGGGGCGGAACGAGCGCTCCCCGTCCTCGCGACGCGGGCGGAAGGGACGATCCTCGCCGGAGCGGGCGCGGAACGGGCGGTCTCCGTCCTCGCGGCGCGGACGCGCGGGACGGTCGTCGCCTGAACGGGCGCGGAAGGGGCGGTCGCTGTCCTCGCGGCGCGGACGCGCGGGGCGGTCGTCGCCTGAACGGGCCCGGAAGGGACGGTCTGCGTCCTCGCGGCGCGGACGCGCGGGGCGGTCGTCGCCGGAGCGGGCGCGGAAGGGACGGTCTCCGTCCTCGCGACGCGGACGCGCGGGTCGGTCGTCGCCGGAGCGGGCGCGGAAGGGACGGTCGCCGTCGTCACGACGGGGACGGTCGCCGGCGTCGCGCGGGCGCGACGGGCGTTCGGTGCGGGAGCCGGGACGGCGTGAATCGTCCCGGGGCGGACGGCCTCGGCCGCCGCCGCCGCGGTTTTTGCTGTCGTCTGTCATCGAGCGCTGATAGCAGAGAGCGGACCCCGTTGCGAGTGTCCGCTTCCGAAATATGACCGCACCCGCCCGACCGACGACCTCGACGCCGATGGATCCGGCCTTCGACGCCGCCCGTGCCGCCGCCGAAAGGGGCGAGGTGCCGGTGGGTGCCGTCGTGGTGCGCGACGGCGAGGTGCTGGCCGCGGCGGGGAACCGGACGCTGGAGGACGCGGACCCCACGGCCCATGCCGAGATGCTGGCGATCCGCGAGGCGTGCCGCAGGCTCGGCTCCGAGCGGCTCGTCGGCTGCGATCTCTATGTGACGTTGGAACCCTGCGCGATGTGCGCCGCCGCGATCTCCTTCGCGCGCATCCGGCGGGTCTATTTCGGGGCCTCGGACCCCAAGGGAGGCGCGGTGGAGCACGGGCCGCGCTTCTTCGCTCAGCCCACCTGCCACCACGCCCCCGAGGTCTATGGCGGCATCCGCGAGAGCGAGGCGGCGGAGCTGCTCAGGTCCTTCTTTTCCGCCCGGCGCTGAGTTTCGGCGCGATCAGCGCTTCGAGACGGCGTTTCACCTCGTCGCGCACGGGGTCGGCCGCGCGGAAGATGGCCTTGGCCTTCAGGAAATCGAGGATCCGGTACTGCTCGACGTCGGGGCGGATCAGGATGTCGGGGCCGCCCGCGGCGATCTTCTCGGCCACGATGGCGCTCTGCATGATCTGCGCGGAGGCGAACATGGAATCCAGCGCCTCGGGCGGCTTGTCGCCGTCGCCGGACGGGCCGCCCGCGACGTCCACGGCCATGACCGTGGGGGCGCGGTTGCGAAGCCGGTCGAAGGGCAGCGGATTGACGACGCCGCCGTCGATCAGCCAATGCCCGCCGCCCCGGACGGCGCGGGCGAGGCCGGGAACGGCCATCGAGGCCGCGACGGCCGTGACCAACGGGCCGGAATCGAAGGCGACCTCGCAGCGGCCGTAATAATCGGTCGCGACGGCGGTGAAGGGGATCGCGAGATCCTCGAACCGGTCCGGAACGCTCTCCGGCCAGAAGATGTCGAGCACCTTTTCGGGATCGAGCAGAACGGGATTGGCGAGGCCCTTCACGAAGAGATCGGTGAGCTTGCCGACCCGCGCTTCGAGCAGGCGCGAGAGCACGCGGGCGGGATCGCGGAACTGTTCGAGGACGTGGCGGCGGAGGTCCTTGGCGGGAATGCCCGCCGCATAGGCCGCGCCGACGACCGCGCCGATGGACGTCCCCGCGATGGCGACCGGGCGGATGCCGAGATCGTCGAAGGCTTCGAGCACGACGATATGGGCGAGCCCGCGCGCGCCGCCGCTGCCCAGAGCGAGGGCGACGGCGGGTTCGGAGGGCGGGGCGGCGATCATGGGCGGGAGCTTAGCGCGGTTCGATGAGGGTTGTCCTCGGGCGTCGGGGGACGGGCGGTTTACTGGATCCCGGCTCTCCGCTGCGCTGCGGCCGGGATGACACGCAAGGGCTTTCTCCCGTCATTGCGAGCGGAGCGAAGCAATCCAGTCGGGTGCAGGGCAGGGCGCTCCACGCCGACCGTCATCTGGATTGCTTCGTCGCTGACGCTCCTCGCAATGACGGAAGAGGGCGATGCTTGGTCGGGCTCACCCCGCCTTCTGCGCGTAGGACCAGGCGGTGGCGGCGAGGGGGCGGACTTGGGCGGCCATGGCCGCGGCGTTCTCGTTGGATGCGGTGCCGTCGCGGACGCGACCGACGATGCCCTGCAGGATCGCCGCGAGGCGGAAGAAATTATAGGCCAGCAGCACCTCGAAATGCGGGATTTCGGGCAGCCCGGCACGCGCGGCGTAACGCGCGGCATAGGCTTCGAGCGTCGGGATGCCCGTGGCGGCGAAATCGATGCCGAGCAGGCTGCCGGTGCCCGCGCCCGTCTCCGAACGCGGCATGACCCAGGTCATGAAATGATAGACGGCGTCGGCGACGGGATCGCCGAGGGTGGCGAGTTCCCAATCGAGCACCGCGGCGACGCGGGGCGCGTCTGGCGCGAGGATGAGATTGTCGAGCCGGTAATCGCCGTGCACGAGCGCGGGGCGGCTCGTGGGGGGAACGCGGTCCGGCAACCACGCCATCAGCCGGTCCATTTCCGGAATGCTCTCGGTCTCGCTCGCACGGTAGTTCTCGCTCCAGCGCTTCACCTGCCGGGCGACATAGCCCTCGGGCCGGCCGAAATCGCCGAGGCCGAGCGCTTCGGGATCGAAGGCGTGAAGACGCGCGAGCGTCTCGTTCATCGCGTCGTAGACCGCCGCGCGCTCGGCGGGATCGGAGTCGGGCATGGCCGGGTCCCAGATCACCCGGCCGGCGACATGGTCCATCACATAGAATTCGCTGCCGATGACGCCCTCGTCCGTGCAGTGGAGGAGCGGGCGCGCGACCGGGAAGCCCGCTTTCGAGAGTGCCGAGAGCACGCGGAATTCGCGGTCGACCGCATGGGCGGAGGCCAGCAGCTTGCCCGGCGGCTTGCGGCGCAGCACCCAGGAGCCGCCCGCGCCGGTGATGAGATAGGTCGGGTTCGACTGGCCGCCCTTGAACTGGCCGATCGCCACGTCGCGGTCGATGCCGGGGACGCGCTCGGCCAGCCATGCGGCGAGCTTCTTCACGTCGACGCCGTGGGAGGCGGGCAGGTCGCGGGTTCCGGAAAAGGCGTTCTGGCGGTCGAGCTTGGTCATGCGGCGAGGAAGGGCAGGAGGGTTTCGAGGGTCGCGGCGGGGTTTTCCTCCGCCACGAAATGGCCCGCGTCCACGGCCCGGCCTTCGGCCTGCGGCGCGAAACTCGCGATCCATTGGTTGAGCGGGCCGCCCGCGGCGGGAATGCCCGCGGAGCCCCAGATGATCGAAACGGGGCAGAAGATGCGCTTGCCCATCGCGAGATCGGCGCGGTCATGCTCCACGTCGACCGTCGCGCCGGCGCGATAATCCTCGCAACAGGCGTGGATGCGGGCCGGTTCGGAGAAGAAGGCGCGGTAGTCATCCAGCGCGCGCGGGTCGAAGGCTTCGAGGTTCCGGTCGCGCGTCCAGCTCGCGATGGTGTGATCGATCCACATCGTCGGTGCGCCTTCGAGCAGCCTTTCGGGCATCGGCTTCGGCTGGGCAAGGAAGGCCCAGTGATAGACCTTCAGCGCGCGTGCGGCGTCCATCGTGTCCCACATCACGACGGTGGGCGCGATGTCGAGCAGCGCGAGCCGCTCCACGCGGGCGGGATGGTCGAGCGCGAGGCGATAGGAGACGCGGGCGCCGCGGTCGTGGCCGACCACGCGGAAGCGGTCATGGCCGAGCGCGTCCATCACGGCGATCATGTCCTCGGCCATCGCGCGCTTGGAATAGAAGGCGTGCGCCGCGTCGCCCTCGGGCGCGGAGGACCGGCCGTAGCCCCTGAGATCCGGCATCACGAGCGTGAAGCGCCCGGCCAGAACGGGGGCGAGGCGGTGCCACATCGCATGGGTCTGCGGGAAGCCGTGAACGAGCAGGAGCGGCGGGCCGGACCCCATGACGCGGACGAAGATGCGGCCCGCGGCGGTCGCGACCTCGCGGGTGGTCGATCCGGGAAACAGCGCGTCCATGCGGGGCCTCGTCATGCGCTTCGTCGGGCGAGCATAGCGCGGGATTTACGATCGCGCTCCTCGTGCCGGGAACAACACCTCCGCCTCGCGGGAGGCTCTCTTCCGTCATTGCGAGCGAAGCGAAGCAATCCAGCCCTGAAGGCGCGCGTTCTCTGGATTGCTTCGTCGCTCTCGCTCCTCGCAATGACGGGAGGGGCGTCGTACGCGCCCCGCGCCGTTCAGGCGCGGCCTTCCTCGCGGTCGACGGCGCGGCGGCCGATGTCGGTGCGGTGGAAGCCGCCGGGCCAGTCGATGGCCTTCAACGCGTCATAGGCCTTGGTCTGCGCCTCGCGCACCGTGCTGCCGAGCGCGGTGACGGCAAGCACGCGCCCGCCCGCGGCCACGAGGCGACCGTCGGCCTCGCGCTTCGTGCCCGCATGGAAGACGAGCACGTCGGGCTTGGCCTCGGCGGCTTCGATGGCGCGGATCTCGGTGCCGGTGACGGGCTTGCCCGGATAATTCTCTGCGGCGAAGACCACGGTCAGCGCGGCCTCCGGACGCCAGGCGATCTTGCGGCCGGCGAGCCGGCCCTCGGCGGAGGCGAGGAGCAGGTCGAGCAGGTCCTCGGCGAGGCGCGGCATCAGCACCTCGCATTCGGGGTCGCCGAAGCGGACATTGTATTCGATGAGCTTGGGGCCCGCCGCGGTGATCATCAGGCCCGCGAAGAGAACGCCGCGGAAGGGCGTGCCGCGCGCCTTCATCGTGCGGATGGAGGGGAGGATGATCTCCTCCATCGTGCGGCGCTCGATCTCGGACGTCATCACGGGAGCGGGGGAATAGGCGCCCATGCCGCCGGTGTTCGGGCCGGTGTCGTCGTCGCCGACGCGCTTGTGGTCCTGCGCGGAGGCGAGCGGCAGGGCCGTGTCGCCGTCGCAGAGCACGAAGAAGGAGGCTTCCTCGCCGACGAGGCATTCTTCGATGACGACTTCGGCGCCGGCTGAGCCGAGGCCGCCGGAGAACATCATGTCGATCGCGGCTTCGGCCTCTTCCACGGAGGCGGCGACGACGACGCCCTTGCCCGCGGCGAGGCCGTCGGCCTTGACCACGATGGGCGCGCCCTGCGCGCGGACATAGGCCTTGGCGGGCTCGGCGGCGGTGAAGCGGGCATAGGCGGCGGTGGGCACGCCGGCCTCGTCGCAGAGCGCCTTGGTGAAGGCTTTCGAGCCTTCGAGACGGGCGGCGGCGCGCGAGGGACCGAAGCAGCGGATGCCCGCGGCATCGAGATCGTCGACGAGGCCCGCGACGAGCGGCGCTTCGGGGCCGACGACGACGAGGCCGACGCCCTGCAGGCGGCAGAAGTCGATGACGGCGCGGTGATCGGCGACGTCGAGCACGACGTTCTCGCCGCAGGCCGCGGTGCCCGGATTGCCGGGGGCGACGAAGAGCTTTTCGAGCCGCGGGCTCTTGGCCAGCGCCCAAGCCAGCGCGTGCTCGCGACCGCCCGATCCGATCAGAAGAACCTTCATGCCCGACTCCCTTGCCCGCGAGCCGTGTAGACCGGGCCGGGGGCCGGTTCAATCCTCGCGGGCTCTCTACCCCCGCGCCGATTCGCGGCCTATTCTCCGTGCATGTCGGACACGCCCCGGACCAATCTTCCCGAATGGACCGTCACGGAGCTTTCGGGGGCGCTCAAGCGCACGCTGGAAGAGACCTATGATCACGTCCGCGTGCGCGGCGAGGTCGGCAAGGTCACCGTGCACGGCAGCGGGCACGTCTATATCCACATCAAAGACGACCGCTCGATGATCGCGGGCGTAATCTGGCGCGGCAATGCGGGCCGTCTGCGCTTCCGTCCCGAGACGGGAATGGAGGTCGTCGCGACGGGCAAGATCAGCACCTTCGCGGGCCAGTCCAAATATCAGCTGATCATCGACACGCTGGAGCCCGCGGGCGTCGGCGCGCTGCTCGCGCAGCTCGAAGAGCGCAAGCGCCGGCTCGCGGCCGAAGGGCTCTTCGCGGAGGAGCGCAAGCAGCTTCTCCCCTTCCTGCCGAACGTCATCGGCGTCGTGACGTCGCCGACGGGCGCAGTGATCCGCGACATCCTGCACCGGCTCGCCGACCGGTTTCCGCGGCATGTGCTGCTGTGGCCCGTGCGGGTGCAGGGCGAGACCTGCGCCGCCGAAGTCGCCGCCGCCATTCGCGGCTTCAACACGCTGCCGGAAGACGGCCCGATCCCGCGGCCGGATCTGATCATCGTCGCCCGCGGCGGCGGGTCGATCGAGGATCTCTGGGGCTTCAACGACGAGATGCTGGTGCGCACGGCGGCCGAGAGCCTCGTGCCGCTGATCTCCGCCGTGGGGCACGAGACGGACTGGACGCTGATCGACTATGCCGCCGACAGGCGCGCGCCGACGCCGACCGGTGCGGCCGAGATGGCGGTGCCGGTGCGGTCGGAACTCCTGATGCGCGTCGCCGACGACGGGCGCCGGCTCTCCGGCGGTCTCCTGCGGCTGCTCGACGCCCGCCGAACGGAGCTGCGCTCCGCGGCCCGCGCGCTGCCCGCGGCCGAGGACCTGCTGGCGGGGCCGCGCCAGCGGCTCGATCTTGCGGCGACGAAACTCGGCCACGGGCTCGGGCGCAATGCGCAGATCCATGCGAGGCGTCTGGCGGAGGCCGCGCGGCGGCTCGCGCGGCTGTCGCCGGAGGCGCGGCTTTCGGGCCTCTCGGCCAAGGTCGACGGGCTCG
This sequence comes from Hyphomicrobiales bacterium, assembly GCA_027483895.1. Taxonomy (GTDB): domain Bacteria; phylum Pseudomonadota; class Alphaproteobacteria; order Rhizobiales; family Beijerinckiaceae; genus JAIXZO01. The sequence goes on from JAIXTP010000007.1 coordinate 60,873, forward strand.
CCAAGCGTTTGGCGGCCGCTCGCGATGCCAATTTGAGGGCCGAGCGCCGGCACATCGCCGAACGCCTGCAGCGCGTCACCGATCTCGTCGCGCGGCGCGACCGGGCGATCCGCGTCACCTTCGACCGCCGGGCGGAGAAGCTGGCCTCGCTGGCCCAATTGGCCGCGAGCTTCAGCCATGAGGCGGTGCTCGCGCGCGGTTTCGCGCTGGTCCTCGACCCCTCCGGGCGGCCGGTGCGGGAGGCTGCGGCGATCGCCGCGGGCGTGCGCTACGACGTGCGCTTCGCCGACGGACAGGCCGTCATGACGGCTGCGGACGGTGCGGCGCCGCGGCCGGCCAAGCCCCGGCCCGGCGGCGGAACGCCGGGGCAGGGCTCGCTGTTCGGCTGAGCGAAAAGGTTTGGCGTGCCGTGCCGCGATCCGGTAGAGGAGGGCTTCCGAGCCCGCGGCGCGCCCGCAGCGTCAGGACACGAGCCATGAACCGTTTCGAACGTCGCCCGGTGGTCGAGGGCGAAGCCGTCCTCGAATATCTCGACGGCGAGTTCCGGGTGGTCCGCCACGGAACCTTCGTCCGCTGTGCAGTGACCGGCGAGCCGATCCCGCTCGAGGACCTGCGCTATTGGAGCGTCGACCGGCAGGAAGCCTATGCCTCGCCCGACGCGGTGCTGATGAGCCTCGGCGTCACGGCGAAGGCGAAGGGCTGACGGCTTTCACGAGCGTCCTGTCGAAGGCGGCATCGCGCGGCACCAGCGTGACCGGCAGAACGGCGATCCGGTCCGCGAGATCGGGGGCGACCCGGCGGATCTTCACCATGTCCTTTTCCGTCGTGACCGGCACGAGACCGGCCGCGGCCGCGCGCGCGAGCAGTCCTTCGACGTCGCGGCGGGAATAGGCGTGGTGGTCGGGCCAGGGCTCCGTGCGGGTGGTCCGCGCGCCCACCGACCGCAAAGTCTCGAAGAATTTTTCGGGCCGTCCGATTCCCGCGAAGGCGAGGACCTCGCGGCGGAGGAACGCGGCCGCGGCCGTGGCGTCGGGGACGAGATCGGCCCGGAACACGGGCTTGCCCCATCGAAGCGCCTCGGCGATGCCCGGGCCCTCGCCGACGGCGAGCACGGCGTCGACCTTTTCGAGCTGTGCGTCGAGCGGGGCGCGCAGCGGGCCCGCGGGGAAGCACAGGCCGTTGCCGATGCCCGCGCCGCCGTCGATGACCGCGAAGGTGAAGGTCTTCAGGAGCGAGGGGTTCTGCAGCCCGTCGTCCATCACGATCACGTCGCCCGCGGTCGCGGCGAGATCGGCGCCCGCCGGGCGGTCGGCCGAGACGACGACCGGGGCGACGCGCGCGAGCAGCAGCGGCTCGTCGCCGCAATCGGCGGGGCCGTGGAGGGCGGGATCGACGAGGACCGGCCCCTTGAGACGGCCGCCGTAGCCGCGCGTGAGGAAGACCGGCATGCGGCCCGCGGCCTTGAGCCGCTCCGCGACATGGACGGCGGTCGGCGTCTTGCCCGCGCCGCCCATGGTGAGATTGCCGATGCACAGAACGGGGATGGGGGCCCGGTGCCCGGGCTCCATCATGCGGGAACGGACCGCTTCGCCGTAGATCCGGCCGACGGGCGCGAGAAGCGTCGCCGCGAGGCTTCCGTTTCTCTGCTGCCAGAAGGCCGGGGCGCGCATCATCGACCCTCGAGATGCATGCTGACGACGAAGGGCGCCAGCTCGTCCATGGTCCGGTCGACCGCGCCTCCGAGTTCGGCGACGGCGCCGGCGGCGGCCCGCGCCATCCAGCGCAGGCCGGAAGGGTCGCCGAGCAGTTCGTCCAGCACGGCGAAGAAGTCGTCCGTCGTCACCGGAACCGCACCGCCCGCCGCGTCGAGCGCGGAGAAGACCTCCACGAAATTGTGGACGTGCGGGCCGTGCAGCACGGCCGCGCCGAGCTTGGCGGGTTCGATCGGGTTCTGGCCGCCGTGCGGCACCAGCGTGCCTCCCATGAAGGCGAGCGGAACGAGCCGGTAAAAGAGGCCCAGCTCCCCCATCGTATCGGCGATGTAGATGTCGGTCGCACGATCGGGCTGGAGGCCGACCGAGCGGCGCCCCGTGTGGAAGCCCGAGGCGCGGGCGGCTTCCTCGATCTCCGCGCCGCGATGCGGGTGGCGGGGGGCGATGATGGTGAGGAGATTCGGATAGCGCGGCGCGAGGCGCGCATGCATCTCCATGACGATGCGTTCCTCGCCCGGATGGGTCGAGGCCGCCATCCAGACGGGTCGGCCGCCGACGAGGCCTTCCAGCGTGGCGAGCTTCAGCGGATCCGCGGGCGGGGGCGGCACGTCGTATTTCAGATTGCCGGTGACCGCCACGCGGGGCGCGCCGAGCGCGGCGAGACGACCGGCATCCGCTTCGGTCTGGGCGAGGCAGAGATCGAAATGCGACAGCACGGCCCGGGCGACGGGGGCGAAACGGCTCCAGCGCGCGAAGCTGCGCGGCGACATGCGGGCATTGACGAGGACCAGCGGAATGCCGCGCTCGTCGGCCGAGAGGATCAGATTGGGCCAGAGTTCGGACTCGGCGAAGATCGCGAGATCCGGCCGCCAATGATCGAGAAAGCGCCTGACATAGGCGGGGCAATCCAGGGGCACGAACTGGTGGAGCGAGCCCGGCGGCAGCCGGCGCGCCATCAGCCGCGCGGAGGTCACGGTGCCGGAGGTCACGAGCACCGCGATGCGGTCGGCCGCGAGACGCTGCACGAGAGGCAGCAGCGAGATCGTCTCGCCGACGCTGGCGCCGTGGATCCAGACGAGCGGACCCGCGGGCCGCGGCACGGTGGATTCGCCGCGGCGCTCGCCGAGCCGGGTCCGGTCTTCCTTGCCGGCCATCGCGCGCCGGCGCAGCAGCGCGGCGAAGGCCGGGCGGCCGAGGCCGGTGAGGACCCGATAGATGCCGAGGGCGAGCGGTCCGATCATGCCGCCCGCCTCAGATCCCGGCCGGGATCGGTCGTGCCGAGCCGGGCATGGGCATCGTGATGCACGCGGTCGAGTTCGTCCTGCACCCTGAGCCGCGCGGCTTCGAGCGCCGCTTCGTCGGCGTCCGCGGGGACGCGGATCGGCTCGCCGATCAGCGCGACGATGCGGCCGAAGGGCAGGCCGATCGCGGCCCGGTCCCAGCTGTCGAAGACCTTGGCGCGATCGGAGACGACCGCCGCCGGAACGATGGGCCGGCCGGACAGGCGGGCGAGGGTGACGATTCCGAGGCCCGCGACCCGCGCCGTCTTGGGAATGTCGGCGGTAAGCGTGACGCTCTCGCCGCCCTTGAGGATCCGCACGAGATCGCGGAGTGCGGCGACGGCGCCCTTCTTGTGCATCTGGTCGGGCCGGCCGCCGGAGCCGCGCACGGGACGGATGCCGAAACTCTCGCAGGCGGCCGCATTGATCCCGCCGTCGCCGTGCTTGGAGATGAGCACCGCGAAGGGCATGTCCGCGGGCTTGGCGAGGGGGATCATGAAATGCTGGCCGTGCCAGAGCGCGATGATGACGGGCGCTTCCGCGCGCAGCCGCTCGGGAAGATCGGCGGGAACGAGTTCCATGCGGGAGGTCGCGCCCACCGTCTTCAGATACAGAGCGAGCAGGCGCCCGACGGCGGCCTGCACGGCTTGGGAACGCGCGAACCTCTTGAACATCCCTGTCCGATCAGACCGACTGGCCTTCGGCCGGGTCGAGCAGCCGGTGCAGATGAACGACGAAATAGCGCATCTGCGCGTTGTCGACCGTCGCCTGCGCCTTCGCCTTCCAGGCCGCGTGAGCCGACGCATAGTTGGGGAAGATCCCGACGATGTCGAGTTTCGTCAGATCCTTGAATTCGGTCCCGTCGAGATCGACGAGTTCGCCCCCGAAGACGAGATGCGGGAGCTGTCTGGAAGGCTGGGTCATGCGCGGGGGTCCTCGCTCAGTACGGTCTCGGCGGGGGATGGGTCAGCGGCGTCTCGGCGTGCCGTCCTCGATCGCGACGCGGCGCAGATCCACGGCGCGGAGGATGTCGGCCAGCTCGCGCGCGAGCGGTTCCGGCCCGGCGGCCACGGCCGTGTGCTTGGTGGAGCGGCGATTGTAGACGGGCACGCGCCCGTCGCGCCCGATCAGCGCGCCGCCCGCTTCCGAGAGGATGACGTGCGCTGCGGCGAGGTCCCAATCATGCGCATGGGCTTCCGCCACGCCGACATCCACGCGGCCCTCCGCGACGCGGACGAGCCGCAGGGCGAGCGAATGCGTGCGGGGCGTGCGCTCGAAGGCGCGCCCTTCCTCGAGCACGGCGTCGACGAGCGGCTTGGGCCCGACGATGCGCGAGCCGGAGAGTTCCCGGCGTGCCGAGACGCCGATGGGCGCATCGCCCAGCGTGGCGCCCGCACCGCGCACCGCGGCGTACATTTCGTCCGTCACGGGCGCGTAGACCGCGCCCAGCACGGGAATGCCGTCCTCCACGAGGCCGATGGCGACGGTCCAGTCCGCGTCGCCGCGCGCGAAGGAGCGCGTGCCGTCGATCGGATCCACGACCCAGACATGCCGGCGCTCGAGGCGCGAGGGATCGTCGGCGGTCTCCTCCGAGAGCCAGCCGAAACCGGGTTCCGCCCGCCGCAGCCGCTCGCCGAGATAGGCGTCGACGGCGAGGTCCGCCTCGGTCACGGGAGAGCCGCCGGACTTGTAGTCGACCGAGGCCGTCGTGGTGCCGCCTTCGCGCCAATGGGCGAGCGCCATGCGGCCGCCCTCGCGCGCCGCGTCGCGGACGAGCGTGAGGAGATCGGCAAGGGCTGAGGCGGAGGTCATGCTCGGTCTCGGGACGGGGCCGGAGTCGTGATTTTTTTGCGCTGCACCCGTGTAGCCGCCGCCTCCGCGAGCGGCAAGTCCGGGCAAGGTCAGATGCCGAGAAGGGCGTCGACCGCCAGACCGACGAATAGGATGAGACCGGCGTCGCGATTGGACTTGAAGAGGCGCAGCGCGCCCTTCGGATCCGAAAGGTCGATGGAACGGACCTGCCGAGCGAGATGCAGGGCGAAGAGCGAGAGGCCGATGAAGGAGGGAAGTCCGCCGCCCGCAAGCCCGATCGCCGCGGCGATGCAGGCGAGCGCGAGGCCGAAGAAGAGGCCGACGGCCTGTCGGGTGCGGGCGCCGAACATCCGCGTGGTCGAGCGGATGCCGGCGATGGCGTCGTCTTCGAGATCCTGCACCGCATAGATCGTGTCGTAGGCGATGGTCCAGAAGATCGCGCCCGCATAGAGCAGGATCGGCGCCGGCGCGAGCGCGCCGAAGACGGCGGCCCAGCCCATCAGCGCGCCCCAAGCGAAGGCAAGGCCGAGGACGGCCTGCGGCCACGACGTGATGCGCTTCATGAAGGGGTAGATCGCGACCGGCGCGAGGGAGGCGAAGCCGAGCAGGATCGCGTAGGCGTTCAGGCTGAGAAGCACCGCGAGGCCGGCGAGGCAGAGCAGGGCGAGAAAGACGACGCCGGCCTTCACGCTCACCGCGCCGGAGGCGATCGGGCGGTTGCGGGTGCGGGCGACCTGCCGATCGAGATCGCGGTCGATGATGTCGTTGTAGACGCAGCCCGCGCCGCGCATCGCGACGGCCCCGATCAGGAACAGGACGAGATGATCGAGGCGGGGAGGGGCGTCGGCCGCGATGCCCGCGAGAGCCGCGGACCACCAGCAGGGCAGCAGCAGAAGCCACCAGCCGATCGGCCGGTCGATGCGCGCCAGGCGCAGGAAGGGACGCCAGGAGGCGGGGGCGAGGCGATCGACCAGATTGTCGGGCGCCGCATCCGGTACGGTGCCCGAGAGGTCCGGTCCCGGAACCGTCACAATGCGCCTTGCGGCAGGCGGATCGGCCCGCCGATGATGTCGCCGCCGCCGAGCAGGCCCTGCTTCTTCGCGTCTTCGGCCTGCTTGCGCTGCTGGACGGCGGCGGTGCAGGCGCCCTTGCGGGTGTCTTCGATCTGCGCGTGCTGGGCCTTGAGATTCGGCAGGACGTCCGGCGGGACGTGGCACCAGTCGCCGTTGCGCTCCACCTCGGCCATGGCCGCGGCGTTCTGATCCTTGAGACGGCCGAAGATGGCGCAGGCCTGATCGGCCGTCGGCGGCTTCTTCTTGAAGCCTTCGAGCTGCTGCATCGTCTTGGCGCGGTTCTCGAACAGCTTCGCGAGCTTCTCGCACTCGTTCGCCTGTGCGGCGGCGGGCGCGGCGGACGCGATGCAAAGCGCGCCGACGATGAGCGCGCCGAACGCGGCAGGGCGGAAAACGTCGAACGGACGCATCGGACACCTCTTTCTGCCTTCGGACGTCACATAACGCTGCGTCGCCCCGCCCGCAACCGCCCTGCACCCTTGCCGAAGACGAAGCGAGGCGGCAGGAAGGCGGAAGAACCGGATCCCGCGGGGGGAACGCCCTTGTCCTACGACTTCCGCACGCAGCGCCTCTTCGTCGATGCCCCGCTCGGGACGGGCGAAGTGCGGCTCGCGAAGGAGCAGACGCATTACCTCCTGAACGTGATGCGCGGGCGGACGGGTGACCCGGTGCTGCTGTTCAACGGGCGGGACGGGGAATGGCTCGCCCGGATCGCGGCGGCGGAGAAGAAGAGCGCCGTGCTCGAACTCGTCGAGCGGACGCGCGAGCAGACCCCGCCGACGGACATGCGGCTCATCTTCGCGCCGCTGAAGCATGCCCGCCTCGACTACATGGTGCAAAAGGCCGTCGAGATGGGCGCGTCCCGCCTGGTGCCCGTCATCACGCAGCACACTGTCGCCCAGCGCGTGAACCGCGACCGTATGCGCGCCAACGTGATCGAGGCCGCCGAGCAGTGCGGCGTTCTGGCGGTGCCGGACGTGGACGAGGAGATGCGGCTCGATGCGTGGCTGGCCGGCCGCGAGACCGGTCGCGTGCTGATCTTCTGCGACGAAGCCGCCGAGATCCGCGACCCGCTCGCGGCGCTGAGGGACGGACCCGCGGGGCCGACGGACGTGCTGATCGGCCCGGAGGGCGGCTTTGCCGAGGACGAGCGGGCGAGGCTCTGTGCCGCGGCGCCGGTGATCCGCATGTCGCTCGGCCCGCGCATCCTGCGCGCGGACACCGCCGCGGTGGCGGCGCTGGCGCTGGTGCAGGCCGTGCGGGGCGACTTCGCGGGCGGCTGACAGGAACCAAGGGTCCGGACCCGCGTTGTCCGGCGCCTCGAAGAGGGGCGTCGCGACGGGACGATCATGGCCGATACCTATCGTTTCGGCATCGAGGAGGAGTATTTCCTCTGCGGTGTCGAAAGCCGGAATACCCTTCGGACCATGCCGAAGGGCTTCATCGAAAAGGCACGCGGCCTTTTCGCCGCGGACATCATGCCGGAGCTGCTGCAATCGCAGATCGAGGTCGCCACCGAGCCCTCGACGGACATGGGCCATGCGCGGGCCCGGCTGATCGAAGCCCGCCAAGGGCTGGGGGAGATCGGGCGCGCCCACGGGATCATGGTGGTCGCCGCGGGGACGCATCCCTTCGCGGCCTGGACCCGGCAGCGGACGACCGAGGCCGCGCGCTACGACCGCGTGATGCACGAATTGCAGATGGTCGGGATGCGCAACGTGATCTGCGGGCTGCATGTGCATGTCGAACTGCCCGATCCCTCGCGTCGTGTGAACGTGATGACGCGCGCCCTGCCGTGGCTGCCGCTGCTGCTCGCGCTCTCCACCTCCTCGCCGTTCTGGCAGGGGCGGCGGACGGGATTGATGGGCTACCGGCTCGCGGCCAACAGCGAATTGCCGCGTGCAGGCATCCCGGACCTGTTCTTCGATCAGGCGGATTACGACCGCTACATCCGCACGCTCGTCGCTTCGCGGACGATCCGCGACGAGAGCTATGTCTGGTGGCTGATCCGCCCCTCGATGCGGCATCCGACGCTGGAACTGCGCGTGACCGACGTCTGCACGCGCGTCGACCATGCGATCGCGATCGCGGCGCTCTACAGGGCGCTGGTGAGGCATCTCGACCGCAATCCGGGGGTCAACGGGCGGATGACGGGGGCGTCCCGCGCGATCGTCTGCGAGAACCTTTGGCGGGCGCAGCGTTTCGGCGTGCATGCGTCCTTCGCGGACGAAGCCACGGAAAGCGCGCGGACCGCGGCCGAAACGCTCGACGACGTGCTGACGATGGTGGCGGGCGACGCCGAGGCCCTCGGCTGCCGGGCGGAAGCGGAAGCGTGCCGGGACATCCTGCGCGAAGGCACCGGCGCCGACGCGCAGCTCGAGGCGCACGCAGCGGCCGAGGCGAGGGGCTGCGACGCCAAGGCGGCGCTCGAGGCCGTGGTGGACCATCTCGCCACTGCGACGGCGGGAGTCCTGCGGACCGGTGCAGGCCGGCCCTGCGCGGCCTGAGGATCGGCCTTGCGATTGCCATGACGTGGCCTGAGCCTTATCTCTCGGCCTCCTCGCCCCTCGGGCGAACATTCCCGGAGTTCCGATGGCCCGCGACCAATCCGACCTGACCCCGATCGAAAGCAGGGACGAACTCGTCGCCTGGATCGAAGCGGGCGAAAAGGGCGACGGGCCGTTCCTGATCGGTACCGAGCACGAGAAGGTCCCGTTCCGCACCGCCGATCACCGCCCCGTTCCTTATGAGGGCGAAAACGGCATCCGGGCGCTGCTCGAGGGCGTGCGCAAGGAGACCGGCTGGACGCCGATCACCGATGCCGGAAACATCATCGGCCTCGCCGACGACGTGGGCGGCGGCGCGATCTCGCTCGAACCGGGCGGGCAGTTCGAACTGTCCGGCGCGCCTCTCGCGACGCTGAACGACACGGCCGCCGAATTCGACGCGCATATGGACATGGTCCACCGCATCGGCCGCGAGCTCGGCATGGGCTTCCTCGCCGTCGGCCTCAGCCCGATCTGGTCGCGGGCCGAGACGCCGGTGATGCCGAAGGCGCGTTACAGGATCATGTCCGCCTATATGCCGCGCGTCGGCACCATGGGCCTCGACATGATGTTCCGCACCGCCACGGTGCAGGTGAATCTCGATTTCGCGACCGAGGCGGACATGGTGCGCAAGCTGCGCGTCGGCCTTGCGCTGCAGCCGCTCGCGACCGCGCTGTTCGCCGCATCGCCCTTCCTCGACGGCCGGCCCACGGGCATGCTTTCGACCCGCGGCGAGATCTGGCGGAACACGGACGGCGACCGCACCGGGCTGATCCCCTTCGCCTTCGAAGACGGCATGAGCTACGAGCGCTATGTCGATTGGGCGCTCGACGTGCCGCTCTATTTCGTGAAGCGCGGCGACACCTATCACGACGTCGCCGGAGCCTCCTTCCGCGACCTGATGGCGGGCCGGCTCGACGCGATGCCGGGCGAGCGGGCGACCATCTCGGATTGGGCGAACCATCTTTCCACCCTGTTCCCGGACGTCCGGCTGAAGCGCTACATCGAGATGCGCGGCGCCGATGCGGGCCCGCTGCCGATGATGAAGGCGCTGCCCGCCTTCTGGGTGGGGCTGCTCTACGACGCACAGGCGCTCGACGCGGCCTGGGACCTCGTGAAGGGCTGGACCGCCGAGGACCGGCAGAAGATGCGCGACGACGTGCCGAAGGCCGGGCTCGAGGCACAGGTCCGCGGACGCGACCTGCGGGCCGTCGCGAAAGAGGCCGTGGCGATCGCGCAAGCGGGTCTGAAGCGCCGCGGCGCGGGCGAGGAGCGTTGGCTGGCGCCCGTCGTCGCGGTGGCCGAGACCGGCCGCACGCCGGCCCATGATCTTCTGGACGCCTGGCGCGGGCCGTGGAACGGCGACCTCGGGCGGATCTTCGACTCCGCGGTGCTCTGAGAAAAGACCGGGCCGCGGCTTCCCGAAGGAAACGCGCGGCCCGCATTCGTCCGAGGGAGGAGCCGGGACGCGCTCGTTCTGGCTCCGATGAGGCCCGAGCGACAGGGGACCCCGGGGCGACCCTCCCGATCCGGGCCCGTCGCCCCGGGATCGCGGCTTCCGCTTACGAAGGATTCACCAAGCCGGCGCGCGAGCGCCGCGGAGCGGGCCCGCGTTAAGGACTCGGAAGGGGAGGAAGACCGAGGGTGAGGCATCGATCGCGGAGCTGATACGATGCGTTTGTTGGCCAGAAAGATATTGCGGGCTCCCGGATCCCACGATCTGGTGCACCACGCCCTTCAGTCCATGTTTCTGGCGCTCGTTCTCGGCGCGGCCGTCGTGGGCACGACCGCCGTCGTGACGCAGAATCTCAAGACCTATCTCGCGTCGTCGCTGCCGCACGGCCTCCGCGACTGACGATCAGGCTCCGCCCATCATCCGCGTGAAGATCGACTGAAGATTCCGCAGGTGCTCCTGCTGCGCCTCGCGGCTCGTATGCATCAGTTCCGCGAGCGCATCGACGTTCTGCTCGATGGGCGATTTCTCGGGTTCGGGCTCCGGCTCGGGTTCAGGCCGGTCCGGCGTGATGCCGAGCATGGCGTTGATCATGCCGCCGATCGCCTCGCCGCTTTCCTCCGCCGCCTTGCTGGTCTTCGCGTCGCGCGCCCGGCGGGCGGCGTCCGGATAGAAGGCCTTGAGCATGTCCTCGGCCCGGCCGCGGGCGAGCGAGGCCGCGAGGGCTTCGGCCACCGCGGGCATCATCCGCGTGACGACGGCCGAGCTGAGGCCCGCGAAACCGGCGGTCTGCTCGGCGATCCGGTCGGCGAGGGCCTTGGAGCCGAAGAAGAGCTGCAGCGGATCCTGCGGGCGCTGCGCGGCGGGCACGAACATCGCCATGAAATCGGCGGGCGTGGGTGCGCGGCGTTGCATCGCGAGCGCGAAGGCGGGCATCATCGCGGCCATCGCCTTCATCGCCTGATCGGGGCTGATGCCGAAGCGCGAGGCGTATTCCGCGAAGGGATCGGTGCCTCGCGGCGCCAGGAAGTCGAAGAAATTGACCATGGGACCCCCGAATCTCCTGCGCTCACTTTAGGCCGGGGCGTCTTCGGCCGCCATGTCCTCGGCTCTCCGTCTTTTCGGGAGTGCGCCGATGACCCGATAGGCGGCCCAGATGCCGAAGATCCCGAACAGCACGGCGCCGATGCCCTGACCCATCAACGCGCCTTCCGCGCCCGCCGTTCGGGCGCCGTACCAGGCGAAGGGCACGGTGCCGATCGTGGCCTTGCCCCAGTTGAACGCCGTGGCGAGCACGGGCGCACCGAGATTGTTGAAGGCGGCGTTGGCGACGAAGAGCGCGCCGTGAAAGGCCCATGTGCCCGCGACCGCCGTGCAGAAGAAGCGGACGAGGTCCGCGGTGCCGCCCTCGGCGCGGAAGGCGAGGACGATCGCGTCCTGCGCGAGCCAGAGGACCGGCCAAGCGAGCAGGATGACGCCCGCGCCGAAGACGAGGCCGCAATCGAGCGTGGTCTTCACGCGGTCGAAGAGGCGCGCGCCGAGATTCTGGCCGAAGACGGGGCCGATCGCGCCCGAAAGCGCGAAAAGAGCCCCGAAGGCGACCGGGACGAGCCGCGTGATGACGGCATTGGCCGCGACCGCATCGTCGCCGAAGGGCGCGATCAAGGCCGTCATGAAGCCGTTGGCGATCGGGGTCGCGATATTGGTGAGGACGGCGGGGATCGCGACCGCGAAAAGGGGACGGATGTCCTGAACGACGAAGAGGGCCACGGGGCGTGCCGCGAGATCGTGCACGCGGACGGTGCCGTGCGCGCCGACGACGACGAAGACGAGCCGGGAGAGAACGGTGGCCCAAGCCGCGCCGTCCGTCCCCAGCGCGAGACCGAAGATCAGAAGCGGATCGACCACCGCCGTCGCGATCCCGCCCGCGAGCGTGACGTACATGCTGCGCTTGGCGTCGCCCGCCGCGCGGAGGATGCCGGCATAGGTCATCCCGACGGCCATCAGCACGTTGGAGGGAAGCGAGATGAGCAGGAACCGCCGCGCCGTCTCCTTCGCTTCGCCCGTCGCGCCGAGCAGATCGAGGATCCGGTCGACGTCCGCCATCATCGCGAGCGCGACGACGCCCGAAAGCACCGCGGAAATGACCAGCGAGGAAGCGGCGAGCCGCCGGGCTCTTTCGCGCTCGCGTGCGCCCAGAGCGCGGGAGACGAGTGCGCCGACGGCGATCATGAAGCCGATATTGGCGGAGGTCGCGAGGAAGAGCGCGGTGGTCGCGCAGCCCACGCCCGCGGTGAGGTTCACGTCCCCGAACCACGAGACGTAGAGGAGGGAAAGCAGGTCGACCACGAAGATCGCGATCAGCCCGACGGTGCCGGTGAGCGACATGACGGCGACGTGGCGCATGACCGAGCCGGTCGTGAAGACCCCGGGGGAATGCGTCATGACGGGCGCGCCTCGCCCGCCGCGCCGTCGCCGCCGACGAGCCGCTCGGTTTCCTCGGTGAGCCCTTTGGGCTCGGCCTTCGGCGGCAGCAGGGGCTCGGGCCGGACGCCGCGGCCGTAGAGATAATGCGCGCCGCCCATCGGCCCTTCGCCGCGTTGGGCTGCGAGCCGCGCCTCGTCGCGGCGGCGGACGTCCTCGGCGATCGCCTCCGCCGTCTCGGCGTCGAAGCCCGCGGCCCGCAGCGCGGCGCGGCCGAAGGCGATGGCCGCGGGGGCGGTTTCGCGGACGTAATAGGCCACGTTGCGGTCCATCAGTTCGAGCGCGTGGTTCCGGTCATAGGCGCGGACGTGGAGCGCGGCTTCGGGAAATTCGCGGGAGACGAGGTCGACGATGCGTGTGGCGGCCTCGCGGTCGTCGACGCAGACCGCGATGAGCCGCGCGCGGCCTGCGCCCGCTGCGCGCAGCACGTCGATGCGCGTGCCGTCGCCGTAATAGACCTTGAAGCCGAAACGGGCCGCGTTGCGGATCATGTCCACGTCGCGCTCGATGACGGTGACGTCGAGATCGGCCGCGAGCAGGAGCTGGGTGGACAGCTGGCCGAAGCGGCCGAAGCCGATGACGAGGACTTCCGAGCGGGTGCGGCCGAGGCCTTCGATGTCGTAGGCCGCCTCGCCGCGGACCCTGAGCTTGCGGCGGGCGCACCAGACTTCCGCGAGCCGGAAGAGGAGCGGCCCGCCGATCATCGTGAGCGCGGACAGCGCGGTCCACAGCACCGCCTCCTGCCGGCCGATGAGGCGCAGATCGGCCGCGAGCGGGATGAAGACGAAGGCGAATTCTCCGGCGGGCGAGAGCAGCGCCGCGAGCCGCACCGCCTCGCCCACCGCGAGCCGCCGCGCGCGGGCGATGGCGAAGACGATGACGGCCTTCAGGCCGAGCACGGCGACGAGGAATCCGGTGAGCGGGCCGAGGCTGTCGAGCACCACGCCGAGCTGCAGCGTCATGCCCACGCTCATGAAGAAAAGGCCGAGCAGGAGGCCGCGGAAGGGCTCGATATCGGCTTCGAGCTGGTGACGGAAATCGGATTCGGCGAGCAGCAGGCCCGCGACGAAGGCGCCGAGCGCCATGGACAGGCCGGCGGTCTGCAACAGCAGCGCGGCGCCGAGCACGACGAGAAGGGCGGCCGCCGTCATGAGTTCGCGGGCGCCGGTGCGGGCGAGGATCCGGAACAGCGGATTGAGGAGCCAGCGGCCCGCCACCACGAGGCCGAACAGCGCGCCGGCGGCGATCAACGCGGCGAGCGGCGTGGCGGTCCCGGCCGTGGGGCCGGCGAGAAGCGGCACGAGCGCGAGGGCGGGCGCGACCGCGATGTCCTGCATCAGGAGCACCGCGAAGCCCTTTTCGCCGTAGGGCGTGCGCAGATCGCCCCGGTCTTCGAGGATGCGGAGCGCGATGGACGTGGCCGACAGTGCCAGCGCGAAGGCGACGACGACGGAGCCCGCGAGCGAGGTGCCGGTGAGCAGCGCGAGCGGCAGCAGGGCTGCGCTGCAGAGCAGAACCTGCGCACCGCCGAAGCCGAGGATCGCATGCCGCATCGCCACGAGCCGCGCGGGCTTCAGCTCGAGCCCGATGACGAAGAGCAGCATCACGACGCCGAGTTCCGCGATCGCGAGCGTCATGGCGGGGTCTGTGACGAGGCGCAGGCCGGACGGACCCACCGCGATGCCGGCCAGCAGATAGCCCACGATGGCGCCGAGCCCGATGCGTTTCGCAAGGGGCACGAAGACCATGGCGGCGGCGATCAAGGACAGGATCGGAGCGAGGAAGGCGGGCGAATGGGCGTCGGGCATTTCGTTTCCTGAGAGCACGTGGACCCCACCCTCGGCCCTCCGCGCGCTTGACACTTTTCCGGGTGCGGGGTCAGTAGCACCGTCCACCGAATGCACGGCATGATGACACGGACCGACGCGCCCCCGCTGAGAATTCTGCTCTGCGCCCCACGCGGCTTCTGCGCGGGCGTCGTGCGTGCGATCGACGCCGTCGAACAGGCGCTCCGTCTTTACGGGGCGCCGGTCTATGTCCGGCACGAGATCGTGCACAACAAATACGTCGTGGAAGGGCTGCGCCGGAAGGGGGCGATCTTCGTCTCCGAACTGGATCAGGTGCCCGACGGCGACGCCCCGGTGATCTTTTCCGCGCACGGCGTGCCGAAGGCGGTGCCCGCCGAGGCCGACCGCCGCAATCTCTTCGCCATCGACGCGACCTGCCCGCTGGTGACCAAGGTGCATCGCGAGGCGGAGATCCACCACAAGCGCGGCCGCACGGTGATCTTCATCGGCCATGCGGGGCACCCGGAAGTGGTCGGCACGATGGGCCAGCTGCCCGAAGGCGCGGTGCTTCTGGTCGAGACCGCCGAAGACGTCGCGCGGCTCGAAGCGCCCGCGGGCGAACTCGCCTATGCGACGCAGACGACGCTTTCCGTCGACGACACGCAGGCGGTGGTCGACGCGCTGCGGGCGCGCTTCCCGGCCATCGTCGGCCCGCACAAGGAAGACATCTGCTACGCGACGACCAATCGGCAGGAAGCCGTGAAGCGGGTCGCGCCGCAGGTCGACGCGATGATCGTGGTCGGTTCGCCGAACTCGTCCAATTCCCAGCGCCTGCGCGAAGTCGCCGAAAGGGCGGGCTGCCGCACGGCTCGGCTCGTGCTGCGGGCCGAGGACATCGACTGGTCGCTCTTCGACGGCATTTCCTCGCTCGGCATCACGGCCGGGGCCTCGGCGCCCGAGATCCTCGTCGAGGAGATCATCGACGCCTTCGCCGCGCGCCGGTCCATCGCGGTCGAGACCGTTTCGACGGCCGACGAGAGCGTCTTCTTCCCCCTGCCGCGCCGCCTTCGCGACGCCGCCGCGGAGTCCGTTTAAGTGGCCGTCTATACCGAAGTCCCCGACGACGAACTTTCCGCCTTCGTGGCGGGCTACGACATCGGGGCGGTCCTCGCCGCCAAGGGAATCGCCGAAGGCGTCGAGAATTCGAATTTCCTGCTGCACACGGAAACCGGCTTCTTCATCCTCACGCTCTACGAGAAGCGGGTGCGCGAAAGCGATCTGCCCTTCTTCATCGGGCTGATGGAACATCTCGCGGCCAAGGGGCTCGTCTGCCCGCAGCCGGTGAAGAACCGCAAGGGCGAGGCGCTCGGCCGGCTCGCGGGGCGGCCCGCCGCGATCGTGACCTTTCTCGACGGCATGGGCGTGAAGCGGCCCGGCACCGCGCATTGCGGCGCGGTGGGCGAGGCGCTGGCGCGGCTGCATCTGGCGGGAGCCGACTTCCCGATGACGCGCGAGAACGCGCTCTCGGTGGCGGGCTGGCGGCCGCTGTTCGAGGCCGCGCGCGAGCGCGCCGACACCGTGACGCCCGGCCTGCGGGACGCGGCGGAAGCGGCGCTCGTCGCGCTGGAACGCGACTGGCCGAAGGGCCTGCCGAGCGGCGTGATCCATGCCGACCTGTTCCCGGACAACGTCTTCTTCATCGGGCCGCAGCTCTCGGGACTGATCGACTTCTATTTCGCCTGCACCGACGGCTTCGCCTATGACCTCGCGATCTGCCTGAACGCCTGGTGCTTCGAGCAGGACGGCTCCTACAACCTCACCAAGGGGCAGGCGATGATCGCGGGCTACCGACGGGTGCGCGAGCTGACCGACCCGGAGATCGAGGCGCTGCCGATCCTGTGCCGGGGCGCCGCGCTGCGCTTCATGCTGACCCGGCTCGTCGATTGGCTGAACGTGCCGCCGGGCGCGCTCGTGCGGCCGAAGGATCCGCTCGAATATTACCGGAAGCTGCGCTTCCACCAGCGCGCCGAAAGCGCGGCCGATTACGGCCTCGTCGCTCTTCCCGCATGACGCAGCAGGTCACGATCTTCACCGACGGGGCGTGCTCCGGAAACCCCGGCCCCGGCGGCTGGGGCGTGCTGCTCGTCTATGGCGAGGCGCGGCGCGAACTCTGCGGCGGCGAAGAGCAGACCACCAACAACCGGATGGAACTGACCGCCGCGATCATGGGGCTGGAGACGCTGAAGCGCCCCTGCCGGGTGGAGCTGTGGACGGACAGCCAATATGTCCGGCAGGGCGTGACGAGCTGGATCTACGGCTGGAAATCGAACGGCTGGAAGACCGCCGACAAGAAGCCGGTGAAGAACGCCGACCTGTGGCAGCGCCTCGACGAGGCGCGGGCCCGGCATGAGGTCGTCTTCCACTGGGTGAAGGGCCATGCGGGCCACCCCGAGAACGAGCGTGTGGACGAACTCGCCCGCGAGGGGATGAAGCCGTTCTTGCCCGTGAAGGGGTGAGGCGGGCGGCCGCCCGGCTGTTCTTCTTCCGTCATTGCGAGCGAAGCGAAGCAATCCAGAGAACGCGGGGCGTTGTGCTCTATGCCCGGCGTTCTCTGGATTGCTTCGTCGCTTTGCTCCTCGCAATGACGGGTCGAGGGTCGGCGGCTCCCGGCGGCCCTCTCCGCCCTCACTCCGCGGCGTCGCGGATCGGGGCGGGGGGCGTCCAGCGGAGGACGGGGGTGCGGGCCGCGCGGGTCTCGTCGAGACGACGACGGGGCGCGTGGTAAGGCGCGCCCGTGAAGCGCTCGGCGTCGCCGCGCTTCGCCGCCAGCGCGAGATCCCGCAGCGTGGCGATGAAGAGGTCCAGCGACGCGCGGCTCTCGCTCTCGGTCGGCTCGATCAGCATCGCGCCGTGGACGACGAGCGGGAAATAGACCGTCATCGGGTGATAGCCCTCGTCGATCATCGCCTTGGCGAAATCGAGCGTGGTCACCCCCGTGTCCTTCAGCCAAGCGTCGTCGAACAGCACCTCATGCATGCAGGCGCGGTTGCCGAAGGGCAGGGACATGAGATCGGCGAGGCGCGCGCGGACATAGTTCGCGTTCAGCACCGCATCCTCCGACGCCTGCCGGCAGCCGTCGGCACCGTGCGAGAGCATGTAGGAGAGCGCGCGGACATACATGCCCATCTGGCCGTGGAAGGCCGTGATGCGGCCGAAGGCGTCCGTGCCCTCCTCGTCCTCGACGAGATCGAAGCCCGCACCGTCCATGCGGACGAAGGGGACCGGGGCGAAGGCCGCAAGACGCTCGGACAGAACGACGGGGCCGGAGCCCGGCCCGCCGCCGCCATGCGGGGTCGAGAAGGTCTTGTGCAGGTTGATGTGCATGGCGTCGACGCCGAGATCGCCCGGCCGCGCCTTGCCCACGATGGCGTTGTAGTTGGCGCCGTCGCAGTAGAAATAGCCGCCCGCCGCATGGACAGCCTCGGCGATGGCGACGACGTCCTTCTCGAACAGCCCGCAGGTGTTCGGATTGGTGAGCATGATCGCCGCCGTATCCGGCCCCGCGAGCGCGCGCACGACTTCGGGATCGACGGTGCCGTCCTCGCGCACGGGGACGGGCTTCACGTCGAACTGGATCAGGGCGGCGGTGGCGGGATTCGTGCCGTGGGCCGAATCGGGCACCAGCACCGTGCGGCGCGTCGCGCCTTCGCCCTTTGCCTCGATCGCGGCCTTGATCGCCATCATCCCGCAAAGCTCGCCATGCGCGCCCGCCTTGGGCGAGAGGGCGACCGCGGTCATGCCGGTGAGCTCGCGCAGCCAGCGGCCGAGCTCGTTCATGAGTTCGAGCGCGCCCTGCACGGTCGAGACCGGCTGAAGCGGATGCACGTCCGCAAAGCCAGGCAGTCGGGCCATGCGCTCGTTGAGCCGCGGATTGTGCTTCATCGTGCAGGAGCCGAGCGGGAACAGGCCCGTGTCGATGCCGTAGTTCTTCTGCGACAACCGCACGAAATGGCGCATCGTCTCGGGTTCCGACAGGCCGGGCAGGCCGATGCCGTCGGTGCGTTCGAGACCGCCGAGGCGGGGCGCGAAGGCTTCCGGCTCATCGAGATCGACGCCGGTGACGTCGTAACGGCCGATCTCGAACAGCAAGGGCTCTTCCTGCTGCAGCGCCTTGTTGCCGGTGAAGGTGGAAGGACCGGCCGCGGCGGCGGCGCCCGGAGCGGTGGGACGACCCTGACGGTTCAGCATCACAGCACTCCCTTCAGCGCGGCGACCAGAGCGGCGCGGTCCTCGTCGGTGTTGATCTCGGTGTTCGCGACGATGAGGAGATCGTCGAGACCCGCCTTCGGCAGGAGGCGCGAGACGGGCACGCCCGCCATGACGCCCTGTTCCGCTAGCCGCTCCACCACGGCGGCGGCGGGGCGGGAGAGGCGCAGCGTGAACTCGTTGAAGAAGGCGCCGTTGAGCACCTCGACGCCCTTCACGCCCGAAAGCATGTCGGCGAGCTTCACGGCGTTCGCATGATTGATGCGGGCGAGGCGGGCGAGGCCCTCCTGGCCGAGCAGCGTCATGTGGATGGTGAAGGCCAGCGCGCAGAGGCCCGAATTGGTGCAGATGTTCGACGTCGCCTTGTCACGGCGGATGTGCTGCTCGCGGGTGGAGAGCGTCAGCACGAAGCCGCGGGTGCCGTCGGCATCGACCGTCTCGCCGCAGAGCCGGCCGGGCATCTGGCGGACGTATTTCTGCTTGGCGGCGAAGAGGCCGACATAGGGGCCGCCGAAATTCAGCGCATTGCCGATCGACTGGCCTTCGCCCACGACGATGTCGGCGCCCATCGCGCCGGGCGGCGTGACGAGGCCGAGCGAGACGACCTCCGTGAAGACCGCGATCAGCAGAGCGCCGGTCTCGCGGCACTTTTCCGATAGTTTCCGGAGGTCGCGCAGATTGCCGAAGACGTCCGGCGTCTGCACCACGACGCAGGAGACGCCCGAGTCGACCGCGGCGAGAAGGTCTTCGGACGCGGTGACGTCCGGGGCGAGGGTGACGACCTCGTCGCCTGCCATCTTCGACAGCGTCCGGACCACGTCGGCGTAATGCGGGTGCAGGCCGCCCGACAGCACCGCCTTGCGGCGCTTGGTGACGCGGTGGGCCATGAGCACGGCCTCGCCGCAGGCGGTCGAGCCGTCATACATGGAGGCGTTGGCCACCTCCATGCCGGTGAGCGCCGCGACTTGGGTCTGGAACTCGAAGAGATATTGCAGCGTGCCCTGCGCGATCTCGGGCTGGTAGGGCGTGTAGCTCGTGAGGAACTCCGAGCGCTGGATCAGGTGATCCACCGTCGCGGGCACGTGATGCTTGTAGGCGCCCGCGCCGACGAAGAAGGGCGCGGCCGAGGCCGGGACGTTCTTGCCCGCCATGCGGGAGAGGATGCGCTCGACCTCCAGCTCGCTCTTGCGGCGCGGCAGGTCCGGCAGCGCGCGCATCAGCTTGTCGGCGGGAATGTCGGCGAAGAGTTCGTCGATCGAACGCGCGCCGATCGCGGCCAGCATGTCCTGCCGGTCGGTGTCGGACAGAGGGAGATAACGCATCGCTGCCGCTCCTGACGGGACGGTTCGGGGTGATCAGGACAAAGTGGAGACGAAGGCCTTGTACTCGTCCTCGCTCATGAGGCCGGACAGTTCGGACGCGTCCGAGATCCTGAGCTTCACGAACCAGCCCGAGCCGAGCGGATCCTCGTTGACGGTGCCGGGAGAGGCTTCGAGCGCGGAATTGACGGCGGTGACCTCGCCGGAGACCGGGGCATAGACCTCGCTCGCCGCCTTCACGCTCTCGACCACGGCGGCTTCGTCGCCCTTGCCGACGGACTTCCCGATTTCGGGAAGCTCGACGAAGACCACGTCGCCGAGCTGGCTCTGCGCGTAATCGGTGATGCCGACGACGGCGGTGTCGCCCTCGATCCGGATATATTCGTGATCCTTGGTGTAGCGGGTCTCGGCCATGGGACTGTCTCCGGTTCGGTTCAGGCGGACGGGCCGCGGAAATATCGTTGCGGGACGAAGGGCATGGGAACGATGCGGGCGGGCAGGGCCTTGCCGCGGACCATGAGCTGCACGGCCGTGCCGACCTCGGCGGACGCGGCCTCGACATAGCCCATGGCCACGGGCCCGCCGATCGAGGGGCCGAAGCCGCCCGACGTCACGGTCCCGATCACCCGGCCTTCGGCATCGGCGATCTCGGTGCCCTCGCGGGCCGGCGCCTTGCCTTCGGGCAGGATGCCGACGCGGCGACGCGCGACGCCCTCGGCGAGTTCCCGGCGGATCCGGTCCGCGCCCGGAAAGCCGCCTTCCTCGCGACGGCGCTTCTGCATCGACCAGACGAGCGAGGCCTCGACGGGCGAGGTCGTCGTGTCGATGTCGTGGCCGTAGAGGCAGAGACCGGCTTCCAGCCGCAGCGAATCGCGGGCGCCGAGGCCGATCGGCTTGACCTCCGGCGCGCGCAGCAGGGCGGATGCGATCTCGTCGGCATGCGCGTTCGCCACCGAGATTTCGTAGCCGTCCTCGCCCGTGTAGCCCGAACGCGAGACGTTGACGGGGATGCCGTCGAACCGCGTGGTCCGGACCGTCATGAAGGCCATGTCGGCGGTGTCGGGGCAGTGCCGGGCCAGAACCTCGGCCGCCTTCGGCCCCTGCAGGGCGAGGAGCGCGCGGCGGTCGGCGCGCAGCAGGCGCACCGATTTCGGCAGGCGCGCGGCGAGGTGAGCGTAGTCCTGCTCCTTGCAGGCGGCGTTGACGACGAGCGCCAGCACGCCGTCCTCCGCCGGATCGGGCGACCGCGCGACCATGAAGTCGTCGAGGATGCCGCCTTCGTCGTTCAGGAATTGGGAATAGCGCTGCTGCGCCGGCTTCAGCCCTACGAAATCGGCGGGCGCGAGGGCTTCGAGCGCGCGGGCGGTCGTCTCGTGGTCGGGGCCGATGAGGAAGGCCTGGCCCATATGCGAGACGTCGAAGAGGCCGGCGTTCTCGCGCGTCCAGAGATGCTCGGCGAGGATGCCGGTCGGATATTGGACGGGCATGTCGTAGCCCGCGAACGGCACCATGCGGGCGCCGAGCGCGACGTGGCGCGCATGCAGAGGCGTGCGCAGCAGCGTTTCGGCGGGGATCGTCTGGGTCTCTGCCATGGGCCGTCCCGGAGTCGGAGTCGCGCCTGACCCGTGCCGTGCGGCCCGGATCGTTCAGCGCCCCCTCTGTCCCGAGACCTGAGAGATTTCCCGCAGACCGATGCGCCCGCGGTTACGCCCTTCGGTGGGACGATCCTTGCGGATCGTCCGCTTTCCAGAGTGCCAGCTCCTCGCGGTCCTTCGGCCTGAGCGTTTCCGGGGCGGTTGCGCCTTCGGCGCCGGCGACCGGGGCTCGGAAGCCCCCGCCGGTCTCTTCCGCGAGGATTGACGGCCCATCACGAATGGATGCGACTCGGCGGCGAGTCAACCGTCCGGTCGGCGAATGCGGTGGACCCGTGCGGCCGCCTCAGCGACCGCGCTTGCCCGCCGCCGGCATCTCGCCGCCGCCCGCGTCGAACCCGGCCGAAATCGAAAGCTCGGCGCCGTTGCGCGGGACCACGATGTCCTTATGGACCGACACGAAGCTCGCCAGCGATTCGCTCTTGGGGATCGTGACGTTCACGCGCTCGTTGCGGACCGCGATGACCTTGTCGCCGCGCTTCACGACGATCCGGACGGGCACCGGATAGGCGCCGGGCGCGCCCGACGTACCCAGCATCACGCGACCCTCGACGCCGACGGAAATCCGGATATTCGAGCCTTCGAGGCGGCATTCGCGCGCGACGTCCACCATGGCGGCCTGCGCCCTGAGGCCGTCGCCGCCGAAGCGATGCGCCGCACCGCCCTCGCGGATCTCGACCGCCGGGCATTCGAAATCCGTGTCTTCGGGTTCCGGCGCCGACGGCGGCACGGAGCCGCCGTAGAAGATCGCGGCGGGCTCGAAGCCGGAGCCGATCGAGCCGCAGGCGGAGAGAAGAAGGGCGAGGGCCGTCGCGGTGAGGCCCTTGGAAAGAGCGGAGCTGCTGCGCGTCATGTGGCTACCGATCCTTGAACGTCATTGCAGGGCGGCGAGGCCCGCCGAAAAGCCCGCGAGCGGGACGGGAATTCCGACGCCTTCCTCGGGCGTCGGAAAGATCACGAAGGTCGCCGTTCCGCCCGCGCGGAACTGCGCCACGAGCTGCTGATCCATGACGACTTCGGCGATGCAGCCGGTGGCGAGGCAGCGCACGAAGCCCGCGCGGCCGATGTCCACGCGGTCGATCTTCAGGCCGAGGCCCGCGGGCAGCAGGATATTGAGAGGTGCGACGACGCGCAGCAGCCATCCGTTTCCGTCGGCGGTACGCACCACGATCACGACGAGGCCGAGATTGCCCTTGTCCTCGGTGACGACGTTCTGGACGAGCGCGCATTGCTCCCGCGCGCCGGGCGCGGGCTCGCAGCGGAGCTGCCATTCGCCATGCGTCGCTTTGACCGCCCCCTGCGCCGCCGCACGCTCCGGAGCGAGCGCGGCGGCCGCGACGAGGGTCGCGAGGACCGGAAGAGCACGGCGGAGAAAGGTCATTCGTGGTCTCCGACGCGGGCGGCCCGTAGGGCGGACGACCCGTCACGCATGGTTCGGACCATGCCGGCCCGGTCGTGTCAAGCAGGGCTCGGAACGCGCATTTCGGGCGGGTTTTCGGAACCGATGCGAAAGGGAATGTGCATTCGTCGCACGTTTTCCGCCTTTCGACGCGTTGCATGGCGGCGCCCTTTGTGGTTTTCACGTACCGAACATTTCCGGATGGTCATCGCGCCATAGCGGGTTTCCCCTCCGCCGGACGGTTCGGGGAAAACGTGCGTCCGCCTTCCGGCGAGTCAGGGAGATCGAATCGTCATGAACCGTTTCTGGAGCCGTGCGGCCCTCGCCGCTCTCGCTCTCGGCCTTGCGGCGCCCGCATCGGCCGGCACCGGACAGCCCTCTCCTTGGCAGATGAACCTGCAGAACCCGGTCACCGAGGTCGCGGCCCGGACGGGAGCGCTGCATGACGGCGTGCTCTGGATCATCACCGCCATCACGCTCTTCGTTCTGGCCCTGCTCGTCTACGTCGTGGTCCGGTTCAACGAGAAGGCGAACCCGGTTCCCTCGAAGACGACGCACCACACGGGCCTCGAGATCGCCTGGACCGGCATTCCGATCCTGATCCTCGTCTTCATCGCGATCCCGTCCTTCAGCCTTCTGCGCTACCAGATCGATGCGCCGAAGCCGGACATCACCGTGAAGGCGATCGGCAAGCAGTGGTACTGGACCTACGAGTACCCGGCCGATCAGGGCGGCGGTTTCGGCTTCGATTCGCTGATGCTGAGCCGCGAGGACGCGCAGAAGGCGAACCAGCCGGCCCTGCTCGCCGTCGACAACGAACTCGTGCTCCCCGCCGGCAAGACGATCCTGGTTCAGGTCGTCGGCGGCGACGTCATCCACAATTTCGCGGTGCCGTCCTTCGGCGTCCGCATCGACGCCATTCCGGGCCGCCTGAACCAGACCTGGTTCAAGACGGACAAGGAAGGCATGTATTACGGGCAGTGCTCGCGGCTGTGCGGCGCGAACCATGCGTTCATGCCGATCGCGATCCGCATCGTCAGCCCGGAACGTTATGCCGCCTGGCTCGTCGAAGCGAAAAAGAAGTTCGCTTCGAATGCCGACGACTCCGTGAAGGTCGCCTCTCTGTCGCGCGTCGACTGAGCGGACGATCCCAAGACATCAGACCGACGACCGGGACATTCGTACCATGGCACACGCGGCGACCGCCCATGAGGCGCATCACGATCATCCGACCGGCTGGCGCCGGTGGGTGCTTTCCACCAACCACAAAGACATCGGCACGATGTACCTGATCTTCGGGATCGTGGCGGGCCTCATCGGCGGCGCGCTTTCGATCGCGATGCGTCTGGAGCTTCAGGAGCCGGGTCTCCAGTACTTCACCAATCCGCAGACCTACAACGTGTTCGTGACCGGCCACGGTCTGATCATGGTGTTCTTCGTGGTCATGCCGGCGCTGATCGGCGGCTTCGGCAACTGGTTCGTTCCGATCATGATCGGCGCGCCGGACATGGCCTTCCCGCGGATGAACAACGTCTCGTTCTGGCTGCTTCCTGCGGCCTTCGGCCTGCTGCTGATCTCGATGTTCGTCGAGGGCGCGCCGGGCTCGACCGGCTTCGGCGGCGGCTGGACGGTTTATCCGCCGCTCTCGACCTCGGGTCATCCCGGCCCGGCGCTCGACTTCGGCATCCTCGCGCTCCACATCGCGGGCGCCTCGTCGATCCTCGGTGCGATCAACTTCATCACCACCATCCTCAACATGCGCGCGCCGGGCATGACGATCCACCGCATGCCGCTCTTCGCGTGGGCGATGCTGGTGACGGCGTTCCTCCTGCTGCTGTCGCTCCCCGTGCTCGCGGGCGCGATCACGATGCTGCTGACCGACCGCAATTTCGGGACGACCTTCTTCGACCCGGCGGGCGGCGGCGACCCGGTGCTCTACCAGCACCTGTTCTGGTTCTTCGGCCACCCCGAAGTGTACATCATGATCCTGCCGGCCTTCGGCATCGTCTCGCACATCATCTCGACCTTCTCGAAGAAGCCGGTGTTCGGCTATCTCGGCATGGCCTATGCGATGGTGGCGATCGGCGCGGTGGGCTTCGTCGTGTGGGCGCACCACATGTACACGGCGGGCCTCTCGCTGAAGACGCAGCAGTACTTCGTCTTCGCGACGATGGTGATCGCGGTTCCGACGGGCGTGAAGATCTTCTCCTGGATCGCGACGATGTGGGGCGGCTCGATGCGCTTCACCTCGCCGATGATCTGGGCGATCGGCTTCATCTTCCTGTTCACCGTCGGCGGCGTGACCGGCGTCGTGCTGGCCAATGCCGGCATCGACCGTCAGCTCCACAACACCTACTACGTCGTGGCGCACTTCCATTACGTGCTGTCGCTCGGCGCCGTCTTCGCGATCTTCGCGGCCTGGTACTACTGGTTCCCGAAGATCACCGGCTACGTGTTCTCCGAGTTCCTCGCGAAGCTGCACTTCTGGATCGCCTTCATCGGCGCCAACGTGCTGTTCTTCCCGATGCACTTCTCGGGCCTCGCCGGCATGCCGCGCCACTATGTGGACTATCCGGACGCCTTTGCGGGCTGGAACCGGATCTCGTCCATCGGCTCGTACATCTTCGCCTTCGGTCTCCTCGTGTTCTTCTACGGCTGCTGGCAGGCCTTCAGCCGCAAGCAGGCTGCGGGCGAGAACCCGTGGGGCGCCGGCGCGACGACGCTGGAATGGACGCTGTCCTCGCCTCCGCCCTACCACCAGTTCGAAACCCTGCCCCGCATCACGGGCTCGGAACACTGATCGAACGACGCCGGCCGGTTCTTCCGGCCGGCGTCATCCCCCCGACGGTCCGCCGGAGCGCCGCACGCGACGCCCCCGCCGACCGCCGCAGAAACCGAACACGGATCCGCCGAGCACCCATGTCCCTGGTCAGCGACATCGACCGCGCCGACGAACCCTTCGCCCATGTGGCGATGGGAGAGGCACGCGATTTCTGGGCCCTGCTCAAGCCGCGGGTGATGTCGCTCGTCATCTTCACGGCGCTGGTCGGCATGCTGCTGGCGCCCGGCGGGATGAACCCGATCCTCGGCTTCGCCTCGCTCCTCGCCATCGCGGTGGGCGCGGGCGCGTCCGGCGCGCTGAACATGTGGTGGGACGCCGACATCGACGCGCTGATGAGCCGTACGGCCAAGCGCCCGATCCCCGGCGGTCGCGTCGCGCCCGGCGAAGCGCTCGCCTTCGGCCTCGTGCTCTCGGTGGGCTCGGTCCTGTTCCTCGGCATCGTGGCGAACTGGTTCGCCGCGGCGTTCCTCGCCTTCACGATCTTCTTCTACGTCGTCGTCTATTCGATGTGGCTGAAGCGCTGGACGGCGCAGAACATCGTCATCGGCGGCGCCGCGGGCGCCTTCCCTCCGATGGTGGGCTATGCCGCCGCGACGGGCTCCGTCTCGCTCGAATCCTTCGTCCTGTTCGGCCTGATCTTCCTCTGGACGCCGCCCCATTTCTGGGCGCTGGCGCTGGTGAAGTCGGGCGATTACGAGCGCGCGGGCGTGCCCATGCTGCCCGTGGTCGCCGGCCCCGACGCCACCCGCACGCAGATCCTCGTCTACACGCTGGTGCTCGCGCCCTTCGCGGTGCTTCCCGCGGCGATGGGCTTCGGGGGCCTGCTCTATCTCGTCGTGTCGGTCGTGACCGGCGGGATCATGATCCGCGACGCGGTGCGCGTGTACCGGGTGCGCGAGGGCGCGGAAGCGAACAAGGCCGCGATGCGGCTCTTCGGCTTCTCGATCCTCTATCTCTTCCTGCTGTTCGCGGTGCTGCTGGCCGAACTGGTCCTGCCGCTGCCCGGCCTCGGGGCGCTCTCCGCGCTCGGGAGGTTCTGACATGGTGCGCAACGAGATCGAACTGACCGAAGAGCAGCGTCGCCGCCGGCGTTCGCGCTCGATGGCGCTCGGCCTCGTGCTCGGCGCGCTCGTGCTGCTCTTCTACATCGTCACCATCGCCAAGCTCGGCCCCAACGTCTTCAACCGGCCGCTCTGACCATGACCGACGCCCCCGCCCCCCTGCAGCAGAAGAAAGACCGCGCCATGCGGCGGACGATGTTCGCCTGTGTCGGCGTCGTCGCGACGATGACGGGCGCCGCCTTCGCGGCCGTGCCGCTCTACGAGCTGTTCTGCAAGGTGACCGGCTTCGGCGGCACGCCGCGCATCGCCGAGAGCGAGGCCTCCCGCGTCGCGGACCGGGTGTTCACCGTCCGCTTCGACGCCAATGTGGCGCCCGGCCTGCCGTGGAAGTTCGAGCCCGAGACGCCGTCGGTGGACGTGCGGGCGGGCGAGACGATCACCGTGTTCTACAAGATCCGGAACACGTCCTCGTCCGAGTCCGTGGGCATCGCGAATTTCAACGTGCAGCCCAACCAGATCGGCGGCTGGTTCAACAAGCTGCAGTGCTTCTGCTTCAACGAGCTGACGCTGAAGCCCGGCGAGACCATGGACGCGCCGGTGGTGTTCTTCGTCGACCCCGAGATCGTGAAGGAGCGCGAGCTCGAACGGGTCCGGACGATCACCCTGTCCTACACCTTCTTTCCTGCCAAAGGGCATCCGAAGCCTCTCGCCGAGGCGAAGACCGGACGCTCCGAGGCGCCAGAACTGTAACCCCGGGGGCCGCTCGCGGAGGTGTCCGGGAGCGGGAGGGAGCGGAGAGCGAGAACGATGGCCGACGCGCATACCAAGAACCACGACTACCACATCGTCGACCCCAGCCCGTGGCCGTTCGTCGGCTCCGTCAGCGCTTTCGTGATGGCCGTCGGCGCCGTCATGTGGATGAAGGCCATGCTGATCGGCGGCATCAAGGCGGGCCCGGTCGTCTTCGGCGCGGGCCTCATCGGCGTGCTCTACACGATGGCCGCATGGTGGTCGGACGTGACGCGCGAAGCCGAGCGCGGCGGCTATCACACCCGCGTGGTGCAGATCAGCCATCGCTACGGCATGATCATGTTCATCGCCTCCGAGGTGATGTTCTTCGTGGCCTGGTTCTGGGCCTATTTCGACGCGAGCCTGTTCGCGGGCGAGGCCAAGCAGTTCATCCGCGCCGAGTTCACCGGCGGCAGCTGGCCGCCGAAGGGCATCGAAGTGTTCGATCCCTGGCACCTGCCGCTCCTGAACACGCTGATCCTGCTGACCTCGGGCACCACGGTGACCTGGGCGCATCACGCGCTGCTGCACGACGACCGCGAAGGTCTGAAGTGGGGCCTGATCCTCACCTGCGTGCTCGGCGCGATCTTCTCCGTCGTGCAGGTCTACGAGTACCAGCACGCCGCCTTCGGCTTCAAAGGCCACATCTACGGCGCGACCTTCTTCATGGCGACGGGCTTCCACGGCTTCCACGTCTTCGTGGGAACGATCTTCCTGATCGTCTGCCTCGCCCGCGCGCTGAAGGGCCACTTCACGCCGAAGCAGCATCTCGGCTTCGAATTCGCCGCCTGGTACTGGCACTTCGTGGACGTGGTGTGGCTGTTCCTCTTCGTCGCGATCTATCTGTGGGGCTCCCATTGGGGCGCCGCGGCGGCCGCCGGCCACTGACGCGACGCGATCCGACAGACGGCAAGGGCGGCTTCGGCCGCCCTTCGCTTTTCCGACGAATCCAACGGAAGCGCCGCCCATGACCGAACCCGTCGAGCCGACCTCGTCGCCGCTTCTCGCGGGTCTGCGCGGCCGCTGCCCGCGATGCGGGGAGGGGCGTCTTTTCGACGGCTATCTGGCCGTGGCCCCGGCTTGCGACCGCTGCGGCCTCGATTACGGCTTCGCCGATTCGGGCGACGGACCGGCCGTGTTCATCATGATGATCGTGGGTTTCTTCACGGTCGGGCTCGCGCTCTGGCTCGATGCGAGCTTCGCCTGGTCGCTGCCGGCGATCGCAGGCGTGGTCGTGCCGCTCGTCTTTCTGCTGGTGCTCGGCCTGCTGCGGCCCGCCAAGGGGCTGATGATCGCCGCGCAATGGCACAACAAGGCCGAGCAGGGCCGCCCGGAGGACCGTCCGTGATCCGTCGTTCCCTGATCCTGCCCGTCGTCATGACGACGGCGATCTTCGGTCTGCTCGTCGGGCTCGGCTTCTGGCAGGTGGAGCGTTGGGGCGCCAAGCAGCGGCTGAAGTCGCGCGTGGCCGAGCGCATCCATGCGGTCCCGATCGCGCCTCCCGCGCCCGCCGCGTGGCCGGCGCTCCATCCCAAGACCGACGAGTACAAGCGGATCACGATCACCGGGCGCTTCCTGCATGATCGCGAGACCTATCTCTACACGCTGTGGAGCGCGGAAGCGGGGGGACAGGCGACGCAGGGCTGGTCGGTCTTCACGCCCATGCGCACGAGCGACGGGGCGGTGGTGCTGGTCGATCGCGGTTTCGTGCCCGACCAGAAGCGCGCGCCGGAGTCCCGTTCCGCGAGCCTCGTCGAGGGCGAAACCTCGGTGACCGGCCTCCTGCGGATGCCGGAGCCGCGCGGCATGTTCGCGGCGCCGGACCAGCCGGGCCGACGCGAATTCTTCACCCGCGACCCGAAGGCCATGGCGGCCGCGGTCGGCCTTGCGGATGCCGCGCCCTTCACCATCGCGGCCGATGCGACGCCCGTGCCGGGCGGATGGCCCAAGGGCGGGAATACGCGCGTGAGCTTCCCGGACAATCACCTGCAATATGCGGCGACCTGGTTCACCTTGGCGCTGTGCGTTCTGGTGCTCTTCGCAATATGGCTGCGGCGTGCGAATAAGGCGCCGACGGGGACCACGGCGGCCGACGAGGTCTGAGGCCCCGCTTGCATCGCGACGGCGCCGCGCCCGAGGGTTCGGCGACCCGAAAGGAAGTTCGATCGTGCTCTATGTCTCGACCCGCGGCGAAGCGCCCGTTCTCGGTTTCTCGGATGCGGTCCTCGCCGGCCTCGCCCGCGACGGCGGCCTGTATTGGCCGGAGACATGGCCGACGCTCGATCGCGCGACGATCGCGGGCTTCGCGGGCCGGAGCTATGCGGACGTCGCGCGGGCTGTGATCGGCCCCTTCGCCGACGACGTCGAGGACGCCGCCTTCGGCCGCATGGTCGACGAGTCCTACGCCGCGTTCCGGCACAAGGCCGTCTGCCCGCTGGTGCAGGTGGCCGACAACACCTTCATCCTCGAGCTGTTTCACGGCCCGACGCTCGCCTTCAAGGACGTGGCGATGCAGCTGCTCGGGCGGCTGATGGATCACGTGCTCGAGAAGCGCGGACTGCGCGCGACCATCGTCGGGGCCACGTCGGGCGATACCGGCAGCGCCGCGATCGAGGCGTTCCGCGGGCTCAAGCGCGTGGACGTGTTCATCCTCTATCCGCACGGCCGCGTCAGCGAGGTGCAGCGCCGGCAGATGACGACGGTCGGTGGCGAGAACGTCCACGCGATCGCGCTCGAAGGCACGTTCGACGACTGCCAGGCGATCGTGAAGGGCATGTTCAACCACCATGCCTTCCGCGACGAGATGAAGCTCTCGGGCGTCAATTCGATCAACTGGGCGCGCATCGTCTCGCAGGCGGTCTACTACTTCACCGCCGCGGCGGCGCTCGGCGGGCCGCATCGCGACGTGTCCTTCTCGGTGCCGACCGGCAATTTCGGCGACGTGCTCGCGGGCTATGTCGCCAAGCGCATGGGCCTGCCGATCCGCACGCTGAACGTCGCCACCAACGCCAACGACATTCTCGCCCGTACGCTCGCGACCGGGCATTACGAGGTGACCGGCGTGATGCCGACCTCCTCGCCCTCGATGGACATTCAGGTGTCCTCGAATTTCGAGCGTCTGCTGTTCGATGCCTACGGGCGTGACGGCGCCGCGATCCGCGGATTGATGGAGCGGTTGAACCAGTCGAAGTCCTTCGCGATCGAGGCCGGGCCGCTCGCAAGGATCCGCGAGGAATTCGCCGCGAGCGCGGTCTCCGAGCCGGAGGTCGCGGCCGTGATGAAGCGGACGCTTGCCGAGACCGGCTATCTGCTCGATCCGCATACCGCGGTCGGCCTCGGCTCGGCCGAAGCGGTCGCCGCGCGCGATCCCGCGACGCCGATGGTGGTTCTGGCCACGGCGCATCCGGCCAAATTCCCCGATGCGGTGGAAAAGGCGACCGGCATCCGTCCGGCTCTGCCGCCGCATATGGCCGATCTCTATGACCGGACGGAGCGGTTCACGGTGCTCGCAAATGATCAGGCTGCGGTCGAGCGCTTCATCCGCGAGCGCGGCCGCGCGGCGGGCGGCGCCGCGGCATGAGCGGGCCGCATCGTCCGAGGGACGAGGCCGTCGAATTCACGGTGCTGCCGTCGGGCCTGCGGGTCGTGACCGAGCGCATGCCGCATCTCGCGACCGCGGCGCTCGGGGTCTGGATCGGGGCGGGCTCCCGGCACGAGCGCGAGGACGAGCACGGGCTCGCGCATCTTTTCGAGCATATGGCCTTCAAGGGCACCGCCACGCGGAGCGCGCGCGACATCGCCGAACAGATCGAGGCGGTGGGCGGCGAACTGAATGCCGAGACCAATGCCGAAGTGACCTCCTATTTCGCCCGCGTGCTGGGCGAGGACGTGCCGCTCGCCCTCGACCTGATCGCCGACATCCTGACCGCGCCCGCCTTCGATGCGGGCGAACTCGCCCGCGAGAAGCAGGTGATCGTGCAGGAGATCGGCTCCTACGAGGATGCGCCGGACGAGCTGGTCTTCGACCATTTCATGGAAACGGCCTTTCCGGGCTCGCCCCTCGGCCGGCCGATCCTCGGAACCCCGCAAAGCGTGCGGGCGCAGAGCGCGGAGTCGATGCGCGGCTTCCTCGCCCGCCGCTATCGTACGCCCGCAATGGTGGTCGCGGCGGCGGGCGCCGTGGACCATGCCGAGATCGTGCGCGGGGCGGAGCGCCTCTTCGACGGGCTGCCGCGCAATAAGCCGGAACAGGCGCCGACGGCGCTTTATGCGGGCGGGGAGCGGCGCGTGCGCCGCAAGCTCGAACAGGTGCATCTCGTCGCGGGCTTTCCGGCGGTGCCGCTGCATCACCCGCTGCATGAGGCGATGTACGTCTTTTCCGGCCTGCTCGGCGGCGGGATGTCCTCGCGCCTCTTTCAGGAACTGCGGGAGAAACGCGGGCTCTGTTACGACGTGCAGTCCTTCTTCACGCCGTTCGCGGATACGGGCGTGTTCGGCGTCTATGGCGGCACGGGCGAGCGCGACGCGGCGGAGTTCCTGAACGTCCTCGCCGACGAGATCGCCAAGGCGGGGGAGACGGCGACCGAGGCCGAGATCGCGCGGGCCAAGGCGCAGATGAAGGTCTCGATCCTCACGGCGCTGGAGTCGCCCGCGCGGCGGGCCGAGCAGATGGCGCGGCACGTGCTGGCCTTCGGCCGCGTGCTCTCCCGCGCCGAGTTGACCGCCCGCGTGGATGCGGTGACCATCGAACAAACGGCAGCGGCCGCGCGGATCCTGTTCTCGGCTCCGCCGGTGCTGGCCTCGATCGGTCCCGTCTCGAAGCTGCCCGCGGCCGAAGCGTTCGCGGCCCGGCTCGGCATCGCCGCCTAGGGAGGGCGCGGCATGGCGTTCTTCCGGCTGTCTCCGATCCCGGACGATACGCCCGCCATACGCGGCGCGGGGCTCGTGCTGCGCACCCCTCGGATGGAGGACTTCGACGCCTGGGCGCGCCTGCGGGAGCAGAGCCGGGATTTCCTGACGCCGTGGGAGCCGCTCTGGCCCGAGGACGACCTGACCCGCTCCTCCTTCCGTCGCCGTCTCCGGCGCTATGCCGAGGAAATCAGGTCCGACACCGCCTATCCCTATCTGATCTTCCGCGCCTCCGACCGCGCCTTGCTCGGCGGCATCACCGTGGGGCAGATCCGGCGCGGCGTCGCGCAGGCGGGGACGCTAGGATACTGGATGGGGGCGCCCTTCGCGGGGCAGGGAATCATGACCCGGGCGGTCGGCCTCCTGCTCGACGCGGCGTTCGACGATCTGCGGCTCCGGCGCGTCGATGCGGCCTGCGTGCCCACCAACACGGCCTCCGTGCGCGTGCTCGAACGGAACGGTTTCACCCGCGAGGGGTTCGCGCGTCAGTATCTGTGCATCGCGGGACGGTGGGAGGATCACCTTCTCTATGCCGTTCTGCGTGGAGATCCCCGGCCCGGCCTTGAAGATGCCCGGATCGGCGGCGAGTGAGGCTGCAGGGGACGGGCCCCCGCCCGCGCTTGCCCTGCCGGGCGGGCCGAACTACGACTGTCGCCTGATCCACGGGACTGCTGCGTGCACGGACTTCGTCTCCTCCTTCCGGGACTGATCCTGATCGTCGGGCTCCTGTCCGGCCAAGCCGCGCGGGCGGTCGAGGCCGTGCGCGTGCAGCCCGATGCGCCCGTGATCGACCTGCTGAAACAGGTCGAGGCCTACCGCTCGGACGGCGACCTGATCCAGATTTCCACGGCTCCGGGCCCCGACGGCATCGTCCGCCGCATGGCGATCATGGCGAAGCAGGAAGGCACGCGGCCGGACTGGATCGTCTTCGCGCTCAGGAACGACACGGAAGAGACGATCACCCGCTGGCTGGTCGCCCCGCATTTTCGCCTCGTCGGCTCCGGCGTGCTCTGGCCCGATCTCGGTGCCACGCGCATCACGGCGGTGACGGCGAGCCAGGGCGAGGTGCCCTCGCGCGAGGAAAGTCAGGAAGCGGACGTCTTCGAGATCACGCTCGAACCCGGGGCGATCGTCACCTATGTAGCGGAGCTGGCCTCGCCGACCCTGCCGCAGCTCCATCTGTGGAACCCGGACGACTACAAGGAACGCAACAACGGCCTCACGCTCTATCGCGGGATCGTGATCGGCATCTCGGCGCTTCTGGCGCTGTTCCTCACCATCGTCTTCGTGGTGCGCGGGGCGGTGATCTTCCCGGCCGCGGCCGCGCTCGCATGGTCCGTTCTGGCCTATGTCAGCATCGATTTCGGCTTCTGGCATCAGCTGATCGCCACGACGCCGGAGGCCGAGCGCGTCTATCGCGCGGCGTCGGAGGCGGTGCTTGCGGCCACGCTGCTGGTGTTCCTCTTCGCCTATCTCAACCTGAACCGCTGGCATGTGCGCTACAGCCACGTCACGCTGGGCTGGCTCGTGTGCCTCGGCGCGCTGATCGGCCTCGCGCTCATCAACCCGATGCTGGCGGCGGGCATCGCGCGCGTGTCCATCGCGGCCGTGGCGGCGGTGGGCTTCGTGCTGGTGATCTATCTCTCGACGCACGGCTACGACCGCGCGGTGATGCTGATCCCGACCTGGCTGCTGCTGCTGGCCTGGGTGGTCGCGACGGGCTTCGCGCTGATGGGCATGGTGCATGGCGAGATCGCCGCGCCCGCGCTGGTCGGCGGCCTCGTGATGATCGTGATGCTGATCGGCTTCACCGTGATGCAGCACGCCTTCTCGCGCGGCGTGCTCTCGCAGGGGATCGTCAGCGATACCGAGCGCAAGGCGCTGTCGCTGGCGGGTTCGGGCGACGCGGCCTTCGACTGGGACGTGGCGGCCGACCGTATCCATGTCGGCCCCGAGGTGACGCAGCTTCTCAATATCCCCGAGAACACGCTTTCGGGTCCCGCGGCGGCGCTGCTCGAACAGATCCACCCGTTCGACCGCGACCGCTTCCGTGCGGGCCTCGATGCCGCGCTTGAACAGGGGCGGGGGCGTCTGACGCTGGAATTCCGCCTGCAGGCGGCGGACGGCAACCATCTCTGGTTCGCGCTGAAGGCGCGGCCGCTCGTCACCGACGACGGCGAGGTGATCCGCATCGTCGGCAGCATCACCGAGATCACCGGCGCCAAGCTCGCCGAACAGCGCATCCTCAAGGATGCGATGCATGATCATCTCACGGGCCTGCCGAACCGGCGCCTGTTCCTCGATCGCGTGGAGACGGCGCTGGCTTTGGCGCGCGGCGGCGAACAGATCCGCGCGACCATCCTCGTGATCGACCTCGACCGCTTCCGGGCGGTGAACGAGAATCTCGGCATTCCGGCGGGCGACACGACGCTGCTCTCGATCACGCGCCGCATCTCGCGCCTGCTGCGCCCGCAGGACACGCTGGCCCGCATCAGCGGCGACCAGTTCGCCATTCTTCTGCTCTCCGAGCGCGACCCCGCGCCGATCACGGCCTTCTCCGACTCCGTCCGCTCCACGGTCGGCGCGCCGGTGGTGCTCGGCGACAAGGAGGTCTCGCTGACCGCCTCGATCGGCATCGCGCTGCCGGACCCGATGTCGGAGACGCTGCCGGAGGATCTGCTGCGCAACGCCGAGATCGCGATGACGCATGCCAAGCGCCTCGGCGGCGACCGGATCGACGTGTTCCGCCCCGCGATGCGCGCGCACCGGACGGACCGCGTCGCGCTCGAGACCGATCTGCGCCGCGCCATCGACCGGAACGAGATCAAGGTCGTCTTCCAGCCGATCGTGCGGATCGACGACCGCTCGGTGGTCGGTTTCGAGGCGCTCGCCCGCTGGGACCATCCGAAATACGGAAGCCTCGCGCCGCGCGAATTCATCGCGGTGGCCGAAGAAAGCGGGCTGATGGTCGATCTCGGCCGTCTCGTGCTCGACCGCTCGGTGTCGGAACTCCAGGCTTGGCAGGACGCGCTCGACGTCGATCCGCCGATCTTCGTGTCCGTGAACGTCTCCGCCCGCCAGCTCATCGACCACGATCTCGTCTCCGACGTGCGCGCGGTGCTCTCGCGTTACGGCGTGCGTCGGGGCTCGCTGCGGCTCGAGATGACCGAAACGGCGGTGATGGAAAACCCGGAATTCGCCGCGCAGAAGCTGCAGGCGCTGTCCGAGGCGGGCGTCGGGCTCGTGCTCGACGATTTCGGGACCGGTTTCTCGACGCTGTCCTATCTCCAGCGTTTCGCCTTCGACGCCATCAAGATCGACCGCACGCTGGTGCGTCCGGGCGAAGGCGGGGAGCGTCCGCTGATCCTGCGCTCGATCATCGGGCTGGCGCATGACCTCGGCATGGAAGTGGTCGCCGAAGGCCTCGAGAACGACGTCGACATCGCCGATCTCGCCGAACTCGCCTGCGAATTCGGCCAAGGCTACGTCTTCGGCAAGCCGATGTCGGCGGTCGAGACGCGCAAGCTGCTCGGGGCCGCGGTGACGCAGGCCGCTTGATCAGGCGTGGCCCGCAGAGGCCGAGAGCATGCCCGGATCGATGCCGATCTTGCGCAGGGCGCGCTCGTGTTTCGTCTCGAACCCGTGATCGAAGAGCAGGTCCTTGTCGGCCGGGCAGTTCAGCCAGCCGTTCTCGTTGATCTCGGTTTCGAGCTGGCCCGCTCCCCATCCCGCATAGCCAAGCGCGAAGATCGCGTCCGCCGGACCGTCCCCGCGCGCTATGGCGCGCAGAATGTCGACGGTGGCGGTGAGGCAGATGCCCTCGTCGATCGGCAGGGTCGAGTTGTCGATGTAGAAATCGGCCGAATGCAGCACGAAGCCCCGACCGGTCTCGACGGGGCCGCCTTTGAGCACCTTGAGCTTCTCGGCCTTTGGCGGCAGGCGGATGTCGGCGCCGGAGGGGATGATATCGAGTTGCGCGAGCAGATCGGGAAATTCGAGACCGGGCGAGGGCTGGTTGACGATGATGCCCATCGCCCCTTCCGCCGAATGCGCGCAGACAT
Source organism: Hyphomicrobiales bacterium (assembly GCA_027483895.1). GTDB lineage: Bacteria > Pseudomonadota > Alphaproteobacteria > Rhizobiales > Beijerinckiaceae > JAIXZO01. The sequence continues at coordinate 97,317 of JAIXTP010000007.1, forward strand.
AGATGAGGGATCTGGCGAAGCGCTCGTCCGGCATGCCGGGCATCGCCACCAGGAATTGACCGTCGAGATAGCCGCCCGTCGGAATCGTCATAGCCGCACCATGAACTCGCAGGACCATGCTAGGCTTGCCGATGAACGACGCAAGCGGTCGCCTCGATCCCCGGCCTCGTCATCGAACACCGCGAAGGGTAAACCGACCATGAGGATCCGCGTTCCGCTGCTGGCTGCCGCGCTCTTCGTCGCGGTTCTCGGCCCCGCTTCGGCGGCGGGAACCTCGCCCTGGTCCCGCAGCGCCCATTCGTCGCTGCGGCTTCTGGACGGCGGCCCCGCGGCCGGATCGAACCGCCTCGGCGGCATCGAGATCTCGCTGGCCCCCGACTACAAGACCTATTGGCGCAGCCCCGGAGACGCGGGCCTGCCGCCGGTTTTCGACTGGTCGGCCTCGACCAATGTCCGACAGGTCACGGTGCAATGGCCGATCCCCGTGCGGTTCGACGACGGCGTCGGCACCTCGGTCGGCTATGCGGAAAGCGTGGTGCTGCCCGTGATCGTGACGCCCGAGGATCCCGCCCGGCCCGTCGATCTGAGGTTGAAGGCGGATTACGCGGTCTGTTCCACGCTCTGCATCCCCGGCAATGCGGATGCGGAGCTGACGATGGTGCCCGGCGCGCCCGCGGATGCCGAGCGCCGCCGCCGCATCGAGGGCTTCCTCGCCCGTGTCCCCGCGCCCGTGAAGGCGGGAGAGGGACGGGCGCCCGCGGTGCTGCGCGCGTCCGTCGCGGACAAGGCGATCGAGGTCGAGACGCTCCTGCCGCCGTCGGCCGCTGCGGCGGACATCTTCGTCGAGGCCGCGGAGGGATGGTATTTCGGCACTCCCGTGCCCTCGGCCGCCGCGGCGGATGCCTCGCTCAGCCGGACGGTATGGACGGTGCCCGTGCTGGAAGGGCCGAAGGGCGCGGCGCTCGAAGGCCTGCCGGTCGTCGTGACGGTTCCTGCGGGCGAGAGCGGAATCGAAGTCCGGCTGAACCTCGACGGCGGGGCCCGCGCGCGCTAGATCCCCCCTCGAAGCCCCTGTCCCCGAAGGGGCGCTGCAGGAGAAAAGACCATGGCGATTTCCGTCGGCGACCGTCTGCCCGAAAGCACTTTCCGCGTGATGACCGAGAACGGTCCCGCTCCGAAGACGACCGAAGAGATCTTCAAGGGCCGCCGCGTCGTGCTGTTCGCCGTTCCCGGCGCCTTCACGCCCACATGCCACAAGAACCACCTGCCGGGCTTCCTCGCCAATGCCGACGCCATCAAGGCCAAGAGCGTGGACGCGATCGCGGTGACCGGCGTGAACGACGTGTTCGTGATGAACGCCTGGGCCGAGCATACCGGCGCCAAGGACAAGATCGAGTTCCTCTCGGACGGCAATGCCGACTTCGCCAAGGCCCTCGGCCTCGCGCTGGACGGTTCGGGCTTCGGCCTCGGCACCCGTTCGCAGCGTTATTCGATGATCGTCAACGACGGCGTGGTCGAGGCGGTCAATGTCGAGGACGCCCCCGGCAAGGCCGACGTCTCCGGCGCCGAAGCGCTGATGAAGCAGCTCTGATCGGCTTTTCTTCCGTCATTGCGAGCGGAGCGAAGCAATCCAGAAAAACGGCCGGCAAAGCGCTCCACGCCCGCCGTCCTCTGGATTGCTTCGTCGCTCCGCTCCTCGCAATGACGGGAGAATGCTCGGCGTGTCATCCCGGCCGCAGTGAAGCGGAGAGCCGGGATCCGGAGAGCCTTCGAAGCGCTCGATGCCCGGCCGTCCACTGGATCCCGGGTCGGCCGTGCCGCCCGGGATGACACCGTGAGGCGGGCGGAACCGAGCGGGCCTTCTTCCATCGCCTCTCCCTCCTGCTCCGTCTTTTCCCTCTCCCTCCGGATCCCCTCGCGCCGTTCGATGCGTTATGCCTGTCCGGGCGAAGACGGAGCGGGCCATGCGGTGGGATGATCTGAGGGTTTCCGAAAACGTCGAAGACCGCCGCGGCATGGGCGGCGGGTTTCCGGGCGGGGGCGGCGGCCTCGGGGTCGGCGCCATGGTCGTGCTCGGGCTTATCGGCTGGGCGCTCGGCATCGATCCGCGTCTTCTCATCGGCGGAGCGGAGGTCGTGCAGAGCTACCGGCAGCAGAGCGCGCCGGTGCAGCAGGGCCGGACGGGCACGCCCGCGGACCAGATCGGCACCTTCGTCGCGAAGGTTCTCGGCGAGACCGAGGACGTGTGGACCGTGGTGCTCCCCCAGCAGGCGGGGCGCGATTATGAACGGCCGCGGCTGGTTCTCTTCTCCGGCGCGACGCAATCGGCCTGCGGCTATGCGCAATCGGCCACGGGGCCGTTCTACTGCCCGCCCGACAAGAGGATCTATCTCGACACCTCCTTCTTCGACGAGATGCAGCGGCGCTTCGGCGGGGGCGGGGATTTCGCCTATGCCTATGTGATCGCGCATGAGGTGGGTCATCACGTGCAGAACGTGCTCGGCATCCTGCCGCGCGTTCAGCAGGCGCAGCGACGCGCGGGGTCTCAGGCCGAAGCCAATCAGTTGCAGGTGCGCGTCGAGCTGATGGCGGACTGCCTCGCGGGCGTCTGGGCGCAGAAGATGAACGAGCGGCGCGCCAATATCGACGAGCGCGACGTGCGGCAGGCGGTGAATACGGCCGCGGCCATCGGCGATGACCGGCTGCAGAGCGCACGGGGCAGGGTGGTGCCGGACAGCTTCACGCACGGCTCGTCCGAGCAGCGGGTGCGGTGGTTCATGACGGGGATGAAGGGCGGCGACGTCCGCCAATGCAACGCGTTCCGCGCCGAACGGCTCTGATCAGCGGCGCCCGCGGCGGTCGTAGACGGGGCTCGCGAGCCGCGCGATCGGAGCGCCGTCGCGCAAAAGGGCGATCCGCCCGACGCGCCCCAGCCGCGGATCCGCGCGGCCCAGCCCGGCGGCGAGATTGACGGCGCCGGCGCGCAACGATGCGCCGAGGCCCGCACGCGCCGCCAGACGGAAGACCGCCACGCGGTCGGTCGCTTCGGGGCCCTCGAAGAAGTCGGCGACTTCCGAGATCCAGTCGCCGCCCGGCACGAGGCCCGGCTCCAGCACCATGCCGATCCCGGATCGCGCCTGCGCCAGACCCGCCCGCACCAGCGCGTCGCGGCCGCCTTCGGCCGGCAGCAGGAAGCAGCCGCCCGAATCGGCGATGCGCTCGGTGAGCGGGGACGGGGCGGAGGCCGCGAGCACGACGTCGCGGACGAGACCCTGTGCGACCCCGGCGACGAGCGCGGAGAGCGTATCGACGAGAGCGGGCTCCTCGCGGAGCACCGGCAGAACCACGGACAACATGGCCTCGCCTTAGCACGACGGAGCCCGCGGCTCATGCCCGGATTTCGTGCATGCCTGCCTCCCGGTCGCGCTCGTGCTTGCGTCGGTGCAGCGCATATGTTCTTCTTTTGTTCTAGTCATGGAAAGGACGGGCGATGGCGGCGGTCTCGCGGCACAGGCTTGCTTCGGCCCAGGAGAAGCACGGCTTCGAACGCGGCCTCGGGCGCGGCTGCGCGTCCGACGTCGTGGATCCGGAGCGTCGGCGCGGACGCGGCGCGGTCAGCAATGCGAGCGGGCGCTACGAAGCGGAAGGTCGGGTGGCGGAAGACGACGGCTGGGGATCGGCGGGCGAATTGCCGCCGTTGCGCACCGAGGTCGTCGTCGAGAAACCGAAGACGATCATCACCCGCAACGAGTCTCCCGACATCTCCTTCGACCGGTCGATCAATCCCTATCGCGGCTGCGAGCACGGTTGCGTGTACTGCTTCGCCCGCCCCACGCATGCCTATATGGGCCTCTCGCCGGGGCTCGATTTCGAGACGCGGCTTTTCGTGAAGGACGGTGCGGCCGAACTGCTGGAGCGGGAATTGTCCGCGCCCGGCTACCGGCCGCGGACGATCGCGATCGGCACCAATACGGATCCCTATCAGCCGCTCGAACGCGAACGGCGGGTGATGCGCTCGATCCTCGAAGTGCTGGCCCGGTGGGATCACCCCGTGGGGATCGTGACGAAATCGGCGCTCGTCGCGCGCGACATCGACATTCTCGGGCCGATGGCGGCCAAGGGGCTCGCCAAGGTCTCGCTCTCGATCACGACGCTCGACGCCACGCTCGCGCGGACGATGGAGCCGCGGGCCTCCACGCCCGCGAAGCGCCTCGAAGCCGTGCGGCGGCTGTCCGAGGCGGGCGTACCGACCGGGGTGCTCGTGGCCCCGATCATCCCCGCGCTGAACGATGCGGAGATCGAGCGGATCCTCGCGGCGTCGCGCGAGGCGGGCGCGACCGAGGCGGGCTATGTCCTGCTCCGGCTGCCGCTCGAAGTGCGGGATCTCTTCCGGGAATGGCTGCTGGAGCATCATCCGGGCAAGCTGAGGCACATTCTCTCGCTGGTGCGCTCGACGCGCGGGGGCAAGGATTACGACGCGACCTGGGGCAAAAGGCAGACGGGGGAGGGCGTGTTCGCCGATCTCGTGGGCCGGCGCTTCGAACTGGCGGCCGCACGGCTCGGCTTCGACGGTCGGCGAACACGCCTGAGGACCGATCTGTTCCGAAAGCCGACGCGGGGCGGTGAACAACTGGCGCTGTTCTGAGCGCGGACGCATGCCGCCGGCTTGTGGAGCGGGGCGACGCGGGCTAACGCTCGATCATGGCCCGCCGCCCCTCGTCCGAAGCTCCGGCATTGCCTCTCGACCTGTCGACGGGCCCCGATTTCCTGCGCGAACTCGCCCTGACCGCGCGGGGCGACGCGCCGGTGGCGGGCGTCGACGAGGCCGGGCGGGGGCCCTTGGCCGGCCCGGTCGTCGCGGCGGCCGTCATTCTCGATCCCGAGCGGATTCCCGACGGCCTGCATGATTCGAAACAGCTGACGGCCAAGCGGCGCGAGGAGCTTTTCGAGGCGATCATCGCGACGGCCGAGGTCGCGATCGGCTCCGTTTCGCATGCGCTGATCGATGCGACGGACATCCGCAAGGCGAGCCTCGAGGCCATGCGGCGCGCGGTGGCGGCGTTGCCGGTGCGGGCCCGCTACGTGCTGGTCGACGGTCGCGACATGCCGAACCTTCCCTGTGCGGGCGAGGCGCTGGTGGCGGGCGATGCGCGCTCGCTCTCGATCGCCGCCGCCTCGATCGTCGCGAAGGTCTCGCGGGACCGGCTGATGGACCGGCTCTGCCTCGCTTATCCGGTCTACGGCTTTTCCGGGCACAAGGGCTATGCCGCGGCGCGGCACCGCTCGGCGATCGCGGAACACGGGCCCTGTCCCTTCCACCGCCTCAGTTTTTCGCCGTTCAGGACGGACGGGGCCGCGCCCGCGTCAACCGATGATTAACCATAACGAACATCCTTAACGCGAGCTCCGCCGCGGAAAGGTTCCCTTTACTCCGGCCGTCGCATGGTGCGCTCCGTTGCGTAAGAACGGTGCTTCACCATGGGTATTCCGCGTACCGGGACGGCCTCCGCCGGGCCCCGCGTCAAGGTCTCGCGTACCGGGCTCCCCGCGGCGGCGCCCCGGATGACGCTCGACAGCGTCATCGTCGGGGACTGCATCGCCGAACTCGAACGGATTCCGTCGGGCTCGGTGGATCTCGTCTTTGCCGATCCTCCCTACAACCTTCAGCTCGAAGGCGCCCTGTCGCGCCCAGACCAGTCCGTGGTCGATGCGGTCGACGACGATTGGGACAAGTTCGCGAGCTTCGAAGCCTATGACGCCTTCACCCGCGCCTGGCTGCTGCAGGCTCGGCGCGTGATGAAGAAGGACGCCACCCTCTGGGTGATCGGCAGCTACCACAACATCTTCCGCGTCGGCGCGATCCTGCAGGATCTCGGCTTCTGGATCCTCAACGACGTCGTGTGGCGCAAGGCCAACCCGATGCCGAATTTCCGCGGCCGGCGGTTCACCAATGCGCATGAGACCATGATCTGGGCCTCGCGCGGACCGGACGCCAAGGCCTACACCTTCCATTACGACGCCCTGAAGGCGGGGAACGAGGACACGCAGGTGCGGTCCGACTGGTTCATCCCGCTCTGCACCGGCGGCGAGCGGCTCAAGGGCGAGGACGGCCGCAAGGTTCACCCGACGCAGAAGCCCGAGGCGCTCTTGGCCCGCGTGCTGCTGTCTTCATCGAACCCCGGCGACGTGGTGCTGGACCCCTTCTTCGGGACGGGCACGACGGGTGCGGTGGCCAAGAAGCTCGGCCGCCACTTCATCGGCATCGAGCGCGATACGACCTATGCCGCAGCCGCCCGCGAGCGCATCGCCGCGGTCGAACCGCTCTCGGGCGAGGCGATAGCGCCCGCGCCCGGCAAGCGGGCCGAGCCGCGCATTCCCTTCGCCTCGCTGCTCGAAGCGGGCCTGATCGCACCGGGTGCTCTGCTGTTCGACGAGAAGCGCCGCTACGAGGCGACGGTGCGGGCGGATGGCGCGATCCTGCGGGACGGCATCGTCGGTTCGATCCACAAGATCGGCGCATTGAGCCAAGGCCTCCCCGCCTGCAACGGCTGGACCTTCTGGATGACCGAGACGGCGGAGGGCCCCGTCCTTCTCGACGATCTCCGCCGCCGCATGCGCGGGCTGATGGCCGCGGCCTGAGGGCCGCGACCGCGCCGCCCGGCTTCGCGGCGCTTCGGACGCATCGCCCGAATAGGCGAGCGGGTTTGCCTCTTCCGCGCCCGAACCTTTCCGAAATGTCATGTCATGGTCAGCGTGCGGTGACTCCGTCGGCGTTTGAATGGCGCCATCGGACAAACCTCCGGACGGGAGAGAGATCATGACGAGCAGAACCACGATCGCGGCCGGTCTTGCGGCCGCCTTGGCCCTCGGCGGCTACGCCTTCGCTCAGACGCCGGGCGGCGGCCCCGGCCAGGGCCCGGGCCCCGGCATGATGCAGGGGCAGGGCCCCGGCGGCGGACCCGGCTGGATGCATGAGGGCCGGCGCGAAGGACGCGGCGACCGCCACATGATGGGACGCATCTGCTTCTCGCAGGAAGCCGTCGCGCCCCGGCTGATCGAACGGTTCGAGCGGACCACGCAGCCCAAGCCCGAGCAGCGCAACGAGTTCGAAGCGCTCAAAGCCGCGGCGACCAAGGCCGAGCAGACGCTGAAGGCGGCCTGCCCGACCGACGCCGAACGTGCCGACCGCACCCCGACCGCCCGCATGGCGCGGGCCGAAAAGCATGCGGTGGCGATGGCGGAAGCCATCAAGACCGTGCGCCCGGCCTTCGACGCCTATTACGCCAAGCTCGACGACACGCAGCGCGACCGCGTGCGCTGGGCCGGCGGAATGTGGGGCGAAGGCCGCGGCTGGGATCGCGACGGCAATCGCGACCGTCGCGATGACCGTGAGCGGCGCGAGGAGCGTCGCGACGAACGGCGTGACGAACGTCGCGGCGAGCGCTCCGGCAGCGGTCAGCGCTGACGCGGATCGACCCCGAGCGCGGCGAGCCCGTGCTCGACCACCTTGCGCATGATCGACGGCAGGGCCTCCTCGGGCCATGCCGTCGCAGGAACCCATCGCAGGCCCGCCGGCGCTTCGGTTCCGGCGGGCAGGCGTGCGACCAGCACGTCGAGCTCCAGCGGGAAATGCGTGAAGACGTGCGTGACAGTGCCGAGGCTCTTGCGCCATTCCGCACGGAGCGGCGCGGCCGACAGGGCCGAGCGCGGATCGTGGTCCGATGCCCAGCCGGTGCCCGGCACCTCCGCCATTCCGCCCAGAAGCCCCTTCGGCGGCCGCGTGCCGAGAAGCACGGCGCCGTCCTCGCGCATGGCGAAGAAGGCGGTGCCGCGCCGGAGCTTGCCCTCCTTCTTCGGTGTCTTGCGGGGGAAGGTTTCGGCCGTTCCCTCCCGCCGCGCCGTGCAGGGCTCCCGCCACGGGCAGAGGCCGCAGGCGGGCGATTTCGGCGTGCAGATCGTGGCGCCGAGATCCATCATGGCCTGTGCGAAATCGCCCGGGCGCTTCTCGGGCGCCATGGCCGCGGTCAACCGACGGATCGCGGGCTTCGAACCGGGCAGCGGATCCTCGATCGCGTGAAGCCGCGCGACCACCCGCTCGACATTGCCGTCCACCACCACCGCGGGAAGATCGAAGGCGATCGAGGCCACGGCCGCGGCCGTGTAGTCCCCGATGCCGGGCAAGGCCCTGAGTGCGGCCTCGTCGGCGGGGAACACGCCGTCATGGCGCTCGACCACGGTCTTGGCGCAGGCGTGGAGATTGCGGGCGCGGGAATAATAGCCGAGCCCCGCCCAAGCGCTCATCACGGCTTCGCTCGGCGCTGTCGCGAGGTCGTGCACCGTCGGGAACAGCGTGAGGAACTTCTCGAAATAGGGCTTCACCGCGCGCACGGTGGTCTGCTGGAGCATGATCTCCGAAAGCCAGACGCGATAGGGATCCGGCGTTTCGCCGGGCCGGGCGCGCCACGGCAGGGTGCGGCGGTGCCGGTCGTACCACGCGAGAAGATCGGACGCCTTTGCGGACGGGGGAGGGGAGGCTACCATGACCCCGACACCTAAGGCCGCGACGCGCCTTCGCCAAGACGCCGCTTCGACGACCCGCTTCCGCCCGAACGGCAAGATCCGATGAGAGCCCCCAGACGTCTTCGCCCTTTGGCCGAACTGATCGACGAATGCCTTGCGCCGGCTCTCGCCGCGCAGGGCTTCGCCGCGTCCGACATCGTGGTCGGCTGGCCGGAGATCGTGGGAGAACGGCTGGCCGCGCGCTCCGAGCCCGTGAAGATGGAATGGCCGCGCAGGCCGAAGCATGCGGGCCCGGACGAGCCATCCGACCCGGCGACGCTGGTGGTGCGCTGCGAGAGCGCCTTCGCGCTGGAACTCCAGCATATGGCGCCCGTGCTGATCGAGCGCGTGAACGCCCGTTACGGCTGGCGCTGCGTGGGCCGCATCATGCTGCGGCAGGGGCCCGTGCGGCGCATCGGCCGGGAACGGAAGCTCGCCGAACTGGATCCCGCCGCACTCGAGGCGGCCCGCGGACGCGTCGGCTCCGTGGAGGACGAAGGGCTGAGGGAAGCGCTCGTCCGGCTCGGCGCCGGCATCATCACGGGCGAGGCGTCGGCGGACCGCCGCAAGCCTTAGGCGCGGCCTTGCGCTTGCCATGATCCTCGGCTCGTTTCATCAAGACGTCCGGAACTCGGAGAAACGCATGTTCACTCGTCGCCAGATCGCTGCCGCCGCCGCCTTCGTGATCGCCGCGGGCCTGTCCCTTCCCGCCGCCGCGCAATCGGTGAAGCCCGAGGACCTTGCGGTGCCCGGTCCGCTCGGCGACGTGTTTCTCGGTCGCGCCGACGCCAAGGTGACGATCATCGAATATGCCTCGCTCACCTGCAGCCATTGCCAGACCTTCCACGAGAAGGCGTGGCCTGTGCTGAAGCAGAAATACATCGACACCGGCAAGGTGCGCTTCGTGCTGCGCGAATTCCCGCTCGATCCGCTGGCGACGGCCGGGTTCATGCTCGCGCGCTGCGCGGGCAACGACAAATACTACCCCGTCACGGACCTGCTCTTCGAACAGCAGAAGAACTGGGCCTTCACGGACAAGCCGCTCGAGAATCTCACGCGATACGCGAAACAGGCGGGATTCACACAGGAATCCTTCGAGGCCTGCTTGAAAAACCAGTCGGTTTATGACGCCGTCATTGCGGTGCGGAAGCGCGGGGCCGAGACCTTCAAGGTCGACTCGACCCCGACCTTCTTCATCAACGGGCAGATGCACCGCGGGGCGCTGACGGTTGAGGAACTGGACAAGATCCTCGCCCCTCTCGTCGGGGGCTGATCGGACGGGTTCGCCCGCGCCCTCGGAGGTGCGCGGGTGAAGCTCACGCGTCTCAAGCTCGTCGGCTTCAAGAGCTTCGTCGATCCGACGGAGTTCCATATCGAGCCGGGCCTCACGGGCGTCGTGGGGCCGAACGGCTGCGGCAAGTCCAATCTGGTCGAAGCGCTGCGCTGGGTGATGGGCGAAAGCTCCTACAAGAGCCTTCGCGCCTCCGGCATGGATGACGTGATCTTCGCGGGCTCCGCGAGCCGCCCTTCGCGCAATACGGCCGAAGTCTCCCTCGTCATCGACAACCGCGCGCGCACGGCGCCCGCGGCCTTCAACGATGCCGACCAGCTCGACGTATCCCGCCGCATCGAGCGCGAGGCGGGCTCGGTCTATCGCGTCAACGGCCGCGAGGTGCGTGCGCGCGACGTGCAGCTGCTCTTCGCGGATGCCTCGACCGGCGCCCGGTCTCCGGCCATGGTGCGGCAGGGCCAGATCGGCGAGATCATCGCGGCCAAGCCGCAGGCCCGCCGCCGCATTCTGGAAGAGGCTGCGGGCATCGCGGGCCTGCACGGCCGCCGGCACGAGGCGGAACTGCGGCTCAAATCCGCCGAAGACAACATCCAGCGGCTCGACGACGTGCTGCGGCAGATCGAGAGCCAGGCGGAAGGCCTGAAGCGGCAGGCCCGGCAGGCGGTGCGCTATCGCTCCGTCTCCTCCGACATCCGTCGCGTCGAGGCGATGCTGCTTTACCGACAATGGCGGGAGGCTCGCGCGGCCTTGGCGGAGGCCGAGCGGGTGCTCGCCGAGGCGACCGCCGAAGTGAACCGCCGCACGCAGACCCAAGCCGAATCCGCGCGCGATCAGGCCGTGGCCGCGGCGGCCTTGCCGGCGCTGCGCGAATCCGAAGCGGCGGCTGCCGCCGCGCTGCAGCGGCTGATCCTCGCGCGCGAGGCGCTCGAAGGCGAAGAACGCCGGGCCAAGGCGCGGGCGGCAGAGCTCGAACGGCGTGCGGCCGAACTGAAGCGGGACGCGGAACGCGAAGCCGCGCTCGAAGCCGACGCGGCCGCGGCGGTCGAGCGGCTTTCGGCCGAGGATGCGGGGCTTGCGGCCGAGACGGAGGCCGCGGCGGGCGCCGATGCCGAGGCGCGGGCGACGCTGGATGCGCGCGAGGCCGATCTCGCCGCCGCGGAAAAGGCGCTGCAGGACGTGCAGGCCCGGGTCGCCGACCTCACGGCCCGCCGCGCCGCCGCCGAGCGCGCGGTGCGCGACGAGGAAGAGCGCGAGCGCCGGGCGCGGGCCGACATGGCGAAGGTCGAGGCCGATCTCGCTGCGCTCGGCGCGGCCGGGCCGCTCGAAGCCGAGCGCGCCGCACTCCAGGAGCAGGCGAACCGGGCGGAACAGGCGCTCCGAACGGCGGAGACGCGCGTCGAGGAAGCCCGCGGCGCCTTGGCCGCCGCACGCGAGCGGGAATTGCAGGCCCGCCGCCCGCTGGAGGATGCCGACCGTAACGCCCAGCGCCTCGAAACCGAGATGCGGACGCTCGCCAAGCTGCTCTCGACCGGGGATTCGGGCGGCTTTTCCAAGATCCTCGGCGCGATGCAGGTCGAGCGCGGCTACGAGGTCGCGCTCGGGGCCGCCTTGGGGGATGACCTCGACGCCTCGACGGATCCGCGCGCTCCGCTGCGTTGGACGGATCCGGGCGCGGGCGAGGGCGATGCGGCCCTGCCCGAGGGGGCGGTGCCCCTGTCCGAAAAGGCGGGCGGCCCTGCCGAAACCCTGCGCCGGCTCCGGCAGATCGGCCTCGTCGGGCCCGACGATCTCGACCGTCTCGCATCCGCGTTGAAGCCCGGGCAGACGCTCGTGACGAAGGACGGCGCCGTCCGTCGCTGGGACGGCATCGCTGCGGCCGCGGGCGCGCCGACCGCTGCGGCGAAACGCCTCGCGGAAAAGAACCGTCTCGGCGAATTGGAAGAAGCCGCCGCCGCCGCCAAGGCCGCCGCGGAGGCTCTGAGGGCCGAACTCGCATCCATCCAGACGTCGGCCCGGACGGCGGCGGATGCGGAACAGGCCGCCCAGCAGGCGTCGCGGGCGGCCCGCACCGAGCTCGACGGTCTGCGGCAACGCGCCGCCATGCTCGACCGCCGATTGGCCGAAGTCTCCGCGCGGCGCTCGGCGCTGGCGGAGGCGGAAAGCCGGGCCAAGGCTCTGCTGGCGGAGACGGCCGAGCGGCTCGACCTGCAACGGGCCCAGCTGCAGGCGCTCGCCCCCGCCGCGGAAGCGCAGGCGGAGCTCGCGACCGCGCGGCAGGACGCCGAAACCCGCCGATCCGCGGCGGGCGAAGCGCGCGCGCTGATGACGAGCCTCGCGCGGGAGGCCGATTTCAGGGCCCGGCGCCGGGAATCGATCGCGGCCGAAATCCGCTCGTGGACGGGGCGCGTGGACCGCTCCAAGGCGCAGGTGGAGGAGATCGCCAAACGCCTCGCCGAAGTGGAGGAGGAGGGCGCGCAGCTGGCCGAGGCGCCCGATCTCTTTCAGGAGCGCCGGCGGCGGATCGGCAACGAGATCGAGGCGGCGGAGACCGCGCGCAAGGATGCGGCCGATCGTCTTGCGGAGGGCGAGACCGCGGCCGGGGCCTTCGACCGGGCCGCGCGCGAGGCGCTCGCGGCGCTTTCCGCCGCGCGCGAAGAGACGGCGCGCGGCGAAGCGCGGCTCGACGCCGCACGGACGCGGCTTCTGGAAGTTCAGCGCATGATTCCCGAGCGGCTCGACGTCGAGCCCGAAGGCCTGCCCGGCCTTCTGGAACTCGGGCCGCAGGACGAGCCGCCGCCCGCGGACGTGCTCGAACGACGCCTCGAAGACCTGCGGGCCGATCGTGAACGGCTCGGGGCCGTGAACCTGCGGGCCGACGAGGAGCTCGAAGATATCGAGACGCGCCGCCGCTCGCTCGATGCCGAGCGCGAGGACCTGATCGAGGCCATCAAGCGGCTGCGCGCGGCCATCGGCAGCCTCAACCGCGAAGGGCGGGAGCGTCTTTTGGCCGCATTCGCGGTCGTGCAGGGCCATTTCGAGCGTTTGTTCACGACGTTGTTCGGCGGCGGCACCGCTCAGCTCGAACTCGTCGAATCGGACGATCCTCTCGAAGCCGGGCTCGAGATCGTGGCGCGCCCGCCGGGCAAGAAGCCGCAGACCATGACGCTGCTCTCGGGCGGCGAGCAGGCGCTCACCGCCATCGCGTTGATCTTCGCCGTGTTCCTCACGAATCCCTCGCCGATCTGCGTGCTGGACGAGGTGGATGCGCCGCTCGACGACGCGAATGTCGAGCGCTACTGCGAACTTCTGCACGACATGGCGCGTACGACTGAAACCCGCTTCGTGGTGATCACCCACAATCCGATCACCATGGCGCGGATGGACCGTCTTTTCGGCGTCACTCAGGCCGAACGGGGCGTGAGCCGGCTGGTCTCGGTCGATCTCGTCGAGGCCGAACGCTTCCTCGAAGCGTCCTGATCCCGACGCGCCGGGGACATCGCCGGAAAAGAGGCGCGTCCGTCCTTCGTCTGAGCGGGGGTTTGACGAGACTTTACAGGGACTTAAGTCGATAGGGCGTATTCTTGACACCGCAGGGGGCCGAAACTATGGTGCGCGCGGCTGACGGGAGGTCCACCACCGTTCGGGGACTGCAGCGACACGAGGTTCGCCATGGCGGATGACGGTGTCGGAAAAGGTTCTGCGGACGGGTCGGAAGACGCCCGGGAAGCCGAGCTCCGCGCGAGACTGAAAGGTCTCGGAGCCCGGTTGGACCGGGCGACGCGGTCGGAAGCGCCGGATGCCGAAAAGGCCGACGGCAAGCTCTCCGGATCCGCGTTGGGACGGGCCGTCAGGCTCTCCTCGGAGCTGGTGGCCGGCGTGCTCGTCGGCGGCGGTCTCGGCCTCGGCCTCGACCATCTAGCGGGCACGAAGCCATGGGGGCTGATCATCCTTCTGATGGTCGGTTTCGCGGCGGGCGTCCTGAACCTGGTCCGTGCGGCCGGGCTTGCGGGCTCCTCCAAATCCGGGTCCGGCTCGCCGGATCCATGATGAACATCCGCGCGAAGCGGCGCTCCTCACGGGGCGGAACCAGAAGAGCCGAGCGGCGATGGCCGATCCGATTCAGCAGTTCGAGATCAAGACCCTTGCGACCCTCGGCAAGATCGGTTCCTACGATATCGCTCTGACCAATTCGGGCGTGTTCATGCTCGGGGCCGTCGGCGCGATCTCCCTGCTGATGCTGGCCGGCACGAGCGCGCGCGCTCTGGTTCCGGGCCGCCTGCAGTCGCTGGCCGAAGTGTCTTACGAATTCGTCGCGAGCACCGTTCGAAGCTCCGCGGGCAAGGAGGGGATGAAGTTCTTCCCCCTCGTCTTCTCGCTCTTCATGTTCGTGCTCGTGCTCAACCTGTTCGGCATGGTTCCGGGCGGGTTCACGGTGACGAGCCACATCATCGTCACCTTCGCGCTCGCGCTTCTCGTCATCTCGACGGTGCTGATCTACGGCATCGCCAAGCACGGCACGCACTTCTTCCATCTGTTCGTCCCCTCGGGCGTGCCGATGTTCGTGCTGCCGGTCATCACGGTGATCGAGATCGTCTCCTTCCTCGCCCGTCCCGTCAGCCTGTCGATGCGTCTGTTCGCCAACATGATGGCGGGCCACATCGCGCTGAAGCTGTTCGCGGGGTTCGTGGTCACGCTCGGCGGCCTCGGCGTCGC
>JAIXTP010000002.1 GCA_027483895.1 Hyphomicrobiales bacterium
CGCGAAGTTCAAGCAGCCCAAACGGGTCTTCATCGTCCCCGAACTGCCCCGCAACACCATGGGCAAGGTGCAGAAAAACGTCCTGCGCGACGCCCACAAATCACTCTTCGGAGCCTGAGCGAAGTGACCCTCAAGATCTACGGCATCCCGCGTTCGCGCGCCCTGCGTCCCCTGTGGCTCGCGAAGGAGCTCGGCATTCCGCACGAGCTCGTCCGCGTCGACATGACCCGCGGCGAGCATCATTCGCCCGCCTTTCTCGCGATCAACCCGAACGGCCATGTTCCGGCGATCGACGACGACGGTCTGGTGCTCTGGGAGTCCCTCGCGACGACGCTCTATCTGGCGAAGAAGCACGGCGGTCCGTTGGCGCCGCGCGATCTCGCCGAGGACGGGCTGATGACGATGTGGAGTTTCTGGGCCGTGACGGAAGCCGAAGGCCACGCCCTGAAGATCCTCTACAACCGCGCCCTGAAGCCCGAAGCCGAGCGGAACGCGGCGGAGGCGCAGGCGAGCGTCGAGGCTCTGCGCAAGCCGACGGCGGTGCTCGAAGCCCATCTGAAGGACCGGCCGTTCCTCGTGGGCGACCGCTTCACCGTCGCCGACCTCAATGTCGCCTCGGTCTATTCCTATGCGAAGCCCGCGCCCGAACTGTTCGAACAAGCGCCGCGGGTTCTGGCCTGGCTCGATGCCGCGCTGGCGCGGCCCGCCTTCGGGGCGGCGCGGAACGCCTGAACGGCATCGAGGGAGAGATGACGGCTGCACCGGAGCCCGCGAGAGACCGCTTCCGCGCCTTTTCAGGAGGCAAGGCGGACCGTTCGATCTGGGCGACGCTCGCCGCCGCCGTCATCTTCATCGCGTCCGCCGCGGTGCTGTGGACGATCCTGTCCGAGGTCGATGTGGCCGAGGTGAAGGCGGCCCTGCGGGCCGTCTCTCCGGAGCAATTCGCCTTCGCGCTTCTCTGCACGGCCGCCAGCTACATTCTCCTGACGGGCTATGACGCGCTGGCCCTGCGCCAATTGCGGGCGGACATTCCCTATCGCACGACGGCCCTCGCCTCCTTCACCAGCTATGCCGTCTCCTTCACGCTCGGCTTTCCCTTCGTGACGGGCGGGACCGTCCGCTACTGGATCTATGCGCCGCGCGGCCTTTCGGCGGGGAAGGTCGCGAGCCTGACATTGATCGCGGGCGTCACCTTCTGGCTCGGCATGGGGCTCGTGATCGGCGTCGGGCTGATCGTCCGTCCGGAGGAAATCGGACGCATCAACGCGCTGCCGATCTCGATCAACCGCCTGATCGGCGCGGGCGTGATCTGCGGCATCGCGCTCTATCTCCTCTGGGTCGCGCTCAAGCGCCGCGCCGTGAAGATCCAGCGCTGGCTGATCCATCTTCCCAATCTCCCGGTCAGCGTCGGCCAGCTGGCGCTCGGCTCGATGGACGTCTTCGCGGCGGCGGGCGTGCTCTGGTTCCTGCTGCCCGCGGGTCACGACATCCCCTTCGCGAGCTTCGCCGCGGTCTACGCCTTCGCCTGCATTCTCGGCATCATCAGCCACGCGCCGGGCGGCCTCGGCGTCTTCGAGGCGACGATGCTGCTCGCCTTCACGCAGGTGCCGCGCGAAAGCATGATCGGGGCACTGGTCCTGTTCCGCCTCTGCTACTATCTGCTTCCCTTCGTGACGGCGCTGGCCCTGCTCGGCGCCTACGAGATCGCGGGACGGATCGGACGCTACCGGGAAGGCAGCGAAACGGCCGATGACGAGGGCTCCGACTGACGTGACCATGGCGTCCCTGCCGCTGAGCATGATCGAGGAGTCGCTCGACGTCCTCCCCGATCCCGTGGTCCTGATCGACCGTCGCGCGGCCGTCGTGCTGGCGAACCGCGCCGCCCGCACCGCCTTTCCATCGATCGTCGTGGGCGGCCCCGTCGCCTTCGCCTTGCGCATGCCGGAAGCCGTGTCCGCGATCGAGCGGGCGCTCGCCGGAGAACGCGGCATCCGCATCGAGTTCACGGCCCGCGGCCGATCCGAGCGCCGTTTCGCCATGCGCTGTTCCGCGCTCGAGGCCCGCGAGGGCGATCGGAACGCCCCGGCCGCCGTCGTCGCGCTGCGCGACCTTACCGAGGCGCGGAGGCTCGACACGATGCGCGTCGATTTCGTCGCGAATGCCAGCCACGAATTGCGCACGCCGCTCGCCTCGCTCCTGGGCTTCATCGAGACGCTGCAGGGGCCCGCCAAGGACGACCCCGCGGCCCGCGCGCGCTTTCTGGAGGTGATGCTCGCACAGGCGCGGCGCATGGCGCGGCTCGTCGACGATCTTCTCTCCCTCTCGCGCGCCGAGATGAACGAGCACCGCGTCCCGAACGGGATCGTGGATGTCGGCGCCCTCGCGCGGCAGGCGACGGATCTGCTGGCGGGCATGGCGGCCGAGAACGGCGTCGAGATCCGCTGCACCACGGCAGCGGACGTCGACCTCTGCGTGGCGGGCGAAGCGGACGAACTTCTCCGCGTGGCCGAGAACCTCGTCGGCAACGCCGTGCGTTACGGCGCCGATGGAAAGATCGTCGAAATCACGGTCGAGCGGCGGGCCGGGACCACGGGGGACGAGGTGATCCTCGCCGTGCGGGACCACGGGCCGGGCATCGCGGCGGAGCATCTGCCGCGCCTTACGGAGCGCTTCTACCGGGTCGACGCGGGCGAAAGCCGCGGCAAGGGCGGAACCGGTCTCGGCCTCGCCATCGTCAAGCACGTGCTCAACAGGCATCGGGGCGGTCTGAGCATCGAGAGCCGCCCCGGCGAGGGATCCGTCTTCCGGGCCTCCTTCCCGGCCCTGCGCTCCTGACGTAAGACGAAGCGTCACGAACCGTCATCCGACTGTCATACAGCTGCGTTACGCGCAGAGCCGAAGGGTCGATCGGGCCATCAGGCCGCGGCGATCGCGGGCGGAGCGACGGGGAACAGGAGCATGACGATGAGGTTCATCGCCTCTCTCGCCGCCGTTCTCGGCCTCGCATTGTCCGCGCCTGCCTCCGCGGCCGACATCTCCGGCGCGGGCGCCACCTTCCCCTATCCCGTCTATGCGAAATGGGCCGACGCCTATAAGCGCAAGACCGGCGTCGGCATGAATTACCAGTCCATCGGTTCCGGGGCGGGCGTGAAGCAGATCCAGGCCCGCACCGTCACCTTCGGCGCCACCGATGCGCCGCTGAAGGGGCCGGATCTCGAAAAGCATAAGCTCGTCCAGTTTCCGATGGTGCTCGGCGCCATCGTGCCCATCGTGAACGTCGACGGCATCGGCCCGGGGGAACTCGTGCTCGACGGCCGCACGCTCGCGCGGATCTATCTGGGCGAGGTCAAGAAGTGGAACGACCCCGCGCTGGTCGCGCTCAATCCCGGGCTGAAACTGCCCGACCGGCCGATCCTGCCGGTCCGCCGCTCGGACGGCTCGGGCACGACCTTCAACTTCACGCAATATCTCGCCCGCACGCATCCGGACTTCGAAGCGAAGGTCGGCGTCGGCACCGCCGTCGAATGGCCCGTCGGCCTCGGTTCGAAGGGCAATGAGGGCGTCGCCAACAACGTCCTGCAGATGCGCGGCACGATCGGCTATGTCGAATACGCCTTCGCCAAGCAGAACGCGATTTCCTATGCCCGCATGGTCAACCGCGAGGGCCGCACGGTCGCGCCGGAGACGAAGAGCTTCGTGGCCGCGGCCGCCAATGCGGACTGGAAGAGCGCGCCCGGCTTCGGCATCTCGCTGAACGACCAGCGCGGCGCCGAGAGCTGGCCGATGACGGTCCCCACCTTCATCCTCGTGCCGCGCGAGCCGAAGGACCCGGCCGCGGCCGCGGCCGCGCTGTCCTTCTTCTCCTGGGCCTTCGCCGAAGGGGACCGGCTCGCCGAGGACCTCGGCTACGTTCCCCTCCCCGACGTACTGGTGCGGGAGATCAAGGCGAGCTGGTCCGCGATCGTGAACCCTGCGGGCAAGCCCGTTCACCCTGCCGACTGAAACGAGACCGGAAAAACATGGTCGACATCACATCGGATCGGATCGAGACCGGAGACCGGTCCGTCGCGCGCGCCAAGGCGCTCGCCCGCTACCGGATCC
Source organism: Hyphomicrobiales bacterium (assembly GCA_027483895.1). Classification (GTDB taxonomy): domain Bacteria; phylum Pseudomonadota; class Alphaproteobacteria; order Rhizobiales; family Beijerinckiaceae; genus JAIXZO01. Next base: position 4,102 of record JAIXTP010000002.1, read on the forward strand.
CCGACTCGATCTTCGAAGTCCTGACGCGGAGCGCAGCGATCGTGGTGCTCGTCATCCTCGGCGGCGTCATCCTCTCGCTGATCCGCGGCGCGCTGCCGGTCTTCGAGACCTTCGGCTTCGACTTCCTCGGCACGAGCAGCTGGAACCCGGCCAAGGAGCGGTTCGGCGCGCTCGCCCCGATCTACGGGACCGTGATCAGCTCGCTGATCGCGCTCGTCATCGCCATGCCGCTCGGCATCGGCATCGCGATCTTCCTCACCGAACTGTGCCCGATGCCGCTCCGCCGACCGATCGGCATCGCCATCGAGCTTCTGGCGGGCATCCCCTCCATCATCTACGGCATCTGGGGCCTGTTCTTCTTCGCGCCCTTCCTGCAGGCGAACGTCCAACCCTTGCTGATCGAGACCTTCGGCGAACTGCCGCTGATCGGCGCGCTCTTCGCGGGCCCGCCCTACGGCGTGGGGCTTCTGACGGCGGCGCTCGTGCTGTCGATCATGATCCTGCCGTTCATCACCTCGATCTCGCGCGACGTGTTCGAGACCGTTCCGCCGATGCTGAAGGAATCCGCCTACGGGCTCGGCTGCACCACATGGGAAGTCGTGCGCCACGTCGTGCTGCCCTATACCCGCGTGGGCGTGATCGGCGGCATCATGCTGGCGCTGGGCCGCGCGCTCGGCGAGACCATGGCGGTCACCTTCGTCATCGGCAACGTGCACAAGGTCGCGGGCTCGCTGCTGGCGCCCGCTACGACGATCTCGGCCACCATCGCCAACGAATTCGCCGAAGCCTCGGGCGACCTCTATGTCGGCGCGCTGATCGCGCTGGGCCTGATCCTATTCTTCATCACTTTCCTCGTCCTCGCCGGCGCACGCCTCCTGCTGCTGCGCCTCGAAAAGCGCGCGGGAGCCTGACCATGGCGCTCACCGAAGCCCAACTCGCCAAATACCGACGCCGCGCGCGCGGCGGACGCATCCGTATGGCCCTGTCGCTCGGCGCCACGCTCGTCGGTCTGACCGCGCTCGCGCTGATCCTCGGCGCGCTGGTGTCGAAGGGGATCGCGGGCCTGAACCTCGCGGTCTTCACCGAGACCACGCCGCCCCCCGGCAGCACGGGCGGCCTCCTGAACCCGATCGTCGGCAGCGTGCTGATGACCTTGATCGCGGTCGCGATCGGCACGCCGCTCGGCATCCTCGCCGGCACCTGGCTCGCGGAATACGGCGCCCATTCGAAGCTCGCGGGCGTGATCCGCTTCATCAACGACATCCTGCTTTCGGCGCCCTCCATCGTCATCGGCCTGTTCATCTACGAGCTGATGGTGCGGCCGGTCGGGCGCTTCTCGGCGCTGGCGGGCGCCGTGGCGCTCAGCGTGATCGTGATCCCCGTCGTCCTGCGCACGACCGAGGACATGCTGCGTCTGGTGCCGACGCAGCTGCGCGAAGCCGCCTTCGCGCTCGGCATGCCGCGATCGCTCGTCATCCGCCGCGTCGTCTACAAGGCGGCGAGCACGGGCATGGTCACCGGCGTCCTGCTGGCCGTCGCGCGCATCAGCGGGGAGACGGCGCCGCTCCTCTTCACCGCGCTCAACAACCAGTTCTTCAACGCGGACCTGACGCAGCCGACCGCCTCGCTGCCGGTCGTCATCTTCCAGTTCGCGATGAGCCCCTACAAGCAGTGGCAGGACCTCGCCTGGGCGGGCGCCCTGCTCATCACCTTCACCGTTCTGGCGCTGAGCGTCTTCGCCCGCGCCCTGTCTTCGAGGACCAAGTGATGCCGGCCACCGAGCGTCGAGAGAAGGTCTCCGTCCGCGACCTCCGCTTCTTCTACGGCGACAATCTCGCCCTGAAGAACATCAGCCTGCCGCTCTACGAGAAGCATATCACGGCCTTCATCGGCCCGTCGGGCTGCGGCAAGTCCACGCTGCTGCGCGTGCTCAACCGCATGTACGACCTCTATCCGCGCCAGCGGGCCGAGGGCGAGGTGCTGCTCGACGGCGAGAACATCCTCACGCCGGGGCAGGACCTGAACCTGCTGCGCGCGAAGATCGGCATGGTCTTCCAGAAGCCGACGCCCTTCCCCATGTCGATCTACGACAACATCGCTTTCGGCATCCGCCTCTACGAGGACATCCCCAAGAGCGAGATGGACGGGCGCGTCGAGGAAGCCCTGCGCGGCGCCGCGCTCTGGAACGAGGTGAAGGACAAGCTCGGCGCTTCGGGCCTCAGCCTTTCGGGCGGCCAGCAGCAGCGCCTGTGCATCGCGCGCTCGGTGGCGATCCGCCCCGAGGTGATCCTCTTCGACGAGCCCTGCTCCGCGCTCGACCCGATCTCCACCGCGAAGATCGAGGAGCTGATGGACGAGCTGAAGGAGGAGTACACGATCGCGATCGTCACCCACAGCATGCAGCAGGCGGCCCGCGTCTCGGAGTACACTGCCTTCATGTATCTGGGCGAGTTGATCGAGTTCGGCGAGACGTCGAAGATCTTCACCACGCCCGCGGACCAGCGCACGCAGGACTACATCACCGGTCGCTTCGGCTGACCGCAGGGAGGACGCCATGACCGATCACATCGTCAAATCCTTCGACCAGGAACTGATGGAGCTCGGCCGCAAGATCGCCGAGATGGGCGGCATCGCAGAGACGATGCTGTCCGACGCGACGCTGGCGCTCGAGAAGGGCGACACGGATCTGGCGCAGGAGGTGATCGCCACCGATCCGCGCCTCGACGCGCTGGAACGCGAGATCGAGGACAAGGCGATCCTCGTCATCGCGCGCCGGCAGCCGATGGCCGTGGACCTGCGCGCGGTGATCTCCTCTATCCGCATCGCCTCCGATCTCGAACGCATCGGCGACCTCGCCAAGAACGTCGCCAAGCGCGTCGTGGCCATCGAAGGCCAGTTCCCGCCGCAGAAGATCGTGGGCGGCGTGTCGCATATGAGCGAATTGGCGCTCGACCGTCTCAAGCGCGTGATCGACGCCTATACCCAGCGCGACGTCCCGGCGGCCAAGGACGTCTGGGCGCATGACGAGGAAATCGACCAGCTCCACAACTCGCTGTTCCGCGAGCTCCTGACCTACATGATGGAAGATCCCCGCAATATCGGCTTCTGCGCGCATCTCCTGTTCTGCGCGAAGAACATCGAGCGCGTGGGCGATCACGCCACCAACATCGCCGAGACGATCCATTACCTCGTGACCGGCGAGACCATCACGAGCGAAAGGCCGCGCAGCAGCACCGCCGTCCGCATCGCGGACGTCAACGGCTGAGCGGCTCGGTCATGGCCGGCGGGCCCCGCATCCTGATCGCGGAGGACGAGGACGCCATTGTCCTCCTGCTCCGCTACAATCTCGAAGCCGAAGGCTACGAGGTCGAGACCGTCGAGCGCGGCGATCTGGCCGAAGAACGCCTCCGGGACACCGTGCCGGATCTCCTGCTGCTCGATTGGATGCTGCCGGGCCTTTCGGGCATCGAACTCTGCCGGCGGCTCCGCCGGCGCGAGGAGACCAAGGGCCTGCCGGTGATCATGCTGACCGCCCGCGGCGAAGAAGCGGAACGCATCCGGGGCTTCGAGACCGGCGCCGACGACTATGTCGTGAAGCCCTTCTCCATGCCGGAACTGCTGGCCCGCATCGGCGCCCTGCTGCGGCGCACCGCACCGAACCGCGTCGCGGATCTCTTGGAAGCGGGCGACATCACGCTCGACCGGCGGGCGCATCGCGTGCGGCGCGGCGGCGAAGACCTGCATCTGGGCCCTACCGAATACCGGATGCTCGAATTCCTGATGGAAAGGCCCGGCCGCGTCTTCTCGCGCGCGCAGCTTCTGGACGGCGTCTGGGGCATGGACAGCGAGATCGACGACCGCACGGTCGACGTCCATGTCGGACGGTTGCGCAAGGGCCTGAACCGGTCGGGCGACCGCGATCCGATCCGGACCGTACGCGGCGCGGGCTACGCCTTCGACGAGACCTACGGGCGCTGAAACGCGAAAGGGCGGGCCGAAGCCCGCCCCTTTCGATCGATGCCGGCGCGAACCGTCATTTGCGGTTCCGGCGATCGCTCGACGGCTGGTAGGCCACCTTGCCGTGGAAGGTGCAATAGGGCGTGCCGATCGGCGAGGGAGCGCCGCAGAAGCGGAATTCCGGGGTCGACGGGTCGCCGAGCGGCCAACGGCACATGGACTCGCGCAATTCCATGATCGTCACGCGCTCCGACATCGGCACGACGACTTCGGCGACGGGCTCGGGACGGTAGGCCACGATCGGCATCGGCGCGGGCGCGGCCTTGGGCTTCAGCGCGAGATTGCCCCGGACCATCGACATCGGATGGCTCGGCGCGCGCGTGGTCTTGCGGGCGGCACGCGGCGCGGAGGAGGACGGCGCCTTCGCGCGGCCGGAAAGACCGAGCCGATGCACCTTGCCGATGACCGCGTTGCGGGTGATGCCGTGGCCGAGTTCGCCGGCGATCTGGCTCGCGCTGAGGCCCTGATTCCAGAGCCTCTTGAGAAGGTCGACGCGATCGTCGGTCCAGGACATGTGGCACTCCCCATACGCCGGACCGAGGTCGCAAAAGGCCGACCGCGATCCCGATACGGAATGCGGTTCGGCTCCGGCGTCGACCGAGGCCCTAGATGTCGTGTCTGCGTTGAACGGAAGCTACAAGAACTCGCGCCGTGCTTCCAACGGCGCGGCGACTCGCGTCATGGTTTTCCCCAGCGATGAGCGGGGGAAACGGCGCTTGCGAATCGATCGCCGGCTTGACAGCCGATCATTGACAGCGAACTCCCCCCTCATAATATGCGCTCCGCTGGTGCCGCCCGGGTCGGGCGGCATTTGATTTTTGCGAACCATGACGAGGAACGACGCCATGACGGGAGAGAGCCGGACGTCAGCACTGCTGCCGACCTTCGCGCGCGCGGATCTCTCCTTCGAGCGAGGCGAGGGTCCTTGGCTGATCACGCCGCAGGGCGAGCGCTATCTCGACTTCGCCGCGGGCATCGCGGTGAACTCGCTCGGCCATGCGCATCCGCATCTCGTCGAGGCGCTGCAGGCGCAGGCCTCGAAGCTGTGGCACGTCTCCAATCTCTTCCAGATCCCGGAAGGCGAGCGGCTGGCTCGGCGGCTCGTCGACGCCACCTTCGCGGACACCGTCTTCTTCACGAATTCGGGCGCGGAGTCGCTCGAATGCGCGATCAAGATGGCGCGCAAGTATCACGCGGTGAACGGCAACCCCGAGCGGTACCGGATCGTGACCTTCGAAGGCGCGTTCCACGGCCGCACGCTGGCCACCATCGCGGCGGGCGGTCAGAAGAAATATCTCGAAGGCTTCGGCCCGAAGGTCGAGGGCTTCGATCAGGTGCCGTTCGGCGATCATGAGGCGCTCAAGGCCGCCATCGGCCCCGAGACGGCGGCCATCCTGATCGAGCCGGTCCAGGGCGAAGGCGGCGTGCGCTCGGTCCCGCCGCAGTGCCTGCGCGGCCTGCGCGAATTGTGCGACCAGCACGGCCTGCTGCTGATCTTCGACGAGGTGCAGACCGGCGTCGGCCGCACGGGCAAGCTCTTCGCCCATCAGCGCTCGGGCGTGACGCCGGACATCATGGCCGTCGCCAAGGGCATCGGCGGCGGCTTCCCGATGGGCGCCTGCCTCGCCACGGCGGAAGCCGGCAAGGGCATGACCGCAGGCACGCACGGCACCACTTTCGGCGGGAACCCGCTCGCCATGGCGGTGGGCAATGCCGTGCTCGATGTGGTGCTGGCGCCCGGCTTCCTCGAAAACGTCGAGCGCGTGTCGCTGCTGATGAAGCAGCGCCTCGCCGAGATCAAGGATCGGCACCCCGGCGTGATCGAAGAGATCCGCGGCGAGGGCCTGCTGCTCGGCATCAAGGCCAAGGTACCCAATACCGATCTCGTGGCCGCCCTGCGGGAGGAGAAGCTCCTCTCCGTCGGCGCGGGCGACAACGTGGTCCGCTTCCTTCCCCCGCTGATCATCGACGACGCGATCGTCACCGAAGCCGTGTCGAAGCTCGACCGGGCCTGCGCCCGGATCGAAGCCGCACAGGCGCAACTCGCGAAGGGGGCCGCGGAGTGACCGTCGACGGCGTGAAGCATTTCCTCGATCTGTCGGACTTCTCCGGCGCGCAGCTGCGCCGCGTGCTCGACGGCGCGGCCGCGATCAAGGCCGCCCGCCGCAAGGGCAAGCTTGCGGAGAACCGCCCGCTCGTCGGCAAGACGCTGGCGATGATCTTCGACCGTCCCTCGACCCGTACGCGCGTGTCCTTCGACGTCGGCATGCGCGAGCTCGGCGGCGAGACGCTGATGCTGACGGGCGCGGAGATGCAGCTCGGTCGCGGCGAGACCATCGCCGACACCGCGCGGGTCCTCTCCCGCTTCGTCGACGCGATCATGATCCGCACGCTCGACCACGCCTCCGTCAAGGAACTGGCCGAGAATGCGAGCGTGCCGGTGATCAACGGCCTGACCAAGGTGTCGCATCCCTGCCAGGTGATGGCGGACGTGATGACCTTCGAAGAGCATCGCGGCCCGATCAAGGGCCGCCATGTGGCTTGGGCGGGCGACAGCAACAACGTGCTCGCCTCCTGGGTCCATGCCGCCGCACGCTTCGATTTCCGCCTGACGATCGCCGCGCCGGACGAGCTCGCGCCGCCCGCGCAGCTGATCTCCTGGGCCCGCCGCGAAGGCGCGCAGGTCACGGTGACGAAGGATCCGTTCGACGCCGTGGACGGCGCCGACTGCGTCGTCACCGACTGTTGGGTGTCGATGGGCGACGAGGATGCCGGCCGTCGCCACAATCTGCTGGCACCCTATCAGGTGAACGCGAAGCTCATGCGGGCCGCCGCACCGAAGGCGGTCTTCATGCATTGCCTGCCCGCCCATCGCGGCGAGGAAGTCACCGACGAGGTCATGGACGGTCCGCAGTCCGTGGTCTTCGACGAAGCCGAGAACCGGCTCCATGCGCAGAAGGGCATTCTGGCATGGTGCCTGGGAGCGCTGGATTCATGACGGACGACGTCCGGACCGGACCCGACGACCGCATCCTTCCCTTCGCCGTCGAGGCGCTCGACATCCGCGGCCGCGCCGTGCGGCTCGGCCCGTGCGTCGACGCGGTGCTCCAGCGGCATGACTATCCGCACGCCGTCTCGCGGCTCTTGGGCGAGGCGATCGCGCTTGCGGTGCTGCTCGGCTCGTCGCTGAAATTCGACGGCCGCTTCCAGCTGCAGACCAAGACCGACGGGCTCGTCGACATGCTGGTGGTCGATTTCGACCTGCCGGAGAGCGTGCGCGCCTATGCCCGCTTCGACCGCGCCGCCGTCGCCGCGGCGGGCGAGGCTCCGCCCGCGGCGCTGCTGGGCCGGGGCCATCTCGGCTTCACGATCGATCAGGGCGCGCATATGTCCCGCTATCAGGGCATCGTCGCGCTGGACGGTCAGGGGCTGGAAGAAGCCGCGCACCAGTATTTCCGTCAGTCGGAGCAGATCCCGACCCGCGTCCGCCTCGCGGTCGGCGAGGTGATGGGCCGCGACGGCGCGCGGCCGGCATGGCGCGCGGGCGGCGTGCTCGTGCAGTTCATCCCCGCTTCGCCCGACCGCATGCGGATGGCCGATCTGCATCCCGGCGACGCGCCCGAGGGTGCGGAGATCCTCTCGCATCGCGAGGACGACGCCTGGACGGAAGCCCGCTCGCTCGTCGAGACCGTCGAGGATCATGAACTCGTCGACCCCACGCTGACGAGCGAAGAACTGCTCTATCGCCTGTTCCACGAACGCGGCGTGAAGGTGTTCAACGATCAGGGCGTCGTCGAACGCTGCCGCTGCTCGCGCGAACGCATTCTCGGCATGCTGAAGAGCTTCAGCGACGAGGAGCGCCGCTCGATGGTCGGCGACGACGGCCGAATCGGCGTGACGTGCGAGTTCTGCTCCACGCACTACCATGTCGGCCCGGAAGAGGTCGGTGCGGGCGACGGCGACGGGGCGGGTTCGGCCCCTTAACGGCAGGCTTCCGCGATCAGGCCGCGCATGAAGGCGATGCCGCGCTCCAGTTCCGAGAGCTCGATATATTCGTCCGGCTGATGCGCCTGATCGATGCTGCCCGGGCCGCAGACGACGGTCGGGATGCCGTCGCGGCGGAAATGGCCGGCCTCGGTCGCGTAAGGCACCGTGATCGTCGTATTCCGCCCCGCGAGCCGCAGCGCGAGCGTCTCGGCATAGGACCCGGTCATCGGCTCCAGGCTCGGCACGTCGACCGACATATGCGTCGTCACCGCACTCGCATGGCCGTGGACCGACATCTTCGGCACCACGACCTCGTCCGCGAAACGCTGCATGCGCTTTTCGATCGCTGCGATGTCGGTCTGCGGGACGCCGCGAACCTCCCATTCGATCCGGCAGCGATTGGCGATGATGTTGCGGGCCGTGCCGCCCTCGATGCGGCCGATGCTGAGCGTCGCGAAGGGCGGGTCGAAGCGGCCCGACGGGTCGCCCGCGGCCCGCAGTTCGGCCGCCACGCGCTCCAGCTCCGCGACATAGGCCACCGCGCCGAGAATGGCGTCCGCGCCGAGATGCGGCTTCGAGGAATGAGCCTCGTGGCCCTTGAACTCGGTGAGGTAACAGGCCGCGCCCTTGTGTGCGTCGGCGACTTCGAGCCGCGTCGGCTCGCCCACGATCACGGCCGCCGGGCGCGGCAGATCCGCGCCCATGCGGCGGATCGTGTCGACCACGCCGAGGCAGGTGATCTCCTCGTCATGGCTCAGCATGATGTGGATCGGACGCCGCAGCGCCGCCGCCTGCATTTCGGGCACCAGCGCCAGCGCCAGCGCGGCGAAGCCCTTCATGTCCACAGCCCCGCGCCCGTAGGCCCGGCCGTCGGCGATGCGCAGCGCGAAGGGATCGCTCGTCCAGGCCTGGCCTGCGACCGGCACCACGTCGGTATGGCCCGACAGCACGATGCCGCCCTCGCCCATGGGGCCGACGGTGGCGAAGAGGGTCGCCTTGTCGCCTTCCGCGTTCGGCACGCGCACGAAGGGCACGCCCTGCGCCGCGAGCCTCTCCTCCACCCAATCCAGCAAGGGCAGGTTGGACTTGGAACTCTCGGTGTCGAAGGCGACGAGCCGTTCGAGGATCGACAGGACGGAGTCGAGCATGGAACGCCCTTTCGGGGCTGCGGTCAGTGAAGGACGCGACGGCCGGAGGAGGGACTGTCGAGCGAAAAGGCCGGAATGTCGACCGCGAAGGCCTCGCCCGCCTCGGTCACCATGAAATATTGGCCGACCATGATGCCTTCGGGCGTGGAGAGCGGGCAGCCGCTCGTATAACGGAAGCTCTCGCCGGGGCCGATCAGGGGCTGTTTGCCCACCACGCCTTCGCCGCGGACTTCCTGCACCTGCCCGTTCGCGTCGGTGATGCGCCAATAGCGGCTGCGCAGCCGCACGGCTCCGCCGCTCCGGTTCACGATCTCGACGGCATAGGCCCAGAACCAGCGCCCGTTGTCGGGCGAGGATTCCTCTTCGAGATAGCTCGGGGTGACGATGACCTCGATGTCATGCGTGACGGCCCGGTAGCTCACGTCATCCTCCCGCGGCACGGACTTGCCGTTCAGTACGAAACGTACCGTTTCGGGTCAATGCGGAGGCTCGTCGGGATGCGGAACGAAAAAGGCCCGCGCGGAGCGATCCGCGCGGGCCCGATGTCGTCGGAAGAGCGGAGCCGCTCAGTCCTTCTTGGCGTTGGCGCGCTTCAGCGCCGCGCCGAGGATGTCGCCGAGCGAGGCGCCGGCATCCGCCGAGCCGTACTGAGCGATGGCTTCCTTCTCTTCGGCCATCTCGAGCGCCTTGATCGAGACCTGCACCTTGCGCGACTTGCGGTCGAACATGATGACGCGGGCGTCGAGCTTCTCGCCGGCGGCGAAGCGCTCGGGGCGCTGCTCGGAACGGTCGCGAGCGAGCTCGGAGCGCTTGATGAAGGTCGACAGGTCGGTGCCCGTGATCTTCACTTCGATGCCCGAGTCCTTCACGTCCGTCACTTCGCAGGTGACGATGGCGTTCTTCTTGAGGTCGCCGGAGGCGGCCGCATCCGCGAAGGGGTCGCCGCCGAGCTGCTTGATGCCCAGCGAGATGCGCTCCTTCTCGACGTCGACGTCGAGAACCTGCGCCTTGACGACGTCGCCCTTCTTGAACTCCTCGATGACCTGCTCGCCCGGACGGTTCCAGTCGAGGTCGGAGAGGTGGACCATGCCGTCGACGTCGCCGTCGAGACCGATGAACAGACCGAATTCGGTCTTGTTCTTGACCTCGCCTTCGACGACCGCGCCGACCGGGAACCGCTCGGCGAAGGCTTCCCACGGATTCTGCAGGGTCTGCTTGAGACCGAGCGAGATGCGCCGCTTGACGGGATCGACCTCGAGGATCTGCACTTCCACTTCCTGCGAGGTGGAGACGATCTTGCCGGGGTGCACGTTCTTCTTGGTCCACGACATCTCGGAGACGTGGATCAGGCCTTCGATGCCCGGCTCGAGTTCCACGAACGCGCCGTAGTCGGTGATGTTCGTGACGCGGCCCTTGAAGCGGGCCTCGATCGGGTACTTGGCCTCGATGCCCTCCCACGGATCGGCGAGCAGCTGCTTGATGCCGAGCGAGATGCGGTGGGTCTCGTGGTTGATCTTGATGATCCGGACCTTGAGGTTCTGACCGATGGTCACGACCTCGGACGGATGGTTCACGCGGCGCCACGCCATGTCGGTGACGTGCAGCAGGCCGTCGATGCCGCCGAGGTCGACGAATGCACCGTATTCGGTGATGTTCTTGACCACGCCGTCGACGACCTGACCTTCCTCGAGGTTCGCGACGAGCTCGGAGCGAGCCTCCGCGCGGGTCTCTTCGAGGACGGTACGGCGCGACACGACGATGTTGCCGCGACGGCGATCCATCTTCAGGATCTGGAACGGCTGCGGCACGTTCATCAGCGGGCCGACGTCGCGGATCGGACGGATGTCGACCTGCGAGCGCGGCAGGAACGCCACGGCGCCGTCGAGGTCGACCGTGTAGCCGCCCTTCACCTGGTTGAAGATCGTGCCGGTGACCTTCTCCTGGCGCTCGAAAGCGGCCTCGAGCTTCACCCAGCTCTCTTCGCGACGCGCCTTCTCGCGCGAGATCACGGCCTCGCCGAGCGCGTTTTCCATGCGGTCGAGATAGACCTCGACCTCATCGCCGACGCCGGGGGCGCCTTCGCGGCCCGGGCCGACGAATTCCTTCAGCGCGACGCGCCCTTCGGTCTTCAGACCGAGGTCGACGACGGCCATGTCCTTTTCGATCGCGACGACGCGACCCTTGATCACCGAGCCTTCGAGCGCTTCGGCGCGGGAGAAGGACTCTTCGAGAAGAGCGGCGAAATCGTCGCGGCTCGGATTGGTCTGAACGGCCATGTGTGCTCCTGGTGGGCCCGATATCGGGCCGCGCGCCGGCGGGTTCGTGTTGCGTCACGCTTCACTATCGTCGGCTGATGCCCGCATTGCGGGGGGCATCGACGGCCCCTGGGGACCGGCCGGCGCGGCGATCGACGATCGGAAGCGCTGTTTCAGGCAGTCTCGTTCCGGAACGGGTCGAAAAAACGACGAGGGGCGCGCGAAGGCTCCCCTCGGGTTCGATCAGCCCGCCGGTACGTCGGCCGCCTTCGTGTCCTGCACGATGGCGACGGCCGCCCGGAACGCGGCTTCTATATCCAAAGCGGTGGTATCGAGCAAGCGCGCGTCCCGTGCGGCCCGCAACGGGGCGCTGCTGCGGCCGCCGTCGCGGGCGTCGCGGCGGCGGATGTCGTCGAGCACCGTCTCGAAGGCGACGGCCTCTCCGCGGCCCGCGAGTTCGCGATGTCGGCGGCGCGCGCGCTCCTCTGCCGAGGCCGTCACGAAGATCTTCACGTCCGCGTCCGGGCAGATCACGGTGCCTATATCGCGCCCGTCGAGCACCGCGCCGCGCGGATCCGCCGCGAAGCGGCGCTGGAGGTCCAGCAAAGCCTCGCGAACGGAGGGCACCGCCGCGACGACCGAAGCGGCCTCGCCCATCTCGGCGCCGCGCAGGCGGGCCTCGTCGAGGGTAGCGAGGTCCAGCGTGCGCGCCGCGCGCGCCGCCGCGGCCGCATCTTCGAGCGGCAGGCCCGCGTCGAGCATGGCGCGGGCAACGCCGCGATAGAGCAGCCCGGTGTCGAGATGCGGCAGGCCGAAATGCGCCGCGAGGCGTTTGGAGAGCGTGCCCTTGCCCGAAGCCGCCGGGCCGTCGATGGCGATGATCATGTCCGCAGCCTCAGGCGAAGTCGGCGCCGAGCCCGGTCATCAGCGCACCGAAGCTCGGGAAGCTCGTCGCGATCATCCGCTCGTCGTCGACCGTGACGCTCTTCTCCGAGGCGCACCCCATGATCAGGAAGCTCATGGCGATGCGGTGGTCGAGATGCGTCGCCACCGTTCCGCCGCCGCGCACCGTTCCCGCGCCGCCCCGCACCACGAGGTCGTCGCCCTCGATGGCGCAATCGACGCCGTTGGCGAGGAGGCCGTCGGCGACCGCCTGAAGCCGGTCGCTTTCCTTGACGCGCAGTTCCTGCAGGCCCCGCATCCGCGTCTCGCCCGAAGCGAAGGACGCGGCCACGGCGAGCACCGGATATTCGTCGATCATCGAGGGCGCGCGATCGGCGGGCACGTCGACGCCCTTAAGGGCGGACGCGCGGACACGCAGATCCGCGACCTCCTCGCCGCCCTCGACGCGACGGTCGAGTTCCTCGATGTCCGCACCCATCTCGCGCAGCGTCGTGATCAGGCCGATGCGCAGCGGGTTCATCATCACCGCCTCGATCACCACGTCCGAGCCCGGCACCAGAAGCGCCGCGACGAGCGGGAAGGCCGCCGAGGACGGGTCGACCGGCACGACGATCGGGCGGGGCGAGAGTTCCGGCCGGCCCTTCAGCACGATGCGCCGTCCGTGTGCGCCTTCGGGCGTCACCGTCACCGAGGCGCCGAAATAGGAGAGCATCTTTTCCGTATGGTCGCGCGAGGCCTCGGCCTCGATCACCGTCGTCTCTCCGGGCGCATTGAGCCCCGCGAGCAGCACCGCGGACTTGATCTGCGCGGAGGCGACCGGCGTGCGGTATTCGATCGGGTTCGGCTCGGCGGCGCCCCGCAGCGTGATGGGGCAGCGGCCGCCTTCGGCCTGCGAGAGCACCTGCGCGCCCATCAGCGCCAGCGGATCGAGAATGCGGCGCATCGGACGCTTGCGGAGGGAGGCATCGCCGTCGAAGGTCGCCGTCACGTCATGGCCGCCGACGACGCCCATCATCAGACGAGAGCCGGTACCGGCATTGCCGAAGTCGAGCACGTCGGCCGGGCTGCGCAATCCGCCGATCCCGACGCCGCGCACCGTCCATGCACCCTCGCCCGTGCGCTCGATCAGCGCGCCCAGAGCGCGGCAGGCTTCGGCCGTGCGCAGAACGTCGTCGCCTTCGAGCAGACCCGTGACCTTCGTTTCGCCGACGCTCAGCAGACCGAGGATCATCGAGCGATGCGAAATCGACTTGTCGCCGGGCGGCCTTACGCGGCCGGACAGGCCGCGGACGCGGCGGGCGGACAGGGGGCGGGGCGAACCGTCGTGAGCGTGCGACATGGGCATTCCGTATCGAGATCGCAGCGGCTTAGCACGCGGCGGACCGTCATGCATCCGCTCGATGCGGACGACCGTTTCGCGCCTCGTTCACGATTCCGAGTTGACGGTTGCCGGAAGCACGGTTACGCGAGCGACCGAATTCGAACCGGAGGGTGCGTTTACGTGGCCAAACCTGAACTCGGCACCAAGCGCCAATGCCTGAGCTGCGGCGCGAAGTTCTATGATATGGGCAAAGACCCTATCACCTGCCCGCGCTGCAGCGCCGTCTTCCAGCCGTCCATGCTCGTGCGCGCCCGGCCGGAGCCGAAGCGCGTCGAGGAAGACGAAGAGGTGGAAGTCGATGCCGCCGCTCCGGAGCTCGTGTCGCTCGAGGACGTCGAGGCCGAAGAGAACGGGAAGGATCCTGCGATCGAAGGCGTCGAGATCGAGGACGACATCGTGGCCGACGACGATTTCCTCGAGGAAGAGGAAGAAGGCGACGACGATGTCGCCGATCTGATCGACGGCGACATCGAGGACGACGAAGAGGCTTGATACCTCCGCGAGTCGCGGCTATAGGGACGCACCGCCGACCGAGATCGGCGGTCGTCGCGAGACGAAATCGCCGCAAGGCGACCCGGGCGGGGCCCCAATCCCCGCCGCTTCAGTGGGGCCATAGCTCAGTTGGGAGAGCGCTTGAATGGCATTCAAGAGGTCGGCGGTTCGATTCCGCCTGGCTCCACCAATTCTCTCTGAAGACTGATACGTTTCGGAAACCGCGTCGAACGTCGGCGGCTTGAGCCGTGCCGTTCTTTGGTCCATATGCTCCCGCGTCGGTTTTCGGAGTACGGGCCCATGCTCGGTCGCGCCTTCCTGTTTCCGGTCGCTCCGGCGATCTTCGGTCTGACCGCGGCCGTCTCGGCGCCCTCGGCCGCCCGGGCGGATTGCGCGGCTCCGTTCCTGTCGTTCAACATCGACGCCGACCCCACCCTTCGGGTCGAGCAGGAAACGACCTCGGTCTGCCGCAACGTCTTCGCTTCGACCGAATTCACCGTCTACGAGAACCTGCAGGTCCTTTCCAAGCCGCGGAACGGCGTGCTGATCCGGCCCGACGCGCTGACGGTCGTCTACGAGCCGGCGAAGGGCTTCAAGGGCAAGGACGAATACGCGATCCGCGTCTGCGGCAAGCGGGTGCGCAAGTCCGGTTGCGCGAAGATCACCTACGATACGACGGTGCGCTGAGGCGCCTTCGGCCCGCGGCCGCCGTCGCGCTCAGCGGCAGGACCGGCGGATCCACGACCCCGCCTCGCGCTCGAGGAGGCGATCGTCGGTCGTGACGAGGCTCTTGGGGAAGAAGACGCGGGCGATGCGCTGCGGGCCGTAGGGCAGTTCGCGGACGTCGTAATCGGGTTCGTTCGGCGGCGCGCCGTCGCGCATGCCGAGCCCGTCGAAATGCCCCTCGCAGACCGCGACCTCCTTCCGCTCGGGCGGAGGCGCCGGAAACTTGCCGCGGCAGGCTTCCCGCAATTGCCGGGCGACGGCATCCGTCGTCGCGCCGCTCATGTTCTGGAGAATGCAGTCCTCGTAGGTTCTCGGCGAGGACGGCGGCGGCGTCTGTGCGCTCGCCGGGATGCAGAAGAACAGGGCGCCGACGCAGGCCGGAAGGATGCGGGCGGCGACGGTCACTTGTTCGCGGGCCCAGCCCGGAAGCCGTCGGCGCGGACGCGGACCATCTGTTCGGGAAGCAGCTCGACGATTTCCAGCTTGGTCCCCGTAAAGGTTTCCACAGCGGTGGCGATCTCGCCGAACATGCGCAGCGGAATCACGGCCTTGATCGGCGCCTGCCAATCGTCGGGATCGGCAACGCCCTTGAAGGTTTCCAGCAGTTCTTCATCCGCGTAGCGGTCGCCCAAGGCCGTCGGGATGTCCGGTGCGTTCGCCATGAGCCCAAAATAGTTTGTAACCTCCGGAGACTGCAAGCCGATCTGCGAAGACGATCGAAGTCAACGCGCATGAATCATGAAGATCGTCGCGATCCAGGCGGTCGCGATGGCGGGACCGAACGGTATCTTGAGCCCCTTCTCACCGCTCCGCGCCGGAAAAACACCGAATTCGGCGCCGGCGGCATAGATCAGGGTGAGGACGGACATCGCGAGCGTGAAGAACAGCGAGGGCTGCATGCCGAGCGAGAGGAAAGCCGCGCCGAGCAGCTTCACGTCGCCCCCGCCCATCGCCCGGAAGCGATAGGCGATCAGCAGCAAGCCGAACATCAGCAGTCCGAACAGGACGTTGCCGACAGCGGCGGGGACGTCCGCGCGCAGCACGGCGTCGACGACGAAAAGGGCGACCAGCACGAGGACGATCCGGTTGGAGATCCGGTAGTGCCGCAGATCCTCGATCAGAACGA
This sequence comes from Hyphomicrobiales bacterium, assembly GCA_027483895.1. Classification (GTDB taxonomy): domain Bacteria; phylum Pseudomonadota; class Alphaproteobacteria; order Rhizobiales; family Beijerinckiaceae; genus JAIXZO01. The sequence goes on from JAIXTP010000002.1 coordinate 20,137, forward strand.
AAACCAGAGCGGCGACCGTCGCCGCGGGCAGGGCGAACAAAATCAGAAAAGAATGGACATCAGGCACGAGCTTCACCGCGAATTTCGAGAAGCCGATCAGGAAGCCGCGGGCCTGTCAACGCGAAGCGGCGAGCGGGACCGACGCGGAAGCAGGCGGAGGGCGAGAAGAATCGCCACCAGCGCCGTGTAGACGGCCGGGGTGAGGAGATCGCGCCGCGCCAGCCACCAATAATGGACCATGCCGAGCACCGCGACGGCGTAGACGACGCGGTGCAGCCGGTTCCACGCCTCTGCGCCGAGCCGCCTGATCCATCCCCGCGTCGAGGTGACGGCCAGAGGCGTCATCAGCAGAAAGGCGGCGAAGCCGACCGTGATGAAAGGGCGCTTCGCGATGTCCTTCACGATTTCCGCCCAGATGAAGAACCGGTCGAAACCGACATAGGAGGCGAGGTGCAGGACGCCGTAGAAATAGGCCAAGAGCCCCAGCATCCTGCGGAATTTGATCAGGGCGTTGACGCCGGTGAGCCGCCGCAGCGGCGTCACCGCAAGGCCGATCAGAAGGAAGCGGATGGTCGCGTCGCCGGTCTCCCGGAGAATGGTCTCGGCCGGATTGGCCCCGAGGGCGATCGGGTCGACGAGCACCGCGAAGACGAGGCGCCCCGCGGTCCAGAGGCCCGCGGCAAGCAGGATCAGCTTCGCGGCGAACAGCGCACCGCGCCGCGCGAGCACACGGTCGATCCCGGCCGGCAGGCCGGCGAGGCGATCCCTCAATGGTTCGCCCGCAGGTCCATTCCCGCATAGAGGGAGGCGACCTGATCCGCGTAACCGTTGAACATTTCCGTCTCGCGGCTCGCGAAGAGCGCCGGCAACAGCCGCTCCCGCTTCTGGCTCCAGCGCGGGTGATCGACGTTCGGATTCACGTTCGAATAGAAGCCGTATTCATGCATCGCGGCCTTCGTCCACGAGCTGACGGGCTGCTTTTCGAGAAATTCGATCCGGACGATCGATTTCGCGCTCTTGTATCCGTATTTCCAAGGCACCACGAGCCGCACCGGCGCGCCGTTCTGGTTGGGGAGCGTCTCGCCGTACATGCCCAGCGTGACGAGCGTCAGCGGATGCATGGCCTCGTCGATCCGGAGCCCTTCCACATAAGGCCAGTCGAGCACCGGAAGATTGGCGCGGATGCCGCTCATCTCCTCGGGCCTGAGCGCGGTGGTGAAGCGGACGAATTTGGCCCGGCCCGTCGGCTCCACGAGGGCCGCAAGCTTGTTGAACTCGAAACCCACCCACGGGATGACCATCGACCAGGCTTCGACGCAGCGGAAGCGGTAGATGCGCTCCTCGAGGGCGAATTTCAGCAGATCCTCGATGCCGACGGTCCGCGGCTTCGCGACCTCTCCGACGATCTCGACGGTCCACGGCCGGACCTTGAGCTCGCCCGCATTGCGGACGGGATCGCCCTTGCCGGTCCCGAACTCGTAGAAATTGTTGTAGGTCGTCGCGAGCCGCTTCTCGGTCGCAGGATCGGACGGCACGAAGCCCGGGTTCTTCTGCGCTTCGAGCGGCTCGATCACCGGCTTGGCCGCGGCGGCGCCGGGCAGAAGCGGCAGGGCGGCGGCTCCCGCCATCCCCGCGATGAGCTTGCGGCGGTCGAGCCAGACCTGCCGCGGGGTGATCTCCGACGGGGGAACCGGGGGAATGCGGGTGACGGGCATGGGAGCCTCCCTGACGCAACGACCGCTCACATAGGGTCTCACGACCGGCGCGACCAGTGAAGCGGATCCGTCGAAAGCCGACCCGGAATATCCCCGCCGCCCGAGATTTCAGGCCTGTTCGGCGCGCCGGCCGAAGGGGACCATGCGGGCGAGCGTGCCGTCCTTCAGCAGGACCTGGTGCCCGATGGCGGCCGCGGCATGGAGACCGGCCATGATCATCATGAAGTTCGCCGTCACCTCATGCACTTCCTCCAAAGGCTTCGCGAGGCCGGAGCCGATCGCGAAGGGGGCGGGGATCGAGAGGCCGAAAAACGGAACGGGACGGCCCTTGGCCCAGACCATCAGCATGCCGACCACGGGAACCGCGAGCATCGCGACGTAAAGGGCGAGATGGCCCGCCTTGGCGAGAGCCTGCATCAGCGGCGAGCCGTCCACGGGCGGCAGGGCGCGGGAGAAGGGCCGCCAAGCGATGCGGACGGCCGAAAGCGCCAGAACGAGGACGCCTGCGGACATGTGCAGCCCCGTCACGACGTTCCGGAAATCGCCCTTGGGCAACTCGTCCCGCCACAGGGCGAGGCCGTAGGCAAGGGCGATCGCCACGGCGACGAGCCAATGAAGCGCTTGGGTCGTGAAATCGTGTCGCGCGGTCATGATGGTCCTTCCGCTTCTTCCGACAGGTCTGAACGGCTTGCTCGAACTCTGCCGCAGCATGCATGCCGCGACGATGATCGGCTCCTTACCGATCGTTCATCCGGAACCTGGGACCGGCGCGATGACATGGATCAGAACCGACCGCATCGGCGCTCTGATTTCCGTCCCGCACGTCCGGAATTCGAAGGGACGGCTCCGGGACTAAGCATTTGTCGCAGTTGTGGCGCCGCTTTCCCGGCTTAGTGTCGCGCCGCAGTCAGAAGACGAGGATCCCGCGTGTCGCGCATCGCTTACGCTCCTTTCCGTTCCCGCGTGATGTCGGCGGAGGACGCCGCGGCGCTCATCGCACCCGGCGCCAATGTCGGAACGAGCGGCTTCACCGGCGCAGGCTATCCCAAGGCCGTCCCGAAGGCTCTGGCCGCCCGCATCAAGGCAGCCCATGCGCGTGGCGAGGAGTTCCGGATCGGGCTCTGGACGGGCGCCTCCACCGCTCCCGATCTCGACGGGGCGCTTGCGGAAGCCGACGCGATCGGCCTGCGCCTGCCCTATCAGTCGGATCCGGTCTGCCGGCAGCGGATCAATGCCGGGCGGATGGACTATGTCGACATCCATCTGTCCCATGTCGCGCAATATGCGTGGTTCGGTTTTCTCGGAAAGCTCGACGTCGCGGTGATCGAGGTCGCGGCGGTGCTGCCGGACGGGCGGCTTCTGCCCGCAACGTCGATCGGCAACAACAAGACCTGGCTCGATCTCGCGGACAAGGTGATCCTCGAGGTCAATGCCCGCCAGAGCGTCGCGCTGGAAGGCATGCACGACGTCTATTACGGCACCCGCCTGCCGCCGCACCGCATGCCGGTGCCGATCCTCACGCCGACAGACCGGATCGGCGAGCCCTATCTCCGGGTCGATCCCGACAAGGTGGCGGCCGTCGTCGAGACGGACGCACCCGATCGCGAGAACGTCTTCTCGCCGCCCGACGACACCTCGAAGCGGATCGCGGCACATATCCTCGACTTCTTCGCTCACGAGGTGAAGGCGGGCCGTCTGCCCGAAAATCTGCTTCCCCTGCAGTCGGGCGTCGGCAACATCGCCAATGCGGTGCTCGCAGGCCTTCTGGACGGCCCGTTCGACGGACTGACCGCCTATACAGAGGTGCTGCAGGACGGGATGCTGGATCTTCTGGAGGCGGGGCGGCTGAGCTTCGCATCCGCGACCGCGCTGTCGCTGAGCCGCGCGGCGACCGAGCGCTTCGAGCGCGATCTCGATTTCTATCGAAGCCGGATCCTGCTGCGTCCCGAGGAGATCAGCAACCACCCGGAGGTGGTCCGCCGGCTCGGCATCATCGCCATGAACGGGCTGATCGAGGCCGACATCTACGGCAACGTGAATTCGACCCACATCAACGGCACCGCCATCATGAACGGGATCGGCGGTTCGGGCGATTTCGCGCGCAACGGCTTCCTGTCGATCTTCATGACGCCTTCGACCCGCAAGGACGGCCGCATCTCCTGCATCGTGCCGATGGCGAGCCATGTCGATCATACCGAGCACGACGTGCAGGTGATCGTGACCGAGCAGGGTCTTGCGGATCTGCGCGGCCTGCCGCCGAAGAAGCGGGCGCGCCGCATCATCGAGACCTGCGCGCATCCGGCCTTCCGGCCGCAGCTCGAAGACTATTTCGAGCGCGCCCTCAGGCTCTCGCCCGGTCTGCATACGCCGCATCTCATGAACGAGGCGCTCGCGCCGCTGCGTCCCGTCGATCTCGCGGCCGAATGAAGAAGGCCGCCCTGCGGCGGCCTTCCGTTTCCGACCCTTTCGGACCGATCAGACGTCCAGATTGGCGACGCTCAGCGCGTTCGACTGGATGAATTCGCGGCGCGGCTCCACCACGTCGCCCATCAGCTTGGTGAAGATGTCCTCGGCGTCCACGAGGTCCTTCACCCGCACCTGCAGCAACGAGCGGACATTGCGGTCCAGCGTCGTCTCCCAGAGCTGGTCGGGGTTCATTTCGCCCAGGCCTTTGTAGCGCTGCAGGCTCACGCCCTTGCGGCCGGCGCCGGTCACCGCCTCGAACAGCGTGACGGGCCCGTGGATCGGCGTCTCCTCGCCCTTGCGCACGAGCGTGGCCGAGCGGCCGTAGATCTCGCCCAGAGAGGCCGAATGTTCGTCGATCTTGCGCGCATCGGCGGAGCCGAGCAGCGCACCGTCGAGCGTCGCGACATGCTTCACGCCGCGCACCGTGCGGGAGAAGACGAGATTGCCGCTGTCGACATGGCCTTCCCAACCACGCTCGGTCTCTTCCGAAATCATGTCGAGACGGGCCGCGACGGTCGCGAGCGCCGCTTCCGCGGCGGCCGGATCCGCGACGGGACGCAGCACGCCCGCGATGGCGGCCTGTTCGACGACGGACCGGTCGTAGCGGGAATGCAGGCCGTTGAGCAGCGTCCGGATCTGGCGCGCTTCTTCCACCGCCGTCTGCAGGTCGCGGCCCGCGCGCTCCTCGCCGGTGCCGAGACGCAGCAGAGAGCCGTCGAGGCCCTGTTCGATCAGGTAGTCGTCGAGCGCGCGCTCGTCCTTGAGATACTGGTGCTGCTTGCCGCGCATCACCTTGTAGAGCGGCGGCTGCGCGATGAAGATGTGGCCGCGCTCGATGAGTTCGGCCATCTGCCGGAAGAAGAAGGTCAGCAGCAGCGTACGGATGTGGGAGCCGTCCACGTCCGCGTCCGTCATGATGATGATCTTGTGGTAGCGCAGCTTGTCGGCGTTGAACTCTTCCTTGCCGATGCCGGTGCCGAGCGCGGTGATCAGCGTGCCGATCTCCTGGCTGGACAGCATCTTGTCGAAGCGCGCGCGTTCCACGTTGAGAATCTTGCCGCGCAGCGGCAGCACGGCCTGGAATTCGCGATTGCGGCCCTGCTTGGCCGAGCCGCCCGCCGAGTCGCCCTCGACGATGAAGAGTTCGGCCTTGGACGGGTCGCGTTCCTGACAGTCGGCGAGCTTGCCGGGCAGCGAGGCGATGTCGAGCGCGCCCTTGCGCCGGGTCAGTTCGCGGGCCTTGCGGGCCGCCTCGCGGGCTGCGGCGGCCTCCACGACCTTGCCGACGACGGCACGCGCCTCGGAGGGGTGTTCCTCGAGCCAGGTCGCGAGCGCATCGCCGACGAGGTTCTCGACGACGGGGCGCACTTCGGACGAGACGAGCTTGTCCTTGGTCTGGGAGGAGAATTTCGGATCGGGCACCTTCACCGAAAGAACGCAGGTCAGGCCTTCGCGGCAGTCGTCGCCGGTCAGATTGACCTTTTCCTTCTTCGTGATGCCTGAGCTTTCGGCATAGCCCGTGATGTGGCGCGTCAGCGCGCCGCGGAAGCCCGCGAGATGGGTGCCGCCGTCGCGCTGCGGGATGTTGTTCGTGAAGCACAGCACCGTCTCGTGGTAGCTGTCGTTCCACCACATCGCGGCCTCGACGGTGATGCCGTCGCGCTCCGCACGCATCATCAGCGGCGCGCCGATCAGCGGCGTCTTCGCCTTGTCGAGATAACGGACGAAGGCCTCGAGGCCGCCGTCATAGAGCATTTCCTCGCGCTTCGGCTCGGCGCCGCGCGCATCCGTCAGCACGATGCGGACGCCGGAATTCAGGAAGGCCAGCTCGCGGAGGCGATGCTCGAGCGTCGCATAGTCGAATTCGGTCTGCGTGAAGGTCTCGGTCGAGGGCAGGAAGGTGACTTCGGTGCCGCGCTTGCCGTCCGCCGGGCCCATCACCGCCAGCGGCGCGTCGGGATCGCCGTGCGTGAAGGTCATCGCGTGTTCGAGGCCGTCGCGCCAGATGCGCAGCGTGAGCTTGGTCGAGAGCGCGTTGACCACCGACACGCCCACGCCGTGCAGGCCGCCGGAGACCTTGTAGGAGTTCTGGTCGAACTTACCGCCCGCATGCAGCTGGGTCATGATGACCTCGGCCGCCGAGACGCCCTCTTCCGGGTGGATGTCCGTCGGGATGCCGCGGCCGTTGTCAGTCACCGTGACGGAGCCGTCCGGATTGAGCGTGACGGTGACGATGTCCGCATGGCCCGCCAGCGCCTCGTCGATGGCGTTGTCCACCACCTCGTAGACCATGTGGTGCAGGCCGGAACCGTCGTCCGTGTCGCCGATATACATGCCCGGACGCTTGCGCACCGCGTCGAGGCCCTTGAGGACCTTGATCGACTCGGCGCCGTAGGACTCGGGCGCATCGCTGCGGGCGGCTTCGGCCATGTCTCGCTCGCTTCCGAACTCGTTGATTCGTTTGCTGAATATAACCGCCGGACCGGGCTTTTTCACGGCCGGTCCGCACCCGTCCCGCCGGTCGCGTCCGATTGTCGGGGATAAGGCTTCCCCGCACCGCGGCGAGGATCGATCAGGTCGACGGAAGGATAGCCGAAACCCGCCCCGGCGTCACCTCGAAGACCTCGGATTCCGGCGGCAGATCGAGAAAGGCCGCGCGGTCCGCGCCCGTCATCCAGACCTGAGAGCCCAAGGCGGCGAGATCGGCGAACAAGGCCGCGCGACGGCGAGGGTCGAGATGGGCCGCGATCTCGTCGAGCAGCACCAGCGGCTTCAACCCGCTCATCGCCGCCACGAGCTTGGCATGGGCCAGAACCAACCCAATCAGCAGCGCCTTCTGCTCGCCCGTGGAGGCGCGTTCCGCAGGCACGCCCTTCGGCCCGTGGCGCACGACGAGATCGGAGGCCTGCGGCCCGATCAGCGTTCGGCCCGCCGCCCGGTCGCGACCGCGATTCTCGCGCAGGAGCCCGCGATAGAAGTCCTCGACGTCGACGGCGGGCCGCGTGGCGAGTTCGGCTTCCAGCACGCCTTCGAGCACCATATCGGCCCAAGGGAAGGGCGAGGCGTCGTCGCGCGCGGCGGCGATCAGCGCGGCGAGCCGGCCCGCCGTTTCGAGCCGGGCCGCCGCTACCGCCGTACCGGTCTCCGCCGCCTCGCGCTCGACCGCGTCGAGCCAGGCGGGATCGGAGCGTTCGTCTTCGAGCAGGCGGTTGCGGGAGCGCAGGGCGCGCTCGAGCGCATTGACCCGCGCCCCGTGCTCCGGATCGACCGCGAGCACGAGCCGATCGAGAAAGCGTCGCCGGTCGCCCGCCGGCCCCGAAAAGAGGCCGTCGAAGGCGGGCGTGAGCCATACGACGCGCAGATGATCGGCGAAGGCGGCGGGCGAGCCCGCGGGTTCGCCGTCCAGGCGGAAGCGTCTTTGCGGGTTCTCGCCCGGTGCCGCGGGCTCGAGTCCGGTGCCGAGCCTCACGTCGTCGAATTCGCCCTGGAGCGTCAAAGACACGGCGAAACCGCCGGGGCCTCCCTCGCGCGCCATATCGCCGAGATCGGCCCGCCGCAGGCCTCGGCCGGGCGTGAACAGCGACAGCGCTTCGAGAATATTCGTCTTGCCTGCGCCGTTCTCGCCGACGAGCGCGACGAGGCGCCCCCCGACCGCGAGGTCGAGGCCGGGATAGGAGCGGAAATCGGACAGGATCAGGCGCCTGACGCCGGCGCCCGTATTACCCGTGGTCATGCGCAGGGCTTAGCGCGGCGTCGAGCGGGTGTCGACGGCCGCCGTGAAGCCCCGTCCTCAGACGCGCATCGGCATCAGGACATAAAGGGCGCCCGCGCTCTCGCTGTCCTGAATGAGCGTGGGCGATCCGGGATCGGCCAGCCGGAAGACGGCGGTATCGTTGTCGAGCTGCGCCGCGATGTCGAGCAGATACCGCGCGTTGAAGCCGATCTCGATGGGCGAGGCGTCGTAATCGACCTCGATCTCTTCCGTCGCCGAGCCCGAATCCGGGTTCGTGACCGACAGCACCAGACGACGATCGCCGAGGGCGAGCTTCACCGCACGGCCGCGTTCGGACGAGATGGTCGACACGCGGTCGACGGCAGCCGCGAATTCGGCGCGGTCCACCACCAGCTGCTTGTCGTTCCCGGTCGGGATGACGCGCTGATAATCCGGGAAGGTGCCGTCGATCAGCTTCGAGGTCAGGACGACCGGGCCGAGCGTGAGCCGGACCTTGGAAGCGGAGAGTTCGATGCCGACCTCTTCTCCCGCGGATTCGACGAGCTTCAGGATCTCGGAGACCGCCTTGCGCGGCACGATCACGCCGGGCATGCCGACCGCGCCCGCGGGGGCGTCCGTCTCGACGCGGGCGAGGCGGTGGCCGTCCGTCGCGACGGCGCGCAGCTTGGTGGCGCCATTCACATCGATCGTGTGGAGATAGATGCCGTTCAGATAATAGCGCGTCTCCTCGGTGGAGATCGCGAACTGAGCCTTCTCGATCAGACGCCGCAATTCGGCGGCCGGAACGGCGAAGACATGCGCCATCTCGCCCGCCGCGAGATCGGGGAAATCGGTGTCGGGCAGCGTCTGCAGCGTGAAGCGCGAACGGCCCGACCGGATCGTCATCGTGCCCGTCTCGCCGGTCGTCTCGAGCGAGACCTGCGCGCCGTCGGGCAGCTTGCGGACGATGTCGTAGAGCGTGTGCGCCGGAACCGTCGTGGCGCCCGCCTGATCGACGTCGGCGCCGAGGGTCTCGGTGACTTCGAGATCGAGGTCCGTGGCCTTGAGGCGCAGCGTGCCGCCCTCCGCCCGCAGAAGAGCGTTGGAGAGGATCGGAATCGTGTTCCGACGCTCCACGACCCGATGGACATGGCCGAGGGACTTCAGCAGGGCCGCGCGTTCGACTGTGACCTTCATTCCGATCCTGCGACGATACGAGGGACGGGAAGGCCCGCGGCGGATGCCGACGGACCGAGGGGCGGGCAGATTGGCAAGCCGCCCGACGGAGCGCAAGGGCGACGGTTGCGCCGCAACGACGCCGCCCCGCCGATCCACAGGAAAGCCTGAGCGGGACCGCTCAGTCCTGCAACATGCGCTTGAGGAGTTCGATGTCCTCGCGCAACGCGAGATCCGCCGTGGCGGAAGCCTCGATCTTGCGCACCGCATGCAGCACCGTCGTGTGATCGCGCCCGCCGAAGCGGCGGCCGATCTCCGGCAGGGAGCGCAGCGTGAGGACCTTGGACAGATACATCGCGACCTGCCGCGGCTTCACCACGCCCGCGGAACGCCGCGAGGAGAGAATGTCGGCCCGGCTGACGTTGTAATGCGTCGCCACGAGCTTCTGGATGTCCTCGATCTTGACCTTTTTGGGCTCGCGCGAGCGGACGAGATCGCGGATCGCGACCTCCGCCGCCTCGACCGTCAGCGGGCCGCCCGTCAGCGTCGTATGGGCGAGAAGCCGGTTCACCGCGCCGTCGAGATCGCGCCCGTTCGTCGTGATGATCTTGGCGACATGCGCGACGACCGTGGGATTCACCTCGAAGGAGGGCTGATGGGTGCGCGCCGCCTCGATGCGGGCTTCGAGGATCTTGATGCGGAGCGCTTCGTCGAGCGCGCCCATCTCCACCACGAGACCGCCCGCAAGGCGCGAACGCACGCGCTCGTCGAGGCTTTCGAGATCCGCCGGCGGACGATCGGCCGCGACGACGACCTGACGGCCGGCATCCACGAGCGCATTGATCGTGTGGCAGAACTCCTGCTGGATCGACTTGCCCTGCAGGAACTGCACGTCATCGATCACGAGAAGGTCGATGCCGCGCAGACGCTCTTTGAAGGCGAGCGCGTTCTGCGATTTCAGCGCCGAGACGAAATCGTACATGAATCGGTCGGCGGTCAGATAGATCGCGCGCCGCCCCGCCGCGGTCACTTCATGACCGATCGCATGCAGCAGATGCGTCTTGCCGAGGCCCACGGCCGCATGGACATAGAGAGGATTATAAAGCGGCGCCGCGCCCGGCTCGATGCGGGCGACGCGTTCGGCGGCCGCATGGGCGAGCGCGTTCGAACGGCCGAGAAGGAAGGTCGAGAAGGTCAGCCGGCGATCGAGCGGCGAGCCGGTGATGCCGTCGGCCTCGGCCGCGGGACCGCGCTCGGTCGGCATGCGGTCGGTGGACGCCTTGGCCGCCGCGGGCATCGAAGGCGAAGCGTCGGGCTGAGCGGCGACGGACCGCACGGGCGCCCTCTGCGCGGCGCCGCGCACCGCCAACGTGATCTGGGTCACGCCCGAGAACTCGTCTGCGACGAGCTGACGGACGCGGTCGATATAATGGGACTGGATCCAGCTCTTCAGGAACCGGGTCGGCACGGACAGATGGGCCGTCGCATCGGCGACCGCGACGAGATCGAGGCGACCGAACCAGCTCGAATAGACGTCTTCGCCGAGTTCGGCGCGCAGACGGCGTCGGACCCGATCCCAGGCTTCGGACCATTCGGCGGCCGAAACCTGCGGGGACGCGGACGGGGGCACGTCCTCGGCGTTGGAAGACTGGAACATCGGAAAGAACTCGCGAGAAGAACTGACGGGTCCGGTCTCCGGAAAGGGAGACCGCGGGGGATACGGCGGCGAGCCGTCAGGAACCGAGCGCGGATCCGGCGAGACCGAAAAGGGCGGACCCGGGCCGATCCTCGCAAGGAGGCCTATATCGCCAAGCCATAGGTCCGGTCATCATCAATTCCCCTTCAGCCCATGCAGTCCGCGCGAAAGACAACGAAAGAAATCGCCCTCTTCACGTCTTCTGTCTCGACCGTCTACCGACGCAGGACGGCGCGGTCGTTTCAAGAATTGTCGCCGGCCGAACGATCGCGTTCCCTGCACTCTACGAGTGCATGACTGTTCGTGCTCCATTGCTGGGAGCATCGCACGTGCGATTGTCTGGTGGCATCTCGGGGGCGAGCCCCGCGACGTCCGGACCTTACACAGCCCCCCCGGCAGAGGCAACGCGGAGTCGGGCCGCGGAAGCCTCAGGAGGCCCTCTTCCCGAGAAGCCGTCCGTAACTCAGGCGTGCAAGGCGTTGGGGAAATTCACGATTTCTTTACTCGGGCTGTGCCGCAAAATTTTCTCAAAAAAAACGCCTTGACTCGTCCCCCGCAGGGCCGCCGCGCAGGCCGTCCGGCCCGGATATGGGCCTTACCCCTTAAGTTGATGATAATACTTAGAAATATCTGCGCAGCTTACGGTCGACAGAGCGGTCGGCACAGGCGTCCTGCGCCCTTATGGAGTCAAGCCCCGAGCTTGTAATTTTTTCGTCGCAGGTCGGGTGCAATCCGGGCCACACGCAGCGGTTGAGCGGACACGAAAAAGCCCGACGGTCGGAACCGTCGGGCTCGAAAATCCACGCGCAGGTTGTGTCGGGCTTGCGCCTGTCAGGCGCCGAGGGCCTTCACGGCGCGGGTGAGGCGCGAAACCTTGCGGGAAGCGGTGTTCTTGTGAACCACGCCCTTCTGCGCGGCCCGCATCAGCACCGGGGCGGCGGCCTGCAGCGCGGCGGCCGCGCCGGCGGCGTCGCCCTCGCGGATCGCGGCCTCGACCTTCTTCACGAAGGTGCGCATGCGCGAGCGGCGGGCGCGGTTGACGGCCGTACGCCGTTCGATCTTGCGGGTCGCCTTCTTGGCGGAGGTCGTATTCGCCATCGTTGTCCCCGTCACGCCGGAGCGGGCCCTGCAGGCCTTCGGCGTACGTTCTGGAATTGAGAGGGTCGGGCACCACCCTTTCGGGCGCGGCCGATCATGAGGCCGGGCTTATAGCGGTCCCGCCCGAGACCGTCAATCAAAAGAGTCCTTCGACGAAACGCCTCACCGGATTGGCGCCGTCGAGCAGGATCCGGAGCGCGGCAAGGCAGCACATCACCACCAGCGCGGGGCGGATCAGGCGGGCTCCGTGGCGCATGGCGAGACGCGAGCCGATCTGAGCGCCCGTCCATGCGAAGAGGCCCATCGACAGACCGATCGGCCAGATCACCGCGTCGTTGCCGATGAAGAAGACGAGGGCCGCCGCATTGCTCGCGAAATTGAGGAGCTTGGTCTGCGCCGTGGCGGGCACGACCGCGAGGCCGAGCAGCGCGACGCCGCCCGCCATGTAGAATGAGCCCGTGCCCGGGCCGAAGAAGCCGTCATAGAACCCCACGAGGGGCACGAAGAAGAGCCCGAAGGCGAGCGGCGTGATCCGCCGTTTCGCGTTCGCGTCCGAAAGGCCGGGCGACAGGCCGAAATAGAGGGCCGCTCCCGCCAGCAGGAAGGGCACGACGCCCAGAAGCACGTCGTTCGGCAGCCGCTGAACGCAGACGGCTCCGAGCACCGAGGCCGCGGCGCCGGAAGCCGCGAAGGGCAAGGCGCTGCGCCAGTCGATGCGGCCCGCCCGCGCGAAGGCCAAGGTGGCGGAGCCGCTGCCGAAGGTGCTCTGCAGCTTGTTGGTGGCGACCGCGGTCGCCGGATCGAACCCCGCCAGCAGCATGGCCGGGACGGTGATCAGACCGCCCCCGCCCGCAACGGCGTCGACGCAGCCCGCGACGAGCGCCGCCGCCGCGAGCCAGAAGAAGATCTCGATCCCGAACTCCATCAGCGATGCTTGAAGTCGGGCTTCCGCTTCTCCACGAAGGCCGTCATGCCTTCCTTGCGGTCCGCCACGGCGAACATCGCCTGGAACACGCGGCGCTCGTAGCGGATGCCCTCGGCCAGCGTCGTCTCGTAGGAGCGGTTCACGCTTTCCTTGGTCATCATCGTGATGGGCAGCGACATGGAGGCGATGGTCTCGGCGGCCTTCAGCGCTTCCGCCACGAGGTCGGCCGCGGGCACGATCCGGGAGACGAGGCCCGCGCGTTCCGCTTCCGCCGCATCCATCATGCGGCCGGTCAGGCACATCTCCATCGCCTTCGACTTGCCGACGAGGCGCGTGAGGCGCTGCGTTCCGCCCGCGCCGGGCATGACACCGAGCTTGATCTCGGGCTGGCCGAACTTCGCCGTGTCCGCGGCGATGATGAAGTCGCACATCATCGCGAGTTCGCAGCCGCCGCCGAGCGCGAAGCCCGCCACAGCGGCGATCACCGGCTTGCGGCAGACCGACACGCGGTCCCACGGCGTGATGAGATCGTCCAGATAGGTGGACGGCCAGGACTGGCCGCTCATCTCCTTGATGTCGGCGCCCGCCGCGAAGGCCTTTTCCGATCCAGTCAGGAGGATGCAGCCGATCTCGGGGTCGGCCTCGAACCGGTCGAGCGCTTCGGTAAGTTCGGCGATCAGCGGCGCACAGAGCGCGTTCAGCGCCTGCGGACGATTCAGCTTGATGAAGCCGACGCGGCCGCGCGTCTCGACGATGATGTTCTCATAGGCCATCGGTGTCTCCCCCGGTTTCCTTCCCAAGCAGAGCTAAAGGAGCGGCGAGGCCAGTTCAACACGGCCTCTCGTCGGGTCCGTCTGCGCGGAAATGCACGCGCGGCGGGCCGTCAGCGCTGGCAGACGCCGCAGAAGAAAGTGGAGCGGCCGGACTGGACGAGACGTCGGACGATCCCGCGGCAGCCCGGCGCGGGGCAAGGCTCTCCCTCCCGGTCATAGACGCGGAAGGCATGCTGAAAATAGCCGAGCGAGCCGTCGGTATGGACATAGTCGCGCAGCGTCGAGCCGCCCGCAGCGACCGCTTCCTCCAACACGTCTCGGATGACGGTCGCGAGCCGCTCCGCCCGCGCCGTCGGCCCGCCGTCCTTGCGCGCGAGCGTGCCCGCGGCCCTGCTCGGCGAGAGCCCGGCACGATGCAGGGCTTCGCAGACATAGATATTGCCGAGGCCCGCCACGAGCCGCTGATCGAGCAGGGCGGCCTTCAGCGGAGCGCTCCGCCCGGCGAAGAGCCGCGCGAGCGTCGCCCCGTCCAGCGCGTTGCCGAGCGGTTCGATCCCGACATGGCGGAACAGCGGATGCTCTTCGAGGCCGGCGCGTTCGACGAGCGCCATGAAGCCGAAGCGGCGGGCGTCGTTGTAGGTGATGCGGAAGCCGTTCGAGAGATGGAACACGACGTGGTCATGCACGGCGTTGCCGCCCGCCGCGTGATGGAAATCGCCGGGGGCCGAGGGCGCATCGCCGGGGCGCTCCACCGTGAAACGCCCCGTCATGCCCAGATGCATGACGAGCACCTCGCCCGAATCGAGATCGGCCAGCAGATATTTCGCGCGGCGGCCGAGCGCGGTGACGCGCCGTCCCTGAAGCCGCTCGGCGAAGCGTTCAGGAAAGGCGAAGCGCAGATCCTTCCGGCGCTGCTCCACGCGGTCCAGAACGGCGCCGGTCATCGCGGGCTCGAGGCCGCGTCGGACGGTTTCGACTTCGGGCAGCTCCGGCATGCGCGCGTCCTGAAACGGAAGACCCGCCGGACATAGCGGTTTGCGGCGGCGCACGCTATGGTCCGGCCGCATCGGCGCGGAAGGTGAGGCATGCGAAGCGGACGGCGGCGCGAGAACGAGACCATGGACGAGACCCATTTCGGCTTCTCGACCGTGCGGCTCGATGAAAAGCAGGACCTCGTCGACGACGTGTTCCACAAGGTCGCGAAGCGCTACGACGTGATGAACGACGTCATGTCCGCGGGGCTGCATCGCGTGTGGAAGAACGCGATGGTCTCCGCGCTGCGTCCGCCCAAGACCCGGCCCTTCCGGCTTCTCGACGTCGCGGGCGGCACGGGCGACATCGCCTTCCGCGTGCTCGAAGCCGCAGGCCCGCAGGCCGATGCGACGGTGCTCGACATCAACGGCGACATGCTCGCGGTCGGCCGCGACCGTACCCCGGCGGCGTTCCGCGAGCGGATCGAGTTCGTGCAGGGCAATGCCGAGAGCCTGCCGCTGCCCGACGCGACCTTCGACGCCTACACGATCGCCTTCGGCATCCGGAACGTGCCGCGCATCGAACTCGCGCTCGCGGAAGCGCATCGCGTGCTCAAGCGGGGCGGGCGGATCCTGGTGCTCGAATTCGCGCAGCCCGACGTTCCCGTCTTCGACGCGGTCTACGACGCCTATTCCTTCAACGTCGTCCCGCTGATGGGCAAGGCGGTCGCGGGCGATGCAGAGCCCTATCGCTATCTCGTGGAGTCGATCCGCAAATTCCCGACGCCCGCGACCTTCGCGGCGATGATCGAGGATGCGGGCTTCCGCCGCGTGACCCATCGCCCGATGACCGGCGGGATCGTGCGCCTCCATTCCGGTTGGAAGCTCTGAGCGGACGGCGGATCGCGTGCCTTATTCCTTCTCGTCCCTTTTCCGCCTCGCCCGCGTCGGATTCGTGCTCGCGCGTGAAGGCGCCCTCAAGCTCGCGGCGCCCGCCGATCTTCCGCCCGCCGTCGCGACGTTGATCCGGCTCGTTCGGCTCGTTCTCGAAAAACGCGGCATCGGCGACGGCGGCGAGGCGCTGGCCGCCGCGCTGACGCGTCTCGGACCGAGCTACATCAAATTCGGCCAGTTCCTCGCGACCCGGCCGGACGTCGTGGGCGTGCGCGTGGCGCGCGACCTCGAACGCCTGCAGGACCGGCTTCCCGCCTTCCCGCGGGCCGCGGCGGTGGCGACGCTCGAGCAGAGCTTCGAGCGACCGCTGTCCGAGATCTTCACGGAATTCGGCGAGCCCGTGGCGGCGGCTTCCATCGCGCAGGTCCATCGCGCGACGACGCCCGACGGGCGCAACGTCGCGGTGAAGGTGCTGCGGCCCGGCATCCGCGCCCGCTTCCGCCGCGACCTCACGGCCATGGCCTTCGCCGCCCGGACGCTCGAAAGCCTTTCGACCGAGGCGCGCCGTCTCCGCTTCGTCGAGGTGGTCGAGACGTTGGCGCGCTCCGTGACCATGGAGATGGATCTCCGGCTCGAAGCGGCCGCCCTGTCCGAGATGGGCGAGAACACCCGCGACGACGCGGATTTCCGCGTGCCTCAGGTCGATTGGGACCGGACGGGCCGCGAGGTCCTCACGCTCGAATGGATCGACGGGATCCCGCTCAACGACATCGCCGCGATCGAGGCCGCGGGCCATGACCGGGTGGCGCTCGGCCGATCGGTGATCCAGAACTTCCTGCGCCATGCGCTGCGCGACGGCTTCTTCCATGCCGACATGCATCCGGGGAACCTGTTCGTCGATCGCGACGGCCTTCTCTGCGCGGTCGATTTCGGCATCATGGGTCGGCAGGGCCCCAAGGAACGTCGGTTCCTCGCCGAAATCCTGCTCGGCTTCATCACCCGCAATTATCGCCGCGTCGCCGAAGTTCATTTCGAGGCGGGCTACGTGCCGGGCAATCATTCGATCGACGAATTCGCGCAGGCGATCCGGGCGATCGGCGAGCCGATCCACAACCGCCGGGCCGACGAGATCTCGATGGCCAAGCTCTTGACCCTGCTGTTCGAGGTCACCGGCCTGTTCGACATGCAGACGCGCACGGAACTCGTGATGCTGCAGAAGACGATGGTCGTCGTCGAAGGCGTCGGCCGTTCGCTCGACCCGCATCTCGACATGTGGTCGACCGCGGAACCCGTTGTCCGCGAATGGATCGAGCGCAATCTCGGGCCGGTGGGGCGCATCGAGGAGGCGGGCCGCGGCGCGTTGTCGCTCGCGGGCATTCTCGGCACGCTGCCGGGGCTCGCGGCCAAGGCCGACACGGTCGCCGCGCGGCTCGAAGCCGCGACGCGCGAGGGCTTCCTGCTCGATCCGCGCAGCGCGGCGGCCATCGGCCGCGCCGAGGCCCGGGGCCGGCGCTGGAGCACCGTGGCGCTCTGGCTCATCGCGGGCCTGCTCGGCTGGATCGCCCTGCACCTTCAGCCCTGAACACGGGCGTGTTACAGAATTTCACGCGACCTCGCGGGAATAGAGGTCGAGGGGGCTCGCCATGCTCGCGGACAAACGGATCCTGCTGATCGTCGGCGGCGGCATCGCCGCCTACAAGAGCCTCGAACTCGTCCGCGAGATCCGCAAGCGCGGCGGCAGCGTGCGCTGCATCCTCACCAAGGCGGGCGAGCAGTTCGTCACGCCCTTGTCGCTGTCGAGCCTTTCCGGCGACAAGGTCTACGGCGATCTCTTCTCGCTGACCGACGAAGCCGAGATGGGTCATATCGAATTGTCGCGCGCGGCCGACCTCGTGGTGGTCGCGCCGGCGACGGCCGATCTCATGGCGAAGGCCGCGAACGGTCTCGCCGGCGACCTCGCCTCCACCGCCCTGCTCGCGACCGACAAGGACGTGCTCTATGCGCCGGCGATGAACGTGCGCATGTGGCTGCACCCGGCGACGCAGCGCAATGTCGCGCGGCTGAAGCAGGACGGCGCGGCCTTCGTCGGTCCCGACGAGGGCGAGATGGCCTGCGGCGAATTCGGTCCCGGCCGCATGGCGGAACCCGCCGCGATCGCCGATGCGATCGAGCGTGCGCTCGACGCGCCCGCAGGCCGGCCACTCGCCGGCAAACGCGTCCTCGTGACGGCGGGCCCGACGCATGAGCCGATCGATCCGGTCCGCTACATCGCCAATCGCTCGTCCGGCAAGCAGGGCTACGCCATCGCGGCCGCGGCGGCGGCCGCCGGCGCCGACGTGACCCTCGTCTCCGGTCCCGTCGCGCTGCCCGACCCCAAAGGAGTCCGCGTGGTCCGCATCGAGACGGCGCGGGACATGCTGGCGGCGGTGGAACGCGCCCTGCCCGCCGACGCCGCGATCTTCTGCGCCGCGGTGGCCGACTGGCGCGCCGCGCAGGAAGGCGCCGAAAAGATCAAGAAGACGGGCGACGCGCCGGCGCCGCTGGCGCTCGCCGAGAACCCCGACATCCTCGCCACCGTCTCGCGTCTGCGGGAAGGTCGTCCGCCGCTGGTCGTCGGCTTCGCGGCAGAGACCGAAAAGGTGCTCGACCACGCCCGGTCGAAGCTCGCCAAAAAAGGCTGCGACTGGATCGTGGCCAACGATGTGAGCCCGGAAGACGGCGTGATGGGCGGCGACCGCAACACGGTTCATCTCGTCACGGCCGCGGGCGTCGAATCCTGGCCGACGATGGACAAGGCACAGGTGGCCGAGCGGCTCGTCGCGCGGATCGCGGCCGCGCTGCCCGAGGGGATGTGGACATGACGGTCGCGATCGGACTGCGTCGCCTGCCGCACGGGGCCGGCCTTCCGGAGCCGCGTTACGAAACCGCGGGCGCCGCCGGCATGGACCTCACGGCCGCGGTGCCCGAAGACGCGCCCGTCGTGTTGGCGCCGGGCGGGCGGGCGCTCGTCCCCACGGGCCTCGCCATCGAACTGCCCGCGGGCTACGAGGCGCAGGTCCGTCCCCGTTCGGGCCTCGCGATCAAGTTTGGCGTCACGGTCCTCAATGCGCCGGGCACGGTCGACAGCGATTACCGTGGCGAAGTGGCCGTGATTCTGGTCAACCACGGAGAGGCGCCCTACATCGTCTCCCGCGGGATGCGTATCGCGCAGCTCGTGATCGCCCCGGTCACGCGGGGCATGTTCGTCGAGAAGCACGAATTGGAATCGACCGCGCGCGGCGCCGGAGGTTTCGGTTCGACGGGCTGAGCCTTCGCCGGAGTTCCCATGATCCTTCTCTCCCGACGCAGTCTCCTCGCGATCGCCGCCGTGGTGGACATCGCTCTGCATGCGCGGCCCAATCCCGTGGCCGCCAAAAGCCTCGCCTCGCGGCACGATCTGCCGCCCCGGCATCTCGAAACCATGCTGCAGGCGCTCGTGCGCTGCGGCATCCTGAAGGGCGTCCGCGGTCCGCGCGGCGGCTATGAGCTGGCCAAGGAACGCCGCCGCATCACCGCCGGCGACATCGTCCGTGCGGCCATGAATTCCACGGGCGAGGACTCGATGCCCCCGGTGCCCGTCTCTGCCCTCGTCAGCGACGTGATCGGGCCGACCGTGGAACGCGCCGGACGCTCCTTCCTCGAAAAGCTCGACGCAGTGACCGTCGAGGATCTCTGCCGCCAGGCCGCCGAGATGAACGCCGTCCGCATTCCTGAGACGGCAGATTTTACAATCTAAATTGTATTATTTATTTTTATATCGACATAGGATGTGAAATAGGCGACGATGTCCTCCATCGATCGGAGGACACGCCATGACCGCAGCCGCCAGAAAGAACGACGCCGCACCGGACCGCGTTCCGGGTCGCGGGCGCATCTATTCCTCCATCACGGAAACGATCGGCGACACGCCTTTGGTTCGCCTCGACCGTCTCGCCGAACAGCTCGGCGTCCAGGCGAAGCTCGTCGCGAAGCTCGAATTCTTCAATCCGATCGCCAGCGTGAAGGACCGCATCGGCGCGGCGATGATCGACGCGCTGGAAGACGACGGGCTTCTGAAGCCGGGCGGCACGCTCATCGAGCCGACCTCCGGAAATACCGGCATCGCGCTGGCCTTCGTCGCCGCCGAGCGCGGCTACCGGCTCATCCTCGTGATGCCGGACTCGATGTCGATCGAACGGCGCAAGATGCTCGCGCTGCTCGGCGCCGAACTCGAACTCACCCCCGCGGCGATGGGCATGAAGGGCGCGATCGCGCGCGCCGAGGAACTGAAGGCCTCGATCCCCGGCGCGATCATCCCGCAGCAGTTCAAGAACCCCGCCAACCCGGACATCCACCGCCGCACCACGGCCGAGGAAATCTGGAACGACACCAAGGGCGAGGTCGACGTCCTCGTGTCCGGCGTCGGCACCGGCGGCACCATCACGGGCGTCGGGCAGGTGCTCAAGGCCCGTCGTCCGGGCGTCCGCATCGTGGCCGTCGAGCCCGAGGACTCGCCGGTTCTTTCGGGCGGCGCGCCAGGGCCGCACAAGATCCAGGGCATCGGCGCGGGCTTCGTGCCCGACGTGCTCGACCGCAGCGTGATCGACGAGGTCGTGACCGTCGGCAATCAGTCGGCCTTCGAAACGGCCCGCAAGCTCGCGCGCGTCGAAGGCATCCCGACCGGCATCTCGGCCGGCGCCGCCGTGACGGCCGCCGTCGAGGTGGGGCGCCGCCCCGAGATGGCGGGCAAGACCATCGTCATCATCATCCCCTCCTTCGCCGAGCGCTATCTCTCGACCGCGCTGTTCGAAGGGCTCTGATCGAGCCGGGATGCGGAAAACGCAAAAGGGCGGCCTCTCGGCCGCCCTTTTGCGTTTCAGAGCATCGAGGGGAGCACGCGATCCGGCGGACGATGGCCGTCCATGAAGGTCTTGATGTTGACGATGACCTTCTCGCCCATGTCGTTGCGGCCTTCGATCGTGGCCGAGCCCATATGCGGCAGCACGACGACCTTGTTCTTGCGCGCGAGCTTGAGCATCCGCGGCGAGACGGCGGGCTCGTGCTCGAACACGTCGAGGCCTGCGCCCGCGATCTCGTCGTTTTCCAGCATCCGCGTCAGGGCCGTCTCGTCGATGATCTCGCCGCGGGCGGTGTTCACGACGATCGCGTCGGGCTTCAAGAGCTTCAGCCGCCGCGCCGACAAAAGGTGATAGGTCGCGGGCGTGTGCGGGCAGTTCACCGACACGATGTCCATGCGGGCGAGCATCTGGTCGAGCGAGTCCCAATAGGTCGCTTCCAATTGCTCCTCGATCGCGGTCGGGACGCGGCGGCGGTTGTGATAGTGCACCTGCAGGCCGAAGGCGCGGGCGCGCTTGGCGAGCGCCTGCCCGATTCGGCCCATGCCGACGATGCCGAGCCGCTTGCCGGTGATGCGGTGGCCGAGCATCCAGGTCGGAGACCAGCCGTTCCAAGCCTCGTCCGGGATCACCCGCGCGCCTTCCGCGATGCGGCGGGCGACGGCGAGGATCAGCGCCATGGTCATGTCGGCCGTATCTTCCGTCAGCACGCCGGGCGTGTTGGTGACGGTGATGCCGCGCGACAGCGCGGTCTGCACGTCGATATTGTCGACGCCGTTGCCGAAATTGGCGATCAGCCGAAGGTTCTCGCCCGCCTGAGCGAGCACCGATGCGTCGATCCGGTCGGTGACGGTGGGGACCAGCACGTCGGCGGTCTTCACCGCTTCCACAAGCTCGGCCGCGGTCATGGGACTGTCGTCGACATTGAGGCGGGTGTCGAACAGCTCCCGCATGCGGGTTTCGACCGCGTCGGGGAGGCGCCGCGTGACGACGACGACGGGCTTCTTCTTCGGCATGTCGGCTCCCCGCTGACCCGTCGACGCCCGAAGCGACCACGGGATTCATTCATCGTTAACCCCGGGCGGCGAAGAACTGCAGGATCGCACCTCGTCGAGCCGACCTTCGGAATCCTCCATAACGAGCGGTTCCGAGAAACACAACGGCCCGGACCGTGGTCCGAAAGCATCATGGAGGCGGACGGTCTTGGGCCGAAAGGGTGTGTTTTCCTGCATCGCGGCGCTCTTCGGCCTGCTTCTGGCGGGAACGGCGCAGGCGGCCGACGAACTCGGCAAGGGCACGGCCACCGGCCTGCCGCTTCCGCGCTTCGCGAGCCTCAAATCCGATCGCGTCAATCTGCGCGAAGGCCCCAGCAAGGATCATCGCACGACCTGGATCTTCCAGCGGGCGGGCCTCCCGGTCGAAATCACGGCCGAATTCGAGATCTGGCGGCGCATCCGCGACTCGGAAGGCACCGAAGGCTGGGTCCTCCACAGCCTTCTTTCGGGCCGCCGCACCGCCCTCGTCTCGCCCTGGGCCCGCAACGAGGCTCAGCCGATCTTCGCGAAGGCCGCGGAGGAAAGCGGGCTCGCCGCGCAGCTGCAATCGGGCGTGCTGGCCACGATCAAGCGCTGCGACGGCAATTGGTGCCGTCTGACGGGCGAGGGTTACGACGGCTGGATCCGTCAGGACCGCCTGTGGGGCGCCTATCCCGGCGAAAAGATCGACTGACGAAGAGGCTCGGCCCTCAGGCCGAGGTCTTGCGGCGCAGGCGGACGATCACGTCGACGCGCGCGATCTCCATGCCTTCGGGCGGCTCCGGCAGCGTGCCGATTTCCACCGCCGGCCCTTCGATGTCGACGAGCGCATTGTCGCCCTCGACGAAGAAGTGATGGTGATTGCCGGTATTGGTGTCGAAATAGGTCTTGGCGCCGTCGACCGCGACCTCGCGCAGAAGACCGGCTTCCGTGAATTGATGCAGCGTGTTGTAGACGGTCGCCAGCGACACGGGCACGCGCGCCCGGCCGGCTTCCTCGAACAGCATCTCGGCCGTCACGTGCCGATCGCCCTTGGCGAAGAGCAGCCAGCCGAGGCCGACGCGCTGGCGGGTCGGGCGCAGCCCGGCCGTCCGCAGGCGCACGCGCAGGTCATGCACGGGGCATCCGTTGCGGCCCGTGCTGCGGGCGGGGTCGGCAGCCTGAAGCGCTGCGGGAACGGTCGGAAGGGTCGCCATGCGGTCCGGTCGGGAGATCGTCATCGAGGCCTTATCATAGGAAGCCCGGAGGCCTCCCGCAACAGCGCCGCCCTCCCGTCATGCTGCCGGCTTTCGATACGCGGGGCCGTGTGCTACCAACTCGCCCGCATGCGCCCGCCGGCGCGTCGATTCTGAGTAGAGACGGAGCCCTAAGGGCCAATGGAAAAGCGGTCGAGCTACGAATACGAGGATCTCCTGGCCTGCGGACGCGGCGAGCTGTTCGGGCCGGGCAATGCGCAACTCCCGCTTCCGCCGATGTTGATGTTCGACCGGATCGCGGAAATCTCCGAGACTGGGGGGCCGCACGGCAAGGGCTTCATCCGCGCCGAATTCGCCATCAAGCCGGATCTGTGGTTCTTCCCCTGCCACTTTCAGGGCGACCCGGTGATGCCGGGCTGCCTCGGCCTCGATGCCCTGTGGCAGCTCACCGGCTTCTATCTCGGCTGGCTCGGCGCGGAAGGCCGCGGCCGCGCGCTGGGCGTGGGCGAGGTGAAGTTCAGCGATCAGGTCCTGCCGACCGTCAAAAAGGTGGTCTACGGCGTGGATCTGAAGCGCGTGTTCCGCTCGAAGCTGGTGCTCGGCATCGCCGACGGCTGGCTGGAGGCCGACGGTCGCCGCATCTACGAGGCGAACGACCTGCGCGTGGGACTTTTCAAGTCCTGAGAGTTCGATCGGCCTCGGGGCCGGTCCGTGGAAGACCATGAGCGGACGGTCCGGGGGGCGTCCGCCGTCAGTCGGGAGTACGCACCATGAGGCGCGTCGTCGTCACCGGGATGGGCATCGTCTCGTCCATCGGCAACAACACGCAGGAAGTCCTTGCGTCGCTGCGCGAGGCCCGTTCGGGAATCGTGACGGCTGAGAAATATGCCGAGCTCGGCTTCCGCTGTCAGGTCCACGGCGCACCGACGCTCGACCCCACCGAGGTCGTCGACCGCCGCGCGATGCGTTTCCATGCGGTCGGAACCGCGTGGAACCATGTCGCGATGGAACAGGCCATCCGCGATTCGGGGCTCGAGGAGAACGAGGTCTCCAACGACCGCACCGGCATCATCATGGGTTCGGGCGGCCCGTCCGCGCGCTCCATCGTGGAAGCGGCCGACATCGCCCGCGACAAGGGCCCCAAGCGCGTGGGCCCGTTCGCGGTGCCCAAGGCGATGTCTTCCACGGCGTCGGCCACGCTCGCGACCTGGTTCAAGATCAAGGGCGTGAACTATTCGATCTCCTCGGCCTGCGCGACGTCGAACCACTGCATCGGGGCGGCTTACGAGCAAATCCAGTGGGGCAAGCAGGACGTCGTCTTCGCGGGCGGCTGCGAGGAGCTCGACTGGACGCTCTCCGTTCTGTTCGACGCGATGGGCGCCATGTCCTCGTCCTACAACGATCGCCCGGCCACGGCCTCGCGCGCCTATGACAAGAACCGCGACGGCTTCGTGATCGCGGGCGGCGCGGGTGTCCTCGTTCTGGAAGAGCTGGAGCACGCCAAGGCGCGCGGCGCCAAGATCTACGGCGAGATCGTGGGCTACGGCGCCACCTCCGACGGCTACGACATGGTGGCGCCCTCGGGCGAGGGCGCGATCCGCTGCATGCAGCAGGCGCTGTCGACCGTGAAGTCGCCGATCGACTACATCAACCCGCACGCCACCTCGACCCCGGTCGGAGACCAGAAGGAGATCGAGGCGATCCGCGCGGTCTTCGGTTCGGGCGACAAGTGCCCGCCGATCTCCGCGACGAAGTCGCTGACGGGTCACTCTCTGGGCGCCACGGGCGTGCAGGAAGCCATCTACTCCCTGCTGATGATGAACAACGGCTTCATCTGCGAAAGCGCCAATATCGAGGAACTCGATCCGGCCTTCGCGGACATGCCCATCATCCGCAAGCGGATCGACGACGCGAAGATCGGGACCGTGCTTTCGAACTCCTTCGGGTTCGGCGGCACGAACGCCACGATCGTGATGAAGCGGCTGGACGTCTGACGCGCGCGTCGACACTCCGGGAAGGGAGCATTTCATGGCGGCTCTGATGCAGGGCAAGCGCGGTCTCATCATGGGCGTGGCCAACGATCATTCGATCGCTTGGGGCATCGCCAAGATGCTGGCCGACCACGGCGCGGAACTCGCCTTCACCTATCAGGGCGAGTCCCTGAAGAAGCGCGTGCAGCCGCTGGCCGAAAGCGTCGGCTCGAACATGCTTCTGCCCTGCGACGTCGAGGATCTCGCCTCGGTCGATTCCGTCTTCGAGGCGGTCGAAAAGGCTTGGGGCGGTCTCGACTTCCTCGTTCACGCCATCGCCTTCTCGGACAAGAACGAGCTGAAGGGCCGCTACGCCGACACGACCCGCGAGAACTTCTCGCGGACGATGCTGATCTCCTGCTTCTCCTTCACCGAGATCGCCAAGCGCGCGGCCCCGCTGATGAAGAACGGCGGCAGCATGGTGACGCTGACCTATGCGGGTTCCGTGAAGGTCATGCCGAATTACAACGTGATGGGCGTTGCCAAGGCCGCGCTCGAAGCCTCCGTCCGCTATCTCGCCAGCGATTACGGCCCGGACAATATCCGCGTGAACGCCATCTCGGCGGGTCCGGTGCGCACGCTCGCGGGCGCCGGCATCGCGGATGCGCGGCTGATGTTCAACTATCAGAAGCGCCACGCGCCCCTGCGCCGGACGGTGACGATCGAGGAGATCGGCGGCGCCGGCCTCTATCTCCTGTCGGATCTCTCCACGGGGACGACCGGCGAGGTCCACTATGTCGACTCCGGCTACAACATCGTCTCGATGCCGCATCCCGAGGCGCTGAAGACCGTCGACGCCGCGGAGACCGCCGCCGAAGCCCTCGCGGCGGGCCGCGCGGCAGAGTGAGCGACGGGGCAGGACGATCGTGACGAATCCCGGCATCCTGCCCTCCCAAGCGATCGAGCGGCTCCTCGCCGAAGGCAGTCTCGCATACGCCGCCGCGATCGGGCCGCGCCAGATCCAGCCGGCCAGCATCGATCTGCGCCTCGGGCGCAAGGTCTACCGCGTGCGGGCGAGCTTCCTACCGGGGCCCGAGCGCACGGTGGCCGAGCGCCTCGACGAATTGTCCTTGCACGAGATCGACATTTCCGGCGGCGCGGTTCTCGAGACGGGCGCGGTCTATGTCGCGGAACTGCTCGAAAGCCTCGCCCTTCCGCACGGCCTTCTGGCCGCCGCCAATCCGAAAAGCTCGACCGGACGCCTCGACGTCTTCACGCGCGTCATCACCGACCGCGCCGCGAGTTTCGACCAGATCGACCCCGACTATAAGGGGCCGCTCTATCTCGAAATCTCGCCGCGGACCTTCCCGGTCCTCGTGCGCACCGGCTCGACCCTGTCGCAGATCCGCTTCCGCACCGGGCAGGTGCGGCTCACCGACGCGGAGACCGTCGCGCTTCAGGCGAAGGAAAAGCTCGTCGCCGCCGCCGAGCCCTCGATCCAGTCCGGAGTCGCGGTCAGCGTCGATCTCGCCGGTTTCGACAAGGACGGCCTCGTCGGCTTCCGTGCCAAGCGGCATACCGGCGTCGTCGACGTCGACAAGGTCGGCGGCTACGACGTGCTCGATTTCTGGGAGCCGCTCCATGTCCGCGCCGGCCGCGGCGAACTGATCCTCGATCCGGGCCAGTTCTACATCCTCGCCTCGAAGGAAGCGGTGTGCGTGCCGCCGGATTATGCGGCGGAAATGACGCCCTTCGATCCGCTGGTCGGCGAGTTCCGCGTGCATTACGCGGGCTTCTTCGATCCCGGCTTCGGCCATGCGAGCGCGGGCGCCACCAGCGCCCGGGCGGTGCTGGAAGTCCGCTCACGCGACGTGCCCTTCATTCTGGAACACGGCCAGATCGTCGGGCGGCTCGTCTACGAGCGCATGGCGGAACGCCCCGCCTCGCTCTACGGCGCAGCCCAGAACTCGAACTATCAAGGCCAGAGCCTCAAGCTCTCCAAGCATTTCCGGCAGGGGCTCTGACCCCATTCGGGTGCCGGCGGCCGGAACGGCCGCAATTCCCCCGCACGGGCATCTTGATCCCTACGATCCGATCCACAATTATCACTCGATAAATAATCATCGGGGTGAAACGACATGGCCGGAACTCGGCGCGCGATCATCATCGGCGGCTCGATGGGGGGCGTCTTCTCGGCGCTCTACCTGCAGCGCCAAGGATGGGACGTCGAGATCTTCGAGCGGTCCTCGGTGCCGCTCGTGGGCCGCGGGGCCGGCATCGTCACCCACCCCGAACTCAGGCAGGCTCTGGCCGATGTCGGCCGCAGCGCCGAGACCGATCTCGGCGTGTCCTTCGACTGGCGCATCACGGTCGACCGCGACGGCAAGGAAATCGCCCGCCTGAAGCGTCCGCAGATCTCCACGTCGTGGAACCGGCTGTTCGAGATCGTGAACGAGGTCCTGCCGAAGGAACGCTATCATCTCGGCAAGGAATTCCTGCGTTGCGAGGAGGATGCCGACGGCATCACCGCCTATTTCGGCGACGGCACGCAGGCGCGCGGCGACCTTCTGGTCGGCGCCGACGGCTTCCGTTCGCAGGTCCGCGCCCATCTGCTGCCCGAGGCGCAGCCGGTCTATGCCGGCTATGTCGGCTGGCGCGGCCTCGCGGACGAGGCGCGCTTCTCCGGGGCGATGCGCGACATCGTCGAGACCTTCATCTTCCATCTGCCGCCGGGCGAGCAGATCATCGGCTATCCGGCGGCGGGCCAGAACAACGACATCCGGCCCGGCCACCGCAGCTGGAACATCGTCTGGTATCGCCCCACCGACGCGGCGAAGCTCAAGCGGTTCCTGACCGACGACACGGGCAGGGAGCATGCGATCTCGATCCCGCCTCCGCTGATCTCGCGCGAGGTCATCGCCGAGATGCGGGCGGATGCCGAACGGCTGTTGCCCCCGCAGTTCCGCGCGGCGATCGATCTCATCGACCAGCCCTTCTTCCAGCCGATCTACGACTTCGAGACGCCCGCGATGGCGATCGGGCGCGCCTGTCTCATCGGCGATGCCGCCTTCGTCGTGAGGCCGCATGTCGGCGCGGGCATCGTGAAGGTCGTGCAGGACGCCGAGACCGTGGCCCGGTGCGTGGGCAAGGGCGAGGACGTCGTCGCCGGGCTCAAGGCCTTCGAAGCCGAGCGGCTGCCGATGGGTCGCGGTTTCGTCGACCACGTCCGGAAGCTGGGCTCCTACATCCGGCCGAGCTTCGCCTCGGAGGCCGAGCGGCGCGAAGCGATGATGTATGCCGCGCCCGATGCGCTGATGGGCGAAACGGCCGTGCTCGACTTCCTCTATCGCGACGAACCGCCGCCTTATCTGCGCGCTTCGGCCTGAGCGTCGCAGGGCCGAAGATCGGCCTTGCGAACCCCCCGCGCCGCACCTAAGTTCAGCCGCATCGCGGGCGTAGTTCAGTGGTAGAACGACAGCTTCCCAAGCTGTATGTCGAGGGTTCGATTCCCTTCGCCCGCTCCAAAGACCGCCCGTCCGCGTCCGCCTCCGGGAGTGTCGCCGTGGCCGCATCGTCCTCCTCCGAACCCGTCGCCTCGCCGGCGTCCGCCGTGCTGAGGATCGCCGCGTTCCTCTTCGCCGGAGCGCTCGTCGCCTTCGGCGGGCTGATGTGGGCGCTGCACGGCGAGGCCGTCTTCACGGATCTCATTTCCGCCGCGGTCGCGTGGTGCTTCTGAACCCCTCTTCGTCCGAGAACCGTCGATGTCCCGAACCGCCAAGCTCGCGCTGCCGCTCGTCGTCCTGATCTTCGGGATCGTTGCGCTGGGGATCGGAGCGATGACGGTGCTCTTCCCCAAGACCGGGCAGCCGAATGTCGGCATCGGCGGGCCCTTCGCGCTCGTCGATCAGGACGGCCGCGCCGTGACGGAGAAGGCGCTGCTCGGCGCGCCGAGCGTGATCTTCTTCGGCTTCACGCATTGCCCGGAGGTCTGCCCGACCGCCCTGTTCGAGATCACGCAGGTCTACAAGGCGCTGGGGCCGCAGGGCGACAAGCTCAAGACCTTCTTCATCTCGGTCGATCCGGAGCGCGACACGCCCGAACTCCTGAAGGTCTATCTCTCGAGCTTCGACCCGCGCATCACGGGGCTCACCGGCAGCCCGGACGCGGTCGCGCAGGCCATGAAGGCATGGCGGGTCTTCGCGAAGAAGGTGCCCACCGAGGCCGGCGGATACACGGTCGACCACACCGCGCTCGTCTATCTGATGGACGCGAAGGGCCGCTTCGTCTCCTCGGTCAATCTCGACCGACCGCCCGAAGAAACGGCGAAGACCGTCGCCGCCTATTTCTGAGTCTCGGCAAGGGGATCGAAGGCCGTTCGGCGCGTTGACTTTCCCCCGTCGTTCCGCCATAAGCCCGCGAGCTTTCGATCACCCACAGAGTGGCCGAGAAGGCGACGGCCGGCGGTTCCGCCGGCCTCTATGTTTCGGCCCGTCGCGCCTCGCGCGACCCACCAAAGACCGGAGACGGAACCGTGAAGCGGACCTATCAACCGAGCAAGCTCGTGCGCAAGCGCCGCCACGGCTTCCGCGCGCGCCTCGCCACCAAGGGCGGCCGCAAGGTTCTCGCCGCCCGCCGTGCGCGCGGCCGCAAGCGCCTGTCGGCCTGACGCGCCGCGCTCTCGCGAGGAGCGCCGAGATGCGGGCTGCGCGCGCCGGGCGATATGAACGTCTGACGAAGCGTGCGCAGTTCACGGCTGCGGCCAAGGGCCGTCGCTTCCATACGGCACGGATGACCGTGCAGGCCGTCCGCCCCGCCGAGGAGACCGAGCCGAAGCCGCGCTTCGGGCTCACCGTCACCCGGAAGGTCGGCAACTCCGCCGAACGCAACCGCATCAAGCGTCGACTGCGCGAGGCCCTGCGGCTCCATGCCGCCGCGACCGGAGAGCCCGGCGTCGATTACGTCATCGTCGCCCGGCGCGATCTCCTGTCCGCACCCTTCGAAACCATCATCACCGATCTCGCGGAAGGATTGCGGCGCGCCGCGCCGAAGCCTTCGCGCGACCTTCCCGCCCGGGAAGCCTGAGGACCGCCGCCCCATGCAGCAGGACAACAAGAACCTGTTCCTCGCCATCGGCCTTTCGCTGGCCGTGCTGGTCGGGTGGAACTACTTTTTCGGCATTCCCGGCCAGGAAGAGCAGCGCCGCATCGCCGAGCAGGCGAAGCAGCAGCAGACGCAGACGGCGCAGGTCGCGGGCGACAATCGCGGGGCGGCACCCGCCCCTGCGGTCCCCGCGGGCCCCGTCGTCCTGCCGCGCGAGCAGGCCGTCGCCTCGGGCGAACGCGTCACGATCGAGACGCCGAAACTGCGCGGCTCCTTCCCGCTCAAGGGCGGCGAGATCGACGACGTCGCGCTGAAGGACTATCGCGAGACCGTCGACGCGAAGAGCCCGAACATCGTCCTGCTCAGCCCCTACGGCACCGAGCACGCCTATTTCGCGGAATTCGGCTGGATCGGCGCGCCGGGCGCGTCCGTCGCCCTGCCCGACCAGAAGACGGTCTGGACCGCCGACCGCAAGACGCTGACCCCCTCGCAGCCCGTCACGCTGTCGTGGAACAACGGTCAGGGCCTGACCTTCAAGCGCACGCTCAGCGTCGACGAGGCCTACACGATCACCGTCAAGGATGCCGTGACGAACGCGTCCGGCGCCCCGGTGTCGCTGTCGGCCTACGGCCTCGTCCGCCGCTACGGCAAGCCGGTCACGCAGGGCTTCTACATCCTGCACGAGGGTCTGATCGGCGTCGCCGGCGACAGCGGCCTGCAGGAATACACCTACGACGCCATCGACAAGGAACAGATCATCCCGGGCAAGGGCAAGGGCAAGGCCGTGCGCGGCGTGTCC
This sequence comes from Hyphomicrobiales bacterium, assembly GCA_027483895.1. Lineage (GTDB taxonomy): Bacteria > Pseudomonadota > Alphaproteobacteria > Rhizobiales > Beijerinckiaceae > JAIXZO01. The sequence goes on from JAIXTP010000002.1 coordinate 50,536, forward strand.
GGCGGCTTCGCGGGCATTACCGACAAATATTGGGCCGCGGTGATCGCACCCGATCAGTCGACGGCCTACGATCTCACCTTCTCGGGCACGGTTCCGCAGGCGGGTGCGACCCGCAGCTATCAGGCCGACATCCTCGCCGCCCCGCGCACCATCGCGCCCGGCGAGACCGCCGAAAGCGTGCAGCGCCTCTATGCGGGCGCGAAGGAAGTGAAGACGATCGCCGCGGCGTCCGACGCCTATGGCATCAAGCGGTTCGACCTGCTCATCGACTGGGGATGGTTCTACTTCATCACCAAGCCGATGTTCTGGCTGATCGACCTGTTCTTCCGCCTGACCGGCAATTTCGGAATCGCCATTCTGCTGGTCACGGTCGTGGTCAAGGCGATCTTCTATCCCCTCGCCAACAAGAGCTACGTCTCGATGGCGAAGATGAAGGCCGTCCAGCCCGCGATGCTCGACATCCGCGAGAAATACGCGGAAGACAAGATGGCCCAGCAGCAGGCCATGATGGAGCTGTACAAGCGGGAGAAGATCAATCCGCTGGCGGGCTGCCTGCCCGTTCTCGTGCAGATCCCGGTCTTCTTCGCGCTCTACAAGGTGCTCTTCGTCACCATCGAGATGCGGCACGCGCCGTTCTACGGCTGGATCCGCGATCTGGCCGCGCCGGACCCGACCTCGCTCTTCAACCTGTTCGGGCTGATCCCGTGGACGCCGCCGCAGTTCCTGATGCTCGGCATCTGGCCGATCATCATGGGCATCACGATGTTCATCCAGATGAAGATGAATCCGGAGCCGCCGGATCCGATCCAGAAGACGATGTTCACCTGGATGCCGGTGATCTTCACCTTCATGCTGGCGTCGTTCCCCGCGGGCCTCGTCATCTACTGGTCGTGGAACAACCTGCTCTCCGTGCTGCAGCAGTACACGATCATGAAGAAGCAGGGCGTGAAGGTGGAGCTCTGGGACAATCTGCGCGGCCTTTTCGGCCCCCGCGCGAAGACGAGCTGAGGCCGGGGTGGCCGACGCTCCCTCCCCGGACCTTCTCGAAGAAGGCCGTCGGATCTTCGCCGGCGAGGCGGATTTCGCCGCCGCCACCGCGACGCTCGACCGGCTCCCGCCCATGCGGGGGCTGGAGATCGCCTTCGCGGGCCGCTCCAATGTCGGCAAGTCGAGCCTGATCAACGCGCTCACCGGCCGCAAGGCGCTGGCGCGGACCTCGCACACGCCGGGCCGCACGCAGGAGTTGATCTTCTTCGACGTGAACGGCCATTTCACGCTCGTCGACATGCCGGGCTACGGCTATGCCGCGGTCGAGAAGGCGAAGGTCGAGGCCTGGACCAAGCTGATCCACGACTATCTGCGCGGCCGCGCCAATCTCGCCCGCGTCTTCGTGCTCATCGACTCGCGCCACGGCTTCAAGCCGGTGGACGAGGCCGTGCTGGAGACGCTCGACAAGGCCGCCGTGTCCTACCAGATCGTGCTCACCAAGGCCGACGAGCTGAAGAAGAGCGAGATCGACTCCCGCCTCGCGGCGACTGCGGAAGCGATCCGCAAGCGGCCCGCCGCCTTTCCCGAGATCGTCCTCACCTCGAGCCGCGAGAACGCCGGCATTCCGGAACTGCGCGCGGCCGTCGCCAAGCTCCTGCAGGAGCGCGGAGCGCTGAAGTGAGCGCCTTCGAACGCGTCATCGGGCTCGTCGCGGGCGGCATCGGCGCCGCGGGCGTCGCGCTCGCGGCGGCGGGCGCGCATATCGCTCCGGGGCGTTCGCTCGATCAGGCCGCCCTCATCGCGCTGGTCCATGCGCCCGCGATCTTCGCGGTGCTGGCGGGCGGGCGCAGCGGCCTGCTCCGCCCGCTTCCGGCCCTCGTCGCCGCGGGCGGCTTCGCGGCGGGCACCCTGCTCTTTTCCGGCCAGCTCGCGCTGCGCGTGCTTGCCGACTTCTCCCTTTTCCGGATGGCGGCGCCGACCGGCGGGTTCATCCTGATGGGCGCCTGGATCGTGGCGGCTCTTGCGGCTCTGACGTCCCCGCGCAGCTCCTGAGCGATCGAATCCGCGACAGGCTGCACGAGTTCGGGTAGAAGGTCTCGCCTTTCGCCGAGAATCCCTTGCGCAGGACATCGCCGATGACCGAGACCGCTTCCGATCCGCACCTCCAGGCCGAGCTTCTGATGCAGGCTCTGCCGCATATGCTGCGTTACGACGAGGCCACCATCGTCGTGAAATACGGCGGCCACGCCATGGGCGACGAAGAGGGCGCCCGCAGCTTCGCGAAGGACATGGTGCTGCTCGAGCAGTCGGGCGTGAACCCGGTCGTGGTACACGGGGGCGGGCCGCAGATCGGCGCGATGCTGAACCGTCTCGGCATCAAGAGCGAATTCGCCGCGGGCCTGCGCGTTACCGACAAGCCGACCGTCGAGGTCGTCGAGATGGTGCTGGCGGGCCTCATCAACAAGCAGATCGTCGGTCTCATCAACCGCGAGGGCGGCCGCGCGGTCGGCCTTTGCGGCAAGGACGGCGGCATGGTCACCGCCCGCAAGATCAACCGCACCGTCGTCGACGAGGGCAGCAATCTCGAAAAGGTCGTCGATCTCGGCTTCGTCGGCGAACCCGAGAAGGTCGACACCGCGGTCCTCGACGTGATGCTCGGCCGCGAGGTGATCCCCGTGCTCGCCCCGGTCGCCAACGGCTCGGACGGCGAGACCTACAACATCAATGCCGACACCTTCGCCGGGGCCGTGGCGGGCGCGCTGAAATCCAAACGCCTTCTGCTGCTCACCGACGTGCCGGGCGTGCTCGACAAGAACAAGAACCTCATCAAGCAGCTGCGCGTCGAAGAGATCCGCGGACTGATCGCGGACGGCACCATCACCGGCGGCATGATTCCCAAGGTCGAGACCTGCATCTATGCGCTCGAACAGGGCGTCGAAGGCGTCGTCATCCTCGACGGCAAGGTGCCGCACGCCGTGCTGCTCGAACTCCTCACCGACCACGGCGCGGGCACGTTGATCACCCGTTGACCCTGCAGACTTGCTGCCGTTGCGGAACCGCCCGACGGCTCCTATCTTGAGAAAGGCCCCGTTCGGCGGGGCCTTTTTCGTCGGCGGAGGCCATGAATTTCGAACCGCGCCCGAAACCTGATCAGGCGGCACCCGCGAGGCGGGGGTTCGAGCATGTCGACACCTGGATCTTCGATCTCGACAACACGCTCTATCCGCACGAGTCGCAGCTCTGGCCGCAGGTGGACGAGCGGATCACGCTCTTCCTTCAGGAGCTTTTCGGTCTCGACGGCATGTCGGCCCGCAGCCTGCAGAAATACTATTACCACCGCTACGGGACGACGCTGAAAGGCCTGATGGACGAGGATGCCGTGTCCCCGCACGACTTCCTCGACTTCGCCCATGAGATCGACCTGTCGCTGCTCGACCCGAACCCCGCTCTGGGCAAGGCCATCGAGGTGCTGCCCGGTCGCAAGCTGATCCTGACCAACGGCTCGCGCCGGCACGCCGAAAACGTCGCGACCAAGCTCGGCATCCGCGAGCATTTCGAAGAGATCTTCGACATCGTCGCCGCCGATTTCGTGCCCAAGCCCGAAGCGCCGACCTATGACCGCTTTCTCGACAAGCACGCGGTGGACCCCAAGCGCGCCGCGATGTTCGAGGACATCGCGAAGAACCTGATCGTGCCCGACGCGCTCGGCATGACCACGGTGCTCGTGCTGCCGCGCACGCCCGATCCCTTCCGCGAGGCGCATGAGCAGATCGCGGTCGACGTGCCTTACGTCCACCACTCGACAACCGACCTCACGGCCTTCCTCGTGGGGATCGAAACGGCGCGCGCCGGCTGAAGCCGAACCATCTTTTGCGTCCGACCGCGGCCTTTGCTAAGCACGCGGACCCGTTTCAACACCTTCGGACCGCCGCCATGTCGCATGCCGCTCTCGCCGCCACGATCGACGCCGCCTGGGAAAACCGGGCCGATATCGGCTTCGCCACCAAGGGCGAGGTCCGCGATGCGGTCGAGGCCGCCCTCGCGATGCTCGACAAGGGCGAGGCCCGCGTCGCCGAGCGCGGAGCGAACGGCTGGACCGTCAATCAGTGGCTGAAGAAGGCGGTGCTGCTGTCCTTCCGCCTCAACGACAATTCGATCATCAAGAACGGGCCGGGCGCCGCCTCGTGGTGGGACAAGGTGCCCTCCAAGTTCGACGGCTGGACCGAAGAGAGCTTCCGTACCGCCGGCTTCCGCGCGGTTCCGAACTGCACCGTCCGCCGTGGCGCCCATATCGCCCCGGGCGTCATCCTCATGCCGTCCTTCGTGAACATCGGCGCCTATGTCGATTCCGGCACGATGGTGGACACTTGGGCCACGGTCGGCTCCTGCGCGCAGATCGGCAAGAACTGCCATCTGTCGGGCGGCGTCGGCATCGGCGGCGTGCTCGAGCCGCTGCAGGCCGATCCGGTCGTCATCGAAGACAACTGCTTCATCGGCGCCCGTTCGGAAGTCGTCGAAGGCGTGCGCATCGGCGAAGGCGCCGTGCTCGGCATGGGCGTCTATATCGGCAAGTCGACCAAGGTCGTCGACCGCGCGACCGGCGAGATCTTCATGGGCTACGTGCCGCCCTATTCGGTCGTGGTCTCGGGCACCCTGCCGTCCAAGGCGACCATGCCGAACGGCGAGCCCGCGCCCTCGCTCTATTGCGCCGTGATCGTGAAGCGCGTCGACGAGCAGACCCGCTCCAAGACCAGCATCAACGACCTGCTGCGGGACTGACCGTCCGCGGCCCGGGCGGAAGGACCTTGCGCATGAGCGCCCTCGACCCTCTCGATTCCGTCGCTCTGACGCAGGCCCTCGTGCGTTGCCCGTCGGTCACGCCCGAGGAAGGCGGCGCGCTCGCGCTGCTCGAAAAGGTGCTCGCCGCCGCGGGGTTCACGGTGCATCGCGTCACCTTCTCGGCGCCGGGCACGCCCGACGTCGAGAACCTCTACGCCCGTATCGGCACCGCCGCGCCTCATCTGCTCTTTGCCGGCCATACGGACGTCGTGCCGACCGGCGACGAGGCCCGGTGGAGCGTTCCGGCCTTCTCCGGCGAGATCCGCGACGGCCTGCTCTACGGCCGCGGCGCGACGGACATGAAGGGCGGCGTCGCCGCCTCGGTCGCGGCCGCGCTCCGCATCGTGAAGCGCTTCGGGCCGGATCTGCCGGGCTCGATCGGCTTCCTCATCACGGGCGACGAGGAAGGCCCCGCGATCAACGGCACCGTGAAGCTGCTCGAATGGGCGCATGCCCGGGGCGAGCGCTTCGATCACTGCATCCTGCCCGAGCCGACCAATCCGGACGCACTCGGCGACATGATCAAGATCGGCCGCCGCGGTTCGCTCACCGGCCGCATCACGGTCCACGGCAAGCAGGGCCATGTCGGCTATCCGCATCTCGCCGAAAACCCGATCCCGGGCGTGGCGAAGCTGATCTCCGCGCTCACGGCCGAACCGCTCGACCACGGAACCGAGCATTTCGACCGCTCGAACCTCGAATTCACGACGGTGGACGTCGGCAATCCGGCTTCGAACGTGATCCCGAACGAGGCCAAGGCGGTCTTCAACATCCGTTTCAACGACATCTGGTCGCCCGAAACGCTGGAAGCCGAGATCCGCCGGCGTCTCGAAGCGGCGGCGGGCAACGCGATCCGCTGGGAGGCGTCGTTCGACCCCACCAACGCCGTGGCCTTCCTCACCGCGCCCGGTCCGTTCGTCGAGAGCGTCGCGGAGGCCATCGAAGCCGCGACGGGGCGGAAGCCGCAGCTGTCGACCACCGGCGGCACGTCGGATGCGCGCTTCATCAAGAACTACTGCCCGGTGATCGAATTCGGTCTCGTGGGCAAGACGATGCACCAGATCGACGAGAACGCCTCCACGGCGGAGATCGAGGCCCTGACGACGGTCTTCGAACGGGTGCTGGAGCGGTATTTCGCCCTCGCCTAGAGCATGTCCACCTTGGACAGGTCGAGCTCGACCCGCCGCAGCTCCGGGTCGTCCGGATCGGCCATGCTCTCGAAGCCCAGCGCCTTCACCATCGCCAGCATCGTGGTGTTCTCGCGCAGGATCTGGCCGGAGATCCGCTCGATGCCGTCGGCCTTGGCGAATTCGATGATCATGCGCATCAGCGCCCAGCCGAGGCCGCGCCCCTTCAGGTCCGAGCGCAGCAGGATCGCGTATTCGCCTTCCTCGTGATTGGCGTCGCAATGGAGGCGCACGCCGCCCATCAGTTCGCCCGTCGCCGCATCCAGAGCCACGAAGGCCATGGCGCGCGCATAATCGATCTGAGTGAGCCGCGCGATGAAGGCGTGGCTGAAATCCTTCACCGGGGCGAAGAAGCGAAGGCGCAGATCCTCGGGCGTCACATGCGTGAAGAATTCCGCGAAGAGCGGCTCGTCCTCCGGCCGCACCGGCCGGACGAGCACCTTCCAGCCGTCCTTCAGGACGAGCTCGCGCTCCCATTCAGACGGATAAGGAACGACGGAGAGCCGCGGATTGCTGCGGCGTCGGCCGGCCGCCGGCACGGGCGCCACCGCGGCTCGCGCGTCGAGCGCGATCACCCCGCTCTCGTCGGCCACCAGCGGGTTGAGGTCGAGTTCGCGGATTTCGGGAATGTCCGCGGCAAGCTGCGCGAGTTTCACCAAGGTCAGCGCCACCGCTTCGAGATCCGCGGGCGGCATGCCGCGATAGCCTTCGAGCTGCTTCGCGACGCGGGTCCGGTCGATCATGTCGCGGGCGAGCCGCAGATCCAGCGGAGGCAGCGCCACCGCACTGTCGTTGATGACGTCGACCGCCGTGCCGCCGCGCCCGAACACGATCGCGGGGCCGAAAACGGGGTCGTCCGCGATGCCGGCGATCAATTCGCGGCCGTTCGGCTTGCGGATCGTGCTCTGCAGCACGAAACCGTCGAGACGCGCCTCGGGCCGAAGCCCCCGCACCCGCTCCAGCATGTCGGCCGCCGCCGCTTCCACCGCCTCGCGCGAGGCGAGGTTGAGCACGACGCCGCCGACCTCCGATTTGTGCGGAATGTCGTCGGACAGGATCTTGAGCGCGACCTGCACGCCGCCCGCGAGCAGCAAGGCGGCCTGCTCGCCCGCCTCGGCCGGCGTCGCCGCGCGCAGGCTCCGCGTCGCAGGGATGCCGTAAGCCTGCAGAACCTGTGCGAGCCCGTCCGGATCGAGCCAGGTCCGGCCCTCCGCGAGAGCCGCACGCACTGCGAGCCGCGCCGCTGTCCGGTCGGGCGAGAAGTCGGCGGGCAGGCTCGGCGGCGTCTCGATCAGCGCTTCCTGCGCACGCCGATAGCGGACCAGCGAGGCGAGACCCTGCACGGCGTCGGCTTCCGTGACGTAGGTCGGGATGCGCAGCGGCGCCAGAACGGGCTCCGCCTCGGCGATGTCTCCCGCCCAGACGGTGAAGACCGGCTTCGGCCTGTAGCTCGCGGCCCGATGCGCCTTCACGGTTTCCGCCACCGCCTCGGCGATGGAGCGGGTGGAGGCCAGCGCCGTCGGCGAATGCAGCAGCAGCACCGCATCCGTCCCCGGATTTTCGAGCACGGCCGCCAGCGCGGCGGCATAGGCCTTCGGGCCCGCATTGCCCTCGATATCGACCGGATTGACCCGCGACCAACCGTGCGGCACGGCCGCGTCGAGCTTCTCCACGGTCGCGTCGGCCAAACCCGCCATCCGGACTTCGAGATCGACCAGCCGGTCGACCGCCAGCCTGCCGAGCCCGCCGCCATTGGTCAGCACCGTAACGCGATCGCCCTGAAACGGCGCCATCTGCGACAGCGTTTCGGCCGCCGCGAACATCTGGTCGAGATCGTCCACGCGCAGGAGGCCCGCGCGCCGGAACGCCGCGTCATAGACCGCGTACGGTCGCGCCAGCGCGCCGGAATGGGTGAGCGGCGGGACGGCCGGCGCCGCATGCCGGCCCGAGCGCACCACCACGACCGGCTTCACCCGCGCCGCGGCCCGGGCGGCGGACATGAATTTGCGCGAGAGCGTGACGTCTTCGACATGCAGCAGGATCGCCCGCGTATGCCGGTCCTCGGCGAAGAAATCGAGCATGTCGCCGAAATCGACGTCGAGCTTGTCGCCGAGCGACAACACGCCCGAAAAGCCGGCGCCGTTGAGATGCGCCCATTCGAGCATCGCGGTGGCGATCGCGCCCGATTGCGAGATCAGGGCCAGATCCCCGGCACGCGCGGGCCGCGCGGCGAAGCCCGCGTCGAGCTTCGCCCGCGGCGCGATCACGCCCACCGAATTCGGCCCGATCAGCCTCAGCCCGCTCCGCCGGGCCGCTTCCACCGTCCGCCGACGGTCTGGATCGTCCGGATCCGCCCAGCCGCGGCTCAGGATGATCGCGGCGCAGACCCCGCAGCGACCCGCCTCCTCGACGATGGCCGGGATGGTCGCGGCGGGCGTCGCGATCACGACGACATCGGGCGGTCCCGGCAGCGCCGCGATCGAGGCGAAGCAGGGGACGCCTTCGACCTCCTCGTAATTCGGATTGACGACGTAGAGCGGCCCCTCGAAGCCGCCCGCGCGGATCTTGGCGAGCACGCCGCGACCGAAGGAATCGGCGCGCGGGCTCGCACCGATCACGGCAAGCGAACGCGGTGCGAAGAGGCGATCGAGGCGGTAGGTGCTCATGCGCGTCCTCTAATCCCCATGCTGCGTTGCAGCATGGACTTGGATCAAAGGCGCGTCGAGCCCTGCGCTCGGCTCAGCCGGCGTTGCGCAGCGTCTCGCGCGCGATGATCATCTTCTGGATCTCCGAGGTGCCCTCGTAGATCCGCGTGATGCGGGCGTCGCGCGCATAGCGCTCGACCGGATAATCCCGGCAATAGCCCGCGCCGCCATGCAGCTGGATCGCCGTATCCGTGCAGCGATGCGCGGCTTCCGAGGCGAAGAGCTTCGCCATGGAGGCCTCGCGCGAGAAGGGCTCGCCCCGGTCCTTCTTGGCCGCGGCATTGAGGATCAGGAGCCGCGCGGCTTCGAGATCGGTCTCGCGCTCGGCGATCATCCATTGGATGCCCTGGAAGTCGGCGATGCGCTGGCCGAACTGCCTGCGCTCGAGCACATAGGCCTTGGCCGCGTCCATCGCGGCCCGCGCGATGCCGAGCGAGACCGCCGCGATGCCGATGCGCCCGCCCGCGAGTTCGCCGACCGCGATACGGAAACCGTCGTTCTCGCGGCCCATCAGGGCCGAGGCCGGGACGCGGCAATTGTCGAAATGGATCGTGTTCGTGGCCGATCCGTGCTGGCCCATCTTCTCCTCGGCCTTGCCGACCACAACGCCCGGGGTCGAGGCCTCGACGAGGAAGCAGGAAATGCCCTTGCCCTTCGGCCGGTCCGGATCGGTCACCGCCCAGACGACGAAGATGCCCGCGAAGGAGCCGGAGGTGATGTAGATCTTCGAGCCGTCGATGACGTAATAGTCCCCGTCACGACGCGCGCGGGTGCGCATGCCCGCCGGATCCGAGCCCGCCTCGCTCTCGGTGAGACAGAAGCCGCCCGCCGGATAGGTCCCGTCGGCGAGGCGCGGCAGATGGAGCCGCCGCTGCTCCTCGGAGCCGACCGCCTGAATGACCTCGCCGACCATGTTGGTCACGGAGGTCGTCGCCGCGGTCGAAGCGCAGGCGCGCGCGAGTTCCTCGATCGAAAGCGCGAAGGCCACGGCGCCCGCATCCGTCCCGCCGTATTCGGAGCGGACGTTGAGCGCCATGAAGCCGTTCTCGGCCAGCGTCTTGAGATTGGCGAGGAGTTCGGGGCGGCCCTCGCCGCGGTCGAGCCGCTCGGCGAGCGGCGCCAGCCGCTCCGCCGCGATCCGCGCGGCGGTGTCGCGGATCATCACCTCTTCGTCGCTGAACCCGAACTGCATGGCGTCTTCCTCCGGCGATCCGGCAAGAAGCTAATCCGCTCGCAGCGACCGCGCAAGCAGAGAGAATTACTGCGCAATAGCGATATAAGTTAGAGAATTCACGCTGCCGGACGGCCCTGTGCCGGCGGCAAGGCCTCCCGTTCGGCCGTTCCTGCGACCGGCTGGAAATCCATCGCGTCGATGCGCTCGCCCCGCTTGAGGATCTTGTCCGCCGACGTCGTGATCTGGCCGACATCGTCCTGCGCCTGTCGGAAATGCGTATCGAGCTTGCCGACGCGCTCCTTGAGCCGGCCGACATCCTCCAGAAGCTTGCGCACCTCGTCCTGAATCATATGCGCCTGCTCTCGCATCTTCGCGTCGCGCACGATGGCCTGCATCACCTGGATCGCCATGGTGAGCAGCGACGGCGAGACGATCAGCACGCGGCGGCGATGCGCCGCCTGCACGAGATCCTCGAAATGTTCCTGCAGGTCCGCATAGATCGACTCCGCGGGCACGAAGAGGATGGCCAGATCCTGCGTGGCGCCCGGGATCAGATATTTGTCGGCCACGTCCTTGATGTGGATGCCGATGTCGTTGCGGATCCTGCGGCCCGCGAGCCCGCGCGCCTCCTCGCCCTGCGCCTCGCGGAACGCCGTGAAGGCTTCGAGCGGGAACTTGGCGTCGACCACCAGCGGGCGGTCGTCGCCCGGCAGGCGGATCAGGCAGTCGGGCCGTTTGCCGTTGGCGAGCGTGGCCTGAAACTCGTAGGCGCCGATCGGAAGCGCGTCCTTCACGATCGCTTCCATCCGCCCCTGCCCGAAGGCGCCGCGCGTCTGCTTGTTGGACAGCACGTCCTTGAGCGACAGCATCTCGGTGGTGAGATCGCCGAGCCGCTTCTGCGCCTCGTCGATCACGGCCAGCCGCTCGTGCAGCTTCGAAAGATTCTCGTGCGTGTTCTTGAGATTGGCCGTGAGGCCGTCGCCGAGCCGCGTGCCGAGGCCGTCCATGCGCTCGTTGAGCATGCGCGCGAGATTGGACTGGCGGCTTTCGAGGCTCTCGCCGATCTGCGACATGCGCCCGGTGAACTGCGCCTGCGATTGCAGCAGAAGCGCGATCTTGTCGTCGAGTTCGCGCTGCCGCTCCGCTGCCGCCGCCGTCTGTTCCCGCAGCACCGCATTCGACTGCGCCGAACGCCGGGCGACGACCAATACGGCGACGAGCGTGAGCACGAGAAGGCCGAGCGCGACGTCCGCGCCCGTCAGGCCGACACCGCCGATGGTGATCAGAAGCTTGTCCATGCCGGAAAGCTAACCGGATTCGGGCTCCCGGTCGAGAACGGAAGAGGAACGGTTTGACCGGGCGCGCGGCAATGATTATGTCGGTCCCGTCATGGCGCTACGACCCATCCTGATCATCCCCGAGCCCTTGCTGCGCAAGGCGTCCGAGCCCGTCACCGGGATCGACGCGGACCTGCGCCGTCTCGTCGACGACATGTTCGAGACGATGTACGAGGCGCCGGGCATCGGGCTGGCCGCCATCCAGATCGGCGTGCCGCGCCGGGTCGTCACCATCGACGTCGCCCGTCAGGAAGAGCCGAAGGCGCCGCAGGTCTTCATCAATCCGGAGATCACCTGGGCGTCCCCGGAGATGTCGGTCTACGAGGAAGGCTGCCTTTCGATCCCGCAATATTACGAGGAAGTCGAGCGGCCGGCCCGCGTCCGCGTCCGCTATCTCGATGTCGACGGCAAGACTCAGGAGATCGAGGCCGAGGGCCTGCTCGCCACCTGCCTGCAGCACGAGATCGACCATCTCGACGGCAGGCTCTTCATCGACCATCTGTCGAAACTCAAGCGCGACCGGGTGATGAAGAAGTTCAGCAAGGTCGCTCGCCGCGACGGCGCGGCATGAGCCTGCGCATCGTCTTCATGGGCACCCCGGATTTCGCGGTGCCCGTCCTCACCGGCATCATCGGTCACGGCCACGAGGTCGTCGCGGTCTACACGCGCGAGCCCGCCCCCGCGGGCCGCGGCATGGACCTGCGCAAATCGCCCGTCCACGCGACCGCCGAGCGTTTCGGCATCCCGGTCCTGACGCCGAAGACGCTGCGCACGGAGGAGGCCGCCGAGACCTTCCGCGCGCACGGCGCCGACGTCGCGGTCGTCGTGGCCTACGGCATGATCCTGCCGAAGCCGATCCTCGACGCGCCGGAGCTCGGTTGCCTCAATCTGCACGCCTCCCTGCTGCCGCGCTGGCGCGGCGCCGCGCCGATCCAGCGCGCGATCATGGCCGGAGACGCGGAAACCGGCGTCGCCGTGATGCGGATGGAAGAGGGTCTCGATACCGGCCCCGTCGGCATGGTCGAGAAGGTCGCGATCACGCCCGACATGACCGCGGGCGAACTGCATGACCGCCTCGCCGCGATCGGCGGCGACCTGATGGTGCGCGCGCTCGCGGCGCTGTCACGCGGCGGCCTCGCCTTCACGCCCCAGCCGGAGGACGGCGTCACCTACGCCAAGAAGATCGGCAACGAGGACGCCCGCATCGACTGGTCGGCGGACGCCGCCGCCGTCCATGATCTCGTGCGCGGCCTCTCGCCCTTTCCCGGGGCCTTCACGAGCGTCGACTGCGGCAAGGGGCCCGAACGTCTCAAAGTGCTTCGCACGCTCCGCGCGGACGGCGCGGGCACCGCGGGCACGGCGCTCGACGACGCGCTGACCGTGGCCTGCGGCTCCGGCGCGGTGCGCCTCGCGGAGGTGCAACGCGCGGGCTCCCGGCCCATGCGGGCGGAGGATTTCCTGCGCGGCACGCGCATCCCGGCCGGAACGAGGTTCGGCTGATGCCGCGCTTCAAGCTCGTCGTCGAATATGACGGCACGCCCTTCTGCGGCTGGCAGTTCCAGACGACGGACCGCTCGGTCCAGCAGGCGATCGAAGAGGCCGTGCTGAAATTCTCCGGGCAGGCCCTGCGCGTGCAGGCCGCGGGCCGCACGGATGCGGGCGTCCACGCCACGCATCAGGTCGTCCATCTCGACCTCGACAAGGAATGGCGCCCGGACACTGTGCGCGACGCGATCAACGCGCATCTGAAGCCCGAGCCGGTCTCGATCCTTTCGGCGACGCGGGTGCCCGACGATTTCAACGCGCGCATGTCGGCGCGCAAGCGGCATTACCTCTACCGCATCGTGAACCGGCGCCCGCCCGTGGCGCTCGACATGAACCGTGTCTGGCAGGTGCCTTGGCCGCTGGATTCGGACGCGATGCACGAAGCCGCGCAGGTGCTCGTCGGCAAGCATGATTTCTCGACCTTCCGCGCCGCGGAATGTCAGGCGGCGAGCCCGGTCAAGACGCTCGACCGGTTGGACGTCGAGCGGATCGGCGACGAGATCCGCCTCTTCGCCTCCGCGCGGTCCTTCCTGCACCATCAGGTCCGCTCGATGACCGGCTCGCTGGTGCATGTCGGCTCGGGCAAATGGACCAAGGCGGATCTCCGCGACGCGCTCGACTCGCGCGACCGCGCACGCTGCGGGCCCATGGCGCCGCCGAGCGGGCTCTATCTGATCGGCGTGGATTACTGATCAGGCCGCCGCCGCCGGGGTCTCGAAGCCGAGGCCGAGATCCCAAGGCGGGACCGGACCGTAGAGTTCGGCCAACCGGTCGATGAACACCCGGACCTTGCGGGCGAGATGCCGCCGCGACGGATAGACCGCGAAGACGCCGACGCTGCGCGAGCCCGCATGGTCCGGCAGCACCCTTTCGAGCGTGCCCGCGCGCAGTTCCGGCCCCACGTCCCATGTCGAGCGCAACGCGATGCCGAGCCCGGCGATCACCGCCTCGCGCACCACCTCGCTCGAATTCGTACGCAACGGCCCGTCGACCCGCACGGTCACGGGGCCGTCCGGCCCTTCGAGGCGCCATTGATCGGTATTGTGCGCGAGCAGCGGATGGCGGGACAGATCGGCCAGCGTGCGCGGCCGGCCGCAGGCTTCGAGATGCGCGGGAGAGGCGCAGAGCACGCGATGGCTGGGCGCGAGGCGCTTCGCCACGAGGCTCGAATTCTCGAGTTCGCCGATCCTCACCGCCAGATCGAAGCCGTCGGCCACGAGATCCACATAGGCGTCCGACAATTCCAGATCGATCGTGAGTTCCGGATGCTCCTTCAGGAAGGCCGGCAGATGCGGCGCGATGTGGAGACGCCCGAAGGAGGTCGGCGCCGTCACTCTCAACACGCCCCGCACGGCCGAAGACCCGCTCGAGGCCCAGCTTTCGGCTTCCTCGATGCCGGAGAGAATGGCGACCACGCGCTCGTAGAATCCCTGCCCCACCTCGGTCAGCGCGATCTGGCGCGTCGTCCGCTGCAGCAGGCGCGTCCCCAGCCGCTCCTCGAGCCGCCGGATGCGCTTCGACACCACGGCCGGCGAACACCCGGCCTCGCGTGCGGCATTGGACATCGAGCCCGACGTCACGACGCGGGCGAAGATCTCGAAATCGGAAAACCCGTCCATCCGGCCATTTTTTCTCTGGATGCAACAATTCTGCACATTTTGCCGCGATACCGCTCCGCCGTCGAGTGCGGTATGTTGCGAGAAGGTTCGCGGGACCCGGCGGACCTTTCCGGAGGAGACGACATGGGAATCGCCTTTCCGACCCCCGATGCCGACATTCTGGCGCGCCGCGAGGCGATCGTGGCGGGGCTCGCGCGCCTGCTGCCGCCGGGCGGGCTCGTGACCTCGGAAGACGAGCGCCGCGCCTTCGAGACCGACGCCTTCACCGCCTATCGGCGTATGCCGCTGGCGGTCGCGCTGCCCTCGTCCACCGAAGAGGCGGCGGCGGTGATGCGGTTCTGCCACGAGAACAGCGTGAAGGTGGTGCCGCGGGGTGCCGGCACCTCGCTCGCCGGCGGCGCAATCCCGCAGGAGGACGCCGTCGTGATCGGCGTCTCCAAGATGAACCGGGTGCTCGACGTGAACTTCAAGGACCGCACGATGCGGGTCGAGGCCGGGATCACCAATCTCGCGATCTCCAACGCCGTGATGCACGAGGGCTTCTTCTACGCGCCCGATCCGTCGTCTCAGCTCGCCTGCACGATCGCGGGCAATATCGGGATGAATTCCGGGGGCGCGCACTGCCTGAAATACGGCGTCACCACCAACAACATCCTCGGCGTGAAGATGGTGCTGGTCGACGGCACGGTGGTCGAGATCGGCGGCGACGCGCTCGACGCACCCGGCTACGACCTGCTCGGCCTCGTCGTCGGCTCGGAAGGGCAGCTCGGCATCGTGACGGAAGCCACCGTGCGCATCCTGCGCGCGGCCGAAGGGGCCCGACCGGTCCTGTTCGGCTTCGAGACGAGCGAGCAGGCCGGCGCCGCCGTCGCCGCCATCATCGGGGCGGGCATCATCCCCGTCGCGATGGAATTCATGGACAAGCCCGCGATCGAGATCTGCGAGGCCTTCGCCCATGCCGGCTATCCGCTCGACGTCGAGGCGCTCCTGATCATCGAGGTCGAAGGCTCCGACGAGGAGATGGACTTCACCCTCGCCCGCATCGTCGAGATCGCGCGCAAGCACGGCGTGAAGACCGTCAAGGAGAGCAAGTCGGCCATGGAGACGGCGGCGATCTGGAAGGGCCGCAAATCGGCCTTCGGCGCCACCGGCCGCGTCGCCGACTATATCTGCATGGACGGCACCATCCCCACCGGCCGCCTGCCGGAAGTGCTCCGCCGGATCGACGAGATCGTGAAGGGCTACGGCCTGCGCGTCGCCAACGTGTTCCATGCGGGCGACGGCAATCTGCATCCGTTGGTGCTCTACGACGTCAACGACCCCGAAGAGGCGCACAAGGCCGAGGAAGCGGGCAACGACATTCTCCGCCTCTGCGTCGAAGTCGGCGGCTGCCTCACGGGCGAGCACGGCGTCGGGATCGAGAAGCGGGATCTCATGAACGTGCAGTTCGACCCCGTCGATCTCGACCAGCAGATGCGCGTGCGCGGCGTGTTCGACCGCGGTTGGCTCTTGAACCCCGCCAAGGTCTTCCCGCTCGACCGCCGCATCACCGCCTGACCGCCTCGCTTCCCTCCGCAGGACATCGCCTCCGCATGACCGCCGTTTCCGAGCCGACTTCCGAGAGCGAACTGGCCGAAGCCGTCGCCGAAGCCCGTGCAGCCCGCATGCCGCTGGCCGTGCAGGGACGCGGCACCAAGAGCGGCATCGGCCGGCCCGCGCAGACGGCCGCCACGCTGTCGACGGTGCGCATGTCGGGCATCACGCTCTACGAGCCCGCCGAACTCGTCATCGGCGCCAAGGCGGGCACACCCGTCGCGGAGATCGAGGCCGCGCTGGCGGCGCGCGGCCAGATGCTGCCCTTCGAGCCCATCGATTATCGTCCGCTGCTGGGCAGCGAGGGCGGCCCCACCGTCGGCGGCATCGCGGCCGGCAATCTTTCGGGACCGCGCCGAATCTCGGCGGGCGCCTGTCGCGACTCGCTGATCGGCGTGCGCTTCGTCAACGGCCGCGGCGAGATCGTGAAGAACGGCGGCCGCGTGATGAAGAACGTCACCGGCCTCGATCTCGTGAAGCTGATGGCCGGGTCCTGGGGCACGCTCGGCGTCATGTCCGAAGTGATCTTCAAGGTCCTGCCCGTCGCCGAGACGACCGCGACGCTGGTCCTTCACGGCCTCGACGACGCGCGCGCGATCGAGGCCTTGTCCACGGCGCTCGGCTCGCCTTTCGAGGTCACCGGCGCGGCGCATCTGCCGCTCGGCATCGATCGCGTGCCGACGACGCTCGTCCGCATCGAAGGCTTCGCGCCCTCCGTCGCCTACCGGTCGGGCCGGCTCCGCGCGCTTCTGAAGCCCTTCGGCACCGGCGACGTTCTGGAAGGCGCTCCGGCGGCCGATCTGTGGCGCCGCGTGCGCGACGCGTCCTTCCTCGCCGAGCCTCGCGACCGCGCCGTCTGGCGCGTATCCGTCGCGCCGTCCAAGGCGGCCGCCGCGTTGGCGCGTCTGCGCGGCGAAGGCGAGATCCGCCATTTCTACGACTGGGGCGGGGGCCTCGTCTGGATCGCCCTTCCGGCCGCGGGCGACGCCGGCGCCGCGGCGATCCGCGGCGCTCTCGCGGGCACGGGCGGCCATGCGACGCTCGTCCGCGCGCCGGCGGAAATACGCGCCGCCGTCGACGTGTTCGAGCCGCAATCGCCCGCGCTCATGACGATCACCGAGGGCGTGAAGGCCTCGCTCGATCCCGACCGCCTGTTCAACCCCGGCCGCCTGTACGCGGGACTCTGATCGATGCAGACGAATTTCGCCCCCGAACGCCTCGCCGATCCCGCCATGCAGGCGTCCGAAAAGATCCTGCGCACCTGCGTGCATTGCGGGTTCTGCACGGCGACATGCCCCACTTATCTCCTGCTGGGCGACGAGCTCGATTCCCCGCGCGGGCGCATCTATCTCATCAAGGACATGTTCGAGAACGGTCGCCCCGCGACCAAGGAAGTGGTGCAGCATGTCGACCGCTGCCTGTCCTGCCTCTCCTGCATGACCACCTGCCCCTCCGGCGTGCATTACATGCACCTGGTCGACCACGCCCGCGCCCATATCGAGGCCACCTACGAGCGCCCCTTCGCGGACCGCCTGTTCCGCAACGTTCTGAGCGCCGTGCTGCCCCATCCCGGCCGCTTCCGGCTGGCCCTGCTCGGCGCGTCGATCGGCAAGCTCGCGGCGCCCGTGCTCCGTCGCCTCCCCGTGGTGGGCAAACGGCTCGGCGCGATGCTGGACCTCGCGCCCCGGGCTCTGCCGCCCCGCTCGCATCTGCAGGACCCGCAGACCGTCCCGGCCGCCGCCGCCGCGGCGCGCAAGGGACGCGTCGCGATCCTCACCGGCTGCGCGCAGCCCGTGCTCGATCCCGGCATCAACGAGGCGGCCGTACGCCTTCTGACCCGGATGGGTCTCGACGTGGTGGTGCCCGCGGGCGAGGGCTGCTGCGGCGCGCTCGTCCATCACATGGGGCGCGACGCCGAAAGCCACGCCTTCGCCAAGCGCAACATCGACGCCTGGATCCGCGAGATGGACGGCGACGGCCTCGACGCGATCGTGATCACCGCCTCGGGCTGCGGCACCACGATCAAGGATTACGGCTTCATGTTCCGCGAAGATCCCGCCTACGCCGAAAAGGCGGCCCGGGTCTCCGCGCTCGCCAAGGACGTGACGGAGGTCGTGGCCATGTTCGGCCTGCCCGAAATCGTCGAAAAGTCGGGCCGCGTGGTCGCCTATCATTCGGCCTGCTCCATGCAGCACGGCCAGAAGATCACCGACCTGCCCAAGACGCTCCTCAAGCAGGCGGGCTTCGTCGTGAAGGACGTACCCGAAGGCCATATCTGCTGCGGCTCGGCCGGGACCTACAACATTCTTCAGCCCGAAATCTCGGCGCGGCTGCGTGACCGGAAGGTCGCGAACATCGAGCGGATGCGTCCCGAGATCGTCGCGACCGGCAATATCGGCTGCATGACCCAGATCGCGAAAGGATTCGCGGACAAGGCGTCGACCACGCGGATCGTGCATACGGTCGCGTTGCTGGATTGGGCCACCGGCGGCCCGGTTCCGGCCGAACTCGACACCTTCTGATCGACGGACGCCTTTGCATCTTCTGGACAGAAGCTCGATCACAACTGTATACAACCCCGTTTCGGGGTGATATATCTCGCTGCAGCGGAGTATTCGCCCATGCACCAAGCAGCCAAGGTCATGCAGTTGTCGCGGGATGTCGGCCATCTGGTCGAAGCCTTCTCCCGTAATCGGGGCGAACTCGCCTTGGACTACGAGCAGTCGGTCCTTTTTCTCGCCCTCGGCAATCTGAACGTCGGTCTCGGCGGCACGGATCTGCTGACCATCCAGTCCGTGAGCATCACGGCGCTCAGCGCCGCGGCACGGCTTCCGCGCGAGACGGTGCGCCGGAAGCTGCTTCAGCTCGAAGCCAAGCAGCTCGTCCGGCGGTCGGGCCAAGGCTACATCCTGCGCGATCTCGATCGCTGGATGGAATTCGCCTCGGCCGTCGTCCATCCGCGCGCCGCGGAATGAAAAAAGGGCGGGTAAGACCCGCCCTTTTTCATTGGGAGCCTCGACGGCCGACGCTTACTTCGCGGCCTTGAGCACCGGCGTCCAGCGCGCCACTTCCTTCGCCACGAAGTCCCCGAGCCAAGCCGAGGTCTGTTCGTTCTTCTCGGGCAGGACCGCGCCGAGGTCGAGCAGGCGCTTGCGCGTGCCTTCGTCGGCGAGCGCCTTGACCAGCGCGTCATTGAGCTTGGTCACGACCTCGGCCGGGGTGCCCTTCGGCGCGAAGATCGCGTTCCAGGCGCTCACTTCATACTGCGGCAGGCCCGCTTCCTTGGTGGTCGGGACATCCGGCAGCGCGGGCGAACGCGAGGGCGTCGCGATCGCATAGGCGCGGATGGTGCCCGCGCGGATCTGTTCGGCGACATTGACGATCTGGTCGGTCATGAAGTCGACCTGTCCGGAAACGAGGTCGTTCAGCGCCGGACCCGTGCCGGTATAGGGCACCTGCGTGGTCTTCGTGCCGACCTGCGACGTCAGCAGGATGCCGGTCGAATGGGAGACCGAGCCGACGCCCGCATGAGCCTGATTCACCTTGTCGCCGTTGGCCTTCAGGTAATCGACGAAGCCCTTCAGGTCCTGCGCCGGGAAGGCCTTCTTCGCGACGATCAGGATGGGCGTGCCGGCCGCGAGGCCCACGGGCTCGAAGTCCTTGGACGGATCGTATTTGAGGTTCGGATAGAGCGCGGGCGCCGCACCATGGGTGCCCATATGGCCCATCATGATCGTGTAGCCGTCATTGCCGGCCTGCGACGCGCGGGTCGTCCCCGTCGTCCCGCCGGCGCCGCCGACGTTCTCGATCACGATCTGCTGGCCGAGGGTACGCGACATATGCTCGGTCACGATGCGCGCCACGACGTCCGTCGGGCCGCCGGCCGCGAAGGGCACGATCATCGTGATCGGCTTCGCCGGATAGGTCTGCGCGGCGGCGGAGCCCGCCACGAGCGCGGCGGCCGCGAAGGCCAGTTTCGCCAGAATCTTCATGTGGTCATACTCCCCTGTAGTCGGCCGATTTTCAGGACCTTGTTATGAAGGATTTGTGGAGCGGCACCCCTCGCGCGCCAATCCCCTGCGACTCCGTTACTCGGTGAACACTTCGTCGCGGCTCTTCCGGATGGCGGGCAGAAGCGCCACGACGATCAGCACGGCGGCGACGACCAGCAGACCGAGCGAGACGGGCCGCTCGACGAAGGTCATGAAGCTGCCGCGCGACAGGATCAGCGCCTGCCTCAGCTTCTCTTCCATCAGCTTGCCCAGCACGAAGCCGAGCAGGAGCGGGGCGGGTTCGAAGCCGAATTTGAGCAGCGCATAGCCGAACAGGCCGAACACGGCCGTGAAGATCACGTCGGTCTCGGAGCTGTTGATCGAATAGATGCCGATGCAGCAGAACAGCAGGATCGCCGGGAACAGCAGCCGGTACGGCACCTTGAGCAGGCGGACCCAGAGCCCGACCATCGGCAGGTTGATGATCAGCAGCATCAGATTGCCGATCCACATCGACGCCACCATGCCCCAGAAGAGCGACGGAGCCTTGGTCATCACCTGCGGGCCGGGGATGATGCCGTGGATCGTCATCGCGCCGACCATCAGCGCCATCACGGCGTTCGGCGGGATGCCGAGCGTCAGCAGCGGAATGAAGGCCGTCTGAGCCCCCGCATTGTTGGCGGCCTCGGGCCCCGCGACGCCTTCGATCGCGCCGCGGCCGAAGCGCCGCGGATCCTTCGCGAGCTTCTTCTCGACCGAATAGGATGCGAACGGGCCGAGCACGGCGCCGTTGCCCGGCAGGATGCCGAGAAGCGCGCCGAGGAACGTCCCGCGCGCGATCGGCATGGCGGATTGCCTGAATTCCTCGCGCGTCGGCAGCAAAGGGCCGATCGAGCCGCGCACCACGTCGCGCGCCTCGGGATTTTCGAGGTTCCGGATGATTTCCGCGAAACCGAAGACGCCCATCGCGAGAACGACGAATTCGAGACCGTCCGAGAGGCGCTCGATCCCGAAGGTCAGGCGTTCTTCGCCCGTTTCGAGATCGGTTCCGATCGTCGAGAGAACCAGGCCGAGAACGATCATCGCGAAGGCGCGCAGCAGCGATCCGCGTGCGAGCACCATGGCGAAGACGAGGCCCATGATCATCAGCGAGAAATATTCGGCCGGTCCGAAGAGCTGGGCGAGCTTCGTCAGCGGAAGACCCAGCGCCGCGATGACGAGGGTGGAGACCGTTCCGGCGATGAAGGAGCCGATGGCGGCGATGCCGAGCGCCGCGCCCGCGCGCCCCTGCTTGGCCATTTCATGGCCGTCGAGCACGGTGACGACGGAGGTCGCCTCGCCGGGGATGTTGACGAGGATCGCGGTGGTCGAACCGCCGTATTGAGCCCCGTAGTAGATTCCGGCCAGCATGATCAGCGCCCCCGTCGGGTCGAGCCCGAAGGTGATCGGCAGCAGCATGGCGATGGTGGCGATGGGCCCCACGCCCGGCAGAACGCCGATGAGCGTCCCGATCAGGCAGCCGACGAAGCAGAGCGCGAGGTTCTGGAAGGTGAGCGCGGTCGAGAAGCCGAGCGCGAGATTGGAGATGATCGAGTCCATCGGGCGCTCCGCCTCACGGCATCTTGAGGATCGGGATCGACAGCCCGAGAACGTATCGGAACAGCACGACGCAGACGGCGGTGAGAACCACCGAAAAGATCAAGGTCTCCTTCAGCCGGGCGTCGGGATCGGCATAGGCGCCTACCACCATCGCCAGAGGACCGGCGACGGCCAGACCGAAAACGCGGATCGTGAAGGCGAAGGCCAGGACGCTGCCCAAGATGAAGAACGGGCCGCGGATCGACCAGCGCTCCAGCACCGAGCCGTCCCGCCGGAAGACGGACATCAAGACCAAGGCGATGCCGGACGCCCCGAGAATGACCGCGAGCCCGCGCGGAAGCATCGCCGGACCGAAGGACCGGAGAGACCCCGCATCGAGGCCTCGGATCTGATGAAGGACGACGGCGGCCAGACAGATCAGGAACAGACCCGCGGCCGCATCGAGCGGCGACCGGATGAAGGCGGCAGGGCCGGCCGCGCGCGCCGGATCGGACGACTCGGTCATGAGCCATCTCCCGAAAGGGGTTTGAGACGAGCCTCTATACGACACTCTACGCCGAAAGCCTAAGGCCGGCGCCACGTTTCTGCCTCTTTCGACGTAGGTCGAGGCCGTTCAGCCCGCAATGAGCGACGCGGCCGAAATATAGAGCGGGATGCCGACGGAGAGATTGAAGGGGAAGGTCAGGCCGAGCGACAGCGTGAGCGCGGGCGCGGGATCGACCTCCGGCAGGGCGAGCCGCATCGCGGCCGGCACGGCGATGTAGGAGGACGAAGCGGCCAAGGTGATGAACACCGCCGTGCCGCCGGTCGTCAGGCCGAGAAGCGCGGCGAAGGGCACTGCCACGGCGGCGCTCACCAGCGGCATCACGAAGGCGAAGGCGATCGCCGCAGGCGTCAGATCCTTGCGTCCCTTCGCCCAGCCCTTGCCGGCGACGAGGCCCATTTCCAGCATGAAGAGACAGAGGAAGCCCGCGAAGGGGTCGGTGAGGAACGGCTTCAACACCGTCATGCCGCGCTCGCCCGTCACCGCGCCGATCGCGAAGGCGCCGACCAGCATGACGACCGAGCCGTTGAACGCGACCTCGCGCACCAGCGCGCTCTTCTCGTCCGAGCTCATGGCCGGGCGGCCGCGCCGCGCGAGAAGCAGGGCGGAGACGATGGCGGGCGTCTCCATCGCCGCAGCGACGGCGACGAGATAACCCTCGAAGGGAATGCCGAAGCGGTCGAGCGCGGCCGTCACCGCGACGAAGGTGACGGCGGAGATCGAGCCGTAATGCCCCGCGATGGCGGCGGCCTGTGCCGTTCCGAAGCGCGTGACCTTCTTCAGGATCGCATAGGCGAGAACCGGAATGCCGAAGGACAGGATCACGCCTGCGAGGATCGCACCGCCCGCGGACAGCGTCAGCCCGTAATGCGAGAGTTCCGCGCCGCCGCGGAAGCCGATCGACATCAGCAGATAGAGCGACAGGAAGCGGGCCACCGCTTCGGGGACCAGAAGGTCGGATCGGACCAGCGCCGCCAAGAGGCCCAGAACGAAGAACAGAACCATCGGCGAGGTCAGGTTCTGAGCGGCGAGGTCGAGTACGGACACGGCGAGCGGCTCCGGGGAAGGCGGGCAAACGGGACGAGAAATGGGAACGCGGACGCGGCTGTGAAGGGGTGGGTACCCATTTTTTCGCTGCGGTGCAGCAAAAAAATTCGGCACCCTGCGTAGTCCGAACCCTGCGGATCGGTTGCGATGGGCACCCGAAAAGGCTACGGCCGAAGAATGGAATTCGGCGCGCCTCTTCTCCTCGCGGTCCTGCAGATCATCTGGATCGACATTCTGCTGTCCGGCGACAACGCGGTCGTGATCGCGCTCGCCTGCCGCTCGCTGCCGCCGAAGCAGAAGCGCATCGGCATCGTGCTGGGCGCCGGTGCCGCCGTCGTGCTGCGCATCATCTTCGCGCTCATCATCAGCTATCTGCTCGAAGTGCCCTTCCTCCGCCTCGCGGGCGGCCTTCTCCTGCTCTGGATCGCGGTGAAGCTCATCGTGGGCGAGGACGAGGGGGAGCAGGAGATCTCGGAGAGCGAGAACCTCTGGCACGCCGTCCGCACCATCATCATCGCGGATGCGGTGATGAGCTTCGACAACGTCATCGCCATCGCGGCCGCATCGCACGGCAATCCGTGGCTCTTCGTGTTCGGCCTCGTGCTTTCGGTCCCGCTCGTGGTGCTCGGCTCGACGCTGATCATGGCGCTGGTCGCGCGTTTCCCCCTCTTCGTCTGGGCGGGCGCGGCGCTGCTCGGCTTCGTGGCGGGCGAAGTGCTGGTGTCCGACCCGTGGCTCGTCGGGCAGGTCGGGGCGGAGTTCGCCAAGAGCCTCAAATATCCTTCGGCCTTCGTCGGGGCGGCGCTCGTCCTTGCGGTCGGTTTCGTTCTGGCCCGGATGCGGCCCAAGCAGGATCGGGTCTGAGCCATGTCCGAGGCGGCCGGACGACCGCGACCCTTCGTGTCGCGCGCCGGCATGATGCTCGGCATACGGTTGAGCGCGCCGTTCCTGCCCGGAATCATCGTTTTCGGCAGCGCCTTCGGCACGTCGGCGGCCCAGAAGGGACTCACCCTCACCGAAACCGTGCTTTCGAGCGCCCTCGTCTTCGCGGGCGCCTCCCAGCTCGTATCGCTCGAACTGTGGCGGGACGACTGGGATTTCGCCTCCGTCGCCGCCATCTCGCTGCTCGTCTTCACGGTCAATGCGCGCATGATCCTCATGGGAGCCTCGCTCCATTCATGGGCCGGGTCGCTGCCGGGCCGCACGCTGTGGCCGAGCCTCTATCTCCTCACCGATGCGAACTGGATCATTTCCGAGCGCTACCGACGCGAGGGCGGGCTCGATTTCGGGGTGATGATCGGCCCCGGCATCCTGTTCTGGTTCATCTGGGTGTTCGTCGCCGTTCCCGGCTATCTGCTCGGCAGCTTCGTCGAGGATCCGAGGCGTTTCGGCTTCGATTTCGTCATGCCGATCGTCTTTGCCGGCATGTGCGTACCCATGTGGAAGGGCCGACAGGACCTGTTCCCGTGGCTCGCCGCGGGCGTCGCCTCGGCCCTCACCGCCGCGCTCTTCTCCGGCTATGCCTTCATCGTGGTCGGGGCGCTCACGGGCGCGCTGACGGCCGCGATCCTGCCGGGGGCCGACGATGCCTGACATCGATCTGTCCGCCTCGCCCGGCGCGGTGACCGCGCTCGTCTGGATGGCCTTCGCCACCTATCTGTGCCGTGCGGGCGGGTTCTGGCTGATGGCGCATGTGCCCATCACCGCCCGCGTACGCCGCGCCCTCGCGGCTCTTCCCGGCTCGATCATGATCTCCACGGTGCTGCCGCTCGGCGTGAAGGCGGGTCCGTCCGCCATCGCGGCTCTCGTCGTCGCCGTTCTGGTCATGATGCGCTGGCGGAGGGACATCGTGGCCCTTGCGGCCGGCCTCGCGACGCTGTCGGCCCTGCGCGCGCTCGGCGTCTAACGCAGCCTTTCCGTGATGCGGTTCGTGAGCATGTCGCGCACGGCGCGATACTGCTGCATCACCTGATCGCGCGAGCCGTGCCCCTGCGCGGCGGAGGGGTCGGGCGTCGGCCAATATTCCACGTCGGCGGCCGTCGTCCGCGTCAGGTCCAGCGCCTTGTGATGGGCTTCGGGGCTCAGCGTGACGATCAGGTCGAAATTCAGCCCCTCCCATTCCTCGAGTTCCTCGAAGGTCTTGGGCCGGTGCTTGGAGGCGTCGATGCCGATCTCGTCCAGCACGGCGATCGCGAAAGCGTCCGTCTCGCCCTTCTTCACCCCGGCGGACATCACATAGATCGACTTGCCGAAGTAATGGCGGGCGATGGCCTCGGCCATGGGGGAGCGGATCGAATTCTGGCCGCAGGCGAAAAGCACCGCCTGCACCTTCCGCCCCGCTGCATCCTCGGCCATCCGATCAGCCTTTGAAATGCAGGGCGGTGATCAGAGTGAAGAGCCGCCGGGCCGTATCGAAATCGATCTCGATCTTCCCGGCCAGGCGTTCGAGCAGCAGGTGCGCCGCTTCGTCGTGCAGGCCCCGCCGGCCCATGTCGATCGCCTCGATCTGCGAAGCGCTCGCGGTCCGGATCGCGGCGTAATAGCTCTCGCAGACGAGGAAATAGTCCTTCACCACGCCCCGGAACGGCGTCAGCGACAGGATATGCGTCACGATCTGCATCCCGCCCTCGTCCTTCACGTCGAGAGCGAGCTTGTTCGAATGCAGCGACACGAAGAGCGAGTAGGGGCCGCCGTCATGGCCCAGAGGCGCGAAGCTGTTCGACTCGATCAGGTCATAGATCGCGATCGCACGCTCGTGCTCCTGCTCGGGACCGCCCCGCCCGATCGAGTTCTCGTCGAGCGTGACCGCGATCAGCTTCTTCCTGGCGTCGCGGGCGGTCATCGGTCCGATCCTCAGCCGAGATTGAGCCTGACGGAAACGGATCGCGCATGACCCGAAAGGCCTTCCGCCTCGCCCAGCGCGATCGCGGCGGGCCCGATCGCGCGCAGCGCATCGGGCGAGCATTTCAGGATCGAGGTCCGCTTCATGAAGTCGAGCACCCCGAGGCCCGAAGAGAAGCGCGCCGAGCGCGCGGTGGGCAGCACGTGGTTGGAACCGCCGACATAATCGCCGATCGCTTCCGGCGTATGGCTGCCGAGGAAGATCGCGCCGGCATTGCGCACCGCCGCGGCAAGCTCCTCGGCGTTTTCAGCCTCGATTTCGAGATGCTCCGGCGCCAGCCGGTCGATCAGCGGGATCGACGCGGCAAGGTCCGAGACCAGCACGACGGCACCGAAATCGCGCCAGCTCGCGGCCGCGATCTCGCGGCGCGGCAAGGTCGTCAGCCGGCGCTCGACGGCGGCCGAGACGGCATCGGCCAACGAGGCCGAGTCCGTCACGAGAACGGCCTGCGCCGCCGTGTCGTGCTCGGCCTGCGCGAGCAGATCCGCCGCGACCCAATCCGGATTGGCGGAACCGTCCGCCACCACGACCACTTCCGACGGCCCGGCGATCATGTCGATGCCGACCTGGCCGAACACCCGGCGCTTGGCGGCCGCCACCCAGGCATTGCCGGGGCCGACGATTTTCGCCACCGGCGCGATGCTCTCGGTGCCGTAGGCGAGCGCGGCCACTGCCTGCGCGCCGCCGATCCGATGGATTTCCTCGACGCCCGCGATGCGCGCGGCGGCGAGCACCAGCGGGTTGAGCTTTCCGTCCGGGGTCGGCACGGCCATGACGATGCGCGGCACGCCCGCCACCTTGGCGGGCACCGCATTCATCAGCACCGACGAAGGATAGCTCGCGGTGCCGCCCGGCACATAGAGCCCGACCGCCTCGATCGCCGTCCAGCGATGCCCGAGTTCCACGCCGACCGCATCCGTGTAGCGGTCGTCGGAAGGCTTCTGCCGCGCGTGATGCGCGGCGATGCGGTCATGGGCGAGGCGCAAGGCGTCGAGCGTGGCGGGGTCGCAGGCCGCCACCGCGGAATCGATCTCGGCGGGCGTCACGCGCAGGCCCGCGGCGGTCGTCTCCACCCGGTCGAAGCGGCGCGTATAGTCGACCAGCGCCGCGTCCCCGCGCGCGATCACGTCGGCGATGATGTCGCGCACCGTGCGGTCGACGTCCTCCGACACCTCGCGCTTCATCGCGAGCAGGGCACGGAAGTCGGCCTCGAAGGTCGGGGCACGCGTGTCGAGACGAAGGGCCATTCAGGCGGGATCCTTGTCGAGGGGATGGTCCGGACGGTGTTCCGTCGACCACATCGGGCCGAGATCGGACATCGCGGCTTCGAGGCATTCCACGTCGAGCCTTACGGCGCGGTCGCCGGAAAAGACCAGCGTCACCACGCCCGCGGGCGCGTCGGTCTCCTCGAAGGTCACGGCGAGCAGGTTCAGCACGGCATCGGCATCGGCGGCTTCGATGCGGAGCCGCCTGGCGCCGCGCACCCGGTCGAAATGCAGGCCGGTCCGGCGGCGGCGGTTCTCGCCCGCGGCGGCGCCTTCCCAGTCGAAGCGGTTGACGACGAGGGCGAAGCGGCCTTCGCGGGGCAGGAAGGTCATGTCGGCGAGCTTCACCACCGCATCCTGCAGATGCGCGGACATGACGGCGAGGTCGTCGGCGTCGAAGGCGAGGAGCTTCAGTCGGTCCATGGCGATCGCGGCTCGGGGCTCGGTTGTCCCCTGTTAACGGCCCCGCCGGGGCCGCGCAACCGGATGCCCCTCAGCGCTCGCCGCTGATGCGTTCGATCTCGGCGCCGCAACGCACGAGCTTCTTCTCCAGCGCCTCGAAGCCGCGGTCGAGATGATAGACGCGGTTGACCATCGTCTCGCCTTCCGCGGCGAGCCCGCCGATCACGAGCGAGACGGAGGCGCGCAGATCCGTCGCCATCACCGGCGCGCCCTTGAGCGCGCGTGCGCCCTCGACGACCGCCGTATCGCCGTCGAGCCGGATCCGCGCGCCCAGACGCGCGAGTTCCTGCACATGCATGAAGCGGTTCTCGAAGATCGTCTCGCGGATGTGCGACGTGCCGTCGGCGCGCGTCATCAGCGCCATGAACTGCGCCTGCAGGTCCGTGGGGAATCCCGGGAAGGGCTCCGTGGTCACGTCCACCGGCGCGATGCCGCCGCCGTTGCGGCGGATGCGGACGCCGTCGCGGTTCTCGGAGATCTCGACGCCGACGCGGGCCAGCACGTCGAAGGCGCTCTGCAGCAGATCCGCCCGCGCGCCCTGCAGCAGCACGTCGCCGCCGGTCATGGCCGCAGCCATCGCATAAGTGCCCGTCTCGATCCGGTCGGGCAGCACGGTGTGATGCGCGCCGCCCAGCCGCGACACGCCCTCGACCACGATGCGCGACGTGCCCGCTCCCGTGATGCGTGCGCCCATCTTGATGAGGCAGTCGGCGAGGTCGGTGACCTCCGGCTCCTGCGCCGCATTGTCGATGACCGTGGTGCCATCGGCCAGCGTCGCGGCCATCAGCGCGGTATGCGTGCCGCCCACCGTCACCTTCGGGAAGACGATCTCGCCCCCGCGCAATCCGTTCTTCGTCTTGGCGACCACGTAGCCGCCCTCGATCTCGATCTCGGCCCCGAGCTTCTCCAGCGCCATGATGAGAAGGTCGACCGGCCGCGTGCCGATCGCGCAACCGCCGGGCAGCGAGACGCGCGCCTCGCCCATGCGGGCGAGCAGCGGGGCGACGACCCAGAAGCTCGCGCGCATCTTGGAGACGAGCTCGTAGGGAGCTGTGGTGTCGACGATGTCGCGCGCGGACAGCGTGATCGTGTCGCCCGCATCCTCGGCCTGGCCGAGGCGCTTGCCGCTGATCGCGGCGTCGACGCCGTGATTGCCGAGAATGCGCATCAGCGAACGCACGTCCGAGAGGCGCGGCACGTTGTGCAGCGTCACCGTCTCGCGGGTGAGCAGGCTCGCGATCATCAGGGGCAGCGCGGCATTCTTGGCGCCGCCGATGGGAATGACGCCTTCGAGCGGTCGACCCCCGACGATCCTGATGCGGTCCATGCCTTCAACCTCTTCGGGCCGCCCCGTCGGACGGCGGAAATCCGTATCTGCCGGAGCGCCGGGCGGCCTCCGTCTTGCGGTCAGGACGGTTTTTCGTCCGGACCCGGGCCGGGCCGAGGGGCCTCTCCGCCCTTGTCCGCGGGCGGGCGGCGGCCTCGGTCCTGCGCCTTGCGCCGTTTCAGGTTCTCCCGGAGGGCGGCGGCAAGGCGTTTCCTGCGTTCGTCCGCGTCGCTCATGGCCCGATTCGCTCGTCGCAAAGGCTTCGGCGCGGGAGCACTAGGACGTTATATCGCGCCACACAACCCTTGAGCTCGGCGTCGTCCGGAGTCATGCGTCCGACGTCCGACATCGTGCGTATGGTGTTCACGGTGCCGTCATGGGAAAAAGGGCGTATCGGCGTCCGGCCCCGAACGGCATCGGCGAGAAGAAGAACAATGGATTATCAGTCCTATTTCAGCGACGCGCTGTCGGCGCTGCACTCGGAACGGCGCTATCGCGTCTTCGCGGACATCGAACGCGTCGTGGGTCGCTACCCGCATGCGATCCGCCACACGCCCGCGGGCCCGCAGGACATCGTCCTGTGGTGCTCGAACGACTATCTCGGCATGGGCCACCATCCGAAGGTCGTCGAGGCGATGGTCGAGACGGCCCGCAGCATGGGCGCGGGCGCGGGCGGCACGCGCAACATTTCCGGCACGCACCATCCGATGGTGGAGCTCGAACACGAGCTCGCCGACCTGCACGGCAAGGAAGCCGCACTCGTCTTCACGTCCGGCTACGTCTCGAACCAGACCGGCATCTCGACGATCGCCAAGCTGATCCCGGACGTGCTGATCCTGTCGGACGCGCTGAACCACAATTCGATGATCGAGGGCGTCCGCCAGTCGGGCGCCGAGCGGCGCATCTTCCGCCACAACGATCTCGACCATCTCGAAGACCTGCTGAAGGCCGCGGGCAAGGAGCGCCCGAAGCTGATCGTCTTCGAGAGCGTCTATTCGATGGACGGCGACATCGGCCCGATCGGCCGCATCTGCGATCTCGCCGAGCGTTACGGCGCGATGACCTATATCGACGAAGTGCATGCGGTGGGCCTCTACGGCCCTCGCGGCGCGGGCGTCGCGGAGCGCGACGGCGAGATGGGCCGCATCGACGTGATCGAGGGCACGCTGGGCAAGGCCTTCGGATGCCTCGGCGGCTACATCGCCTCGACCCTTCCGGTCGTCGACGCGGTGCGCTCCTATGCGCCGGGCTTCATCTTCACCACCGCGCTGCCGCCGGCGATCGCCGCCGCGGCCTGCGCCTCCGTCCGTCACCTGAAATCCTCCGGCGAGGAACGCGCCCGTCATCAGGAGCGCGTCGCGCGCACCAAGGCGAAGATCGCCGCCGCGGGCCTGCCGCAGCTCGAGACGCCGACGCATATCGTGCCGGTGATGGTCGGCGACGCCGAACTGTGCAAGGCGGCGTCGGACCGTCTGCTGGAGAAGCACGGCATCTACATCCAGCCGATCAACTATCCCACGGTTCCGCGCGGCACCGAGCGTCTGCGCATCACGCCGAGCCCGCATCACGACGACGGCCTGATCGACGCGCTGGTCACGGCGCTCGACGAAGTGTGGACCCATCTCGGGATCCGGCGCGCGGGCCGGCTCATCGCCGCCGAGTGACGCTTCGGCCCGCGGCGGCGGGATCTCCGGTCCCGCCCCGTCCTTTATCGTTCCGCCCCGGCTTTCGAGGGTTGCGCCCCCGCACCCTCTGTGGCATTGAAGCGCCGCTTCGAGGACCCGCCCGCTTCCAGCGGGATCGGCGCGTCCTGCTGCCGTAGCTCAGTGGTAGAGCACTCCCTTGGTAAGGGAGAGGTCGAGAGTTCAATCCTCTCCGGCAGCACCATTTCCCGAAGCCCTCCAGCCTCGCCTCCGATCCGCGCCGCGGGACCGCAAAAACGAAAAACCCGGCGACCTTTCGATCGCCGGGCTCGTCGTCTTCGCCGAAGGCGGGATCAGAACGAGATCTGGTAGCCCGCCATCGCGGACAGCGAGGGCTCCGCCGAATAGGCTTGGCTGCGGATGCCGACATTGCCGGTCAGTCGCTGGTTCTTCTCGACCTGATAGTGAAGGCCGACCGAGCCGAAGCCGCGGGTGCGGCTTCCGGAGCCGCCCGTCGAGACCGAGAAGGTCTCGAGTCCCGAGATCGAGGACGTGCCGCTCTGATCGTTCGCGTCGCGGCGGACGTCGTATTCGACGCCGGCGCCCAGCTGGTAGCCGATCCTTTCGGTGAGCATTCCCCCGAGGCGCATTCCCGTCACGGCCGTCGTGAGGCGCTGGTGATGGGCCTTGAAGGAGAGAGGATAATCGACCGATCCGCTGACCGTGGACTCGTCATAGGCGCCGCGCGAGGCATCGGCATGACGCAGGCCGACATAAGGCGTCGCGAGCATCCCGCCCGACAGCGCGAAGCCGTAGCCCAGCTCGCCCGAGACGAGATAGGCGCTGAGGCCGGCCTTCCCCGAACCCGACTCCGTATTCAGCGAAGTGCTGCCGCTCCGCGTGATCGTCGCATCTCCGTTCTGAAACGCCCCGATCACCTTGCCCTGCAGTCCCGTGCCGTCGCGGTTACTGGAATAGCCGACGAAGCCGCCGAACATCGGGCGTTCGTCCGAGAAGCTGATGCCGGTCGGCTCCCGCTCGCCGACGCGATGATCGATGAAGCCGCCGACGCGGATTTCGTCGGTCAGCCGATAGGCCGCGGTCAGCAGGCCCCCGCCCTCGTTCATCCCGTCGGAGGCCGTGTAGCGGGCCTGAAAGGACACGCAGTAGCCGAGGCGATCGAAGGTCCGGCAATCATGACCGGAGGCGTTCGCGAGGCCGGTGAGACGGCGGTTGAGAACGCCGACGACGCGTTCGGCGACGGCTTTGACCGCGTCCAGGGTATAATCCGCGTCGGGGCCGTTCGAGGTGACGACGAGATCCCAGATCCAGTTCACCGAGTCGACCAGTTCGAGCGACCAGCTGTATCCGAGGGTCGTGCCGGTCACCCGATCGTTGACGACGCCCGTCAGATAGGTGCGCTCGATGCCCTGCAGGACCGACGAATAGGTCGCTCCGGTCAACGTCGAAGCCGCGACGCCCGTGACCCCGCCCGCATAGATGCCGAAGGTCATCTGCCCCGGAGCCGAGGCCCAGCCGGAGTCGAGCGTGTAGACCAGCTGTCCGTAGCTCGAGGTGCTGCGGATGATCACATTGTAGTTCGTCGGCAGGAAGCCCGTATATTTGACGGCCGATCCTCCCGCCCCCTGCGCGTTGTTCAGCGTCGTGATCGTTCCGCCGTTCGCGATGTCGTATACGGTTCCGCTGAGCGTCCCCTCGTTGGTGATCGTATCGATCACATAGCCCGAGAGCGGCGTATTGCGGGTTCCCGTCTGCCAGCCGTTGCCGATCGCCGCGTCGCTCGCGTCGCCGTTGGCCGGGCCGCTGATCTGGCCGCCGGAATAGTTGATGAAGGCGACGTCCGATGCGCCCCAGTTCGCGACGCCGAAGTCGCCGCCCGAATAAAGGGCCCGGATGATCGCGTAGTTATAGAGGGTCACCCCGACGCCGGAATTGACGCCGACGCCGTACCAGGCCGCCTCGATCACCGCCGTCCGGTTCGTCGAGGAACCGTTGTAGATGGTGAGATTGTCGGCATCGCCGTTGATGCCGTAGCCCTGCGGATAGCCGCCGCTGATGGTCCCGAAATTGTAGATCGTGACGGGCCCGCCGCTCGAAGTCGTCGCGCGCACGCCGTTCGAATACCCGGTCGTGACGGAAATCGTCCCGTCGTTCGTCAGAATGTCGCCGTCCGACAGATTGACCGTGTTGGTCTCCGTCGACGAGGAGGAGACCGTGACGTCCGCGGCCCGCGCCGCCTGAATGCCCAGCGCCAGAAACGACGTGATCAAAGCTGCGGCGGAGACAGAAGTCGTCACCTTTTTTCTACGACGACCCAAGTTGAAATCCGCCATGATCGTCACCCGTACTTCTGAACGCGGCTGAATGATGGAAACACTCACTGGAACGGCCTTCACAAGCCGTGTTAACCGATTATAAATTGATCGAACGAGGCCCAACTACGTACCTGAGTACGTAGCTACTGTTGCTCCTTTTTGTTTTCATCGAACAATCAGAGCAGGCGACCGAGTCATGAAAATCGACGCCTTTGCGGCCGTTCTGATGGTTTATTCACTCCTCACCATGGGGAGCATAGTTACGCTATACGTCTCATTTCGAAACGGCATGGATACGTCGGGACGTCTGTTTTTCTATTCTGAAATTCTGAAATTACCGATGATCGGCCTGATCGTGTCGGGCTCCGTATTTCCAGAATACAGAACTCTACTCGTCTTCGTTCTCGGCAACGCCGCCTATGTTCTGTCGGAAACTCTGGTGGGGCTGAGCCTTTACGTCCTCACGCGACCGATCGGCAGGGGCAGGATCCTCGGCGTGTCGGCTTGCGGTCTCGCGGTCTCGTTGTTCATCGAGTCCTTCCGATCCTCGCATCCGGACTGGCCGGTCTTGTTCTATCCGATCGTCTTTCTGGGCATCTCGAGCGCGGCCTACGCGATCTGCCGCTTCTGCAGAGACGCCGATCTGTCGAAAAACGTCTTCTGGGTCCTGCTGACCCGTCTCGAGACGATCCTGATGGTCATATGGTCCATGCGGATCGTCGCCTCTCTCATGGGCGCGCCGGTCACGCCCACGCGGGACGGCGCGCTCAACGTGGCGCTCGTCGCGGTCATGGCCGCCATCAACGTCTTCCGTTACATCTTCTACCAGTCGGTCCGGATGACATGGGTGCCCGCCGACGTCGTGCAGGAGAACATCCTCAATCGTCAGCTGGTCCGCTCGTACCGGGAGAAGAACGCCCTCCTGCACAAGCTGATGGCGGCAAACCGGGTGCTCGGCGTCAGTTCGCTCGCGAGTTCCCTTGCGCATCAGCTGAGCCAGCCGCTCACGGGCATCGCGCTGCAGACCGAAGTCGTCCGGCGCGATCTGGTCCGCGCGAAAGGCGACGAGGCGAGCATCGCGCGGCTGGACCGGATCGCCTTCGAACTGGGGAAAGTGTCGGCTCTGGTGCACAGCCTGCGCCGCCTCTTCGCCGCACCGGACGAGCCCAAGGGCGCGTTCGACCTGAAGACCGCCTGCTCCCAGATCGTCGAACTCGCTCGTGCCTCGGAAAAGGGGAAGGGCGTCGCTCTGGCGGAGCGCTACGAGGGCGATCTGCGGATCTGCGGGGACGAGCTGCAGATCCAGCAGGTTCTCGTCAACGTGATCGACAATGCCTTGGACTCGGTGGCTTACGGCGCTCGCGGGACGCCCTCGATCGGCGTCGCGATCACGCGGTCCGACGATTCCGTCACGGTCACGGTGGAGGATTCGGGCGGAGGCATCGCTCCCGAACTCCTGCCCCGCATCTTCGAGCTTTACGAGACCACGAAATCCGACGGCCTCGGGATCGGTCTATGGCTCTGCCGGGAGATCGTCCGCAGGCACGGCGGCGAGATCACGGCGGGCGACCGGCCCGCGGGCGGCGCCGTCTTCCTCATCCGTCTTCCTGCCGGGAGGCCCGCCGCATGACGAGGCCGCGGATCGCCGTCGTCGACGACGAAGAGATCATCCGGGACGGGATCGCCGCGGTCCTCTCGGACCGGCATGACGTCGCGGCGTTTCCGTCCGCCGATCTCTTCCTCGATCATCTGGATCAGGGCGCCGCGACGGATTGCCTGCTGCTCGATCTCCGGATGCCGGAGCGCGACGGAGCGTGGCTGCAGGACCGCCTGCAACAGCGGAAATTCCACGCTCCCGTGATCTTCATGAGCGGGGACGCCCTCAAGACGGACATCATCGACGCCTGGCGCGGAGGCGCCGCGGATTTCCTCCTGAAGCCGTTCACGCCGTCGGAATTGACCGAACTGGTCGAAAAGCACCTCGCGATGGATCGAGGAAGGGACGGCGGCACGAGCGGTCCGACGGACGCAGCCGTCCTTCCGATCACACGGCGCGAAGCGCAGGTCCTGGCGTTGATCGCCGCAGGTCTTCAGCAACATGAAATCGCGCGGGAACTCGGGCTGTCGCTGCGCACCGTGAAAATGTATCGCGCCTTTCTGAAGAACAAATTGAATTTGAATTCCATCGTGGAAGTCGCACGTTTTTATGATCGAAACAGGAACAATATTCAAAAATTGATCAGGTGAACCAAAGCACGCCCGCGAATTATCACGCCGTCGTCGTTCCGGTCTCTTCGGCGACCTGCTTGCCGGCCACGTAGCCGCCCGCCTGAATGCCGGAGACCACCTCGGAGACCGTCACGCGGCCGTCGCCGTCCACGTCCCACCAGCCGACGATCCCCGCGGCGTCGGTCTGCGTATCGCCGGAAGCCTCGAGGGCCGCCTTGATGTCGGCTTCGTCGAACCAGCCCTTGTTCGCGAGGTCGTAGTCCGAAACGATCGTGCGGGCGCGGGAGACCAGTTCTATCCCGCTCGTCAGTTCGGTGACGGAGACGGACCCGTCGCCGTTCTCGTCCCAAGCGGCGAAGGCCTCGGCCCCGACGGCGGACCCGTCGGCCGCGGCCATCGCCGCGAATTCCTGCGCGTCGAGACCCGCGGATCCGTCCGCGTCGTGGCGCGCCATCAAGGCGGCCGCGAGGGCCGCCGGGTCGTCGGCCGCGGCGGTCTTCGTCTTCAGGCCCTGCAGGATTTCCGTCCGGCCGACGAGACCGTCGCCGTCGAAGTCCCATCCCGCGAGCCTCGTCCGCTCGATCCCGACCGCATCGAGCGCCTCATCCGAAAGCGTCGAAAGGTCGATCGCGCCGGTCCCCTCCGGCGCGAGCACCGCGAGCAGGGCATCGGCGAGGTCCATCTGTTCGAAGCCCGTGACCAGTTCGTCGCGGGCGACGAGGCCGTCGCCGTCGCGGTCCCACGCTTCGATGGCGGCGGCAGCGGCCGCGGGATCGCCGAGGCTCGGATCATCCGTCCAAGCCTGCGCGATGTCGGCGAGATCGATCCAACCCTTGCCGTCGCGGTCGTAGCGCGCCAGCAGTTCGTCGGCGCGCGCGCCGGCATCGAGTTGCGGCGGCGTGGGCGGCTCGGGATCGCCTTCGGGCATGTCGGGAGGCAGAGGCGCGCGCGGAACGAGATCCGCGGCCGTGACGGAGCCGCCGCGATCGACGTCCAGTTCGGCCATCATCCGGACCGCCTGATAGAGGCCGACCGAGCGGGCCCGCGAAAAGGACGGGACCGCGGCGACTTCGAACACCGAACGTTCCACCGGAAAGGACGAGACCGGAGGATAGCCGTCGAGGCCGCCGCCCGCTTCCTGCGCCGCACGCGCGAAGACGCTCGCGAATTCCTCCGTCGCGATCGCGCCGTCATGGTCGCGGTCGAACAGTCCGAACGTGTTCCGCAGCACGGCGGGTCGATCGGTCGAGGAACTCGACATCAGATCGCGCACTGCGGAGGTCAGGAGGCTCATGGCCCGAAAAGCAGCAAAGGCCATGCCGGCCGCAACGCCGCCGGAACCGTCGCGCCCGAACCTTCGTTCGAGGAAGGACGTCACGTTTCTCGGGAGACGGCCATGGTCCTCGTCCTTCGCCTCGTCGCGCTGCTGGTTCTCGCAGGCTTCGTCCCCGAGGCGCGCGCGCAGGGTCCCGGCGATCCTTCGGCCTCCTCCCGCGTCGCGGTCCACCCGACGACGGTCTTCACGCTCCGCTCGGGCATCGCACAGGGCCGAATGGTCTATATCGGCGTGGGCGGCGACATCGAGGGCCGGGTCAATCCCGAGCTGATGGTCCATGAGGGCGAGACCGTCCAGATCAATCTGATCAACGGCGAGGGGGCGGAACACGACATGGTCGTGGACCAATACGGGGCCCGCTCGGAGCGCGTCGTCCGCCCCGGCGCCGGCACCACATTCGCCTTCGTCGCCGACCGGACGGGGGAGTTCGTCTATTTCTGCTCCGTCGCCGGCCATCGCGAGGCCGGCATGGAAGGCCGCATCAGGGTGATGCCCGGCGGGCGGGCGGCCATGCAGTCGTCCGCGCCCGACATCGTGCGTGATCCGACGAATCTGCCGCCCCCCATCCGGGCACGCCCGCCGCAGACCGTCCGGATCGATCTCGAGACGGTGGAGTTGCGCGGCCGGCTCGCCGACAGGACGACCTACAGCTACTGGACCTTCGACCGCACGGTGCCCGGGCCGTTCCTGCGGGTGCGCGTCGGCGACACGGTCGAAGTCCGCCTGAAGAACGCGACCGACAGCGCGACGCTTCACTCCGTCGATTTCCACGCGGCCACCGGCCCGGGCGGAGGTGCGGAATTCACGCAGACCGAGCCGGGCAAGGAGAGCACGGTGACGTTCAAGGCCTTGATTCCGGGCCTCTACGTCTATCACTGCGCGACCCCGATGGTGGCCCACCACATCACGAACGGCATGTACGGGCTCATTCTCGTCGAGCCCGAAGGCGGCCTGCCGCAGGTCGACCGCGAATTCTACGTGATGCAGGGCGAGATCTACTCGACCCGGCCCTTCGGCACGCAGGGCGACCAGGAAATGGACTACGAGAAGCTCGTCTCGGAACGGCCGGAATATTTCCTGTTCAACGGTTCGGTCGGCGCGCTCACCCGCAGCCATCCGCTCAGGGCACGGGTCGGGGAGACCATCCGGATCTTCTTCGGCGTCGGAGGCCCCAATTTCACCTCCTCCTTCCACGTCATCGGGGAGATCTTCGATCGCGTGTACCGCGACGCGAGCCTCGGCGTGCCGCCTGCGACCGGGGTGCAGACCGTCTCCGTCCCGCCCGGAGGCGCGACCATCGTCGAGATGAAGCTCGACCGGCCGGGCCATTACACCCTCGTCGATCACGCGCTTTCACGCGCCGAGCGCGGTCTGGCGGGTCATCTCATCGTGGAAGGGCCGGACAACGACGAGGTCATGCATCCGGGCCCCGCGGGACGGCCGTAAGCCGCCGCCCCGCGTGCCGGAAGGCGGTCAGTTCTTGCCGGCCGCCTTGTCGGACAGGTCCTTGAGGCTCCGGCGGATCGGATCGAAGGGGCCGAATTTGTGCTGGTCCGCCGGATGATCGTCCGCAAAGGGCGGGAAGGGCATGTCCGCGGGCTTCTTCAGCCGGTCCGGGAAATCCTTGTCGAGATTCGCCTTGTGCGGACGCGGCCGGCTGTTGATGAAGGCGGCGACGTCATAGGCGTCCTCGTCGCCGATCGCGGGCCGGTCATGCGTGGTGCCGAGCGGCATGTTGTGCTTCACGAAAGCCGCGGCCGTGAGCAGCCGGTACATGCCGGCGCCGTCATTGTAGCTGTCCGGACCCCACAGCGGGGGGAACTGATAGCCGAGGCGATCGCCCTTCGTGCCGTTGCGGACGCCTTGGCCGTCGTCGCCGTGACAGGAGGCGCAGACCTCCGCATAGACGCGCGCGCCGCGCTCGGGATCGGCCGGGCGGTTCGGCTCCTTGATCGGCTTGGTGCCCGCACCCGCCACGGAGGCGCCGACCGGCACCGCGGCCGAGGCCCATTTCATGTAGCCGAGCATCGCCTTCATCTCGACGGAGTCGAGCGGCAGCGGGCGGCCGTTCATCGAACGCTCCATGCAGCCGTTCACCCGCTCTTCGAGCGTTGAGACCTCGTTCTCGCGGGCGCGATATTGCGGGAAAACGGCCCAGACACCGGTATAGGGCATGGCGAAAGGCTGCGTTCCCGCCTGCAGATGACAGCTCTGACAGGCGAGATTGTTGCCCGCATAGCGTTTGGCCGGGTCGGCCGCCTCCGGTCCGATATGCGCATAGGTCTGCGTGACGAGCTCGTGCCCCCGCTTGATCAGCCGCCCCTCGGGCGTATCCGCCACCGTCGAGACGTCCGGCACCGGCCATGCATCGAGATCGATCTTGGCGGGTCGAGCCGGTGCGGGAGCGTTCTGGGCATGCAACGCGACCGATCCCGCAGCCAAGGCGGCAGCCGCCGCGGCCGTGATGACGCTTCTTCTCATGACGCTGAACTCCCGTTTTCGAAACCGCACCATCGGAACGAGGGACTCTCCGGCGGAGGGCACAGCCCCGCCATGATATAAATCAGCTTTATCTAATATTGTTCCCCTGGGGGCCGGGCCCGCGACGATGCTCGGGTCAGGGGCCCTCACGAGCGGCCTTTTCGGCTTCGATCGCGGCTTCGAGGGAACCGAGCGCCGCTTCGAGCTCCTCCAATTCTTCGAGCGTGATTTCCGCCGATCGGCCCCGCGTGCCGAGCTTCGAGAGCAGGTCGCGGGTTTCGGCCAGAAGCCGGGTGAGGCTTTCGTTCATGGGGCGCTCCCTTCGAAACGGTTCGAGGAAGAACGCGGAGATCGTGCGGGCGTTGCCGGCCGGACGGAGGCGGCGCCATACGCAGTTTGGAAGTCCTCCAAACATCGGGAAGTACTTACGAATTTCCTTGACCCCGCCGTTCGGACGGGCTTGGTGGGGGGCATGCTCCGAGCCCGGGCCTTGAACCCGGCGGTCAGAGGAAAGCCGATGCCTTCTTCGAACCCGCGCCGCGTGCCGCCACGGCCGCCGGCGTCAGGCGCGCCTGCATGCATGCGGGGCGCCTCATGATCGTCTGTCAGTGCAACGCGCTCTCCGACAAGGCGATCAAGGCCTGTCTCGCGCCCGGCCCGGCCTGCCCGCGCACGCCCGCTCAGGTGCATCGCTGCTTCGGCTGCAGCGCGCAATGCGGCGGCTGCGCGAAGACGCTGCGTAAATTGCTGGACGAGGCCGCCGCGACGGGCTGCGGCGCCTGCCCGGCGGCCTGCCCCTCTGCCGGAACCACGGCCGCGCCCGCGCTTGAAGACCTACATTCCGCTACGTAAGCTCACTTTCCCGAAACCGGAGGAGCCTGCGATGAAGGGCGACGCACGCGTCATCGAATATCTCAACCGCGGTCTTCGCAGCGAGCTGACCGCGGTCAGCCAATACTGGCTGCATTACCGGATGCTGGAGGATTGGGGCTATCGCGATCTCGCGGCGGTCTGGCGGAAGGAAAGCATCGAGGAAATGGGCCATGCCGACCGTTTCGTCGCGCGGATCCTCTTCCTCGAAGGACACCCGAACCTGCAGACGCTCGACCCGCTGCGGATCGGCGAGAACGTGGAGGAGGTGATCTCCGCCGATCTCGCCGCCGAGCATGACGCCCTCGCGCTCTATCGCGAAGCGGCCGGCCATGCCGAGTCGGTCGGCGACCGGGTCTCGAAGACGCTGTTCGAAGAGCTGATGGCCGACGAGGAGCACCATATCGACTTCCTCGAAACCCAGCTCGGACTGATCGAACGGCTCGGTCTTCCGCTCTACGCGCAGAAGCACGTCGGATCCCCGGGGGGCTGACGGAACCATCGCGAGGCCGCCGCCGTTCGGGGGGATTCCTCGAAGGAGGCGGCCATGATCATCATCGGAACGACGGGCGACGACGAACTGTCCGGCACCGACCTCGCGGACTCGATCGCGGGGCTGGCGGGCAGCGACATTCTCGACGGGCGAGACGGGCGCGACACGTTGCGCGGAGGCGACGGAGACGACCTTCTCGCAGGCGTCACGGACTCGCGCGATCTCGCCTATGCCGATGCCGGAAACGACAGGGTCGAGTTGCTGTACCTCCCGGGCGAGGATCTCGGCGCGGGCTTCGTCGACGGCGGCGCGGGCGTGGACGTGCTGGCGATCCGGACGACCTACGCCGACATCGACCTCGACGTGACGTCATACCGACCCGAGGTAGCGGCCCGAGAGAACGACGCGCTCTTCCGAACCCCGTTCCGGCACTTCGAGCGGATCGACTTCCGGGCCGATCAGAACGCGGGCGCGAACGATTTCGTCCGCGCCGGGGATCTGGCCGACACGCTTCAGGGCGGAAGCGGCTCCGACACCTTCCATGGCGGGGCGGGAGACGACCTGCTCTTCGCGAGCGCTCCCGGGGCAGGCTCGGCCGACGATACGCTGACGGGAGATGCGGGAAACGACGTTCTCCGCGGTTCGAGCGGAAATGATCTGATGGCGGGCGGCACCGGAGACGACACGCTGATTCAGGGCGGCGAGCGTTCGCTCGAGAGAAGCGGGGTGGGGACCGGGCTCGACACGATGGACGGCGGCCCCGGTGACGACCTCTTCGTCGATCTCGGTATCGGAGAGACGGGCGACGGCTATTCCGGAGGAGCTTCCGTGACGGGCGGCTCCGGCCGCGACGTCTTCGAAGTGGACGTGGCGAATCCCGACGGCGCCTTCTTCGACATCATGATCGGCGACTACGATCCTGCGGAGGATCGGCTTCTGTTCCCGTCGGACGCATTGCGCGCTTGGCTCATCGGTTCCGTTTCGGCCGAACAACGCGGAGACGATGCCGTGTTCATGACGTTCAGCCGGGGGAGTCTCGCGTCCGGCTTCGTCTATGAGGGCTTCTTCGACAAGATCGTGCTGCGCGGCGTCGATCTCGACGACGTTCTCGCGCAGCTCGGTTGGCCTCTGCCCTCCGCCCGTGCGGATACGCTGCGCGGAACGAGCGGGGACGACGTCCTGTCCGGCGGATTCGGACCGGACGTCCTGGGCGGGCTCGGCGGCGCGGACACCCTGCAGGGCGGGCAAGGCGACGACACGCTCTTCGGCGGCGCAGACCGCGACATCGTCGCGGGCGGCTTCGGAGACGATCTCGCCTTCGGGGGTGCGGGAAACGACCGTCTGGACGGCGCCTACGGGAACGATCGGCTGTGGGGAGAGGCGGGGAACGATACGCTGATCGGCGGGCCGGGTTTCGACCGGCTTTGGGGCGGCGACGGAGACGACCTGCTGCGCGGCGACGGCGTGCTTCGCGGTCAGGCCGGCAACGATACGCTCTCGGGAAGCGGCACGATGGTCGGCGGGGAGGGGTTCGACGTCTTCCGGTTTCCGGCCCGCGGAACCGACGCGATCAGCGCGACGATCCTGGATTTCGACCCCGGTACGGACCTTCTGGACGTAACCTCATGGGGCGATCCCGACTTCGCCTCCTTCGTCGCGAACCACGTCCTGACGAGTCCCGACGGCTCCGTGTATCTCTGGCACGACATCTACCACAATGCCGACCGGATCGCGTTGCCCGGCGTGACGCCGGAGCAACTCACGCCGGACAACGTGCTCGTCTGAACGAGCCTCGGCTCAGTCGAAGTCGAAGAGTTCGCCCAGGAGCGACTTCCGCTTCTTGTAGCGGGGGTCGTAATGGCCGTGCTTGGGGTAATGGCCGGGATAGGGCGCGCTCTGCGGCGGCGGGGCGTAGTTCGGCTGCGGTGCGGGGGCAGGCGCCGGGGCGGCCCGCGGGGCCTCGTCGGCCGCCGCACGCTCGATGATCTTGTCCAGCTCCCCGCGGTCGAGCCACACGCCGCGGCATTTCGGGCAATAGTCGATCTCGATCCCTTGACGCTCGGCCATCACGAGATCGGAGCCGTCGATCGGACATTTCATCGAGAAGATCCTTTTCAGCCATCGTTCCTCCCGTTCGACATCGTGACGCGCCGGCGGCGTCGCAAGGCCCGGGGGTGCGGCGCAAAGCTGCAGGCGGAGGCGGGCCCCGACGTCGCCCCCCTACACGCGACGGGCTTTCCGTGCGACAAGCCGGTTCTCTCCCATCGAGCGTATCGATGTCGTCTTCCGGTTGGGCCGCCCTGCGCGTCCGTGATTTCAGGCTCTTCGTGCTCGGCCGCCTTCTGGCGGGCGCCGGGCTGCAGTTCCTCGTGCTCGCGCTGGGCTGGACGATCTACGAGCGGACGAAAAGCGCTTGGGCGCTCGGCATGATCGGCCTCGCCTCCTTCCTGCCGACGCTGGTGCTCGCGCTCGTCGCGGGCCAGCTCGCGGACAGGATCGACCGGCGGCTCATCATCTGCGTCTGCTTCGGCGGTCAGGCGCTCGCGGGCGCGGGTCTCGCGGCCTGCGTCCTGCTGCTGCCGGACGGCGTGGTCTGGCCGATCTATGCGCTCACCATGATGATCGGCGCCGGCCGCGCCTTCTACGGCCCCGCCACGCAGGCGCTGCTTCCCGGCCTCGTGCCGCGCGAGATCTTTCCCGGTGCCGTCGGGCTCAACGCCTCGGTCTGGCAGATCGCGAGCGTCACGGGCCCCGCCATCGCGGGCTTCCTTCTGATCTTCGGCCCCTCGATCGCCTTCGCCGCCGCGGCCGTGC
This sequence comes from Hyphomicrobiales bacterium, assembly GCA_027483895.1. Taxonomy (GTDB): domain Bacteria; phylum Pseudomonadota; class Alphaproteobacteria; order Rhizobiales; family Beijerinckiaceae; genus JAIXZO01. Next base: position 93,863 of record JAIXTP010000002.1, read on the forward strand.
TTTCGGGGCTGGCCTCGCTCGCCTTCTTCGCCATCCGCACCCGGCCGCAACTGCCCCCGCGCGAGCCCGTCACCGCCGCCACGGTCTTCGCCGGGATCCGGTTCATCCGCTCGCGCCCCGTCATTCTCGGCGCGATCTCGCTCGATCTCTTCGCGGTGCTGCTGGGCGGCGCGACGGCGCTGCTGCCGATCTATGCGCAGGACATCCTGAAGGTCGGCCCGGAAGGACTCGGAATCCTGCGCAGCATGCCGGCGCTCGGCGCCGTCAGCATGGCGATGATCCTCGCCCAATGGCCGCTGCGGCGCCGTACCGGGCCGACGATGCTCAGCTGCGTCGGGCTGTTCGGGCTCGCCACCGTGATCTTCGGCCTGTCGACCGACTTCACGCTGTCGCTCGCCTGTCTCGTGATCCTCGGTGCGGCCGACATGGTGAGCGTCTATGTCCGGCAGAGCCTCGTGCAGGGCGAAACGCCCGACGACATGCGCGGGCGCGTGGCCGCCGTGAACTTCGTCTTCGTCGGCGCCTCCAACGAACTCGGCGAATTCGAATCCGGCGTATTGGCCGCGCTGATCGGCGTGGTCCCGGCCGTCGTCGTCGGCGGGGTCGGCACCATGATCGTCGCCGCGCTCTGGGCCAGGCTGTTCCCGGAACTCCGCAACCGGGACCGCCTGCTGACCTAGCCGGTTCCGGTCGGATCGTCCGAGGGGCCGCCGCCCTTTCCGGCGTCGTGCGGATCCCCGCCTTCCGAGATCACCGGCTCTTCCGGCCTCTCCTCGTCGCGGATCGGCGGACCCGTGATCGCGCCCGCGCCCATATAGGCGGGCGGGTCGCTGGCCGGGAACGAGAGTTCCGAGCCGAGATCGACCGCTTCCTGATCCGCCTGCGTGGCTTCGTCGGGCACGTCATCGGCCGAGGGCCCCGTCGCGGGCACCTCGTCGCCGCCGCCCGGACCGCGGGGTCCGCCCGCGATCGAAGGGCCGCGACCGCCTGTCGGCCCCGAGCCCGTTCCGGTGCCCGTCCCGCCCGTATTGCCGGGCCCGCCCTGCGCGGCTGCGCCGGGGCCTGCGATCGGCCCGCCTTCCGGTTTCTCGTCCTGCCCGCTCATACCGTCCTCCCCGTCGTTCGCGGGAGAGGAACGCCTCGACGGCGGCCGCGGTTCAGTCGGCGAGAACGCGCGTGGTGGGGAAGGTCACTTCGACCATTGTGCCCTGGTCGCGCGCGCTGCGGATGTCGAGCGCGGCGCGGTTGGCTTCGACCAGCGCCTTGGTGAGCGGCAGGCCGAGGCCCGTGCCGCCGGCCTTGCGGCCCGTCCGCGTCTGGCGGAAGGGTTCGAGCGCGGCCCGGATCTCTTCGGGATCCATGCCCTGCCCCGTATCGCGGACGCGGATGACGACCTCGCCCTCCTCGGTGAGCGTGGTCGAAACGATCACCTGCCCCCCGGGATCGGTGAACTTCACCGCGTTCGAGAGCAGGTTCAGTACGATCTGGCGCAGCGAACGCTCGTCGGCGACGATCATCGGCAGCGTGGGCGCGAGGCCGGAGCGCAGCACGACCTTGCCCCGCTGGGCCTGCGGCTGCAGCAGACCGACCGCGCCGGCGACCACCGCGTTCGCATCCACCGCCCGGAAATCGAGATCGAATTTCCCGGCCTCGATCTTGGCGAGATCCAGAAGGTCGTTCACGAGGCTCAGGAGATGGGCGCCCGAGCCGTGGATGTCGCGCAGATATTCCTTGTAGCGTTCGTTGCCGACGGGCCCGAACCGCTCCTCGATCATCACCTCGGCGAAGCCCATGATGGCCGACAGCGGCGTGCGCAGCTCATGGCTGATCTTGGCGAGGATGTCAGATTTCTGCGCGCTGGCCTGTTCGGCCTGCTGCTTCGAGGCGAGAAGATCGGCCTCGGCCTGCTTCCAAGCCGTCATGTCCCGCAGCACGGCACAGAAGCGCGGCTGCGGGCCGTCGCCGATCCGGCCGAGCGTCATGAAGAGCGGGATGGTCCCGCCGCGGCGCGCCCGCCCCTTCACTTCGCGGCCGTCGTTGAGCAGGCTCGCGACGCCGTTCGATTTCAGCCCGTCGAAATAGTCGAGCGCGATATTGTGGTCCTCGGGCGACAGAAGCGCGAGGAAGGTCTCGCCGCGGATCTTGTCGGCGTCGTAGCCGAACAGCGCTTCCGCCGTCCGATTGACGGCGACGACGCGCCCGTCCTCTTCCAGCACCAGCACGCCGTCGGTCGCGATGTCGAGCACGGCCCGCATTTCGGCGAGTTCGCGATCGACGTCCGCCCCGCGCATCACGACAGGGTCATGCTGCGCTTCGGCCTCGACCGGCCGGAAGCACATCAAGGTAGCGGGCAGCCCGCTCCAGGTGATCGCGTTCATCCGAACCTGCACCGCGACCTCATGGCCGTCGCGCCGCTCGACGCCGACGCCGCGGCCGTTCTCTTCGGGCGCGGGCCCGCGGAACAAGCGGTGCATGCCGCCTTCCGCATGGAACACGTCGGCATCGGGGTAGCCGAGCAGATCGAGCAGCGCCCGGTTCATCAGAATCGGCACGTCGCCGCGGCTCACGAGGACGCCGAGGCTGAGACGGTCGATCACGTCGAGCGCCTCGCCCAGAAGCTCCTCGCGGCCCGCATCCTGCGGCGGCGGCAGATGAGCCGCCTCTTCGGCGACCGGATGCGGCGCGGCCGCGGGCTCGTTCGCGGCGGGGGGCGGCGGCGGCGCGGCCTCGACCCGGCGGGAGAAGAACGCAGGGCGGTCCGGGACTGCATCCTGCGGGGGCACGGGCTCGGCGGGCCGCTTCGGGTCCGGGGCGGGCGCCGCACCGAGCGCGCGGGCGATCTCCCGGAAGGCCGCGCGTTCCTCGGGCGTCAGACCCGGGCGCGACGGCGTCTCGGCCCGGCTTTCGGGCGCACGGACGGGTGGGGGTTCGGCCGCGGCCTTCGGGGCGGCGGGCTTGCGGGTCCGCGCGGGCGGCGTGTCGGCGGATGCGGGCGCGCGGGTCGGTTCCACGGCATGCGGCACGACGTCGTCGACCGGCAGCATGCGGGTGAGGTCGACGAGTGCGAAACCGCGAAAGCCTTCGAAAGCGCCGTCGGGCCCGTGCAGCGGCGTTCCGCCGATCCGGACCGCGCGCCAATGTCCGGCATCGAAGCGCCAGAGCGTCTCGGCGCCGGTCACGGTTTCTCGCCAGCCGAGTGCGGCGGTCATCGCGCCGCTCGGGTCGGAGATCAGGCGTCCCTCGATCTCGTGCAGCCGACGGCCGAGAATGTCGGCCGAAGCGCCCAGAACCGCCGACGCCTCGTCGTCGAAAGGCAGAAACCGGCCGTCCGCATCGGTGCGCCAGGTGATGCGCAGGGATCGACGCTCTTCGGGCACCTTCGCCCGCGCCGCAGGAGCGGCGGGCGGGACGGCGGGCGACGCTTCCGGAACGACCGGTGCGACGGGCCGCATCGGCTCGGGCGCGAGCCCCGGTGCCGGTTCGGGCGCGAAGATCCATTCGGGCAGGGCGGGCGCGGGACCCGTGGGCTCGGGCGACACGGCGACGAGCGCCGGCGAGCCGTCCGCGAGACGGACGCGGCGGAACGCCATGGTCACGGCTTCATAGCCGCGGCCCGGCATCCGGATGCGTTCGAGATGATAGCCGGAGACGGGCGCGGCGCCCGCGGCCAGGACCAGCAGGCGCTCGAGGGGGAGGCGGGAATCGAGCTGCGCGGGGCCGACGGATCCGGCGCCGAGGCCGAACAAGGACGCGCCCGCAGGCGTCGCCCAGACGAGGCGACGCATGTCGGCGGCGAGCACCGCGACGGCTTCGCCGCGGCGCGCGGCGGCGGCCGGTTCGCTTCCGGCGGTGAGGACGTCCGCCCGACCGTGGTCAGGCCCCTCGACGCTCATCGACCTTCCTCCGCCCGCAGGAACGCGCGGGCCACCTCATCCGGTTACACGCCGGCCGAAAGATCGTCCACGCGCACGCCACGGATTCGTCCGATTATGTTGTCCCTTCGTTAACGACCCATCACGCTTGACTATTGTGCATCGCACCATTATGTTGCACCGCACAATGAAACACCCTCCGGCGGGGATCGCCGGATCCGACACCCGAAGGAGGCCGCGATGGCCAAGAACCAGATCAACTATGAAGTCCCCGCCGAAATGCGCGATTTCGCCGAAAAGAGCGTCGAGCAGGCCCGCAAGGCTTTCGACGGCTTCCTGACCGCCGCGAACAAGGCCGTCTCCGCCGCCGAGACGCAGGCCGCGGGCGTGCAGGCCAACGGCCGCGACATGGCGCAGAAGGCGATCGGCTATGCCGAGCAGAACATCGCGGCGAGCTTCGACTTCGCCCAGAAGATGGTCCGCGTGAAGGACGTGCAGGAACTCATGCAGCTCCAGACGGAGTTCATGAAGACCCAGATGTCCGCGCTGCAGAACCAGATGCAGGAAGTCGGCACCGTCGTTCAGGCTTCGGTCCAGAAGGCCGCCGCCGACGCGAAGACGACGGTCGAGAAGGCCACCGCCGAAGTGCAGAAGGCCGCGGCCGAAGCGACCCGCCGCAAGTAAGCGGCGCAGGGCCGCTGCGGCCCTTTGATTTCGCGATGCGACGCTGCGGCGCCGCATCGCACGGACTTCGAGTGCCTTCGGCCGCCGTTTCGGGCGGCAACGCGTTTTCGTCAAGGAGCCCCGGCCCTTCGAAGCGACCGCGGGCGAAGGAGACCTTCCGATGAACGACAAGTCCGACGACAAGACCAAAGCCGTCACCCAGACCGTCTCGAACGCGAAACTCCCCGGCGTCGAGGCGAAGATCCCCGCGGTCGAACCGGCAGCGCCGGCCGTTCCCGCGCAATCGGTTCCCCTCAAAGCCAAGCCGACGACGCCCGTGGTGCCCATGGACCGCGTGCGCCCCGCGCCGAGCCTCGTGGCGCCGAAGCCGGCGGTTCCGATGACGGGTCCCCTCGCGAACCCGCCCCCGGCGGTTCCGGCAAAGCCGACGGCCGCCGTTGCGAAGCCGCCCGTCGTCGCCGCCCCGCCCGCGAAGAAGCCCGCTTCCGTCAAGAAGCGCCCGCAGACGATCGCCGCAAAGCCCGTTCCGGTGATCGAGGCGAAGCCGACCCCTGCACCGGTCGCCGCCGTCGCGAAGCCCGAGGCGCTCGAGCCCGTGGCTGAAAAGAAAATCACGACCGCAGCGCCCGCTCTGGCCGCTCCGAAAAAAGTGCCGGCCCGAGCGCCCGTCCGCAAAGCTGCCGCTCCGCAGCGGATCGCGACTCCTGCCGCGGCTCTGCCTGAAAAGGCGACGAAGGCCGTCGCCGCGCCTGCGCCCGGGTCCCGTCCGGGACCGGCCCGCAAGCCTTCGGCGCCCGCCCCCGAACTCCCCGAGACCTTCGCTCGGGCCGCTACGGCGGGCCTCGACCGTTCGCGGGAAACCTTCGAGATGATGCGCGGATCGGCGGAGCGCGTCGCGGCCGGGCTCGAAAGCGGAGCCGAAACCGCCTCCCGCGGCCTGCACGAGATGCGCGAGCGCATGATCGAGGCGTGGCGCGAGCAGGCGGAAGCGACGCTCGACTTCATCCGCGCGGCGGGGTCCGTCCGGTCCGTCTCCGAGGCGGTCGAGCTCAACGCCGTCCATGCCCGCCGCCGTTTCGAGACCGCCTCGGCCGGCTTCCGGGACATCGCGGGCGTCGCCGGCCGTACGTTGACCGAGACCGGCGAGACGGTGCGCAAGGCGATGACCGAGGGCCTGTCGCTCCGCCGCTGAACGCGGTCGCGGCGACGGCCGGGCGGCGGGGCGCGGCACGGATCCGCGGAACTGCGCCGCCCCGCGCCTTTCGGCTTGAATTCCTGTCGCGGCGGGACTAGGTTCCCGCCGCGCTCGCAAGGGCAGCTGTAGCTCAGTTGGTTAGAGCACCAGATTGTGGATCTGGGGGTCCCCCGTTCGAGCCGGGGCAGCTGTACCACTCACGCAAGACGTGATCCCACGGCGCGTCGTCGTTCGAAGCGACCGCGTCCTTTTACCGGACATCCGAAATCTTCGTCGCTCGTCTCGTGCGACCCTTCTTCTCCGCTCGATTTGCCGGCGCGCAAAGACCGGCGGGGCGGGCGCGGCTAGGAAGGGGGCATGACCGAAGCCGCATCGAACCTCTCGAAACGGACGCTCTCCACCACGCCGGTGGACGAGATCCTGCGCAGCTGCCCGCGCTCGGCGGAAGTGTTCATCCACCGCCGGATGCATTGCGTGGGCTGCCCCATCGCGTCCTTCCATTCCGTGGAGGACGCGTGCAGCGAACACGGGCAGGAACTCGAGGACTTCGTGGCGGATCTGTGGGCGGCCATGGCCGAGCCCCTGCCGCGGAACGAGGGCTGATCAGGCCTCGCGGCCTTCGGCGAGCATGAACAGCCCGTGCGCGTCGACGACCAGCAGCTTCTGGCGGCCGGCCCGCACATAGCCCGCCGTTTCCCATGCGCTGATCAGCCGGCTCACGGTGTAGAGGGTCGTGCCGGTCATTTCGGCGATGTCCTGCCGCGACAGGGGCAGGTCGATCAGAATGCCGTCTTCCGTCTTCCGACCCGCCCGCCCCGCCAGCCGCAGGACGGCATGCGCGACGCGGCGTTCGACCTGCTGGGTCGACATCTCGACGACGCGGGTATGGCTGTCCTCGAGCCGCTTGCCGATGGTCTTCATCATCACCGCGGAGAGGGCCGGGACCTTCTCGGCAAGGCTTTCCCATGCCCCGTTCGGCCAGACGAGGACGACGCTGTCTTCCACCGCCGCCGCGGTCGCGGGATAGGTCTCATGCCCCATCGTGATCGCGATCCCGAACAATTCGCCGGGCGTGACGAAGCGGATGACGACCTGCCGTCCGTCGGGCGTCAGCTTGAAGACGCGCAGATGGCCGTGCAGCAGCAGGAAGAAGGAGGTCGAGGGCGCGCCCTGCTCGAAGACCGCGGCATCCTTCGGGAAACGGACGGAGCGCGCCTCGCGCATCACGGTGGAGAGCGCGTCGTCGTCCAGCCCGGCGAATTGCGGGAGCGAGGCGATCAGGGAGCGGTCGAGCGGCATCGGGGGATCTCCGCCGGTAAGAGGCCGGACCGTAGCCGTTCGGACGCGTTGCGGAAACTTCGGGACAGTCCCGATACGCGGAAGGGCCCGGGGAGTTCCCGGGCCCTGTCCTGCGCCTTACGGATGTCCTCAATGACCGACGGCCTGGGCCGACCGGGTGGGGTTGTGATCCTTGAAGACGACCGGGTTGTCCGGACCGTCGACCTGAAGGATGCCCGCCAGCCCCTTTTCGACCCGGCTCAGCGCATGGTCGACGAGGATGTAGTTGCCGGGAACCTCGACCTTGAAGTCCACGAAGGTGGCGCCGCCGGGAGGCACGGTCACCGTCTGCACGTCCTTCACCACGCCCGAGGTCGCAGACCCCATCGGATAGACCTTGTCGAAGATCTCGCCGATCACGTGGAACGAGGAGGTGAAGTTCGGGCCACCGACGCCGAAGAAGATCCGGACGGTCTCGCCCGTCTTGGCCTTCAGCGGCTTGTTCTTGGCGATGGCGCCGACGGCGCCGTTGAAGACGAAGAATTCCGGCCGCTCGTTGACGAGCTTGTCGTAGCTCTCGGTCAGTTCGCCCTTCGCGCCGATCTTCTCCTCCGTGTAGATCTCGCCCTGCATCACGTAGAACTCGCGATCCACCTTCGGCAGGCCGCCTTCGGGCTCGACGAGGATCAGGCCGTACATCCCGTTGGAGATGTGCTGGGCCACCATCGGCGTCGCGCAGTGATAGACGTAGAGGCCCGGGTTCATCGCCTTGAACTCGAAGCCGCGACCCTCGCCGGGCGCCGCCTCCGTCGCCTTCGCACCGCCGCCGGGGCCGGTGACCGCGTGGAAGTCGACATTGTGCATCATCACGCTGTCGTCCTTGTTCTTCAGCGAGACCTCCACGGTGTCGCCGACCTTCACGCGGACGAAGGGACCCGGGACCTTGTCGTTGAAGGTCCAATATTTGTAGGTCGCGCCGTCGGCCAACTGGCCGGTCACTTCGGTCGTCTCGAAGTCGACCTTCACCCGGCGGGGGCCGCGGGCGCCGATCGGCCCGGGCAGATCCGTCGGATCGCGCACCACGTCCACGATGCTCGCCACGGTCTTGGCCGCTTCGGCATGGCCGGTCGCGGCGGACGCCATATGGACCTTGCCCTCCATGGCCGACGCGCCGAGCGTCGCTGCCGCAAGCAGAGCCGCCGCGGCGACGCCTGCGAAGAGCGGATTGCGGGGAAGGGCGGAACGGGCGGGTTTCATCTTCATCTCCTTCGTCGGGCGCCGCCTCGGGCGCCTCGAATGACCGGACCATAAGAAGGGCCCGGCTCACGCTCTTTGCTTTTGCGCAAGGAAGGCCCCGGGTTCGGCAGAGGGCTTCATTCTGTTTGTTCCGGCGCAAACAGGGGCGTCCGCCGCGCGGCTAGGAACGAGGCATCACTTCAAGAGGAGAAGAGCGATGTCTCTCGCCCGCCTGTCCCTGCCGATCGCCGCCGCAGCCTTCGCCTTCGCGGCCGGTTCGGCCTCCGCCGCCGAGATCGAGGTGCGCATGCTCAACCGGGGCGCCGATGGCCCGATGGTGTTCGAGCCCGCTTTCGTGAAGGCCGCGCCGGGCGACGTGATCCGCTTCGTCCCGACCGACAAGGGGCACAATGCCGAGACCATCGAGGGCATGCTTCCCGAAGGCACCGCCGTCGTGGTCGGCAAGATGAACGAGGAGCTGACCCTCAAGGTCGAGAAATCCGGCGTCTACGGCCTCAAATGCAAGCCGCATTACGCCATGGGCATGGTCGCGCTGGTCGTGGTCGGCGAGCCCGGTTCCGTCGACGCGGCCAAGGCCGTCCAGCATCCGGGCAAGGCGAAGACCGTCTTCGCGCAGCTCTTCGAACGCGCGGGCGCCGCGGCGTCCCGCTGATCCGTCCGCATCCCCGTCCGGCACTTGCGAGAGGCCTTCCCCCATGGTCGCCCTCGACGTTTCCCACTCCCGCCGCCGCCGCGTGTCCGACGCGGCGGTTCCCCAAAGCGTGAAGGGACGGTTCCGCCGGCTCAAGACGCGGATCGCCGTCGCGGGCTCCGCGGTGTTCTTCCTGCTGCCCTGGATCCCGTGGAACCGGGGCGAAGGCCGGCCCTACGGCGCCGTGACGTTCGATCTCGCCGCGGGCCGCTTCCATCTCTTCGGCCTCGAGCTGCGGACGCAGGAACTCTATTTCCTCACGGGCTTCCTGCTCTTCGCCGCTCTCGGCCTCATCCTCGCCAATGCGATCGCGGGGCGGGTCTGGTGCGGCTTCGCCTGCCCGCACACGGTGTGGAGCGACGCCTTCCTGTTCATCGAGCGGCTCGTGGAGGGCGACCGGCGCGAGCGGCTGAAGAAACGAGAGGCGAGGCTCTCGGGCCGCCGCATCGCCGAGATCGCGACGAAGCACGCGCTCTGGATCGCGCTGTCGGCTGCGGTCGGCATCGGCACCGTGCTTTATTTCGGCGACGCGCGCGTCCTGCTCGCGGATCTCGTGGGCGGACGCGCGGATCCGATCGCCTACGGCCTCGCGGCCTCCGTCGCGGTCACCGTTTACGCGCTGGGCGGCTTCTTCCGCGAGACGATGTGCAAATTCATGTGCCCGTGGCCGCGGCTGCAGGGCGCCATCTGGGATCCCGAGGCGCTCTCGGTCACCTATCGCGACATGCGCGGCGAGCCCCGCACCTCGCCCAAGAAGGCGGTCGAACTCCGCGCGGCCGGAAAGCCCGCGGGCGATTGCGTGGATTGCGACCTCTGCGTCGCGGTGTGCCCGATGGGCATCGATATCCGGCAGGGGCCGAGCATCGCCTGCATCAATTGCGGCCTGTGCGTCGACGCCTGCGACGGCGTGATGGGCAAGCTGTCCCGCGCCCGTGGGCTCATCGACTTCGTCGCATGGACCGAGATCGAGGCGCTCCGGCGCGGCGAGAAGCCGCTCGCTCCGCGCATCGTGCGGCCGAAGACGGCGGCGCTCGCGGCGGCATTGTTCGGGCTCGTCTTCGCGGCGGGGCTGACGCTCGAATTGCGCGTCGAGACCGCGATGAGCGTGCAGCACGACCGCAATCCGTTGTCCGTGCGCCTCTCCGACGGCCGCGTGCGGAACGGATACACCCTTCGCGTGTCGAACAAGACCGATCAGGAACGCCGCCTGAAGCTCGAAGTGCTGGCGGCGGCCCCGGTCGAAGTCGCGGTGATCGGCGGGGAGACCGCGGCCGGCGAGATCCTGCTGCCGCCCGATGCGGACCGCGAGATCCGCGTCACCGTCGCCGCCCGGCCCGAAGCGGCCGGACCGTTGACCTTCGTCGGCGTCGACCCCGCCACGGGGCAGGACGTCCGCATCTCCGACACCTTCATCCGCTAGAGGCGCATCATGTCACCGGTTCCGCGCTACAAACCCTTCGCCGGCCCCGCGGTGTTCACCCAAGGCTTCAGGCCGTTCTTCCTGCTCGCGGGGGTTCACGCCGCCGTGGCGGTGCCCGTCTGGCTCGCGCTTCGCGCCGGCGCCTTCGACCTGCCGACGCTGTGGTCGCCGCAGCATCTGCATGCGCATGAAATGCTGTTCGGCTATCTCGGCGCGGTGGTCGCGGGCTTCCTGCTCACCGCGGTTCCGAATTGGACGGGGCGTCTGCCGCTCCAAGGCCCGCCCCTCATCGGCCTCGTGGCGCTCTGGGTGCTGGCGCGGACGGCGGCGCCCTTTTCCGGCCTTCTGGGTCCGGTCGCATGGGCCGCGGCGGATCTCGCCTTCCCGCTCGCGCTGCTCGCCGCCATCGCCCGCGAGATCGTCGCGGGCAAGAACTGGCGCAATCTGAAGGTTCTGGTGCTGCTCACGCTGCTGCTGGCCGCAAATCTGGGCTACCACCTCGAAATCGCGTTCCACGGCCATCCGCTTTATGCCGAGCGCGCCGCCATGGCCGCCATGGTGATGCTGGTCGGGCTGATCGGCGGGCGCATCGTGCCGAGCTTCACGCTCAATCGGTTGCGCCCGCGCGGCGGGCGCCTGCCCGCCTCCTTCGGGACGCCGGATAAAGCCGCGATGATCGCGGGCGGCGTCGCGCTCGTCGCATGGACGCTGCGCCCCGACTCGCGCATCACGGCGGCGCTCGCGGCGCTCGCCGGGGTGCTGCATGTGATCCGCTGGGCCCGCTGGGCGGGCGACCGGACGGTGCGCGAGCCGATCCTGCTGGTCCTGCATCTCGCTTATCTCTTCATCCCGATCGGCTTTCTGCTCGTCGCGGCGGAGGTCCTGACCGCGTCCGTCGGTCCCGTCGCCGCCGTTCATGCATGGGGCGTCGGTGCGTTCGGACTGATGCCGCTCGCGGTGATGACGCGCGCCTCGCTGGGGCATACGGGCCACGCTCTTTCGGCCGGCGTCGTCACGGTGGCCGGTTATGCGGCCATGTTCGCGGCCGGTCTGCTCCGCATCGGCGCGGCGACCTCGGCACCTTGGGCCGAGCCGCTGCTCCTCGCCTCGGCGGCGGCGTGGTGTGCGGCTTTCGCGGCCTTTCTGATAGGCTTCGGGCCGATCCTCACGCGCCCCGCCTTCCGTCGGCCCGCCTGATTTCCGGGAGAATGCGATGATCGACCGCCGTTCCTTCCTCGCCGCCGGCACCGCGCTGCTCGTCGCGGCGCCCCTGCGCGCGCAATCGGTTCCGCCGATCCGCGTCTTCAAGGATCCGGATTGCGGTTGCTGCGGTACATGGGCCGCGCGCCTGAGGGCGGCGGGTCTTCAGGTCCGCGTCGAGGAGACGCGCGATCTCGCGACCGTGCGGGCGCGGCTCGGCGTGCCCGACGCGATGGCGTCCTGTCACACGGCTGAGTTCGGCGACTACGTGCTGGAAGGCCATGTGCCGCCGGCGGAAATCCGCCGGCTCGTCGCCGAACGGCCCGTCTGCCGCGGACTGGCCGTGCCCGGAATGCCCGTCGGGTCTCCGGGCATGGAGACGCCGGGCGCCGTTCCCGACGTCTATGACGTGATGCTGTTCGGCGGTTGCGGCGGCCCCGAGGTCTTCGCGCGGTATCGCGGGACGGAGCGGATCTGACCGCTCAGGCCTCGATCGCGCCGCCTCGGGCGATCCAGCCGCCCGTGCCCGGCGCGTAATGCACGGCCTCGCGGCCCGCCGCGCGGACCTCGCGCAGAGCGCGGAGGGAGCGCCCTCCGGCCTGACAGACGAGGATCACCGGCCCGTCATGAGGCGGGAGGTCGGCGGGCGAGAAGCGCGAGAGCGGCAGGTTGACCGCGCCCGGAATGTGCCCATTGGCGAACTCGTTCGGCTCGCGCACGTCGATGATCGGCGTGCCCGCATCCACGGCCCGCAGCATCGCCTCGTGATCGACGGTCAGGTCGGCGCCGCCGCCGCCGAGCAGCCCTTTGAGGAAGCCCAGCATCACGCGGTCGCGTTCTTCGCGGCGAACTGATCGAAGGCTTCGACGGCGTGGCTCGCATACATGACCGACGGGCCAGCGCCCATATAGATCGCGAGGCCGAGGGTCTCGAGCACCTCCTCGCGCGTCGCGCCATGAGTTACCGCCGCCTTCGCATGGAAGGCGATGCAGTCGTCGCAGCGGATGGCGACGCCGATCGCCAGCGCGATCAGCTCCTTGGTCTTCGTGTCGAGCGCCTCGGGCTTCAGCGCCGACTGCGCGATGGCGGAGAAATTCTTCATCACCTCGGGGGCACCGCCGCGCAGGTCGCGCAGCGGGCCGGAGGACAGCGTTTCGGCGAAGGCGGCCCAGTCACGGAGCATCGGGAAATCCTTTCGTCAGTCGCGGTTGCGCATATGCGCCGCAAGGGATTCGACCCGCGGCATCAGGAAGGCGGTGAGTTCCGGCTTGTCGACGACCGTTTCGGCCCATGCCCTGCGGAAGCAGAGCAGCCAGCCGTCGATCTCCGCCGTTCCGATGGGCGCATGCAGATGCCGCGCCCGCAGCATCGGCGGTCCGCGTCGCTCGACGAAGAGCGGCGGCCCGCCGAGCCAGCCGGTGAGATATTCGAACAGTTTCTCGCGGCTCTCGCTCATGTCGGCCGGGTGGATCGCGCGGCAGGCGGCGGCTTCCGGCAATTCGTCCATGAGGTCGTAGAACCGGTCCACGAGGCGTCGGATCCCGGCTTCGCCGCCGCAGACCTCGTAGAGCGTCTTCGCGGGAACGGCGCTTTCGGAGGCTTCTGTCACGTCGTCGCTCCGGGTCCGGCGATCCGGCGCGCGATCGGCAGGGCGACGGGAACCGCGGCCGCGAAACCGATCACGAAGCTCAGGACGAACGGCATGGCGACGCGCAGCACCGTCACGTGATCACTCGAAGGCGCAGCCGGCGCGTACGCCGAGCTTCTTGAAGATCATCGCCGCAGGGCAGAAACCCGTGAACGAGGCCTGCAGCAGGTTCAGGCCGACGAAGCCCGTCAGCAGCAGCCAGGCGGGGCTGACCAGCCAAGCGAGCGCCGCGCTCGCCAGAACCATCGTGCCCGCGAGGGCCATCACCATCCGATCGATCGTCATGCTTCATCCTTTCCGGCAGAGGGGGCACAGGCGGGGGAGCAGTAGAGTTCGTGGAGCAGCGCGATGATGCGGACGACCTCGGCGCTCGCCAGCGAATAGAAGATGGTCTGCGCTTCGCGGCGGGTCGTGACGAGGTCGTCTTCGCGCAGACGCGCGAGATGCTGCGACAGGGCCGACTGGCCGAGGCCGACGACCGCCTGCAACTGCGTCACGGAGCGTTCGCCCATATGCAGTTCGCACAGGATCATCAGCCGCCAACGATTGGCCAAGGCCTTGAGCAGCGCCTCCGCGGCGCCCGCCCGCGATTGGAGCAGTTCGATGTTCATGACTTGCAAATTAGAAGACCCTTATATAAGTGTCAACTGAAATAACGCTCGGAGGGGCTTCCATGCGCGTCCCGGTCTTCGTCCTGCTCATGCTCGCCGGCCTGCCGGCCGCCGCGGAAGAACTCGTGGTGAAGACCCGTTCGGTCGAAGACCGGAAGGCGGTCGTCGCCACGGTCGAACCCGCGCGGAAACTGGTAGCACGCGCGCGGATCGGCGGCACCATCGCCGAACTCCGCACGCGCGAAGGGCAGGCGGTGGAGGCCGGCGCGACGCTGGCCGTCGTCGTCGACGAGAAGCTCGGCCTGCAGCTGCGCGGCCTCGACGCCCGTATCCGTTCGCAGGAAGCGGCGCGCGATCAGGCGCGGACCGATTACGAGCGCGCGCAGGAACTGATGCGGCGGGGCGTCGGCACGCAGACGCAGCTCGACCAGACCCGCACCGCCGCGGAGATCGCCGAACGGGTGCTCACGGCGCTCAAGGCCGACCGCGACGTCGTCGCGCGTCAGGCCGAGGAAGGCGCGGTTCCCGCGCCGGCCGCGGGCCGCGTGCTGACCGTTCCGGTCGTCGAAGGGGGCGTGGTCATGCCCGGCGAGACCGTCGCGACGGTCGCCGTCGACGGCTACATCCTGCGTCTCGATCTTCCCGAGCGCCATGCCCGCTTCATGAAGCCGGGGGACCCCGTGACGATCGGCGGGCGTGCCTCGCCGGAGGGCCGCGAGGTCGAACGGGCGGGCACCGTCAGGATCGTCTATCCGGAAATCCAGGGCGGCCGCGTCGTGGCCGATGTCGAGGTCGCCGATCTCGGCGGCTATTTCGTGGGCGAGCGCCTCCGCGTCTCGGTCTCGACCGGCAAGCGGGACACGATCGTCCTGCCGCGCGCCTTCGTGATCCGCCGCGGGGGCGTCGATCTCGTGCGGCTGAAGTCCGGCATCGAGGTTCCCGTGCAGATCGGCCCCGAGATCGGGGCCGCGGACATCGAGATCCTCGCGGGCCTGCGCGACGGCGACGTGGTGGTGCGGCCATGAAGATCGGCCTTTCCGGGGCGCTGACGCGCACCTTCATCACCTCCCCGCTCACCCCGCTCCTGCTGCTGGCGGCGCTGGCCGTGGGCACCATCGCCCTCGTCGCCCTGCCCCGCGAGGAGGAGCCGCAGATCAGCGTGCCGATGGTCGACATCATCGTCGCCGCGAACGGCTATCGCGCGGACGACGCGGTGGAACTCGTCACGCGGCCGCTCGAGGACATCGTCAAGGCGATCGACGGGGTGGAGCACGTCTATTCCCAGTCGCAGGACGACCGCGTGGTCGTGACCGCGCGCTTCTTCGTGGGCACCGACGCCGATGCCGCCATCCTGCGCGTGCATGAGAAGATCCGCGCCAACATCGTCGGCCTGCCGAAGGGCATCCCCGAGCCGCTTATCGTCGGCCGCGGCATCGACGACGTCGCCATCGTGGTGCTGACCCTCTCCGCCGCCCCGGACCACGCGGATCGCTGGACGGACAACGACATCCACCGGGTCGCGCAGGAATTGCGGCACGAACTCACCCGCGTCCGGAATGTCGGGTCCGCCTACATCGTCGGGGGGCGTCCGGACCAGATCCGCGTCGAGCCCGATCCCGAGCGCCTCGCGCTTTACGGGATCACGCTGAACCAGATCGTCGACAAGCTCTCGAACGCGAACCGCTCCTTTCAGGTCGGCACCGTCCGCGACCGCGACCGTGCGGTGCCCGTGCTCGCGGGGCAGACGCTGCAGGGCGTGCCGGATATCGGGCTGCTGCTGCTCACCTCCCGCGACGGCCGCCCGGTCTATCTGAAGGACGTGGCCGAGGTGGTCGTCGGCGCCGCCGAACCCGACCGCCGCGTCTGGTCGATGCGGCCGGGCGCGGAGGGGCTCGACATGCGCCCCGCCGTCAGCGTCGCCGTCTCGAAGCGCAAGGGCGCGAACGCCGTGGACGTGGCGCGCTCCGTGACGACCGCCGTCGAGGCGGCCCGCGGGCGCATCCTGCCCGAGGGGCTGCAGGTCGAGGTCACCCGCAATTACGGCGAGACGGCCGCGGAGAAGGCGGACGAGCTGCTCTTCCATCTCGCGCTCGCGACCGTCTCCATCGTGCTGCTGATCACCTTCGCGATCGGTAGGCACGAGGGGCTGGTGGTTCTGGTCGTGATCCCGACCACGATCCTGCTGACGCTCTTCGCCTCATGGCTGATGGGCTACACGATCAACCGCGTGAGCCTCTTCGCGCTGATCTTCTCCATCGGCATCCTCGTGGACGATGCGATCGTGGTGGTCGAGAACATCGTCCGCCATTGGGGCATGCGGGGCGAGCGGGGCCTGATCGAGACGGCCGTCGAGGCCGTGGCCGAGGTGGGCAATCCCACGATCGTGGCCACGCTCACGATCGTGGCGGCGCTGCTGCCGATGATGTTCGTGAGCGGCCTGATGGGCCCCTATATGAGCCCGATCCCCGCGAACGCCTCCATCGCGATGATCCTCTCCTTCTTCGTCGCGGTGACGATCACGCCGTGGCTGTTGCTGAAGATCGCGGGCCGGCGCTTCGCCGCGGGCGGAGGCGCGCATGCTCACCACGGCGAAGACGCCTTCGCACGCTTCTATCGCCGCATCGCGACGCCGCTCCTCGTCGGCCGCCGCCGCTCGGCGCTGCTGCTGGCGGGCGTCGCCGTCGCCACGCTGGCCTCGCTCGCGCTGTTCGCGACCAAGAGCGTGCGGGTGAAGCTGCTGCCCTTCGACGACAAGTCCGAGATCCGCGTCGTCGTCGACCTGCCGCGCGGCTCGTCGCTCGAAGCGACCGAGCGCGTGCTGCGGCTCGCGGCCGAACGGCTGCGCGACCTGCCGGAGCTCGTCTCCTTGCAGGCCTATGCGGGCACGGCGGCGCCCTTCGACTTCAACGGGCTCGTCCGCCACTATTATCTGCGCGAGGCTCCCGAACTCGGCGAACTCACCGTCAACCTCAAGCCGAAGCACGACCGCGGCCGGGCGAGCCACGCCGTCGCGCTCGACATCCGCAAGCGCCTCGCCGGCCTGCCGGCGCCCGAGCGCACGGCGCTGAAGGTGGTGGAAGTCCCGCCCGGCCCGCCGGTGCTCTCGACGCTGATGGTCGAGGTCTACGGCCCCGACGCCGAGACGCGGCGGGCGACCGCCGCCCGCGTGAAGGAGGCCTTCCGCGCCGTCGATTTCGTCGTCGACGTCGACGATTCCTTCGGCACCCGCGGCCCGCGTTTGCGCTTCGAGATCGACCAGGAGGCGCTCGAATTCCACGGCGTCGAGGAGCGCAGCGTCTACGACACCATCGCAGCCGTCTTCGGCGGCGTGAAGGTCGGCTATTCGCAGCGCGGGGGCGGCATCAAGCCGATGGAGATCGCCGTGGCTCTGCCGCGCGCGGGGCTGCGCGCCGACGAGCGGGTGCTGTCGACGCCGGTTCCGGCGGGCGGCACGACGCGTCAGGGCAAGAACGTCGAACTCGGCGACGTGGTGCGCATGGTCGTCGAGACGTCTTCCTATCCCGTCTTCCGCCGCAACGGCCGCCCCGCCGAAATGGTGACGGCCGAAACCGCGGGCCGGTTCGAAGCGCCGGTCTACGGCATGCCGGCCGTCGAAGACGTGCTGGCGAAGCAGGATTGGGGGCCGGGCGGGCCGCCCGCTCTCCGCTATGCGGGGCAGCCCGACGTCACGACCGGGCCGGTCCTTCTCTGGGAGGGCGAGTGGGAAGTGACCTATGTCACCTTCCGCGACATGGGCGCCGCCTTCGCGATCGCGTTGCTCGGCATCTATCTGCTGGTCGTCGCGCAGTTCGGATCGTTCCGCCTGCCGCTCGTGATCCTCGTGCCGATTCCGCTGACGCTGATCGGCATCATGATCGGCCACCGCCTGTTCGACGCCGCCTTCACCGCGACCTCGATGATCGGTTTCATCGCGCTGGCGGGCATCATCGTCCGCAATTCGATCCTGCTGGTCGATTTCATCCGGCATGCGCGGCAAGGCATGGCATTGCGCGCCGCGCTGATCGAGGCCGGGGCGACGCGCTTCAAGCCGATCCTGCTGACCGCGGCCGCGGCCGTAATCGGTGCGGCCTTCATCCTCACCGACCCGATCTTCCAAGGGCTCGCGATTTCGATGGTGTTCGGCCTCGCCTCGTCGACGGCGCTCACCCTGCTCGTGATCCCGGCGATCTACGTGCTGATGCGGGACGACGGCGTGCCGCTCGCCTGAGCGGCACGCCTTCTCGTCTCAGCCTTCGTGGGAGGCCCGGCGCGAGGCCCAGTGCCGCAGCTCGCCGACGATGCCGCGGCGGAACAGGAGCACGCAGACCACGAAGATGATGCCGGTGATGACCGGCACGGGGAAGTTCACGGTGGCGAGATAGTTCTGCATCGCCACCACGATGATCGCGCCCACGACCGGGCCCAGCAGCGTTCCGATGCCGCCCAGAAGCGTGATCAGGACCACCTCGCCCGACATCTGCCAGGTGATGTCCGTGAGCGAGGCGAGCTGGAAGACGAGCGACTTCACGCCGCCCGCCGCGCCCGCGAGGGCCGCGGAGATCACGAAGGCGGTGAGCTTGTAGCGGTCGACGTCGTAGCCCAGCGAGATCGCGCGCGCCTCGTTGTCGCGGATCGCGGTGAGGATCTGGCCGAACGGCGAGTGCACCACCCGCCAGACGGCGAACATGCCGAGCAGGAAGATCGCGCTGACGAAGGCGTACATCATCAGCGGCTTGTCGAGATCGAACACCCCGAACAGCATGCCGCGCGGCACGCCCTGAATGCCGTCCTCGCCGCCGGTGAACGGGGCCTGCAGGGCCACGAAGAACACCATCTGCGAGAGCGCGAGCGTGATCATGGAGAAGTAGATGCCCTTGCGCCGGATCGCGAGCGCGCCGACGACGAGGCCCGTCACCGTGGCGCCGAAGGCCGCGAACAGGACGGAGAGCAGCGGATCGAGGCCCCAGACCTTCGCGGCATGCGCGGCGAGATAGCCGCCGGTGCCGAAAAAGGCCGCATGGCCGAAGGACAGAAGCCCGCCGTAGCCGATCAGAAGATTGAAGGCCGCCGCGAAGAGGGCGAAGCACATCAGCTTCATCACGAAGACGGGATAGAGCACGAAGGGTGCCGCGACGAGCGCGACGAGGCCCACGGCGATGCCGATCCGTTCGATGCGGTCGGCGGCGTCGGATGCGGTCGACATGCGTTCAATCCCCCCGACCGAACAGGCCCGCCGGGCGGGCGAGCAGGACCACCGCCATGATCACGAAGATCACGATGGAGGAGGCCTGCGGATAGAACACCTTGGTGAGCCCTTCGAGCACGCCCAACATGTAGCCGGTGACGATGGAGCCCATGATCGAGCCCATGCCGCCCACCACGACCACGGCGAAGACGACGATGATGAGGTTCGTGCCCATCAGCGGGCTGACCTGATAGATCGGTGCGGCCAACACGCCCGCGAAGCCCGCCAGCGCGACGCCGCCCGCATAGGTCAGCGTGATCATCAGCGGCACGTTGATGCCGAAGGCCTGCACCAGCTTCGGGTTCTCGGTGGCGGCACGCAGATAGGCGCCGAGCCGCGTCTTCTCGATGATGAACCAGGTCGCGAAGCAGACGATCAGAGAAGCGATGACCACCCAGCCGCGGTATTTCGGCATGATCATGAAGCCGAGATTGACCGCGCCGCGCAGTTCCTCCGGCGTGCCGTAGGCCTGCCCGGACGAGCCGTAGACGTGCCGGAAGCCGCCTTCGATGATCAGCGCGAGACCGAAGGTGAGCAGCAGGCCGTAGAGGTGGTCGAGATTCTTGATCCGCGCCAGGAAGACGCGCTCGATCACCGCGCCGACGAGGCCTACGACCAGCGGCGCCAGCAGCAGCGACCACCAGTAGTCGATGCCGAACAGGTTCAGCGCGAACCATGCCGCGAAGGCGCCGAGCATGTAGAGGGCGCCGTGCGCGAAATTGATGACGTTGAGCATGCCGAAGATCACGGCGAGGCCGAGCGACAGCAGCGCATAGAACGAGCCGTTGATCAGCCCGAGCAGGATCTGCCCGTACAGGGCTTGTGCGGGAACGCCGAACATCGCGCCTTACACTCCCAGGAATTTGTGGAGCGCCTCGGATTTCTCCTCCAGCGCGCTGTTCGGGAAGGTATCGACGACGTGCCCGTCCTCCATCACGTAGTGACGGTCGGCGAGCTTGGCGGCGAACCTGAAATTCTGCTCCACGAGGATGATCGTGAAGCCCTTGCCGCGCAGCATGGCGATGACCTCGCCGATGCGCTGCACGATGACGGGGGCGAGGCCTTCGGTAGGCTCGTCGAGCAGGAGAAGCCGGGCGCCGGTGCGCAGCACGCGCGCCATGGCGAGCATCTGCTGTTCGCCGCCCGAGAGCTTCGTGCCGGGGCTCGAGCGCCGCTCCTCGAGATTGGGGAAGAGCTCGAAGATCTCCGCCACGCTCATGCCGCCGTCGGCGACGCGCGGGGGCAGCAACAGGTTTTCGTCCACCGTGAGCGAGGCGAAGATGCCGCGCTCTTCGGGAACATAGCCGATCCCGGCCCGGCCGATCTTGTGGCTCGGGAGACCGACGAGTTCCTGCCCGCGGAAGCGGATGGATCCGCGGCGATCGTCGAGAATGCCGATGATGGAGCGGAGCGTGGTGGTCTTGCCGGCGCCGTTCCGGCCCAGCAGCGTCACCGTCTCGCCTTCGTTGACCTCCAGCGAGACCCCCTGCAGCGCATGGGATTCGCCGTAATAGGCGTGAAGGTTCTCGATCTTGAGAAGCGGCTCGGCCATCAGGCGGCCTCCTTGCCCATATAGGCCTCGCGGACCCGGGGATCCTCGGAAACCGTGGCGTAGTCGCCCTCTGCCAGGATCTCGCCCCGCTGCAGCACCGTGATGCGGTCGCAGAGCTTCGAGACGACCGAGAGATTGTGCTCGACCATCAGGACCGTGCGGCCCTGCGCGGCCTTGCGGATGAGTTCGACGACGTGGTCGATGTCCTCGTGGCCGAGACCGGCCATCGGCTCGTCGAGCAGCATCATCCGGGGCTCGAGGGCGAGCGTGGTCGCGAGTTCGAGCGCACGCTTGCGGCCGTAGGAGAGATTGGTCGCGGGCTCGCGGAGCCAGGGCATCAGCTTGAAATCCTCGATCAGCGCGATCGCGCGCTCGTCGAGCTGCTTCAGCACGTCGGAGGAACGCCAGAACTGAGCGGCGAGACCCGCCGGCCGCTGCAGCGCGACGCGGACGTTTTCGAGCACCGTGAGATGCGGGAAAGTCGCGGAGATCTGGAACGAACGCACGAGGCCGCGCCGGGCGGTGGCAGCGGGCTTCTCATGCGTGATGTCCTCGCCGTCGAACATGATCGTGCCGGCGGTCGGGATGTGGAATTTCGTGAGCAGGTTGAAGACGGTCGTCTTCCCCGCGCCGTTGGGGCCGATCAGGGCATGGATCGCGCCGCGCCGGACCGAGAGGTCGACGTCGCGGACCGCGTAGAAGCCCCGGAACTGCTTCGTCAGCTGCGTGGCCTTGAGGATGATGTCGGCGTCCATCGCGTTGCTACCCGGGCGATGCGGGCGCCCGGAAAGGGACGCCGCGCCGTTGCGGAAAAGAAGAACCGGGGCGGAAGGCCGAAAGACCTCCCGCCCCGGTTCCCGAATGCGTCAGAGCTTGCAGCCGCTCTGTTCGAGCGTGAAGAAGGCCTGCTCGCCGGGGATCTTGGAGATCAGCTTGTAGTAGTCCCACGGCTTCTTGCTTTCGGCCGGGGTCTTGACCTCGAGCAGGTACATCTCGTGGACCATGCGGCCGTTGGCCAGCACCTTGCCGCCCTTGCCGAAGAAGTCGTCCACGGCCGTTTCCTTCATCTTCTTGGCGACGGCGTCGGCGTCCTTCGTGCCCGCGGCCTTGACGGCCTTCAGATAGTGCATGACGCCCGAATAGGTGCCCGCATGCACCATGTTCGGCATGCGGCCGGTGCGCTTCAGGAAGCGCTCGCCGAACTCGCGCGACTGGTCGTCGAGATCCCAGTAGTAGCCTTCCGTCACCACGAGGCCCTGAGCGGCCTTGAGGCCGAGGCCGTGAACCTCGGCGAGCGTGGTCAGCAGGCCCGCGAGCTTCTGGCCGCCCGTGGTGATGCCGAAATCGGCGGCCTGCTTGATGGTGTTGGTGGTGTCGAGACCCGCATTGGCGAGGCCGATGACCTTCGCCTTGGAGGTCTGCGCCTGCAGCAGGAAGGACGAGAAGTCGGCATTGTTGAGCGGGTGCTTGACCGCGCCGAGCACCTTGCCGCCGTTGTCCTTCACGGCCTTGGCGGTGTCTTCCTCGAGCTGATAGCCGAAGGCGTAGTCGGCGGTCAGGAAGAACCAGCTGTCGCCGCCCGACTTGGTGAGCGCGCCGCCGGTCCCGACCGCGAGCGCGCGGGTGTCGTAGGCCCAGTGGAAGCCGTAGGGGGTGCACATGTCGCCGGTGAGGCGCGAGGTGGCGGCGCCGACGACGATGTTGATCTTCTTCTTCTGCTTGGTCAGTTCCTGAACCGCCAGCGCCACCGAGGAGGTGGTGAGCTCGGCGATCATGTCGACGCCGTCGACGTCATACCACTGCCGGGCGATGTTGGAGCCGACGTCCGGCTTGTTCTGGTGGTCGGCGGTGACCAGCTCGATCTTGCCGTTCAGGACGGAGCCGCCGAAATCCTCGATGGCCATCTTGGCGGCCTCGACGGACCACTTGCCGCCGAAGTCGGCATAGACGCCGGACTGATCGTTCAGGATGCCGATCTTGACCTGGGCGGAAGCCCCGGCGACCGAAGCGAGGGCGACGGACGAGGCCATCGCGAGCGTGAGAACATGGCGTTTCAAGGCAACCTCCTTGTGACTTCCCCGGGACCGATCATCGCGGCGCCTCGGCGGCGAAACGCGATCGGCCCTTATTCGAGCTCTTATGCGCGCCTAAGCTAGAGAGTTGCATGGCGCGGGCAAGATGCGCCCTTCGGCGCACGGTTTTGCAGAAATAGGCACATGCGCCTACGACCGCACGCACCGCGTTGCCCTTCGGCGCGCGGACGCCATAAACAGGGCTCGTCGTGCCACCCAGACGGGAAAACGCAATGACCCTCGACCGCCGTACAGTCCTGACCGGAGCCGCCATGACCGCCGCCGCTTCCACCCTCGGAACTCCCGCCGCCGCCCAGAACGCCGCCTCGCCCGCGCGTCAGGCGCCGGGCTTCTATCGTTACAAGGTCGGCGACATCGTCGTGACCGCGATCAATGACGGCTACGGCGAGCGCCCGCTCGAAGGCTTCATCCGCAACGCGGAGCTCGCCGACGTGCGCAAGGCCGCCGAAGCGGAATTCTTCCCCAAGGACAAGGTCCGCATCACCTTCACCTCGCTGGTGCTGCAGACGGGCGGCAAGACCGTGCTGATCGACGTGGGCAACGGCGATCTCGGCGCGCCGACCACCGGCACCTGGATGTCGAACTTCCGCGCGGCGGGCTTCGACCCCGCCAAGGTCGACAAGGTCGTCATCAGCCACTTCCACGGCGACCACATCAACGGCCTGCGCATGAAGGACGGAACGGAATCCTTCCCGAACGCCGAGGTCGTCGTCGGCACGCAGGAGTGGAATTTCTGGATGGACGACGGGCAGATGTCCCGCGCGCCCGAGGCCATGAAGGGCGCCTTCCAGAACGTCCGCCGCGTCTTCTCGCCCATGGGGTCGAAGATCGGCCGCTACGAAGGCGACAAGGAAGTCGCCCCGGGCGTCACCGCGATCTCGGCCTTCGGCCACTCGCCGGGCCATTCCGCCTTCGTGATCGCTTCGGGCAACGACCGGCTCATCATGATGTCGGACGTGACCAACCACCCCGGCCTGTTCGTGCGCAATCCGGACTGGTCGGCGATCTTCGACATGGATCCCGACGCGGCGCGCGCGACCCGTCGCCGGATGCTCGACATGGCCGCGACCGAGCGCCTGCAGACCGCGTTCTACCACGCCCCCTTCCCCGCCACGGGTCACATCGTGAAGGACGGCAACGGGTTCCGCCTCATCCCGGTTCAGTGGTCCTGACCGACGCTTGCCTCATCGGATAAACCTGCACCGCCCCGTCGGGATCCCGGCGGGGCGGTCGCGTTTGCGCCGCATTCGAAGTCGGCTAGTCTCGCCCGAAACAAACGTCAGGGAGGACCCGTCCGATGACCTTCTTCAATCGTTTCGCCCGCGCGGCCGTCGTCGCCGGTGCGGTGCTCGCCTCCACCGGCGCGGTCTTCGCGCAGGCCGAGCTGAAGATCATGGCGCCTGCGGCACCCGGCGGCGGCTGGGACCAGACCGCGCGCTCCATGCAGCAGGCACTCGTCGCGAGCGGCGCGGCCAAGAGCGCGCAGGTGACGAACGTTCCCGGCGCGGGCGGCACCATCGGCATCGCCCAATTCGTCAACGGCGCGAAGGGCGATCCTAACGCCCTGATGGTCGGCGGCTTCGTGATGATGGGGGCGATCCTCACCAACAAGTCGCCCGTCGGCCTCGACCGCGTGACGCCGATCGCCCGCCTCACCGGCGAATACGAGGCGATCGTCGTGCCCGCCAATTCGCCCATCAAGACGGCGAAGGACCTCGTGGCGGCGCTGAAGGCGGACCCGGCCAAGGTCACTTGGGCCGGCGGCTCGGCGGGCGGCGTCGACCACATCACCGCGGGCCTCATCGCGAAGGCCGCGGGCGTCGATGCGACCAAGATCAACTACGTGCCCTTCTCGGGCGGCGGCGAGGCTCTCGCGGCCATTCTGAGCGGGCAGGTCACCGCCGGCATTTCGGGCTACGGCGAGTTCGAAGGGCAGATCAAGAGCGGCAAGCTGCGCCTGATCGGCATGACCTCGCCCGAGCGGCTGCCCGACGTGGACGGACCCACGCTGAAGGAGCAGGGCGTCGACGTGGTCATCGCCAATTGGCGCGCGATCTTCGCGGCCCCGGACCTTTCGGCCGACCAGCGCAAGGCGCTGCTCGCCACCATCGAGAAGATGGCCAAGAGCAAGGAATGGCAGGACATCCTGAAGCAGAAGGGCTGGGCCGACACCTATCTCTCGGGCGACGCCTTCGCCGCCTATCTGAAGACCGAGAACGACGTCGTCGCGGACATGCTCCGCTCGATCGGCCTCGTGAAGTAAGAACGCGCGCGGGGCGCGCCGGCGCGCCCCGCGGCCTCTCCCCGCGGAGACGACCGATGTCCGACACCGAGACCGGCCTGCGGACCGGCCGTTCCTCCCCCGATCTCGGCGTGATCGCCGTCGGGATCGCGCTCATCACCGCCGCGGCGGTGATCTATGCCGACGCGGCGCAGATGAGCATGGCGCCGCTCTACGCGAAGATCGGCCCGAAGGTGGTCCCGCAGATCGTGGCGGGCGGTCTCGCGCTGTTCGGCCTCCTCACCGTCTTCGGCGCCTTCCGCGGCTGGTTTCCGGCGCGCGAGGAGGAAGACGCGGCCGGCGCCGTCTGGGTCGCGGCGGGCCTCGGCTTCACGATCCTGTCGCTGATCCTGCATTTCGGCTTCGTCGCGGCGATGACCGCGCTGTTCGCCTGCACCTCGCGCGCGATGGGCCGACGGGCCTTCCTCGTCGATGCCGCCATCGGCGCCGCGATCGGGCTGTCCGTCTATCTCGTCTTCACCAAGCTGCTGTCGCTCTCGCTGCCGCAGGGGCCCCTCGAAAGCCTGCTCTGAGATCCCCCATGCTCGAAACCTTCGCGGCCCTCGGCAACGGCTTCGCCCTCGCCCTTCAGCCCGACAAGCTGCTCTTCGCGCTCGTCGGCGTGTTCCTCGGCACCGCGGTCGGCGTGCTTCCCGGCATCGGGCCGGCGCTGACGGTGGCGCTGCTCCTGCCGGTCACGTTCAAGCTCGATCCGACGGGCTCGCTGATCATGTTCGCGGGCATCTATTACGGCGGCATGTACGGCGGTTCGACCACGGCGATCCTCATCAACACGCCCGGCGAGAGCGCCTCCATGGCGACCGCCCTCGAAGGCAACAAGATGGCCAAGGCCGGCCGCGGCGGCCCCGCGCTCGCCACCTCGGCGATCGGCTCCTTCGTGGCCGGCCTCATCGCCACGATCGGCCTCGCCTTCCTCGCCCCGGCCCTCGTGGAATTCGCGATCTCCTTCACCTCCGCGGACTATTTCGCCCTGATGGTGCTGGCCTTCGTCACCGTCTCGGCGACCTTCGGCGCCTCGCGCCTGCGCGGCCTCACCAGCCTGTTCATCGGCCTCGCGCTGGGCCTGATCGGCATCGACAAGCTTTCGGGCCAGCAGCGTCTCGTATTCGGCGTTCCGGACCTCACCGACGGCGTGGAGGTCACCACGCTGGCCGTCGCGCTCTTCGCGGTGGGCGAGGCGCTCTTCGTCGCCTCCCGCCACAAGGCCGTCGTCGAGAAGATCGAAGCGGTGAAGGGCTCGGTCTGGATGACCAAGGAGGATTGGAAGCGCTCCTGGAAGCCGTGGCTCCGGGGCACGCTGCTGGGCTTCCCGATCGGCGCGCTGCCGGCGGGCGGCGCCGAAATCCCGACCTTCCTTTCTTATTCGCTCGAAAAGCGGCTCTGCACGAAGCCGGAAGAGTTCGGCAACGGCGCCATCGAGGGCGTCGCGGGCCCGGAGGCGGCGAACAACGCGTCCGCGGCGGGCACGCTCGTTCCGCTGCTCACGCTCGGCCTGCCCACCTCCGCGACGGCGGCGATCATGCTCGCCGGCTTCCAGCAATACGGGCTCAATCCCGGCCCGCTGCTCTTCGCCGAGAAGCCGGATCTCGTCTGGGGCCTCATCGCGAGCCTCTTCGTCGCCAACGCCATGCTGCTCGTGCTGAACCTGCCGCTCGTGGGTCTTTGGGTCCGCCTGCTCGCCATCCCGCAACCTTGGCTCTACGGCGGCATCATGGTGTTCGCCACGATGGGCACCATCGCCGCGAAGCCTTCGGTGATCGAACTCGGAATGCTGCTCGTCTTCGGCCTGATGGGCTTCATGATGCGGCGCTTCGACTACCCGATCGCGCCCGTGGTGATCGGCCTGATCCTCGGTCCCTTGGCCGAAACGCAGCTCCGCCGCGCACTGACGATCAGCCTCGGCGATCCCTCGGTTCTCGTGAAGAGCCCGATCTCGATCACGCTCTATGTGCTCGCGGCGATCGCCCTTCTGGCACCCTTCTTCATTTCGGCGCTGAAGAATCTCGGTTCGAATGAAGACTGAGACGGAGCGGAACCTCGTGCGGAGCCGGACGTTCCGGACCGAGAACCGCCTCGGTGGGATATGTCCTCAGTCGCGTTCGGGGTCGAGCCGCAAGTCGGCTGGCGCCGCTTCATGGGCCGTTCCGGCTTCGCCGTCGGGACCGTGCTCGCCTGTTTCGCGGTGCTCTTCTTCACCGCGGAGGCTTTCGTGCGCGCCACCGCGGACGTCGAGGAGACGCATCGGCTGCAGGCCGCGCTCGCCCGCACGCAACAGGGCCTTACCGATGCGGAAACCGCGCAGCGCGGCTATTTCCTCACCGGACGGATCGAGTTTCTCGCGCCCTCCGGCGCCGGCAGGAAGGCCGCACTCGACGGCCTGACCGAGTTCGAACGGGTCGCCGCCGAGCGCGAGCTTCACGACGACCGCCTGACGCAGTTCCGGCCGCTCGTGGAAGCCAAGCTGGCGGAACTCGAGGAGACGCTTCGCCTCGAACGTGAACGCGGCCTCGCGGCCGCGTTGGAGGTGGTGCATAGCGGGCATGGCAACGAGGCGATGCGCCGGATCCGTATGCTGGTGTCCTCGCTGCAGGAGCGCGAGGCCGGCCTGCGGGCGGCGCGCGAGCGGCGGGCCCGCACCGCATCCGTTCTCCTGTTCCTCATCACGTCGGCGGCCGCCGTGGTCCTGGCGTGGCTTCTGTGGACGGTCCTGTCGCGGCTCGAACGCGAGATCGAGGCCGAGGCGGCGCAGGTCCGGGCGCTCGAACGCGTCGCGGAAGAACAGCGGCTCGCGCGGGAGGAGCGCGAATGGCTGCTCGGCGAGCTTCATCACCGGGTGAAGAACTCCCTGCAGCAGATCGAGGGCATTCTGCGCCTTCAGATCCGGGAAGAGATCTCGGACGTCACGCGCGACTCGCTCACCAATGCGCTGCATCGGATCATGGCCATCGGCAGGGTGCATGAACGTCTCTATGCGGGCGATCGCCCCGACGACGTGGACGTGGCCGCCGTGCTCGGCACGCTCTGCGAAGAATTGTCGGACGTGTTCCGGGCCTTTCTGGACGGCCCGATCACGTCCCGGTCCGAGACGATCTCCATGCCGATCGAGACCAGCATCCCGCTGATGCTGATCGCGAACGAACTGATCACGAATGCGTGCCGCCACGGCTCCGGACCCGGCAAGCTCGCTCGGGTGGCCGCCGTGCTCCGGCAGGACGAAGGAAGCTGGATCCTCGAAGTGTCGGACGAAGGAGGAGGCAGGCCGGAGATGGCTGACCGCTTGGGCATGACGCTGGTCCGCCGGCTCGCACAACGGATCGGAGGCAGCGTCGTCATGGAGAAGCGGAGCCCGGGCCTGAGCGCGCGCGTGCTGATACCCCGCGAGGCCGCATGATCCTGCGCATCCTGATCGTCGAGGACGATGCGCTGATCGCGCTGGACCTCGCGATGACCGTCGAGGAATTGGGCCATGAAGTCGTCGGCGAGGCGGCCGAAGCGAAGGAGGCCGTCGGCGCGGCGGGGCGTCTCCGGCCGGATCTGGTGCTGATGGACGTGAAGCTCCTGCGCGGCTCGAGCGGCTTCGAGGCCGCGCGCGAGATCCATGAACGCTTCGGAATCCGCTCGCTCTTCTGCAGCGGCAATATCGACGAGGACCTCAAGGCGCGGGCGAGCGGCGTGAACCCCGTCGGCTGGCTCGCGAAGCCCATCTCCCCGAACGCGCTTTCGCGGGTGCTCGACGCCTTGTCCGGAGCCTCGGCCGCCGCCATTTGACGGCGCCATGGGAACCGGGCACTTGGATCCCGCGAGAGGCACGATGTCGATGACGGCCACGATGATGACCGCGGCTCCGGTCGCGATGGAGAAGGAAGCGGCCTTCGTCGCCCGTTGCGTCGCGACGGCACGCGACGCCCGCGGCCATACCGAGGCGCGGCGCGCGGTGGTCGACCTTCTGCGCGAACGTCTCTCGGCCGGGCGCGCGGAGGCCGAAAGGATCCTCTTCGAGAAGAAGGACGGCATCGCCTGCGCCGCCTGCCTGTCCTCGGTGATGGACGGCTGCATCCGCGCTCTGTTCGCGGTGGCCTCGCAGGTTCTCTATCCCGCCGACAATCCCTCCACGAGCGAGCAGATCGCGCTGGCCGCGGTGGGCGGCTACGGGCGCGGCACGCTCGCGCCGGGGTCGGACGTCGATCTTCTGGTGCTGCTGCCCTACAAGTCCACGCCTTGGACCGAGAGCGTCGTCGAGGTGATCCTCTACGCCCTGTGGGACCTCAAGCTGAAGGTGGGGCATTCGGTCCGCACGGTCGAGGAATGCGTGCGCGAGGCACGCGCCGACTACACGATCCGCACCGCGCTCCTCGAATCCCGCTTCCTGACGGGCACCGAGCCGCTCTTCTCGGAATTCCGCCGCCGCTACGACGCCGAGATCGTGCGCGGCACCGCGGCGGAATTCGTGGCCGAAAAGCTCGCCGAGCGCGAGCAGCGCGTCTCGCGCGCGGGCTCCTCGCGCTATCTCGTCGAGCCCAACGTGAAGGACGGCAAAGGCGGACTGCGCGACCTCAACACGCTGTTCTGGATCGTCAAATACGTCTACGGCGCGCATGACGTCGCGGCGATGGTCGAGGCGGGCGTCTTCGACCGGAGCGAGGCGGAAATGTTCCGGCGGTCGGAGGAATTCCTCTGGCGGGTCCGCTGCCACATGCATTTCGCCATGGGCCGCGCGGAAGAGAGGCTCTCCTTCGACCTGCAGCGCATCATCGCCGAACGCCTCGGCTATGCGGGCCATGGCGGGCTTTCCGCCGTCGAGCGCTTCATGAAGCGCTACTTCCTGACCGCCAAGGACGTGGGCGACCTCACCGCAATCGTCTGCGCGGCGCTGGAGGCCCGCCACAAGAAGCCGAAGCCGATGCTCGACCGACTGGTCGGCCGCTTCCGGCGCCGCACCGGCACGCTGCGCGAGACCAAGGATTTCGTCGTCGAGGCCGAGCGCATCACCGTCGCCGACGACGGGGTCTTCGAGAAGGATCCGGTCAATCTCATCCGGCTGTTCTGGTACGCCGACCGGCTGAACCGCGCGATCCACCCCGCCGCCACGCGCCTCGTCACCCAGTCCCTGCGCCTCGTGGACGCCTCGCTGCGGGAGAGCCCGGAAGCCAACCGGCTGTTCGTGGAGATCCTCGTCTCGCGCAATTCGCCCGAAGTGGTGCTGCGCCGCATGAACGAGACGGGACTGCTCGGCCGTTTCGTCCCGCAATTCGGCCGCATCGTCGCGATGATGCAGTTCAACATGTACCACCACTACACGGTGGACGAGCATCTGCTGCGGTCGGTCGGCCTGCTCTCGGTGATCGAGAAGGGCGAGATGAAGGAGGAGGTCCCCGTCTCGCACGAGGTCCTGCCCACGATCCGCAATCGCAAGGTGCTCTACGTCGCGCTGTTCCTGCACGACATCGCCAAGGGCCGGCCCGAGGACCATTCGGTCGCCGGCGGCCGCGTCGCCCGCCGCATCTGTCCGCGGCTGGGGCTCGACGAGGCCGAGACCGAGACGGTCGCCTGGCTCATCGAACATCATCTCGACATGTCGACCGTCGCGCAGAGCCGCGACCTCTCCGACCCCGCGACCATCGAGAGCTTCGCCGCGACGGTGCAGAGCCTCGAACGGCTCAAGATGCTGCTCGTCCTGACCGTCTGCGACATCATGGCCGTCGGCCCGGGCGTCTGGAACGGCTGGAAGGGCCAGCTTCTCCGCACGCTGTTCTGGGAAACCGAGATCGTGCTCGCGGGCGGCCACTCGCAGATCGACCGCAAGCGGCGGGTCGAATTCGCGCAGGACGAGCTGCGCCGCGCCCTGCCCGGCTGGACGGATGCCGAGCTCGACGCCTATATCGCGCGCCATTACCCGGCCTATTGGCTGAAGGTGGATCTCGCGCGGCGCGTCCGGCACGCCCAATTCATGCTCGCCTCCGAACGCGAGATGCGCACGCTCTCGACCGAGGTCGCCACCGACGCCTTCCGCGGGGTGACGGAACTCACCGTCTCGGCGCCGGACCATCCGCGCCTGCTCGCGATCATCGCGGGCGCCTGCGCCGCGGCGGGCGCCAACATCGTCGACGCGCAGATCTTCACCACCACCGACGGCATCGCGCTCGACACGATCTTCGTGTCGCGCGCCTTCGACCGCGACGAGGACGAGCTGCGCCGCGGCGCACGCGTCGCCAAAAGCATCGAGCGTGCGCTCAAGAGCGAGATCCGCATCGCCGAGGCCGTCGCCGAAAAGGCGCCCGCGCGCGGGACGGCGCGGCCCTTCAACGTGGTCAGCGAAGTCGCGATCGATAACGCGCTGTCGAACCGCTACACGGTGCTCGAAGTGGCCGGACTCGACCGCACCGGCCTGCTCTACGAGCTGACCACGGCGCTGGCGAAGCTCAATCTCAACATCGCCTCGGCCCATATCGCGACCTTCGGCGAGAAGGTCGTCGACGTGTTCTACGTGACGGATCTGACGGGCTCGAAGGTGACGCATGCGGGGCGACAGGCCGCGATCCGCCGCACGATCCTCGACGTTCTCGACCGCCGCGACGCCGGGTGAGTCGGCATCCGAGGCGGATCGGAACGTCTTGATTTTCCGCTCTTCGCCCCTGATATCCGCGTCAAGCTGACGCAAAAGAACCCGAAAGGAGCGACCGCGCTCATGTCCGACCCGACGAAGCCCGCCGACACCGAACAGACCGCGCCCGAAACCGTCGCCGCCGAAGCGCAGGGCACCGCCGAGACGGATCCGGTCGCCGCACTGACGGCCGAGAACGCCGCGCTCAAGGACAAGGTGCTGCGGACGCTCGCCGAAATGGAAAACCTTCGTCGCCGGACCGAGAAGGAAGTCGCGGATGCGCGCACCTATGCGGTCACGGCCTTCGCGCGCGACATGCTCACCGTCGCCGACAATGTCCGCCGTGCCATCGAGAGCGTGCCCGCCGAGGGCCGCGAGGCGGAAGGCGTGAAGCCGGTCATCGACGGCGTCGAACTCACCGAGCGCGACCTTCTCAACACGCTCGAGCGCCACGGCATCCGCCGCGTCGAGCCGAGGGGCGAGCGCTTCGACCCGAACCGCCATCAGGCCATGTTCGAGATCGAGGACGCGACGGTTCCCGCGGGCACGGTGCTGCAGGTGATGCAGTCGGGCTACGTGATCGGCGAGCGCGTCCTGCGGCCGGCCTTCGTCGGCGTGTCGAAGGGCGGCCCCAAGGGCGAAGGCGCCGCCTGATCAGGCGGAAGCGCCGACCGGCGGCGGGGTGACCCGCCGCAGGGTCAGGTTGAGGCGCCCGCCCTTCTCCAGAAGCGTCGAGGATCCGGCGAGCACGCGGTCGATGCCGTGAAAGGCGAGCCGCGCCTCCCCGCCGAAGACGAACACGTCGCCCGAAGCGAGCTTCAGCGAGGTCGTCGGATCGTTCCGGCTCGTTCCGCCGATCCGGAACACGGCCGTGTCGCCGAGCGAGACGGACACGACGGGCGCGTCGAAGGTCTCCTCGTCGCGGTCCTGATGCAGGCCCATGCGGGCGCCGGGCGCATAGAAATTCACGAGACAGGCCTCGGGCGGCTCCGGCCGGCCCGATACCGCATGCCAGACCTCGAGCGCCGCCGCCGGAATCGGCGGCCACGGTCGGCCGGTCTCGGGGTGATGCGGCTGGTAGCGATAGCCCGCGACGTCGGAGACCCAGCCCAGCGGCCCGCAATTGGTCATCCGGACGGAGAAGGGCTTGCCGCTGCGCGGCATGCGCGGGGTGAAGAAGGGCGCGGCGGAGGCCGCGGCCCGCAGGTCCTCGACGAGGGCGCGCTGCGCCGCGGCGTCGAGCAGCCTGGGATGGTGAACCGCCCCGGGCCGGACGGCGACGCCTTTCGGCCCCGCCGCCATCCGCGTCACTGCGTCTGCTGCGACTGCGAGCGCTGGCGATAGAGCGCCGCGAAGTCGATCGGATCGATGAACAAGGGCGGGAAGCCGCCGCCGCGCACCGCATCCGCCACGATCTGACGGGCGAAGGGGAACAGCAGGCGCGGGCATTCGATCATGACGACCGCATGCATCGAGTCCTGCGGGATGTTCTGCAGGCGGAAGATGCCGCAATAGACGAGTTCGAAGCTGAACAGGACGTTCGGGGCCTCGCCCGCGCGGCCTTCGAGCGTCAGCTCGACTTCGAAATCGGTATCGGACAGCGGCGTCGCATTGACGTTGACCGAGATCGAGATGTTCGGCGACTGCTCCTGCGGGCCGAGCGAGCGCGGCGCGTTGGGGTTCTCGAAGGAGAGGTCCTTCGTGTACTGCGCGAGGGCGTTGAGGCTCGGGCCCTGATCCTGGGCGCCGTTCGGGGCGTCGGTCATCGGTCGGTTCTCCTGATGCGGGCGCGGGGCCCTGGATCCGGGCCGCGCCCGGTAGGAAATGCTCGCGAGCGGGCTAACATGCCCCGCCGGGCCCGGCAAGGCGAGCGCCCCCGCAGTTGTGATGACGGGGAAGCACCCTATATCATCGACCGGACGGGCGCCGGACCGCGCCTCAGCCGAAGGCACATGATGCAGGACTCTTCCGATTTCGCCACGATCGTCTTTATCGGCCTCGCCGCCTTCGTGATCTGGCGCCTCTACTCCGTTCTGGGCATGCGGACCGGGCACGAGCGCAATCCGCGCGACATGATGAAGCCCGCACAACCCTCGCCCGAGTCCAAGGTGGTTCCGCTGCCCGGGCTGCGGCCGGAGCAGGACGAGCCGCAGGGCCCTGCGCCGGATCGCTGGAAGGGCTTCGCCGAACCGGGCTCGCCGATCGAAGAGGGGCTCGACGCCATCGCCGCGGCCGACGGCGGCTTCGATGCGCGCGGCTTCAGCGAAGGCGCCAAGAGCGCCTACGAGATGATCGTGACGGCCTTCGCCTCCGGCGACCGCCGCCTGTTGAAGGACCTGTTGGCGAAGGACGTCTTCGAAGGCTTCGCGGCGGCCATCGCCGACCGCGAGAAGCGCGGCGAGACCGTCTCGACCACCTTCGTCTCCATCGAACGCGCCGAAATCGCGGATGCGCGGCTCAACGGCCGCACCGCTCAGGTCACGCTGCGCTTCGCGTCCAAGCTCATCACCGCCACGCGCAATGCCGAAGGCGTGATCGTGGACGGCGCGGCCGACAAGATCGTCGACGTGGTCGACGTCTGGACCTTCGCCCGCGAAACCGGAAGCCGCGACCCGAACTGGAAGCTCGTGGCGACCGAAGCCGGTCACTGACCCCGTGCGCGGGCCGGGCGGCGCCCGTCTGGTCCCGTCGGACCTTTTCGACCGGCCCGAATGGGCGGCCGACGACCATCGCGCGGCCTTTCTCAGCTTTCTCGAAACCGCCCGTCGCCTCGCGGCGGGCGATCCCGCGCCGCGCTCGGGCCGAGCGCCCCGGCCGCCTCTCATCGCCGCCGCCGGGGCCGCGCTCGCTTCGGGCCCTCTCGACGCCGGTCGAGCCCGCCGCTTCTTCGAGACGCGCTTTCGCGCCGTCGAGGTGATCCCGCCCGGCGGACCCGCCTTCCTCACGGGCTATTACGAACCCGAACTGCCCGCCTCGCGCGTCCGCACCGCCGCGTTCGACGCGCCGGCCTTGGGCCTGCCGGACGATCTCGTCCGCATCGCGCCCTATCCCGACCGGACGGCCATCGAGACCGGAGCGCTGAAGGGCAAGGGCCTCGAACTCGTCTGGCTCGACCGGATCGAGCTCTTCTTCGCACAGATCCAGGGTTCGGCGAGGCTGCGGCTGCCCGACGGCACGCGCCTGCGCCTCGCTTATGCCGGGCGGAACGGCCGACCCTATGTTCCCGTCGGCCGAATCGTGGTGGAGGAAGGCCATGTTCCGCGCGAGGAGATGACGATGGACCGGCTGAAGGCCTGGCTCCGCGCCAATCCCTCGGAGACGGACAGGGTGATCCGGATGAACCCGTCCTATGTCTTCTTCCGCCTCGAAGCGGACAGCGACCGCGGTCCGGTCGGCGCGGCAGGCGCACCGCTCACGCCGCTGCGCTCGATCGCGATCGACCGCACCGCGTGGAGCTACGGCACGCCCTTTTTCGTCGGTGCCGATCTGCCGGAGCCCGACGGCGGCAGTCGCCCCTTCGCGGGGCTCACGGTGGCCCAGGACACCGGCACCGCCATCATGGGGCCGGGCCGCATCGACCTCTTCTTCGGCAGCGGCGAGGCGGCGGGCGCCCGCGCGGGCCTCGTGCGCCATCCCGGCCGTCTGACCGCGCTTCTGCCGAGGAGCGCAGCGTGAGCCGCCGTCGCAGGATGCTGACCGCGGCCGAAACCGAGCTGTGGCATATCTTGACGCGGCATGTGGAGCCGCTCGCGGGCCGCGCCTCCTCCGGCTTCGAACCCGAACCGGCCCCCGCACCGCCGCCCGTCCCGCCCGCACCGCCGGCGAAATCCGCGAAGCCCGCCGCCCCGCCCGCGCCGGCCAAGTCCGTCCCGCCGCCGAGACCGGCGCTGCCGCCGCTGGTGCCGCTGGAACGGCGGCTCAAGCGCGGCCTCGCGCGCGGTTCCCACCCCATCCATGCGGTGCTCGACCTGCACGGCCTGCGGCAGGACGAGGCGCATGCCCGCCTGCGCGGCTTCATCGCGCGCTCGCGCGATCAGGGCGCGAGCGTGGTGCTCGTCGTGACCGGCAAGGGCGCGCGGGCGGCCGAGACGCCCGAGCACGGCGAGGAGCGCGGCGTCCTGCGGCGCATGGTGCCGCATTGGCTCCGGATGCACGATCTGCGCGGCATGGTCGTCGGCTTCGAGGAAGCGGCGCCGCATCAGGGCGGGGCGGGCGCGCTCTATGTGCTGCTCAGGCGTCGGCGCGGCCCGGGGGACGGCGCATGACCCCGTTCGGCGCGAAGATGCGGGCGCTGCGGGCGGAGCGCGACGTCGCGCTGAAGGACATGGCGGAAGCGCTCGGCGTCACGCCGACCTATCTCTCCGCGCTCGAACACGGCCGGCGCGGCCGGCCCAATTGGGCCTTCGTGCAGCGCGTGATCCAGTATTTCAACGTGATCTGGGACGATGCGGAGGAGCTCGTGCGGCTCGCCGAGCTCTCCCATCCGCGCATCGTCATCGACACGGCCGGGCTTTCGCCGGAAGCCACGGCCTTCGCCAATCGGCTGGCCCGCAGCATCGGCCGGCTGAACGCCGCCGATCTCGAACGCCTCTCCGACGTCCTCGCCGACGCTGCGGCCGAGAAGACGGTCGACGGCGCGGCTTGACCGTCGCACCGTGCCGGTGCGACACCCCCCCGACCCCGGACCCGACGAGGAGCTTCCATGACCCGCTACGACGTGCTCGGCCTCGGCAATGCCATCGTCGACGTGCTCGCCCGCACCGACGACGCCTTCCTCGTCGCCCACGGCCTCGCCAAGGGTTCGATGCGCCTCATCGAAGAGGACGAGGCGGAGCGCCTCTACGCCGCCATGGGCCCCGCCACCATCGTGTCGGGCGGATCGGCCGCCAACACCATCGTCGGCATCGCCTCGCTCGGAGGTTCGGCCGCTTTCGTCGGCAAGGTGAAGGCGGACGAGGTCGGCCGGCACTTCACGCACGACATCGGCGCGGCCGGCGTCGCCTTTTACGGCGCGCCCGCGGGCGACGGCGCCGCGACGGCGCGCAGCTTCATCCTCGTCACGCCCGACGGCGAGCGCACGATGAACACCTTCCTCGGCGCCTGCCGCGATCTCGGCCCCGAGGACGTGGATGCGGAAGCCGTCCGCGCCGCGCGCATCGTCTATATGGAAGGCTATCTTTGGGACCCGCCGGCGGCGAAGCAGGCCTTCCGCAAATCCGTTGAGATCGCGCATGCGAACGGCGGCACGGTGGCCCTGACGCTCTCCGATTCCTTCTGCGTCGACCGCTATCGCGACGAATTCATCGGCCTTCTGCGCGACGGCTCCGTCGATCTGCTCTTCGCCAACGAGCACGAGCTGAAGAGCCTCTACGCGACCGCCGATTTCGACACGGCGCTCGCCGCGCTCCGGCAGGAGAACGTGCTCGCCGCCGTCACGCGGTCCGGTCAAGGCTCGGTGGTGGTGGATCGCGAGGCGACGATCGCGGTGCCCGCGTATCCGATCGAAAAACTGGTCGACACGACCGGCGCGGGCGACCTCTATGCGGCGGGCTTCCTGTTCGGCTTCGCGCGCGGCGCCTCGCGGGCCGATTGCGCGCGGCTCGGCGCCATGGCGGCCTCCGAGGTCATCCAGCATATGGGCGCGCGGCCCGAAACCTCGCTGAAGGACCTCGCGGCCGACAACGGCTTCGCCGTCTGACGCCTCAGGTCCAGTCGCCGCCGTCGCCGGCATCGAAGCCGCCGTCGTCGAAGCCCGGATCGAAGCCCGCATCCTGAACCCCGGCCTCGCCGAAGCCGGGCGCTTCCGCCGGCGCCTCGGGCGGCGGGAGGATGTCGCCGAGAGACGCGGTGTCGGGGTCGAGGCTTCCGAGCCCGGGGTCCAGCGCCGCGGCGCGGGCCGGGTCCGAGAACAGATGCGAGAGGCCCTGGAAGAGCAGCGCGCCGCCGGCGACCCCCGCAGCGGTGGCGAGCGCGCTTCCCAGGAAACCTCCGCCGCCGAAGCCGGGCCGTCCCGCAGGGGCGCCCGCATCCCGGAACGGGGTGGGCTGCTGCAGCACGTCCCCCCGGTTCCAGACCGAGCCTCCGGGCGCGGAACCCGCAGTCGCCGGACGCCCCGTGACGGGGACCGAGGTGCGGCTTTCGCCGAACAGGCTTCGTCCGACACCGCCGAGAAAGCCGCCCGCGCCCTCGTCCCGGCGGGCTTCGAGTTCGTGAAGGCGCGCTTCGAGCTCCTCGATCCGCGCCGCGGCGCCTTTGAGCGCCTGTTCCTGCACGATCACGGTCTGCGCCATCACATAAGGCGCATAAGGGCGACGGCGGACCTCGTCCGCGATCAGGCCTTCGGCCTCGCCGTCGCGGGGCGTTCGGGCGGAGCGGCCGATCCTTTCGAAGAGGTCGGTGAGAAGGCGGCGTTCGTCCGGGGTCATCGCGATCTCCATCCTGCTTCGTCCTGATGTCGGGAGCGCCCCGTCCGGCCGCAAGGGCGGGGTTGCGGCCCGCGCGCAGCTCCGAGGTTCCGCGATCGTCCCCGCCGGGCTATGCATAAGAAAAACAAGGAGGATCAGGGTGGCCGAAGCGATCATGCTGCGCGAGTACGGGGGACCCGAGCGTCTGCGCGCCGAAAAAGTCGATCTCGCCCCGCCCGGTCCCGGCGAACTCCGCATCCGCCAGACGGCGATCGGGGTGAATTTCCACGACGTCTATGTCCGCACAGGCCTCTACAAGACGCTGCCCCTGCCCGGCATTCCGGGGATCGAGGCCGTCGGCGTGGTCGAGGACATGGGCCCGGACGTGACGGGCTTTTCCGTCGGCGACCGCATCGGCTACGTCACCGGCGGCTACGGCGCCTATGCGTCCGCGCGCAACCTTCCCGCCGCGATCGCGCTGAAGCTGCCGGACGCGATCGGCGACCGGCTCGCCGCCACCGTTCTCCTGAAGGCGCTCACGGTGGAGATGCTCGTCCGTCGCGTCCACCGCGTGGAGGCGGGACAGACCGTTCTCGTCCATGCGGCCGCGGGCGGCGTCGGCCGACTTCTGGCGCAATGGGCGGCGGGCCTCGGGGCCGTCGTGATCGGCACCGCCGGCACGCCCGACAAGCTGCGCATCGCCAAGGAGGCGGGCTGCGCGCATGTGATCCCTTATCGCGAAAGGGATTTCGTGCCCGAGGTGCTGCGCCTCACCGGCGGGCGCGGCGTGGACGTGGCCTATGACTCCGTCGGCCGCGACACGTTCGACGGCTCGCTGAAGGTGCTCGCGCCGCTCGGCCGTCTCGTCAATTTCGGCCAATCCTCCGGCCCGATCCCGCCCTTCGAGATCTCGCGGCTCGCGGCCGGGTCCTTTTCCGTCGTCCGGCCCATCGTGTTCCACTACCTCGCGGACGCGGAACGGCGGCGCGACATGGCGAAGAACGTCTTCGCGGCCTTCGCGGACGGGCTTCTGACGGCCGAAGCCGGAACCGCCTATCCCCTCGCCGATGCCGGGCAGGCGCATGCCGCCCTCGAGGCCCGGTCCGATCGCGCGCCCTTCATTCTCGTTCCCGGAGATCTCTGATGCTCGACGTCGCCAAGACCAGGACCGCGTCCGACATCCTCGTCGGCCAGTGGGATGCGGGCACGCGGCTCGACGCGCTGCCGGCCGATTGCCGCCCGGCCGACCGCGCCGAGGGCTATGCCGTCCAGGCGCATCTCATGGCGCGCACCGCAGCCCCGCTCTACGGCTGGAAGATCGCAGCCACCAGCATCGCCGGTCAGCGGCACATCAATGTCGACGGCCCTCTCGCGGGCCGCATCCTCGCCGAGAAGGTCTTCCGGGAAGAGGATCTGATTCCGCTCGACAAGAGCCTGATGAAGCTCGCGGAGATCGAATTCGCCTTCCGCATGGGGCGCGATCTGCCCCCGCGCGCGGAAGCCTATGGCGTCGACGAGGTGATGGACGCGGTCGCCGCGCTCCATCCCTCCATCGAGCTGCCGGACACGCGCTATGCGGATTGCTGCGCCGTCGGCGCCGCCCAGCTCATCGCCGACAATGCCTGCGGCGACCGCTTCATCCTCGGCGCGGCATCGCCCGAAGGCTGGCGCAAGGTCGATCTCGCCGCGCTCGAGGTGACGGCCGAGGTCGTCGGCAAGTCGCAGCATCCGGGCGTGGGCCGCAACGTGCTCGGCGATCCGCGGATCGCTCTCGCATGGCTCGTCAACGAGCTCTCCGGCCTCGGCATCACGCTGCATGCGGGCGAGGTCGTGACGACGGGCACCTGCGTCGTGCCGATCC
Source organism: Hyphomicrobiales bacterium (assembly GCA_027483895.1). Classification (GTDB taxonomy): domain Bacteria; phylum Pseudomonadota; class Alphaproteobacteria; order Rhizobiales; family Beijerinckiaceae; genus JAIXZO01. The sequence goes on from JAIXTP010000002.1 coordinate 133,777, forward strand.
CCGTCGTCGCGGGCGACGAAGTCCGCGCCAGCTTCGGTCCTTGGGGCGGCGTCTCGGCCCGTTTCGGCTGAGCCTCCCTGCGGTTCACGGCCGCTCGAATCCTTCGGCGCGCACTCTCGGGGGTGCGCGCTTTTTTGATACTCCGAAAGTTCAATTACCATAACGTTCGTGTTGAATATGTTTCTGATAAATAGCATTTCGTGCGTGTGAAAATAGAATAAAAACAACATTTCGCCATCGTTATTACACATTTGGTAGCATGGGCTCTTTACAGTTCGTTTTCTCTTCCTAAGTCCTCCATCCGCGAAAGTGCGGGTATCGACGCCCCGTCTTCGCGAGAAAAGAAGTGGCAATGGGAGAAACGCCATGACGATGGCCGCGACTGCGCCGACCGAGCGCGCAAGGCCGATGACCCGCGAAGAGAAGCGCGTCATCCTTGCATCTTCGGCTGGTACCATCTTCGAGTGGTACGACTTCTATCTCTATGGTTCGCTCGCCGCGATCATCGGCGCGCAATTCTTCTCGTCCTTCCCCGAAGCGACGCGCAACGTCTTCGCGTTGCTGGCCTTTGCTGCGGGCTTCCTCGTCCGTCCGTTCGGCGCGCTGTTCTTCGGCCGCCTCGGCGACCTCGTCGGCCGCAAATACACCTTCCTCATGACCATCCTGATCATGGGTGCGTCGACCTTCATCGTGGGTCTTCTGCCGACCTACGAGCAGATCGGCTGGATCGCGCCCGTGACGCTCATCATCCTGCGCATGCTGCAGGGTCTGGCGCTCGGCGGCGAATACGGCGGCGCCGTGGTCTATGTCGCGGAGCATGCTCCGCCCGGCCGTCGCGGCTATTTCACCAGCTGGATCCAGACGACCGCCACGCTCGGCCTGCTGCTGTCGCTGATGGTCATTCTCGGCGTGCGCAGCTATGTCGGCGAAGCCGACTTCGCCAAGTGGGGCTGGCGCATTCCCTTCCTGCTCTCGATCTTCCTGCTCGGCATCTCGCTCTGGATCCGTCTGCAGATGGAAGAGAGCCCGGCCTTCAAGAAGATGAAGGAAGAGGGCAAGCAGTCGAAGGCGCCGCTTTCGGAAGCCTTCGGCCAGTGGAAGAACGCCCGCTTCGCCGTCATCGCGCTGCTCGGCCTCGTCGCCGGTCAGGCGGTGGTCTGGTACACGGGCCAGTTCTACGCGCTGTTCTTCCTGCAGAGCATCCTGCGCGTCGACATGTTCACCGCGAACGTGCTGATCGCCTGGTCGCTGATCCTCGGCACTGCAGGCTTCGTGATCTTCGGCTCGCTGTCCGACCGCATCGGCCGCAAGCCGATCATCCTGGCCGGCTGCTTCCTCGCCGCGATCACCTATTTCCCGGTCTTCAAGTTCATCTCGGAGACCGCGAACCCGATGCTCGCCAAGGCGCAGGAGACCGTGAAGGTCACCGTCGTCGCCGACAAGGACACCTGCTCGTTCCAGTTCAACCCGACCGGAACGTCCAAGTTCACCAGCTCCTGCGACATCACCAAGGCGCTGCTCGCGCGCAGCTCGGTCAATTATTCGGTCCAGGAAGGCCCGAAGGGTTCGACCGCGAAGGTGCGCATCGGCGACAAGGAAGTCACCGGCTACGAGCTCGGCAACCTGAAGGGCGACGAGGCGAAGACGGTTCCCGCGGCCTTCACCAAGTCGGTCAACGACGCGCTCGGCGCGGCGGGTTACCCGGTCGCCGGCGTGAAGAACGAGTCCATCGTGAAGATGTCGGGCTTCTTCGACATCTTCCGCGGCCAGACCTTCATGCTGGTGATGGTGCTCACCTATCTCGTCGTGCTGGTCACGATGGTGTACGGCCCGATCGCGGCGGCGCTCGTCGAGCTCTTCCCGACCCGGATCCGCTACACGGGCATGTCGCTGCCCTACCACATCGGCAACGGCTGGTTCGGCGGCCTGATGCCCGCCACGGCCTTCGCGATGATCGCTCAGTCCGGAGACACCTATTTCGGCCTCTGGTACCCGATCGTCATCGCGACCGGCACGCTCGTCATCGGCCTGATCTTCGTCCCAGAGAACAAGGACAAGGACATCTTCGCCGAAGAGCAGAACTGATCTTCTGCCCGCATGGACGAAAAGAGAGGGGCGCCGCGCTTGCGGCGCCCCTTTTTCGTCGGGGCCCGTTACGCCTTGCGCCCGCGCGCAGGTCGGATCGGGCCGTGTCACGCCTGAAAGGCGCGCGCGAAGATCAGTCACCGACGAGTGCTCGAGCATAAGACGTTCGGGCCCCGCCGAAGTTAGACGCTTCGTTCGATAAAACGGATTATTGTGCGTCATAACGAATTTTTTGATTGACGGCGTCCACGGCGCTGCATAATTTCGGATCACGGCAGCGATGCCGTCGCGGGGATTTGATCGAGCAGCTTGCGCCGCGTCACCAAAAGCTAAAGCGCCACGTCGGCCGCCGGGCCGGCCGTGGGCTCTCCATTGCGAGGGACCGAAAATGACCTTGTGTCGAATGCGTTTGCGCACCTGACGCCGTCCGACGGCGACATCACGTTCTCTTTGAAAGACATCGCTGCAGCGGCTCCTCGCCGCCACGCAGGCGCTTGCCGGAATCCATCCCATGACGACGCTGGTCTTCGAGGGGTTCTACGAACCCTTTTCCGCCTCGGCCGAACCGATCGACCGAACTGACGCACTGCCGGTTCAGGACGTCGACGTGCCTGCCGTCCGACTGCATGAGGTCGGAAAGACTTGGCGCGCCCGCCCCGGACAACCTTCCTTCTCGGCCCTGACGGACGTGGATCTGGAGGTCCGCAAGGGCTCGATCGTCGGCGTGATCGGACCTTCAGGCGCAGGCAAATCCACGCTCGTGCGCCTCGTCAACGGGCTGGAAAAGGCGACGAGCGGCCGCATCGAGCTTTTCGGCGAGGATGTCACGGAGCTGTCGGAGACGGGCTGGCGAGACGTCCGGCGACGGATCGGCATGATCTTTCAGCACTTCAACCTGCTGTCGTCCCGCACCGTCTTCGACAATGTCGCGCTTCCGCTGGAGATCGCGGGCGTCGATCGCGCCGCGATCCGCTCCCGCGTCGAAGGCCTTCTCGAACTGGTGGGTCTCTCGGACAAGGCCGAGCGGTATCCGGCCGAACTGTCCGGCGGTCAGAAGCAGCGCGTCGGCATCGCCCGGGCCTTGTCGACGGAGCCGGCCATTCTGCTCTGTGACGAGGCGACGTCCGCACTGGATCCCGAGACCACCAGGTCGATCCTCGCGCTGCTCAAGCGCATCAACCGCGAACTCGGCGTCACCATCCTCGTGATCACCCACGAGATCCCGGTCATCAAGGATCTCTGCGACGAGGTCGCGGTCATCGAGAACGGCCGCATCGTGGAGAGCGGCTCGGTCTTCGACGTCTTCACCGCCCCGAAACACCCCACCACGGCGCGCTTCGTCGAGGACGTGACGTCCGTGGACATCCCCTCCTATGTCCGCGACCGGGTCACCGCGGAGGCCGGTCCCGAGAGTTCGCTGCTGCTGCGCATCCGGTTCGTCGGCGAGCATGCGACCAGCCCCGTCGTGAGCCGACTCACGACCACGCTCGGCGCGGACGTGAACATCGTCGCGGGGAAGATCGAGGCCATCGCGGACCGGCCCTTCGGCACCCTGCTCGTCGCGGTCCCCGGCAGTCCGCCGACGGGCGACGCGGCGATCGCCGCCCTGCTCACGCTCGGGTTCCGCTTCGAAATTCTCGGTTACGTCCCCGCGGAGCGGATCGAGACGGAATGCAAACCCTTCGGCTTCCCTCTCGTCCCGGAAAACGTCCATGTCGCCTGAACTCGTCCGCCTGATCCTCGACGCCACGCTCGAGACTCTGACGATGGTGCTCGTCGCCGCATCCGTCGGCATCGGCGCGGGTTTGCCGCTCGGCGTCTTTCTCGCCACGAGTCGGCGCGGGGAACTCTTCGCCGCGCCGACCCTCAATGCCGTCCTCGGCTTCGTCGTCAACGTGACGCGGTCGACGCCCTTCATCATTCTCGTCGTCGCGATCGTGCCCCTGACGCGCCTGATCGCGGGCACGTCGATCGGCACGCGCGCCGCCGTCGTCCCTCTCACCATCGCCGCCGCGCCCTTCATCGCCCGGATCGTGGAGGCGGCGATCCGTGAGGTCGATCAAGGCCTCGTCGAGGCGGCCCGCGCCATGGGCGCCACGCCCTTCCAGATCGTCCGAAAGGTGCTCGTTCCCGAGGCGCTGCCCGGGATCGTCCTCGGCCTCACCCTCGCGGTCGTCAGCCTTCTCGGCTTCTCCGCCATGGTCGGCGCGGTCGGCGGCGGCGGGCTGGGGGATCTCGGCATCCGCTACGGCTATCAGCGCTTCATGCCCGAGGTGATGGCCCTCGTCGTCGCCGTCCTCGTGGTCCTCGTTCAGGCCGCACAGACCCTCGGGGATCGTTTGGCCCGGCGCGTCAACAAGCGTCTCCGCAACGCGTGAATTTCCAACCCTGAAAGGAGCCTACTCATGTCGAAGAAGCATTCGTTCCGTGTCGACCGCCGCAGCTTCGCGGCGGGTCTGCTCGCCTCCGGCGCCCTCGCCGTCACGGCACTCGGCGCCTCGGCGCAGACCGCCCCGCTCAAGACCCTGCGCATCGGCGTCACGCCCGGTCCGCACGCCCAGATCCTCGAAGCGGTAAAGCCGATCGCGGCTCAAAAGGGCCTCGACATCAAGATCATCGAGTTCAGCGATTACGTGGTGCCGAACCAGGCGTTGAGCGCGGGCGAGATCGAAGCGAATTCGTTCCAGAACCAGCCCTATCTCGACAATCAGAAGAAGGATCGCGGTTTCGACATCGTCGGCATCGGGCTGACCGTGAACTTCCCGCTCGGCATCTACTCCCAGAAATACAAGAGCTGGGCGGACGTTCCCGACGGCTCGACCATCGCGATCCAGAACGACCCCACCAACGGCGGCCGAACCCTGCTTCTTCTGCGCGACAAGGGCGTGGTGAAGCTCCGTGACGGGGCGGGCTTCCGGCCGACGGTTCTCGATATCGTCGAGAACCCGAAAAAGCTGAAGTTCGTCGAGGTCGACGCGGCTCAGACCGCGCGTTCCCTCCCGGACGTGGCGGCCGCCGCGATCAACACGAATTACGCGGTCGAGGCGAAGATCGATCCGGCTTCGGCCATCCTCCGCGAGGACCCGAAGGGCCCCTACGTCAACCTCATCGCGGTCCGCGGCAAGGACAAGGATGCGCCGTGGGCCAAGGCCCTCGTCGAGGCCTATCACGCGCCCGAGGTGAAGGCGTTCATCCAGGACAAGTTCAAGGGTTCGGTCCTCGCGGGCTGGTGACCGTCCTCCCCGGCGCCTCCGGGCGGCTTCGGCCGCCCGGCCTTTTTCCCTTCCCGGAGATCCGTTCATGACCAGCATCGTCACCGTCGTCGGCAGCGCGTCGACCGACTCCAAGACGCGCCGCCTCGCGACCCGCCTCCAGGACGCGATCGCGGAGCGGACCGGAGCCGTCCCCCGCCTCGTCGAAGTCGCCACGCTCCTTCCCGATCTGGCCGTCCGCCGCCGCACGGAGGCGAGTCCGACCTTGGCCTCCGCCCTTCGCGCGATCGAGACGGCGGATTTCGTCCTTGCGGCCTCGCCCGTCTACAACGGCTCTTATACCGGGCTCTTCAAGCAGCTCTTCGACCTGGTCGACTACCGGGCGCTGGGCGGCGTTCCGGTCGCGCTGCTCGCGCTCGGCGGCTCCGACCGCCATGCCCTCGCGGTCGAGCATCAGTTCCGCCCGCTGTTCGCCTGCCTGGGGGCGGCGACGCTGCCGACGGCGGTCTTCGTCAACGAGAACGATCTCGAGGGCGCGGACGTCGTCGAACCGGTCACCGCCGCCCGACTCGACGCCCTGATCACCGAAGCCGCCGCAGCTCTCGCCCGCCGTCCGGCCCGCGAAGACGCGGCCTGACGCCCGCCCCGTACCGGAGGGACGGGCGGAGCCCGTCGCAATCACCATGACGCAGAAAAAACAGATCCGTCTCAACGCCTTCGACATGAATTGCGCAGGCCATATCTGCCACGGCCTGTGGCGACACCCGGACGACGGGTCCGCCCGATATACGGATGTCGACCATTGGCAGAACCTCGCGGTCACGCTCGAACGCGGACTGTTCGACGGTCTCTTCCTCGCCGACGTCCTCGGGCTCTACGATGTCTACAAGGGCGGTCCCGAGACGGCGCTGCTCGCCGGCGCGCAATCCCCCCTCAACGATCCCGTGGTGCTCGCGCCCGCCATGGCGGCAGTCACGAAGCATCTCGGCTTCGGCATCACCGTGAACCTCACGCACGAGCACCCCTACCTGCTCGCGCGGCGTTTCTCGACGCTCGACCACCTCACCAAGGGGCGCATCGGCTGGAACATCGTGACCGGCTATCTCGACAGCGCCGTGCGCGGCCTCGGCGGGGACCGTCTCGCCCCCCACGACGATCGCTACGACGTCGCCGACGAGTTCATGGAGGTCGTCTACAAGCTCTGGGAAGGCAGTTGGGAGGACGATGCGGTCCTGCGCGACCGCGCGGCGGGCATCTTCGCCGATCCGGCCAAGGTCCACCGGATCCGGCATCACGGCCGTTTCTTCGACGTGGACGCGATTCATCTCAGCGAGCCTTCGCCGCAGCGCACACCCGTGCTCTATCAGGCGGGCTCATCGGATCGCGGCCGGCGTTTCGCGGGCGAGCACGCCGAATGCGTCTTCATCAACGGCCAGAACAAGGCGCAGGCCCGCGACATCGTCGCGGACATCCGCGCCAAGGCCGTCGCGGCCGGCCGCCGCCCCGAGGACGTCAAGGCCTTCGTCGGCGTGGTGGTCATCGTCGCTCCGACCGAAGCGGAGGCGCGGGAGAAGTTCGAGGATTACGACCGTTTCGGCAGCGTCGAGGGTGCGCTGGCGCATTTCTCGGCGTCGGTCGGCATCGATTTCTCGACCTATGACCCGGACGAACCGATCCGCTTCGTGAAGACCGACGCCAACAACTCGCATCTCGAAGCCGTCACGAAGAAGAGCCCGGACAAGACGTGGACGGTCCGCAAGCTCCGCGAGTCCATCCGCCTCGGATCCCGCACGCCGCCGATCGTCGGCACGCCGGCGCAGGTCGCGGACGAACTCGCGGCCTGGATCGAGCAGGCCGACGTCGACGGCTTCAACCTGATCCGCAGCGTCACCCCCGCCTGCATCGAAGACTTCGTCGACCTCGTCGTTCCCGAACTCCAGAACCGCGGACTTTACAAGACGGCTTACGAGGAAGGGCCGTTGCGGACCAAGCTCTTCGGCTCGCCGCGCCTTCCTGCGCGTCATCGCGCGGGAACGTTCCGGCACGGCTCGAGGCTCGTCACGGCCGCGGAATGACGCCGGCACGGCCGGCTGCCGCATCTTTTCCGCGCAGAACGTTGTGCTTTGCTCATAAACACGGATATGATCGTGTTTATGAGCAATCTACTTGATCTAGTCGGAAATACGCCTCTCGTCGAACTCGTCGGCATGGACGCGGGTCCGTGTCGGCTGTTCGCGAAGCTCGAAGGCTTCAATCCGAGCGGGTCGATCAAGGATCGGCCCGCCCGGGCCATGTTGGACGCGGCGGAACGACAGGGCATGCTGCGGCCCGGCGGAACGGTCGTCGAGGCCACCGCGGGCAATACGGGTCTCGCGCTCGCGATGATCGCCGCGCGCAGGGGCTACCGCACGCTGCTGGTCGTTCCGGACAAGATGTCGGACGAGAAGATCGCCCATCTGCGTGCCGTCGGGGCCGAGGTCGTCATGACGCGTTCCGACGTCGAGAAGGGTCATCCCGACTACTATCAGGACAAGGCCGTGGCGCTGGCGGCGGCGATCCCGGGCGCTCTCTACATGGACCAGTTCGCCAATCCGGCGAACCCGGCGGCCCATGAGACGACCACCGGTCCCGAGATCCTCGCGCAGATGGACGGCGACCTCGACGCCTTCGTCTGCGGCGTCGGCTCCGGCGGCACGCTCACCGGCGTCGGCCGTCACCTGAAGGCGCATTCGCCGAAGACGAAGATCGTTCTCGCGGATCCCGCCGGGTCGATCCTGGCCGACCTCGTCAATACCGGCCGCCACGGGGCCCCCGGCAGTTGGAAGGTCGAGGGCATCGGGGAGGACTTCGTGCCCCCGAACGCCGATCTCTCTCTGGTCGACGCGGCCTATTCGATCCCGGACGAGGAGAGCTTCCGGACGGCCCGCGACGTTCTCCGCAAGGACGGCGTGCTGGCGGGCACATCATCCGGCACGCTGCTGGCCGCGGCGCTGCGCTGGTGCCGTGAGCAGACCGAGCCCAAGCGCGTCGTGACGCTCGTCTGCGACAGCGGCGCGAAATATTTCTCGAAACTTTTCAACGACGAATGGATCCGGGCGCAGGGCTGGCGCCTCTGACGCCGTCCCCCGGAGGAGAAAACCCCGATGAGCCGCAACGACCAAAGCTTCGCGACCCGCTGCGTCCACGGCGGTCAGCGCAACGATCCGCTGACCGGCGCCGTGATGGTGCCGATCTATGCGACGTCGACCTATGCGCAAAGGAGCCCGGGCGAACATCTCGGCTATGAATACGGCCGGACGCACAACCCGACCCGTCAGGCCTTCGAGCGTTGCATGGCCGACCTCGAGAACGGGTCGGCGGCCTTCGCCTTCGCCTCGGGTCTCGCAGCGATCTCGACCGTGCTCGACATGCTGGACGCGGGCTCCCATGTCATCGCCTCCGACGATCTCTACGGCGGCACCCGCCGCCTTTTCGAGCGCGTGAGGGCGAAGACCGCAAACCTGGCGGTCAGCTTCGTCGACATGACCGATCCGACGGCGCTCGAAGCGGCTCGCCGCCCGGAGACGCGCATGGTGTGGGTCGAGACGCCCACCAATCCGATGCTCCGTATCACGGACCTGAGGAAGGTCGCGGACTTCGGGCGGAGGAACGGGCTGTTGCTCGTCGCCGACAATACCTTCGCGAGCCCTTTCGTTCAGAAGCCGCTGGATTTCGGTTTCGACATGGTCGTCCATTCGACGACCAAGTACCTCAACGGCCATTCCGACATGATCGGCGGCGTGGCCGTGGTCGGCGAGCGCGTCGAGCTCGTCGAGCGCATGACCTTCCTGCAGAACGCCGTGGGCGCGGTCTCCGGACCTTTCGACAGCTTCCTCGCGCTGCGCGGGCTGAAGACGTTGAACCTCCGCATGGAGCGGCACTGCTCCTCGGCGCTCGAGATCGCCGCGATGCTGGAGAAGCACCCTGCCGTCGCGGACGTGATCTATCCCGGCCTCTCCGGCCACCCGCAGCACCGGATCGCGCGCGAGCAGATGAACGGCTACGGCGGGATCGTCACCGTCCGTCTCGCAACGGATCTCGCGGGAGCCCGCCGCTTCCTCGAAGCGTGTGAACTCTTCACTCTGGCGGAGAGCCTGGGCGGCGTCGAAAGCCTGATCGAGCATCCCGCGATCATGACGCATGCTTCGGTCCCGTCCGAGGCGAGGCGGTCGCTGGGGATCGACGACGCGCTCGTCCGGCTGTCCGTCGGTATCGAAGACGCGGCCGATCTGAGGAAGGATCTCGAACGGGCGCTCGAGCGGATCGGACGCGCGTGAACCGCTGCGCGTCATCTCGCTTCGCAGGGTCATGTGCGAGGAGAGGACGTCGTGGAGTTCGGCCGGCCGGCGGAGGGCCTTCCGTACCACGTCCTCAAGCGCGAATGCCGCCGGGGCACTCTCCCCTCCTGTCGGGTCGGTGCGAGGCGGAGACGACTTCGGGGGGGCGGTCAGTCAGTTTTCGTCGACCACCGTGTTGCGGATCGAGCCCAAGCCTTCGATCTCAAGACGCATGATATCCCCCTTTTTCAGGAACCGAGGGGGATTGTAAGCAATGCCTACACCGGCCGGAGTTCCCGTCGCCAGAATGTCTCCCGGCTTCAAGGTCATGACTTGGCTGAGATGCGCGATCTGGTCGTAGATATCGAAGATCAGGTGACGCGTGTTCCCGGATTGCCGAAGCTCGTCGTTGATGAAGGTCTTCAAGTCGAGATCATGCGGGTCGGCGATCTCATGATCGAGCGTCAGCCACGGTCCCGTCGGACCATGCGTGTCGAAGGACTTGCCGAGCGTCACCGTGGGCGAGCGGAACTGCCAGTCGCGGACCGAGACGTCGTTGACGATCATGTAGCCGCCGATCACCGACCGCGCATCCGCGCGGTTCACGTTCCTGCATCGGCGGCCGATCACGACGGCCAATTCGACCTCGTAATCCAGATCCCCGGACACGTTCGGCATGACCACGTCGTCATGCGGACCGACGATGCACGAGACCTGCTTGTTGAACCATTTCTGGAATTTCGGCTTCTCCAGTCCGAGCTTTTCGGCCTCGGCACTGTGGTCTGCGTAGTTCATGCCGATCCCGAGAAACTTCTCCGGATCCGGGATCGGGGCGTGAAACGCCACGTCGACGCATCGTAGGGGCGGCGCGGAGGCCCGCGTGACGCGGTCGAAGATCTCCCTCGCCGCCGGGCCCGCCTCCAGAAAGGCCTTCACGGTCCTGGGCAGTTCGGGAGCGGCCAGCGAGAGGTCGACCAGAAGATCGCCGAAGATCTTGCCCAGCCGGACGTCTCCGGGAGTTTCGGAAAAAGCTGCGATCGGCATTTCGGTTCTCCGCTCCGGACCGTGACGGCTCACGCCATCTCGTAGGCCCAGATCTCCGGGACTTCGGAATAGCCCGATCCGTTACGAACGATGCGGATCAGACCGGGGAAGTGGACATGCATGCCGGCGACCGGAATGCCGTCGGCGGCCGCTCGGTCGAGCGTTCTGCGGCGCGTCCGGACGGCTTCCTCCGGGTCGACGTCGAATGCGACGGTCACCTCCGGGTTCGGAAACTGGAGTTCCTGCGCGTGGCAGATGTCGCCCCAGATGAAGAGCGTCTCCGAACCCGACGACACCATGTAGCCGGTATGCCCCGGCGTATGGCCCGGCAGCGGAACGGCGGTCACGCCGGGAAAGACCTCGCCGCGCGCATGCTTCGTCCTGTCGGCGTAAGGGGCGATCTGCCGACGCGGGTGATCGTAATAGCGGAGCTGCTCGATGACGGTGTGCCGGGCCCGAGCGCCGTCGTCCTTGCGGAAGCGGACATCCGCCTCGGACACGACCAGTTCGGCGCGGGGGAAAAGGGCTGATCCGTCGGGCCCGACGAGTCCGTTGGAATGATCGGGATGCAGATGCGTCAGAAGAACGGTGTCGATGTCCGAGGGCGCGACGCCGGCGGTCGCCAAGGTTCTCTGAAGCAGGCCGAGCGTCGGCCCCATGGTGTCTCCCGCCCCGGTGTCGACCAGCGCGATCCGTCCCTTGGAGCGGATCAGAAAGGCGTTGATCGAGATTCGCGGCGGCACGCGCTGGAAGCGTCGCTCGAAAGCGGAAGAGGCTTCCTCGATGGTGATGCCCCGGTAGGCGGCGATCGGGGTATCGTAATAGCCGTCGGACACGGCGGTCACGACGATCTCGCCGATGCGGCGGTGATAGATGCCGGGCACTTGAGCCGTCGGAAGATCGATCACTTCACGAACTCCTGTTTGACTGATCCCCGCCGAGCGTCGGTCAGGCGCTGTCCCTACGGACGATCGAGAAACCGCAGTCGACGACCGAGGGGCCGTCATAGGTTCCGACCAGACGCTCGCGGATGAGCCGCGCGCATTCGCGTCCGATCTCGCCTCTGGGCACGCCCACGGTCGTCAGGGACGGCACGAGGGTCGAGGCGAGTTCGACATTGCCGAAGCCCGCGATGGCGAGATCCTGCGGGACGCGGAGCCCGGCACGAAGCGTGCCCATGATCGCGCCGACCGCGAGAGAATCGGACGCGCAGAACAGGGCGTCGATCCTCGGCGAGGCTTCGAGGAACCGCCGAACGGCATTGCTGCCCGATTCCATGCCGAACGGCACGGTAAGCTCCATGTCGGCGGTGACGTCGATCCCGAGCTCCGCCATGGCGGCGCGATAGCCCTCCTGACGGTCGATCGAGCGGTCGTTCGAGGGGTAATGGAGGTTCAGGAATCCGATCCGCCGATAGCCCCAGCGATGCAGGGCATGCGTCATCTCATAGGCGGCGGCGCGGTTGTTGAAGCCCACGGACAGGTCGAACGGCCGTTCGGGCACGTTCCACAATTCGACCACGGGCGCGCCGCTGCTTTCGAGCAATCTGCGGCTGGTCGCGGTATGGGCGGATCCGACGAGCACCACGGCGGCGGGCCGCCAGCCCATGAAGCCCGACAGCAGACGCTCTTCGACTTCCACGTCGAAATTCGTTTCGCCGAGCAGCATGTAATAGCCGCTCGCGAACAGCTCGCGCGACAATTCCTCGATCGTGCCCGAGAACACCGAGTTCATGACGGTGGGGAAAAGAGCGACGACGATCTGGCTCCGGCGCGAGACGAGACTGCGCGCCGCGTAATTCGGGACGAAGCCGGTCCGCCGGATGGCGTTTTCGACCCGCTCTCTCGTTTTCCGCGACACTTTGTCGGGCGTCCGCAGAACGCGGGAGACCGTCATCGTGGTCACGCCCGCGAGCTTCGCGACGTCCGCCATCCGGACGTCGAGGCTTTTGTCGGCCTTCTTCGCTCGTGATTTGGCGTCGGCCTTCTTCGGCGAAGGGGAGCCGGTCTGTTCGGGCGGCGGCTTCGGCATCGGGTTCGGGAAATCTCCTGCTGAAGCCTCGAATTCCGCTCCCGCCGCCGCGACGGTCGCAGGCCGGGCCGCCGATCGGCCGCCCTTTCCCGGGCGGCCCCCGCGTCCGAAATGTTATCGATCACATCTTGACTCCCGTCAATTCCCGCGTCCAATCTGATCGAAACGAACCTGTCGACGGCAGGACGATCAAAGTGATGTTATCGCTAACATCACAGAAAGGGAAGGTATCGATGGTCGACGTCATCGCGAAGGCGCAAATGGGCGAGGTGATCTGGGCGCAGCTCGACCAGGACGCGGACCTCTATGACGAGATCATGGAGATCTGCAAACGCGAGAACATCCGCTCGGGGATCATCCTCAACATCGTGGGCGGCCTGCGCAAGGCGCGGCTGAGCCTCCCCGTGAAGTCCACCAGCGTCGAAGACCAGCCGGGCATTCTCGAGCTGGAGGGCATGATGGAAGCGCAGGGCGTCGGCACCATCGGCTACTCGGTCGACGGCTACGACTCCTCGACGAAGAGCGGCATCGTCTATCACGCGGGCGAGCCCAACCTTCACATCCATCTGACGGTCACGCATGGGGGCAAGACCATCATGGGCCACCTTCTGCAGGGTTGCCTGGTCCGGTCGCTGCACCCGCGCTCTCACTTCACGATCGTCCTCGCCAAGACGCCCGGCGCGCAGCTGAACTTCCGCATCTCGGAAGAGAAGACCGCGGCGTATCCCAAGGGAATTCCGATCCACGATCTGGTCCAGGAGTGACCGGCAAGTCTCGTCCCAGAGAACGAAACAAGGGGGGAAAAATGGGAATCTCGAAATCGGCCGATACCGGCAAAGCAACGCGATACGGCGCGCTCTTCCGCACGACCGTATTCGCCGCCTTCGGATTTGCGGCGGTCACGTCCGCACAGGCGAAGGTCACGCTGAACGTCAATTCGTGGGCGGGCCGGACCTATCCGCTCGCGACCGAAATGGCGAGCCTTTGCGACGACATCGCGAAGGTCACGGAAGGACGCGTCGTCTGCAACATCCTGCCGAAGGCGGTTGCGAGCCCGACGCAGACCTTCGACGCCGTCGCGAACGGCATCGTGGACGTGGGCTACATCGTTCACGGCTACACGGCCGGGCGCTTCGTGGCGACGAAAGCGGTGGAATTCCCGCTCTTCGGCGACACGGCGGAGGTGATGTCGGTCGCCTATCAGCGCGTCCACGACCGGATGCTGGCCAAGGCGAACGAGCATGAAGGCGTGAAGGTGCTCGCCCTGCATGTCCACGGCCCCGGCCAGATCTACAATATCCGCCGCGAGATCAAGACGCTCGACGCCCTCAAGGGTCTCAAGATGCGCGTCGGCGGCGGCGTCATCAACGACGTCGCGAAGGACATCGGCGTCGTTCCGATCCTGAAGCCGGCCACGGAAGTCTACGAACTTCTCTCCACCGGCGTGGCGGACGGCGTGTTCTTCGCCAAGGACGGCGTGGTCCCGTACAACCTTCCGGAAGTCGTCAAGTTCGCGACCTTCGTTCCGGGCGGCATGTACAATCTCTCCTTCGGCTATCTGGCGAACCCGGCGAAGTGGAATTCCATTCCGGCCTCCGACCGGGCCCTCATCGAACCGCTGCTCGGCGAGCATCTCTCGCGCCGGATCAGCCGCAAGTTCGACGAAGCGGACCAGACCGCCATCAAGGCGCTCGAAAACGCGAAGATTCCGATCACCATCGCCGACGACGCGTTCCTGAAGCAGCTGGCCGAGGCGACGAAGCCGCTCCGCAAGGACTGGATCGCGCAGGTCGCCAAGCTCGGCATCGACGGCGAGGCGGTGCTCGAGGCCCTTCGCAAGGAAGTCGAAATCGTCGCCGCCGAGATGAAGAAGAAGTGACGCTGCAGAGGAGAGCGCCCGGCCGGGCGCTCTCCTTCATCGAGGGGGCGGACGAATGCTTACGGTTTCAGCCGTGTCGGCGAAGTGGGTGGCGGGCATATTCCGCTACACGACCGCCTTCCTGCTTTTCGCTTTGATGGGATTGACCTGCGTCGACGTCGTCGGGCGCTACTTTCTCAACAAACCCCTGTACGGCGGCTTGGAGATCACCGAAGTCGTACTTGCGGGCATGATCTTCACGGCCTTGCCGATGGTCTCCTATGGGGAAGGCCACATCGTCGTCGAGCTCGTCGACCTTCCCTCGCGCATCCTGCGCTTCGTGGTGCATATGGCGGCCAATCTGACCGGCGCCGTCGCATCCGCCGTTCTGGCCCATCAGCTATGGTTCAGAGCCGCCCGGCTGGGTCGCGCGGGCGAAACCACGATCCAGATCCAGATCCCGTTGGACTTCGTGGCCTACTTCATGAGCGCCCTGCTCGCCCTGAACGCCGTCGCCTTCGTGCTGCGGGCGTTCCAGCCGGCCGGGAACGCTCAGTTCAAGGCGGAACTCTGAGAAATGATCGAGACGATTGCAGGGTTCGGCGCCTTTCTGCTTCTGGCATGTCTGCGCGTGCCGCTGTCCTTCGCCATGGGCATCGTCGGTTTTGCGGGCTTCGCCTGGCTGGTGAACACGAAGGCCGCGCTGTCGATGGTCGGGCAGGTCGCGTACGAAACCGGTCTGACCTACACGCTGTCGGTCATTCCGCTGTTCATCCTGATGGGCAATTTCATCGTGAAGGCCAAATTGGCCGACGAGATCTATCGGGCGGCCTACGCGTTCATCGGCCATCGACGCGGCGGGCTGGCGATGTCGACCATCATCGCCTGCGGCGGGTTCGGCTCGATCTGCGGTTCGGCCCTGGCCACCACGGCCACCTTCTGCCGGATCGCGGCGCCCGCGATGCGGGAGTCCGGCTACAAGCCTCACCTCATCGCCGGTTCGATCGCATCCGGCGGAACCTTGGGCATTCTGATCCCGCCCTCGCTGGTGTTCGTGATCTACGGGATCATGACGGACGAGAGCATCGGACGGCTCTTCATCGCCGGAATCGTGCCGGGAATTCTGGCCGTCCTGTTCCTGTGCGCCGCCGTCTACTACATCGTCCGCCGCGATCCCGAGGCGGGGCCGCGAGGAGAGCGCCGGAACTGGCAGGAGCGCCTGTCGTCGCTGCGCCGCATCTGGGCCGTCGTCCTGCTCTTCGTCCTGATCCTCGGCGGCATCTATGCCGGCGCCTTCACGGCGACCGAAGGCGCGGGCATCGGGGCGGGCGGCGCGCTTCTCTTCGCGCTCTTTCTGGGCGGACTGACCTTCCGCGATCTCGTCGACGTGCTCGTGGAAAGCGCGATGACCACCGCCTCCCTGTTCATGATCCTGATCGGCGCCTTCATCTTCGCGAACTTCGTCAATCTCACGACGATGCCCGCCGACATGGTGAGCCTGATCCGGAGCGTCGACGTACCCGGCAGCGTCGTGGTTCTGATGATCTGCTTCATCTACATTCTTCTCGGCATGGCCATGGAAGAGCTGTCGATGATCGCGCTGACCGTGCCGCTGTTCTACCCGATCGTGACGGCGGCCGGATATTCGGGGATCTGGTTCGGCGTCGCGGTGGTGATCGTCTGCCAGATCGGGCTCACGACGCCGCCCGTCGGCATCAACATCTTCATCGTGAAGTCGATGGTGCCCGACATGTCGTTGCGGGAAGCGTTCCGCGGTACCTGGCCGTTCAACTTCGCCCTGATGGCCTTGCTGGGTATCCTCATCGTGTTTCCGGACGTCGCAACCTTCCTCGTGGCGTACATGAAATGACCCGCTTCACGCTTCACGCTTCGCGCTTCGCGCTTCCGACGCGGGACACGACGGCATGCCTGAGGACATGACGGCCTCCGAGGGTGCCGGCGTCTCCGCCGGCAATACGCGTCCGCCCGCCCCGTTCGCACTGCACCGCGCGCGGGCGGTCCGGTCGCGGAACATCATGGATCTGCGCGCCGCCGCCGCCCGCAGGCTTCCGCGCGGCATCTTCGATTTCGTCGACGGCGGCGCCGAAGACGAAATCACCCTCGAGGACAATTCGGCAGCCTTCGGGCGGCGACGACTGGTGCCACGCGTCCTCGTGGACGTCTCTTCGATCGATCTGACGAAATCGATCCTGAGCCGGCCGAGCGGCCTTCCCTTCGCGATCGGACCCACGGGCGGCACCGGTTTCGTCTGGCCGCGCGGAGACCTCGCTCTGGCGAAGGTCGCCGCGGCCAACGACATCCCTTTCTGTCTGTCCACGACGTCGAGCGTTTCCATCGAGCATCTGCGCGAGCGGATAGACGGGCGCCTCTGGCTTCAGGCCTATATCTTCAAGCAGCGCGATTTCACGATGAAGATGATCCGGCGGGCCGAGGATGCCGGATATGAAGCCCTGATCATCACCGTGGATCTGCCCGTCGGCGGAAAGAGGGAGCGCGACTTCCGGAACGACTTCTCCGTTCCGTTCCGCTTCACGCCTCGCAATTTTCTGGACTTCGCGCTGCATCCCGAATGGGTCGCGACGACGCTGCGTCACGGTCTGCCGAAATTCGGAAATCTCGTCGATTTCAAACCGGCGGGTGCGACGACCGATACGGCTTCGAGCGTGGGGCGGAACTATGATCCGTCGTTCTCCTTCGCCGATCTCGCGGCGATCCGCGAGGCGTGGCCCGGAAAACTGATCGTGAAGGGCGTCGCTCATCCCGAAGATGCCGAGCGGCTGGTCTCGATCGGCGTCGATGCCGTCGTGGTATCCAATCACGGCGGACGGCAATTGGACGGCGCCTGCGCGACGCTCGACAGCCTGCCCGCGATCCGCGCGGCCGTCGGGACACGGGCGGAAGTCTATCTGGACGGCGGCGTGAGGCGCGGCAGCGACGTCTTCAAAGGCCTCGCGGCCGGGGCCGATGCGGTGCTTCTGGGGCGCGCGACGCTTTACGGCCTCGCGGCGGCGGGCGAGGCGGGCGCGGACCGGGCGGTGGCGATCCTCAAGGAGGAACTGACCCGGACGATGAAGCTCTGCGGCGTCACCAAGGCCACCGACATCGACGGGCGCTACATCACCTCGGGCGCTTGAACCCTTCATCAGGAAAGCGGCAATGAAACTCTATATGTCGTTGAACTCGCCCTATG
Source organism: Hyphomicrobiales bacterium (assembly GCA_027483895.1). GTDB lineage: Bacteria > Pseudomonadota > Alphaproteobacteria > Rhizobiales > Beijerinckiaceae > JAIXZO01. The sequence continues at coordinate 151,534 of JAIXTP010000002.1, forward strand.
CCCGTCTCGTACGGGTCCTGGTTCGCGAAGCAGGCTGCGCGGACAAGGTGACGGAGGTTCAGGTGGACCCGCGGGACGGCTCGTCCGGCTATTGGGCGACCAATCCGATCGGGCTCATTCCCGCGCTCGAACTGGCCGACGGCCTCGTCCTTTCGGAATCCGATCTCGTTTGCCGTCATATCGACGACGCCCTCGCCGGCGGCCGCTTTTACGCCGGGGTCCGGCGGGATGCGCGGCGGGCCGCCGCGCTCGGTATGGCGCAGGGCATTCTATTCCGGGGCCTTCTGGCGAGAACCGATCAGATGCGGCCCGCCGCACCCGACCGCGACGCGTTCGTGGCGCGCCAGCTGAGCGCCGCCTCGCGCGCCGCCGACGCACTGGAGAAGACCATCGAGGACCACGAGGGCGTCGACATCGTCGACATCGTCTTCGGCGCGACCGTCGGCTGGTTCGGGTTCCGCCACGAGGCGGTCGGCATTCTCCAAGGCCGGCCGAAATTGACCCGATGGTTCGAGCGCCTCGACCGCCGCCCGGCCTTCTCGGAGACGCGCCCCGGATAAGCCGGGGCACGGCGTTTCCGCCGCCTTGCGCTCCGCGGCGGAAACGAGAGCATCTTGCAGTCGGGTTACCGGCCGGTACGGCTAGATCTTTATGGTGTCGGCGTCGTGCCGCTTCGCCGGTGCCTCGTTCGACTTCTGTCGCCTGATCAGGATCAGGAGTTCATTGACCGCCGCACGTTCCTTGAAGCTCGTCCTGTCGGAGCCGTGCACGAGATCATATGCACGATCGACGTGCTCCTTCGCCTTCTCCGCGTCGCCCTCGGCAAGTGCCATACGGGCCAACAACTCGTGCGGATAGAAATAGCGAGGATCGGCAGCGATCGCCTCCGCGCACTGCCGACGGGCGGCCGCCGCGTCCCGCTTGCGGAATTCGAGGTCGCACATATTCGCGAGTGTCACCGCGTTGCGGGGGTTGCTCGCGAGAGATCGTTTCAAAAATCGCTCGCCGGCCTCCAGATCGCCGACGCCTTTCAGGTACCAACCCATACCTGCGAGAGCGAAATCTCCGTTCGGGCAGATGCTTATCCCCTTCTCGAAGTTCTTTCTCGAAAGGCCGGCATCTCCGCCATAGATCGAATAATAATATCCAAGATGCGTATGAGCATTACACGCCCGCGGATTTGCAGATAGGGCGGCCTCGAAATCCCGTTTCGCTCCCTCCACATCTTTCAAGATGTAATATCTGTTTCTTGCAATCTGATACCTGAACTCAGCCTTTTCTGCTGCACTGTACTCCCCGGAAAGGGTCAGCATGTCGCAAGCCGTGATGCTGGTCTTGCCGCTCAAAGACTTGCACTGAATCTTGGCACCCAGATGCGTGTCGCCGTCTTTTGCGGGAGCAGAGCGTGCATTGCGCTCGACGGGCGAAATCCGAGGCCCGTCGGAGACGACACCGCCCGAGATCGTGATCTTGACCGGAACGGGCTTGAACGTCATGCCGTCGTGCAGGAAGACCTTGAACTCGTCGATGCCGCTCGTGCCGTTCGACTTGTAGATGAATTCGACGAACTCGAATTCCTGGTTTTTGCCGCACGGACCGACCGGCCGGATCTCCTTGCCGCGGCGCTCGCTGACCGATCCCAGCTTGACGCCTTCGACCTCCCAAACGGGTGCGCGCATGGCAGAGCACGGCGGGGCGGGATTGTAGAGAGAGACTTTCAGAATGGCGACGGATTGGCCCGGCCGAATGGTCTTGTCATACCGATTGTCCGTTGCCCAAGCATGCGCAGAGTCGTTCGCAGACAGAAAACCGATTGCCGCTGAAACGATAATAACCAGGACGCGCAGCGCAAGACGACCTTTCTGTACCGAGTCGTGCAAGCTCGACATTGACCGCCCCGTCATCAAATCTCGATTTCACCGGAGCAAAGAATACCGCCTCATATTGGGCATGTCGATTGATCGCACTTCCGACACGACGTGCAACTTCAGCAACGTCCTCGAGCACCCCGCGGCGATCTGCCGGCCGCCCCCAGTCCCGTCCGGGGTCGTTCATCATGAGGTCGACGAAGACCGGCAGGAGGCGGCCGAGCACGGCGGCCCCGTCGCGCATGCGATCCTCTTCACTCGGCCCTAGGACGTTGCTGACGCCCCGACCCGCCCGGCATGACGAGAGACCGGTATCGAGCGGCGAACCGCGCCTTTTCCTCGGACGGTCGCGTTCCGAAGAGATCCGAATACTCCTTCGCCAGACGACCGGCATGGAGACCATATTCCGCCGCGATGAAGCCCAAGGGTATCCGGCCCTCGGTTCTGAGAATGGCGCGTCGGACCTGCGTCAGCCTGATCAGACGCTTCAGCTCCGAAAACGTGACGCCCAATTGTTCCTGCACGGCCGATTGGATCGTACGCCGCGACGCTCCGAGGCTCTCCTCCAGAGCTTCAAGGGTCAAAGCGTCGCGGCCGTCTCCTGCCGAGAGCGTCCGCCAAAGCCGCTTTTCGACCTCCAGCGCGATAGTGCTTCGGAACGGGCTGCCGACATTCCGCCCGGGAATGCGTGTCGTTCGCGATGCCTCCTCCAGTACCGATACGGCCGCTTCGACGAGTTCGCCGGACGGCTCCAGACCCGCGAGCGCCGGGTCCTTTGCGGCCGGGTCGTTTTCACCGGCGTCAAGGATCCGTTCGGCCGCGGCCTCGAGCCGCTTGGCGGCCCGTCCATAGCGCGTCAGAGCGGACGGCCCGTTCCCCGAGAGCGCGTCCCTCGCCGCGCCGGTACCCAGGATCCCCCGCGCAAGCGGTTCTTCGAACTCCACGTCGATACGGTCGATCCCGAGCTGCGTCACGCAGTCCCAGCGATTTCCTTCGGCCGAGATCAGGACGGCGGCGTTCAATCCGCTCCGTCCTTGCAGTCTCGCGCCGAAGGGCGGGCCCGCCTTGACGAGGCTGATCTGCAGCTTGGGGGCGCCCAGCGCGGCGCTCATCCGCACCCGCCCGCGAATGACCCGACGGGAGATCTCGAAGCTGCCGGGGACGCGGGCATGGCGCTCGTCGCATGCGAACGCCTTGGGCTCCAGATCGAGGACCTCCAGGTCCCAGCCGGCGCTCGGCCGAAGGTTCTCGGCGTCGCGTCCCTGCCGGTGACGGCGGATGATGGCCATGAGGATCGCCCTCGGATCGTGAGGTCGATCGACCTCGACCTCATGGTCGTGTCTACAAGACCCACTTCCGAAGCCCTCAATAATGCTCAAAAAACGAGCCGCCCGAGGGCGAAACGCCGAACCGAAGATATTCGCGGCGGCTGTCTCGCTCGATCCGAGATGTTCCGGCCCGAGATCGCTTCGAGCGGATCGGCGCGCATCGAACGGCCGACGAAGGCTCCGTGGACTCACGTCAGGGGTCGTTCCTCCGAAGCTCCGACCCGCGTGCCGGGGCGGCTCCGTCTCACTTGAAGCGCAGACGGGGCCGCAATCTATACCCGCTGCCCCTTAGACCGAGGATCGGGTTGGTCGCGTTTCCGAGCGCGTCTGCAGTCTTCTTACGAAGCGTCGCGATCCGTACTTCCATGCTGCGCGGACTGATTGGGGCTTCGATGGAACCGAACGCTTCCATCAATTCCCACCGTTCCAGTTCGCGTTGCGGCGAAAGGGCGAAGCGGGTCAGAGCGCGCTTTTCGGCCTCGCTCAGCGGGATGCGCGCTGCGGGGCCGAGCAGAAGGTTGGCGTCGGTGTCGAGAACCAGATCGTGATCCTGCTCGCGTCGACCGGAGTGGAGGCGTCTCGCCATGGACCGCAACACGGCCAGCAATTCTTCCGCATCGACCGGCTTGCCCAGATAGACGTCGGCGCCCGAATTGTAGCCGTCGATACGGGCGTTCGGCGCGGTGCGCGCCGTCAGGAGCACGATCCCGGCCTGCGGATGCCTTTCCCTGATCCTGACGGAAAGGCTCAAGCCGTCTTCGCCGGGGAGACCTATGTCGATGACGTAGATGTCGGGCAGACCCGACTGCGCCGCCTCGTTGACTTCTTCCGCACAGAAAACGCCGGACGCCGAGAAGCCGGAGCGTCTGATGGCCGCGACGAGGCTCTTGCGAAGCTCGTCATGATCTTCGACCACGAGAACGCTCGCGAGCGTCGAGAGGGACGCGGTCATCGATCCTTCGCTCCGGCGACTTCGGAGGGCTCGATCCCGAGATCGGCAGGCACCCGCAGGCCGAAGCGGATCAGGTCTCCCTGCCTTTCGTAGAACGCTTCGCCCCCGAGCCGCGTCGCGATCGTATCGACGATGAAGAGCCCCAGACCCGAGCCCGACTTGCGATGAGCATTCGGGCCTCTGACATATTTCTTGAACACGATCTCGGGATCGGGAAAACCGAAATCGGACTTCATGTTCACGACGCTCAGCTCGAGCAAGCCGTCCTCTCGGACCGGTCGCGCGCTCACGACGATGGGATGATCTTCCGAACCGTATTTCACGGCATTTTCGACGAGGTTCTTCAGGGCGACCCGGATCAGGGTCAGGTCGTTGGTGATATGCCAGGTCTCCGGCACTTCGATCCTTAGCCGGTCCTCCGGAAATTTCGCGCAGACCCCCTCCACTTCCGTCGCGAGGTCGAAACCGACGAGCTGCAGACCGAGCGCCTCGCCGCCCACCTGGCCCGCTTGCAAAGCCTTGTCGAGGACGGCGGACATATCCTCTACGGCCCTTCGCAATTCGACGACTCCGTTCGTTTCGGCCAGCCAAGGCCCGAGCTGCATCTTCATGACGGACATGGGGGTCCGCAGTTCATGAGCCAGCATCGAGAGGAGCTTTTCCTGCTCTTCCCGGTTTTGCCTCTCCTGCAGCTCATTCATCTGCGCGACGATCGACCTGCGCTCCGAAGCGTCGCGATCCGCCGCGAGGCGTACGGAACGCGCATACATGAAGCTGGAGAAGCAGACCGTCGTCACGATTCCGACGAGCAGGATCGAGTTCGAGGTCAGCTCCGGCCCGACGATCTCTCCGACGATGCCCACCTGAACCAGCAGCGCCGCTCCGGCCAGAACGGCAAGAACGACGCACATTCCAATCATCAGAGATCGCGGAAGCACCCAGTTTTTTTGTGGTTCGGCCTGATCCGTGAGCAAGGCGGCAGGCACGAGAAGAAAGCTCAACAGCAGAGCCGTGAAAAGGTTGGCTCTGAGCCCCGACATCAAGTCGCCGGACGCGTAGATCACGACGGCGGCGGCCCATAACGCGAAGATGCCCCCGAAAATGGCACGGGAAATCGGTCTCGGCCGGTATTCGCCGACGAGAGCCCAGACGAAGCCCATGGTGATGCCGACGTAACCGAAATTCACCAGATCGGTCGTCGCGCTGAAACGACCGTAGGGCGCTTCGTCGAAGATCAGACGCGCGAGGCCGCGATTGAACGAAAGATAAATGAGCTCGGTGACCTGTCGCAGGGCGAACCAGCCTATGAGCGGTTCCGGGCTCCGACTCAGATGAATGCCGGCCAAAAGGAACGAGAAGAAAACCAACATCCAGTAGCCCGCGATCATAGCGAGCTGGATCGCGTCTTTGCGGATCGCCTCGTCCAAGGGGAGTATTTCGATCAGGATCGGCCGCGAGGTTTTCGAGCGGACCGCCACGAATATCTCCGCCAGGCCGGCGGGAGCGTCGATCTCGGCGTTCAGATTGGTAGAGCGATAGCGCTCGACGGAGCCCGGATAGACGTCGCCCGTGCGGTGAACGCCGCCTTCGTGATCGTGGACCGTGACGATATCCAGATTGGACGGTCGTACCCGAACGATCAGCTTCCCGCGATCCCTGCCTTTCGGGTCGATCAGAAATCGGAACCAGATGGTGTCACGCCCGTACCCCGCCGCGAGCACGCCTTTGTAGGGCAGAAATTTCTGGTCCCGGATCTCCGGAAGCTGCAAAGCGCCGGTTTCGTCTCGAAAATATTCTTGGCGCGTTACCAGTTCGGCACGCGCGGCTCCCGATCCGGCCAGAATCGCGATCGCGATCAGAAGCGTTTTCAGAAAGCCGGCAGGCATTCCGCCCTCGATACAGGTCATCGAAAAACTGCCACGGCTTTCAACTTATGCGCGGGCGAAGGATCAGCGCAACTCATGATGACGATAGATCAAGTTGAGGTTTGTTGAGCTTGATTGAGCTCGGTTGAGCTCCAGCGTCCACGCCTCTGTATGAACTCCCGGCTTTCCGCTTGGAAGCAGTGCCTGAGTGCGTATCGGGGGAACTACGTCATGATCATTGTCGATGCCATTTCGGCCGGGAAGATCCCGCCTCGACGTTCGTTGCTGTCCCTCACCCTGCTAAGCACGACTTTGCTCAGCTCTCTCGTCTGGAGCGGGAATGAAAGCTTGGCCGCATGTCCAGGAACGGTTTCCTCCGACGACATTCGAAGCGTCGTTTACCCCAATTCGCTTTATACCGTGACAGAAAACAACTGTACTGCAGTGGTTGATACAGGAGTCACAATCTCGAACACTTCGACCGGAAGTACTTTTCGTTTGTATAATTACTACTCCGGCCTCGATTTCACGAACAACGGCACCGTAAGCGCGAACAGCACGGCCGTCTGGTTGCGTACCGGCCAGGCTTCTTCTTTCGTGAACAATGGAACGATCAGCGGCGACACTACCATCAAGCTTGGTGATTACGGCGGCAACTCGATGTCGATCATCCAGTTCACCAACACGGGCACGATTTCGGGCGACACCGGTATTTACTTGGTCGAAGGCACCATCGGGACTCTCACGAACTCCGGAACCATCTCCGGAAGCGGGTCTGCCGGAATATATAACGAATACGGTACGATCACTACGATCGACAACTCGGCCGGCGGGACCATTTCACGCATTTACAACGAGTGGTTCATTACGAGCATCAATAACGCCGGAACTATATCCGATATTACACAAAATAACTGGTTCGGCGGAACGATCGGAACCATAACGAACACCGGTTCGATTTCAAACATCCTCAACTATGGTGGAATCACGCTCATAAACAATACGGGCGGAACCATAGACAATCTGACCAACAAACAAGTCGGCCTTTCCTTCCAAGGCAATCTTCCCTCGACATACACGGTTTATGTGTTCGGGGCAGGAACGACCGGCTTCGGTACCACGTCGTTCAGCTCTCCGATGGGAGCGATGACCATTGCGGTCACGGGCAATTTCGCGCGTGACTCCAGCATGCTCGGGATCATCAGCGGGGTGTACAGAGGGAGCGCCGACGCGAGCGTGACCAATGATTCCCAGGCCGTTTACTACACATATGGCGGAACGACGTACCGGTACATCGTTACGTATGCGGGCGACGGCGTCTGGGATCTGATCTATCGGCCCGCCGGCGCCGGCCCCGATGCAACGAATACTTCGTCGGCGATTTCGACCAATTCGCAGGCCGTTCGCGGTCTCATGGATCGCCGGCTGACCGGGCTCGCGCAGATGTCGAGCTATGACTGCCAGACTTTCGATCGTCTCGGCTTCTGCGTGTCGTTCCAGGCGCGCTACACCGGCTCGGACGGCATGAACGAAGGTGCGGGGGTCCTGACCGCCGCCTACAAGCCGACGGAGGACGTCCGCATCGGCGGGTTCGTCGATCACAAGGCGGCCGAGCGCGAACCGACCGGCATCCGTTTCTCGAACGAACTTCCGACCTTCGGCGCCTTCGTCGGCTATTCGCAGAACCGCGACGGCACCGGCCTTCAAGGTAAAGCGCTCGGAGCCTTCCAGAACGGAAAGGCCACAATCACCCGGACCGGAAGCACCGATCTGGACACCGAGGCGGGCGCAGGCAAGGCGGGCCTCAACTCCCGCGTGCTCTACGGCGAACTCGGTTACGGCTTCGCGACGGCGCAGGCCGTTCTTGCGACCCCTTACGTCGGCATCCGCTACACGACGTCCACCCGCAGCGCCTATGGCGAGGAAACGGTCAGCGGTTCGGTCGATTATCCGATCTCATACGATTCCTACCACCAGCGCCTCACCACGGCGGTGACGGGCATCCGCTTGGCAGGAATGCTGACCGAGAAGATCGGCTATCAGGTCGGGGCGGGACTCGAGCACGATCTGCGCCGGGAGACGAGCAAGTACGCCGGCACGTCGTCCATCACGGATCTCGAGAGTTTCTCCTTGACCACGGAAGGCCCGAGCAACCGGACACGCGGCTTCGGCTCGGTCGGGCTCCACTATCAGGTCGAGAAGAACCAGCGCCTGACGGGCAGCGTCGGAGTGCGCCATCAGGCCTATGCGTCGCAGCCGTCCGTTTCGGCGACGGCCGGATATCAGCTCTCTTTCTGAGCCGGGTCGAGCGACCCGCGGCGAGCCCGGCGACGGAAACGTCGCCTGGCTCCGGTCGTCAGTCCGGCCCGATATTTTTCAAACCGGCCCATGGACAGCCGCAGTAAATATTCATTCAAGTTTCGTATTTTCGATGATCTCTGCCGCTCTTTGGAATTCCAAGCTCGTCGATATCGTTGAGCTTTGTTGAGGGATGCAGAACCGAACCGGATACGAACATCTCGAACGGGACGTTCGAGCTTCGGGACGGTTGCATTCATGCGTGATACCCAAAATGTTGCGCTGCACAATTACTTGCAACAAGAGGGTTCCGCACCTCTCGACATCAACGACCCTTCCGGCCCGACGCCACTGCGGACGGGTGACGACGTCCGGCGGTTCATCGCGCTTCCGGAGCCGCGTCAGCCCCGCTCCGCGAAAAAGCGCAAGGATTTCATCCTGGGTACCGGCCGTGCCCTGACCGTCCCGTTAGTATTCGCGGTCGGGATCGGTATTGGGATCGGCCCGCGTGAGGCGCGGGCCCAGGTCGTCAACGACACGACCCTGATCGGAAGCACGGGTTCGACCGGTGCGACGGGTGCAACCGGAACGACAGGGACAGCCGGCACGGATGGAGCGGCGCAATCAGGCACGGACGGCGGTAGCGGCGGCAGTGGCGGAACCGGCGGAGCCGGCGGCACGGGCGCCACTGGTGGCGCGGGCCTTACCGCCGTGTCGGGTAGCACGATTAGCAACTCTGGTACCATTACTGGCGGAACCGGCGGCTCGGGCGGTGCGGGTGGCACTGGCGGCACTGGCGGCACAGGTGGGAACGGAGGTAGTGGTAGGCCGGAGACTCTGTTCACTCCTACCACTACGGACGGCGGCGCCGGCGGCACAGGCGGCACTGCCGGCTCTGGTGGATCAGGCGGCGCAGGTGGCGGCGGCGGTGCGGGTATCTCGGGCTCGTCTCTCACCATTACCAATTCCGGCAGTATCACAGGCGGGGCTGGTGGTGCCGGCGGTGCAGGCGGCCAAATCGGCAACGGCGGCGCGGGCGGCAATGGTGGCACGGGTGCAGACGGTCGTGACGGAGGCCCCAATGGATATCAATCAAAGGCGGGCACGAACGGCGGCAACGGCGGAAGCGGCGGGTTCGGCTGGGTCGGCGGTGCAGGTGGTTCAGGCGGCAACGGTGGTGCCGGCGGAGATGGCTACGACAATACTAACGCAGCCGCCGGAGTTGGTGGCGATGGTGGGACGGGTGGAAACGGCGGCAACAGCATCTCATCGACATCCAGTAGCGGTGGCAGCGGTGGTACTGGCGGACAAGGGGGCCTTAGCGGGGTCGGCGTTTTGAGTGCAGACGGCGCCGATGGTGCCGACGGATCAAGCGGCTCAACCGGTGTCAGTTCTTTGGGACTGTCCGCAGGCAGTAACGGATCGCGCGGTGCTGGTGGGGCAGGTATTTCGCTCACCGGGGGCACCAACAGCATCACGAACGCGGTCGGCGGCACAATCGCGGGCGGTGACGGCGTCACGGGCGGCAACGGCATCGACGTGCTCGGCGGTAACGTGACGATCACCAATCTCGGTTCCGTCACGGGCGGCCAGGGCGGCACCACCTACGGAATCCGCGTATCGGGCGGCACCGTGACGTCGCTGACGAACGCTCAGGGCGGCACCGCGCCTCTGACCTATTTCGGCGCCCTGCCCACCACCTACAACGTGTTCATCCGATCGACGTCGGATTTCGGCCGCCTCGCGGTGACGAGCCCGTCGGGCTCGATGACCTTCGGCGTGGATTCGTCCTCCACCCTGCCGACCGCCTTGCGGACGACCGTGCGCTATACGGACGTCCTGACCGGCGTTACCCACGACGCGATCACCAACGAGGAGACCCGCGTCACGATGGGCCGGTACTACTGGACCCTGACGGCGGGTTCGACCACGGACAGCTGGGACCTGCTCGCCTGGATGTTCTCCCCCGATCCGGTGAACACGCTTCTGGGCCTGCAGGCCAATGCGAATGCGGTGCGCAGCGTGCTCGCTCAACGGGCCGCGACGACGACTTTCGCGCTCGACTACGACTGCCCCGTGTTCGATGCGCACGGCGTCTGCGTCTCGCTGGGCTTGCGCAATGCGCAGCTCGGCCGCGATTACCGCGACAGCGGCGAGTTCGCAGGCCTGTTCACGGCGGCCTATCGCCTCACGCCGGAAGTCCGCGTCGGCGGCTTCATCGACCATGGCTTCGTGAACCATGATCCGGCCGGCGTAGACGCGAAGTCCACGCGCCCGATGCTCGGCGGCTTCGCCGTGTTCCAGCAGAACGCGGATTTTACCGGCCTGACGATCCGAGCCGCCCTCGCCTACCAGCAGGGCGAAATGCGCATCAACCGGACCGAGTTGAGCGCCACCGAGGCCGGCACGGGAGAGGCGCGGACCCGCGCCTTCGCCTATGGCGGCGAGATCGCCTACGGCATTGCTGCGGACGCCGCCTGGGTGGCCCAGCCCTATGTCGGGCTGCAACGGAGCGAAAGCCGGCGAAGCGCTTATTCGGAGAGCACGTCCGACAGTGTTCAGTTCCCGATCACCTATGACCGGTTCGGACAAGCCGTGACGAGCGCGACGGCGGGCCTGCGCCTGCGCGGCGCTATCACCCCGGACCTCTCCGTCGTGGTGGGCGCCGGGATGGAATACGACATCCGGAGCAAGATGGACCGCTACGAGGGGACCAGCGGAATCGTGGATCTTGAGAGCTTCTCGATCGACGTCGGCGGCGGGCAGAACGAGCTTCGCGCGGCGGGTTCGGCGGGCTTGCGCTACAAGCTCGCGCCGAACCAGGTCGTGGCCGTCGACGCCGCGATCCGGCAGCTGCCTTACGGCAAAGACCCTTCCGTCACTCAGATGGTCCGCTACAGCATCGGCTTTTGAAGGGGGGGGCGGGAAAAGGCGGGACCAGACCGTCCGTAAGGGCGGCACGTACCCCTCGTGCCGGTGAGCGGATTTGATGATTCATTTTCCGACCGAGCTCAGCAGGGAAGCGCGAAGCGAAGCTTGTTGTCATCTCGAGGTACTTCGTTCAGGCGCTGGGGCGTTTTGTTCGGGGGAGAGCCCAGCAACAAGGGCGAATTTCGACGCAAAGCGCCGAGCCGGAGAGGAAGCCGACCTCCGAGCAAAATCGAAATCGTTTGACATGACGGATTTTTGTTTGTTTTATCGGACGGCATTCAGAGCGAGGCGACGCCTCCGCCAACCTGCCGGCCCGGCGAAGGTGGTTCTCCGAAAGGAAATGCGGCTCTCGAGAGCAACCCGGGCCCAACTAGGCGGTCGCGTCCTCAACGAGAGGACGAGAGATGCCGTTGGAATCCGAAATTCAGCAAGTTCGTCGTCATGCCGCGCGAGGCTCCGCCTCGACCGAAGTCCACCCGATGCACGGGGCTTGAGCGATGGGCCGCGAACTCAAGCATCCGATCAGGTCCGTACGCCGGGCCCTTAAAAAGGCTTGGCCGATTCAGCCCGACCGGAGGACGCATGTGGTCCTTTCCGTCGAGGCGAACGGGGAATACCTCAGGGTTGCGTTCATTCGAAACGACGGGCAGCCCGCGGTGGGCGAGTACAAACGCGTCGGATGGAGCATCCCGCCGCGGGAGATCGCCGAGCAATTCGAAGCCGTCCTGAGGCGACCGCCGCTAGTCGTCCATCGCAGGCGCGGCCGAAACGCGCCGCCCGAACGCTAGAAAGCGAAACAAAACAAATTTTTTGTCTCGTTCTTGACGGCGATCGGAACATAACATATTTCTTGTCGCGTTCGGGAGGCGATCATGACCCTTGCAGAGCTGGCCGATAAGGCAGGCGTCCCGCCGCGGCAGATCCGCTTCCTGATCTCCGAGGGCATCTTGCCGCCCGCATCCAAGACGGGCCGCTCGGCGGATGCTTACGGTGAAGACCATCTCGCGAAGGCCCGCCGCTACACGACCCTTCATCGCCTCGGCATGAAGCCCGCGGCGGTGAAGGTCCTCATGGCCTTCGACGACGCCCTACCGATCCATCAGGCGCGCGGCGTGGAACTGCGCGTCGACCCGTCCGTCGACCCCGCCTCCATCGACGTCGAAGCGACCCTCGCCGACATCGAGAAGGCCTTGCGCGCCTATACGGCGAAGGAGTGATCGCATGTCCGCTCTTGCACTCGGCCATCCCGTATCCGTCCTGCGCGACGGCGTGATCGGTTTCGTCGGTCGCTCGCCGCGGCGGGTGCCTCTCGTTTCGACGCAAATCGACGTCGACATTCGATCGTGCCTCGCGGTGACGACGACCACGCGCAGGTTCCGTAACGCCGAAGAGATCGACATCGAAGCGGTCATGACGTTCCCCGTGGGCTTCGACGCGGTGGTCACGAGCCTTTCGGCTCGGATCGACGGTCGCCTGCTGAAGGCCGTCGCAAAACCGAAAGAGGAAGCACGCGAGACTTACGAGGACGCTATGGATCGCGGCAAGACGAGCGTGCTTCATGAGGAGGTTCTGCGCGGGCTGCACGTGCTGTCGGTCGGCCGGCTCGGGCCCGGCAAGGAAGCGGAAATCGTCATCGAGACGGTCGCGCCGCTTTCCGATCTCGACGGCGTCCCGTTTCTGAGAATCCCGACCACCGTCGGCCAGGTCTACGGAACGTCGCCCCTCATGCCCGCCGACGACCTCGTGACCGATCCTGACGTCGCGCATGCGGCGGAACTGACGGTCCGGACCGACGAGGGCGTTCCGCGTTTCGCCTCGGGACTCGACTATGCCGACGGAATGCGGATCGCGCTCGACCGTGCGATCGAGATCGTCGTCCCGGGGATGCGGTTCGGAACCGTCGCGGGACGCGACGGTGCCGGTCGGCCGGTGCGGCTGAAGCTTCATCGTGCCGAGGGCGGAGACGGAGCACTCGATCTCGCGGTTCTGGTCGATCGCTCGGCGTCGATGAATATGCTGGCCGATGAGGCCGGGCTTACGAAATTCGAAGCGGTCAGACGCGGACTCTCGTCTGCGATGAATCATCTGCTCGACGGCGATCGCATCTCGATGTGGGAATTCGACGACGGGTGCGAACGGATCGGAACGGCGACCGGTAAAGCCGCCCGAGACCTTACGGCCCGTCTTACGCGCCCCGGCGGCGGCACGGAACTCGGGCGGGCCATCACGGCCGTCGCAGCGTCGGGAGCCAAGGATATTCTGGTCCTGACCGACGGGGAGACCTTCGCGAATGAAGTGTCCGACGCGGCAAAAGCGGGGTGCCGGATCGGTGCCGTACTCATCGGCGAAGACAGTCTGGACGTCATGATCGGCCATTTGGCCGCGATGACGGGCGGGCAATTGTTCTACTGCCCCGGCGCCGATGTCGTAACGCCGCTGGAAAACGCGCTGGGCGCATTCCGGAAGTCCGGTCGCGGTACGGAAGGTTCGGTCGAGCCGGGCAGCCCGATCCGGCTCCGCACGGAAAAGGCGGGCGTCCTTTTGGAAGCGGAGTGGTCCGACGAAGGCGGCAAAGGTGAACCGGATGCAGCGGGTCGCTTCGCCGCGGCGCTCCTCTTGCCGCTGTTCGAGAACGCTGCCCGCGCGGCCGACTTCGCCGCGGAACAGGGGCTCTGCTCTCATGTGACGAGCCTCGTACTGGTCGACGAAGCGGGCGAGACGCATGACGGACTGCCCGAAATGCGGAAAATTCCGCTTTCGGCGCCGAGAACGGCCGCCGTCTTCAACGATCCCGGTATCGCCTACTCTCTTGCCCCGTCCTTCGACGCCGCTCCGGTACGGCGTGCGAGGATTTCGAGCGTCTCCGACAGGGTGTCGGGTCTGCGGGATCTTTCGACCCCTGATTTCTTCAAGGCCGGTCACCTTGATCGGGCCCCCGACCGTGGTCGGGACCCGGAGCCGGACTGGGGCCAAGCCGCGAACGACATCCTCGCCGGGGATATCACGCATGTGCCGGAGCCGATCAAAGGCCTGATCCGCGCGCTCGCGGCCGAGGACGCGGTCAAGGCACTGGCTGCAGCGCTGGAGAAGCCCGCGATCGTCGTCGCCGCCGCGTTGGTGGCGGAGAGAAGCCGCGGCAGGCAAGCCGCCCGCATCGGGCGCAAGGTCTTTTGGCGGGCGCCCGGCGATCTGCTCGCCGCCGCCCGGGCGGCATGTGCCGCCGTTGCATGACGGCTCTCGGCGGCGGCAGGCGGCTCGGGCCGCCCGCCGCTTCATTCAATCGATCACCGGATAGAACGGCCGCCCCCAGTCCCGTCCGGGGTCGCTCATCATCAGGTCGATGAAGATCGGCAGGAGCCAGCCGAGCACGGCGGCCCCGTCGCGCACCTGACCGCGGTTCACGGCGCTGTTCCATGTCGCGCCGCCGTGAACGAGTTGATTACGCAACACATAGAGACGGTCGAACACGCCGGTCAGAATCCGGACCGTGTCCCTGCGCGCGAGGGCCTGTGCGACGCTCCGACGACTTTCACCGAGCATGTCCTCCCAAGCCTCATACCCGGAGACGCCGTTAGCATGATGCCAAAACGGCGCGTAGACGAACTTGTTGTCGAGCAGCACGCGGATCTCGTGCGGGAAGCGCTCCCAGACAGCCTTGTAAATCCGGTTCGCGCCGTCGAGCGCGATGAGAGCATCGAAATAGGCTTTGAACTCCTCGCGCGCGCTCGGAACCGCGTCCCGCGGGATATCGGCCGCGTAGGCCGCATTGAACCCGATCCATAGGAGAAGAAAGCGGACGTCGGGATCTTCCGTCTCGGCCTCGGCACGGCCGAGCCAACTGACTGCACGATGCACGCGGAGGCCGAGCGGAGGCGGAAAGCCGTCCCTCAGGCGTCGTTGCTTATCCTTCAGCCACGTAAAATGGAGGAGCGGCTTCGGATCAGGTCGGCTTCCTTCCATGCTTGGCCCCGGTTTCGTGCATCGCGCCCATTATTGGCACGAGGCCCGATCGAGGGGGAAGCCGTCTTGAACTTGGCCTTATCCGATTTCGTCGATCAGAATGACGTGCTGCAACCGGGAGGGCTGGGTCCGCCAATCGAGGTCAAGCCGAAGCCGCCGCTTGAAGTAGAAGGCCAAAGCCTCGCGCACGCGGATCTCCAAGCGCTCCGCCGTAAACCCGTAGTCCGCACGAATGCTTGCGGCCTGTTCGGGAGTGGCGTCCGGATGGACGGCCAGAACCAGCGTCATGATCCTGTTCCAAGCCGCGTCGTCTGTCGCGCGTGACGTCGCGGGCCCGACGCGGCGGAGCCCGGTCATCCGGCCCAAGGTGAAATCCCGGAAATCGCCCTTCTCGCAATCGAAGGCGCGGGCATGCCAGCGAAGCCCGTCATGCGCGATCGCATGCGGTTCGAGGAGCCGCTCGCGCGGGACCGGCGTCGAGAAGGACTGGTAGGTCACCGCGATCCGCGCGCCGTCCTTGATCGCGCCTACCACTCCGCGCACGAGTTCGGGATCGAGAGGCCGCAAGGGCGACGGCACGATCTCCGCTGACGGGAGATCCGAGAACTGGGCCGCGGCATCCTCCACCAGCCCCTCGCGGCGGCCGCGGAGCTCGGCGAGGTACCGCTCTGCATCGGGCTTGGAGAGCTTCGGCGCGAATTCCGGACCGGCGACATATCGCTTGGCACGCGTGTCATAGACCATGTTGCCCGGCGCCAACGCCTGATATCGCGCGATGTCCGCCGAGGCCTGATTGATGGACACCCCGAACCGACCCATCAGGTCGTTGCGGTTGACGGTGCCGTCCCAGAACAGCCGCTGCTCCAGGAAAACCAGCCGCCGCTCCACGCCCCAGCGCAGGCGCGATTCGTCCTCGGGCTTGGCTGTTGACACAGTTTCTGTATCCATCTACTAAATAGGTCCATCATGTTTCTGAACCCATCCTAAACGAGTTCGCCGCCTTTGTCAGCGGCTTCGACGGGAGCGCACCGATGACTTCGACCGATGAAGACACGCTCGTCGCCTTCGACCTCTCCGAGGACGTCCCGTCCGATGAGCCTCCGCCCCCCGACGACTGCGAGCCCGGCCGCCGTTTCGACGAGCTCGTCGCCCGCTACTTCGACGCGAAGAGCCGGGAAGCCTTGCATGACGACGGCGGCCTTCCGCCCGAGCCGTCCGAGGCGGTGGCGTTGGTGCTGATGACGACCCCGGCCGAACTCCCGCGTCAGGTCACGGTCAAGATCACGGTCTTCGAGACCGAACTGACCGCCGAGTGCGAGGACGGCGCTTGGCCCGACCACCGCATGCTTCCGATGTTCGCGGGGTTGAAGGCCGACTTGATCCGCTTCGGGATCGGTCGGTGCGTCGCGCCGATCGGCGTCGAGGGCTGACGTCATGCGCGAAGCCGCCTTGAAGTTCGTTCATCTCCACGACCTGATCGACGTCGTGACCGCGCCTCGGGCGACCGTACGCGGCGTGCGCGATGTCGATGCGCGTCGGGGGACCGACTATTTCACCGCCCTGCAGGGCTGCGGTTGGCCGGATTACGTCCGCCGCTTCGGCCTCGAAGATTTTCTGGGCGACATGTTCTTCGAATATGAACTGGAGACATCGGGGCCGGACGACTTCGACACATCGAAATACGAGGGCCGCGGCGAGCAGCCCTTCACCCCCACCCGAGATCCGCTCCTTCGCGCCCGCTTCGGTCTCGACCGGATCGAACGGTCGTGGTTCCGAAAGCCCGCTCCCACCGTCGACGAGGCGCTGAACCGTGCAGGGATCGGCGGGTTCCCCGGACGACGTCTGACGGCGGAAGCTCAGCATCATCTGCGTTGGGCCCTGTTCGCGGCGGAACGGCGGGATGGAGATGCGTTGCTCGCCCATTGCCTCGGCCATCTCCTGCGGGCCGAAATGAAATTCCGCTTCGTGGAGGCGCCGTTGCATGCCGAACTCTGCGGCGTGCGTTTGCCCGACCTCCCCGGCGAGACGGTCCTGACGCCCGATGCCACAGAAGCAATCGAGCGGATCGTCGGAGTCTCCTGCCCCGTCCATCGCCTGTCGGCTTGGCTCGACTGGAGCTACGGGCCTTCTCATCGCTGGTTCACCACGGAGGCGGAACGGCTCCTCGCGGAGACGGCCGACATCCTGGGACCGGACGGAAATGTCCCGCCCGAACGAGCCCGCGTCCTTGCGGACCTTCTTCTCCCCGCACGGCCCGCCTTCGGCCTGCTCGACCTTTCGGTCGCTGCGTGAACGACCTTTCGCTGAGGAGCAAAGTCATGCACTCCGCCATCATGATCCGCATTCGCAGACATGAGCATGTCCTGCGCAACGCAGTCTGCATCTGGGTC
Source organism: Hyphomicrobiales bacterium (assembly GCA_027483895.1). Lineage (GTDB taxonomy): Bacteria > Pseudomonadota > Alphaproteobacteria > Rhizobiales > Beijerinckiaceae > JAIXZO01. The sequence continues at coordinate 169,126 of JAIXTP010000002.1, forward strand.
CTTCTGGAAGCGATGCTTTCGATCGCCTTCGCGTGACGGGGCGGGTCGTGCTCCATCTCGCCGTCATCATCATCGCCGTCGCCCTTCTGCCGTTGGCGCTCGAAGTCGCGGCGGCGTTGGCCGCGACGGCGGTTCGCGGCTTGCTCGCGATCAGCGCTGTCCTGCTCGGCTTCGCGGCTTCGGCCTTCGTGCTGAAGCACCCGCAGGCGGCGCTTTCGACGGTTGCCTGGATCGGGGGCGCGGTTTTCTCCTTCGTTGCCGTGGTCAGGATCGCCGAACGCATCGAAGCCTCGCGACCCGGACTGCTCGGTCGCGTCGGATGGGGCGCTTGCGCCCTCGTCGCCGCAGGTTTCCTCATTCTGTTCGCGGTCGAAACGAACCGGTCTTCGAGTTCCGGTCGTCAGGATGCGGCAGGCGCAGCGATCGTCTTCGTCGTTTTCGGCGTCTGGTGCGCCTACTCCGCCTTCAGAGCTGCCCTTCCGCGATCGCCCGCGCTTTCAAAGAATCAAGCCCGAACCCATGATCAAACGGCCCTGCTCAAGACGGGCGTCGAGGACATGTCATGAAAATCCGTTTTGCATCGCTCGTTCTCGGCCTATCCGTTTCGGCCGCCGCAGCGCTCGAGCACAGCGTGATCGAGGACGCCGAGCGCTACACGGTGAAGGTCTCTTCGAGCGTCGAATATCCCTTCGGCGACGAGTACAAGGGGTCGAGCCGCGGCGCGGGCTTCCTGATCGACAAGGATCGCGGCTGGATCCTGACGAATGCGCATGTCGCCAAACGGTCGCCGTCGACGGTCCGAGTGAACTTCAAGAACGGAAGCATGATCCGAGCGAGCAAGCTCCACGTCGACGACCATCTCGACCTGGCCTTGCTGCAGATCGACCCCGGCTCGATACCGACGAGCGCCAAGACGGCGGATCTCGAATGCGCGGCGGATGCCGCGGCGGGCCGGGCCGTGATCGCTTACGGCCATCCCTGGAGCCTCGACTACACGGCCACGCGCGGCATCGTGAGCGGCACCAAGGCGATGAGCGGCGTCGAACAGCTTCAGACTGACGCCGCGATCAATCCCGGCAATTCCGGCGGCCCCTTGATCGACGAACGGTCGCGCAAGGTCATCGGCATCAATGCCTCGTCTCTGGCGAAGAACCAGGCCGAAGGGCTGAGCTTCGCGGTTCCGATGCATCTCGTCTGCACGGTCGTCGATCTGCTGAAAGCGGGGAAGGACCCTGCACCGCCGAAACTCGCGGCAGAGTTCGGCACCACGCTGAAGGACCGTGAACTGGTCGTCGGGGACGTAGCCGCGTTCTGGCGGGAGAATCTACGCGTTGGAGACCGCATCCTGGCCGTCGACGGCGACGAGAAGGTGCGCTTCGCATCGCGCCTCATAGACCGGATGCGCGGCAAGACCGAAGTCCGGGTTCTCGTCGAACGCGCAGGCAAGAAGGTCGAAGCCGTCCTCCCCGTTCCCGTCGAGAAGGCCGTGGTGACTCGGGAGAGGCTCCATGTCGCGGGCATGAGCCTCGCGCCTTCGACGATCCCGGGCAGCCATCCGAAGATCATGGTCGTGCATTTCATCGATGACGCCTCGGCCGCCGATCAGGCGCTGTTCCGGGAGGGGGACCGCGTGGTCGCCATCGACGGGCGTCCGATCCGGTCGCTGCAGGAAGCCGCAGACGCGCTCGAAGGGCGCGCCGGTTCGGAAGTGGAGTTCGTGCTTCGCCGCGAGCGGACGAGAGGGTCGCAGCGCTACGACGTCGTGGTGCGGCGCTTGGACATCGACGAGCCCGTCTTCATCGATGCAAACGGTCGCCGTCCCCTGCGACAAAACAACTGAAATTCCTGATTTTTGCAGAAAACGAAATGCGAAGTCGAAACTTGGAGCGCGCCTTAAACCTTGCTTTTTGACGACGGGTCGAAGCAAGGCGCTTCATCATCGGCACGTATAGCCTCCTCTTTGAGGAAACGCTCGCATTCCCTCGGGGACGACGGTGAGGCAATTGATTCGTCAGCTGGTCTGAGCGGAGCCTGTTGGTGGGATGATGTAACCCGCGTGGAACCGCGCGGCGCGCGCCGGGTCTCGCGACCGGCGCAAGCCCGCCCCGAACGTCGTCAGAATACGCCCGGCGACACGCCAGTGCGCTTCGATGCATGTTTTCGGCGGGAGAAAATGGCGCGCCCGGAACGATTCGAACGTCCGACCCTCAGATTCGTAGTCTGATGCTCTATCCAGCTGAGCTACGGGCGCGTGCCGGAGGGCGGCGGACCGCCCCGGACGGCGCTTTCTCTACCGGGTCCCTGCAGGCATTGCAACTCCCTTCCGAACGGAATCGCCCGGAACGCGGGGACCCGACCGACCCGCGGAAAACAGCACCGGGACGAAGCGGGGCCGGCGAGACGGAGCATGAGGCGAATGCTGCGGCATGCCGTAACGGCAGGTTCGGGCAGATGGAGCCGCCGCCGATCCCGCCGGGACTCGGCCGACCGTTCCGCGCCGTCGGCCCGTCGGGGGCTTCGGTTGACCGGTGGGGGCGGCCTTTCTAGTGTGCCCGCCGCCCGGCGATGCGCCGCGCGCCCGCTCCGCAGAACTCCCGAAAGCCCGAAGATGACCGCGTCCGACGCCGCCGCTCCCGCAACCCTCGAAGAGGCCGCTCAGGTCTCGACCGCCTGGACCTTCGAGGAAGCCCGCAAGATCGTCGCGCGGCTCGAACGGACCGGCAAGAAAGAGGTGCTGTTCGAAACCGGCTACGGGCCCTCGGGCCTGCCGCATATCGGCACCTTCGGCGAAGTGGCCCGCACCTCCATGGTGCGCCACGCCTTCCGCGTGCTGACGAACGATACGATCCCGACGCGCCTCGTCGCCTTCTCGGACGACATGGACGGGCTTCGGAAGGTGCCGGACAACATCCCGAACAAGGAGATCATCGCGCCGCATCTCGGCAAGCCGCTGACCGTGGTGCCCGATCCGTTCGGGACGCACGACTCATTCGGCCGGCACAATAATGCCCGCCTGCGCGCCTTTCTCGACACGTTCGGATTCGAATACGAATTCCTCTCCGCGACCGACTGCTACAAGGCGGGGCGGTTCGACGAGACGCTGCTGCGGGTGCTCGAGCGCTACGACGCCGTGATGGCGATCATGCTGCCTTCGCTCCGCGAGGAGCGCGCGCAGAGCTATTCGCCCTTCCTGCCGATCCATCCGGAGACGGGGGTGGTGATGCAGGTGCCGATCGACGAGCGCGATGTCGGGCGCGGCACGATCGTGTGGAGCGATCCGGAGACGGGCCAGAAATTCGAGACGCCCGTGACCGGCGGCCATTGCAAGCTGCAGTGGAAGCCCGACTGGGCGATGCGCTGGGTCGCGCTCGGCGTCGATTACGAAATGGCGGGCAAGGACCTGATCGACAGCGTGAAGCTCTCGGGCGAGATCGCGCGCGCGCTCGGAGCGGAGCCGCCGGAAGGCTTCAATTACGAACTCTTCCTCGACGACAAGGGCCAGAAGATCTCGAAGTCGAAGGGCAACGGCCTGACGATCGAGGAATGGCTGGGCTATGCGAGCCCGGAAAGCCTCGCGCTGTTCATGTACACCAAGCCGCGCGAGGCCAAGAAGCTGCATTTCGACGTGATCCCGCGGGCCGTCGACGACTATCTGACCTTCCTCGAGAAATATCCGCAGCAGGCGCCGCGCGAGCGGCTCTTGAACCCCGTGTGGCACATCCATGCGGGCGATCCGCCGCCGGCCGAGACGATCGAGACCGCCGCGGGCAGCACCACGCTGTCCTTCGCGATGCTGCTGAACCTCGTCGCCGTGGCCAATTCCGAGGATCCGGCCGTGCTGTGGGGCTTCATCCGCCGCTACGCGCCGGCCGCGACGCCGGAGAACCATCCGCGGCTCGACAGGCTCGTCGGCTATGCGGTGCGCTATTTCCGCGACTTCGTGCGGCCCGCGAAAGTCTATGCGGCGCCGAGCACGGAAGAGCGCGCGGCGCTTTCGGATCTTCTGGCCGCGCTCGCGCCGCATGAAGGCTCGACGGACGGCGCCGAGATCCAGGCCGTCGTCTATGAAGTCGGCCGGAAGCACTTCCCCGATCTTTCGGGCAAGGCGAAGAGCCCGGACGGACGGCCCGGCGTGTCGCAGCAGTGGTTCACGACGCTCTACAAGATCCTGCTCGGGCAGGAACGCGGACCGCGCTTCGGCTCCTTCGCGGCGCTCTACGGCGTCGCGGAGACGCGTCGGCTGATCGAGAAGGGGCTCGACGGCGCGCTGATCGCCGAGCACGAAGCCTTCCTCGCCTCCCGCGCGGCCTGACGCACGCGATGATCTCCGCGGGGACCGCCGGGCTGATCGGGCTGACGATCCTCGGCACCTCGTTCCTGTCGGGTATCTTCGGCATGGCGGGCGGGATGATCCTGCTCGGCGTGCTGCTCGCGATGCTGGACGTGCCCTCCGCCATGGTGCTGTTCGGCGTCACGCAGTTCGGTGCCAACGGATGGCGTTGCTGGCTGTGGCGTCGACATGTCCGCCCGCGCATCGTGATCGAATGCACGCTCGGGGCCGTCGCGGTGTTCTTCGCGCTGAAGCTCGTGGACCTCGTGCCGGGCAAGGCCGTCGTCTATATCGGCCTCGGCCTGACGCCCTTTCTCGTGGAACTGCTGCCCGGACGGTTCCGTCCCGACATCGAGCGCCGGGGCGCGCCGGCCTTTTGCGGCGCCGTCATCATGGCGGTGCAGACCTTCGCGGGCGTGTCGGGCGCCGTGCTCGACCTCTTCTTCCAGAACGGCGGAATGGACCGCAAGGCCGTGGTCGCGACCAAGGCGGCGATCCAGTCGATCGGCCATCTGCTGCGGATCGTCTATTTCGCGGGTTTCGCGCTGGAAGAAGGTTTCCCGATTCCGCCCGCGGCCCTGTTGGGCGCGGTCGCCGTGGCGCTCGCGGGCACTTCGCTGGCCGCAAGGGTGCTGGAGCGCATGACCGACGGATCCTTCAGGATGTGGAGCCGCCGCCTGATCCTCGGCGTCAGTGCCGTCTATGTCGTGCGGGGCGTGCTTCTGGCGGTCTGAGTCACTGGCTCGCCCAGAGCACGCGCGAGACCCAGGCCACGTCGTTCGCGTCGAGCACGCGCTCTTCTTCCTTGCCGAAAGGGCGGATTTCGAGCGTCTTGGCGTTGCGCCGCCTGAGTTCCGCAAGGATGACCTCGCCGGACCGGCAATGCACGACGATGCGGTCGCCGCGGCGGGTGGACGCCTTGGGCGCGGCGACCAGAATGTCCCCCTCGCGGAAGACGGGGGCCGCCTCGGTCCCGGTGATTTCGAGCGCGTAGACGCGCTCTTCGCCGGTGCCGGGGAAGCTCACCTCGTTCCAGCCCTTTCCGACCGGCGCGCCGTCGCGGTCGAAGAGGGAGAGATCGCCGGCATCGTCCAGCCCGACCAGGGGGATGGAGCGCCCGGGCCGGATGCCGCGCAGCGCGAAGACCACTTCCATGAAGGCGTCGAGATCGGTGGCGGTCGCTTCCAGAACCTTGGCGACGGACTCCGTCGAGGGCCAGCGCTGCCGGCCGTCCGGGGTGATGCGCTTCGACTTGTTGAAGGTCGTAGGATCAAGCCCCGCCTTGCGGGCGAGGCCCGAAGCGGTCAATCCGTTCCGGGCGGCGATCGCGTCGATCGCGCCCCAGATTTCGGCATGGGTGAGCATGATGCGCCTTTTCGCCGGTCAGGCCGGCCGTTGGTGATCGAAAACAATGAGGATAACTATCATCAGAAGGGAATAATTTCGCAAGACCGAAGTCGGCATTCCGCTACGATAACACCCTCGGCCGGTTGATCGCATCCCCGTCCGGCCTTTATCTGCGGGCAAGGAGCGCGTGATGACGATCTACAAGATCTGCCCCGAAGCCATGTGGCGAGAGGCCGAGGCCGCCGGAACCTTCCGCGGCGCCCCGGTGGATCTCGCCGACGGCTACATCCATTTCTCGACGGCCGAACAGGTGCGCGAGACGGCCGCGAAGCATTTCGCCGGGCAGTCCGACCTGTTGCTCGTCTCGATCGAGGAGGCGCGGCTCGGGCCCGCCTTGCGCTGGGAGCCCTCGCGCGGCGGTGCGCTCTTCCCGCATCTTTACGCGGAGCTGCCGCTTTCAGCCGTCACGCGCGTCGAACCGCTGCCGCTCGCGGCCGACGGCGCCCATCGCTTTCCGGACCTTTCCGCATGATCGATCCCTTCGCGCTCGCCCGGCCCTTTCTGCATGCGCTCGATGCGGAGACGGCCCACGGAATGACCATCAAGGCGTTGCGGATGATGCCGCCGCGGACGCCGCCCGCGGACGACGAGCGCCTTGCGGTCACGGCCTTCGGCCTGCGCTTTCCGAACCCGATCGGCATCGCGGCGGGTTTCGACAAGAACGCGGAAGTGCCCGACGCCATGCTGGGGCTCGGTTTCGGCTTCGCCGAGATCGGCACCGTCACGCCGCGGCCGCAGCCCGGCAATCCTCTGCCGCGGATCTTCCGGCTGCCGGAGGACGGGGGCGTCATCAACCGGCTCGGCTTCAACAATGAAGGCCATGGGGCCGCGCTCGCCCGGCTCGAAGCGCGCAAGAACCGCCCCGGCATCGTCGGCGTGAACATCGGCGCGAACAAGGATTCCGAGGACCGCGCGGCGGATTATGCGGCCGGGATCCGGACGTTCGCCCATCTCGCCGGCTACTTCACCGTGAACGTTTCCTCGCCGAACACGCCGGGCCTGCGCGACCTGCAGCACGAAGCGGCGCTCGACGACCTTCTCGCCCGCTCCGTCGCCGCGCGCGACGAGGCGGCGGAGCGGTACGGGCGCAAGCCGGTGCTGCTGAAGATCGCGCCGGATCTCGCGCTCTCGGATCTCGACGCGGCCGTGGCCGTGGCACTGAAGCGGGGCGTGGACGGCATCATCGTGTCGAACACCACCATCTCGCGGCCCTCGACCCTGCGCTCGGGCACGCGCGCGGAGACGGGGGGTCTGTCCGGGCGGCCGCTCTTCCCGCTATCGACGCGGATGCTGGCCGAGACATTCCTGCGCGTCGAAGGACGCGTTCCGCTGATCGGCGCGGGCGGGATCGACGGGCCCGACGCGGCCTTCGCGAAGATGGAGGCGGGTGCGACCCTGATCCAGCTCTATTCGGCACTGGTCTATGAGGGGCCGGGACTCGTGACGCGGATCAAGCGGGGGCTTCTGGACCGGATCGGCGCGGAAGGGCTCACGGGCACGGCGCCGCTCGTCGGCCGCAAGGCGGCGGAGTGGACGCGACGGCCGGTGGAAGGGCTCCCGGGCGCCTGATCAGCGCCCGAGGATCCGCAGCACGAGCCAGATCGGCACGACGATCATGGCGCCGTAGAGGAAATAGCGGCCGGCCTCGCGCAGGGCTTCGAAACCGAAGCCGAAGACCCGGTGGAAGAGTTCGCGGACCGCATGGAAGAGGTCCGGCGGCGTGATGCCCAGCACCGCGAGAAACGCGCCGACCAGAACCGACATGAAGGCCAGTCTGGCGAGCACGGCACCCGGAGGGCCGCCCAGAAGACGCTGAAATCCGTCGTTCGACATGATGTCTCCTTCCGAGACCTATGTCGTCGCGGAAGGCGCCGGGCGCAAGTGCAAGCGTGGATCGGGCAACAGCAGGATCAGGCCGCCTGGGGCGACCACTGCCCCGCGGCGATCTTCGAGGCCGCGATCACCGCCTGCGTGCGGCTCTCCACCCCGAGCTTCTGCAGGATGGCGGAGACATGGGCCTTCACGGTCGCTTCCGAGACGCCGAGCTCGTAGGCGATCTGCTTGTTGAGCAGGCCTTCGGACAGCATCATCAGCACGCGCACCTGCTGCGGCGTCAGGCTGCCGAGACGCCGGACGATGTCGCTGGTCTCGCGATCGGGCGGCGTGCTCAGATCGACATCCGCCGGCGTCCATGATCCGCCGTCCAATACCGAACGGATCGCGCTGCGCATGCTCTCGACGTCGACGGATTTCGGGATGAAGCCCGAGGCGCCGAACTCGACGCAGCGGCGGATGACGCCGCGGTCCTCATTGCCGGAGACGACGATGACCGGCGTACCCGGATATTGCGCCCGCAGATACATGAGGCCCGAAAAGCCCTGCACGCCCGGCATCGTGAGATCGAGAAGAACGAGATCGAGATCGCCGTGCTCGCCGAGCGTGGCCGCGACCTCTTCGAACGCGCCCGCCTCGATGACGGCGCTGCCCGGAGCCACGCCCTTGACCGCTTCGCGCAATGCGCCGCGAACCAAAGGATGATCGTCCGCGATCAGGATCCTGATTTCTTGTGACGACACGATACCCCTCCCCCCGAAGAGCTTTTTCATCATCTTTTCGTCATTCCCGTCCGCTCGCAAGTGCGGGAATCGACGAAAGGCGAAGAGCGCGGGATTTGGGAAGGCGGCCGCGGCCCGGTCAGGACCGTTCGGCCAGCGACAGAAGCATCGTGAAGCCGTGCCAGGCGAGCCAGGCGAGGCTGACCACGTTGCCGAGCACGCAGAGCAGCACGAAGCAGACGACGCCGACCCAGAAGCCGTCGACGATGCCGATCACCACCGCGGCGAAGAAGAAGCCGCTGTAGAGATCGATGAGCGTGACCTTGCCCCACGCGTTGCCGGAGATCGCTCCGAAGCTCTCCCAGAACGGCGCCGCCTTGAACGCCCAGACGATGGACGCGGCGAGCAACAGGAAGAGAAGACCGGAAGCGATGCGGACGGCCATGGGCGAGGATGCTCCTGAGATGGGTTCGTCGGGTTTACGGTTCGGAAGCTCGATCGGTTCTGTTTTCGGCGAGAAGTCGTTCGAGAGTCTCGATCCGATCGGCCTCGATGGGCGGCTTGTCCCAGCGCAGACGCGAGATGCGCGGGAAACGCATCGCGAGACCCGATTTGTGCCGGGTCGACCGGGCCAGCCCTTCGAAGGCGACTTCGAGCACGAGACCCGCATGCGGCTCGTGGATCACTTCCCGCACCGGCCCGAAACGGTCGACCGTGTGCTTGCGGACGAAGCGGTCGATCTGCAGCAGTTCCTCGTCGGTGAAGCCGAAATAGGCCTTGCCGACGGGCACCAACTCTTCCCCCGCAGCCCCCGTTCGCCAGACCCCGAAGGTGTAATCCGAATAGAAGGACGAGCGCTTGCCGTGGCCGCGCTGCGCATACATGAGCACCGCGTCGACGACGTGCGGGTCGCGCTTCCATTTGAACCAGACTCCCTTGGGACGGCCGGGCAGATAGGCGGCATCGCGCCGCTTGAGCATGATGCCTTCCACCGCCTCGGCATCCGCCCCCGCGGCCGCGGGCGAGAGACGGGCCTCGGCGAGGCCCTCCCAATCCGAGAAAGGCACGACGGGAGACAGATCGAGCCGATCCCGCCCCGCTTGCGCGACGAAGGCCTCGAGCCTCGCCCGACGCTCGGCGAAGGGCAGCGGGCGGAGATCCTCGCCGTCTCGGGCGAGAAGATCGTAGGCGCGGACGGCGGCCGGAAACTCCGTCATCATCTTCGGCGTCACGGCCGCGCGGTTGAGCCGCTGCTGCAGGATATTGAAGCTCTGCACGCGGCCGTCGCGGACGACGAGCAATTCGCCGTCGATCGCGGCCTCGATGCCGTGAAGCGCCTCGCAGACGTCCGGGAAGCTGCGGGTGATCTCCTCCCCGGTGCGGGAGTAGAGCCGCGTCCGGACGCGGCCTTCCGCATCCGTGCCGGAGACGACCTGCACGCGGATGCCGTCCCATTTCCATTCGGCGGAAAAGTCGGCGGGATCGAGCGTCTCGAAATCCCGATCCTCGATCGCATGGGCGAGCATCACGGGGCGGAAGGGTGCGGGATCCTGCGAGACCGGGCGCGGGCCGCGGCCCTCGACCCAAGCGAAGAGCGGAACATAGGGCGGTTCGAGACCGTGCCAGACATGCTCGATCTCGTCGGGATCGAACCCGCCGAGCGAGGCCACCGCCGTCTTGGCGAGGCGGGCCGAGACGCCGATGCGCAGCCCGCCCGTGATGAGCTTGAGGAGCGCCCAGCGCCCCGTCTCGTCGAGGGCGTCGAGCCAGCGCGCAAGGCGGGACGGCAGTTCGGTCCGGCCGATCGAGGCCAAGGTCTCCACCACCTCGGAGAGCGAAGGCGGCTCGTCCTCCGGAGCGTGCGGCGGCGCGGGCCACATCAGCGCGACGGTCTCCGAGAGATCGCCGACATAGTCATAGGACAGGCCGAACAGAACCGGATCCGTACGCTCCGCGATGAGCGCGCGGATGATGCCGGGCTTCGCCGCGGCGAAGGAGAGAGAGCCCGTCATGGCCGCAAGCGCATAGCCCCGTTCGGGATCGGCGGCGGTGCGGAAATGGTCGGCGAGCAGGCGCAGCTTGGCATTGCGACGCGGTTCGTAGGCGAGACGGTCCAGCAGGGCGGCGAAGCGGTTCATGCGGGCGCGCCCTCCGCCTCGCCGGGCTCGACCTCGCCCTCGTCGCCGTAGCCGATCATGTGAAGCGGACGAGCGCGCAGGCCGCGGGACGCGCACCAATGGACGAGCGCATCCTCCTGACCGTGCGTGACCCAGATCTCGCCGGCACCGACCTCCTCGATGGTGCGGCAGAGATCGTCCCAATCGGCATGGTCGGAGACGACGAGAGGAAGTTCGACGCCGCGCTGCCGGGCACGGGCCCTGACGCGCATCCAGCCCGAAGCGAAGGCGGTGACGGGATCGGGGAAACGGCGCGACCAGACGTCCTGCAGCGCGGAGGGCGGGCAGATGACCACGGCGCCCGCGAGCGCCGCCTGATCGGCGGCCGTCACCTTGCGGATCTCCCCGAGGTCGACCCCGCGGGAGAGATAGAAGTCCGTGAGCTTTTCCAAGGCGCCGTGGATGTAGACCGGGCCGTCATGGCCGGCCTCGCGCAGAAGCGCGATGAGGCGCTGCGCCTTGCCGAGCGCATAGGCGCCGACCATGTGCGCGCGCTCGGGAAAGAGCCGCACCGAAGCCAATAGGCGGCGGACCTCGTCGCGCACGTCCGGATGCCGGAACACCGGAAGGCCGAAAGTGGCCTCGGTGATGAAGACGTCGCAGGCGACGGGTTCGAACGGGATGCAGGTCGGATCCGCCGCTCGCTTGTAGTCGCCGGATGCGACGATGCGCAGGCCGCCCGCCTCCACCGCGATCTGCGCCGAACCGAGGACGTGCCCCGCCGGATGGAAGCGGACGGCGACGTCGCCGATGCGGATCGCCTCGCCGAGCGCGGCCTCCTGCGTCGACCCGGCGAAACCCTCGCCGTAGCGCAGGCCCATGATCGCGAGCGTGTCGGCGGTGGCCAGCACCGCCCCGTGACCCGCCCTGGCATGGTCGGAGTGGCCATGCGTGATCAAGGCGCGGGGGACGGGCCGGACCGGATCGATATGGAAGCCGCCGGGTGCGCAGTACAGACCGGCCGGGGTGATGCTCAGGAGATCGGTCGGGCGCATGGGGCCAAGATATGCCTCGATCGCCGCCGACCAAGGCCCGGACGGGACTTTGTTGCGTCGCACGCGTCGGGACCTTAGCTTCGGTGACGATGAAGCGCACCGGCCCCCCTCTTCGGGTTCTGCTCGCCGCACTCGCGGGCGTGGCCACCGTCGTGCTGCTCGGCTACGGCGCTTCGCTGATCCTCAGGCCCACCATGCTGCGGCTCGCGGTGGGTCCGGCGCAGAGCGAACATGCGAAGATCGCTCCGGCGCTGGCCCAGATCATGGTCCGCGAGGAAGCGTCCGTCCGCCTCAAGCCGGTTCCGGTGCAGGGCTTCGAGGACGCCGCACGCATGATCGATGCGGGCAAGGCGGAGATCGCGATCCTGCGCAGCGACGTGGCGATGCCCGACGACGCGCGCACCGTCGCCATCCTGTCCCGCAATGCCGCCGTGTTTCTCGCCGCGGCCCGGAACGGGATCATCGAAATGCCCGATCTTCTGGACCGACGCATCGGCGTTCTGCGGCTCGGCCCCCTCAACGAACGGATGCTCGACACGATTCTCGCCTTTTACGGAATGACGCCCGCGCAGGTCCGCCGGGTGGGGCTGCAGCCCGAGGAGATCGGCCCGGCGCTCCGGGACGGCCGAGTGGACGCGGTGATGGTGATCGGGCCGCCCGCAGGGGCGCTGGTGACCAATGCCGTTCAGGAGGTCGCCCGGTTCACGGGCGCCGTGCCGACCTTCGTTCCCATCCGCGAGGCCGCTGCCTTCGCACAACGGAACCCGTCCTTCGAGGCGATCGAGATCCCGCGCGGCAGCTACGGCGCCACGCCCGCGCTGCCCGGGCTCCCGCTCCCCACCGTGGGCGTGACCTTCCGGCTCGTGGCCGATGTCGATGTGAGTTCGGCGGCCGTGACGGAACTCACCCGGACGCTGTTCGAGCACCGCCGGGACCTCGCCGAGGCGGCCCCCGCGGCGATCGGGCTCGAGGCGCCGGATACCGGGATCGCGGCGCGCCACCCGGTCCATCCGGGGGCGGCGATCTATCTCGACGGCGAAGAACTCGGCTTCATCGACAAATATATCGACTGGATCTATCTCGGCGCGATGGCGTCAGGCCTCGTCGCCTCTGGAGGCGCGGCTCTCTGGACGCGGCGCCGGTCGCGCGTCGATGCGGCCGAACACCGGTCGGAGCGGCTGATGGAACTGCTGCAGGCGGCACGCAAGGCCCCCGACATCGCGGCGTTGGAGGCGATCGAAGCCGAGGCGGACGAGATCCTCCTGCAGGTCATGCGACGGGCCGCCGAGGAAGAAGAGGAGACCGGCCGGCTGATCGCCGCGCGCCTCGGGCTCGACCATGTGAGGGCCGCGATCCGCGAAAGGCGGGCGCTCTTCACGCATTGACGTTTGCAGTGCAGCGATTTCTTCGTTGCGCCCGACGGCCCGATGACTATATTCCCGGCTCGGCTCGAAGCCCTTCCGCCCGGTTTCTTCGTGGAACCGGGCTCGTCGTTTTTCCGGGAAAGACCATGGATATCCGCAACATCGCGATCATCGCGCACGTCGACCACGGCAAGACGACGCTCGTCGACAAGCTGCTCGCCCAGTCGGGCACCTTCCGCGAGAACCAGCGCGTCGCGGAACGCGCCATGGACTCGAACGACCTCGAGCGCGAGCGCGGCATCACCATTCTGGCCAAGTGCACGGCGGTGATGTGGAAGGATACCCGCATCAACATCGTCGACACGCCCGGCCACGCCGATTTCGGCGGCGAGGTGGAGCGCATCCTGAACATGGTCGACGGCGTGATCGTGCTCGTCGACGCCGCGGAAGGCCCGATGCCGCAGACGAAATTCGTCGTCGGCAAGGCGCTGAAGCTCGGCCTCCGCCCGATCGTGGCGATCAACAAGATCGACAAGCCGGAAGCCCGGCCGACCGAAGTGATCAACGAGGTCTTCGATCTCTTCGCCGCGCTCGACGCGACCGACGAGCAGCTCGACTTCCCGATCCTCTACGGTTCGGCCAAGCAGGGCTGGATGGCCGACAAGCCGGAAGGTCCGCAGGTCGATCTCGCCCCGATGTTCGATCTCGTGCTCAAGCACGTGCATGCGCCGAAGACCGAAGAGGGCGCCTTCCGCCTTCTCGGCACCATTCTCGAAGCGAACCCGTTCCTCGGGCGCATCGTCACCGGCCGCATCACATCCGGCACGGTGAAGCCGAACCAGACCATCAAGGTGCTGGACGCGCAGGGCAACGTCGTCGAACAGGCCCGCATCTCCAAGGTGCTCGGCTTCCGCGGCCTCGAGCGCCTGCCGGTCGACGAAGCGTCGGCGGGCGACATCGTCGCCATCGCCGGCATCGTGAAGGGCACCGTCGCCGACACGTTCTGCGACCCGTCGGTCGAGGCGCCGCTGACCGCGCAGCCGATCGACCCGCCGACCGTGATCATGCAATTCCGCGTGAACGACTCGCCGCTCGCCGGCACCGAAGGCGACAAGGTGACGAGCCGCATGATCCGCGACCGTCTCCTCAAGGAGGCCGAAGGCAACATCGCGCTGCGCATCACCGAATCCGCCGACAAGGATTCCTTCGAGGTGGCGGGCCGCGGCGAATTGCAGCTCGCGATCCTGATCGAGACCATGCGCCGCGAGGGCTTCGAACTCGCCGTGTCGCGTCCGAAGGTCGTTCTGTCGAAGGACGACGCGGGCGAGACGCTGGAGCCGATCGAAGAGGTCGTGATCGACGTCGACGAGGAGCATTCCGGCGTCGTCGTGCAGAAGATGGCCGAGCGGAAGGCGGATCTCGTCGAGATGAAGCCTTCGGGCGGCAATCGCCTGCGTCTCGTGTTCTACGCTCCCACCCGCGGCCTCATCGGCTATCTCGGCGAGCTTCTGACCGACACGCGCGGCACGGCAATCATGAACCGCCTGTTCCACGGCTATGCGCCGTTCAAGGGCGAGATCCAGGGCCGTCGCAACGGCGTGCTGATCTCGAACGATCAGGGCGAGGCCGTGGCCTATGCGCTGTGGAACCTCGAAGACCGCGGCCCGATGATGATCGAGCCCGGCTGGAAGGTCTATCAGGGCATGATCGTGGGCGAGCACACCCGCGACAACGACCTCGAAGTGAACGTTCTGAAAGGCAAGAAGCTCACCAACGTCCGCGCGGCCGGCAAGGACGAGGCCGTGCGCCTCACCCCGCCGATCCGGATGACGCTGGAAAAGGCGCTCGCCTACATCCAGGACGACGAGCTGCTGGAAGTCACGCCGAAGTCGATCCGCCTGCGCAAGGTCCATCTGGACCCCAACGACCGCAAGCGCGCCCGCGCCGCCTCCGCGGCCTGATCCGACGCCGCCGTGGAGCGCCTGACGCTGGTCCTCGGCGGCGCCCGCTCCGGCAAGAGCCGGTATGCGGAACGACTGATCACGGCGCTTCCCGCGCCGTGGATCTACATCGCGACGGCGGAAGCGCTCGACGCAGAGATGGCGGAGCGCATCGCCCGCCACCGGGCGGATCGCGGCGCCGGCTGGGACACACGCGAGGCGCCTCACGAGCTGCCCGCGCTGTTGCGGGCGGTCGGACCCTCAGGCACGCCGATCCTGGTCGATTGCCTGACGCTCTGGCTCTCCAATCTTCTCTGCGCGGGCCGCGACCTCGAAGCCGCGTGCGACGACCTGCTCGATGCGGTCGAGGCCGTGCGCGGCCCCTCGGTTCTGGTCTCGAACGAAGTCGGGTTCGGGATCGTGCCGGACAATGCCCTCGCCCGCGCCTTCCGCGACGCGGCGGGGCGGCTGCATCAGCGCATCGCGGAGCGGGCCGACCGCGTGATCCTCACCGTTGCCGGGCTGCCCCTCACCGTGAAATGACGCCTGTGTCCTGCGCCCGCCGGACCTGAGCGCCCAAGCCGTCGATCAGCTCGGGCGTCGACGGACCGCCGCAGATGGAGAGGCGCGAGGGCACGATCAGCCGCCGCGCGGGCGGAAGCGCTCCGGCCAAGGCCGGATGCCGAAGCCATGCGGTTCCCTGATCCTCCGCGGCGGGCAGATCCCGGTCGAGGACGACCATGGAGGGCGCGGCAGCGATCAGCCGCTCCATCGAGGCGAAGCCGCCGCCGCCCATGCCCAAGGCCTCCGCGCCGTCGGCGAACCCCATGCGGCGCAGGACGTCGTGCACGAGGGTACCGGCGCCGGGGACCCAGCCGCGTCTTTCGAGTTCGAGAGCCGAAACGCCGGGGCCGACCCGCGGCAGCCGTGCGAGCGCTGCGTCGATCTCGGCGAGCAGGGCTTCGCCGCGCTCTTTGCGGCCGAGAAGATCGGCCAAGCGGCGGATCTGCACGCGGCCTTCGTCCATCGACGTCCAAAGTCCGATCACCTCGACGGGGATGCCGCGCGCCGCCAGTGCGGCCCGGGTGTAACGGTCGTCGTAAGGGCCGACCAGAACGAGATCCGCCCCGCGGGTCAGGATGTCCTCCGCCCCGCCGCGCACTTGCGGGAAGGCGCGGGCCGTTTCGGCCGCATGGGAATATTCGGGGTCGCGCGCCATGGCACTGAGGCCCGCGATGCTCGCAGGATCGGCGAGCGCGAGAAGGAGCTGATCGGCGCACAGATTGATCGAGACGATGCGTCGGGGAGGTTCGGCCGCGGCGGTAGCCGGCTGGAGAACGGCCGGCAGGACGGCGAGAGCAGCCGCGACGAGACCGGCCCGGACCGAGTCCATCGGATAATGAAAAAGCGGTCTCATCCGGATTGTGACGCCCCCCGCGCGGGGCTATGACTCTCATCTGCGACGGTGCCCCGCAAGGGGTGAAACGGGAATGCGGTGAGGACCGAGGTCCGATTCCGCAGCTGCCCCCGCAACTGTGAGCGGCGAGCCTCCTCCCATCGCCACTGGTCCCTTCGGGATCGGGAAGGCGGAGGAAGGGCGTAGACCCGCGAGCCAGGAGACCGGCCGGCGCGCAACGCAACCCTGAATCCGGCGGCGGGCCGGACGGAGGACCTTATGACTGCACCGTTCCGGTGCCGGCCGCTGACGGCCGGCGCAGCTCTTTCCCTGTTTTTCGTTCTGCCGGCGGCGGCCCAGACGAGCTCCAACGAGATCGTCGTGACGCCCTATCGCACGCCGACCGAGCTTTCGAGCACCGGCAGCGCCGTGACCGTGATCCGGCGCGAGGACATCGAGAAATGGGGCAACGCTCCCTTGGCCGACATTCTACGCGGTACTCCGGGCCTTGCCGTGTCCGATCGCGGCGGTCACGGGAGCAACAGCGGCGTCTCTCTGCGCGGCGGAAGCGTGGGCCAGACGCTCGTGCTCATCGACGGGATCCGGGCGGGCGATCCGAGCCAGATCTCCGCGGATTTCGATTTCGGGCACGTCCTGCCGACCGACGTGGAGCGGATCGAGATCCTGCGCGGGCCGCAATCGGCGCTTTACGGCTCGGACGCCATGGGCGGCGTGATCAACATCATCACGCGCAAGGGCTCCGGCCGGCCGAAGGCCGAAGCGATGGTCGAAGGCGGTTCCTACGGCACGGCCTCGACCAAGGCCTCCGTTTCGGGCGGGACAGAAGCGGTCTCCTACTCGCTCGCCCTTACCGGACTGCACAGCGACGGGTTCTCCCGTTACGGCTACCGCATCGGACGGATCACGAGCGGCCTGACCTCATCGCTCGAGAAGGACTCGACCGACAAATTCGCCGGCACGGGCCGGTTCTCGTTCAGGCCCGCGGACGGCGTCGAGATCGAGACGGGCTTCGCGAGCTATCTCAGCAACACGCATTACGACGACTCGACCGCCGACGACCCGCTCGACCGCCAGCGTGCGCTGGTCACGCAGGGTTTCGTGAAGGGAACGGTCGATTCCTTCGACCAGCGCAATCGCACGACCGTGACGCTCTTCGCGCATCGCACGGACCGCCGGACCGGCTCCTATTACGCCCCCAGCATGACCGCCTACGACTATCGCGGCGACCGCTACGGCGCCGAGATCCAGAACGACACCAAGTTCGGTGACTGGGGGACGACCACGCTCGGCGTGAGAACCGAGACGGAGACGATCCTCAACACCAACGAACCGACGCCGCGCGGAAGCGGCACCAAGACGATCGACGTCGAGGCCTCGCAGGCGACCAACTCGATCTTCGCGCTTCATCGCCTGCCGATCGGCAAAGCGCTCGTCATCTCTCTCGGCGGGCGCATCGATGCGGTGGACACCTCCGAAACCTTCGCGACCTGGCGCGGCACGGCGGCCTACACGATCGAGGAAACGGGCACGAAGCTTCGGGCGAGCTTGGGGACCGGCGCCAAGGCGCCTTCGCTCTACCAGCTCTACAACCCCTATCGGCCCGATACGTCCGGACCGACCGCGCTGCGCCCCGAAACCAGCATCGGCGGCGACGTCGGCATCGACCAGAAGCTCCCGGCGGGCCTCGGAACGGCTTCGGCGAGCGTGTTCTTCAACCGCTACAAGGATCTGATCGGCTGGCGCGACCTGCAATATTCGCCCACCTATCAAGGCGAGTATTACAACGTGAACCGGGCCGAGACGAAGGGCGTGGAAACCTCCGTCGATCTCGGCCTTTTGCCGGGCCTCTTCCGTGCGAAGGGCACCTACACGTTCCTGCTCGCCGAGGATCTCGACAAGGGCAAGGCGCTGCTTCTGCGGCCGCAGCATCAGGGCTCGATCGGCCTCGTCTACACGGGCATCCGCGATCTCGAAGTGGAAACGCGCGTCACGATGGTCGGCCACCGGATGGACTATGTCAGCAGCACCGAGGACGTCCGCCTCGCGCCCTATGCGCGGCTCGACGTGTTCGCGAACTACCGCGTGAACGACACCTTCTCGGTCTTCGCGCGCGCGGAGAACCTGACCGACGCGCATTACGAGACCGTGCGCAATTACGGCACGCCGGGCCGTTCGGCCTATGCCGGCATCAGGGCGAAGTGGTGATCGCCCGGAACGGCCGCGCGGGATGAGGATGCGGGCGGGCTCCGCGATCCTTCTCGGCGCCGTGCTCGTCGCGGCGTTCGGATCGCTGTTCGCCGGCGCCGCCGATCTCGCCCCGCGCGCCGTCCTCGCCGGACTTTTCGGCGAACCGGGAACGGCGGGGCTGATCGTGCGGGAGATCCGCCTTCCCCGCATGATCCTCGCCGTCACCGTCGGGGCGGTGCTCGGCCTGTCCGGCGCCGCGCTGCAAGGGCTGCTCCGCAACCCGCTCGCCGATCCCGCCGTCTTCGGCGCGCCGCAGGGCGCGGCGCTCGGCGCCGTCGCGGTGCTCTATCTCGGGGCGGCGGAGGCGGTCTCCTGGATGCTGCCCACGGGCGCGGTGGCGGGCGCGCTCTCGGCGGTGGTGCTCGTCGTGCTGGTCGCGGGCCGGGAGGCGAGCGTGACGGTGGTCGTGCTTGCCGGCCTCGCCGTGGGTAGCCTCGCGGCCGCCGCAAGCTCGATCGTGATCAGCCTCTCCCCCAACCCGTTCGCGGTGACGGAAATCGTATTCTGGCTGCTCGGCTCCTTCGAGGACCGGTCCATGCGCCATGTGGCTCTGGCGGTACCCGCCGCACTGGTGGCGGGCGCGCTGATGCTGCGGCAGGGCGAGGCGCTGCGCCTTCTTGCCTTGGGCGAGGAGACCGCCGCGAGTCTCGGCCGGCCGGTCGCGGCCACACGTGCCGTCATCGTGGCGGCCGTCGCGCTGGGGACGGGAGCGTCGGTCGCCGTCTCCGGCGCGATCGGCTTCGTGGGGCTCGTCGCGCCGCATCTCGCCCGCGGCCTGTTCGGATCCGATCCCGGCCGCATCCTGTGGCCGTCGGCCCTGATCGGAGCCCTGCTGACGCTCGGTGCGGATCTCGCGGTCCGGCTGATCCCCTCCACCACGGAATTGCGGGTGGGCGCGGTGACGGCCGTTCTCGGCGTGCCGTTCTTCCTCTGGATCGTCGCGCGGCGCCGCGCGGCCATGGCGGCGGGCGCGGCATGAGGGAGGGGCTCGTCGTTTCCGGCCTTCGGGTCAGGCTCGGTCGTCGCCTCGTCCTCGACGGCGTGGACCTCGTCTTCCGCCCCGGCGAATTGCACACGGTGCTGGGCCCGAACGGCGCGGGCAAGTCGACGCTGCTGCGTGCGATCGCGGGACTGATCCCGCATCAAGGCCGCGTGCGGCTGGACGAGGCGGATGTCGCGGGCATGCGACGCGCGGAACGCGCGCGCGCCGTCGCTTGGTTGCCGCAGGACCATGAGGTGCACTGGCCCTTGCCGGTCCGGGAGGTCGTGATGCTGGGGCGCACGCCTCACGGCGCCACACTGGACCGTGCCTCGGACCTCGACCGGACCGCAGTCGAAGACGCCATGCGCAGGACGGACGTGACGGCCATGGCGGATCGGCCCGTGACGGAGCTTTCCGGCGGCGAGCGGGCCCGCGCCCTTCTGGCCCGCGCCTTCGCCACGCAGGCGGCGCTGCTGCTGGCCGACGAACCGGCCTCGGGCCTCGATCCGCTTCACCAGCTCACCATCATGGAAGCGCTCCGTGCGGAAGCGCGGCGCGGACGGATCGTGCTGGCGGTGCTCCACGATCTCGGGCTCGCGGCCCGGTTCGCCGATACCGTGACCCTTCTGCGGCCCGGCTGTGCGGCCGTTCAGGGCCCGCCGCCGCAGGTGCTCACCCCCGAGGCGATCCGCGACGCTTTCGGAATCGAAGCCGAGGTCGGGGAGGGTCCCGACGGGCCGAGGATCATTCCGCTGCGTCCCGCGCGCTGATCGCATGCCGGGGCCGCTCCCCCGGGCTGGCCGGGACGTGAGGGCGCCCTATCTGGCCTCCCCATGAAGGAGGACGTTCTCGAGCCGATCGACGGCCGCATCGACGAGGTCTTCGCCTTGGTGATGACCTTGGACGAGCGACGTCCTGCGCCGGAATTGCCGCGGCGGCTCACCGCCCTCTTCAAGGATCTCGCCCGGCCCGATCCCTCGCATCCGCCGAGCGAGACGCTGGATCTCATCTGGGCGCTCTGGATTTCCCACCCGGACGCGGACGCGGCGGGCGCCATGGCGGCCGCGGTGGACGCGATGGCGGCCGAGGACTTCGAGACCGCAGCGGGCATTCTCGACGGGCTCGTGGTGCGGCGGCCCCGCTGGTCGGAAGCGTGGAACAAGCGCGCGACGCTGGCCTTCGTGCAGGAGCGCGACGACGAGGCGCTGTTCGGCATCGAGCAGACGCTGCTGCTGGAGCCCCGCCATTTCGGCGCGATTTCCGGCTTCGGGCAGATCTGCCTGCGTCACGGCCGCTGGCCCGAGGCCAAGGCGGCTTTCCAGGTGGCGCTGTCGATCAACCCGCATCTGCGCGGCCTGCGCGAGGCGATCGCCGACATCGACGCCGGCGGCCGGACGCGCCGGTTCCACTGAAACGGAAAAGGGCGGCCTTTCGGCCGCCCTTCGTTCATGCCCTGAGCGAGGCGATCACTCGCCGGCTTCGGCCTCGGCCTTCTGCTTGGCCTCGAGGTCTTCGCCCGTCTCCTGGTCGACGACCTTCATCGACAGGCGGACCTTGCCGCGCTCGTCGAAGCCGAGCAGCTTCACCTTCACCTTGTCGCCTTCCTTGATCACGTCCGTGACCTTGGCGACGCGCTGCGGGGCGAGCTGCGAGATGTGGACGAGACCGTCCTTGGCGCCGAAGAAGTTCACGAAGGCGCCGAAGTCGGTCGTCTTCACCACGGTGCCGTCATAGATGACGCCGATCTCGGGCTCCGAAGCGATCGACTTGATCCAGTTGAGGGCGGCGGTGATCGAGCCGAGATCCGAGGACGCGACCTTCACGGTGCCGTCGTCGGAAATGTCGATCTTGGCGCCGGTCTTCTCGACGATCTCGCGGATGACCTTGCCGCCCGAACCGATCACTTCACGGATCTTGTCGACCGGGATCTTGATGGTCTCGATGCGCGGGGCGTACTGGCCGAGCTCCTGACGGGCGCCGGACAGACCCTTGGCCATCTCGCCGAGGATGTGCAGGCGGCCGTCCTTCGCCTGGGTCAGGGCGACGCGCATGATCTCTTCGGTAATGCCCGCGATCTTGATGTCCATCTGCAGCGAGGTGATGCCCGCCTCGGTGCCCGCGACCTTGAAGTCCATGTCGCCGAGATGGTCCTCGTCGCCGAGGATGTCGGAGAGCACCGCATAGCGCTCGCCTTCGAGGATCAGGCCCATCGCGATGCCCGCGACCGGACGACGGAGCGGAACGCCCGCGTCCATGAGGGCGAGCGAGGTGCCGCAGACCGTCGCCATCGAGGACGAGCCGTTCGACTCGGTGATCTCCGAGACCGCGCGGATCGTGTAGGGGAACTCGTGATGGGGCGGCAGCATCGGGTGGATGGCGCGCCAGGCGAGCTTGCCGTGGCCGATCTCGCGGCGGCCGGGCGAACCCATGCGGCCGGTCTCGCCCACGCTGTAGGGCGGGAAGTTGTAGTGAAGGAGGAACGTCTCCTTGTAGGTGCCTTCGAGCGAGTCGATGAACTGCTCGTCGTCGCCCGTGCCCAGCGTCGCGACCAC
>JAIXTP010000026.1 GCA_027483895.1 Hyphomicrobiales bacterium
GGAGATTCGATCCGCGGCTTCGAGAACATCATCGGCGGTTCGGGCAACGATTCCTTGACGGGCGACGCGGCAGCGAACCTCATCGACGGCCGGGCGGGCGACGACACGCTGCGCGGCGAGGGGGGCGACGACTCTCTCATCGGAGATGCGGGCGACGACCGCCTCGACGGCGGCGCGGGGAACGACACGCTCTCGGGCGGTGCGGGGAACGACACGGTCTTCGGCGATCCCGGCGACGACAACCTGGACGGCGGTGCGGGAACCGACACGCTCGATTATTCGAGCGCGACGAGCCCGGTGACGGTGAACCTGACGACGGGTCGCGCGTCGGGCATCCAGATCGGCAACGATACGCTGGCTGGCTTCGAGAACATCATCGGCGGGTCGGGGCACGATTCCTTGACGGGCGATGCCGCGGCGAACCTCATCGACGGCCGGGCGGGCGACGACACGCTGCGCGGCGAGGGGGGCGACGACTCTCTCATCGGCGATACAGGCAATGACAGCCTCGACGGCGGCGCCGGGAACGACACGGCCTCGGGCGGTGAAGGGAACGATACGGTCTCGGGCGGCGCGGGCAATGACAGCCTCGACGGCGGTGCGGGAACCGACACGCTCGATTATTCGGCTGCGACGAGTGCGCTGACGGTGAACCTGGCGACCTCGGTCATGACCGGCGGGGTCGATGTCGGAACCGATACGATCACGGGCTTCGAGGACGTCATCGGCGGCTCCGGGAACGACTCGTTGATCGGCAGCGCCGCAGCCAACCGCCTCGAAGGCCGGGCGGGCGACGACACGCTTCGCGGCGAAGGGGGCGACGACGTCATCATCGGCGATGCGGGCAATGACAGCCTCGACGGCGGCGCCGGGAACGACACGCTCGATTATTCGGCTGCGAAGAGCGCGCTGACGGTGAACCTGACGACGCTTCGCGCCATGGGCAACGATATCGGCATTGATCTCTTGGAAGGCTTCGAGAACGTCATAGGCGGCTCGGGGAACGACACCATTACGAGTGATGCCGCAGCGAAACGTCTCGAGGGCCGGGCGGGCGACGACGGCCTCGTAGGCGGTGCGGGGAACGACACGCTCTTGGGTGGTGAAGGGAACGACACGATCATCGGCGATGCGGGTGACGACAGCCTCGACGGCGGGGAAGGGAACGACACGCTCTTTTATTTTTATGCGACGAATTCGGTGACGGTCGATCTGACCACGCTTCGCGCCTCGGGCATCGATATCGGGACCGATACGCTGGCCGGCTTCGAAAGCGTCATCGGCGGCTCGGGGAACGACTTCTTGACCGGCAATGCCGCAGCGAACTTCCTCGACGGCCAAGCCGGCGACGACACGCTGCGTGGCGAAGCGGGCGACGACATCATCATCGGCCGTACGGGCAACGATGTGCTCATCGGTGGCAGCGGTGCCGACATTCTCGACGGCGGCGAGGGCGTCGACACTGCGCAGTATCTGTCGTCGGGTGCAGCCGTTTTCGTGAGCCTGGCTCCGGGGGGAGTGAATACGGGCGGCGATGCGCTCGGCGATTCTTTGACGAACATCGAGAATCTGGTCGGGAGCCTCTTCGACGACTCATTGACCGGGAACGGGGCCGCGAACGTCCTGGACGGCAATGACGGAAACGACACCGCCATCGGAGTTGACGGCGACGACACGATCATGGGCTCCAACGGTGCCGACCGCATCGATGGGGGCGCCGGCTTCGATCTGGCGGATTATTCCGGGGCCACGGTCGGACTTTATGTGAGCCTTCTGGCCGGTGCCATAGGCCGGTTCGGTCGGGCCAACGGCGATACGCTGACCGGCATCGAGTGGATCCGTGGCGGCGCCGGGAACGACACGCTCATCGGCGACGATTTCCAAAACAGGCTTGAAGGCAACGGGGGTGACGATTCTCTGTCCGGCGGCGGCGGGAACGACACTCTGACGGGCGACAACGGCAATGACATGCTCGCGGGCGATGCCGGGCATGATCAGCTGTGGGGCGGCACCGGCAGGGACACGCTCTACGGGGGTGCGGCTAATGACGCGCTTCACGGCGGAACCGAGGACGACCTGATCGCCGGCGACGAAGGCAACGACACGCTTCACGGAAACGAAGGCAAGGACTCGCTTTACGGGAATTCCGGTGAGGACCTTCTTTACGGCGGAACCGAGGACGACCTGATCGGCGGCGACCAAGGCAATGACACGGTCTACGGGGGGGCGGGTAATGACGCCCTTCACGGCGGAACCGAGGACGACCTGATCGGCGGCGACGACGGCAACGACACGCTTTTCGGCAATGAGAGCAACGACACCCTGCGCGGTGGCGCGGGGGAAGACGAGTTGTTCGGGGGCGACGCGAACGATCATCTCTATTTCGAAGCCGGTCTCGACAAACTCAGCGGCGAGGCCGGAGACGACAGGTTCATCGTCGAAACGACCGCCACGGGCGTGCTGGCGGACGGCGGCGGTGCGGGGACCGACACTCTCGCTTTCCTGACGAAGCGGGCGATGGATATCGTCCCCTTCATCTCCGGCAAAGACATCGTCTTTTCCATGGAAGGCGGCTACATCACCGTCGTCGGAATGGCGAAAAATCGCCAGCTCGAAAAAATCGAGTTTCAAGACGGAGTTGTCTTGGATTTGTTGGCCATTCGAAAAATAGGAGAGCCACAGAAGGCGCCGAACCTCAATTTCGGATCCATTCGCTACCGGTATATCGTCAATAACATTGTTAATCGGTCCGTTCGAGACAATATAATTACTTATAAGCATCAGAATTGGGAATGGTATTGCGATAACCCGCAAGAGGGATCTCGGCATTTCGATCAATATAATCAAATTCTCCGCGACCTGATTGTCGAGCTCTATGGCAAATACGTGCCCGGCGGTACACATGCGACCTACGGTGAGAAGCACGCTGCCGTGATCCGGCGGCTAGGCTGGATTTATACGATCGAAACGGGATCGACCGATCCCACCGATTTGAAAGCGACCGCATGGATGAAACGGGTTGCTTCGGTCAGGTATGTCCAATCCGAATTGAATAAGACGAGCAACAACAATTGGGTCTTAGCATTCTTCGACCGTCTGTATTCTGCGCAAGACTTTTTGAAGGGTGACGACGCCGCGCTTTTCGACCGATATAAGTCGAATAGCGATGACTTCCGTGCTGCCATGGGACTCGTCGGAACTTATGAAGGTGCCGACGACTTCGAGGAGTCTATTTACAAGAGGATGCAGACCATTGCCGTCAATAAGTTGGCAGGCTCGGATAAGGAAATCGCAGAATATTGCCGGACCGATCCGGCTGGTTACTATCATGCGCTGGACCTCATTCAGAACTATGGCAGCGCGGAACTATATGCGAAGATTGTCAGCCGAATGGAAGCGTACGGCAATACAGTCGCGAATTTCATGCTGGGTGAGCAAAGCTGGATCGGACATAACCGAAATCACGCAATCAAAGTCACTTACGATCGTTTCGTAGAAAAGTATCCGGTGGCGGGAGGGGCTACGGACTTCGATTCAATGCTGGCTAAGTTGTTCTACTATAGGAACTGGGTGTACGGCTTTTTCATGCCGCAGGACAAGGATACGTGGAATAACGATCCTCCCCCGCAATTCGAGCATACGGAGTTGTATCTCAGTTGGCTCATCGGGTCCGCCATCTATCGTGCCGGTAACGAGCAGCAACGGAAGCATATTCACGATCTCTACCTCCGCGCGAGAATATTCCTTCAGAAAGATGAATTGACGCTCACGAAACTTAACAAGGATCGCGATGTCAACTTCTTGATAGCCAGAGAGGTCATCGGGCTTTGGGACTACTATCTGGGCATGAACGACGCGAGCTCCTACAGGCTCCAGTTCGATGAACGCTTGCCTCTCGGCAGTCCCGTCGACCGATTCCAAGGCCATATGCAAACTCTGCTGGATCACGCCGAAAGCGGAACCTTGCGGACTTTGTTGGCGTGGTTCGGTCCATCCGGCGACGTGCCTGCCGGAACCACCGACCCCGGTCTGCTTCGGAAATGGTGGGAACAGCGCAAATGGGAGGTGGCGGAGAGGTTGATGAACTTGGACCCCGCCGCTTCGATGCCCTACATCGACAACTCCATCGATAATCCGTACTCGGATTTCCGGGTGATCGCGCGCACGTCCGCGTTCCAAGGGGAACCCGATGTGCTTCTCGGCTATCTCAAGCTGGAGGTGATGGAGCGATTGCTCAAAACCCGTCCGGAGCAATACGGCAAGATGGATCTGGACGATTTCCGTACCGCTGCGCTCCAATACCTTGAGGCGGACCGTAGTTTGACGACGGAGCAAGGGAGGGCCGTCTCCCTCAATGCTTTGGCCGTTCTTGATCCGGTACAAGGCTGGATCCTGTCGAACCGGAACGAGATGAATCTCGCGGCGGACCGATACGGAATGTTCGAGCTCACGAAACTCCTTGATCGGCTGGCCAAGATGAGTCCGGAGGACGAGGAGAAGTATCTCAAGGACATGAAAACCGTCGTCGACGGCTATTTCGCCGCCGGGAACCTCAAGACCTACGATGCCGAAACCCAGCAGCGCTTGTACGACCAGATTGCTCTCGACTCATCGTTGCGGTCGATGGTCGCCTATCTCCGCACCGTGGGTTCGTTCGGCCAAGTGGGAATCCCGAAAGTCAGCGATTTTATCAAAGATCTGGCAAAGCATACGGGTAAAACAGCAAAGTTCGCCGTCACCGCGCTTTTGTTGTCTTCCGTCGTTGTGAACTCGTGGAACAAGAACGAGAAAATCAGCACGGATGCGGCAGGTATTTCGAGGCTTGTCGGTGAATCGTTCTACATGTTGGGGTTGGGTCATGCGTTCAACGACATCATGCCGAATCTGCCGGGGTCAAATTCGGCGCTCATGAGGCGGGTTCTTCCGCAAGGTATGATGGATTTTCTGACGCCGGAATTCTTTCAAAAGCCCTTCGTGAAGGCAGCCGCGGAGACAGCCGCCAATACGATCTCGCTCGGTCAGGGACTGCGGGATTCAGTCGATGATCTGATCGCGAATTATTCGACGACGAAGCTCAACGACATCATGGCTCCGCTTTCCGGTGCGCGCCCCGATACGCCGGAGGGACAGTTGTACTCGAAGCTTGCGGAAGCTCGGCGGACGAGCGTGGCGAAATTTGGGGGCGGTATCTTGAGCTTGGGCGATATCGCGATCGGCATCGGCCAGATCGTAGACGGTTCCAAGCGGACGGATACCCTTCAAGGAAGAGTCACGGTGGCGGGAGGAGCCATGTCGGTAACCGCGGGCGTGCTGGGCCTCGCCTCGCTATTGGCCGGTCCTGCGGCTCCCTACGTCGCCGCGGCGGCGGCGCTCTTTACGATCATCTCGGCGGTTCTGGGGATCTTCAGCATGCCCAAGAGGCCGGACCCGCATCCGATCTACGGCTTGACGGATCACTTCGAATTCAACCCCTGATCAGCCCTTCGAGCCATCATCGAACGGCGAACGCTAAAAAGGGCGGCCTCTCGGCCGCCCTTCGTTTGTTCGAGAGCCGCGCCGGCTTCTTCACGTCGTCCGGCATGTCCGCACGGAGCGCCATGCGGAGCATGGCGCGGCCGAGGCCGTGCCGGTCGTCCCGGCTCCGCCCCTCGCCTTCCGGCGCTGCGCGTACGCGCTCGACAGGGTTGGGCGTCCGGCTGTTCCGGGCCGCAGAAAACCGGGCCTTCGGGGCGTACTCGAGCATGTCGGAAGCCTGACCGAAGACGAATTCGCCGCCGGCTTCGGTCTGCTGCAGCGGAGCGGTGTCGGCCGTGTGCTGCGTCATGACGTCGGCGGTCTGCGCGAGCAGGGCCCGGACGCCAAAGAAAAAGGGCGGCCTCTCGGCCGCCCTTCGTATGTTCGGGACCCGTGAGGGCTTACTTCGCGAGCTTGTCGTCGATGCCCTTCACGTAGAAGTTCATGCTCAGGATCTGGCCGTCGTCGAGCGTGCCCTTGCCCTTGCACTCCACTTCCTTGCCGTCCTGCGCGTACACCGGGCACTTGAAGGGCAGGATCTTGCCGCTCTTGATGCCTTCTTCGGTTTCGAGCGCCAGCTTCTTCACGTCGTCGGGCATGTTGGCGTAGGGCGCCATGCGGAGCATGCCCTGGGCGAGGCCGTGCCAGACGTCCTGGCTCTGCCACTTGCCTTCCAGCGCCGCGCGCACGCGCTCGACATAATAGGGCGCCCAGCTGTTCTGGGTGGCCGAGAGCTGCGCTTTCGGGGCGTATTTGATCATGTCGGAGGCCTGGCCGAAGGCGAATTTGCCGGCGGCTTCGGCCTGCTGCAGCGGAGCGGGGCTGTCCGTGTGCTGCGTGATGACGTCGGCGCCCTGCGCGAGCAGCGCCTTCGCGGCGTCCGCTTCCTTGCCCGGGTCGAACCACGTGGTGGCCCACACGACCTTGATCTTCACGTTCGGGTTGACGCTCTGCGCACCGAGCATGAAGGCGTTGATGCCCGAGACGACTTCCGGGATCGGATAGGCGCCGACATAGCCGATGACGTTCGACTTCGTCATCTTGCCCGCGATCACGCCCTGCACGTAGCGGCCTTCATAGAAGCGGGCCGAATAGGTGGCGACGTTCTTGGCGCGCTTGTAGCCCGTGGCGTGCTCGAACATCACGTTCGGATACTTCGCCGCGACCTTCAGCGTCGGCTCCATGAAGCCGAAGGAGGTCGTGAAGATGAGCTTGTGGCCGGTGCGGGCGAGCTGCTCGATCGAACGCTCGGAATCGGCTTCCGGCACGCTCTCGATGAAGGTCGTCTCGACCTTGCCCGGGAAGGCGGCTTCGATCGCCTTGCGGCCGACGTCGTGCTGATAGGTCCAGCCGTGGTCGCCCACGGGGCCGACATAGATGAAGCCGATCTTCAGCTTCTCCTGCGCCATGGCGGGCGCCGAAAGAGCGGCGGCGACGGCCAACGCTCCGGCGAGTTTGAGGAGGGTCTTCATGCAAGCGCTCCGGTTCGGGACGGGATCATGACCGAGAGCCGGCGTCCCGCCCGGCTTCGGCCTGAGGTCGGATCATCATCGGTCGGGGACGAAGGGCATGCCCAAGGACCCGGGGACCGCGGAAGACCGGCCGCGCCCGAGAGACATCAGGACGAGCGCGACGACGGTGGCGAGATAGGGAACGGCGGCGAGCGCCTGCGACGGAAGGCCGAGCGAGGCCGCCTGCGCGTGAAGCTGCAGCACGGTGGCGCCGCCGAAGATCAGCGCGCCCGCCATGACGCGCGCGGGCCGCCAGGAGGCGAAGACGACCAGCGCGAGCGCGATCCAACCGCGGCCCGACGTCATGCCGGGGGACCAGAAGGGCGTGTAGACGAGCGAGAGATAGGCGCCCGCAAGCCCCGCGCAGGCGCCCCCGAACAGGACGGCGGCGAGCCGCACCTTCAGCACCGGAAGGCCGAGCGCGTGGGCGGATACGTGATTTTCGCCGATCGAGCGCAGCACGAGGCCGCGATGCGACCGGTTCAGGAACCACGCGCAGGCGACCGTCAGCGCGATCGCGGCGTAGACGAAGGGATCGTGGCCGAACAGGATCTTGCCGACGTAAGGCAGGTCCGAGAGCCCCGGGATCTCGACGCGCGGCACCGGACTGCGCTGCGTGCCGACGAAGCCCGCGCCGATGATGCCCGACAGGCCGAGGCCGAGAATGGTGAGCGCCAGCCCCGAGGCTACCTGATTGGCGGCGAGGCCCAATGTGAGGAAGGCGAAGACGGCCGAAAGCGCCATCCCCGCGAGGACGGCGGCAAAGATGCCGATGCCGGTCGATCCGCTCATGCTCGCCGCGGCGAAGCCGCAGGACGCGCCGACCGCCATCATGCCTTCGAGGCCGAGATTGAGGACGCCCGCGCGCTCGACGACGGTTTCGCCGAGAGCCGCGATGAGGAGCGGCGTCGCCGCTGCGATCACGGTGAGGATGACGGCTTCCGTCAGGCCCATGCCCGCCTCCTCACGCGCGCGCCGTGCGGACGATCCGCACGCGGTTGGAGACGAGGGCATCCGCCCCGAGGACGCACATCAGAAGCACGCCCTGAAAGACGGTGGTGAGATCGAGCGGCAGTTTCAACATGATCTGCGCGTTCTCTCCGCCGATCACCGTGAGGGAGATGACGAAGGCGCCGAACAGGATGCCGATCGGGTGCAGGCGTCCGAGAAAGGCGACGATGATCGCGGTGAAGCCGTAGCCGGGCGAGATCGAGGGCTTGAGCTGGCCGATCTGTCCCGTGACCTCGATGATCCCCGCCAGCCCCGCGAGGCCGCCGGAGATCGCGAAGGCGGCGAGCACCAGACGTTCGGCGTCGAACCCGGCGAAGCGCGCGGCCTTCGGCGCCTCGCCGCTGACGCGGATGCCGAAGCCGAACAATGTCCGGCCGAAGATGAACCACGCCGCCAGCACCGCGACGACCGCGATCGCGACGCCCGCATGCAGGCGGCCTTCGCCGATGAGGGGCGGCAGCATCGCTCCGGGATCGAAGACGACCGATTGCGGGAAATTGAACCCCTTCGGGTCGCGCCACGGGCCGCGCACGAGCCAATCGAGCCCAAGTTGCGCGACATAGACGAGCATGAGGCTCGTCAGGATCTCGCTGACGCCGAGCGAGACGCGGAGGAAGGCCGGAACGAGCGCATAAAGGGCCCCTCCCGCGGCTCCCAGCACCAACGCGACCACCACGACCCACGGCCCCGCCTCGGTCCCGTGCGTCGCCAGCGGCACGAGCGAGCCGACGATGGCCCCGACGACGAACTGGCCTTCGGCGCCGATGTTCCAAAGATTGGCCCGGAAGCAGAATGACAGGCCGATCGCGATGATGACGAGCGGCACCATCTTCACGGCGAGTTCCTGCAGGCCCCAAAGATCGCTCAGGGGCTGCAGGAAATAGACGTCCATCGCGGCTGCCGGCGAACGGCCCAGCAGCGCGACCACGCCGCCGCCGATGAGGATCGCGGCCGCGATCGCGGCGAGCGGAGCGAGAGTCCGGGCATAGGCGGGGATGTCGGAGCGGGGGACGAGCTCAAGCCGCATCGGCATGCCCCCCGGCCATGAGGACGCCGATCTCCTCGCGCGTCGTGGTGCGCGCCGAGCGCGCGGCCGACAGACGGCCCGCATGCAGAACGGCGATCCGGTCCGCGATTTCGAACAGCTCGTCGAGATCCTGACTGATGACGACGACGGCCGAGCCGCGCGCGGACAGATCGATGAGCGCCTGACGGATCGTCGCCGCGGCACCCGCATCCACGCCCCAAGTGGGCTGGTCGACCACGAGCACGCCCGGCTCACGGAGGATTTCGCGCCCGACCACGAATTTCTGCAGATTGCCGCCCGAAAGCGTGCCGGCGGCGGGGTCCTCGCTGCCCTTGCGCACGTCGAAGACGCGGATCACGTCGGCCGCGATGCGCTTGGCTTCACGCATCCGCACCATGCCGCGCCGGACGATGCCGCCCGTCGCGTGACGCGACAGAACCACGTTTTCGGAAAGCGAGAGACGCGGCGCGGCCGCATGGCCGAGGCGTTCTTCGGGCACGAAGGCGGCGTTGCGGAGCCGGCGCGCCTCGATCGGCTCGCGCCCGACGGGCACGCCGTCGATCAGGACGTCTTCGGCCCGGGGCGCCGGCCGCTCGCCCGAAAGGGCGGCGAAGAGTTCGGACTGGCCGTTGCCCGCCACGCCCGCGATCCCGAGGATCTCGCCGCCCTGCACGGACATGACGATGCGGCCGAGATCGACGCCGTGGAGATCCGCGGAGGGGAGGCTCAGATTGTTGAGTTCGAGCCGCACGGCGCCGACCGGATGGGCCGCCGCGGGCCGGATGCGCTTGACATCCGCGCCTACCATGAGGCTCGCCAGACGCGCCACGGTCTCCCGGCGCGGGTCGCAGCCCGCCACCACCTTGCCGCCGCGCATCACGGTCGCGCGGGAGCACAGGCGCTTCACCTCGTCGAGCTTGTGGCTGATGTAGAGCAGCGCGCAGCCGGAGGCCGCGAGGCGCTCGAGCGTGACGAACAGCGCGTCGGCCTCCTGCGGCGTCAGCACGGAGGTGGGTTCGTCGAGGATCAGGAGCTTGGGCTCGCGCAGCAGCGCGCGGACGATCTCGATGCGCTGGCGCTCGCCCGCCGACAGGGACCAGACCGGGCGATCAGGATCGAGGTCGAGCCCGTAGCTGCGGCCGACTTCGACGATGCGGGCGGAGAGCGCGCGCGGACCGCCGGCATCCGGCAGCGAGACCGCGATGTTCTCGGCGACCGTGAGATTTTCGAACAGCGAGAAGTGCTGGAAGACCATGCCGATGCCGAGCGCGGCGGCAGCCTGCGGACCCGCGAGCGCGACGGGCCGGCCTTGCCAGACGATCTCGCCCGCGTCGGGCTGCAGGAGGCCGTCGAGGATCTTCACCAGCGTGGATTTGCCCGCACCGTTCTCGCCCAGAAGGGCGTGGATCTCGCCCGCATGCAGTTCGAGATCCACGTGGTCGTTGGCGACCAACGCTCCGAAGCGTTTGACGATGCCGCGCATCGCCACGAGCGGCGTATCGCTCGTCGCCATTCGGAGCCCTCTCAAGGAAAGACCGGGTCTCGGGAACCCGGTCGGTGACGGAACACGACCTTTCGGCCGACGCCATAAGACCATGCGGCGCGGTGCCCCCGCAACGGACGGAGGCCTGCCGCGACGCGGTTACGCACAGCGCGGCACGGCTTCCGCTCAGGGAATAAGCACCGTCGCCCCGGTGGTGGCACGGCTTTCGAGCGCGATCTGCGCCTGCGCCGCCTCGGCCAGCTTGTAACGGGAATGGACCGGGATCTTCACCGCGCCGGAGCGGACGACGTCGAACAGGTCCTTCGCCATCTCGTCCAGCCATTCGCGCTTGGACGCGTAATGGAACAGCGTCGGCCGCGTGACGAAGAGCGAGCCCTTCTGCATGAGCAGGACGAGGTTGAAGGCGTCCACGGGGCCCGACGCATTGCCGAAGCTCACGAACATGCCGAGCGGCTTGATGCAGTCGAGCACGGCCGGGAAGGTCGCCTTGCCGACGCCGTCATAGACGACGTCGCAGAGCGCGCCTCCGGTGATCTCCTTCACGCGGGCGACGAAGTCTTCCTCGCGATAGAGGATCACGTGGTCGCAGCCGTGCGCCTCGGCGAGTTCCGCCTTGTCCTTCGAACCCACGGTGCCGATCACGGTGGCGCCGAGATGCTTGGCCCATTGGGACGCGATGAGGCCGACGCCGCCCGCGGCGGCCTGGATGAGGACCGTGTCGCCGGGCTTCACGCGATAGGTGCGACGCAGGAGATATTGCGCGGTGAGACCCTTGAGCATCATCGCCGCCGCGGTCTCGTCGGAAATGTCGTCGGGCAGCTTCACGAGCACGCCCGCCGCGACGTTGCGCTCTTCGGCGTAGCTGCCGGGGCCCGTGGCATAGGCCACGCGCTCGCCCGGCGCGAATCCAGTGACGCCGGGACCCACGGAGACGACGACACCCGCGCCTTCGCCGCCCGGGATCGCGGGCAGGGGCGTCGGATAGAGGCCGGTGCGGAAATAGATGTCGATGAAGTTCAGCCCGATGGCGGTGTGGCGGACGCGCACTTCGCCGGGGCCGGGCGGGGCGAGGTCCACATCTTCATAGACCAGCTTTTCGGGGCCGCCCGTCTCGTGAATTCGGATCGCCTTGACCATCGCTTGTCCTCTCCGACGGAATTTCGGATCTTTCGGCGGTCGTTATCGGGCGGCCCCGGTCCTTCGGCAACACGCGCGCGCAGCTGCCATGCCGGATTCCGCTTTCGCGCGGCCGACCGCAGGAGTCATCGTTCCGTCATGACGACCACCTCGACTCGGATCCCGCCTGCCGCTCCCGCCGACGAGTTCACGCCCAAGCTCGTCAGCAGCCTGCGCGAGGGCTATGGGCTCGACCGCCTGCGAAAGGACGCGCTCGCGGGCTTCACCGTCGCGATGGTCGCCATTCCGCTGTCGATGGCGATCGCCAAGGCGAGCGGTGCTGCGCCCGAGGCCGGGCTCTTCACCGCGGTGATCGGGGGCTTCCTGATCTCGCTTCTCGGCGGCAGCCGCTATCAGATCGGCGGCCCCGCAGGAGCCTTCATCGTTCTCATCGCGGGCATCATCGAGCATTACGGCTTCGACGGACTTCTGCTCGCCACGGGAATGGCGGGGCTGATGATGATCGCCGTCGGCGCGCTGCGGCTCGGCACCGTGATCCGCTTCATCCCGCATCCTGTCGTGGTCGGCTTCACGACGGGCATCGCCGTCATCATCTTCGCGAGCCAGATCGTCGATCTGTTGGGGTTGACCCTCGCGCAACGGGAGCCTTCGGCGCTGCTGCCGAAGCTCGCGGCGATCCGGGATTCGCTCTCGACCTTCAACCCCGCGGCCGTCGGAATCAGCCTCTTTTCGATCGCGCTGATCGTGGGGCTTCGCCGCGTCAGGCCGCATTGGCCGGGTTTTCTCATCACCATCGCGCTCGCGAGCCTCGGCGCGGTCGCCGTCGCGCGCTTCGGCCATCCGGTCGAAACGATCGGCAGCAAATTCGGCGGCATCCCCTCGGCGCTGCCCGCGCCGCGTCTGCCCGAATTCTCGTTCGAAAAGCTGATCGCGGTCCTGCCGAGCGCTCTCGCGATCACGCTGCTCGGCAGCATCGAGTCGCTTTTGTCCGCCGTCGTCGCGGACGGCATGACGGGGCGTCGGCACCGCTCCAATTGCGAACTCGTCGCGCAGGGCGTCGCGAACGTCGGATCGGCCCTTTTCGGCGGCATCTGCGCCACGGGCACCATCGCGCGCACGGCAACGAACATCAGGGCCGGGGCGACGAGCCCGGTCGCCGGGCTGATCCACGCCCTCGTCGTGCTGCTGCTGATGCTCCTCGCAGCGCCGCTCGCGGCCTATATCCCGCTCGCCGCACTCGCGGCGGTTCTGGCCGTGGTCTCGTGGAACATGGCGGAGCGGGAGGAATTCGCGCTCGTGCTGCGGCTCTCGCGCGGCGACGCGGCGGTCCTGCTCGCCACCTTCGGCCTCACGGTGGTGCACGATCTCACCACGGGGATCGCGGCAGGCGTGATATTGGGCTCGCTGCTCTTCATGCACCGCATGGCCTCGATCGTCGAAGTCCGCGGGCACATGCCCGTCCTGCCCGCCGAGAACGGCGACGGGGCGACCGCCGAGGCCGGCGCGGGAGACGACCGCGTCGCGGTCTTCCGGCTCTCGGGCCCGTTCTTCTTCGGGGCGGCCTCCGAGGTGACCGCGGTGCTCGAACGGCTCGGCATCGAGCCGGAAGTGTTCGTGCTCGACCTCTCGGACGTGCCCTTCTGCGATGCGACGGGCGCGCATGCGCTGGGCTCGCTTGCGGGAAAGCTCCGCCGCCACGGCGTGCGCGTGGTGCTCAGCGGCGCGGCTCCCGGCGTCATTCGGATGCTGAAGCTGAACGGCGTCGGGGAGCCGGACGTCTCCTTCGCCCCGACGCTCGCCGATGCCGTTTCCACGGCGCGCTCATGAGCCGCGGACGCGAGCCGCCCGACGCCGCTTCGCCGCGATCACGTTGATCGCCTCGACCGCGGCGGCGAAGGCCATCGCGGAATAGATGTAGCCGCGGGGCAGGTGGTGGCCCGTGGCCTCCGCGACCAGCGACGCGCCGATCAGCACGAGGAAGCTCAGCGCCAGCATCTTGGTCGTCGGGTGGCGCGAGACGAAGTCGGCGACCGGGCCGGACGCGAAATACATGACCGCCATCGAGATCACGACGGCGGAGACCATGATCGAGAGGTCGTCGGCCATGCCGATGGCCGTGACGATCGAGTCGATGGAGAACACCATGTCGACGACCGCGATCTGCGCGACGGCACCGAAAAAGGCGCCGGGGGCCGGAGCGGGCTTCTCGTCCGGGTCCGGTTCCATCCCCGCATGGATCTCGTGCGTCGCCTTCCAGATCAGGAAGCCGCCGCCGACGAGGAGGATGATGTCGCGCCACGACAAGGCATAGCCGAAGCCCGAGAGCACCGGTCGGGTCAGGCCGATGATCCAGGTCAGCGTGAAGAGCAGCGCGATGCGGAAGACGAGCGCGAGCAGAAGGCCGATGATCCGCGCCTTGTCCGCCTGATCCTTCGGAAGGCGCGCGACCAGCACCGAGATGAAGACGATGTTGTCGATCCCGAGGACGATCTCCATCGCGGTCAGGGTCGTGAAGGCGGCCCAGCCCGCCGGGTCGCTCAACCATTGAAACATCGTCCGCCTCCCGCCGTCAGCCGAAGCTCAAGATGGGGCGGAAACGCGGGTCAGGTCCATTCGTTCAAAGACGGAAGCGGATCTGATCGGTCCAGAAGCGCTCGAGCTTCAGAAGCGAGGCGTTGATGCGGCGGAAATCGTCGAGCTGGATGCCGCCGACATGCTCGACCGTGCGCACCTGCCGGTCATAGAGCTTGGCGACGACGGCATGCACTTCGCGACCCGCCGGGGTCAGGCTGATGCGGACCGATCGCCGGTCCACCCGCGAGCGCTGATGATGGAGATATCCGGTCTCGACCAGTTTCTTGACGTTGTAGGAGACGTTCGAGCCCAGATAGTAGCCGCGCGTGCGCAGTTCGCCTGCGGTCAGTTCCTGATCGCCGATATTGTAGAGCAGCAAAGCCTGCACGCTGTTGATGTCGTTGCGGCCGCACCGATCGAATTCGTCGCGGATGACGTCCAGGAGCCTGCGATGCAGCCGCTCGATCAGGGACATCGAGGTGAGATAAAGGTCGTGAACCTCGCCGTCCTCAGGTTCTCGGTGATTGAGTTCGGTCGGCTTAAAAGCATGATTCATCGAAAACACCCGGTACTCTGAAACCAATTCAGTGATCGTACGGGTCGATGAATCGGGTCTTTCTCTTCAATTCGGGCTTAATTCTTACGGTGAATCGAAACTTGCGAGTTCCGACGGTGAATCCTTCATGAAATTCACGAAAACCGGAACGTTTCGCTTGCCTCCGCCCGGCGCGCCGTGCGCAGGACGGCATAGACCGCCAATGCGAGGAGGATATGGCCCGCCATGGCGATGGTCGAACCGGCGAAGGCGGCCGCGGCGGCCTGAACGGCCGTGACAGCGCCCCACAGGATGACGCCCCAAGGCGCGAGCAACCAGAGGGCGGTTCCGGCGGCGAGGTCGGCGACGCCGAGCGCTACCGTCCGCACCTGTTCCGCCATGGGGAGCGTCTCGAACGGGGCGGGGCCGCGCAGCCCGACGACGGCTGCGGCCGTGAAAAGTCCGCGCGCCAGCGAAAGAGCCGCGACGGCGCGCAGGATGAGGCCCGGTCCGCGCGGTTTCATCACAACGGAAGCTCCTGCTGCAGAGGCTCGAAATAGCGTGCGACGGCCGAGTCGGCGACGGCGTCGAGCGAGGGCGGATCCCAGACCGGGTTCTGATCCTTGTCGATCACCACGGCCCGGATGCCTTCATAGAAATCGTGGCCCTGCAGGATGCGCGTGACCATCCGGTATTCGAGCTTCATGGCGGAAGCGAAGTCGAGCTTCGCCCCGCGCAGCATCTGCTCATGGGTCAACCGCAGGCTCGTCGGCGACTTCGTCCGCATCGTCGCGGCCGCTTCGGCGGCGAAGTCAGACTGCGGCGCCTCGGCATCGAGCCTCGCGAGGATCTCGGGGACGGTGGGCGCGGAGAAGCAGCGGTTGATGACGGCGCGGGACGGGGCGTGAGGCGCGGGCTCCGCCGCCGTCGCGAAACGCGCGATCGCGGCTTCGACGTCCTCCCCGGCGATCAGCGCCTCGCGCAGCGCATCCATGGAGGCCGAGGGTACGGAATGCGTGGCGAGGCCGAGCGCCACCGCGTCCGCCCGGCGGATGCGGGCGCCGGTCAGCGCGAGCCAGATGCCGGTCGCGCCGGGCAGGCGGGGCAGGGCGTAGGTGCCGCCGACATCCGGGAAGAAGCCGATTCCGACCTCAGGCATGGCGAACAGCCAGCGGTCGCCCGCGACGCGGAACGTGCCGTGCAGCGAGACGCCGACGCCGCCGCCCATCACGATGCCGTCGACGAGCGCGACATAGGGCTTGGGATAGGTCTTGATGCGGTGATTGAGGACGTATTCCTCGCGCCAGAAGGTCAGCGCCTCCTCGTGCTTCCCCGCTTTGCCCAAGTCGTGGAGGCTGCGGATGTCGCCGCCCGCGCAGAAGGCCTTCTCGCCCGCGCCCGTGATCACGATGCGGGTGACCGCGGGATCGGTTTCCCATGCATCGAGCGCCGCGGCCATGCCGCGCACCATCGCGAGGCTGAGCGCATTCAGCGCCTTGGGCCTGTTCAAGACGATCAGGCCGGCGCTGCCGCACTTTTCGCAGAGGACTTCGGGTTCTTCGGACATGGAGGCCTCGGTCGGGACGGAGCGTGAGATATTCCGGGGCGATCCGCTCCCGTCAATGCGCGCGGCCGTCATTCCGGGACTGCAGGGGCCGGTACTTTCGACGCAGAAGGCGAGATGCTACCAATTCTTCCGCAATCTTCTCCTCGGAGTTCCAAGACGATGACGGTTCATGGCAACGGAACGCGGGCGCTCGCGGGCGGTCGTCTGGATCTCACGCACCGGCCGCGCCGCAACCGCAAGACGGAATGGGCGCGTCGTCTGGTCCGGGAGAACGTTCTCACGACCGATGATCTGATCTGGCCGATCTTCATCCTCGAAGGCGAGAATCTCCGGGTGCCCGTTCCGTCCATGCCGGGCGTCGAGCGCATGTCGATCGACGTGGCGGTGCGGGAGGCGGAGAGGGCGGCCGAACTCGGCATCCCGTGCATCGCGCTCTTCCCCTATACGGATCCGGCGCTGCGCAACGAAACCGGATCCGAAGCGCTGAACCCCGACAATCTCGTCTGCCGCGCCTGCCGCGCCGTGAAGGCCGCCGTGCCGGAGATCGGCATCCTCACCGACGTCGCGCTCGACCCCTATACGAGCCACGGCCATGACGGGCTGATCGTGGACGGGCGCATCCTCAACGACGAGACGGTCGCGGTGCTCGTGCGTCAGGCGATCCTGCAGTCGGAAGCGGGCTGCGACGTGGTCGCGCCGTCGGACATGATGGACGGCCGCATCGGCGCGATCCGCACGGGCCTCGACGCCGCGGGCCTGATCGACGTGCAGATCATGGCCTATGCCGCGAAATACGCGTCCGCCTTCTACGGCCCGTTCCGCGATGCGGTGGGTTCGAGCAAGACGCTCACCGGCGACAAGCGCACCTATCAGATGGATCCGTTCAATACGGACGAGGCGATCCGCGAAGTCGCCCTCGACATCGACGAGGGCGCGGACATGGTCATGGTGAAGCCCGGGATGCCCTATCTCGACATCGTGCGGCGCGTGTCCGAGACCTTCGGGGTGCCGACCTTCGCCTATCAGGTGTCCGGCGAATACGCGATGATCGAAGCCGCGGCCCGCAACGGCTGGCTCGACGGCGATCGCGCGATGATGGAAAGCCTGACCGCGTTCAAGCGCGCGGGCGCTTCCGGCATTCTCACTTATTACGCCCCGCGCGCGGCCGCGAAACTGAAGCAGGGCTGAGGGCCGGAGGCCTTCAGTCCATCACCGCGGCCTTGAGGATGCAGACCATGGTCGCGTGCGCGGGCTTGTCCGACGCGTTGCGCACGATGTGCGGGCGGTCGCAGCGGTAGCGCAGCGTTTCGCCCGCTTTCGCGCGCTGGATCTCGCCGCCGACTTCCACTTCGAATTCGCCGTCGAGCACCGAGAGGCATTCGATCGAGCCGCGTTGATGGGCGTCCGATTCGAGCACGCCGGCCGCGTCGGCATGGACGTCGTACCATTGCAGCCATTCGACGGTCTTGATCCAGCCGATGATGCCGAGGCGCACCTTGCCGTCGTCGGAGACGAGGATGGGCGTGTCGCCGCGCGAGGTCTTCTCGATGAAGGGATCGTCGTCGGCGACGGACAGGACACGCTCGATCGAGACGTCGAGCGCCTGTGACAGCCGCCAGATGGTGGCCAGCGTCGGGTTGGTCTCGTTCCGCTCGATCTGGCTGATGATCGATTTCGCGACGCCCGACTGTTCAGCCAGTTCGGACAGCGAGAGATTGTAGGCCTTGCGAAGGCGCTGGATGGTCTTGCCGAGCTGTCCGGAGAGCGCCTGCGCGCCGGTCTCCATGACCTTCACCTTTTCCTTGCCTTCGACGCCCATCCCTGAAGCCCGCAACGCCCTTTCGGGCGCCCCCTGTAATCCCGACGGGCGCGGCGCGCCCGGACGATCGCGGCGATCCCCGCCGGGGTTATAGCAACCCCGCGTCGCGGCGTCATCGCGAGGGATCGGCGGGCGCGGCCGGAGAGGGGCGCAGAGCGAGCAGCAACATCGCCGCCGCCGAAACGAAGCCGAAGCCGAGGGCCACGATCATCGTCGTCCGGATGCCGAAAACGGTGAGGAGAGCGGCGAAGATCATAGGCGCCGCGGCCTTCACGGCGAGAGCGGGCGCGGCGATGAGGCCGAGCGTCCTGCCGTAGCCGACGGGCCCGAACAGCGCATAGGGCACGACCCCGCGCGCGATGGTGATGAGGCCGTTGGCGGCGCCGTAGACGAGGCCGAACAGGATCGCGGTGCCGGTCGAGACATTCACGGCGAGCAGGAACGCGAAGGCGAGCGGCAGCAGTCCCGTCGCGACCAGTCCCAGCCCGAGGGGAGGCAGGCGCGCGCCGAACAGCATCTCGACGAGACGGGCCGCGACCTGTGCGGGCCCGACGAGCGAGCCGGCGAGAACGGCGTCGCCCTCGCTGAGCCCGAGCGCATCGAGCACCCGGACCATATGGACCGAGAAGGACGAGGTGACGAAGCCGTGCGCCGCGATGACGAGCGCGAACAGGCCGACGGTGCCGAGGCGGCGGCGGGGCGAGACGTGCGCGGGCGCAGGCGCGCCCGACCGATCGGGCGCGACGGGGTCCGTCGGGCGATCCCGTTCGGAGGGTACGCCGAAAGCATGGAGGGGGACCGAGATGAAGGCCAGGGCGCCCGCATAGAGAAGGGCGACGCTGCGCCAGTCGAGCGTCTGCAGGAGATGATGCGTGAGCGGCCAAGAGACCGTCGAGGCGAAGCCGCCGGCGAGCGTGAGGAGAGAGATCGCGCGGCGGGTGTCGCCGCCCGCGAAGCGCGCGAGCGTGGCGAAGGCCGGGTCATAGAGCGCGCCCGCCATCGCGGCGCCGATGACGGCCCACGCCGCGAGATAGACGAGGGGACTCGCGGCGATGCCGAGGAGCAGGAAGCCTGCGGCTCCCGCCAGCGCCCCGGCGGTCAGGACGGCGCGGCCGCCGTAACGGTCCACCCCGCGTCCGGCCGAGGGCGCGAAGAGCCCCGACATCAGGAGCCCGAGCGAGAAGCCGCCGAAGATCAGGGTTTCCGACCAGCCTGTTTCGCTCGCGATGCGGGGCGCCAACAGAGCGAGACTGTAGAACAGGATGCCCCAATTCACGATCATGGTGATCGAGAGGACCAGAAGCGCCCTGATCAGCGGTTTCGGCATTCAGGCCTGCCAGACGGCATGGAAGTGGTGCACGGGGCCGTGCCCGTGCCCGATCTTCAGGCGCTTCGAGGCCTCGAGCGCGGCCGTGAGATAGGCCTTGGCTTCGTCGACGGCCTTTGCCAGATCGCGGCCCTTGGCGAACCCCGCCGCGATGGCGGCGGACAGCGTGCAGCCCGTGCCGTGGGTGTTGCGCGTCTCGATCCGTCGGGCCGTGAACCTCAGCACCCCGTCGGGCGTCACCAGCAGATCGGTGCTTTCGTCTCCGCGGCCGTGGCCGCCCTTCATCAGCACCGCCTTCGCCCCGCGGCGCAGGAGCGTCTCGCCCTGACGACGCATGGCGTCTTCGGTCTCGGCCATGTCTTCGCCCGTCAGCGCTGCCGCTTCCGCGAGGTTCGGCGTGATCACCGTCGCGCGGGGGATCAGCACGCTTTCGAGCGCCCCCGCTGCCGAGGCGTCGAGCAGACGGTCGCCGCTCGTCGCCACCATCACGGGGTCGAGCACGACGGGGAGCGGCGGTCGCGCATCGAGGCCCGCCGCCACGGCCTCGATCACGGCGGCCTTGGAGAGCATGCCGATCTTCACCGCGTTCACCGCGAGATCGGAAAAGACCGCGTCCATCTGTGCGCGGATGAAATCCGGCGGAACGTCGTGGATGGCGATGACGCCTTGCGTGTTCTGGGCGGTCAATGCGGTGAGCACGCTCGCGCCGTAAACGCCGAGGGCCGAGAAGGTCTTCAGATCCGCCTGAATTCCGGCGCCGCCCCCCGAATCCGATCCGGCGATGGTGACGGCGATGGCGGTCATGTCCCG
The DNA here is from genome assembly GCA_027483895.1 of Hyphomicrobiales bacterium. Lineage (GTDB taxonomy): Bacteria > Pseudomonadota > Alphaproteobacteria > Rhizobiales > Beijerinckiaceae > JAIXZO01. The sequence continues at coordinate 20,337 of JAIXTP010000026.1, forward strand.
AAACTCCCTTCAGACCGGCCTGTGGTGGCCCGCTTCGCGCTCGCGCCGGAGCATGAGGCTGCGGCGCCGTTCCCGCCATATCACGAAGAGCCCGGCAGCGACCACGATGCCCGCGCCGATGAAGACCTGCAGCTCGGGCACCTGGCCGAACAGGAACCAGCCGATCAGCAGGGCCCAGATGAGCGACATGTAGTCGAAGGGCGCGATCACGGACGCATCCGCGTGCTTGTAGCTCGCGGTGAGCAGGATCTGCCCCACGCCGCCCATGATGCCCGAACCGATCATGATCATGAGGTCGGGCGTCGTCGGCATGGTCCAGCCGAGAAAGACGGTCAGGAGGGACGCGCCCGAAGTGACGATCGAGAAATAGAACACGATCGCGCCCGTACGCTCTTCGAGCCGCGCGAGCTTGCGTACCTCGATGGCAGCGACCGCGGCGAAGGCCGCGCCCGCAAGGCTTGCCAGAGCGCCGGTCGCCGGGCCAGGCCGCAGATCGCGGATCTCGCCGATGCCCGACAGGTGGGGCGACAGCATGATGATCATGCCGCCGAAGCCGATGGCGACCGCGGTCCAGCGGTAGACGCGGACCTTTTCCTTGAGGATCAGGGCGGCGAGCGCCGTGGTGATGAGCGGCGCGGCATAGCCGATCGCCGTCGCGTCCGGCAGCGGCAGCAGCGTGAGCCCCGCGAAGCCCGAGAACATGCCGCAAGTGCCCGCGATGCAGCGGCGCAGATGCCGGCTCGGCTTCGATGTGCGGACCACTTCGATGAGCTCGCCCTGCCAGCTCAGCCAGACGAGCAGCGGCACGAGCGCGAAGAAGGCGCGGAAAAAGACGACCTGCCCGAGCGGATAGCCGTCGCCGACGAGCTTGATCTGCGTCGACATCGCGATGAACGCGATCGTCGAGGCGATCTTGAGGGCGATGCCGAGAATGGCGTTCACGGGAGGGTCGGGGGTTCGCGGGCGGTGACGACGGCAGGGGATACCGAATCGCGGCCCGGGCCAAGGTCGCCGGCCGTGACGCGGCCGGCGACGCGACGCATGGCTCGCGCCTCAGAAGGCCGAACGGAAGGTGCCGCCGTCGAGCAGGATGTTCTGGCCGGTGATGTAGCCCGCATGCGTGCTCGAAAGGAAGGCGCAGACCTTGCCGAATTCCTCGGCCGTGCCGAAGCGCTTCGCGGGCACCGTGGCGAGGCGCTCCGCGCGCATGGCGTCGACCGGAACGTTCTTGATCTCGGCCATGCGCTTGATGCTGCCCGTCAGACGGTCCGTCTCGAACATGCCCGGGAGCATGAAGTTGATCGTCACGCCCGCATGGGCGACTTCGCGGGCCACGCCCGCGAGGAAGGCGGTGAGGCCCGCACGGGCGCCCGACGAGAGATCGAGGCCGACGAGCGGCGTCTTCACGGAGGCCGAGGTGATGTTGATGATGCGCCCGAAGCGGCGCTGCATCATGCCGTCGATGACCCGCTGGATCAGTTCGAGCGGCGTGACCATGTTCTGCGTCACGCCTTCCAGCATGGCCGGGCGGTCGATCTGCCGGAAATCCTTCGGCGGCGGCCCGCCGTTGTTGTTCACGAGGATATCGGGATCCGGACAGGCGGCGAGCAGCGCGTCCTGCCCCTCCTTCGTCGACACGTCCGCGACCACGGGGGCCACGGTCGCGCCGGTGGCCTTGCGGATCTCGTCGGCCGTCGCTTCGAGCGTGGCGGCGTCCCGGCCGTTGATGACGACGGTGCAGCCCGCTTCGGCGAGGGCCATGGCGCAGGCCTTTCCGAGGCCGCGGCTCGACGCGCAGACGATGGCCTTGCGGCCGGCGATACCCAGATCCATGGATGACGATCCCGCTCGTTCTTTCGACAGGAGCGGCACGTTGCGCATTCCCTGCCGCGACCGCAAGCGGAAAGCCTTCAGGCCGTGAGCCAATCCGGCTCAGGGCCCGCGGCCAGCGCATCGAGACGACGGCGCGCATAGACGAGGATCTCGGCCAGAGCGACGATGCGGCGGGCATTCGCCTCATGCACCGCGAGCGCCTCGCGGATCACGTCGACTTCGCCCCGCAAGGCCTCCGCCACGTGCGCGTCGCCGCGCTGGGCCAAGGCGGTCGCGATATTCGCGATGCGGTCGCCGGAGGCGGCGACCAGGTCCGAGGCCCGTTCGGCATCCTGGCCGATCCGGCCGTAGGGAGAGCGGCGGTCGGCGGGATCGGGAGCGCCGATCACGTCGAACGTCATCTGGGCGAGGGCGGCCGACATGTCCTCCAATTCGCGGGAGCCCCGGAACGCATCGCCCGACGTATGCTCTTCCGCGACGCGTTGCAGGCGTTCGATCGAGGAGAGCAGCCGGAAAGTGTCCACGTCGCCCCCGCGTCGCGCATGCTCGGCGAGGAACCAGCGGCCCTGATCGGTCTCGCCGAGCGCTTCCGCCAGCGCGCGATAATCGGCTTCGGTGTAAAGAGAATCATGCACGCGGTCGGTCATGAGCGAAGGCCTCGACGGTGGAAAAGGAACGCGCGGGCAACTGAGAACGCGGGAAGTCTCGCGGAAAAGTTTCAACGTTCCCTTACCGGTCGTTAGTGGGTGCAACGCAGGGTTTAAATGTCTTCTTCTTTCATGCTTGTGCGCGCATCGATGCTCTACGGCTTCCAATTCGCCGTGTTGGGTACCGCGGCCCCCTTCGTTCCGCTCTGGTTGAGCGCGCGCGGTCTGTCGCCCGGTGCCGTGGGGCTCGTGCTCGCTCTGCCGATCGTGCTCCGGGCCGCTTCGGCCTATTGGATCGCGGGTCTGGCGGATCGCCGGATCGCGGCGCTGCGCCTGCTCGCCCTTCTCTCGCTCGCCCATGCGGCGCTCTGGGTTGCGGCCGCGGGCACGGGTGCACTCTGGGTCGCCGTCCTCGTCGTCGCCGCGGCGGCCGTGACCACGGGGCCCGCCGTTCCCTTGACCGATACGGTCGTGATCGACGCCTCGGCGGGCGGATCGGGCCGCTTCGGGCGTATCCGGCTGTGGGGTTCGATCGGTTTTCTGGCGGCGACGCTCGGCGCCGGCGTTCTGATCGACCGGTTCGGGGCCGAAGCCGTGCCGCCGATGCTGGCGGCCAGCGCCGCGCTCGTGGCTCTCGTCGCGGTCACGTCGCGCGACCTCGCCGCTCTGTCCGAAGGGCGCCGTCGTCGCGCGGCCGCATCGGCCCGCGCACCTTTGACGCGGGCGTATCTGTGGACCGCCGTGGGCATCGCCTGCATCCAAGCGAGCCATGCCGTCGTGAACGGTTTCGCGCCGATCCTCTGGACCGGCGCAGGTCATGACGCCACGGTCGTCGGCGCGCTGATCGGGACGGGCGTGATCGCCGAGATCCTGTTGTTCAGGCTTTACGGACGGGTCGGGAAGGGGGCTCCGGTCTTCCTCCCGCTGATCGCGGGCGGAAGCGTCGCGGCTCTGCGGTGGGCGTTGATGGCCGCGGAACCGGGGCTTTCTGCGACGTTCGCGCTGCAGGCGCTGCATGCCGTGAGCTTCGGCGCCACGCTGCTCGGCACGATGACGGCGGCGGCCGATCTTGTGCCCGAAAGCGAGCGCGCGCGGGCGCAGGGTCTCGTCGCGGGGCTGACGGCCTGCGTCTCCGCATGCGCTACGGCCTCGGTCGGACGCATGGTCGAAAGCCTCGGCGCCGGCGTCTATGCGATGATGCTTCCGCTCGCGCTTTGCGGGGTCGCGGCGCTTCTCGTCGCCCGCCGGCTCGCTCAGCCCCAGAGCGCGGGCGTCGGCGGAAAGACGAGCCGGTCTTCGTAACGCAGACCGTTTTCGCGGTCGTGGGCCAGAAGCAGCGGCCCGTCGAGATCGACGAAGCGGGCCTTCGGGGTCAGCAGCATGGCGGGCGCCATCGCGAGCGATGTGCCGACCATGCAGCCGACCATCACCGCAAGGCCCAGCCGTTCGGCTTCCGCCACGGTGGCCAGCGCTTCGGTGAGCCCGCCGGTCTTGTCCAGCTTCACGTTGACGGCGTCGTAGCGTCCGACGAGATCCCGCAGATCGCCGCCGACATGGGCGCTTTCGTCCGCGCAGATCGGCAGCGGGTGGACGAAATCGGCCAGCGCGGCATCGTCGGAGGCGGGGAGCGGTTGCTCGACGAGATCGACGCCGTATTCCACGCAAGCCGCAAGCTGGACGGCGAGCCCGTCCGGGCGCCAGCCTTCGTTCGCATCGACGATGAGGGTGGCGTCGGGCGCCGCGTCGCGGACCGCCTTGAGGCGCATCGGATCATCCGTTCCGCCGCCGAGCTTGATCTTCAGGATGGGCCGCTCCGCCGCACGCGCGGCCGCCGCCGCCATTTCGGCGGGGGTGCCGAGGCTGATCGTATAGGCGGTGGTGACCGGGGCGAGACGGTCGATGCCGGCCAGCACATGCGCCGGAACGCCCGCGAGCTTGGCTTCGAGATCCCAGATCGCGCAATCGATCGCGTTGCGCGCGGCTCCCGGCGGCAGCGCCTTGCGCAAGGCTTCCCGATCGCAACCGTCGGTGACGAGTGCGCGCGCGCTCTCGATGGCGCGGCAGACGCTTTCCACCGTCTCGCCGTAGCGCGCATAGGGCACGCATTCGCCGCGGCCGCGCCGGCCGTCCTGTTCGAGGATCACGACCACGACCATCGCCTCCGTGCGGGAGCCCCGCGCGATGGTGAAGGATCCGTCGATCGGCCAGGTCTCGACCGAAATTCCCAAGCGTCTCGTCATCTCGTCCTGCCTCGACTTCGGCGTGATTCTCACGATATGTCCCGTTGCGGAACGTCTCAACGGACAGTCGGAGCGAAATGGCGCGGCCACCTGCCGGTCGGATCGAAGAGGACGGCGAGACGCTCCGGGCGAGCCTGTCCGGCGATTGGATTTCGGCCGCGGGCGGCACGCTCGAAGGCCTTGCCCACGAGATCGAAGGCCGGACTGCAAAAGCCCGCCGCGTCGTCTTCGATCTCGGCGATCTCGACCGTCTCGACACGATGGGTGCGTGGCTTCTCAACGGGCTCCGCGCCAAGATCGAGGCGGCCGGCAAGGTCGTCGTGGTCGAGGGTGCCGACAGGCGGCAGAAGATCCTTCTCGAAGAGATCGCCTATCGCGAATTCCCGCGCGCGGACGGCAAACCCGGCTGGACCGTCGTCGACGTTCTGGCCGATACCGGCGAGACGGTCGCGTCCGCGGGCAAGGACGTGATGGGCGGCGTCGCCTTTCTCGGCGAGGTGATGTCGGCCTTCGGCCGGCTGATCGTGAACCCCGGACATTTCCGGTACCGCTCGGTGGTCCATCATCTGGAGCAGGTGGCGTTCCGCGGCGTGCCTATCGTCGCGCTGATCTCGTTTCTCGTCGGCGCCATCGTCGCGCAGCAGGGGATCTTCCAGCTCACGCGCTTCGGCGCGACGCTGTTCGTGGTCGATCTGATCGGCATCCTCGTGCTGCGCGAACTCGGGGTTTTGCTGACCTCGATCATGATCGCGGGCCGCTCCGGATCCGCCTTCACGGCCGAAATCGGCTCGATGAAGATGCGCGAAGAGATCGACGCTCTCAGGGTGATGGGACTCGACCCGGTGGAGGTGCTGGTCGTCCCGCGCCTCATCGCGCTGATCATCGGCCTGCCCCTCGTCACCTTCATCGCCGACCTCGCCGCGCTCGCGGGCGGCGGCGTGGTGGCGGCGCTCTACGGCGGGATCAGCGGCGACGTGTTCCTCGAAAGGCTGCAGGCCGCCATCGCCTTCAACACCTTCATGGTCGGACTGATCAAGGCGCCCTTCATGGCGCTGGTAATCGGCATCATCGCGACCATCGAAGGGCTCGCCGTGAAGGGCTCGGCCGAGTCGCTCGGCCGGCAGGTCACATCGTCGGTCGTGAAGGCCATCTTCATGGTGATCGTCGTCGACGGCCTCTTCGCCATGTTCTTCGCAGCGATCCGGTACTGACCATGAGCGCGATGAACGGACTTTCCGCCGGCGACAGGGACCCGATCATCCGCGTGCGCGGCCTCGTCGTCGGCTTCGGCGAGAAGATCATCATGGACGGGCTCGATCTCGACGTGCGTCGCGGGGAGATCCTCGGCTTCGTCGGCGCCTCGGGCACGGGGAAATCGGTGCTCCTGCGGACCATCGTCGGTCTCGTGAAGAAGCGGGCCGGGACCGTCGAGGTCTTCGGCGAGGATCTGGATCGCGTTTCGCCGGGCGCGCATCGCAGCCTCGAACGCCGCTGGGGCGTTCTGTTCCAGCAGGGCGCGCTGTTCTCGTCTCTCAACGTGCGCCAGAACGTTCAGGTGCCGATGCGCGAATATCTCGATCTTTCGCCCCGCCTCATGGACGAATTGGCCGACCTCAAGCTGGAAATGGTCGGCTTGAAGGCCGATGTGGGATCGAAGAGCCCGTCCGAGCTTTCGGGCGGCATGATCAAGCGCGTCGCTCTGGCCCGCGCCTTGGCGCTCGATCCGGAGATCGTGTTCCTCGACGAGCCGACTTCCGGGCTCGATCCGATCGGGGCGGGCGATTTCGACGAGCTGATCGCGACGCTGCAGAAGACCCTCGGGCTGACGGTCTTCATGGTGACGCACGATCTCGGCAGCCTCTATTCGGTCTGCGACCGGATCGCGGCGCTCGGACGGGGGAAGGTGATCGCGGAAGGCACCATCGACACGATGCTCGCTTCGGAAGACCCGTGGCTGAAGACCTATTTCCACGGCCAGAGGGCCGAAGCGATGAACGCGGGACGGTAGAGGGATCATGGAAACGCGTGCCAATTACGCGCTGGTCGGCCTTTTCACCCTTGCGGTCGTCGCCGGGGCGCTCGGCTTCGTCTGGTGGTTCTCCGGCCACGATGCGCGCTCGCGCTACGTTCCCTATCGCGTGGTGTTCACGGGATCGGTCTCGGGGCTCAGCCGCGGTTCGGCGGTGCTCTTCAACGGGTTGCGGGTCGGCGAAGTCGTGCAGCTCAATATCGACCGGGAAAACCCCTCCCGCGTCTTCGCGCGCATCGAGGTCGATCCCGAGACGCCGATCAGCGCGGAAACCCGCGCGAAGCTCGAGCTTCAGGGGCTGACGGGGACGGCCGCGGTCGCGCTTGCGGGCGGCAGCCCCTCGTCGCCGCCGCTGGCCGCGCCGCCCAAGGGCGAATTGCCGGTCATCGTGGCGGAAAGATCCGAATTCCAGAACCTGCTCGAAAGCGCCCAGACCATCGCTCGACGGACCGACGAGGTGCTCGGAAAGCTGGATGCCCTGATGACCGTCAATCAGGGCGGGATCAACAACACGGTGCGCAATGTCGAGCGTTTCACCAACGCCTTGGCCGAGAACGGGGACGCGCTGGCGGAGGCCTTGCGGAATGCGAGCGAGTTGACGGCGAAGTTGAATACTTCCGCGGACCGCCTTGATTCCGTTTTGAAAAATATCGACCAGTTCGTCGGCTCTCCGGAAGCCAAGGGAACGCTCGGCGAATTCGCCGAGACCGCCAAGGCCTTCCGGGAACTTGCGGAGAAGCTCGACCGCCGCACCGCGGAACTGACGACCGGCGTGGGCCGCGTCACTGGCGCGGGCCTGCGCGAGATCGAAAGCCTCACGACGGAGGGGCGGCGGACGCTGGGTGAGCTCAACCGCGTGCTGCGCGATCTGGAACGGAACCCGCAGCAGCTTCTTTTCGGTAGCAAGCCCGCCTTGCCCCAATACAATGGCCGGTACTGACGATTCCGGCCGCAACGCGGCCCCCGGAGGATCTGCTCGGTTGACGCGTCCCGATCTCCGCTGTGCCGCGTTCCTCGCCATCGCTCTGACCGCGGCGGGCTGCGCTTCCGCGCCGCCCGCACAGAATTTCGGGTTGGGCGAGCCGGGCGGATCGGCTGCAAGGCTTCGCGTGCCCGTCCGTCAGATTCTGATCGCCGAGCCCGGCGCCATGCAGCCTCTCGACGGCGACGCGATGATCGTTTTCGCCGCGGGACGCTATGAAATGATCGCGGGCGGCCGCTGGTCGGAGCGACTGACGCGCCTCGTTCAGGACCGGATCGTCCGCGGCTTCGAGGATCGCGGCCTCGCCGTCGGCCGTACCGGGACCGGATTGAACGGCGATTTCGTCGTCGGCGCCGACCTCAAGCGCTTCGAACTCGTCGTGGAGGACGGCGTGTCGGCCCGGGTCGAGCTGACGCTGCGGGTGATCGATGCCGTGAGCGGCCGCATCGTGGCGGCGCGCGCGTTCCGAGCCGATGCCCCTGCATCCTCCGCCGCGCCCGCGGAGGCCGCCGCGGCGTTCGATCACGCGCTCGATGCGCTTCTGCCCCAACTGACCGGATGGGTTCTCTCCGTCGCCCGCTGAGCGGAGCGACGGACCAAGCGGACCCCGAGGCGCTCACCGGAACGCGCTCGCAGTCGTGACCTCAGGACAGAGCCTTCGCCGCCCGGGTCACCCCCAAGCGGCGTAACGGCGCTCTTCGGCTCAGGAAATCCGGCCCGAGGCGTAGGAGAAGATCGCGTAGACCTTGCCCTCGTTCGACGCGAGCGCGGTGCGGACCACGGACTGGCCGCGCTCCGTGTCGCGGATCTCGTGCAGGAGATCGTCGAACTTGGCCACATAGGCGTCCGCGATCGTCCGGAACGATTCGTCGCGGCCGTAACGGCGGCGGAATTCCTCCGCGCGGGATTCGCCTTCCAGCGTCATGGCCGTCCGCAAGGTGGCCCGACGATCGCCGGTCGACCGCATCTCCCAATAGGCGGCGAGCAATTCCGGACGCAGCAGGCGGGACGCCTCGGCCGTCAGACGGGAGACGAGTTCCATCGTCGCGGGCGGCTCTTCCGGCGCGGCGGGTTTCTCGTCTTCCGACGCGCGGGCGAGGAGGTCGGTCAGCCAGCCGCCGAGAGCGGGGTTGTCGTCCTTCGCGGCGGGCGCGGCCATCGCGGGCTGCGTCGCGCGGCGCGGGGCGAAGCTTTCGAGGATCGGCCGCAGGGGACGCTCTTCGGCCGCGGTCCGGATCGGCTCGGGAGCGCGTTCGACGGGCCGGAACTGCGGCGCGGCGACCGTCGGAGCCGGCGGCTCGGAGGGCGCGACGGGCGCGACCGGAGCCGATGCGGCGGGAAGAACGGGCATCGCCTGCGGGACCGGCGGCATGACCGGAGCCGGCGCCGGCGGGACGACGGGGGCGGGCTGCACGAAGGGCGCAGGGCGCGGCGCCGCGGGAGCCTGCTGCGGACGTTCCGCGGCGAAGACGGGGGCGGGCGCGGGCTCCGCCGGGCGGGCGGGGGCCGGACGCTGTTCCGCCTTCGGGGCGGAGACCGTCTTGAAGCCCGGGCCGGATGCGGCAAGCGCATTGAGCTCTTCGAGCGCCCTGATCTGCTCCCCGATCATCTCGCGGACGGTGCCGGCGGCTTCATGCGACTCGCGCGGCAGGTCGGCCAGCGTGCGGCGCAGTTCGGTCCGCGTGGTTTCGAGTTCGCGCGAGACTTCCCCGGTCATCGAGCGCAGTTCCTCGGCCGTCGCGCGGAAGCGCTCGGTCGACATGCCCAGCGAGTCGCTCATCTGCCGGAGGCTCTGCTCGTAGGCTTCACGCAGCGATTCCGCGATGCGGCGGCGCTCTTCGACCACGGAGTCGCGCACCGCCTCGAGCTGTTCTTCGAGCGCACGCGACGTGGTGCCCGAGACGTCGGTGAGCAGGCCGCCGATCTCGCGGGCACGGCTCTCGGCGTCCTCGAGGAAGGAGGAGACGCGATCGGTGTAGAGGCGCGCGGTCGTTTCGAATTGGGCGCTGCGGCTGCCGATTTCTTCCATGATCCGGGCGAGGGCGCGTTCGCGCTCGGCGGCCGTCTGCTGGACGCTGCGCTCGAGCTGGCTCACGGCCTCGACCGTTGCGTTCAGCGTCCGGAGCTGTTCGGCGGCGACAGCGTCGAGCGTGCGGATCCGGTCGTCGGTGACGCCGGTCAGCGAAGCGAGATGAGCCTCGAAGCGATCCGAAATGATCGAGGCGGTCGAGGTCAGGGCATGCAGGCGATCGTCGGTGACCGAGGCGAGGCCGTTGATGCCCGTCTCGAACCGATGCGCGATCGCAGCAGCGTTTTCGAGAACCGAAGAGGAGGATTCGCGCAGCGAAGCCGCCTGGATCGCGAGACGCTCCGCCGCTTCGCTGGTGTCGCGCTGGACGTGGTCGAGCGTGTTGCGCAGGGCGCCGACGCGCTCGCCAAGAACGCGATCCACGTCCTTGAGGCTGTTGCCCGCCGTCTCGACGACTTCGCCGAGCGAGCGGCCGAGCGTTTCGACGCGGGCGAGGATCGGATCCGATTCCTCGCGCAGCAGGGTGGTGAGGCGGGCGAACTGTTCGGCCGTCTCGGTGCCGCGGTCGTCAAAGGCCGTGCGCAGGCTGGCTGCGGCTTCGTCGACGGTCTGGATGAGTTCGCGGCTGCGTTCGCGCAGGACGCCGGTGATCGAGACGCTGCGGCCTTCGAGGGTCCGCAGGACCGCTTCGCCGACGCCCGCGATCTCGCGGGTGACGGACTCGCCCGCAGACGCCAGCGTCGAGCCGACGAGATCGCCCTGGCTGCGGATCTGTTCCACGAGCTCGCTGCCGCGACCGTCGAAGATGGCCGCGAGTTCCTCGACGCGCCGACCGAGGCTCGCGGAGACGTTTTCGGAGCGCGTGGACAGCGTTTCGACGAGATGGGTGCTGCGCTCGTCGATGGAGTCGACGAGGCCCGCGAGACGACCCGCGACGTTTTCTTCGAGGCGCCTGACGCCTTCGTCGAGCGTGCTCGACAGCTGCTGCGTCCGCTCGGACAGGATGCCCGTCAGCTCGTCCGCGCGCTCGTCGATGCGCGAGACCAGTTCCGTCGAGCGGCCGACCACGGCCTCTTCGAAGGCGGTCGCGCGTTCGTCGAGGGCGAGGCGCACGGTCTCGGCGCTGTCGCCGAAGGACTTCGCGGCGTCGACCGCGGCCATCGCGACCGCCTCCGAGAGGCTGCGCGAGCGCTGGGCGAGGCCCTGATCGAGCTGAACGAAGATTTCGCCGAGGCGGGCGCCCATCCGTTCGGTGCCCGAAACGGCGCGCTGCTCGAATTCGCCGAGCTTCGCTTCGACGAAGGAGCCCGCGTCCGCGGCATAGCGGGTCATCGCAAGTTCGAGCGCCTGACCGCGCTGCTCGAACATCTTGCGGATCTCGTCGGTCCGCTCGTCCACGCGGACTTCGAAGGTGGCGGTCGCCGACTGCAGGGCCGAGGAGATCGCGTCTCCGCTGGTGTCCAGCAGCTCCTGAACGGAGGAGAGACGGCTGTCGATGCGGTCGCCGAAGCGCTCGGTGGCGGAGTCGACCGCGGCCGCGATCGCTTCGCCGCGGATCTCGAGCTGGTTGCGCGCCGCTTCGAGCCGGTTCTCGACCCGTGCGCCGAAGGCGTCGGACGCCGCGACCACGGCGGAGGCGAGTTCCTGCGAGCGGAGGTCGAGTTCGTTGCGGACCGTGACGAGACCGATCTCGATACGCTCGGCGAACCGTTCGGAAGCGCCGTCCACCGAGGCCGCGATGGCGTCGCCCCGGGTGTCGAGCAGGTTCTGGACCGTGACGAGACGGCTTTCGATCCGCTCGCCGAAATTGGAGGTCGCGGCCTCGATCGTGGTGGCGATCGCTTCGCCGCGGGCCAGCACGCCCGTCTCGATCGCGGACATGCGGTCGGTGAGCTGTGCCGAATGGGTTTCGATCGTCGCGGCGAGAGAGGCGGTGCGCTCGACGACGTTGTCGGAGAAGGCGGAAGCGCGGGCTTCGAAGGTCTTCTCGAAATGGTCGAGGCGGCCTTCGACGAGCGCGGAGAATTCTTCGCTGCGCTGAGCGATCGTATCGGCCACGCTGCGGGCGCCCGCGTCGAGCGCCGAACGCGCGACGCCGACTTGGCTCTCGACCGTGGAGACGAGGCGTTCCGTCGTGTTTTCGAGATCGTCCGCAAGGCGCGGGCCGCGGACGGCGACGAGATCCTCGAGCCGGCCGGTCGTGTCGGTGATGCGGTCGACGATGCGGTCGCCGCCGGCTTCGATGCGGTTGCCCACTTCGTCCGCCACCGTACCGAGCCGGCCGATGACGGCGCGGCCCTGAGCGTCGATCGACTGGGCCACGGAGTCGCCGGTGAGCCGCAGGGCCTCGTTGAGGCTTTCGGTGCGGGCGGCGATGGTGTCGGATACGGTTCGCCCGGTCCGCATGACGGACTCGGAGAGAAGCTCGGTGCCTTCGCCGAGGCTGCGGGCGATCACGGCGCTGGTGCGCTCGAGCGTATCGCGGACCTCGTTGCCGCGACCCGCGATCTCCTGCGCCACGACTTCCCCGGTCCGCGTGATGGCGGAGGTGATTTCGGAGGCCTTGCCGTCCAGATTTTCGGTGACCTGCGCGGCCGTATCGCTCAGCCGCTTCGCCATCTCAGAATTGGTGGTGACGAGGCGTTCGATCAGCTCGCCGCTATGGGTGCCGACCTGCAGCACCATCTGCTCGCCGGTGCGGGCCAGCGTGCCCGAAATCTCTTCGGCCTTCGCGCCGAGCGTACGGGCGACGCGCAGGCCGGCCTCGTTGACCGAGCCCGCGATCTTGTCTGCGGCGGATTCGAGCTCCGTGGCGAGCCCTTCATGGGCGCCGGAAAGCGCGGTGCGCACGCGGTCGGCATGCGTGACGATGGCTTCGCGTTGACCCGCCAGTTCGTCGATCAGCGTCCGGAGGCGGATCTCGTTCTGATTGTAGGCGTGTTCGAGCGTGGCGATCTCGGCGTGAACGATCGTTTCGAGCTCGCTCGCACGGGCGACCGCGCGTTCGATGCCGTCGCCCATCGCCGCGACTTCGCGGCGGATCGCCTGGGACAGACCCACGACGGCATCCGTCGCCGCCACTTCGGGCTCGGCCAGGCGGATCGCGACACGGGTCATCGACTGCGCGACGACCTTCATCTCCTGCGCGCGACGGGCGAGGCTGGCGACGACGAACATGGCCGCGGCCGGAACCGCGACGCCGAAGGTGAAGGCGAGGCCTTCGGGGGAGGCGAGCGCCATGCGCATCGCTTCCCAGCTCCATTCGAGCCGGGACGCCGCGACGGCGGTGAGACCCGCGCCCCACACGGCCGAACCGAGGGCGGCCAAAGCGTAAGGTCTGGATGAGGGGCCGGCCTGAAGAGCCTGCAAGATCTCACCGATTTCACGGCGGTCGTCATTCGCCGGGCGGCCGCCGGGAACGCCTTTGGTGTCGAATTCGACGGGCTCGCCGGTCGGAGCCACGTCCTGCGACGGCTTGGAGCGGGCCATGGCCGCGACGGAGCGGGCGCGCGTGTCCACGCCGCGGTTTTCGACCACCTTCGGCGCGGCGTCGCGCGGAGCCTCGGGGGCGCGCGCCGTCGTTCCGTTGATCGAGAGGGCGAGAGCTTCCTCGATCGCGGAAAGTGCCGCTTCCGTAGGATCCGCCGCCTTCTTCTGGGTGGCCATGAATGCCTCTTAGCTGAATCGATCGTCGCATCCCTTCTGACCGCGACGCCCGTTCCGCCGCCGGCGGACGCGAAGTCTGAAGGGTTCGTTAACCATTCGCAGTCTAGTCCGACCCGCTTTCGAATGAAACCGACGGGCCGTCGGAGTTCTCAAACGTCGTTAACGCGGAAGCGCTCCCGCCGCCGCGACGCGAGGGGCGGAGTGCCCGGGCAGGAAGCCCAACCCCTTGAGTTTCCGCCGCTCCCGACGGCGGTGCGCGTTTACCCCGCCCGCAGGAGGCGGACCGCTTCATCGCGCTCGAAGATGTGGAGAAGATGGCGGACCGCCCGCCCGCGCTCGGTTTCCAGATCGGGATCGCTCGAAAGAAGTCGTTCGGCGTCCTTTCGGGCCGTCGCCAACAGCTCGGCGTGCCGTTGCGCGACCGCGAGCCGGAAACCGGGCATGCCCGACTGGCGGGTGCCCAGCACGTCGCCCTCGCCGCGCAGGCGGAGGTCTTCTTCCGCGATCACGAAGCCGTCTTCGGTCGACCGCATGGTTTCGAGCCTTGCGCGGGCCGTTTCGCCGCTGCCGGGCTTGTAGAGCAGGAGGCAGGTGGACCGGGCGCTGCCGCGACCGACGCGGCCGCGCAACTGATGGAGCTGCGCGAGACCGAAGCGTTCGGCATGCTCGATCACCATGACGGAGGCCTCGGGCACGTCGACCCCGACCTCGACGACGGTCGTGGCGACGAGAACGGCGATCTCGCCCGTGGCGAAGCGCTCCATCACCGCGTCCTTGTCGCGGCCCTTCATCTTGCCGTGGACGAGCCCGACCGCCGCGCCGAACCGCGCCTGAAGGGCGGTGAAGCGTTCTTCGGCCGCGGCGACGTCGAGTTCTTCGGATTCAGCGACGAGCGGGCAGATCCAATAGACCCGCCGCCCCGATGACAGGGCGCGCCCGATCGCGTCCTCGACCTCGCTCAGACGTTCGAGCGGCACCACGCGCGTATCGATCGGCGTCCGGCCCGCGGGCTTCTCGCGGAGAACGGACACGTCCATGTCGCCGAAATAAGTGAGCACGAGCGTGCGGGGGATCGGCGTCGCCGTCATCACCAGAACGTCGACCGCCTCGCCCTTGCGCGACAGCGCGAGGCGCTGATGGACGCCGAAGCGATGCTGCTCGTCGATCACCGCCAGCCCGAGCCGCGCGAAGGCGACGTCCTCCTGAAAGAGGGCGTGGGTACCGACCACGATGTCGATTGCACCGGAGGCGAGGCCTTCGAGCACGGCGGCACGCGCGGCCCCTTTCTCCCGGCCGGTGAGCAGCGCCATCCGCAGCCCGGCGGCACGGACCAGCGGTTCGAGCCTCTCGAAATGCTGTCGCGTCAGGATTTCCGTCGGCGCCATCAGCGCCGCCTGGAATCCCGCTTCGACGACGGTCGCCATCGCCATGAGCGCGACGAGCGTCTTGCCCGATCCGACGTCGCCCTGGAGCAGGCGCAGCATTCTTTCCGGCCGCGCGAGATCGTCGGCGATCTCGTCCGCCGCGCGGCGCTGGGACTCGGTCGGCGTGAAGGGGAGGGCGGAGAGAAGGGCGTTGCGGATCCTGCCGTCGCCCCGACGCGACAGGCCCGTCTCGCGCTTCATCCGCGCTCGGACCAGAAGCAGCGCCGCTTGGCTCGCGAGCAGTTCGTCATAAGCCAGCCGGAGGCGGGCGGGCGTTTCCGCTGCGATCGCTTCGGGCGTTTCGGGACGATGCAGCGCCTTCAGCGCTTCGTCGAAGCGCGGCCAGTTCTCCCGCGCGACGAGGGCGGGGTCGGTCCATTCGGGCAGCGCGGGCAGTCTCGTGAGGGCCGCCGTCGCGGCCTTGTGGACCATATTGCGCGAAAGCCCTTCCGTGCGGCCGTAGACGGGCTCGACGAGCGGCGATTTCTCGAAGGCGGCGCCGTCCATGATCCGGTCGGGATGCACGATCTGGCGGCGCCCGTCATAGAGCTCGATGCTGCCCGAAACGAAACGGATCTCGCCGGGCGGGAGCAACGACTCCATCCGGGCGCGGCCCGCATTGAAGAAGACGAGCGTCACGTCGCCCGTCTCGTCCTCGCAGACGACGCGATAAGGCGCACCGCGGCGGCCGGGCGGGGCCGCGCGATGCGAGAGCACGCGGAGCTCGAAGGTCGTGAGCACGCCCGGTTCCGCTTCCGCCAGCACGGCGCGGCGGCGGCGGTCGACGGTCGCGTAGGGCAGATGCAGCAAGAGATCGAGAACCCGCGCGGGCCGTTTCCCGTCGGTGAGAAGGCGGTCGAACAGGGGCGCCATCTTCGGACCGATCCCGCCCAAGGCGGTGACGGGTGCGAAGAGGGGATCGAGCTGGGGCGAACGCATGCGACTCGGCCGGATCAAAGCGTGAACATGACATATAGGTCACGCCCGGCCGAAGAGGAACCCGTCGGAGCGATCCGCGTTCGCGATGATGGCCGACGATGCTCCGACGTCTCGTCTCGTGCAGATCCTTCTGCCGCTCGCGGACAATGAGGGGCGCCCGTTCACGGAAGCCGATTACGCGCCGTTCATGGACGAGATCACCCGCCGTTGCGGAGGCCTGACCGCGCATGTCCGTGCGCCCGCCGCGGGCGTGTGGGCGGACGGCGAGGGCGAGCCGACGCGGGACGACGTGGTGCTGATCGAGGCGATGGACGACGGCTACGACCGGGACTACTGGGCCGGATTGCGCGGCCGGTTGGAGGACCGCTTCCGGCAGGAAGACGTGGTGATCCGCGTGCTCGCCATGGAAAGGGTGTGAAGAGGAGAGGCTCCGAACGGCCGCCGGATCGTGCCGACGGCCGTCCGGTCGCGATCAATGCATGCTCTGCAGCGCGTTGCGGCAGGCCTCTTCGCACCGCTCGCAATGTTCCGCGCAGACCCTGCAATGCTCGTGCATGTCGGCGTGACGGCGGCATTCTTCGCCGCAGGTCCGGCACGCGACGAGGCAGGCGTCCAGCATGCGGCGGATCAGTTCCTCGTCGGAGCCCGTCCTGCGGGCGGCGAGCGCCCCGGTCGCAAGGCAGACGTCGGCGCAGTCGTTGTTCAGTCGGATGCACTGCGTGAGTTCGCGCACCATGTCCTCGCCGAGACAGGCGTCCGCGCAGATATTGCAGGTCATGGCGCAGGCGTAACACTCGTCGATGCAGCGGACGAGCGCGTCGTCGACATTGCCCATCGCATGCGGATGGACGCGGATCATCTCGATGGCTTGCACGGCCTTGCCTCCCGGACAGCGTTGCGATGACCGTCAACGCCGCGGAAGGGGAAGGGTTGATCGATGATCCGGATAGAAATCCGGACCGATCACTCGGTGCGAAGGACCAGGGAGAAGATCAGGACCATCGCCAGCAGATTGAGGACGATCCCGCCCGCCATCGTGAAATCGCCTTCCACAGCCGTCACTCCCCTTCGTTGACCCGACTGGAAGATAGCGCGGAAAGGCCGGGGTCAAGAGCGGGACGGCGGGAACCCGCGGCTTGCGCAGGCATTGTCAGCGTCCGCATCCGACGAAGGGAGGCGATGCATGGCGATCAACTGGACCATCATGGTGCCGGGCCCGGAAGGCATTCCGGTTCCGACCTACGGAAATTACGGCGGCCCGCTCTATTCCGACGGGCATGTTCTGGCTTCGGAAAACGAGCGGGTCGACTATTCGTCGCCGCCCGTGGACACGTTGGACGGGCTCTTTCTCCTGCATGATCAGGCCTATGACGTCGCCGATCCGAATGTGCGGGCTGAGGCCGATCTGGCGCTCGCACGCTCGGTGGCAGCACTTCCCGACGAGACGACCTCGGCCCATGAGGATCTTTACGGCGGGGGCGCGGTGCTGTTCGGCCTCCTGCAGATGGCCGAGGTCAACGGCCGTCCGGATCTCGCGACCGGGGAGGAAGCCGCCTCGCTCGCGGTGCGCGCCCTCGAAATGATCGGGTCGGGGATAGCGGAGGCTTCGCCCGAGGACAGGGCCGCTTTCGAGGCCTATGCGGCCACTGCCGCGCCGTATGCGGAAGACGCCGCGGTCGACGGGCTTTCATCGGCATGGAGCGCGGCGGAGAATGCGTTCGGGACGGCTCTCGACGTGACCGCAGCGGCGTTGCCGGATATCCCGTCCGTCGATCCGGCGATCCCCGGACACTGGGATTTCCTTTGATCCGCCGCGCGCCGCGGGCGTGACAAGCGACGACGGGAGCGCGTATATCCGCGGGATGACACGCGCTTCCGCCTCCGTTTCCGTCGCTTCCGTCACCTTCGCCAATGACGCACCCTTCGCCCTGATCGCGGGGCCTTGCGCCATGGAGAGCCGCGAACACGCGCTGTTCATGGCGGCGGCGCTGAAAGAGATCACGTCGGAACTCGGCATTCCCTTCGTGTTCAAGGCGTCCTTCGACAAGGCCAACCGCACGTCGGCGTCGGGGCGTCGCGGCATCGGGCTCGCCAAGGCGCTCGAGGTCTTCGCCGAGGTGAAGGCCGCCTACGGCCTGCCGGTGCTCACCGACATTCATGACGCTTCGCAGTGCCGGCCCGTGGCCGAAGTGGTCGACATTCTCCAGATCCCCGCCTTCCTCTGCCGGCAGACGGATCTTCTGATCGCGGCGGCCGAGACCGGGCGGGTGATCAACGTCAAGAAAGGCCAGTTCCTCGCCCCTTGGGACATGAAGAACGTGGTCGACAAGGTGACCGGGGCGGGCAACCCCAACGTGCTCGTCACGGAGCGCGGGGCGAGCTTCGGCTACAACACGCTGGTCACCGATTTCCGCGGCCTGCCGATCATGGCCGAGCAGACGGGCGCGCCGGTGATCTTCGACGCGACGCATTCTGTGCAGCAGCCGGGCGGGCAGGGCGGATCTTCGGGCGGTCAGCGCGAATTCGTGCCGGTGCTCGCACGGGCTGCCGTAGCGGTGGGCGTCGCGGGTCTCTTCATCGAGACGCATGACGATCCGGCCAACGCTTTTTCGGACGGGCCGAACATGGTGCCGCTCGGCGAGATGAAGGCGATGCTGGCCCGGCTCAAGGCGTTCGACGCGGTCGCCAAGAACTGACGCAGGCATGGCCGATCCGGACGTCATCGTCCACAAGCCGCATGAGGACGTCGCCGCCGTCCTGACCGGAACGCTCGTCTTCGCGCTCGGCGTGACGCTCATGTCCGCGGCGCAGCTCGTCACGGGCGGCACGGCGGGGCTGTCGCTGCTGCTGCAATATGCGACGGGCGCAGGGTTCGGGCCGATCTTCTTTCTTGTCAATCTGCCCTTTTACGCGCTCTCGCTCATGCGGCTGGGCCGGAAGATGACGGTGCGCACCGTGATCGCCGTCGCGCTCGTCTCGCTGCTCGTCGAGGGCACGCGCTCCTGGATCGTCGTGGAGCGGATCGAGCCGGTCTATGCCGCCGTGATCGGCGGCGCCTTGATGGGGATCGGGCTCCTGATCCTGTTCCGCCACCGCACGAGCCTCGGCGGCATCAACATTCTCGCGATCTACGCGCAGGAACGGCACGGATTGCGGGCGGGATACGTGCAGCTCGCGCTCGACGGGCTGATCGTCGGCGCGTCGCTTTTCGTGGTGCCGGCGGAGAAGGTCGCGGTCTCGCTTCTCGCCTCGCTCGCGGTCAATCTCGTGCTCGCGACCAATCACCGGCCGGGGCGCTATCTCGGCGTCAGCTGAGGTCGCGCGCGATCAGCGTCCGCGATAGGGGGCGACGCCCTGATCCGGCACCCAGACGCCTTCGGGCGGCGTGCCCGTCTGCCAGAACACGTCGATCGGAATGCCGCCGCGCGGATACCAGTAGCCGCCGATGCGGAACCAGACGGGATCGAGCAGCTCCACGAGCCGCTTGCCGATGCCCACCGTGCAATCCTCGTGAAAGGCGCCGTGGTTGCGGAAGGAGCCGAGGAAGAGCTTGAGCGACTTCGACTCGACGAGCCAATCGCGCGGCACGTAGTCGATCACCAGAATGCCGAAATCCGGCTGGCCGGTGACGGGGCAGATCGAGGTGAATTCCGGCGCCGTGAAGCGGGCGAGATAATGCGTGCCCGCATGCGGGTTCGGGACGCGGTCCAGCACGGCCTCTTCGGGAGAGGCGGGGAGGGCGCTCGCCTTGCCGAGCTGAAGGGTCTCGATGGCCATTTGCGGGTTCGTCTCCGAGGAAAGTCGGGGCTCATATAGCAGGGCATGACGGCGTTTGAAGCCCGCCGCTGGTGCCGGATGCCCCTTTCTGCGGCTTGCGCGCGGGGCCCGAACGGGTAAAAGCCCCGTCGACGCCATAAACGGAGACCGCGCGCATGACCGCCATCGTCGACATCCTCGCCCGCGAAATTCTCGACAGCCGCGGCAATCCGACCGTCGAGGTCGACGTGACGCTGGAGGACGGCTCCTTCGGCCGCGCCGCGGTGCCCTCGGGCGCTTCGACCGGCGCGCATGAAGCCGTGGAGCTGCGCGACGGCGACAAGAAGCGCTATCTCGGCAAGGGCGTGGAAAAGGCGGTCGCCGCCGTCAACGACGAGATCTACGACGCGGTCGTCGGCCTCGAGGCCGAAGAGCAGGTCGCCGTCGATCAGGCGATGCTCGATCTCGACGGCACGCCGAACAAGGCGCGCCTCGGCGCCAACGCGATCCTCGGCGTCTCGCTCGCCGTCGCCAAGGCCGCGGCGGACGCCTCGGCCCTGCCGCTCTACCGCTATGTCGGCGGCACGTCG
This sequence comes from Hyphomicrobiales bacterium, assembly GCA_027483895.1. Taxonomy (GTDB): domain Bacteria; phylum Pseudomonadota; class Alphaproteobacteria; order Rhizobiales; family Beijerinckiaceae; genus JAIXZO01. The sequence goes on from JAIXTP010000026.1 coordinate 40,472, forward strand.
GCCCGTGTGCTTCCCGTTCCGATGATGAACATCGTCAACGGCGGCGCGCATGCCGACAATCCGATCGACTTCCAGGAATTCATGATCATGCCGGTGGGCGCGCCGAGCTTCCGCGAAGCGCTGCGCACGGGCGCCGAGATCTTCCACACGCTGAAGGGCGCGCTGAAGAAGGCCGGGCACAACACCAATGTCGGCGACGAGGGCGGCTTCGCCCCGAACCTGCCGTCCGCCGAGGCGGCTCTCGACTTCGTCATGCAGGCGATCGAGGCCGCGGGCTTCAAGCCCGGCAAGGACGTGATGATCGCGCTCGACTGCGCCTCGACCGAATTCTTCAAGGACGGCGCCTATCACTATCACGGCGAAGGCAAGACCCGTTCGATCGAGGAGCAGGTCGACTATCTCGCCAAGCTCGTGGGCGCCTATCCGATCGTCTCGATCGAAGACGGCATGAGCGAGGACGACTGGCAGGGCTGGAAGCTCCTGACCGACAAGATCGGCGCGAAGTGCCAGCTCGTAGGCGACGACCTGTTCGTGACGAACGTCGCGCGGCTCTCCGACGGCATCAAGAAGGGCGTCGGCAACTCGATCCTCGTGAAGGTGAACCAGATCGGCTCGCTGACCGAGACGCTCGCGGCCGTCGACATGGCCCACCGCGCCGGCTACACGGCGGTGATGTCGCACCGCTCCGGCGAGACCGAGGACGCAACCATCGCCGACCTCGCCGTCGCCACCAATTGCGGGCAGATCAAGACCGGCTCGCTCGCGCGCGCCGACCGCACGGCCAAGTACAACCAGCTCCTGCGCATCGAGCAGGAACTCGGCGAACAGGCCCTCTATGCGGGTGCGGGCGCGCTGAAGGCGCTGCGCTGAACGGACCGACGGGTCCGAGAGATCGAGGGGCGGCGGGCTCGGGCTCGCCGCCCCTTTTCTTTACGCTTCATCAACCCTGTCGAGGGCAGTGTCCCCGACATGGTCGTCAAGCGTCGCCTCGTCCGATTCCTCGTCCCTCTCGCCTTCTACGTGGCGGCGGGCGGGCTTTCCGCTTATTTCATCCATCACGCCCATAGCGGAAACCGCGGGATGGAGACCAAGGAAGCCCTGACCGAACAGGCGGGCGTCCTCGAAAAGGAGCTCGCGACGCTGAAGGCCGAGCGCGTCGAATGGGAGCGCCGCGTGGCGCTGTTCCGCGCCGAGCATATCGATCAGGATCTTCTCGAAGAACGCGCCCGCACGGTGCTCGGCCGCGTTCATCGCAACGACGTCGTCGTGATGGGCGAGGGGCGCTGAAGCGGGGTTTTCAGGTGCATGACGTTACGTTTGCAACCTGTGCGCGAATGCTGCATCGCAGCATATGAACCGAAAGTAAGTTCATTCTAAAAAGATCTGGTTTATCAGACATTTGCGTTCGACAAAAAAAGCGTTCTACGCCTTTCCGCCCTCTCGCCGGCTGCAACCAACTCGGCTAATCTCCGACTAGACGAAGGTCGAATGTTTCGGGGAGGGCCGCATGGCTGTTGCCGCGCGCAAGGGGGCGTCCGCATCGAAGGGTGCAGCCGCGAAGACGACGGGACGAAAAGGGGCCGCAGCGGCCTCCTTCACGCGCGACGAGGATCTTCTCGCCTATCGCGAGATGCTTCTGATCCGCCGCTTCGAGGAGAAGGCGGGTCAGATGTACGGCATGGGCCTCATCGGCGGCTTCTGTCATCTCTATATCGGGCAGGAAGCGGTCGTCGTCGGCATGCAGATGGCGACGAAGGACGGCGATCAGGTCATCACCGGCTACCGTGATCACGGCCATATGCTGGCCTGCGGCATGGACTCCAAGGGCGTCATGGCCGAGCTGACCGGCCGCCGCGGAGGTCTTTCGCGCGGCAAGGGCGGCTCGATGCACATGTTCAGCGTCGAGAAGCACTTCTACGGCGGTCACGGCATCGTCGGCGCGCAGGTCTCGCTCGGCACCGGTCTCGCCTTCGCGAATCACTATCGCGGCAACGACAACGTGTCCCTGACCTATTTCGGCGACGGTGCGGCCAATCAGGGGCAGGTCTACGAGAGCTTCAACATGGCGGAGCTGTGGAAGCTCCCCGTGATCTACATCATCGAGAACAACCGCTACGCCATGGGCACCGCCGTGTCGCGGGCGTCCGCGCAGACCGATTTCTCGAAGCGCGGCGTGTCCTTCAACATTCCGGGCGAGCAGGTCGACGGCATGGACGTGCGTGCCGTGAAGGCCGCGGGCGAGCGCGCGATCGCCTGGTGCCGGTCGGGCAAGGGTCCCTACATCCTCGAAATGCAGACCTATCGCTATCGCGGGCATTCGATGTCCGACCCGGCGAAGTACCGGTCGAAGGACGAGGTCCAGAAGATGCGCGAGGAGCGGGACCCCATCGAGCAGGTCCGCCGCCGCCTCGTCGAGGAATGGAAGGTGGGCGACGACGAGCTGAAGGCGATCGACGCCAAGGTGCGCGAGATCGTGAACGGCGCGGCCGAATTCGCCACCAACGATCCCGAGCCGGATCCGTCCGAGCTCTGGACCGACATTCTTCGCTGATTTTCCTTCATCGCAGGCCCCCGCGACCGGGAAGCGGGCGGGGCGTCCTCCACGGAGTTCGAACGCGATGCCCATCGATGTTCTGATGCCCGCCCTCTCTCCGACGATGGAGAAGGGCAATCTCGCGAAATGGCTCAAGGCCGAAGGCGACCGGATCAAGCCGGGCGACGTCATCGCCGAGATCGAGACCGACAAGGCGACCATGGAGGTCGAGGCGGTGGACGAGGGCGTCCTCGCCAAGATCCTCGTACCCGCAGGGACCGCCGACGTTTCCGTGAATGCCCGGATCGCGGTGATCGCGTCCGACGGCGAGGACGCCTCGTCGGTGTCGACCGCGGGCGGCGCAAGCCTGCCGGGCGCGGCGGACGCGTCGGCTGCGGCGGCGTCTCCCAAGGCCGAGCCCGCTCCGGTCTCCGCGCCGCAGACTCAGCAGGCCCTTGCGGCTGCCGCCTATGACGCTTCCTCGGAAGTGCCTGCGGGCGCCGAAATGGTCGTGATGACCATGCGCGAAGCGCTGCGCGACGCGATGGCCGAGGAGATGCGCCGCGACGGCGACGTCTTCGTGATGGGCGAGGAAGTCGCGGAGTATCAGGGCGCCTACAAGGTGACCCAAGGTCTCCTGCAGGAATTCGGCCCGAAGCGCGTGATCGACACGCCGATCACGGAGCACGGTTTCGCGGGCGTGGGCGTCGGTGCGGCGCTTGCGGGCCTGAAGCCGGTCGTCGAGTTCATGACCTTCAACTTCGCCATGCAGGCGATCGACCAGATCATCAATTCGGCCGCCAAGACGCTCTATATGTCGGGCGGCCAGATGGGCTGCTCCATCGTGTTCCGCGGCCCGAACGGCGCCGCCGCGCGCGTCGCGGCGCAGCACAGCCAGGATTATTCGGCCTGGTATTCGCAGATCCCGGGTCTGCTCGTCATCGCCCCGTCCAACGCGGCCGATGCGAAGGGTCTGCTCAAGGCCGCGATCCGCAATCCGAACCCGGTCGTCTTCCTCGAAAACGAGATCCTGTACGGCCAGTCCGCCCCGGTGCCGAAGCATGACGATTTCGTGCTTCCGATCGGCAAGGCGCGCATCGCGCGTCCGGGCAAGGACGTGACGATCGTGTCCTTCTCGATCGGCATGACCTATGCGCTCAAGGCGGCCGAGGAACTCGCGAAGGACGGAGTCGACGCGGAGGTCATCGACCTGCGCACGATCCGCCCGATGGACATCGAGACGGTGGTGGCTTCGGTGCAGAAGACCGGCCGTTGCGTGACCGTCGAGGAAGGCTGGCCTCAGTCCGGCGTCGGTTCCGAGATCTCCGCGCAGATCATGGAGCGCGCTTTCGACTGGCTGGATGCGCCCGTCGTTCGCGTGACCGGCAAGGACGTGCCCATGCCGTATGCCGCCAATCTGGAAAAGCTCGCACTTCCCAGCGTCGCCGAAGTGGTCCAAGCGGTCCGCTCCGTCACCTACCGTTGAGTCGGGGAAAAACGATGCCCGTGAACGTTCTGATGCCCGCCCTTTCTCCCACCATGGAGAAGGGCAATCTCGCCAAGTGGCTGAAGAAGGAAGGCGACCCGATCAAGTCCGGCGACGTCATCGCCGAGATCGAGACGGACAAGGCCACCATGGAGGTCGAGGCGGTCGACGAGGGCATCCTCGCCAAGATCGTCGTGCCCGCCGGAACGGCCGACGTGCCCGTCAACGAATTGATCGCGGTGATCGCCTCCGAAGGCGAGGACGCGAAAGCGCTCGGCGCTGCAAAGCCTATTGCCGCTCCGGCTGCGGCACCCGCTCCGGCGGCTTCGGCTCCGGCTCCGGCTCCCGCCTCGGCGGCTCCGGCCGCCCCCGCGCCCGCGCCCGCCGCTGCCCCGTCGCAGGCCGCTTCCGGCTCCCGCGTCTTCGCTTCTCCGCTCGCCAAGCGCATCGCGAAGGATGCCGGCATCGATCTCGGTTCGGTCAGCGGCACCGGTCCGCACGGCCGCATCGTCGAGAAGGACGTCCGCGCCGCGATGGCGGGCGGCACGGCCAAGGCCGCTCCGTCGTCCGCCGCGGCGCCTGCGGCTGCCGCGTCCGCTCCCGCCCCGGCGCTTGCTTCGGGCATGGGCGACGATGCCGTGCGCAGGCTCTACGAGCCCGGCAGCTATGAGGAAGTGCCGCACGACTCGATGCGCAAGACGATCGCGCGTCGCCTCACCGAGTCGAAGCAGACGGTTCCGCATTTCTACCTGTCGGTGGATTGCGATCTCGACGCGCTTCTGAAGTTGCGCGAGCAGATCAATGCGGCGGCGCCCCTCGTCGACGGCAAGCCCGCCTACAAGGTCTCGGTCAACGACTTCGTGATCAAGGCGCTCGCCATGGCGCTGATGCGCGTTCCGGACGCGAACGTGTCCTGGACGGACTCGGCGATGCTTCGTCACAAGCATGCCGATGTCGGCGTCGCGGTTTCGATCCCGGGCGGACTCATCACCCCGGTCGTCCGCAAGGCCGAGCAGAAGACGTTGTCCGTCATTTCGAACGAGATGAAGGACTACGCGGCCCGCGCGAAGGCCCGCAAGCTGAAGCCCGAGGAGTATCAGGGCGGCTCCACGGCCGTCTCGAACCTCGGCATGTTCGGCATCAAGGATTTTTCGGCGGTGATCAATCCGCCGCATGCGACGATCCTCGCCGTCGGCGCGGGCGAACAGCGCCCCGTCGTGAAGAACGGCGCGCTCGCGATCGCCACCGTGATGACTGTGACGCTCTCGACCGACCACCGCGCGGTGGACGGCGCGCTCGGCGCCGAACTGATCTCGGCCTTCAAGCAGCTCATCGAAAACCCGATGGGCATGCTGGTCTGAGGGTCGCATTTCGTCTCGGCCGGGCGGGTCCCGGCCGATCATTTCTTCGAAGGCCCGCATCCGTTTCGCGGATCCCGGGCCGGGCCCGGGCATCACGGGGGGATTCATGGCCGACAATTACGACGTGATCATCATCGGCGGCGGTCCGGGCGGCTATGTCGCCGCGATCCGCTCCGCACAGCTCGGCATGAAGACGGCCGTCGTCGAGCGCGAGCATCTCGGCGGCATCTGCCTCAACTGGGGCTGCATCCCGACCAAGGCGCTGCTGCGCTCGGCGGAGATCTACCACTACGCCACCCATGCCAAGGATTACGGCCTCACGCTGAACGGCACGATGTCCGTGAACGTCGCGGACGTGGTGAAGCGCTCGCGCGGCGTCTCCGCGCAGCTCAACGGCGGCGTCGGATTCCTGCTGAAGAAGAACAAGGTCGACGTGATCTGGGGCGAGGCCTCGATCCCCAAGGTCGGCGAGGTGAAGGTCTCGAAGTCCTCGAAGCCGGCGGTGGAGCCGCAGCATCCGGCGCCCAAGGGCGTGCTCGGGGAGGGGACCTACAAGGCCAAGCACATCATCGTCGCGACGGGCGCGCGACCGCGCGCGCTGCCCGGCATCGAGCCCGACAAGAAGCTGATCTGGACCTATTTCGAGGCCATGGTTCCGCAGACCATGCCGAAATCGGTGATCGTGATGGGCTCGGGCGCCATCGGCATCGAATTCGCGTCCTTCTACCGCACGATGGGCGCGGACGTGACGGTGGTCGAAGTGATGCCGCAGATCCTGCCCGTCGAGGATGCGGAGATCGCCGCTCTCGCCCGCAAGCGCTTCGAGAAACAGGGGATGAAGATCCTGACCGGCGCCAAGGTGTCCAAGGTCGCCAAGGGCGCCGACAGCGTCACCGCCACGATCGAGGACGAGAAGGGCGTGCAGACGATCACGGCGGATCGGCTGATCTCGGCCGTCGGCGTGGTCGCCAATGTCGAGGGCATCGGCCTCGAAGCGCTGGGCGTGAAGCTCGACCGCGGCATCGTCGCGACGGACGGGCTGGGCCGCACCAACGTGCCGGGCATCTATGCCATCGGCGACGTCGCGGGCCCGCCGATGCTGGCGCACAAGGCCGAGCATGAAGGCGTGATCTGCGTCGAGGCCATCAAGGGCCTGCACGCTCACCCCATGGACAAGCTGAAGATCCCCGGCTGCACCTATTGCCATCCGCAGGTCGCCTCCGTGGGTCTCACGGAAGCCAAGGCGAAGGAGCAGGGATACACGCTGAAGGTCGGCCGCTTCCCGTTCATGGGCAATGGCAAGGCCATCGCGCTCGGCGAGCCCGAAGGCCTGGTGAAGACCATCTTCGACGCCAAGACCGGCAAGCTGCTCGGCGCGCATATGGTCGGCGCGGAAGTGACGGAGCTCATTCAGGGCTATGTGGTCGCGATGAATCTCGAGACCACCGAGGAAGAGCTGATGCACACCGTCTTCCCGCATCCGACGCTGTCCGAGACCATGCACGAAAGCGTTCTCGACGCGTATGGCCGCGTGATCCACACTTGAGGAGCGGGCGACGGCGGCGCGGTTCGCGCGTCGTCGGGCAAGGGAGGGCGGCATGGGTTTCGGTCTCTGTGTTCTCACGAGCCTCTTCATCGGCTTTCAGGCAGGCTTCATCGCGGACGTGCTCACGGGATCCGGCGGCGGCATATCTCGAAACGTGCCGCTCGGGATCGCCGGGAGCGCGACGGGCGCGTTCTTCGCGGGTCTGCTGGGGATCGAGGTTCGCGGCTGGGGCGTGCTGGTCGCCTCGGTGATCGGTGCGTTGATGCTGATCCTGGCGTTTCGGGCGATCCGGCGGGTGCTGAACGGCCTCGTCGTTCAGGAACCTTACGGATCGCGCGCCGCCTTGCCCGGGCCCGGCCGTAAGATTAGGTGAAGGCCGCGCTCGGCGCGCGGCACCGGCCGGTCGGTCGACCGGTCTTTGCGGGGTAGGAACGGAGCACGAGCCCGATCATGGCCGTCGTCATCGACACGCTGAAGAACGACAACCGCCCCCGCCATCCGGAAAAGGCGCACCGGCCGGATCAGCCGATCCAGCGCAAGCCCGATTGGATCCGCGTGAAGGCGCCGGGGTCGCCCGGCTGGGCCGAGACGAACCGGATCGTGAAGGAGAACAAGCTCGTCACGGTCTGCGAGGAAGCGGGCTGCCCCAATCTCGGCGAGTGCTGGGACAAGAAGCACGCCACCTTCATGATCATGGGCGACACCTGCACGCGCGCCTGTTCCTTCTGCAACGTGAAGACGGGGCTGCCCGGCGCGCTCGACGCCGAAGAGCCGCGCAAGATCGCGGACGCCGTCGCCAAGCTCGGCCTGCATCACGTCGTCATCACCTCGGTCGACCGCGACGATCTCGCCGACGGCGGGGCGGAGCATTTCGCGCAGGTCATCCGCGCCATCCGCGAGACGTCGCCCGGGACCACCATCGAGGTGCTGACGCCCGACTTCCTGCGCAAGGACGGCGCGCTCGAAATCGTCGTCGCGGCGAAGCCGGACGTGTTCAACCACAATCTCGAAACGGTCGCGTCGAACTACCTGACCGTCCGCCCGGGCGCGCGGTACTTCCACTCCATCCGGCTGCTGCAGCGCGTGAAGGAGCTCGATCCGACCATCTTCACCAAGTCCGGCATCATGGTCGGCCTCGGCGAGGAACGGAACGAGGTGCTCCAGCTCATGGACGACCTGCGCTCCGCCGATGTCGACTTCCTCACGATCGGCCAATATCTCCAGCCGACGAAGAAGCATCACCCCGTGGTGAGCTTCGTCACGCCCGACGAGTTCAAGGGCTACGAGACGATCGCCTATACCAAGGGCTTCCTGCTCGTCTCGGCGACGCCGCTCACGCGCTCCTCGCATCATGCCGGGGAGGACTTCGCGAAGCTGAAGGCGGCGCGGCAAGCGAAGCTCGGGCGCTGAGGCCCCGCCATTTCCCTCCGCGCCCTCCCGTGCTAATCCGCGCAACCTCGCCACGGAACAGCACGACGGCCGCACCGCCTTGCCTCATTTCAGATCATCCCGCCGCGTCCGGCACGCGCCCGCGCAGATGTTCGACCTCGTGGCGGACGTCGAGGCCTATCCCGAATTCCTGCCGCTCTGCGAGGGCTTGCGGATCCGGCGGCGGAGCCTGACCGACGAGGGGCTCGAAATCCTCGTCGCGGACATGACGGTGGGCTTCAAGGCGATCCGCGAGACCTTCACGAGCCGCGTGACGCTCGACCGTGCGCGGCTCAAGATCCTCGTCGAATATGTCGACGGGCCCTTCAGCAAGCTCGACAACCGCTGGACCTTCAAGGACGACCCGGCAGGGTGCGTGGTCGAGTTCTATATCGACTACGAGTTCCGCAGCCGGACGCTGGGGCTGCTGATGGGCTCGATGTTCGACCACGCCTTCCGCAGATTTTCCGAAGCCTTCGAACAGCGGGCCGACAGGGTCTACGGCTGACGCGTCGGGCGGCTCGGGTTACAGCCGCGCCCGGGAATGGTATTCTCCCGGCACATTTGATTTCACGAAGCGCTTTTTCGAATGATCGATTTGCCCTCCGGCGCCGTCTCGCGCGTCCATCCGGCGGTCTTTGCCGTCACGGTGCTGCTGTCGGCGTTCCTGTCCTTCAGCGTTCAGCCGATGTTCGCGAAGATGATCCTGCCGAAGCTCGGCGGATCGCCGGCCGTCTGGTCGGTCTCGATGGTGTTCTTCCAGAGTCTGTTGCTGGCCGGCTATGCCTATGCGCACCGCCTGTCCCGCCTCGAGCCGCGGCATGCCGTCCTCATCCACCTTCTGGTTCTCGGCGCGGCCTTCCTGCAACTGCCGCCGACGCTCGCCGGAGGGTTCGACGCCGTGCCGGCGGACGGGCAGGCCTTCTGGCTTCTCGCGCTCTTCGCATCGAGCGTCGGATTGCCGGTCTTCGCGCTTTCGGCCCATGCCCCGCTGCTCCAGTCCTGGTTCACGCGGCGCGGCGGCGCGGGCGATCCTTATGCGCTTTATGTCGCCTCCAATATCGGCTCCTTCGGAGCGCTGCTCGCCTATCCGCTCCTGCTTGAAAGATTCGTCACGCTCGGACGGCAGGCGACGTTCTGGGCATGGGGTTTCGCAGGTCTCACGCTGCTCGTGGCGATCTGCGGGCGCGCCGCGGCATCCGGAATGCGCGAGGCGCCGACGGAAGCCCTTTCGGCCCGGCCGTCATGGCGGGTCCGGGCGCGTTGGGTGCTTCTGTCCTTTCTGCCTTCTGGCCTTCTCGTCGCGGTCACCGCGCGTCTGACGACGGACGTTGCCGCCTTCCCGTTGCTCTGGGTGATCCCCCTCGGCCTCTACCTTCTGACTTTCGTGTTCGCCTTCCGGCCGGGCGCCGCGACGTGGATGCGGTATCTCTTGCTGCCCGTCCCGGCGGCGTTCGCGGTGCTGGCGGCGGGAGGGGCGCCCAACCGGGATTTCGCACTCCCGGCGCTGATCCATCTCGGCACGAGCTTCGCGTTGATGCTGCTCGCCCACCGGGCGCTCTACGAGACCCGGCCCGCGCCGGACAGGTCGACGGAATTCTATCTCGCGATGTCGCTCGGCGGGGTCGCGGGCGGCATCTTCACAGCACTTATCGCGCCGCTCGTCTTCTCCACGGTGTTCGAATATCCGCTGCTGCTGGCGGCCACCGCCGTGTTCGCGCTGCCCGACAGCCTGCTCGCCGAGCGGCGGACGATGCCCTTGTTCCGGCTTTCGGCGGCCCTGCTGTGCGGCGCGGTCTTTTTCGCCGCGATGTCCGATGCGGGCGGGCGGCTTGCGGCTCTCAACCTTTACGGCGGATATGCCTTGGCGATCGCGGCCTTTCTCGGGGCGATGGACAGACGCCTCTTCGCCGTGCTCTGCGCCGCCTTGGCGCTGTTGCCGATGAGCCGGCACGATTCCGCGATCGTGCTGGTGGAGCGGAGCTTTTTCGGCGTCCACTACGTGAAGGAATTCGATCGATTCCGGCTTCTGCAGCACGGCACGACGAACCACGGCGCCGAGATGATCAAGGATGCCGAGGGTCGGCCCGTCGAAGGGCGCCCGGTTCCGACGACCTATTATGCCGAGGGAGGGTCGATCGCCGATGCGCTCGCCGCAGCGAGGGCGGGGACCGCCGGCGGTTTCTCCGTGGCGTCCGTCGGCCTCGGAACCGGCAGCATGGCATGTCATGCCCGGCCCGGAGACGTCTGGACTTTTTTCGAGATCGATCCCGTGGTGATCAGGCTCGCGACCGATCCGAAGCTCTTCCGCTTCCTCGGCGAATGCACCCCCGGCGCGCGGATCGTGGCGGGAGACGCGCGGACGACGCTCGCCGCGGAGCAGGGTCCCTACGACGTCATCATCCTCGACGCCTTTTCGTCGAGTTCCATTCCCGCGCATCTGCTCACGCGGGAGGCCGTCGCCGTCTACCGGCGCCTGTTGAAGCCCGAGGGCACGCTCGTCTTTCACATCTCCAACCGCCATCTCGATCTCGCTCCGCCCTTGGCTCGGGTGGCGGCGGTCGAGGGGATGAGCGCATGGTCGCGCACCGATGCGAAAAAGTCGGATCCTGAAACGTTCAGGTTTCCCAGCGCGACGCTGGTCATGCAGATGCCCGCAGTCGCGAAGACGCAGGCGTTGCGCGCGGCCGGGTTCGAGGCCCGGACCCCCGACGGAAAACCGCCTTGGACCGACGATTTCGCCGACATTCTCGGAAGCTGGAAATGACGGCCTTCGGGGATCCGGCGCCTCAGCGGCGCGCGGCGGCCTCGCGCAGGAGCCGGAGCGCCGTATCGACGGCCTGAATGCGGATGGTGGTGCGGCCGATATCGCCGAACCGCTCGGTGATCGCCGCGGCTTGCCCGCCGCGCCGGACGACCCCGAAGCACACCATCCCGACGGGCTTCGCCGCCGTTCCGCCGCCCGGTCCGGCAACGCCTGTCACGGCGACGGCGATGTCGGCTTCGGAACGGGCGAGCGCACCTGCCGCCATGGCCCGGGCGACCGGCTCGCTCACCGCGCCGTGGGCCGCGATCAGTTCGACGGGGACGTCGACGAGTTCGGTCTTCGCCGCGTTCGAATAGGTGACGAAGCCCCGGTCGACGACATCGGACGAGCCGGGAACCTCCGTGAGGAGGGCCGATACCAGCCCCCCCGTGCAGCTTTCGACGGTCGCCAGACGTAGCTTGCGGGACCGGCAGAGTTCGAGAAGCGAGGCGGCGCGCGCCACGAGGCTTTCTTCGAACATCACTCGGCCTCCGCCGGAAGCGTGACCGTGACGAGCGCCTGCGCCGCGAGGCCTTCGCGCCGGCCGGTGAAGCCCATCCGCTCCGAGGTGGTGGCCTTGATGGCGACGCGGTCCGTTCCGATCCCGCAGATCGCGGCGATGCGGTCGCGCATCGCGTCGCGATGGGGCCCGACCTTCGGCGCTTCGCAGACGATGGTGACGTCGCAATTGACGAGGCGCCCGCCGCGGGCGGCAAGGCGGGCGACGGCATGGGCCAGAAAGCGGTCGGACGATGCGCCGCGCCATTGCGGATCGCTCGGCGGGAAGTGGGAGCCGATGTCGCCGTCCGCGATCGTGCCGAGGACGGCATCGGTCAGCGCATGGAGCACTACGTCGCCGTCGGAATGCGCGTCCACGCCGCGATCATGCGCGATGCGCACGCCGCCCAGCATCACATGGTCGCCCGCCCCGAAGGCGTGGACGTCATAGCCGAGGCCGGAACGGGTCTCGCGGGCCGCTTGAAGCCGGCGTTCCGCGGCGGCGAAATCCTCAGGCGTCGTGAGCTTCATGTTTCCTGCCTCGCCATCGAACACCCGGACGGATCGCCCGGTCCATTCGACCACGGCGCCGTCATCCGTGAAATCGTCCCGGTTCGCGGCGGCCGCGCGCCGATGCGCGTCGAGGAGCACGTCGAACCGGAAGGCCTGCGGCGTCTGGACCGCACGAAGCGACGCTCGATCGGGCGTCGCGCGGATCACGCCGTCCGCATCCACGGCCTTCAGCGTATCGGTGACGGGCGTTCCCGGCACGGCCGCGCCGAAGTCGACGGCCGCCGCGATCGCGCGGTCGACGAGCAGCGGCGAAACGAAGGGCCGCGCCGCGTCATGAACGAGCACGATGTCGGGGCCGCCGTCGCGCGCAAGGGCCTCGAGGCCGTTACGGACCGAACCGGCGCGCGTCGCGGAGCCGTGAACGGGGGCGCCCAATCTTTCGCGGAGCGGGGCGGCGAGACCCGCCACCGCATGGTCGTAAAGGTCGCGATCGTCGGGATGGATGACGCAGACCGCCCGAAGGTCGGGGTGCGCGCCGAGCAGACCCGCAAGCGTGCGCGTGAGGACGGATCGCCCCGCCAGGTCGCGGTATTGCTTCGGGCGGTCTCCGCCGGCGCGAAGGCCCCGACCGGCGGCGACCACGAGGAAGATGACGGAAGGGGGGACGGCGTTCGACATGAGCAAGCTGTGCCGTGCCCGGCGCGCGACGTCAAACCCGCAAGGCCGTGGGTCGGCGTGCTCCCGTAAGAAAAAGGCCTATGGCCGCCTTTCCTTTCGGGCCGGAGTGGTCAAGAAAGAAGCACATCTCGGAGGTGCCCGAAAATGGATCAAACGGCGCTCGCCATCGGCTCCGTTCTACCGGACGGACGGGCCTTTCTCGCGCCCATGTCCGGCGTCACGGATGTCGGTTTCCGGCGCATCGCGCGCCGTTTCGGCGCGTCGCTCGTCGTCTCGGAAATGGTCGCGTCCGACGAATTGGTGAAGGGGTCGGCCGAGGCGGTGCTGCGGGCGGAGGGCGACGGCGTGGAGCCGCATGTCGTCCAGCTCGCCGGGTGCGAGCCGCGCTGGATGGGGGAGGCGGCCCGCGTCGCCGAGGCTTCCGGAGCGGCGATCGTCGACATCAATATGGGCTGCCCCGCCAAGCGCGTGACGGGCGGCTATGCGGGGTCCGCGCTGATGCGCGATCTCGACCATGCGCTGTCGCTCATCGAGGCGACGGTCGCGGCCGTTTCGATCCCGGTGACGGTGAAGATGCGCCTCGGCTGGGATCATGCCTCTGTGAACGCGCCCGAACTCGCGCGCCGCGCGGAGGAGGCGGGCGTCAGGATGGTGACGGTCCACGGCCGGACGCGGCAGCAATTCTACAAAGGCACTGCGGATTGGGACGCGATCGCTCCCGTGAAGGCGGCGGTATCCATCCCCGTCACCGCGAACGGCGATTGCGTCACCGGCACCGACGCGCGGCGCATGCTGGAACGCTCCGGCGCCGATGCCGTGATGATCGGCCGCGCGGCGCTCGGGCGTCCCTGGCTCGTGGGCGCGATCGCGCGCGCGCTCGAAGGAGCCCGCTTCGAGGAGCCGTCCGCGACGCTGAAGTACGAGGCGGCCGCCGAACATTACGAGACGCTTCTCGGGCTCTACGGGCGCGAGGCTGGTCTGCGGCATGCGCGCAAGCATCTCGCCGCCTATGCCGACAACCATGCCGAGGCGGGGCATGCGGTGCCGGCGGCCGTGCGGGCCCGGATCGTGACGAGCGAGGATCCCGGCGAGGTTCTTGCACTCCTGCGCGCCGTCTTCGAATCCCCCCGCGTCGAGGCCGCCGCATGAACAGCCCCGTCCCCGCACGGCCCGAGCGCGCCGAAGCGGTCTTCAATGTTCTTCCGCTTCCCGTGCTGGTGATCGGCGCCGACGACGTCGTCTCCGAGGCCAATGTGGCCGCCGAAGCCTTTTTCCAGACCAGCCGTTCGGTGCTCCGCCGCAATCGGCTGAAGGATCTTCTGCCCTTCGGATCGCCCGTGATCGCGCTCGTGGAAGAGGCGCGACGGACCGGCGGATCCTTCAACGAATACCGGCTCGACATCGGCAGTCCGCGCATCGGCGGCGAGCGCGTGGTCGACATCTTCGTCGCACCGGCGGGCGAAAATGACGTCCTGCTGATGCTTCAAGAAAAGACGATTGCCGAAAAAATAGACAGACAATTGACGCATCGAGGAGCGGCCCGATCGATTTCGGCGATGGGTTCGATGCTCGCGCACGAGATCAAGAACCCGCTTTCGGGCATTCGGGGAGCGGCCCAGCTGCTCGAAGCCTCGGTGGGCGACGAGGACCGCGCTCTGACGCAGCTCATCTGCGACGAGGCCGACCGCATCGTCACGCTGGTCGACCGGTTCGAGAATTTCGCCGACGGCAAACCGCTGCCGCGCGAGCCGATCAACATCCACGGCATCCTTGAACACGTGAAGCGGCTCGCGACGTCGGGCTTCGCGCGTCATGTCCGCTTCCATGAGAGCTACGACCCTTCGCTGCCGCCGGTTTACGGCAATCGCGACCAGCTCGTTCAGGTCTTCCTGAACCTCGTGAAGAACGCGGCCGAGGCCATCGGCCCCGATGCGCTCGACGGCGAGATCGAGCTGACCACGGCCTATCGCCCCGGCGTGCGGATGGCCGTGCCGGGCAGCCCGGTGAGGGTCGCCCTGCCGCTCGAAATCGGCGTGCGCGACAACGGCCCGGGCATCCCGCAGGAGCTGCTGCGGCATCTCTTCGAGCCCTTCGTGACCACCAAGGCGTCCGGAACTGGCCTTGGTCTTGCTTTGGTTGCGAAGATCGTCGGCGACCACGGCGGCGTCGTCGAAACGGACTCGCTGCCGCGCCGCACGACGTTCCGGGTTCTGATGCCGATGCATATCGCGCGCGACGGGCGCGCGGCCGAAACGGGGGTTTGATCGGATGCCGAGCGGTACCATTCTCGTGGCCGACGACGATGCCGCCATCAGGACGGTGTTGAACCAGGCGCTCTCGCGCGCCGGCTACGAGGTGAGGACGACCGGCCAGGCTTCCGTCCTGTGGCGCTGGGTGCAGGCGGGGGAGGGCGATCTCGTCGTGACCGACGTCGTGATGCCCGACGAGAACGCCTTCGATCTTCTGCCGCGCATGAAGAAGGTGCGGCCCGACCTGCCGATCATCGTGATGAGCGCGCAGAACACATTCATGACCGCCATCCGTGCGAGCGAGCGCGGGGCCTATGAATATCTGCCGAAGCCCTTCGACCTGAAGGAACTGATCTCCGTGATCGGTCGCGCTTTGTCGCGTCCCAAGGAGCAGCCGCTGCGGACGGTCGATCCCGAGCAGCCCGACGACATTCCGCTGGTCGGCCGTTCGCCCGCCATGCAGGAGCTCTATCGCGCGCTCGCGCGGCTCATGCAGACCGATCTCACGGTCATGATCACGGGCGAGTCCGGCACCGGCAAGGAACTCGTCGCCCGGGCGCTGCACGACTACGGCAAGCGCCGCCGTGGGCCCTTCGTGCCCGTGAACATGGCCGCCATTCCGCGGGATCTGATCGAAAGCGAACTTTTCGGCCATGAGAAGGGCGCGTTCACCGGCGCGCTGCAGCGCTCCACCGGCCGTTTCGAACAGGCCGAGGGCGGAACGCTCTTTCTCGACGAGATCGGCGACATGCCGATGGACGCCCAGACGCGGCTGCTGCGGGTGCTTCAGCAGGGCGAATACACGACCGTCGGCGGCCGTACGCCGATCCGGACGAATGTCCGCATCATTGCGGCCACGAACAAGGATCTGCGCGGCTCGATCCGGCAGGGGCTGTTCCGCGAAGATCTGTTCTTCCGCCTGAACGTGGTGCCGCTGCGGCTTCCCCCGCTGCGCGAGCGCGCCGAGGACATTCCCGATCTTGCGCGTCACTTCTTCATGCTGGTGGAGAAGGAAGGGCTGCCGCGCAAACAGATCGAGGCTGCTGCGGTCGATCGCCTCAAGCGCCATCGCTGGCCCGGCAATGTCCGCGAGCTGGAGAACATGGTCCGCCGTCTTGCGGCGCTCTATCCGCAGGAAACGATCACCGAGGCCCTGGTCGAGGCCGAGCTGGCCGAACCGGAAGCGCTGCAGGTCGTCGTCTCGGCGGGCGAGGCCGTGCCGGAAGCGGCGACGCTCTCCGATTCCGTCGAACGCCATCTCGTCGGATATTTCGGGCAGTACGGGTCCGATCTGCCTCCGCCCGGCCTCTATCACCGCATTCTGCGCGACGTCGAAGCACCTCTGATCACCGCGGCACTCGCGGCCACCCGCGGCAACCAGATCAAGGCCGCGGAACTGCTCGGTCTCAACCGCAATACGCTGCGCAAGAAGATCCGCGATCTCGAACTTCCGGTGGTCCGCACATTGCGCTGATCGGCGCTCGCCAGAATCGTCTTTTTCGGGCAACAGTGTTGCGGTAATGCAACGTCGCCCGAAGGTCCGGGCGTACGCGACCCGAGATCGATGGCCGAAACCGCGACGCAACCGACCCCGACCGGCGCCTATGACACGCGGCCCCGCCGAACCGTGTTCGGCGCGGTGGTGGTCATCGCCGCGCTGGTTTCGGCGCTCGCGACCTTCCTCGTTCTGGCCGGTCTCGTGCCGATCGAGGCCAGTTATCCCGTCGTCGTCGGGCTTTTCGCGCTCAATGCTCTTCTGATCCTCATTCTCGTCTGGCTGGTCGCGAGCGAAGCGTTCCGTGTCGTCCGCGCGCGGCGGTCGGGGGCGGCCGCCGCCGGCCTGCATACGCGGATCGTCGGGCTCTTCGCCTTCGTCGCGGCGCTTCCCGCCTTGCTCGTCGCGGCCGTCGGCTGGCTCACGCTCGAAAGCGCGATCGGCATCTCCTTCGGACGCTATACGAAGGAACTGCTGTCCACCTCGGTCGAGGTGGCGCGCGAGGTGCGCGAGCTGCAATGCCGCGCCATGGGCCGCGAGATCAATCTGATGGCCGCGGATATCGGCAGGGCGCGGGCGGCGTTCGACCAGAACCGCGTCTTCTTCCGCGATTTCATGCGTTCGCGCGCCACGTTCCTCGGCTTCCCGGTGGCCGTGCTCACCTCGCGCGACGGCAAGGAGACCGAGCGGGTCGAATTGCGGACCACGCCGGGTTTCGCGCTGCCGGACGTGCGCGATTTCGAATCCGCCGACGACGGCGAGGCGTGGTGCCTTCTGCCTTATGACAACAACGTCTTCAGGGCGGTCATCAAGGTTCCCGGCTTCGACGATCTCTTTCTCGTCGTCGCGCGACAGGTCGACCCCAAGGTTCTGGAATTCCCGCGCGAGGCGGAGGCGGCCGCTGCCTATTACGAGGTGCTCACCGAGCGGAAGCTGTTCATTCAGGCGGCCTTCGCGAGCATGTATGTGGTCATATCGCTCACGCTTCTGCTGTCCGCCATCTGGCTCGGTCTGAGCTTCGCGAACCGTCTCGTGGCGCCGATCAGGCGCCTCATCCACGCGACCGACCAGGTCGCGCTCGGCAATTATCATGTCCAGGTGCCGGTCGGCTCCGAAGAGGGCGATCTCGGCCATCTCGGCGAGACCTTCAACAAGATGACCGGCGAATTGCGGCGGCAGCACGAGCGCCTCACCGCGGCCAGCGACCAGATCGACCGGCGCCGGCGCTTCACCGAGGCGGTCCTGTCGGGCGTTCCGGCGGGCGTGATCGGGCTCGACGGGCAGGGCGCCGTGACGGTGGTCAACCCGTCGGCCGCGCGCGCCCTCGGTGCCGAGGAATCGGATCTCGTCGGCCGACAGCTCGTCGATGCGGTTCCCGAGATCGCGGAGCTTCTGGGCGAGGGCGGACGCGAGCGCAGCCGCGAAGTGGAAGGCCAGATCGTGATCCGCCGGGAAGGGCGCGAGCGCATCCTCAATGTCCGCATCCGCTCCGAACGCTCGCCCGACGCCGACGGCGGCATCGTCGTCACGCTCGACGACATTTCGGACCTCGTCGCGGCGCAGCGGACCTCCGCCTGGGCGGACGTCGCGCGCCGCATCGCGCACGAGATCAAGAACCCGCTCACGCCGATCCAGCTTTCGGCGGAACGCATCCGCCGCAAATACGGCAAGGTCATCACGACCGACCGCGAGGTGTTCGACCAGTGCACGGACACGATCGTGCGGCAGGTAGACGACATCAAACGGATGGTGGACGAATTCTCGTCCTTCGCCCGCATGCCGAAGCCCTCTCCGGAATCCGAGGACGTCGTCGGCGTCGCGCGTCAGGTGCTTTTCCTCATGCGCGTGGGCCATCCCGAGATCGACTTCGTGGAAGAGATGCCCGCGGCTCCGCTCGTGGCCCGTTTCGACCGCCGGCTTCTCTCGCAGGCGATCACCAACATCGTGAAGAATGCGACGGAATCCGTGGGCGTCGTGCCGGAGCAGGAGAGGGGGCCCGGCCGGATCCTCGTGCGGATCGGCCTCGAGGACGGGATCGTCGGGATCGACGTCGTCGACAACGGCAAGGGCTTCCCCGTGGAACAGCGGCGACGCCTGCTCGAACCCTACATGACGACGCGCGAAGGCGGGACCGGTCTCGGCCTCGCGATCGTCGGCAAGATCTTCGAAGACCACGGCGGGGGCATCGAGCTTCTCGACCGTGAAGACGGCAAGCGCGGGGCGCGCGTGCGGCTCTGGTTCCCGATCACGGGGCCCGCCGCGCCGCCCGCCGACGGACGCGCAGCGAACGGAGCGCAAGCATGAGCGCCGACATTCTGATCGTCGACGACGAGGCCGACATCCGCGATCTCGTCGCGGGCATCCTCGAAGACGAGGGACATTCGGCGCGGACCGCAGCCGATGCCGACGGCGCGCTCGCGGCCATCGCGCAGCGTCGTCCCTCGTTGATCTTTCTCGATATCTGGATCCAGGGTTCGCGGCTCGACGGGCTGCAGATCCTCGACATCGTGAAGGAGCAGCACCCGGACCTGCCGGTCGTGATGATCTCCGGGCACGGGAACATCGAGACGGCCGTCTCCGCCATCCGGCGCGGGGCTTACGACTTCATCGAGAAGCCGTTCAAGGCCGACCGGCTGATCCTCGTCGCGGAGCGGGCGCTCGAAGCCTCGCAGCTCAAGCGCGAGGTGAAGGAACTCCGCACGAAGGCTCAGGATTCGCAGTCCATCGTCGGGCGCTCTCAAGCCGCGAACCAGCTCCGCGCGACCTTGGAGCGCGTGGGAGCCACCAATGCCCGCGTGATGATCGTGGGGCCGTCGGGCGCGGGCAAGGAACTCGCCGCCCGCACCATGCACGCGATCTCCCCGCGCTCGCGCGGCCCCTTCGTGGTGCTCAACGCGGCCACCATGGACCCCGAGACCGTCGAGGCCGAATTGTTCGGCATCGAGGGCGCCGACGGCAGGGTGCGCAAGATCGGGGCGCTCGAGGAGGCGCACGGCGGCACGCTCTATCTCGACGAAGTCTGCGAGATGCCGCTCGAAACGCAGGCGCGCATCCTGCGGGTGCTCGTGGAGCAGAACTTCACCCGCGTGGGCGGCGCGACGCGCGTGCATGTGGATGTCCGCGTGATCTCCTCCACGGCCCGCAACCCCGAAGCCGAGATCGCGGTGGGGCGTTTTCGCGAGGATCTCCTGCACCGGCTCAACGTTGTCCCGGTCCGGGTTCCCCCGCTCGCCGAACGGCGGGAGGACATTCCCGACCTCATCGACTTCTTCATGGGTCAGCTCTCGACCTCGGCGGGACTCGTGCGCCGTTCGATCGCGGAGGACGCGATGGCGGTGCTGCAGAGCTACGATTGGCCGGGCAACATCCGCCAATTGCGCAACAACGTCGAACGCATGCTGATCCTCGCCGGCGGCGACCCCGATGCGGCGATCGATGCGCAGATGCTTCCGCCCGACGTGGGGTCGCTCGTGCCCTCCATGCCGAACGGCAACGGCGGCGAAAAACTCATGTCGCTGCCGCTTCGCGATGCCCGCGAAGTGTTCGAGCGGGAATATCTCGTGGCGCAGATCGGCCGCTTCGGGGGCAATATTTCCCGCACGGCGGAATTCATCGGCATGGAGCGTTCGGCGCTGCACCGGAAACTGAAGAGCCTCGGCGTCGGCTGAGGCGGGGTGTCGCCCTTATGCCGCAGTGCAACAGGAACGTGTGCGGGACGGCAGGGCATACTTACGGCGGCTTGCGCTCGGGCCGCATTGAGGGCGTAATGGCGGCGAACCGGTGACCTTTCGCGGGGTGAGACCGGACATAACATCGGCCTTGCCGGCCGAACCAAGACCAGAGGCGAAAATGGCGGGCGAACGCGCGCAGAACCTTCAGGACACGTTTCTCAACAACGTCCGCAAGAACAAGATCCCGCTGACGATCTTCCTCGTGAACGGCGTGAAGCTGCAGGGCGTCGTGACGTGGTTCGACAATTTCTGCGTCCTGCTGCGGCGGGACGGACATTCGCAGCTGGTCTACAAGCACGCGATCTCGACCATCATGCCGGGACAACCCATATCCCTGTTCGAGCCCGAAGAGGCCTTGGCGAAGGAATGACGTGAGCGGGGAAGAGCGCGGCCGCGACAAGATCGTCGGACAGCCGCCGGCGGAACCCGAGAAGGCGATAGCCTCCGGTACGCCGACCCTCGTGATCGGTCCTTATCCGACCGGGAACAGAGCGGGAGAGGGCGACAGGCCCAATCTGCGCGAACGCGCTGCACGGCTCGACGAAGCGGTCGGGCTTGCGGGTGCCATCGATCTTCAGGTCGTCGAGTCCTTCGTCGCCAATGTCGCGAAGCCGCGGCCGGCGACCTATCTCGGCAAGGGCAAGGTCGAGGAGGTCGGAGGCCTCATCAAGGCGCACGAGATCCGGCTCGTGATGATGGACACGGCGCTCACGCCGGTCCAGCAGCGCAATCTCGAAAAGGAATGGGGCACGAAGGTCATCGACCGGACCGGCCTCATCCTCGAAATCTTCGGCCGCCGGGCGCGGACGAAGGAGGGCTCGCTGCAGGTCGAGCTTGCCCATCTCGAATATCAGAAGAGCCGTCTCGTCCGGTCCTGGACCCATCTGGAGCGCCAGCGCGGCGGCTTCGGTTTTCTCGGCGGTCCCGGCGAAACGCAGATCGAGGCGGACCGGCGCATCATCCAGGAGCGGATGGTCCGCATCGAGAAGGATCTGGAACAGGTCAAGCGCACGCGGACGCTGCATAGGGCGGGGCGGCGGCGCACGCCTTATCCGATCGTGGCTCTCGTGGGTTACACGAATGCGGGCAAGTCGACGCTCTTCAACCGCCTCACCAAGGCCGAGGTCTTCGCCGAGGATCTTCTCTTCGCCACGCTCGACCCGACCGCGCGGGTGGTGAAGCTGCCGCACGGCGCGCCGGTGATCCTGTCCGACACCGTGGGCTTCATCTCGGATCTTCCCACCATGCTGGTCGCGGCCTTCCGCGCCACGCTCGAGGACGCGATCGAGGCCGACGTGGTGCTGCATGTCCGGGACGTGTCGCATTCCGACACGGAGGCGCAAGCGGCCGACGTTTCCGCCATTCTGCGCGATCTCGGCATCGATCCCAACCGGCACGAGAAGCTGATCGAGGTCTGGAACAAGGTGGATCTTCTTCCGGAACACGAGCGCGAGCAGCTGTTGAACCGCGCAGCGCTTCGGCCCGAGGAAACCCGCCCCGTCGTGATCTCCGCTCTGAGCGGGGAGGGCATGGACCGCCTGCTCGGGCTCATCGAAGAGCGTCTGGCGGGCGGCCGGCCGGTCTACCGCATTCTGGTGGGGCCTGCGGACGGTGCGACGCGTGCCTGGCTTTATGCCGAGGGCGAGGTTCTGGATCGGCGTTCCGATTCCGACGGCAACGAGCAGATCCTGGTCCGGATCGCTCCGGAGAAGGAACCGCGGCTGCTTCGTCGCGCGCCGGGCGCCAAGCGGGTGCGCTGAGCCTCAGCGCGCCTCGGTCTTGGCCTCGATCCACAGAGCTTCCATCTCTTCGAGGCTCGCCTCTGACGGACTCCGGCCGCGAGCGGCGAGGCGGCCTTCGATATAGCCGAAACGGCGCATGAATTTCAGATTGGCTTTCCGCAGAGCGTCTTCGGGGTCGGTGTTCACGTGTCGTGCGAGATTGGCGACCACGAACAGCAGGTCCCCGATCTCTTCGGCGACGTGATCCGGATCCCCGGCGTCGAGGGCTTCCGCGATCTCGTCCGTCTCCTCGCGGATCTTGGCGAGGACGAGACGCGCATCGTTCCAATCGAAACCGACGGTCGAAGCCTTGGCCTGGAGCTTTTCGGCGCGGGTGAGGGCCGGAAGAGCATCCGGAACGCCGTCGAGAAGGCCGGTCGTTTCGCCCGTGGGCAGGCCCGCGGCCTCGCGTTCGCGCCGGCGGGCGGCCTTTTCCTCCGCCTTGATGCGTCCCCAGAGCGCCTTCACCTCGTCGGGCGACAGATCGCGCGCATCGCCGAAAATGTGCGGATGCCGGCGGACCAGCTTGGAGGTGATCGCATGCACGACGTCGGGGAAGGCGAAGGCCCCGCGTTCCTCCGCGATGCGGGCGTGAAAGACCACCTGCAGGAGGAGGTCGCCGAGTTCGTCCTTCAGATCGAGGAGATCGCCACGCGCGATCGCGTCGGCGACCTCATAGGCTTCCTCGATCGTGTAGGGCGCGATGGACGCGAAATCCTGCGCGAGATCCCAAGGGCATCCGGTCACGGGCGTCCGCAGCGCCGCCATGATTTCGATGAGGCGGGCGATGTCGGAAGAAGGGGTCATGCGAGGCGGATCCGGAAGGGGCGTTACGGACAAGGTAAGGCGAAACGCGGCGCCCGCGAAGCGTTGCGACGGAGGTTCGGGAAACGAACCGCCCACGTCAGGCGAGCCGTATCAGCGAGTCGCATAAGACATATAACGGTACGTCAAGCAGTCTCTACAAGATATTGGAGGTGACAGGGGAGGCTGTCGGATTTGCCGCTTTTGTCGCGGTTGTCCTTTTTGCAGTGTTTCTGTCGGGAGTGAACTGATCATGGTCGGTAAACTCACCCCGAACGACATCATGTCTTGCTCTCGTCTTCCGGCGATCATGGGCGTCTCTCGTTGGTCTACGCCGAACGAGGAACTTGCCCGCACGCTCGACGCGATGGCGGGCAAGGACCTGTCATACACAGAGTCGGAGCCCGCGTTCTGGGGCAACACGCTTGAGCCCGTGATCCTGGGCGAAATGGCGCAGCGCCTCGGCCTCGACGCCTGGTATGCGCCGCAGACGATGTTTTCGGCGAAAGGCGTCGCGCTGAACGCGTCGCTCGATGGCGTCGGCACGATGCTTCACAACGTCGACGTGATCATTACATCGAACCCCGAGAAGGGGATCTACGTGATGGGGGCCGACCGCATCGTTCTGTCCGGCCCCGGCGTCCTCGAGAGCAAGGTCACGAACGGCCCGCCGGAAGACGAGCCTGCGTTGTACCGCGGGCCGATCCAGCTGCAGGGCTGCATGCTCTGCACCGGCTACCGCTGGGGCGCGATCGGCGTTCTCTACCGCGGCACCGAGCTGCGGATCTTCGTCTACCAGCGCGAGCAGGACGTCATCGACGCGATCGTCGAGGCCGTCCATGAGTTCGAGCGCCGGAAGCAGGGGCCGGATTGGTATCCGCCGATCTCGCGCTCTGACGCCGTCGCCGCTTGGGCGAGGGTCGACGAAGACGCTCCGGCCATCACGATGGAGCCGACCGCCGTCGAGGTGATCCGCGACCGCGAGCGGGCGCTCGAGATGAAGAAGCAGGCCGAGGAGATCATCGAGGCGGCCGACCTCGTCCTGATGGAGGAGCTGGGGAACCATCTCGAGGGCGTCGCGACGGACCCCGATACCGGCGAGACGTATCGGATCCGTTGGCCGATGCGCTCCTACAAGGCGCAGCCGGAGAAGGTCGTCCCGGCGAAGGACGCGTATCAGATCCGCATGAAGTCGATCGACATCAAGAAGCTCACGACGAGGCAGGGCGATGAGGAATAAGCATCACATCTACGCGTTCCGCCTGTATCTGACCGGCGACCGGCTCGCCCCGGCGAACACGGTGAAGGCGTACATGCGCGACATCACGCAGTTCGCCGAGTTCCTTCGTGTCCATAACGACGCGCGGTTCGAGGACGTCGTGCCGAAAGACATCCGCAAGTTCATGGCCGATCGGCGCATGAACGGGGTCGGCTCGGCGACGTTGAGCCGCCAGCTGGCCGCGATCCGCGAGATGTTCCGACATTTCATCCGCGAGGGGACGTTTCGCAACTACGCCGCAGAAAGCGTCGGCCGCCCGCACGTCCCGCGCCGCCTGCCTCGACCGCTCCCGGCCGAGACCATCAAGACGATGCTGAAACCCAAGCAGCACGAAGAGAAGAAGAACTGGATCGCGGCGCGCGACGCCGCAGTTCTGGCGCTGCTGTACGGAGCGGGGCTGCGGATATCAGAGGCGCTATCACTCCGGTCGGAGGATGCGCCTGATGATCCGAACGGCATGATCCTGGTGCGCGGCAAGGGCGACGTGGAACGCTATGTTCCGACGATCCCGGCCGTCGTCGAGGCGATCGCCGCCTACCGGGCCAGCTGTCCGTTTCCGCTGCACAAGGGGACGGCGCTGTTCCGAGCGGAGTTCGGCGGGCCGCTCTATCCTCGAGCGATCCAGCGCGCCGTCGTGGATCTGCGCGATCGGCTTGGCCTTCCCAAGAACGCGACGCCGCATGCGCTGCGCCATTCCTTCGCGTCGCATCTCCTCGACCGCGGCGTCGATCTGCGGTCGTTGCAAACGTTGATGGGTCACAAGAGCATCGGCACGACGGCCGGATACGCCGCCGTGACCGAGGCGAAGATGCTCGACACGTTCGACGCCGCGCACCCGCGGGCTAGAAGACAGGCCGACCTCTGAAGATCGGGCGCCCTCTGACCATCTCGCATAGCTCGGGCGGGAGGAGGGCGCCTTCTTCGTCGAACGTCAGCACGACGAAGCCTTCTTGCGCCCGGCTCGGGGCGCCTTCCGTATACTCGAACGCGCGGGATTTCGGGTCGCCCAGCATGCCGCCCTCGATCCCCCAATGCGTTCCGTTCCTGTTCCGTACTGCCGTCATCTGCAGCTGGTGGGTGTGACCCGTCACCATGCTGATCCCGGCATGCAGCGCGTTGTTCCAGGCGGCATGGATGCCGCCGCGGAAGCGATGCCGGATCTCGACGTTTCCGACCGCGACCCCGTAGCAGAAGTCCCATTGCGGGAAGCGGTCCTCGAGGCGGCCGACATAGGTGTCGAGTTCCGGCGCGTTGGCCTGCAGATAGGTGTTCACGCGCTGGTCGTGATTGCCGATCGTCCAGACCCGCTGCCCGCCCTTGGGCAGCATGGCTAGCCAATCCGTCAGGGCGTCGATCTCGGCGTCGACCTTGGGTGCTGCCGTACCCAGCAAGGCGCCGTGCCGTGACACGCGGGCTCCGTCGAGCAGATCCCCGTTCAGCACGATCAGCTGCGGCTTGATCTTTTTCGCGACCGCGCAGAAGGCCTGCCACATGATCGGGGCCTCGCCCGGCCAGGCGTGCAGATCGCCGCCGACGATGGCGCATCCGTCGACGATCGGCCGCTCGATCAGCTGCGGCAGGGTCCAGACCATGCCGCGATGCTCGAGCTTTCGTTCGGCCTCCTCGAGGACATTCGGCCATCGCTGCTTTGCGATCATCACCTGGTTCTTGAAGGTCGAGACGGGGACGTTGAACATCCTCGACCCGAGCGCGAAGTTCATTCCAGCGGCGATGTACTGCTTGATCCGCAGGCGCAGCAGCTCGTCGGCGGGAGGCGGCATAGGCATGTCAGTCGCACCAAACCTTGCGCCGCGCGTTGTTGGCCTTCACCTCGGTGATCGTCTGCGGCGTATCCTTCGACGACCAGGTGATGGGGCGCCAGAGCGAACAGCTAATCTCGGCGGAGCCCGTCGTTCTCGAGCAGCCCGCCAGCAGCATCCCGGCGACGACGATCAGCGTCGGCTTCCAGCGCATTGATGAGCTTCCCTGTATCTCGGCGCAGGGTCTGCGCCTCATGGTCGGACACCGCGTCGCTGCGGATCCACGCGACCACGCCGGCCACGACGACGACCGCAGCCACAGCGGAGGCCGCCCGCAGCCCGATCGGCGTCATCAGCATGGAGATCAGCGGGACCATGGCAGAGGCCGTCCTGCGTCGTCCCAGCGGGCATAGAGAGCGTATGCCGCGCCGCCGATGATGAGCGCCGCGATGACGAGTCCGAGCGTGCGTCCGCTGACCAGGTGATCGCTCGCCCGCTCGAGTTGCGTCGTCACGTCGGCCAGGACGGCAACGCCGCCCGCCGCAGCCGCGGCCGAGCCCTGCACGGTGCGGCTCTTGGCGAGATCGTCGACGCGGCGATCCGTCATGCGCGGCTCGCCGATCGCCTCGACGGGCGGGCCGGAGGGATAGTCGCGCCAGGGCAACTGCCAATGCGGGCCGTCCTTGAACTTCACCCAATCGCCGCCCCATTCGATCGGGACACCGACGTCCTTCGCCGCCTGCTTGATGACCTTCGCCAGCGGGTAATAGAGCGGCCAGTCCCATGACGGTTGTCCGTCTTCGCCGAGCGGCACGATGTCGATCGCGTGGCCGGTGAGATGGCGGCTGTTCAGCGTCTTCGATGCGCCCTTGTCGACCAGCTTGCGCTGACGCTCGATCGTCCGCATGCCCTCGGTGACAGCAAAAGGGACTGTCGAGATATGTACAGCGCGACGCACGACCCGAACGAGATCGGGATGCAGCCCGCGCAGCTTGGCCTCGTCCTTGTCGGTCAGCTTCATTTTTCGTGCAGCTTCCACCAGGCGCCGAGCGACAGCAGCCCAAGGATTGCAATCGTCAGCCAGCGGATCACCGACTCGAGGATCGTCCTCTTCGTTGTGCGCCAGCCGTCGATCAGCGTCCGCAGATCGTGGATATCCCGGCCCGCGTGTTCATCATGCAGGCCGACGCTCTCAAGAGCCCGACGAGCCCCGCGCTCGGCGGCGCGTTCGATGAGTGCATCAAGCTCGTCGTGCGTCATCGCTCATCCCTTGACGATGTTGACGAGCCGGGAGCCGGGTTCGACCGCACGGAACCCGTGATAGACGCCGGGCTCCCAATCGAGCACGGCACCGGCCGCTACCTCGCGCTCCCAGCCTTTGCCGAAGACGAGGAAGCTGCCGCGCGCGACGATGCTGATATGAACGTCGTCGGGTCCGTGCGTGTGCAGCGGCAGCTCGTCGCCGATATTCGAAAAGTCGTAGATCGTGCCGCTCAGTTTGCCGAACGCAATATGCCGATCACTCAACAATGGTCGGCTCCTTCTGCTCGGCGTCCGGCACGGGCTCGGGCTGGGGCGGCAGCGGAACCGGCAGGATAGCGCCGTCCGCGTAGTAGTAGGCGTCCGCGATTACGTCGTCGGCGCACGCAATCCAGAACAAAGGCGGCGCGATCTCAAAGGGAGCCGCAGCGACTTGAGCCACGCGCTGGCCGAGCGGTTCCCCCTTGTAGTCGTAAGCCTGTTCGGTCGGAGAAATCAGAGCGTGCATATTACCACTCCACAATCACGACGCCGTTGCCGCCCGCAGCACCAGCAGAGCCGCCGCCGACAGAACCGCCTCCGCCGCCGCCGTAAACACCGCCCGCAGTCCCTACGCCGCTGCTCTGCGTTCTTGCCGGGCCGCCGCCGCCGAGGATACTTGACCCGCCGCTGCCTCCCGCAGCCCAAACAGCATTAGAGCTGCTTGCGGCAGAAGACCCACCGGCACCGCCTTGAACATTGAGATCGCCGCTGGAGCCGATGCCACCGCTGCCGCCGCTGTTGGCGTTTCCGGACGAGCCGCCGCTGCCGCTGCCGCCCGTCGCCGAACAATGCGATCCGAAAGACGAAGTGCCGCCCGTTCCTCCCGCACCACCCGCGCTTGCTCCTGCCGTACCGCCAGCACCGACCGTAATGGTGATCGTGTTCCCCGGCGTCAGGCCGGAGACGACCTTGATAGCGGCGCCACCGCCTCCGCCGCCGGATGAAGCGCCCGTAAATGTTATGCAACCGTACGCTCCGGACTGCGCTCCGCCGGACCCGCCGCCGCCGCCGACGACCGTGCCCTTTGCCTTCGTTACCCCGGTTGGGATCACCCAGTTATACCCGGTGATCGCCATGCTCGACGAACTGATCGTGCCCGATGCCGCCGTCGTCACGGTGAAGGAGTTGGCGTTTGAGACGGTCACGGTATAGGTGCCGTCCAAGGCACCGCCCGTGATGAAGTCGATGACGATGCTGTCGCCGGTCGTCAGCCCGTGGCCCGTGACCGTACAAGTGACAAGCGTGCCGGAGCGGGTATAGGTGCCGGTCTGATAGGTGAAGGCGCGAAGGTTCGAGAAACCGCCGCCCGCCGTCGCCCATGAGAGCGCGCCGCTGCCGTTGGTCGAGAGCATCTGGCCGCTGGTGCCGTCCGCTGCCGGTAGCGTGTAGGTCGTGCTGCCTGCCGCCGCCGCAGGGGCGAGGCCGACATAGCCGGACGTGCCGCCCGACAGCCGCAGGGTGCCCTTGACGTCGAGAGCCGAACCCGGCGACGCCGTGTTGACGCCCACGCGGTCGTTGGTCGCGTCTACGACCAGCGTCGTCGTATCGAACGTGACCGCGCCGCTGGCGCTCAGCGTCGTGAACGAACCCGCCGCCGCCGTCGTGCCGCCGATGGCAGCACCATTGATCGTACCGCCGCTGATGACGGGGCTCGTCAGGGTCTTGTTGGTGAGCGTCTGCGTGTCGGACGTGCCGACGATGGTGCCGCTCGGCCCCGTCATCGTCGCCGCCGTGCCGAGGCCAAGATTGGTGCGGGCTCCCGCTGCGTCCGTCGCGTTCGTGCCGCCCTTGGCGAGCGGGACCGTGCTTTCGGTCGCCACGCTGCCGAGGCCGAGATTGGTACGGGCCGTCGAGACGCTGCCGAGATCCGACAGGTTGTTGGCGACCAGCAGCGCACCGGACAGCGAGGCATAGGCCGCGACCCACGCGCTGCCGGTATAGACCTTCATCACGCCATCGGTCGTGTTGAAGTAGAGCGCGCCTCCGACGAGCGCATTGCCGTCGTTGTCGACCGCAGGATCGCTCGCCTTGGACCCCAAATACCGATCATCGAAGCTGTCGAAGGCCGAAAGCGTCTGGTCGCGCGCGGTTTCCGCCGCCGTCTGCGCCGAAGCCGCAGAGGTTGCCGAGGAGGCCGCAGCCTGCGCGTGATGCTTGGCGCTGTATTCGCCGCCCGCCACCGCGCTGCCGGTCTTCGTCGCCCAATCATTGGCAAGCAAAGCCGAGGCCGCCGCCGCATCGGCGTTCTCTTCCGCGTTCTGAATGTCGGCGATGTTCGTCGCCACCGTGTTCACGTTCGAGATGTTCGTGGCGACCGTGTTGATGTTCGTCGCAGCGCCCGCGACGGTGTTGATGTTGGTCGCGTTGCCCGCGACCGACGTCACGTTCGCCGAGATCCCGGCGACCGTCGTGACGTTCGAGATGTTGGTCCCGACCGTGTTCACATCGGCGATGTTGGTCGCGACCGTGTTGATCTCAGAGACGGCCTCGTTGAGATCGTCGGCGACGGTGTTCACCTTGGAGATCGACCCCGCGACCGTCGTCACGTTAGCGGATACGCCCGCAACCGTGTTCACGTTGGCGATGTTGCTCGCGACCGTGTCCACGTTGGCAATGGACCCGGCGACGGTGTCGATGTCAGCGGAGGCATTGGCGACGCTCTGGACGGCCGAGATGCTCGGCCCGGCCTCGGGGTTGCCGGTCGTCGCGTTGAACGCGAGAACCTTACCGGCGCGGCTCGACGAGGTCGGCAGCGTCATGTTGAGCGTGCCGCCATCTTCCGTCGCGGCGGGGTCGTAGGGCGGGGCCTTCAGCGTCCGGCGGTTCTCTTCCGCCAGCTGCTGCGTCATGATGATGTTCGCGTCGAGCTGCTCGTTCAGCGACACCGCCAGGAGGTCGCCAGCCGTCACGAAGTCCGTCGTCCGCGAGATGGCTCGAGCGCCGATGATCGTGATGCGGTCGGTGCCGGTCGCGGCCGAGACCAGCGTCACCGAGCCCGTTCCGTTCGCATTGATCGTGACCGTGTAGTCGGTCGTGAGCGTCAGCTTGGCCGAGTTCTTGTAGACCGCGACGTCGGTCGTCGCGAGGATCTCGAACGAGAACGCGTAAGGTCCGGTGCCTGCCGAGCCGGAGTAGACGACCCGGCGGGTCACAGCGTTGATCGAATAGTCAGCCATGCCAAACGCTCCGTTAGGGTCTTATACAACGATCAAGGCTTTGCCGCTACCTTGGCCGCCAGATATGGGTCTTCGTTCAAGAGCATCTTCCGCGCCGCGCTGCGGTACTGACTGACCACGTTCGTGATCTGGTCGATCTGGTCGTCTTTCGTCGGCAACCTCTTGTAGCCGGGGTCTTTGATCACGCGCATCAGCATCGGTAGCAACGTCGAGCCTTCGTCATAACCCTTGTCGCCAGGCCTGCGGCCCATCTCGTCGATCTGGTTGGTCAGCGTGATCATCCGATTGAACTGGTCGGCGTTCAGATCGACGCCGCTGATCTTTTTAGGCGTCGGGGCGAAGCCCTTGCCGAGCCGTAGGATCTCGTCGTCGACCGGCTGATACACGCTGTTCTTGATGCGGACGGGAGAGACGAACTCCCACGCCTCGCCGCTGCCGACCGTCATCACCTCGCCCCACTCGTTGAGCTTGGGCGGCAGCGACGCGTTGAAATACGGGTTGGCGGCCTTGGCCTTCTGCAGCGCCTCGTAGAAGCCCTGCATCATGGCCGGGAGCTGCGTCACGTCCTCGCCGAACATGCCCTGGGCGGGAACCATGGTGTTCCGCTGAGTCGGGTCGAGATAGCGCGTCACGGCGGCTGAGCCCGCGCTGGTGCCGGGCATGAAGGCGAGGGCGCCTGCACCGGCTTTCTCGCCCATGATCTTGAGGATCTTCTCCGTCCGCTCCTTGCGGTTCGGGATGACGAAGGCCGCAGCGATCTCGTTGACGCCCTGCAGGAGCGGCTGCTCCATCATGTAGTTCGTGACCGACATCGTCGCCGCGAATGCGAGGGCGTCGAGCTGCCCCGTGTCGTTCTCGTACTGGGAGTAATAGGCGTAATCGGCGGCGATCCCAAGCAGGCCCGACACCGGGTCGAAGCGCGAATACGTGATCGACCGATAAGTGCCGTCGTCCTGCTTCACCGAAATCGAGTAGGGGAGGAACCCCTTCCGCAGCCATGCCTGACGTGCGGTCGGCTCGGACGGTCCTGCGCCATGGATCAGGATCTCGCCGTCCGTCTCCGTTCCCATCGCCCAGGTCGCGAAGGAGCCCATGACCATGGACCCCGTCGCGATACGGGCCATGGCGACGTCCGCGTCGCGACCGCCTCGCATGATGGCGGCTTGTATATCACGCGACAGCAGCGCCAGCGGCGTGCGTTCGCCGATCGCCTTGGCGATGTTCGTCGGCGTCTTGAAGAACGGAACGAACAGCTTCGCCGCCGGATGCGACAG
Source organism: Hyphomicrobiales bacterium (assembly GCA_027483895.1). Classification (GTDB taxonomy): domain Bacteria; phylum Pseudomonadota; class Alphaproteobacteria; order Rhizobiales; family Beijerinckiaceae; genus JAIXZO01. The sequence goes on from JAIXTP010000026.1 coordinate 72,172, forward strand.
AGCCTCGTTCGCCGCGCCGAGGAAGCCGTCACCCAGATCCTTCTGGAACGTCATCTCCTTCGCGGCTTCTCGCGCCGACTTGACGACGTCCAACGGCGGATCCGTCAGGACGCGCTGCTTCGCCGTCGATGCGACGGCGAGCGCCTCGTCGACGGTCTTGCCCGCCTCGATTGCCTGGTCGTAGGCGCGGATCGACTGCAGCTTCGCTTCCTTGTGCAGGAACATGCGATAGCCGACCCCTTTGAAGAACTCGTCCTCGGCCAGCAGGAACCGGCCCGGCATGCGCGCCGCGACGCCGATGACGTTGACCGCGCCCGCTGCGTAGTTCCCGTTACGGAACTCGTCATAGATCACCGCCGGATCGCCGGAGGTGCCGATGGCGCGGCGGTTGCGGAGTTCGATCTTCGACGCAATGTCCGAGGCTTCCTCGGTGACGAGCGTCTTTCCGGCGACGACCAGGCTGTCCATGAAGCCGTCGCGGATGCCTTCGATCTCGGCGAAGGCTTCGCGGATATAGACGCGGTCGGTGTTGCCGGTGATCGCGGAACGAACACGGCCGATCGCTCCGGCCATCGTCGTCTCGAGAACGCGCGTAGCCATGAACGACGCGTTGCCCAGCACGTTGACGACATGCGTCACCGGGTTCGTCAGCAACGAATTGACGTAGACCTCGGCCATGACGTCCATCGACTTGGCCGTCAGACCCTGCTTGACGAAGGTCTCACGCGCAGCCGGGTTGCGGAGAGTCATGTATTGCTGGCCGACGTACTCGATCTCGTCGGCCGTCGCCGCGCCGAACAGCGAGCGCAGCTGGTCGCCGCGCGCCCCCAGATCGACGCCCGCCATCTTCTGGCTCTGCGAGAGGACGTAGAGCGTGCGGCCCGCCTCGGATCCGGCGGCACTGGTGCGGGCGTAGAGTTCCGCCTCGACCGACATCATCTGCATCGCGCGACGCAGAGCGGCTTCCTTCTCCACCGGCTCGGTGATCGCGAAGGCCTTCAGCCATGCGCCCTGCGTTTCCTTGGTCAGGGAGATCGCCGCCAGCACCTCGGCGAGGATCGTCTCGGCATTGGCCGTGTCGCCCGCCTTCCGGTTCAACGCGTTGTAGAGAACGCTGTCGACATTCTTCGCGTTGGCCTTCGCCAGCAGCGCGTCGAAGTTCAGCGTGCCGCGGCGCAGCTCCTCGAACAGATCCTTGTTCGCGTCCTTGATCGCCTCGAGATAGGCGGCCAGCGACAGCTCGCCGCGGTCCTCGGCAAAGCGGACGAAGTTGATGCCCTTGTCGTAGCCCCCGAACACCGGCTGGATCCGGTCGATTTCGTCCTGCTCCATCGGGCGGATAAGGAACGTGTCGCCGACCCGCTGGATCGGCTCGTCGGCCAGCTGCGGCAGAACCTTCTTTTCGGCCTCGAGGATGCGCTCCTGCGACGGACGCATCTTGCGCGCCAGGCCCATAATCTTGTCGCCGATCCCGGCAACCTGGGTCGGCTCGACCAGCTCGGTGTCCTGCGGCCCGTCGAGGATCGGAACGGGGATCGTCTCGACCGAGGCTTCCGGAACGGTCGGCACGGCGGTCTCGGCGGCGAGATCCATCTTGGTCTCGACGTCGAGCGCCGTCTTGAGGATCTGGCCGGGGTCTTCTGCCGGGAGTGCCATTCAATCCGTCCTGATGGGTCGTGTACATTTTAAACGACCCCGGCAGGAATGGCCGGGGTCAGGCGGCCGGTTTGTCTTGTTTGTCGGCGCTACGGACGCTGCCCGTCAGGTATAGCTCCTTGGCCGATTGGTCCCGGTCCTGCCGAGCCAGCTGCTCCCGCAGAGCCCGAGCCACCTTGCTGTCCTTGCCGTGCTTCTCCTCCGCGTAGCGGACGGCCTCCAGAAGCTGCGAGTCTTGCATCGTACTGATCCCTAAAGGTGACTTTGGTATCGTACCATACCAGCTGCGCGGACGAAACGTCGGGGCGCTCCATCAGATCGGCAACGACGTCGATGAAGGCATCGCGCTTTTCGCGGATGATTTCGGCGCGCCGCGCCTCGCTGAATGCGTCATCGAACTCGGGGATGTACTGGAACCGGACGCCGACGATGTCGGCCGTGTCAGCCCCGCCAGCCATCGCCTGGACATTGACCCGATCCGGCTGACGCATATCGGTGACGAACGTGAACCCGTCGATGCCGCGGGCATTCAGCGTGTCGGTCAGAGCCCGCACGGCGTCGGCGCTCTGTTTCTTGCCGAAATAGATTTCGACGCCGGGTCGGGCGTTCGGGCTCTCGTCGGAGCGGCGCAAGACCTTGGACACGAACACCGCATCTTGGTCGTACTGTTTGCCCAACTCTATCGTGCGGCGCTCGAGCGCGGACGGATCGAACCCCTTCCGCGTCACGACCTCTACATCCAGCGCCCGCTCGTCGGTCTTCATAAACCGGCCGTAAGTGTTGGCGGCCTTGTACATGATCACCGCATCGTCAGCGCGCAGCACGTCGTCGATCTCGGCCGCGAGTTCCGCCTGCCCGTAGTTGGACATCGGGCGATCGGGGCGCTCTCCGGAAATGCCCAGGACCGTGCGGTCGACCGGAGCCGCAAGATCATCGTACTCCGCTTGCGCCGCGAGCTTCTCTGCATCGGTCGTGCCCGATGCGTTGATGATCTTCCGCAGTTCGTTCAACCGTTCGGGGTTCGCTGTCCCGGCGCGGTTCGCCTCGAAATCGAGGGAGCCGCCTTCGCCGGTCTTGTTGGTCCAGCCCTTGTTGGTCCACTTCTCCTTTTCGATGAACCAGACGACGGCCTGCAGATCGTCGGCTCCCAGCTTCTCGCCGGGGATGACGCCTTGGGCGTTGATCTTGTCGGCGGCCTCCTTGAAGACCTTCTGACCGAACCCGAACTCGCCGCCGACGCGCGGTTCCTCGATCGACGACCCGACGAGATGCTTGCCCGACACGGCCTTTTCGGCGGCCGGAGGGATGCGGGGTTGGCCCGCGATGTCCGACAGGTAACGCGCCGCCCAGACGTCGACGGTCGCCTCGTTGGTGTAGCCGATCAGATTGCCGGTGAAGTTCGGCGTCTTCGGCGACGCGCCCGCCTTGATCTGGCGGAACGTGTCGATCAGGGCGCCGGTCGAGGTGGGGCTGTTCGCGCCGAACAGAGCGCCGCTCGCCTTGGCAAGGAGGGGGTATTCCTCCTGCGCCGCAGCAGCCGCCTGCTCGGGCGTCATGCCCTGCGCTTCCTTTTCCTTTCGGATCCTCGAGAAGACCTTGTTCGGATCCTCACCGGCTTGGATCGCGCGCTCGTAGTTCGCGATCTCGCGATCATACTCGCCGCGGCTGAAGCGCCGCATGATCTCGACCGCGTTGTCCCAGTTCATGCGGACGCCGGTCTGGGCGCTGGTCGTCCCGAGCAGATCGGCGAAGAGGTCGGCCATGCCGCCGAACTCCGACCGCAGCCGGTTCCGCATGTCGCGATACCAGGCGGCCTGCGACAGGATGAACTTCGCGGCTTCATCGCCCTGCGCCGCGCGCTCGACGACGCCCTGGACGTCCTGCGTCATCCGGTCCGCGAGCTGCGTCTGCCACTGTTCTTTTGAGACGCCCTCGGGGGGCGTATGGAAATTGTACGCGGGCTGTTTCCATTTGGGCTCGAACTTGCCCTTCACCATCTCGCCGCCGACCAGTTCGAGCGGAGCCCAGCCGTCTGCCTCGGGGTAGAGCGCGCGAACACGGGCGACCTCGTCCAGCGCCGCCTGCCGCATCTCGGTGCTGCCGCGCCCGGTGAACAGACCGCGGATGACGGTTGCGTCGGAACCTTCTCCGGTCGGGCGACGCATGGCCTGCGCCGTCATCTGAGGCCCTGGGATCGCACCCGTGACCCGCTCGATGGACGGGCCGGGGATCCGATGCGGGAGCTTCATATATTCCCTGATGATACGCTCCGCGGCATCCTTGCCGGCAGCGCCGAGCGGAAGGCCGTTGAGAACGGTCAGGCCGATGCCGACAGCCAGATCGAGACCGGCACCGTCGCGGCCCGCCTGCATCCCGACAATGCCCTCGTCGATCTTGTTGACGCCTTCCTCGATGCCCATCACGGCACCGGGCAAGAACATGGCGTCGAGAGCGCCGATGCCGTGCTGCGACAGCGGGTTCGTCGATCCCCATATCCGTTCCGACAGGTCTCGCGCCCGGTATGGATCCGTCCCGAGGCTGGTTAGAAAGTTGGTCATCGCATCCCGACCATCCTCGCGCATGGTCGTATCGACCGGCCCGATGCTGTTCGTGCCGTATTTCCGAGCCTGCTCGGGGTCGTTCCAGTCGATCTTGGCCGGGCGATCGGAGACGGGGGCGGCAGGCGCCCCTGCACCCGTCGCCATCCCCATCGGGTCCACGGTCGGCATCTCGAGCTGCGGCTCGTCGACCTCGAGACGGCCGCCGCGCATGTAGATCGGCTGGCCGGAGGAATAAGTGTTCCAAGAGCGGTTGAGTTCTTCCTCGAGGTTCATCACCGGCTCCCGTTCTCACGCAGCAACTGGATCGCCGCGCGCTGCTCCGGCACCAGCTTCGGGTTGAAATAACCGCGGTCGCCGACCTTCTTGCTCTGGGCCGCCAGCAACGCCTGCTCGACCTGATCAAGCGACGCGCTGTCTGGAAGCCCGAACATTTTGACCAGACCTTTGACCTTGGCTTCGGCAGCGTTGAGTTCTGCGGGCGAGACCGTCGTCTTCTGCGACTGCTCGATCTGCTGCTGCACGAAGCCGAACGCGTTGAAGGGTTTCCCGTCCAGCTCGGCCTGCCGCTTCGCCAGGATCAGCGCGTTGTTGATCTTGTTCACGCGCTGGATGGCAGCGCGGTCGGCGGCACCGGGATTGATCAGCGTGCGGTCGGGATAGCCAAGTTCACGCTTCACGAAGTCCATGCTTTCGGCGACGTCGCGGTTGGACGCGATCTCGATCTTGCCGATCAGCGCGCGAGCGTCGGTATCGGAGAGACGGCGTTCGGCGACGAGCGTCAGGACGCGTTCGCCCGTCAGCAAGCCACGCGTCAGCTGATCCTCGAGGACGAGCATCAGACCGCGCTCCGTCAACGTCGCGCGCTCGGACGCGACGGTCGCATACTTCTCGCGCCCCTCGGCGTCGCCGAGGCCTTCCATGCGCTGCAAGGCTCCGCGCATGCCTTCGCTGTCGCCACGCTCGAACGCCTTCTGAAACTCGATGCGGTTGTTGCCGATCGCGTCCTTGCGGGCGCGCTCCTGCGCCGCGTCGAGCGAGCTTTCGAGTTCCAGCTTCGCCTTCATCTGCCGCCGGATTTCGTCCTGCGCCTTGACCTTGTCCTCGGTCGAGAGCGACGACCACATGCGGGTCAGGCGCGGATCCGACACCTTGTCGGCCATGACCTGGTTGTATTTCGTCAGCGTCGGCGTGCCGCTCTCGTCCTGCGTCCATTCCGCCACCATGGCGATCTTCGCCTTCGCGGCGCGCTCGTTCAGCTCCTTGAGCTTCGTCTTCGCAAGATCCGCATCGCCGATCGAATAGGCGTAGCGCAGGATCCGGTTGCGCTCGGCCGTCAGCTTCTGCTCGACGGTGGAGACGACGACGTCGCCTTCCTCCGACGCGATGATCGTATCGCCCTGCTTCACGATCGCGTCGACGCCCTGGACGATCTGGTCGATGCCGCCGATCGTCAGAACCTTCTCGCGCTCCTTGGCCTGCTTCAGCTGGTAGTCCGCATACTGTGAATAGTAAGACGCGCCGACCGTAGACAGCGTCGCCCGCACCGAGGCGGCGGTCGAGTGCGAGACCGAGGCGACGGCCGAGCCGTAGCCGTCGACGACGCTCTGCAGCTGCTTCTGGAACTCGGCGATCGGCATGTTCGCTGCCTTGGCCGTCGCCTCGAGCTGCGCCAGCTTCTGCCGCGCCTCGATCTCGGTGTTCTTCTGGATCGTAAACAGCGCGCCCTGGCGCTGCGCCGCGCCGAACACGGTGTAGGGCGAGCCGATATTGACGGCCTCGCCGGTCTCCTGCGCCCGCATCAGCTGCTCAAGCGTCGGCGCATTGGCGACGCCGTACTCGAGGCCTTCGACCTTCGCCGCGTTCTCGGCTACCGAGAAGGCCGCGGTCGTCATCTTGTCGATGTTCGCTGCCAGCGTACCGGCTGAACGCGCCTCGGCCTCGGCGCCCGCCGTCGAGATCGGGCTTCCGGCCGCAGCGCGGACGCCGAGTTCCTGATAGCGCGGAAGGTTGATCGCCATCGGTTAAACCCCAAACGGCCGAGCAGGCGGGAGCGGGACGTTCGCCGCAGGATATTGCGCGAGGCTCGTCGCGGTCGTCTTGCCGAACACGTCGAGCCGCGACGCCGTGAGCGCGGCACTGCCCACGGTCGCGATCGCGTTGAACAAGCCGGAGCGGGACGCGGACGACGCGGCGGCGCGGTACGAGGCGGCGTTCGCTTGGCCCGCCAAGATGGCGCTCGTCGCGTTCTCGGACGCGAACGTGTACTCGTCGGCACCCTTGAGGAAGGCATAGTCGGAAAGCGCCCCAGCCGAACCGCTGAACGGGTCGATGCCTCCGGCCCCGGCTCGCGCCTTGATCATTGCGTCGGTCTCTGCCGTGCGAGACAGCACCTGAATGCCTTGGCGCTGATACTCCATGGCCTGCCGGTTGCCTTCGATGATCGCGTTGGTCGCCTGCAGCTTGTTCGCCGCGGCCATCGCCTGGCCCTGCGAATATTGGCCGACAGCCGACACGGCGCTGCCCAGCAGGCCGATGCCGGTCATCACCTGACTGAGCGTGATGCCGGTGCCGAGGATGCCTGCTGCGGCTCCGGTCGTTGCGGCGGCCGTTCCGCCGATGCCGATGGCCGATCCGACTGCTGCGATTGCGGGGACGATAAAAGCCATGATTACCCCACCGACACTTTGTATTCGATCCCGAGCAGCGTCATCTTCAGCGGCGCCGTCTGGGTGATCGTGATGGCGCCCTCGCGGTCGTAGCCGAGCAGGGACTCGATCTTCTTCAAGCCGGTGAACTCACCGACCGAGCGGTTGAGGACGTCCTCTCCGAAATTGCGGAACGCGATTTCGCGGCCCTGCACCGAGATGCTCTGCGTCTCGAACAGGTCGACGATGATGTCGAAGACGCGCTTCTTCGCGCCGCGGATCGAACCCATCTGCGTGCGCGGCGCGACCGGCAGGGTCGTGATCTGCGGCACGAAGTTGAGACCGACCTGATAGTTCTCCTCGGCCGAACGGGTCAGCGTGATCGACCCGCTGGCGACCGTCTTGTCGCTTTCGATGACGCCGTCGCGCAGAACCTTGACGATCTTCCCGTTCAGATAGGACAGCCCCGTGACGGACGCGGTCGACGACGCAACGTCGGCTTCCTTGGCGCAGTCGAGCTGCAGATCCTCGTCGAACAGCTCGACATAGTAGACGGACGACCCGCCGACCGTGCGCTTGACGACGGCGTAGGCGTCGTCGACGTCGACCCCGACCGCGAGGAACTCCCCGTCCGTCGTCCACTCGGTCGGTGCAATGACCTTCTGCGAGCGCAGGAGCGTGTAGCAGGCAATCGACCCGTCATCGCCGTTCACGATCAGCAAGCGGTCGCCTTCGTCGGTCGACGTCGCGTTGCGGATTGCCATCTCGACCGGGCTCTTGAGGAGGTGCGACGACAGCAGCGAGATCCGCGCCGCGGTGTAGGCCGCCTCCGCGTCATTGTAGACAAACTCGTGCAGGGCCTTGCCTTGGCGCTGCATGAAGATCGTGCCGCCCTCAATGTTCACGACGCGCATGCCGGGGCGCGAGCCGTTCTCGGTCTGAACCTTCAGCACGAAGGTCGACGGCGTGACGGGCTGGTCGATCGGCTGCGGGACGTAGAACTCCGCGCCGACCGAGAACACCTGGAGGTTGCGGCCCGAGTACATATCGACGATGGCGTTGAATTGGCCGGTGTCGGCCGTCGCCTCGACCGCTTGGTCGGCCAAGGCCTCGCCGGGGTCGAAGTTGAAGTAATCGCCGACGACCGAGCCCCAGACCGTCGAGGGACGCTGCTTGGATCCGCCGAAATAGAGACGCCCGCCATAGAAGGCGACGGAGCGCGGATAGCCGCGCGTCGACGACCAGACGGTTTCGTATCCCGTCTCGAGTTCCCAGCTTCCCGCCGCGATCGCGGTCGTGTCGAAAAACGCCGTCTCGACCCGCGCCTTCACTTGCGTGCCGGACACGTATTCGGTGATGCGGGCGCGGCCGAACGAGCTGATTGAGTTCACGTATTGGTCGACATGCGACGCCGTGAAGACGTTGGCAGACGTCGTCAGCGTGATGTTGCCAGTCGTCGCGGACGGGGTCAGCGTCGCGCTATAGGTCGTCGCGGTCAGCGAGAAGGCATATTTCGGCGTGTAGGAAAACGAGATCGAGGACGCCGTCCAAGTCACGTCGTTCCCGCCGCGGAAGATGCGGAGCGGCGGCAAATCCTCATGCACCAGGATCAGCGTGTCGTAGGACTGCGTCCAGCACATGTCGTTGATGATGGCCGCGGTCAGCGACGACACAGTCAGATACGGGTTCGCACCGCCGTTGATGCCGGTCACCAGCGCGCCGTCCTTGAAGACGTACATGCGGCCGGGCGTGAAGACGAGCATGTAGCTCGTCGTCGTCGAGAACTCGAACGGGATCATGCGGACGCCCTGGGCCGCATCACTGGGGAGGGCAGCGACGTAACGCGTCCCAGGGCGCCGCTTCGCCCCGCCTTGCGGCTGGACGGTCACGTTCGTGGCCTTGGCGAGGCCCGAGCGGTATTGGTCGATATCCGAGCGCGCCCGCAGCTTCGGGTCCATCTCGCCGGAGGTGAAGTCGTTCTGAAGGGAGACGATCTGCATCGTCAGCCCCGCACGGCGATCAGCGTGAAGTCTTCAATGGCCTGCGACGGACGGTTGCCGTCGATGTTCATGGCGACGCGCATGAGGCCCCCGCGCATGTTGTCGGCCGCAGAGCCGTAGGCCATGGCGTGGAAGAAGTCGGCCTTCGACGAGCTGTCGGCGACCGGGATCGCAAAGGACGACGCAGCCGCCGCCTTCAAGACGCGGACGAAGTAGGAAGGCATCCGGCTTTCGTCGACGCGGGTCTGGTAGTCGATCCAGACGTCTTCGTAATTGCAGAAGACCGACGTGCCGTAGATTTCATAATCGCGCTGCGGGCGCGCGCCTGTCTGTGACGACGTGAACAGCGCACGCGGCAGGCCGAGAATATCGCCGGGCAGGGCGTAGGCGTATTTCCACTCGTTGAGCGGCGCGGCCTCGAGGCGGGCCAGCTTCACCTTCTTGACGGACCAGCTCCACTCGTACTGCTGCAGCAGCGTGTCGCGGATGTCGTCGTAGAGGCGGTCGGCGACCTTGGCCGCGTCCGTCGCCTCGGCGAAGGACGAGATCGGGGCGGCGCCCAGCATGATCATCGCATCCGAGCAGATGGTGAGCTTGGTATCGCCAGAAGCCATCGGTCGCCCCTAGTGAGGGAAGGGCGGGGATCTCTCCCCGCCCTCCGTCATCAGTCGGTGTCGGTCGCGGAGACGGTCGTGCCGTCAGCGATGTCGACGGTCGTGCCATCGTTGGCGTTCACATACGACAGCACCAGAGAGGGGGTCGTGCTGTCGTAGATGAAGATGATGTCACCGACCTTGAGGATCGACGCGAGCGAGTTGAAATAACCCGCCGTGTTGATCGTCGCCTGCGTGTCAGCAGACTTGTAGGTGTAGATGGACGGGGCGTTGCCGGCCTTGCCGGCAGCGACCGTGTTCCAACCCGTTGCGCTAAAAGCCATCGGTCATACTCCTCACGCTTCGCGGGTGGTGATCTTGACGATGCCCGCATCGTCAATGTTGACCGCACCGGCCGAGAACATGCCGTTGACCAGGTAGCTGGTCTTTTCCGGCACGTAGTTGATCTCGGAGCGCATCGCCATGCCGATGCCCATGCCGATCGCGTCGCGATGGAAGGCATAGACGACACGGTCGCTGGACCCGTCGATCGAAAGGCCGCCCTCGGTACGGTCGCCGATCGTGACGAACCGGAAGCCGAGGAAGGTGTCGACCTCGCCGCTGACGAGAGCGCGCACCGTGTTGTATTCGGCCGACGTCACCGCCGTTTCGCCGAGAAGCGTCTCGAGCGAGTTGGCATGGATGATCATCGTGCGGCCTTCGGACGGCACGTTGTTCTTGTCGAGCAGCGCCTTGGCGCGACGCAGCTTGGCGACGTTCAGACCGCTGTCCGTCCCGCCGATGTCGTTCGACACGGTCAGCGAGGTGGACGAGCCGGACAGCGCGTCGATGACGAGCTGGTCCATGCGGCGGCCGATGGCGTTGGACACGACCTGGACGAGTTCACGGCGCTCGTCGAAGTTCACCTTGGCCTGATGGAAGATGTCGCTGTATTCCGCGGCATTCCAATCCTGCAGGGTGCAAGTGACCTGAGAGTACGACACGTTCATCGGCGTGACGTCGGTCTGCGGGACACGCAGAGTGGCCGAGCCGGAGCCGATCTTGGGGAACTTGACGGACGAGCCTTCGACACCGTTGCGCTCGCGGACGAGACCAGCGAGCTGACGCGACGCCTGATAGGCCTGTTTGACCTCGGCGTCGAACAACTGAACGAAGGCATTCGAGATAGACTGAGCCATTGCTCACTCCTTTGAAAGCCTGGTTGGGGTTCGTCGCTTCGGGTGTCCGCGGAACGCGGGCCTCGGCTTGGGCGATTACGTCGCCCCCATCGGGCGCTTGCCGGTCGACGGGCCGGAGCCGGGTGTCCGTCAAAGAGGGAAAATAGCACAAGGCCGTGAGAACAAACAAGTCCCCACGGCCCCGAATGAGATATGTACGCGCGCGTATCAGTCCGCGAACATCTGCTCGAACACCCGTTCGACCTTCGACCGATAGACAGGATCTTTCTGATAGCGCGGATCGGCGATCATCTGCTGCAGCTCGTCGCGGCTCGGCCGCTCGGCCGTCTCGGCGACTTGGGTCGGGATACGGCGCATGTCGCCGTAGAACTCGCGGATCTTCATCAGAGCATTGAGGCCGCGGGCGGTGCCGCCCATGACCTTGAACTCTTCGAAATCATCGGCCGACCAGATGCCGCGGCGCACCATGTTCTGCCCCCAGCCGACCATCTCCTCGATGACCTTGTCGGCGTTGGGGCCGAGGGCCTGCTTCTCGCGCTCGACGTCGATCTGCACGGCCTTCGTCTGCTGCTGGGCGAAGTCGATATAATCCTTCGCCAGCTTTTCGAACGCGGCCTGCGAAACGCCGTTCTCTTTTGCCCAGTTTGCAAAAGACCCCATCAGCGGATCGTCTTTCGGTACACCCGCCTGCTCGGCGAAGGAGACGTCGTATTCGGCGGGCGCCTTGTGATCGCCGCGGCTGAACGCCTTCTCGAGTTCCGCCCGCGCCTTCAGCGCCGAGGCGATGTCGGGAACGCCGTCCTTCCAATATTTCTCCGGCAGAGCCTCGAGGTTCGGCTTGCCGTCGACATACAGCGTGCCTGCGACCGTCTGGATCCAGGCCTCGGTGCCGCCGGTCTGGGCCTGCGGTTCCGCTGCAGCCGGTTTTTCGACGTGAGAAATCTCGGCCGGGGTTTCGGCTTCCTTCTCGGGTGCGGCGGCAACGCCGCCGATCAGACCTTCACTCATTGCTTTGCCCTCTCAATGCGCCGCTCGATCTCGCGGACGAGGCTGTTCTGCCCCTCCCGAGCATAGCCGAACGACGCGTCCTGACCCGGCACCCATGCCGGGGTTTCGATCGTGGCCTGCCTCAACCAGGCCAGAACCTGTCGGCCTTCCTCGGTGCCGAACGTCCGCGCCATCAGGATGTCGATGTCCTGCTTGGGCTGCGGTTCGCTGTTCGCGGCCGGAGCCGCGTCGAAGAAATCCCATCCCTCCATGGGTCACCCTTTACTGAACGGCCTGCGCCACCATCGCCTCCGGCGACTGACCCGCAGGCATGCCGCCGCCCTGCGCCGCGGCCTGCGCCATCTGCATCATCGCCGCCTGCTGCTGCATGGCCTGCAGCTTCTCCTCGCGCTCCTCCGGCGTCGCGCGGACGCGGGCCGGGATGCCGAGGCTGTCGGCGATGAAGTCGGCGATCTCGGAGGGCTTGGCCGACACGGCGGCCTCGGGTCCGAGCTGCTGCGTGATCTGGAACCACTGCAGCGTCTTCTCGATGTCGCCCATGCTCTGCGCCTGGGCGATCGGCGAGATCGGCACGACCTTCACCTCGAGGCCGTTCACCTGGAGCGGAAGGTCGATCATGCCGTCCGCGTCCATGATCGCGAGCGTCTTGGCGACGATCGGCACCATGGTCTCGGTGATGAGGCGACCGAACGCCGAGCCGAGGTTCGTCGCCAGCTCCTTCATGCGCTCGGCGATCTCGGTCGCGGAACGAGCCGACATGTTGTCCGGCGGCAGGCTGTCGTCCAGCAGCATCTTCTTGATGCCCATCTGCAGATCGTTGATCACCAGCTGCGTGACGTTGAAGTCGCCGGAGCGGGGCAGGGGACGCAGGCTCTCGCCCTGCGGGCCGCCATTCCTTGCGACGGGGATAATCGCGCCGGGGACGATGCGGATCGTCTGCGGGTTCAGGACGCCGTCGTCGGCCGCGGTGTAGACGCCCGCGATCGCGAGCGACGCGTTCTTGAGCAGCAGCTCCTTGGTCTTGTTCAGCGTCTTGATGTCGGGCAGCGCCGAGACCAGCGGCCCGCGGCCGTAGGCCTCCCCCGCCAGCTTCATGTAGCGGCTGATGACCCAGGGCGAGAAATCCATGACCCGATCGACGACCGGCTCCTTCTCCTTCGCGTGCAGGACCGTGTACTGCCAGCGGTCCTCCTTCGCGAGATAGAGCGTCGCCTCGAGCAGCTCGCACTCCTCGGTCGGCTTTGTCTCGAGCATGCGCTTGAGCTGCGGCGTCAGATCGGCGTCGGGCCAGGTCTGCTTGATGGCCTCGACCTTGAGTTTCATCTTGCGGAAGACGTTCTGCGGCACGCCGTCCGCGCCTTCCTCGAACGCGACGAGATATTCCGGCACGGGCGTGAAGCGCACCGGCATGCTCTTGTCGCCGGGCTGGATCATCATGCAGGCGGTGCCGACCGTGATGTCGAGCAGGAACTCGCCCATCGCCAGGTCGAAATTCGACTGGCGGATGACGGAGAAGAACTTGTCGCCGTAGATGTCGAGGGCCGCCTGCACCTGGATCCGGCGCTCGAGCGGGATGTCGGTGCCGGGCTCGAGACGCATCCACCGGCCATAGGGCGGGAACAGGCCCGACTGCATGCGATTGGCGAACCGCTGCGTCGAATGGATCGCGGTCGAGTCGAAGATTTTCTGCATCTTCTTCTGACCGCTGACGCCGCCCTCATAGGCGCCGTCGTACAGGTTCCGTTGCGGGAGCGCGTACTCGTAGCATTCCTGGTAGATGTTGCGCCAATTCAGCTTTCGGGCGTGCGCCTTCTCGCTGCGCTTGAGGACGTCCTCGACGGCGAACTTTTTCATCCGAGCAATCCTTTGGGCGCCCCGACGCGTGCGGCGACGCGTTCGATCTCGCTCTCGATCTTCGCCCCGCTCGGGGCCATGCGCTGCACCGCCGCCGGGACCGGCGACAAGGTGGCGAACTTGAAGTCGGGAACCGCTTCGTCGGCCGCCGCGGTGTCGGCCGGTTTCGCGTCGGCTTTCGGCGCTCCCGCCATCTCAGCGACGGATCCGTCGATCGACGTCAGGTTCGCGTAGACGGCCGAGACGGGACGCGGCATGCCTTCCTTGTCGTAGAAGATCGACGGGTTCGCGACCGCTGCCGCCGGGAACAGAGCAGCGGCCGGAGCGTCGGGCGTGCGTTCGGCGGCCAGGATCATGTTGACCGCGCCCTTGCCCCCGAGGAAATGCGCGGCGTACAGCTCGCCCTCCGACGCATCGCGCCCGACCAGGGCCTTGATCACCTCGCGGTTCTCGGCGGCCAGAGCGGCGCCCATGAAAGCCGCAGCCTTGGGGTCGTAGCGCGACGCATCGGGACCAAGCCCGACGGCGTTCCCGTATTTCGCGACGGTCTTCGCCCAGGTGCCGTCGATGAACTGCATCAGACCACCGGCCGACGAAGCCGGGTTCTTCGCGTTCGGGTTCAGACCGCTCTCGCGCTTCGCGATCGCGAGCATCGTCGTCGGCGACACGCCGAACCGGCTCGCCCCCTCGCGGATCAGATCGACGATGTCCTGCGCCATGCGATCAGGCTCCGAGCGTCGTCTTGCCGCCGCTGTCGGACGGGGCGTCGGACATCAAGCCGGACGAGCGGCGCTGCGACAGGATCTCGGCCCGCGGGCCGCTTTCGTATCCGCGATTGATCTGCGCCTGCTTGATCGCGTCGAACCATTGCTTTGCGGCAGGGGCGCCCCCGATCGGAGTGGAACGAGCGATCCCCGACATATCAGGCGCCCAGCGTCGATTTGCCGTCCGAGCCGAGCGAGGCGTCGGACATCAGCATCCGCGATCCGCCCGAACGCGACGCGCGCTGACGCGCCAGCACCTGTTCGCGCTGGTCGCGCTCCTGCTGGTCGAGACGCTCCTGCTGCTTCTGCTGCAGCTCGATCTGCTTCTGCTGCGCCGCAGCCGCCGCGCCGTTTCCACCGCCGCCGAAACTCATCCGGTCGTCCTCGCAAGCATGACGTAATCGGACCCATCAGGACCGTATGACTTTAATACACCCTCGGGGGCGAAATTCAAAGCCTCGGCGAAGCGCAGCGATAGCTGAACGCGAGCATTCACCGTCATCTGCAAGCGGTGCGCTTGCAGATCGCTTTCGATCTGCAACATCGCCCGGCGGGCGGCGCGGATCGTCGTCAGCGGATACTTCTCGACCAGCGTCGCGGTGATCAGCCAGCACTCCCACACTCCGTGCCATAGCGGCACGAAGCCGTAGGAGCAGGCCGGACCTTCGGTCTCGACGAAGACCGTGAAGCACGGGCCGCGTTTTTCCTGCTCCCGCGCGATCGCCAGATAATCGTCGAATTGCGCGAGATAGACCTTCTCCTGGTCGCGGAGATCCATGGCCTCGAGGTGATACCAGCGGAAGGGCAGGACGTTGAGTTTCGGCATGGCGCGCTGTACACTATCCAAACGGAAGTGATGCCTCCGTGTTGTTCCTCCCGACTACGACTGGGCCGCGGTTCGCCGCGGCCCTTTTTCGTCAGAAGATGTCGAAGTCCATCGTCGCGACCATCGGCTTGCCCTGCGGCATCACGCTCTTGCCGCGCGTGATATATTTGTGTTCGCCACCGCCCATCAGGCAGTAACCGAACGCGTCGCCGACGTGCGAATGCTCGTTCTTGTGCGGCTTGTCCTGGAACCGCTCATGGCCTGCGCCCATGGCGACGCGCTTGAAGTGATAGCCGCCCGCCAGAGCTTTCCGCAGGCGATGACACTCGCGATGCACCAGAATGCCCGGCCTACCGTTCACCAGCCTCTGCATCGGTGCGGCCCCGGCCTCGCGGCGTACCATGAAGTCGTTCGACGCGGTCGGCTGCGCCTTCAGCCCCACGCTTTGCAGATGCTCGAATGCCGTGACCTCAAAGATTTCGTCGCGCTTCATGCCCGCCGGGTCGCCCCAGATCAGTGGCCGGCAGGCGCGGAACTTCGTGTTCAACTCTGAAAGCAGCATGTGAGTGAACCTCTCCAAGCCCATGGAGAAGCTCACCAACTCATGCACGATGTGCCAGCGTCCCTCGACCTTCTGTGCAAACACCGCCGCAGGCGTCAGGCCGAAATCAAGCCCGACATGCACTTCGCCGATCGGCTCGATGCGGAGATCGTCGACCATCGTCGTGTCGTCGTATTCCCACCAGACGGGGCGGCCTTCCTGGACATAGACGTATTCGCCCTGCGCGTAGCACCGGATCCAGTCGAGGTTCTTGCCCGCGAGCTGCTGGGCGTAATAGCCGGGCGGGAGATTGTTCACGTTCTCGGCGAACGGGTTCTCCTTCCAATGCTTCCCCGCCGAGAAGATCGCGTCCTCCTCGTCGATCGTTTCGACGACGCCGCCGGGTTGTTTGAAGAACGTCCAGCGGAAGGGGCCGCGGATCGGTTCCTTCTCGGCGACCTTGAACCACCAATGGTCATCGTCCATCGGGTTCGTATCCATCCAGATGCCGCGCCAGGTCGGCCCGCCGTGCTGCTTCGTCGGGAAACGGCCGACGCGATGGGTGAGACCGTCGATCACCGCCTTCGGCAGCTCCCGCGCCTCGTTGACCCATGCGCCGGTCAGCTCAAGCGACAGCAGCTTGCGGACGTCCTTCGGCTGATCCAGCGCCAGAAAGATCACCTCGCAGTCGAGGCCCGGCACGCCGGGACGCGGCGGCAACTTGATGTGATGCGTGATCGGCGGCGACCAACGCATTGCACCCCATACGTTTTCGGGGAACAGCTCCTGCCACGTCTTGATCGTCGTCGTCCGCAGCTCGGGATAGCTGTTCCGCACGATCACGAAACGGCTGTAGCGCGTGTTGTCGATCGGGGACGGCGCCTGCTTCACCGCGCGCAGCATGATCTCGGCGGCCGACGCATACGACTTACCCGAGCCCACCGGGCCGAGAAGACCGCGCACGAAACTGTCGTCGTTCAGAAACCGCCACACGGTCGGCGATCGCGAGAAGTCGAGATCGAGACCCTGCAGCGCCTCCTGGTCGGCCGAGCCCTGCCGCTTGCCGCGGGGAGAGCGATCCGTCGCGCGGTTCGTGCGTGCCATTATTCGTTGTCCCAGCGGTCTTCGAAGGATCGGTCTTGCGCGCTCGCCTTGCCGCGCAGGAAGCCGTTCTTGAGCTTTAGTTCGGCGATCTCCTTGCGAAGCCGCTCGACCTCGGAGCGCCACGCGTTCTCGCCGAACTGCATGACGCGCTGCGCGGCACGCGCCCGGCGACGGTCACGGTTGCGCCGCCAGATGTCGGTCATCCCTTGGACTCCCCGAGTGCGGCACGGAGTTCGGAAAGCGTTCCTTCAAGATCGTGCTTCTCGCGGAAGTACGGGCTCGCATAAGAGCCCCATGCCTCGATCTCATCGACGGCCTCGTGCAGCGCCGCGCGCAGCCGTTCGTTCTCCTCTTGCAACTTGCGGATGTCGTCATGCGTGATGACATTTCCCCACAGATAGGCAACGGTGAGGTCGGTATCTTCGTCGTCGGTCATCACTCATCCTCCCCGAGTGCGGCGCGGGCGATCAGGAACGCCTCTTCGTGCCCGTCGCGGCAGAAGGTCTTGGGGCCGTTCGGGGAATGTGCGATCCGGCGCAGCGCCTCGCGCAGCCGTTCGATTTCAGCCTCAGCCTTTCCGCACCGCCGCGCCCAAGCACCGACCGCTCGGACTGCAGCGTCTCTCCCCTCCCGCAACTCATCCGTCGCGTTCCGCACCGCGATCTGGATCTCATGCGCCGCATGCTTGCGCGCGTCCCGATAGCCGTCGCCGTAGGAACCCGTCTCCATCACTGCATCCTCGCCGGGACCGTCGCGTCGAGGCCGACCTCCTGGTCCTCGACGTCGAACTCCCGCCCGTCAGACGCCGCACGCCGCAGCGCCGCGGCGATCCGGTCCCGCAGCTCGAGACCCCGCCGGGCGCGAATGTGGTAGCCCCTGATCAGCTTCGTCGCCGCAATGTCGGCCCAATCCCACTCACGACGCGGCTTCGCCATCCGTTCCATCTTTCTGCTCTCCCTCGATCGATGCCGGGCCGCGGAGGTTGATGCCCACCAGGCTCGGACGCTTGTCGTCTTCATTTCCATCCATCAGCCCCTCGACGCGGGCGAGCAGCCGCAGCGCCGACAGCTTGTCGTGCATCTCGATCTCGACCTGATTGCCGTGTTCGGTCGGCGTGACCTTCACCTTCTTGATCGCCCGACGCGCCCGCTCGCTGAGACGATCGCTCGCTACGACCGTGACCTTCGTCACGTTCCCGGCCGCATCCGTCTCCCAACTCAGGGCATCGGTGATCTGCGCCGCGGCGACCGCCTCCAGCTCCTGCCGCACCGCCTCGCGGCGCTCGGGGTTCGCGCTCTGCACTTCGCGCCGCGCCTTGCGGATCACTGCCATGACGCGGCCCACAACATCGCGAAGGCCGTGACCAGCATCGCGTAGAACAACCCAAGCCCCAGCAGCGAGCGGACGTCGTCGGGGGTCATCACGCGACCTTCTTGCCCGACGCGGACGACATCTCCCGCGCGATCGCCTCGAGATCGGCCTCGACCTGGGCATTCACCACCGCGTCGAAGTCGGACGTGTGCGGCGCCGCGAACTGCGCCGCGAAGGCAACGTAGGCGGCGAGATCCACCCAGCTGTCCTCATGCTCGCGCTGGTTCGCCAGGCGGCTCATCTTCACCGCCATCATCACGACCGACACGTCGAAGGCTGTAACCTTCCGATTGAGTATTGCACTGGCGATGTTCGCGGCGCGCACGAACGACGGCAGCGCGTCGCCGTACTCCTGACCGCGCTGCGAGATCGTCGCCTTCGCGGCAGACAGCAGATCCTGATGATGCATGACGGAAGCCCTCCTGGTGATAGCTATCGGATATTTGACGGGAACGGTCAATGGGGACGTTTGACGCGTGTACGGCGCGTGGGTCGGATTTCGAGAAAAATTTTGCGTGACCTCCCCCCCAGCGCAGCGTGGGGGAGGGGGGGCAAAGGGTGCCTGCGCGCCCCCGCCCGCCCCGCGCGCGTTCACTCCCCAGACGGGGCGGCGGTGCCGTGTACAGGAGCCAGACGACCGGATGGGTCTTGTACACCACCGCCGAGGGCCAGGGCGGCCACCGCCTGGAACGTCGGGAACCCGAGGCGGGCCGCGGTGCGCCGCCGGATCTCGGCCTCGGCCGCCGACCGCAGCGCGACGGGGTCGACCCCGGCCTCGGCCAGCGCCAGCAGCTCGGCGGCAGGGGCGGGCGTCACCAGCCGGACGCCGTTCACGGCCTCCGTCGCCGCCTGCCAGGCGGCCTCGAGGCGGCGCATGTGGTGGCGCTGTTCGTCGGTCGGCCCTCGCGCGCCCGATCCTTCCTCTGGTGCGTCCCGATCGAGAGCGGCCTGCATCAGGTTGGCGTCGGCCACCTGTTCGTAGGTCGGGGCAGGCTCGTCGCCTCGCCACATGAGCTGGTAGCGGTTGCTGTAGCCCCAGGCGCCCTTCTTCTGGTTGTAGTCGTTCGGCTCGAGCCGCCGGATGTAGCCCAGCTCCTGCAGCTTGGAGACGGCCCTCGAGAGCGAGGCGGTATCCATGCCGGTGTCCTTGGACAGCGTCTCGAGGGACGGCCAGCAGACGCCTGCTCTGTTCGCGTAGTAGCCGAGCGCCATGAGCGTCCGCAGCTCCTGCGTCTTCAGCTGCCGGTCGATGATGGCGCGGTGGGGCGTGACGCAGAAGGGACGCTTCTCGCCTGCCTCTTCAGAACGGGATGTCATCATTCAGCTCCTCTGCGATGGCTGACCTCGGCTTGTCGACGACGACGGCACCGGGCCACTGATCCTTGACGCGGACGACGGCGTGGTAGTGATCGTCGAGGATCCGTCCGACCTCCTCGAGCGTGAAGGTCGTGACCTCTCGACCGTCGTCATATTTGGCGGCGTGTTCGGGCCACGCCCGCACGATGCGGAACTTGCGCCCTGTCGACATGGTGCCTTCCCAGACGTCCGGCGACAGGGGCTCGGCACCTCGAGCCGTCGCCTCGTCGACCATCTTGCGGACACCTCGGACGAGATTGTCTACAAGGCCTCCGACCTTGTCGGGGTCGTTCGCCTTGATCGCTTCGTTGAGCGCATCGACGGCCCGCCACCATCTCTCACGCGTTTCGGGCGAGACGAGGTAGGGGAGCCTGTCGACGCCCCAGACCTTCTCCGTCTCGGCGATGACGCGATCGTATTCCCACACGGCCGACTGAACCCTCGACCGTTTGATGTCCGTCGCCAGTCCCGGCTCCCACCATCCATCCGGCTTCTTGGGGGCTGCGACGCGCCTCTCTCTCGTCGTCATCCGACCCTCCGAAACATCGGGACCGATCGGCAGGGGGACACGGGACATCCCTTAAAGGGGGATGTCCCCGTCCGTCCCCGTCCCCGTCCCCTGTCCGTCCCCATATGTCCCCTATGTCCCTTTTCCATTTAACCCTCGGAAATCCATGCGAAATCCGCCCACACCCCGCATGTCCCCTTGCGCTGCAAAGCCTGCGAGGCCCGCTGGAACGCTTTCTTCTTGTTTTCGGGCTCGTCGGGGCTCATGGCGTAGTAGGTCGAGCGCCACAGACCGACCCTCACGCACCGCGCCGTCGCCGGGATGTTGTTGTTCGTGACGGGTCCGCCGCTGTCCTCGACGGCCCTGCGGAGCGCCTCGAGGACATCCTCCTGCTGGGGCGACAGACGGATCTTCCCGCCGCGCATCGCGTCGAGTTCGTCCTCGGGCATCGGCTCGACGACCAGGCTCTTGCGCTCGGGGTCGATCGGCGAGAGCTGCACGTCGACCATGCGGTAGGAGAGCTTGAAGCCGTCCTCGCCGTCCTTCTGTTTCGTGACCGTCAGCTGCCCGATCTTCTCGGGCTGGTCGTCGCCCGTCAGCTTCACGACCTCGAGTTCCGCATCGACCGCGCCGAGAAGGTTCGAGTGGCCGCGCATGCCGCGGGCCTCGTCCTTGCCGGAGTGATGGACGACGAGGACGGCGCATTGCAGCTGCGCCATGATCCTGCCGACCTGGTCGATGAAGGCGCCCATGTCCTCGGACGCGTTCTCGTTCCCGCCTGCGAAGGCGCGGGCGAGCGTGTCGATGACGAGAAGGGCGGGCTTGAGGCCTGCCTCTTCGACGGCGGCGACGAGCGCGTCGGCATCGTCCTGCGTCGAGCGGAGATTGAGCTGCGCCTTGATGAAATGCACGCGGGTGTCGTTGCCGAGGCCGTAGTGCCGAGCGATCGCGTCCCGCCGCGGCTTCAGACCCGCGCCGCCTTCGCCCATCAGATAGACGACGTCGCCCGCCTCGGTGTCCTTGCCGAACGCTGGTCGCCCGGTGGCGATGTTGGCTGCGAGATAAAGCGCGACGAAGCTCTTGTAGGATCCCGGCTTGCCGTAGAGCGCCGCGAAGCCCTGCGCCGGGACGAGATCCTTCACCAGCCAGCGGACCTTCACGTCCTCGACGGCGCCCCAATGGATCAGCTGCACGCGCGGCTTCGTCTCCGGCTCGAGATCCGGCTCGGTCGTCCATTCCGGCTGCTGGTTCGGGTCGTAGTCCGGCGCGTTTCTAGCGAGCGTCGTCAGCTGCTCGGCGGTGCCGCCGCGGGCGATCCAGTCGACGGCGTCACCTTTATACGGGAGGCCGGGCAGGCGCACGACGCGCAGGGTGCGGGCGATCCCGGTCAGCGTGTCGCCGACGTTCTTAAGATGCTTCTCCCCGGCCTGATCGTTGTCGGGGATGATGAAGACGTTCTTGCCGCGGAAATGGTCGACCAGGCTCGGCCAGAACTTGCCGGCCCCGCCATGGTTGGTCGTCGCGACGAAGCCGAGCGCTGCGATCGCGTCGGCCGCCTTCTCGCCCTCGGTGATGAAGATCGCCTTGCCGGGATTGGCGATGATGTCCTGCAGCCTGTAGGGCAGGGCGGTGACGCCTGTCATGTTGCGGACGACGTTGCCTTGGTCGTCGATCCGCTGCTGCCGGTAGGTCTTGCCGTCCTTCGTGTCGATGCGGACGACCTGGTAGCGCAGCGTCCCGTCCTGATCGTAATAGTCCCAGACGGTTTCCTTGCGCTGCGGGGCGTCGGCCTTGGGCAGGCCGAACCGCTCGAGGACGTCGACGACCTTGGCCTGCGGGTCGTGCAGACGGACGAGATCCGCCGCGCCGCCGCCGACGTTCTGCTCATGGTCGAACCAGGTGCCCTTCACCAAGTCGACGCTCTTGCTGCCGTGCGTTCCGAACCGCAGCTCGCGGCCCGGCTTGGACAGCGCCGTGTTCGGCTGTCCCCAATATTTCGCCGCCACGTCGGCGATGATCTCGCGGTAATCGTGCTGCATCGGAACGCCTGGTCGGGAAAGCGGGCGATGAAGGGCAGGGCGGATCCCTGCCCCTCGGTCGAGATCAGAAGGCGATGTCGTCGTCGACGGGCGCCGCAGCGGGCGCGGCCTTCTTCGGGGCCGGAGCGGGGGCCGGTTCGGCCGCAGCCTCGCCCTCCCACGGGATCGACGCACGCTCGACCCACTTCACCAGCGTGAAGTTCGGCGTGCGGGTGTTGCCCTTGCCGACCTTCAGCGGGGTGCTGCCCGTGTACTTTACGACGGGCACCTTGCCGGGGTTCGCGTCCTTCGCGTTCCAGATCGCCTCGAACACCGCGTCGAAGCCCATCACCGGGCCGGTGCCGGTGCTGCTCCACTCGACGGTGCCGGTGGCCTTGGCGAACAGCTTCACCGAGAAGCCGCGCTTCCATTTCAGAACGCCTTTGTCGTCGCGCTCTTCAGAAGGGATCCTGCCGGAGACGCCGAGACGCTCGTCCCAGCTCCATTCGGGGGCGGCGCCTTCGCTCATCTTGCCCCAGCCGGTGCGGACGCTCTCGTGGTCGATGACGAGGGCGTCGAGAGCGATTTCTTCCTTGTTGAAGACCCAGGCATTGGCGCTCGGCATGAACCGGATGTAGGCGCCGCTGCCGCCGCCGTTGTTGATATTGAGGATGGACATGGTGCTTTCAGCCTTTCTGCGTTGGCCGCTCGGACGGAGCGGTTGAAACCTGTACAGCATCAGCGCCGCACGGGATTTCGGTGTCGAGGAACGCGGCGATCACTTCCGCCGCGAGCTGCGGGACGATGGCGTTGCCGTAGGCGCGCAGGCGTCCCACGCGGCCGGATACCCCATGAGCCAGCAGGGGAAGGCCGGGTTGAGCGCGCCGCGCTTTTCCGTCCGCTCCGGCGAGCCAGACGGCGTCGGACCAGTGTGTGCGGCCATGCCCGGCAGCCGATCCAACCCTTGCGATGGGCCGCCCTTCGGGCCGTCCTGCGCGCATGGCGTCGGCCATGTCGCCGCGACCTGTCTCGGCAGCTGATCCAGCCGCACGCGACCGTCCGGTCCCGCGGTTGCCATGCCCGGCGTGTCCTTCCAGTCCCGTGTCGTCGGCGTCGTCCAAGTCGCGCGCGACCCAGTAGAGCCGTTGTCTGATATGGGGGGCGTCCACGGCGCAAGCCGGGATATCGACGCCCCGGCAGGCGTAACCTTCTCCCGCCAGATCAGCGACAACTCCGTCGAGCCAACCATAGCCAGCCGCTCCCGCAACTTGCTCTCCCATGACGACAGGGGGCCGGGCGGAACGGACGAGGCGAAAGAAGTCGGGCCACAGATGCCGCGGATCGTCTTGACCGGCGCCCTTGCCGGCGACCGAGAACGGCTGGCACGGGCAGGAGCCCGTCCACAGCGGCCGGTCGTCGGGCCATCCGGCGATGCGGGCGGCATAGGCCCAGCCTCCGAGCCCGGCGAAGAAGTGGCACTGCACGAAGCCGGAGAGATCGGCGGGTCGAACATCGACAATTGAACGGGTGTCGACGATGCCATCGGGGATTAGTCCTTCCGCGATCAGGTTCCGCAGCCAATCGGCCGCGAAGGGTTCGATCTCGTTGTAATAGGCGGTCACGTCACGCCGCCCCGATCAGGTCGAGAAACACGCGGGTCTCGGGGACGAGCGCGTATCGCTTCGACACGACAAGCGTGACGAGCTGCTTGTCGTCGGCGTAGACGATGCCGTTAAGCGCGTCGCAAAGCAGCTTCACGACGTTGTCGAGGTCCGGCTTCTTCGCCGGCAGGATCCGCCCCTCGAGCGCCGCCTCGCGCTGCTTGCGGGTGAAGGCCTTGGGGATGCCGACGTCGATCGCGACGGTCAGCATCAGCGGCTCCTCGAGCGGCGCGCGGTCCTCCATCGCCTGGGCGGCAATCAGCCGGACGAAAGCCTCGGCGTTGCGCGTCTCGGCGGGCGTGTAGACCCGGCCCTGCCGCGTGGCCCGCGGGCGCTGCTTGCCGCGCAGCTCGCCGGGGATCGTGAAGGCGACGACGCTCATTGCCGGGTCGCCGCGGCGTCGGCCGACACGATGTCGAAGACGCGGCCTAACGCGCCGAGGTAATCGTCCTTCGACATGCCGAGCGCGAGCGCCATCTTGCCCGACACGGCGGCCAGCACCGGCAGCATCACGCCGGTCGCCTCGAGCGGCCCGATGCCTTCCTCGCTGACCAGCTCGATCAGCGCGTCGCAGCTGTCGCAGATCAGATCCTGATAGACCTCCTGCATGACGTTGCGGTTCATCGCGCGATCCTCTTGGCGGCATCCGCCAGGCGGTCGATGCCGTCGCGGCGGTCGTCCTTGAGGTGCGAGCGCAGCACGTCCTCGACATAGGCCGCCAGGGTGCGATGGGCGCTCTTGGCCTTCGCGTCCTTGAGCGCCGCGATCGTCGACGCTCGCAGCCGCACATACATGGGCTGTAGGGGATCCATACAACTCTCCGCTCGTTGGGACCGTTTGAGTTGTGTATTGCGCGGCGATTGCGATCCGCAATCCGTTCGGCGCAAGGAGATGCAGGAGAGGGGCAGATAACGCATGCAAGCCGTTGATCGGACTCGCGATAAAAAATATCGGGGCGAATGTGCAAAACACATTGCGGAGCTATCTGAGCGATATCAACCTTTCGTTAAGGAAACCGACGAGGGGATTTCGTCATGTCGCTGATCATCGAACGCGTAGCCTTGATGCCGCTGTGGGACGTCCGCATCGCGGGCGGGGATAAACCGATCGCATCCGTCATCGGACGCAGGGGAAGGTACGGCATCGTGCCTCGCCACGCCGGAGCGCAATACTTTCCGTCCATGAAGGTCGAGATCGAGTTCGCCTCGCTCGACGCTGCAGCCGACTGGCTCGCCTTCTGCGTTGCTCGAGACGCCGCCGGTCCCGGCGCGGTCGTCATGCTCGGAAGCAGCAAACATTGAGAGGTACGAATGTGTCTTGCACATACACCGGATATCGGCTAGATAGCGGAGAGAAAGCAGTCGCACGGGGGAAGGAACCCATGGCCCGCATCAAACCCGGACGGCCTAACACGGGCGAGTACATCGCGTACTATCGCGTGTCGACCGACAAGCAGGGCGACAGCGGTCTCGGCCTCGAGGCCCAGCGCGACGCCGTCCATAAGTTTCTGAACGGCGGCGACTGGAACATCATCGCCGAGTTCACCGAGATCGAGTCGGGCCGCAAGAACAAGCGCCCGCAGCTCGAGGAGGCGATCCGGCTGCAGCGCAAGACCGGCGCGAAGATCATCGTCGCCAAGCTCGACCGGCTGTATCGCAACGCCTATTTCACGCTGAAGCTGAAGCACGATCGCGTCGATTTCATCGCGGCCGACAATCCCGAGATGAACTCGCTGACGCTCGGGATCATGGCGCTGATGGCCGAGCATGAGGCCGAGCTGATCTCCGAGCGCACCAAGGCCGCGCTCGGCCGCATCAAGGCGCGCGGCGAGAAGAAGCTCGGGTCGCCGACGCCGGAGATCGGGGCCGCCGCGGCGGGCAAGGCGGTGGCCGCCGAGGCCGACCGTCGCGCCGAGAACGTGCTGCCGCTGATCCATGATCTGCGCCGCAAGGGCCTGTCCTCCTATCGCGACATCGCCCAGGCGCTGAACGCTCGCGGCATCGAGACGGCGCGGGGAGGGGCGTGGCACGCCTCGACCGTCCGCAACTACGAACTGCGCGAGAAGAAGAATGGCTGAGCGGGAAAAGCGCACGCTGGGCGAGGCGGCCGGGGTCGAGACCGCCGCCGACGCGGACGGCCGCCGCCTCGGCGGTCTGATGCAGCGCATCGACGGCAACTGGGGCGCGGCGAAGGGCGACGAGGTCCGCGTCTTCAAGACCCGCGACGCAGCCGAGGCCTGGCTCCGCGGCGAGGCCCCGCAACCGAAAAACGCGCTGTTTCTGATCGTCTTAGCGGCGATCGTCGGGATCGGCTATTGGGCGATGTCGCGATGAACGACCAGTTTTCGTTAACCCGGTATGCGGGGGGGGGGGGGGTGCATTGCAAGATATGCATGTCGTACATCGCCTTCCGCACCGGCAAGCCGCTGACGCTGCGGAAATATATCAATCGCTATGCCGGATTGCTGACGTTACGGCAGAGCATGCGCGGGCGGGTTGCAACAATTCGGGCTGTTCTATTTGAAATTCGGGCGGACGACCCGAGCGGAGAACATGATGACCGGAAACGAGCGGCGCGACCCGAGCCTTGCCGTCACGACGAAGCATCGGCGGCAGGATCTCTGGATGAAGCATCTGATGGGCGGCACCAACTGCACGCGGATCACGATCCCGCTGGTGAATGTCGATCAGATCCGCTCGACCGCCGTCGTGTTGCGCCAGGTCGCGGACGAGCTGGACGAGATCCTGCGCGAGCCGGGCGCCAGTCCGGTGAAAGTCGTCGCCGCGCGCCACGTAGTATCCGGTGCATCGCGGACCTTGAAGGGCGGGATCGCCTACAAGGGCGCACGCTGACGCTGCGGATGCCGCAACGTCAACATATGGTAGGTCGCGGAAGACGACCGATTGAGCAATGAACGGGGCGGGTGGTTCGCCCCGACATCAAGCCGAACAAGGCATTCCCAGAGGAGGTACATGGGTATGGGTACGAACGGGTCGCATAAGACATATTATGGAACCAAGAAAGACCCGCGAACGGCTTCGTGTCGACGAATTTTTCCGGTCTGAAACATTCACGCTTTCAGAGCCTTGTCCGCCCACCCGCAAGCGTCGCTTCATCTAGAGCGACAGCGGCACGACCATGCCGTCATAGGCCGGTACGATGTGCGCCGGGAGTTCCGCGGCGAGTCGGTCGTAGTCGAGATCGGTATGCAGGTTCGTCAGGATCGCACGCGCCGGTTTGAGCGCCTCGATCCAGTCGAGCGCTTCCTGCAACGAGAAATGCGACGGATGCGGCGTCGGGCGCAGCGCGTCGATGATCCAGAGATCGAGTCCGCGCAGCCGTTCGACGCTGTCCGGCGGGATGGCCTTCACGTCCGGCGTATAAGCGGTGTCGCCGAAGCGGAACCCGAGCGCGTCGATTTCGCCGTGGTTCAAGGGAATCGGCAGTGCCGCCACGTCGCCGCCGGCGCCCGATATCGTGACCGGTTCATAGTGCCGGATGCGATGCTCCGACAGGATCGGCGGATAGTTGCTGCCGGGCGGCGATCGGAAGCAATAGCCGAAGCGATCGATCACGCCCCGGGACGTCGCCTCGTCCATCCAGAACGGGATGCGCTTGCGATGCAGGATCGTGAACGGACGGACGTCGTCGATGCCGTGTACGTGATCGGCATGGTCATGCGTGAGCAGAACCGCGTCGAGATCGGTCGCGCCGACGCTCAGAAGTTGGTCGCGAAGATCGGGGGAAGTGTCTATGAGAACGGTCGTTTTTCCCTCAGGTGTCGCGCGCTCGACGAGGATCGAACAACGGCGGCGGCGGTTTCGCGGCTGGCTCGGGTCGCAGCGTCCCCAGCCCTGACCCACGCGCGGAACGCCGCCCGAGGAGCCGCAGCCGAGAATGGTGAGCGTCGCTGTCATGCCGGGCGCCGGGCCTTCGAGAACAGTCGGAAGAAATTGTCGGTCGTCGCGGCGGCCATGGCCTCGGGCGTGACGCCCTTCACCTCGGCGAGCATGCGCGCCGTCTCGACGACGTAAGCGGGCTCGTTGCGCTTTCCTCGCCAGGCCTGCGGGGCGAGATAAGGCGCGTCGGTCTCGACGAGGAGCCGTTCCATCGGCACCGAAGCGGCGATCGCGCGTACTTCGTCCGACTTCTTGAAGGTCAGGATGCCCGAGAAGGAGACGTAGAGCCCGAGGGATACGCCGATCTCCGCCAGTTCCGGAGACGACGAGAAGCAATGGAGGACGGCCTTGAAAGCGCCCTTCCCGGTTTCCTCGCGCAGGATCCGGATCATGTCTTCATCGGCGTCGCGCGTATGGATGACGAGCGGCAGGCCGGTGATCCGCGCCGCCGCGATCTGGGTGCGGAAGACGCGGTCGGCGACGTCGCGCGGCGTCCGGTCGTAGTGATAATCGAGCCCCGCCTCCCCGATGCCGACGCATTTGGGATGGGCCGACAGGCCGACATAATCGTCGAGAGCCACGTCGGGCTCTTCATGCGCGCTCAGCGGATGAGTGCCCACCGTGCACCACACGTCGTCACTCGCTTCCGCGATCGACCGGTACGCGTCGAACCGCGCGACGCGGGTCGAGATCGTCACCATCGTGCGCACGCCCGCGGCTTTCGCGCGCGCGATGACGGCGTCGCGCTCGGGCTCGAAATCCGGAAAGTCGAGATGGCAGTGGCTGTCGACGAGCATCACGCGCCCGCGGCCTCGCTCTCGGCCTCCACATAGCGCGGGAAGATCGGCGAGGGAGCGGGAAGCGCCCTGCCCGACGCGAGCCGGCCCGCGGCGCCGACATCGGCGAAATTCCGCTTGTCCGCCGGCGCGGCGAGGAGATCGAGCAGCTTCGCCGCGGCCGTCGGAATGACGGGTTGCGCCATGATCGCCACGGCCCGGAGCACTTCGAGCGTCACCGCCAGCACCGCTTCGAAGCGGGCCGGGTCCGACTTGCGCTTCACCCAAGGTTCTTCCGACGCGAAATAACGGTTCGCCTCGGCCACGACCTTCCAGATCTCGGCGAGCATCAGATGGAGCGCGAGATCGTCCATCGCCGCGCGCGCCTTGGCGGGCAGCGCGTCGGCCATCGCGAGGATCGCCTTGTCCGCGTCGGTCTCGGGTCCCGTGGCGGGCGCCCTGCCCTCGAGATTCTTCGCGATCATGGACAGCGAGCGCTGGGCGAGATTGCCGATGTCGTTGGCGAGATCCGCATTGATGCGGCCGACGATGGCCTCATGCGAATAATTGCCGTCCTGGCCGAAAGGCACTTCGCGCAGGAAGAAATAACGCAACTGGTCGACGCCGTAATGATCGGCGAGCGTGAACGGGTCGATCACGTTGCCGACCGACTTCGACATCTTCTCTCCGCGATTGAAGAGAAAGCCGTGGCCGAAGACGCGCTTGGGCAGCGGCAGACCGGCCGACATCAGGAAGGCGGGCCAATAGATCGCGTGGAAGCGTACGATGTCCTTGCCGATCACGTGCAGGTCCGCGGGCCAGAAATCCGCCCGCGGCCCGCCTTCGGCGGGAAAGCCGGTCGCCGTCAGGTAGTTGGTGAGCGCGTCGACCCACACATACATCACGTGCTTCGGATTGCCGGGAACCGGAATGCCCCAGTCGAAAGCCGTGCGGCTGACCGAGAGGTCCTTGAGGCCCGAACGGACGAAGCTCGCCACTTCGTTGCGGCGCTCGTCCGGCCCGATGAAGCCCGGCTGATTTTCATAGAGCGCGAGCAGTCGGTCGGCATAGGCGGACAGGCGGAAGAAATAGCTCTCTTCCTCCACCCAATCGACCGGCGTGCCGGTCGGCCCGCGGCGTACGCCGTCGGTACCCACCACCGTCTCGTTCTCGGCGTAATAGGCCTCGTCGCGCACCGAGTACCAGCCGGAATAGCTGGCGAGATAGATGTCGCCCGCCTTCTCCATGCGCTCCCATATGGCCTTGGAGGCGGCGTAATGGCGCTCTTCGGTGGTGCGGATGAAGTCGTCGTTCGACGCGTTCAGCGCGCTCGCCATGCGGCGGAAGACGGCGGCGTTGCGGTCGGCGAGCTCGCGGGCGGTGATGCCCTCCTTCGCGGCCGTCTGCAGCATCTTCTGGCCGTGCTCGTCCGTGCCCGTCAGGAAGAAGACGTCGAAGCCGTCCAGACGCTTGAAACGGGCGATGGCGTCCGTCGCGATCAGCTCATAGGCATGGCCGATATGCGGCGTGCCGTTGGGGTAGGAAATCGCGGTCGTGACGTAGAAACGGGGCTTGGCGGCCATCTTGGTCCTCTGATGCCGCCTCGCGCGGCCGGGTCAGGCGGCCCGGGAACGGCGGACGGCCTCGGCCAGATCGGCGAACACGGTGAGCACGAGGGCCCGGCGATCGAGATTGAGGCTGTCGGCATCCCGCGACGCGCGGGCGATCTTGTCCCATACCTCCGCCAGAGGCGCAAGGCGGGCGGCGCCCTCCCCGGCCCGACTCCGGCTCTCGCGCAGAAGCCAGTCCTCGACGGTCTCCATCACCGCTTCGAAATCGGCCTCGCCCTCCCGCCGGCCGATCGCTTCGGCCATCGCGTGGATCTCCGACCGGCGCAGGGTCGGCAGCGCATCGAGCAGGGCTATGACCGAGTCGATGATGTTCAGCGTGCGCTCGTCGAGTCGCCGGATCGCGGTGCGGACCGAGCCGTCGGCCACGGCCGCCGCACGGCGCGCGGCCGCAGGGTCGACGGCCGGATCGGCTCCCATCAGAGCGGTCTCGATTTCAGCCGGAGACAGCGGCCTGAAGGAGAGCGTACGGCAGCGGGAACGGATGGTCGGAAGCAGTCGGCCCGATACGTGATTGACCAGAAATATCAGAGAATTGGAAGGCGGTTCTTCGATCGCTTTCAGAAGCGCGTTCGCGCTGTTGCGGTTGAGTTCGTCCGCTGCATCGACGATCAGGACGCGCCAGCCGCCCTCGCCCGCCGTCGAGCCGAAAAAGGCGACCGCATCGCGGGCCGCGCCGACCGAAATCTCGGTCGGTACGGACTTCTTCTCGCTCTCCGCACGACGGCGCAGCACGAGGAGATCGGGGTGCGACCATGCGAGGATCCGGCGTGCGGCGGGATGGTCCGGATGGACGTCCAGCGTGGTAGCTCCGGCAACGGCACGAGCGCGCGGATCGGGATTGGCGAGGACGAAGCGGGCCGCGCGATAGGCGAAGCTCGCTTTGCCGACGCCCTCCGGCCCCGCGAGGATCCAGGCATGCGGCATGCGCCCCGAGCGATAGGCCTCGAGAAACGCCGCTTCCGCCGCGTCCTGCCCGACGATGCGGCGCGTTTCGCGCGGATGAGGCGCGTCCGGCAATGCGTCGGCCGACAGCAGATCCTCGCTCATGCGGAAACCGCGAGGCGGGAGGCGAGCCGCGCCGTGACGACGGCCCAGACCGCATTCGCCACCGCATCCGGATCGCCCGAGGCGTCCACCACGGCGATGCGGCCGGGATCGGCGGCAGCGAGATCGAGATAGGCCCGCCGCAGGGCCTCGTGAAAGGCGGGGGCCTCGCGCTCGAAACCGTCGACGCCTGCATCGCCGCGCCGGGCGGCCGCACGCGCGAGCCCGATTTCGGCCGGAAGGTCGAGAAGGATCGTCAGGTCCGGCCCGTTCTCGCCGACCACGAGCGCTTCGAGATTTTCGACCACGGCCGATTCAAGCCGCCCGAGCGCGCCCTGATAAGCGCGCGTGGAGTCCGAGAAGCGGTCGCAGATCACCCAACGGCCCGTCTCGAGCGCCGGGCCGATCAGGGTTTCGAGGTGGTCGGCGCGCGCGGCGTAGAACAGCAGGGCCTCGGCCCGTGCGCCGAAACGGGGATGATCCGGGTCGAGCAGCAGCGCGCGGATGCGTTCGGCGCCGGAGGAGCCGCCGGGCTCGCGTGTGACGAGCGCGGAGACGCCCGCGCCCGCAAGGCGTTCGCGCAACAGCTTGGCCTGAGTGGACTTGCCGGTCCCCTCCCCGCCTTCGAAGCTGATGAAGATGCCGCGCGGCGCGGTCCGATCCGTCATGCGCCGACGCGCTCCGTGGTTGCCCGAAGGACCATGGCCAAGACGGGCAAGCAAATCAATCGGAGCGACGGCTCAGCGGCGGACGGGAGCGAGGGGAGCCGAGGCCGTGCCGCCGTTGAAGCTCAGCTTCACGGGCTCCGGCGCCATCGCCGTGGGGCGGAGCGGCGGCAGGGGCACATTCGCTGCGGGGCCTGCAGCCGCAGGAGCCGGAGCGGCGGCGGCGGCAGGAGCGGCAGGGCTCGCGGGCGCCGGCGCGCTCGGCGCGGCCGTCTGCGGGGCCGTCAGACGGGCGGACAGCGGCAGCGTGGCGCCGACCGCATAGGGGCGATCCGGCGGAACCGGCATGCCGGGCGCGGGACGGCCGGAGAGGATCGACAACACTTCGTCGACGCCGTCGTCCTTCGCGGATTCGGCCGCGGTCTGCTGCGGCGTCGCGGCGGCGACGGCCGCGGGGCGCGCGGCGGGAAGGGGAGCAGCGGCGTTCGCGCTCGCCACCATGACCGGGGCCGACCCGCCGAGCTGGGCGGGCAGACCGTCGGTCCGCAGCGTGGCCACCAGCATCTCGTCGTCGTTCCCCTCGATGGGAGCGCGGCCGAGATAGTCAATCTTCACGCGGGACGTGCCGAGATGGCGGAAATTCAGCGCATGCGCGATGCGCTCCGACACGTCGACGAGGCGGCCGCCGTGATAGGGGCCGCGGTCGTTGACGCGGGCGATCATGGAACGCCCGTTCAGCATGTTCGTGACGCGGACATAGCTCGGCAGCGGCATGGTGGGATGCGCGACCGAGATGGACTGGCTGTCGAAGACCTCGCCGTTGGCCGTCTGCCGGCCGTGGAAGGCCGCGCCGTACCAGGAGGCTACGCCGACGGCCGAATAGCCGGGCTCTTCGCGCGGCACATAGAGCTTGCCCGCGACCACATAGGGCTTGCCGGTCTTCTCGACGCCGCCGCCCTTCGGCACGGGCTCCCCGTCCGCCACCACGCGGGGGCTGGGGCGTACGCCGTATTTCGGATCGATGCCGGCCTTCTTGGGATCGCTACCGCAATTGGCGACCACGAGACCCGTCGCGACGACGAGGAGAACGCGGCCGGCGACCGATGCGGCGGAACGGGACTTCCCGGATGAGCAGGACATGCGATGCGACGGCAATGGTACATCCCGTTCTGCGGGTTTCCGCATGCGGAAACGCGTGAAGGCCCATCCGAGGGCGGTCTCGTTCGAGGTTATCCCCGCCCTTCGGTGAACATAGGGTTAACCCGTCCGGCGGAGTCCGGCAACCCGCGGCGGGTCGTCTGCCTCATCGCCCGACCCGTGCGACGCCCTTTTCGCCGTCGTCGCGATGCCATGCGACGCGGTCCCCGCCGAGCATGTCGAGCGTGAAGCAGAAGGTGCGCCCCTCGTACCATGACTGCCACTTCTGACAGATCCGTTCGCCCTCGATCCACCATCGGCCGCTGTCGGACGGCGCGAGGAACCGGCCGAGCCCCGCAGCTTCCCCCGAGCCGTCGAGATGACCGTCGGCCCGGTAGAAGAGCGGCAGTTCGCCGCCGAGCGGCACGGCGAGATAGATCCGCCGATCGGCGAGAAAGCGCCGCAACGCCTCGCCGGAGAGGCGCGCCTTGTCGGCTTGAGCGCGCGCGGCGGTCTCGGGCGCCGTGCGCGTCGGCGACGTATCGGCCCATGAAGGCGCGGAAGCGGCGAAGAGAGCGGCGACGGCGGCCGAGACGATCCGGCCCGCCCGGCATTCGGCCGTGCGGGGCCGCGGCATGCGAAGAGGCTTGAGCATGGTCAGGTCTCCGTTCGCGTGGCGATGTTGCCGTTACGGAGCGTCTCGGTCGCCGGATCATCGACGACGGCCGATCCGGCGGGCTCGACGGAAAGCGCGGCCGTGTTATACGAACGCGTCCGCCCGGCCCTGCCGGACGGGCCCGGAAGGGTGGCCGAGCGGTTTAAGGCAGCGGTCTTGAAAACCGCCGATGGCGCAAGTCATCCGTGGGTTCGAATCCCACCCCTTCCGCCATAGCTTCGACAAATCCCCCTCACCCCGATGCGAACCCCGCCCTTTTCGCCCGCACGAGCGCGAGGTCCAGCGCCGAGAGGAAGGCGGAGCGGTCGCGGGGGGTGAAGGGCTTGGGGCCGCCCGTCGACATTCCGGCCGAGCGGAGATCCGTCATCAGGTCTCGCATCGCCAGCGCGGGGCCGATCGTGCGGTCGTCGAGCACGCGGCCGTCGGGCGCTATCACCTGCGCGCCCGCCTTCACACAGCGCGAGGCGAGCGGAATGTCGGCCGTCACCACCACCGA
Organism: Hyphomicrobiales bacterium; assembly: GCA_027483895.1. Classification (GTDB taxonomy): domain Bacteria; phylum Pseudomonadota; class Alphaproteobacteria; order Rhizobiales; family Beijerinckiaceae; genus JAIXZO01. The sequence continues at coordinate 106,161 of JAIXTP010000026.1, forward strand.
TCCCGGGCGTGCGCGCTCGGCGATGCGGTCGTCGGCCACGTCGGGACCGGCGGCGACGACGATGCGTTCGATCAGCGGATCACGCGGAACGAAGATCGGCGCGTTCGCGAAGACGAAGACGCGGACGCCGTGCCTCGCAGCCACCCTGTAGGCTTCGTCCTTCACCGGGCAGGCATCCGCATCCACGAGGATCTCGAGGATGCGGGCGGGATCGGTCGGCTCGTTCAAGCCTCATTCCCCGTCGCGGCGCTTGGAACGGCGCGGGGGGCCCTTGCGGTGCTTGGAGGGCGGTTTGCGGTCCGGCCGGCCGCGCGCCTCGTCCCCGCGCGACGGCGGAGCGCCGCCCTCCCCGGTGTCGCGGCGGATCACGATGTTCTCGCCGTTCGGATCGGGCTTGGCGGTCGCATGCGCGAAACGCTCGGCTACGGCTGCGGCGATGCCGACGACGCTGTGCCGGTCGAAGATCTCGATCCGGCCGATGTCGTGCCGGGTCACGTGGCCGCGGCGGCAGAGAAACGGCACCAGCCATTTCGGATCGGCATTGTGACGGCGGCCGACATTGAGCGAGTAGCGAACGACATCGCCCTCCTCGCCCCGTTCGGCGCGTTCGCCGCGGTCGCGCCGGGGGCGCCCGCCGTCATGATCGTCGAACGAGCGGGCGGGCTTGTCCCGCGACGGCCGCTCGGAAAGCACGGTCAGGTCCTCGGGCGCGGGTAGCCGCGCGCGGTGCAGGCGCAGAAGCGCCAGGGCCAGATCCTCGGCGCTGCGGCCCGCGAGCAGCGCGCGGGCATCGGCGCGCTCCTCTTCCGAGACGTCCGATTCGGGCTCCGTCTCGCGGATCAGCCTTTCGAGATCGCCCTTGAGGATCTCGGCCGCGGAGGGCGGCGGGCCCCATGCGATTTCGGCGCGCGCGGCGGAGAGCATCCGCTCGGCCTTGCGGCGGCGGCTGAACGAGGCGAGCACGACGCAGACGCCCTTCTTGCCCGCGCGCCCCGTGCGGCCGCTGCGATGCAGGAAAGCCTGCTCGTTGGTCGGCAGATCCGCATGGATCACGAGGCCGAGATCGGGGAGATCGATGCCGCGCGCGGCCACGTCGGTGGCGACGCAGACGCGGGCGCGTCCGTCGCGCAGCGATTGCAGCGCGCGGTTGCGCTCGGCCTGCCCCAGTTCGCCCGAGAGAGCCACGACCGCGAAGCCCTTTTCGAGCAGATGGCCGTGCAGGCGGCGCACGGCTTCACGAGTGGCGCAGAATACCATCGCGGTGCCGGAGTCGTAATGGCGCAGCACGTTGACGAGCGCGGCATCCGCCTCGTGCGGTGCGATCGTCATGGCCCGGAACTGGATGTCGCCGTGCGGGCGGTCGCGCGCGGCGAGCGCGATCCGCTCGGCGTCGTGCTGATAGCTGCGGGCGAGCGAGAGGATGTCCTTCGGCAGCGTGGCCGAGAAGAGAAGCGTCCGCCGCTCGGGCGGCGTGGTGTCGAGAATGGCTTCGAGATCGTCGCGGAAGCCGAGATCGAGCATCTCGTCGGCCTCGTCGAGAACGACGGCCTTGAGATCGGAAAGATCGAGATGGGACCGCTCGATATGGTCGCGCAGGCGGCCCGGCGTGCCGACGACGATATGGGCGCCTTGTGCAAGCGCGCGCTGCTCGCGCCGCTGGTCCATGCCGCCGACGCAGGCGATCACGCGACCGCCGCTCGAACCGTAGAGCCATTCGAGTTCGCGCTGAACCTGAAGGGCGAGTTCGCGCGTGGGCGCCACGACCAGAGCGCGCGGCAGGCCCGGACGTTCGAGGCGGTCGGCCTCGCCGAGCAGCGTGCTGCCGAGCGCGAGGCCGTAGGCGACCGTCTTTCCCGAGCCCGTCTGGGCGGAGACGAGGAGATCGCGGCCCTCGAGTTCGGGCTGCAGGACGGCTTCCTGCACGGGGGTGGGATCGTCGTAGCCGCGTTCCTGAAGAGCGCGTGCGAGACTGCCGGGAAGATCGGGAAACGGCATGGAAGGCCTTTGTGCGGCTCGGTCGCCGGCAGGCGCCCGAACGAATGTCTTCCCCGGCTTTACAGGCTTGCGCGCGGTTGCGCCATGCGCGGAACCCCGAATTCGAGCACGCCCGCTCGCGGCCCTGCTTCATTCCGTCCAAGCGTAAAAGGCCGCGAGCCGCTTGATCTCGTCTTCGGTGAGCTTGGCTGCGAAGCCGCGCATGCGGCCGTAGATGTCGTTGCCGCGCTCCCCGCTCGCGTAACGGCGGAGCTGATCGGCGAGATAGGCCTCGTTCTGGCGCGACAACGTCGGGGTCTCGATCGGCCCGCCGGAACGCGCGCCGTGGCAGGCCTGACAGGCGGGGATGCCCCGGGCCGGATCGCCGCGGAAGACGAGATCGGCGACGGGGAGATTGCGGTCCGCACGGGCGGTGACGTCGAGCGAGCCCTTCGGCTGCGATGCGAAATGGACCGCGAGAGGGGCGAGATCCTCTTCCGCGAGGCCCTGCGCCATGGGCGTCATCACGTCATGAGCGCGCGCGCCCGACCTGTAGTCGTGCAATTGCTTGAAGATCGCGGCCGCCGACTGGCCCGCGAGGTTCGGGAATGCGGGGTCGATCGCGATGCCCTTCTCGCCATGGCAGGACGCGCATTGCTGCGCGGCCTCGGGCGGTGCGGCCGGTGCCGCGCCGGCGAGTGCTGCGAGCGTCGCCCCGGTCCATGCGACGTCGCTGACCGGGCGCGGGGCCGCCGTGTCCGCCGGGGAGGATGCGGCGGGCGTGCCCGGGCCGATGCCGAGCGAACGACAGAAAGCTGTCCAAGCGTCGATGCCCGCCTGCCGGCCTTGGATGATCGGCAGGAGAGCGAAACCGAACAGCATGCCGCCGAGCAGGATCGCCCCGATCGCGGAACCGGCCAGAACGGTGAAGCGGGATGACCCGGCGGGCGCGTTCATCGCTTCCTCCTATCGGTCCACGCGATGAACGATCGCGCCGGGCGACGGTTCGACGAAGAATTGCGCGATCGGCCAGCCATAGGCGGCCAGCATCAGCACGGCGACCGCCGCATTCCAGAAACCGAAGCCGTTGAGTGCCGTCGGGACGTGCGAGGCCTCGTGATGGGACTGCGCGTAGCGCGGCGGTAGAGCGCGCAGCGCGGGGACGTGCCGCCCGGCGAGATTGGCGACGAAGAGCAGTGCCGAGACGAGGAGGATCAGGCCGCCGACGAAGGACACGATCACCCAAGGCGCCCAAGGCGCGATGGTCGGGTTCGTGTAGTCGAACAGAGCGACGCGCCGCCACTGGCCGAGAAGTCCGAGCCAATGCCACGGCAGCGTGGTCACCATCATGCCGATGAACCAGAGCCAGAGCTGCAGGCGCTGCCGCGTGAAGCTGCCCGCCTCGCGGCCCGTCAGGCTCGGCCAGATCGCATAGGCGATGGCGAAATACATGATCACGACGGTGCCGCCGAAGATCAGGTGGAAATGCGCGGTGACCCATGACGTGTTGTGGACCATCGCGTTCATGCCGTAGGCCATGTTCACGAGGCCGCCGCCGCCGCCGAAGAACAGCATCACGAAGGACAGGCCGGTCGCCAGCACCATCGGCCGATGCCACGGCAAGGCGCCGATCCAGCCGAAGAGCCCCCTGCCCCCGGCGAGCCGCCCGGCGATCTCCATGGACGCGGTGATCGTAAAGACGGTGAGCAGCGTCGGCACGGCGACGAAGGCCGTCAGCACCATCTGCAGGAATTTGAACCCGGTGGAATGCTCCGGGTCCATGAACAGGTGATGCATGCCGACGGGCAGGCTGTAGAGCAGGAAGAGGACGAAGGTGAGCCGCCCCATCGTGTCGCTGTAGAGCCGCCCGCCCGCCGCGGCCGGAGCCATGGTGTAGAAGGCGATATAGGCCGGAAACAGCCAGAAATAGACGATGGCGTGCAGCGTCCATGAAAAGAGAGTCCGGGACAGGCCGACATCGACCGACTGCACGAGGCCGAGCGCGGCGGGGATGACCTGGAACAAAAGTTCGGCCGCGACGCCGACGGTGGTCCAGGCCCACATGATCGCGTTGGCGACGGTGGCGAACATCGCGAGCGGCACGGGCCGGCCGGGTTCGGCCTTCTTCCAGCGGCGCATCGCCTCGACCATCAGGCCGACCCAGACCCACGAGCCGACCACGACGAGGACGAGGCCGACATAGTAGACGGCGCTGCCGGTCATGGGCGGGTAGAAGGTGTAGAGGACCGTCGCGCGGCCGGATAGGACGGTGCCCAGCGCCAGAAGCGTGCCGAGCATCGCGATCCAGAAGGCGGCCCATGCGATCCGCGGCCGCGGCAGCGGCCGGCCGAGCGCCGTCTCCGCCACGTAATAGCCGAAGCCCATGATGAAGAAGGTGGTCAGCACATAGGCCATGGCGGAGCCGTGGGCCGTGACCGACAGGAAGTAATTTTCCGGTGTGGCGAGCGGCGGACGCAGCGGGGAGCGGACCCACATTTGCCAGGCGCCGAGGACGCAGGCTGCGGCGAAGGCGATGAAGGCCGTCCAGAGATGGGCGAGAACGAGACGTCTAGAGGCGATCACAGTTCGCCCTCCCCTCTGCATCGGCGGCGAACCGGTCGGGCGGCACCGCGCGGACCACGGCCCACATCTGGCTGTGCCCGAGACCGCAATATTCGTGGCAGGGCGTGAGGAGGTCGCCCGTCTTCGTGAAGGTGGAATGGACCTGCGCGACGTAGCCCGGGATCACCATCGTATTGACGTTGGTGCCGGCGACGAGAACGCCGTGTATCACGTCCGGGCTCGCGAAGCGCAGCGTGACGCGGCGGCCCGTGGGGACGACGACGCATTGCGGTACGAAGGCGAATTGGGTCGTCACGATGCGGACGGTGACGTCGCCGTTCGGCGCGACCCGCGTGCCGAGATTGCCCTCGGCGAATTCGCCGGTGAGATGGAGGGTCTTCGGATCGATCCGCTCGAGATTGCTCGGCGGATTGATCCCCCTCGCGAGCCCCGCGAACAGGATCGCTCCGAGAATGAGGGCCGTCGCGCCCGCCACCACGTAGGACCAGCGGATTTCGGTCCGGAGGACGTCTTCTTCGCTCGCCATGGCCTCACCCCACCGTGCCGCGGGGGAGAAAGACGAAGAGATAGATCCCGAGCCAGGAGAGCATCAGAAGCCCGACCGCGATCCCCGCGACGGCGAATGCGCCCTTGGGAACCTCCGCGAGTCTCGGGTCGTCCGCTAACGGTTCGGCCCCGTCCGGCCCTCTTTCCGCCATGCCCCGGCCCTCCTGTTGCCGGAGACGAACGCGTGACCCGTTCTTTCGTTCACGCCAGGAAGACGGTGGATTTCCCCTTGCCCGATCTTGCCATGTCGACGCTATTCGGCGTAAAGCGCCCAATATGAGTTATGGCAGGCGTTCTCCCCGCTTCGAAGCCGGGCACAATTTCGTTCTCGTTCACGCCGGCGAGCGGCTGACGATCCGCGACGTGAGCGACACCGGCATGCGCCTCGCGGTCAGGCCCGAGGACGATTACCGGGTCGGCGATTCAGCCGAGTTCCAATTGCTCGTCCGGGACGCGACGAGCGTGGAAGGCTGGACGCTCCATGCCGTGTGCCAATGGATCCGGGACGGCGAAGCGGGGTTCCGTTTCGTGCCGGATGCGGATTTTTCGCGCGAGATGTTCGGCCGGCTCGTCCGCATGCTCTCCGCGGGCGAGACCCGCGTCGTGAACGGCACCGAGCAATAGGCATGAAAAAGGCCCGCGGTTCGCGCGGGCCCTTTCCGGATCAGACGAGGCGGCTCTTTTCGATCGCCGCCGCGATGAAGCCTGCGAAGAGCGGATGCGGCTCGAAGGGCCGCGACTTCAGTTCGGGGTGATACTGCACGCCGATGAACCAGGGATGGTCCGGGAACTCGACCGTCTCCGGCAGTGCGCCGTCGGGCGAGACGCCCGCGAAACGCAGGCCCTTGGCCTCCAGCCGCTCGCGATAGTCCATGTTCACTTCGTAGCGGTGGCGGTGGCGCTCTTCGATGTCGGTCGAGCCGTAGACCTCGGCGATGCGGCTGCCTTCGGCGAGCTTCGCCTTGTAGGAGCCCAGCCGCATCGTGCCGCCGAGATCGGTGCCCGCGCTGCGCTGTTCCAGCGCGTTTCCGCGCAGCCATTCGGTCATGAGGCCGACCACGGGCTCCGTGCAGGGGCCGAATTCGGTCGAATTCGCGTCCTTGATGCCGGCGAGCGAGCGGGCGGCTTCCAGAACGGCCATCTGCATGCCGAAGCAGATGCCGAGATAGGGAACCTTGCGCTCGCGCGCGAAGCCCGCCGCGCGGATCTTGCCCTCCGCGCCGCGCAGGCCGAAGCCGCCGGGCACGAGGATGCCGTTCACATGTTCGAGGAACGGAGCCGGATCCTCGCTTTCGAAGACCTCCGACTCGATCCAGTCGAGCTTCACCTTCACCCGGTTGGCGATGCCGCCATGCGTCAGCGCCTCGATGAGGGACTTATAGGCGTCCTTCATCCCCGTATATTTGCCGACGATGGCGATGGTGACTTCGCCTTCGGGATTGTGGATGCGCTCGGACACCGCGCGCCAACGGCCGAGATCCGGCTTCGGTGCGGGCTCGATGCCGAAGGCGGCCAGCACTTCGCGGTCGAGGCCCGCATCGTGATAGGCGACCGGCACGTCGTAGATCGACGAGACGTCGCGCGCCTCGATCACGGCGCTTTCGCGCACGTTGCAGAAGAGGCCGAGCTTGCGCCGCTCCTCCTTCGGGATCTCGCGATCCGTGCGGCAGAGCAGGATATCGGGCTGGATGCCGATGGAGCGCAGTTCCTTGACGGAGTGCTGCGTCGGCTTGGTCTTCAGCTCGCCCGCGCTCGGGATGAAGGGCAGCAGCGTCAGATGGACATAGACGCAGTGGCCGCGCGGCAGGTCATTGCCGAGCTGGCGGATCGCCTCGAAGAAGGGCAGACCCTCGATGTCGCCGACCGTGCCGCCGATCTCGACGAGAACGAAATCCACGCCCTCGTTGCCGGTGAGCACGAATTCCTTGATGGCGTTGGTGACGTGCGGGATCACCTGCACGGTGCCGCCGAGATAGTCGCCCCGGCGTTCCTTCGTGATGATGTCCTGATAGATCCGGCCGGTCGTGATGTTGTCCGCCTTCGAGGCGGGCCGACCGGTGAAACGCTCGTAATGCCCGAGATCGAGATCCGTCTCGGCGCCGTCGTCGGTCACGAAGACCTCGCCGTGCTGATACGGGCTCATCGTGCCGGGATCGACGTTGAGATACGGATCCAGCTTCCGAAGCCGGACCGTATATCCGCGAGCTTGAAGGAGAGCTCCGAGGGCCGCCGACGCAAGCCCCTTTCCGAGCGAAGACACCACGCCGCCGGTGATGAAAACGTACCGCGCCATGGGGGTTTCTCTCTAAGCGGTCATGCTCGATTCGAACAGCGCCGGGAGGCCCGCGACCGGGTCATCCACAGCGAGTTCGGGTGGAAAGAGTACGGGGAGCCGAAGCTCCCCGGGAAAGATCAGCGGGTCGAGGGAACCTGCGGCGCCGCAGGCTGCTGTTCGATCTGCTTGAGCTGGTCCAGGACGCCTCCGCCCTGCGCCGCGGGAGCGCGCGAAGCGGCATCGTCGATGATCGAGCGCGGCGCGCGATTCAGACCCGCGAGGATCGCCAGCGACAGCGAGGTGAAGAAGAAGATCGCCGCGAGGATGGCGGTCGACCGGGTCAGCATGTTCGCCTGCCCGCGGCCGGTCATGAAGCCGGACACGCCCGAAGAACCGCCGAGGCCGCCCAGCGCGCCGGCATCCGAACGCTGCAGCAGGATCGTGCCGACGAGCGCGACGACGACGATCAGGTGGATGACGATGAGAACCTGCTGCATGAAGCCCGCACTCTTGAAGCTCCCGAACGGGAGCATGTCCGCGACCGCGGGCGTCTAACACGGTGGGCGCCCGAGCGGAAGGGGGAAGCCGCGGCGAGCCGTCCTCGGGGACGTGTGCCGCGGCCGGAGGATCAGGCCCGATAGGCGTCCGCGATGGCCATGAAGTCGGCGGCCTTGAGGCTCGCGCCGCCGACGAGCGCGCCGTCGACATTCTCCACCGCCATCAGTTCCGCCGCGTTCGACGGCTTCACCGAGCCTCCGTAGAGGATCCGCACCTTGGCGCCCTGCTCCTTGCCGACGATGCGGCGCAGATCGGCCCGGATCGCGGCGTGGACTTCCGCAACGTCCGCAGCCGTGGGGGTGAGGCCGGTGCCGATGGCCCAGACGGGCTCGTAGGCGACGACGAGTTCGGCGGCGGTCATGCCCTCGGGGATCGAGCCCTTGAGCTGGCGGCGCACGACCGCGAGCGTGCGGCCCGCTTCGCGCTCAGCACGGGTCTCGCCGACGCAGACGACGGCGACGAGGCCCGCGCGCCGGGCCGCCTCGGCCTTCGCGCGCACGGTCGAGTCGGACTCCTTATGGTCCGTGCGGCGCTCGGAATGACCGACGATCACATGCGAGGCGCCGGCATCGGCCAGCATTTCGGCCGAGACGTCGCCGGTATGGGCGCCGCTCTCCCGGGCGTGGCAGTCCTGCCCGCCGACCGCGATGCGCGAGCCCACCGCCGCCGCGGCCATGGCGCCGACGAGCGTCGCCGGCGGGCAGATCAGGAGGTCGGCCCTGCCCCTCAGCGCCGCGTCGTAGCGCGCCGCCATCGCAGCGAATTCGGCGAGCGAGGCCTTGAGGCCGTTCATCTTCCAATTGCCCGCGACGAGCGGCCGGATGCCCGGAGTCATGGTCTTTTCTCCATGTTCGTTCGGCGTCGGACCTAGCAGAGCCTCGGCGGCGCATAAAGCCCCGAAGTCTCGTCAAAAAGGACCGCTGCGGAGCGTTGCGGGAGGAAGACCCCATCCCTATGATGCGCGGCCTTCGCGGGGGGCCTCCCCGCATCAACGGAATCGGATCGTTCGTCTCATGATGCAGGGCTTTCGCAAGGCGGGTCAGACCTGGCTCGGTCGCGCCGTCATCGCCGTCCTTTTCGGCTTCCTCATCCTGAGCTTCGCGATCTGGGGCATCGGCGACATGATCCGCAATGTCGGCGGACAGACCGTGGCGAAGGTGGGTTCGTCCGAGATCGGCGTGCTCGCCTTCCGCGAAGCGTATCAGAACGAGCTTCAGGGCATCTCGCGGCGCATCCGTCGCGCGATCTCGTCCGACGAGGCGCGTGCGCTGGGTCTCGACCGCCGCGTGCTGGACAAGATGATCTCCGACGCCGCGCTCGATGCGCGCGTGAAGCAGTTCGGCCTCGCCATTTCCGACGACACGATCGCGAAGGCGATCCTCGACGATCCGAACTTCAAGGGCCCCGACGGCCGTTTCAATCGCGTCGCCTTCGACGAGATCCTGCGCAATGCGGGCTATTCCGAGCAGTCCTTCGTGAAGGCGCAGCGCAACGTCTATCTGCGCGGCCAGATCGCAGAAGGTCTCGCGGGCGCTCCGGGCGTGCCCTCCGCCATGCTCGACGCCGTCAACCGCTTCCGGGCCGAGAAGCGCGACGTCGCCTATTTCCTGCTCGAAGCACGGGCCGCGGGCGAGATCGCCGCGCCGACGGACACTGAACTCGCCGCCTTCTTCGACCAGCGGAAGGCCGAATTCCGGGCTCCGGAATATCGCAAGGCGAGCGTGCTGATGCTCGCGCCGTCGCAGATCGCGCAGCCCGACAAGGTGGCGGAAGCCGATATCCGCGCGGCCTATGAGCGGCTGAAGGCCACGCGCTACACAACGCCGGAGCGCCGCGCGGTGAAGCAGATGGTGATCGCGGATGCCGAGAAGGCGAAGGCCGCGGGCGAAGCCCTCGCGGCCGGCCGCGCCTTCGACGATGTCGCCGCCGAGGCGGGGCTCAAGCCGTCCGACACCGATCTCGGCATCGTGCAGCGGCAGGACATCGCGGATGCGGCCGTCGCGGATGCCGCCTTCAAGGCCGAAGCCGGCAAGGCCGCGGGCCCGGTGGACGGTCGTTTCGGCAAGGTCTTCGTTCTGGTGACCTCGATCGAACCCGCCAAGGTCGTCCCGTTCGAGGAGGCGGGGCCGGCGCTGGCGGGCGAGATCGCCCGCAGCCGCGCGATCGAGAAGGTGCGGGATCTGCATGACGCGATCGAGGATCAGCGTGCGTCCGCCAAGGCCCTGGCCGACATCGCGAAGGAGAACGGCCTGCCGCTGGTGACGGTCGAACTCGACCGGACGGGCCGCGGCAAGGACGGCGCGATCGTCATCGTGCCCGAGGCGCCGAGCGTGGTTCCGGCGATCTTCGCGTCCGATATCGGCGTCGACAACGAGGGCATCGCCACCCGCGAGGGCGGCTGGGTCTGGTTCTCCGTCGACGGAATCGAAGCCGCGCGCGAGCGGATGCTGGCCGAGGTCAAGGCCGCGGCCGAGACCGCGTGGCGCTCGGAGCGGATCGCGGACATCCTTTCGTCCAAGGCGTCCGAAGCGGTGAAGCGCATCGACGGCGGCGAGGCGGTCGAGAAGGTCGCGGCGGAACTCGGCGCGTCCGCGGCGACGGCGGCGGGCATCGAACGTTCGTCCCGCAACGAGGCGATCTCCCCCGCGGCCCTGTCGCAGATCTTCCTGACGCCGGTCGACAAGGCCGCGTCGGCTCTGGGAGCCGCGCCCGATCAGAGGCTCGTCCTCAAGGTGCTGAAGGCCGAAGTGGCTCCTCTGGCCGAGGATGCGGCGAAGGCCCTCACGCGCGATCTCGAACTCGCGATCGGCGACGACATCGTCTCCGCCTATATCGCGGAGACGAAGCGGGAACTCGGCGTCTCGATCAATGCCGCCGGCCTGAGGCTCGCGCTCGGCTCCGGGGCGGAGTGACCGGATGGTCGCCTTCCCCGATTTCGAGGCTTTCTCGGCGGCCTATGACGCCGGGCGTCCGCGCATCGTGGCGACCTCTCTCGTCGGCGATCTCGAAACGCCGGTCTCCGCCTATCTGAAGCTCGGCGGCGAGAAGTCCGCGAACACGTTCCTGCTCGAATCGGTCGAGGGCGGTGCGGTGCGCGGGCGCTATTCCATGATCGGCCTCGCGCCCGACATCATCTGGCGCTGCTCCAACGGCCGGGCCGAGATCAATCGGACCGCTCTGCGTGACGCCGACGCCTTCGTGCCTTGCGATGCCGATCCCGCGACGGCGCTGCGCGCTTTGCTCGCGGAAAGCGCGATCCCCGACGAGGAAGGCCTGCCGCCGATGGCCGCGGGCGTGTTCGGCTATCTCGGCTACGACATGGTCCGCATCATGGAGCGGCTGCCCGAGGCGAAGCCCGACGTGCTCGGCGTGCCGGACGCCGTGCTGGTGCGCCCGACCGTGATGGTCGTCTTCGACGCGGTGAAGGACGAGATCGTCGTGCTGACGCCCGTGCGGCCCGCGACGGGCGTGCCGGCGAAGGCCGCCTACGAGGCCGCGCTCGACCGGATCGATGCGGTGACCCGGAGCCTCGAAGGGCCCCTGCCCCAAGGCGCGGCTCAACCCGCGGACGTCGCCGTTCCCGCGCCGGTCTCGAATACGCCGGAGGCCGACTATCTGCAGATGGTCGCCAAGGCGAAGGAATACATCCGCGCGGGCGACATCTTTCAGGTCGTGCTGTCCCAGCGCTTCACGGCGCCCTTCCCGCTCCCGGCCCTGTCGCTCTATCGCGCCCTGCGGCGGGTCAATCCCGCGCCGTTCCTCTGCTATCTCGATTTCGGCGGCTTTCAGGTGGTCTGCTCCTCGCCCGAGATCCTCGTGCGGGTGCGCGACGGCAAGGTCACGATCCGCCCGATCGCCGGGACCCGCCCGCGCGGCGCTACTGCCGCCGAAGACCGGGCGCTCGGCGAGGACCTGCTCGCCGACGCCAAGGAGCGTGCCGAGCATCTGATGCTGCTCGATCTCGGCCGGAACGACGTGGGCCGCGTCTCGGAAGTCGGCAGCGTCGCGGTGACGGACAGCTTCTTCCTGGAGCGCTACAGCCAGGTGATGCACATCGTCTCGAACGTCGAAGGGCGGCTCGATGCGAAATACGACGCGCTCGACGCTCTGATCGCCGGTTTTCCGGCGGGCACGGTTTCGGGCGCGCCGAAGGTGCGCGCGATGGAGATCATCGACGAGCTGGAGCGCGACAAGCGCGGGCTCTATGCGGGCTGCATCGGCTATTTCGGCGCGAACGGCGAGATGGATACCTGCATCGTCCTGCGCACCGCGCTGGTGAAGGACGGCCGCATGCATGTGCAGGCGGGCGCGGGCATCGTCTACGACTCGAACCCCGCCTCCGAGCAGCAGGAATGCGTGAACAAGGCGAAGGCGCTGTTCCGGGCCGCCGAAGAGGCGGTCCGCTTCGCGTCCGCCGGGCGTCGGGGCCAATGATGTTGACGCTTCTGCGCTCCCGACGGACAAACGGCGCGGCACCCACGGAACCGCGCCGATGACCCGCGTCACGCTCGTCGACAATTACGACAGCTTCACCTGGAACCTCTTCCACGACCTCGCGAAGCTCGGGGCGGAGGTGAAGGTGGTGCGCAACGACGCGATGACCTCCGAAGAGATCATGGCCGAGGAGCCCGACGCGATCGTTCTGTCGCCCGGGCCTTGCACGCCGAACGAGGCGGGGATCTGCCTCGATCTGATCGCCAAGGCGGGCGGCACGATTCCGATGTTCGGCGTTTGTCTGGGCCTTCAATCGATGGGGCAGGCCTTCGGCGGAAACGTCGTGCGGGCGCCGCTTCCCATGCACGGCAAGATCTCGACGATCACGCACAAGGGCGAAACGGTGTTCCGCGGCATCAACGGGCCGTTCCGCGCGACGCGCTACCATTCGCTCGTCATCGAGCGCGACACGATGCCCGACGCTTTGGCCGTGACGGCCGAGAGCGAGGACGGGCTCGTGATGGCGGCCTCGCATCGTTCGCTGCCGGTCCATGGCGTCCAGTTCCACCCCGAGAGCATCCTGTCCGAGCACGGGGCGACGATGTTCCGGAATTTCCTCGATCTGGCCGCCGCGTGGAACGCCGTGCACCGGCCGCATCTCGCCGCGCGCGCGGCATCGCAGTCCTCGGGGGGCCGCTGAATGGATTCCTTCAAGCCGATCATCGCCAAGCTCGCGACGGGCAGCCCGCTGACGCGCGAGGAAGCGGAACACGCCTTCGGCGTCGTCCTTTCGGGCGAAACGACCCTCGCGCAGATGGGCGCCTTCCTCATGGCGCTGCGCGTGCGCGGAGAGACGGTGGACGAGATCACCGGCGCCGTGCAGGCCATGCGCGCGAAGATGCTGCGCGTGAACACGCTGCCCGACGTGATCGACATCGTCGGCACCGGCGGCGACAATTCCGGCAGCTATAACGTCTCCACCCTCGCTTCGATCATCGCCGCGGCCTGCGGCGTCCATGTCGCCAAACACGGCAATCGGGCCGCGTCGTCGCGCTCGGGCGCGGCGGACGTTCTGAGTGCTCTGGGCGTGAAACTCGGTCTGAGCGCGGAAGCGGTCGACCGCTGCATCCGCACGGCGGGCGTGGGCTTCATGTTCGCGCAGACGCATCACGCTTCGATGCGCCATGTCGCGCCGGTGCGCGTCGAACTCGCCACGCGCACGATCTTCAACCTCCTCGGCCCCCTGTCCAATCCGGCCGGCGCGAAACGGCAGGTTCTTGGCGTCTTTTCAGAGACATGGCTCGAACCGCTCGCGCAGGTTCTCAAGACGCTCGGCTCCGAGACCGTCTGGGTCGTTCACGGCGCCGACGGGCTCGACGAGATCACCACCACGGGCGAGACCAAGGTCTGCGCTCTGGAAGGCGGGCGCATCCGGCATTTCACGATCACGCCCGAGGATGCGGGCCTGCATCGCGCCAAGCCCGAGGACCTGAAGGGCGGCGATCCGGAACACAATGCGGCGGCCTTGCGCGACGTACTGGCGGGCAAGCGCACGGCCTATCGCGACATTGCGCTCATCAATGCGGGCGCCGCTCTCTGCGTGGCCGGGCGGGCCGAGACGATCAAGCAGGGCGTCGTACTGGCAGCGGCGGCGGTCGATGACGGGCGCGCGCTCAAGACGCTTCAGGCGCTCGTCGCCGCGTCGAACGCTTGAGGCGCCGGCATGGCCGACATTCTCGCGAAGATCGAAGCCTACAAGCGCCGTGAGATCGAGGCGGCCAAGGCGGTCGTGTCCGAGGCCGAGATCGCGCGTCGCGCGCGGGCGGCCGACGCGCCGCGCGGCTTCGCCGCGGCCATCGAGCGGCATCTCGCGGCGGGCCGGCCCGCGCTGATCGCCGAGATCAAGAAGGCGAGCCCTTCGAAGGGCCTCATCCGGGCGGATTTCGATCCGCCGTCGCTGGCGAAGGCCTATGAAGCGGGCGGCGCGACCTGCCTGTCCGTTCTGACCGACGAGCCCTCCTTCCAGGGCCGGCCCGACTATCTGACGGCGGCGCGGGCCGCGACCGGCCTCCCGGCCATCCGCAAGGACTTCCTGTTCGAAACCTATCAGGTGCACGAAGCGCGGGCCTGGGGTGCGGACTGCATTCTCGTGATCATGGCGTCGGTCACCGATGCCGAAGCGCGCGATCTCGTCGCCTGCGCGCATGATCTCGGCATGGACGTTCTCGTCGAGGTTCACGACGCGCCGGAACTCGACCGCGCTTTGCCGCTCGGCACGAAACTCGTCGGCATCAACAACCGCAATCTCCGGACCTTCGAGGTCTCGCTCGAAGTCACGGAGACGCTCGCTCCCCGCGTCCCGAAGGATCGGATCGTGGTCGGAGAGAGCGGAATCTTCACGCATGAAGACGTTCTGCGGCTGACGAAGTCCGACGTCAGGACCTATCTCGTCGGCGAAAGCCTGATGCGGAAGGACGATGTGGCGGCCGCCACGCGCGCCCTCCTCTTCGGTGACGCGAATGCGAAGGTGCCCGCATGAGCAAGCTCACGCATATCGACGCTTCCGGCACGGCGTCCATGGTCGACGTGTCGGAGAAGGACGAGACGCAGCGCATCGCGGTGGCCGAAGGCCGGATCGTGATGAAGCCCGAGACGCTGGCGCTGATCCGCGCGGGCGATGCCAAGAAGGGCGACGTGCTCGGCGTCGCGCGCGTCGCTGGCATCATGGCGGCGAAGAAGACGCATGAGCTCATCCCGCTCTGCCATCCCCTGCTCCTGTCCAAGATCGCCGTCGATCTCGTTCTCGACGACGCGCTGCCCGGCGTTCGCGTGACGGCGACCGCCAAGCTCGCGGGCCGCACCGGCGTCGAGATGGAAGCGCTCACGGCGGCGTCCGTCGCCTGTCTCACCGTCTACGACATGGTGAAGGCGGTCGACCGCGGCATGAGGATCGAGGGCGTCCGCGTTCTCGAAAAGAGCGGCGGCAAATCCGGCGACTGGCGCGCGGAGGACTGAAGCCGTGGCCCTTCTCCCGGTCGCCGACGCGCTGGACCGCATTCTGAGCGGCGCGATGCCGACCGAGGTCGAGCATGTCGGCCCGGCGACCGCCGCCGGCCGCACTCTGGCCGCGGATCTCTCCGCGCTGCGCACCCAGCCCCCCTTCCCGTCTTCGGCGATGGACGGCTATGCCGTGCGGGCGTCAGACCTCGTGCCGGGCGTCGTGCTGAAGGTGATCGGGGAAGCGCCGGCGGGCCGTGCCTTCGGCGGCAAGGTCGGGCCCGGCGAGGCCGTGCGGATCTTCACCGGGGCGCCGGTGCCCGATGGGGCCGATACCGTCGTCATTCAGGAGACCGTCCAGGTCGATGCCTCGGGGATCAGGCCGCAGAAGCTGGAGGCTGCGGGGCGGCACATCCGCTCTGCCGGGCTCGATTTCGCGCAGGGCGACGTCCTGCTCCGCGCGGGCCTGCGCCTCGGGCCGCGCGCCGTCGCGCTGGCCGCCGCGATGGGGCATGCCTCGCTCCCCGTCAGGCGCCGGCCGAGGGTCGCGTTGCTCGCCACGGGCGACGAGCTCGTGCGGCCCGGCGAGGCCGCGCGTCCCGACCAGATCGTGGCCTCGAACATTTACGCGGTGGCAGGACAGGTCGAGGCCGCCGGGGGCGAAGCGGTCGATCTCGGCATCGCGACGGATGATTTTGCGTCCCTCGAAGCGGCGATCTCGCGGGCCGAGACGATGGGTGCGGACGTCATCGTCACGCTCGGCGGCGCGTCCGTGGGCGATCACGATCTCGTGCAGTCGGCATTGACGAAGCGCGGCATGGAACTCGGCTTCTGGCGCATCGCGATGCGGCCGGGAAAGCCGCTGATCTTCGGCCGGCTCGGACGCACGCGGATCCTCGGTCTTCCCGGCAATCCGGTGTCGGCCATCGTCTGCGCGCAGCTCTTCCTCGTCCCGCTGGTCCGCGCGCTCTGCGGCGATCCCGCAGCGGGGGCCGATGCGACCGAACCGGCGGTGCTCGGCGCGGCCATGCCCGCCAATGACGAGCGGCAGGATTATGTGCGCGTCAGGATCACGGGATCGGACACGCACGGCGCACCGGTCGTCGCGCCCTTTCCCAAGCAGGATTCCTCAATGCTCCGCGTCTTCGCGGAAGCCGACGCGCTGCTCGTGCGTCCGCCCAAGGCTCCCGCGGCCGAGGCGGGAACGGCCGTCCGCATCATCCGGCTCTGACGGTCAGGCGGACGCGGCAAAAACGGCGGTCGCGGCTTCGAAGTCGCGCCGGCGTACCGCGCGGCGCTGCAGCGCCTCCTCGTCCTCGCCCCAGACCTCCATCTGGAAATCCTCGTCGAGATGCGCCGCGGCCCAGGCTTCGGCGGGGGCCAGCCGGCCATGCGCGACGGCGAGGGCGAGGACGACGGAGCCCGTCAACGTCGTCATGACATGCAGTGCCGCGAGCCGGATCGGCTCGGCGATGCGGCCGACTTCCTCGCGCACCGCCGCGATGGCCCGTTCGGGCTGGGCGTGGAACATGACGCCTTCGGCCAAGGTGAAACGCGCGCCGAAGCGCTCATGCATCCAGTCGAGCAGCGGATCCCAGGCCTCGGCCTGCCGCGCGACCAGGCGTTCGGGATCCGCGGCGCGGTAGCACAGGAGATCCGAACCGGCATATTTCACGAGATCGGCCGCCACCGCCTCCATCTCGCGCGCCACGCCGTCCAATGCGGAATTCACGATGCGGGTCACGGGCATCGAATGGGGGTCGACGACGTCGGCCACGGCGCGCCATTCGGCGGCCAAAAGCTCCGCCGCCGTAAGGGACGGCAGGACGACCTTCGTCTTGGCGGGGGTGCGCAAGGGGCGCCCGTCGAGAAGGACCTCGAAACCGTCCTCGGACGGCCTCGCCTCCACGGCCTTCCAGAACCGGCGCGGAAAGGCCTTCTGCTGATCGCGGCGGGCCAGTTCCACCGGGTCGAGCGCTTCGCCCGCCGAGGGAAGGAGATCATTGGAAAGGTCGTCGCTCATGGTGATGTCCCGATCTCAGGCCGAACGTGCCGTCGCGGACCTGCGTTCCGAGGCCAGCAGGGCTTCGAGCTCGTCGATGCGTTCGAGCACCAGCGTCGCGCCCGCCGCCCGCAGATCCTCGACGGGGTGATAGCCCCAGCCGACCGCGATCGGCATCGCGCCCGCCGCGAGCGCCATCTCGACGTCGAAGGTCGTATCGCCGACGAACCACGTCTCGGAGGGCGGTGTGCCGGTTTCGTCCATCGCGGCGAGGATCATGGACGGATGGGGCTTCGACGGATGATCGTCCGCCGTCTGGATGGTCGCGAACAGATGCTGCCAGCCGTGCTTCGTCGTCACCCGGTCGATGCCGCGGCGCGACTTTCCCGACGCGATGCCGAGAAGGACGTCGGTCCGCGTTCCGAGACGGGGCATGAAATCGGCCACGCCGTCGAACAGGTTTTCCTGAATGTCCGGGTCTGCCAGAGCGCGCGAGAACAGGCTCTTGTAGGTGTCGACCATCTCGGGCGCCCGCTCGGCGCCCACGAGCCGCTCGAAGGTCGGCAACAGCGACAGGCCGACGAGCGAGATCAGCTCGCGCTCAGGCGGCAGCGGCAGGCCGTGCGCGGCGAAGGTCGCGCGGTGGGCGGCGTAGAGCACGGCCCGGCTGTCGACGAGCGTGCCGTCGACGTCGAAGATCACGAGCACCGGATCACTCCTCCGGCGCTTCTTCGATGGGGTCGTAGGGCGCGGTTTCGAAGCCCAGAAGGTTCCAGCTCTGCTGCATGTGCGGCGGCAGCGGCGCCGTCACGTCCACGGGCTTTCCGGTGCGCGGATGCGGCACCACGATGCGGCGCGCGAGAAGATGCAGGCGGTTCTGGATGCCGCCCGGCAGTTCCCAATTCTCGATGTCGAAATATTTGGGATCGCCGACGATCGGATGGCCGATATGCGCCGTGTGAGCGCGCAGCTGATGCGTGCGCCCCGTGACCGGCTTCAGCGAAATCCAAGCGAGCTTCTGCGCGGCGGTCTCGACGACCGCGTAATAGGTCACCGCGTGGCTCGCGCCCTCGTCGCCGTGGCGGGCGACCTTCATCTTCGCGTCGCCCTCGTCGTCCTCGCCCTTGGCGAGATAGGTCGAGACGCGGCCCTGCTTCACGCGCGGCACGCCCGCGACCAGCGCCCAGTAGATCTTGCGCGTGTCGCGCGAGCGGAAGCTCTTCGCCAGCGCGGATGCGGCGAAGCGCGTCTTGGCGATCACGAGACAGCCGGACGTGTCCTTGTCGAGCCGGTGCACGAGTCGCGGCTTCTGGCCCTGCCGATCCGTCAACGCCTCCAACAGGCCGTCGACATGGCGGCGCATGCCCGAGCCGCCCTGGACCGCCAGGCCCATCGGCTTGTCGAGGACCATCATGTCGTCATCCTCGTAGAGGGTGATCGACTTCAGGAAGGCACGCGTTTCGTCGTCCTGTTTCGGGGCGCGGGTCGAAGGCTTCGGATCTTCGAGTCGCAGCGGCGGAATGCGGACGGTCTGGCCGGCTTCGAGACGGTCCTTCGTCTCGACGCGGCGACCGTCGACGCGCAGCTCGCCCTTCCGGACGATGCGCTGGATGTGGCTGAAGGAGAGGCCCGGATAACGCGCCTCGAGAAACCGGTCGACGCGCATGCCCGCGTCGTCGCCCGTGACGACGACGGATTGCACCGCGGCGGCCGCGGCGAGCGCTTCCGGAGACGGCGCGCGCGGAGCCGCCTTCATCTCGGGCTCCTGCATGCGGGGGCCCGCGCTCGAGCGGCGGGACGCCGGCTTCGCGGCCGACGGACGCTCGGTCCGGTCCGGGAAGCGCCGATCACGGCCCTCGCCTCCGCTCGCGCCGCGACGGACGGATTTCGTGGTTCCCGCGCGGCCCGACGACGCGGGACCGCGGGACGATCCCGAGCGCCCCGGACCGGAAGGCCGGGAGCCGCCCTTGCCGGGCTTCTTCATGACAGCGTCCTTACGACGGCGAGCCCCGCAACGAGGCCCAGAATGGACAGAACGACCGAGCCCGCGACATAGGCGGTGGCCAAGGCGACTTGGCCGCGCTCCCACAACAGCACGGCATCGAGGGAGAAGGCCGAGAAGGTGGTGAAACCGCCCAGCACGCCCGTCATCAGAAACAGGCGCGCGGACTGGGACCAGCCTTCGCCCGCCCGCAGCGCGAACCACGCCGCCAGAAGGCCCATGACGAGCCCGCCGACCGCATTCACCGCCAGTGTGCCCCACGGAAACGCGGTGCCGCAGGCGCGGGCGCATCCGAGATTGACGAGATGGCGCAGAACGGCGCCGAGCCCGCCGCCGGCGAAGACGATCACGATGGCCTGCATTTACGGCTCACTCCGAGGCCGGAGGCGATAGCACCTTGCGGACCTCAGGTCGAGAACGACGGCGCGGTTCAGGCCGGTTCCGCCTCACGCACCGCGCGCGCTCTCTGCGCGAGATCGGCCATCTGCGCCTGTCGGGCCTCGGGCTGGATCAGCCCCGCGGACATGATGAGCTTGGCGCCCTCGTCCACGCTGATCGTCAGTTCGATCACCTCGCGGCGCGGGAGATAGAAGAAGAAACCCGTCGTCGGGTTCGGCGTGCACGGCAGGAAGACCGACACGTATTCGGCGGCGTCGCCCGGCAGATGATGCGCGACGCCTTCGCCCGGCGGGGTCGAGAGGAAGACGAGCGACCACATGCCCTTGGAGGGGAACTCGACGAGTCCGACGGTGCGGAAGCTCGAACCGCTCTCCGAAAAGACCGTCTGGAAGATCTGCTTCGTGCCTTTGTAGAGCCCGCGCACGACCGGCATCCTGCCGAGCATGCCTTCGCCGATCTCGAGCATCGACCGGCCGACGAGGTTGGCCGTAAGGAAACCCAGAAGCGTGAGCCCGAGAACGGCCACGACGAGGCCGAAGCCCGGGACGTCGAAGGGCAGGAAACCGTCGGGCCTGTAGACGGCCGGCAGGAGCGGCTTCACCCAACCGTCGACGAGATTGATGAACCACCAGGTGATGTACGCCGTAATGGCTAGGGGGCCGGCCACCACGAGGCCGGTGAGGAAGTAGTTCCGCAGCCGCCGACCGGGCGTCAGCACCGGTTCGTCGGTCAGAAGATGCGGCGGGGTCTGGACGGGATCGGGCGATGTCATCGCGTTTCGAAGGCTCCTCGGACCCGGGTTTCGTCCGTCATGATGCAACGCGGGAGGCGCCCGCGTCGAGCGAAGCCGCGGCCCGCGGCGTTTCGTCATCCCGCGTCGCGGGCACCGTCGCGCTCCGCGCCGTCTGGTTCATCGCGGGCCTCGCGCTGGCCGCCCTCGGCATCGCGGGGGTGATCCTTCCCGGTCTGCCGGGCGTGGTGTTCCTCATCATGGCGGCGGCGTGCTTCGCGCGTTCGTCGCCTCGGCTCGAAGCGAAGCTGCTGGAACACCCCAAGACCGGACCGGCGATCATCGCGTGGCGCCGGACGGGCGCCGTGCCGCGCCGCGCCAAATGGATCGCCGGGGCCTCGATGCTCGGCAGTCTCGGCCTGATCGCGCTGACCGCTCCGCCCGTCGCGCTGGTATCCTCGACGATCGGCATGGCGGCGGCGGGGCTTTATCTCTTCACGCGTCCCGACGCCTGAGGGCCGTCACTCGACCGTGACGGATTTCGCGAGATTGCGCGGCTGATCGACGTCCTTGCCGAGCGTGACGGCCGCGTAATAGGCGAGAAGCTGGGCAGGCACCGCATAGACGATGGCCGCGAATTCCGGCGCCATCGGGGCCATCGGGATCATGCCCGCGGGCACGAGCCCGGCCTCATCCGCCGCGGTTTCCTCGGCGATCAGGATGATGCGGCCGCCGCGGGCGGCGACCTCCTGCATGTTCGAGACGGTCTTTTCGAAGATCGCGTCGCGCGGGGCCAGAACGACGACCGGCATCGTCTCGTCGATGAGCGCGATGGGGCCGTGCTTCAGTTCGCCCGCCGCATAACCTTCCGCGTGGATGTAGCTGATTTCCTTCAGCTTCAGAGCGCCTTCGAGCGCGAGCGGATAGTTGGTGCCGCGACCGAGGAACAGCACGTCCGTCGTCTTCGCGATGTCGCGGGCGACGTGTTCCACCGCGGCCTCGTGCTTCAGGGCGTCTGCCATCAGGCCGGGGACCTTCACGAGTTCCGCGACGAGTTCACGTTCGCGCTCGGCATCGAGCGTTCCGCGGGCGCGTCCCGCCCCGATGGCGAGGCAGGCGAGAACCGCGAGCTGGCAGGTGAAGGCCTTGGTCGAGGCGACGCCGATTTCCGGGCCCGCGAGCGTCGGCGCGGCAGCCG
The DNA here is from genome assembly GCA_027483895.1 of Hyphomicrobiales bacterium. Classification (GTDB taxonomy): domain Bacteria; phylum Pseudomonadota; class Alphaproteobacteria; order Rhizobiales; family Beijerinckiaceae; genus JAIXZO01. The sequence goes on from JAIXTP010000026.1 coordinate 127,859, forward strand.
AGCTTTCACGCGCGATCGTCGACGTCGGCACGTTGACGATCGAAAGCACGTGCTGGCCCTGCTCCTTGGCGTAGCGCAGGCCCGCGAGCGTGTCGGCGGTCTCTCCTGACTGTGAGATGACGACGGAGAGCCCCGCTGCGCTCAAGGGCGCCTCGCGGTATCGGAACTCGGAGGCGACGTCGATCTCCACCGGGATGCGGGCGAAGCGCTCGAACCAGTATTTGCCGACGAGGCCGGCATAATAGGCCGTCCCGCAGGCCGACATCGTGATCCGGTCGAGCTTCGCCCAGTCGAAGGGCAGATCCGCGGGCATGCGGACGCGGCCGTTCGCCATGTCGAGATAGTGGGCCAGCGTCCGGCCGACGACCTCGGGCTGCTCGTGGATCTCCTTCGCCATGAAATGGCGGTGGTTGCCCTTGTCGACGAGAAAGGCGCCCGCCGAGGTGCGGATCTTCGGTCGGTCGGCCTTGGCGCCGAAGGCGTCGCGGATCACGGCGCCCTTGCGGTCGAGAACGACCCAGTCGCCGTCGTCGAGATAGCTGATCGTCTGCGTGAAGGGTGCGAGCGCAAGCGCGTCCGACCCGAGATACATCTCGCCCTCCCCGTAGCCGACGGCGAGCGGCGCTCCCTTGCGGGCGCCGATCATCAGCTCTTCGTGACCGTCGAACAGGAAAGCCAGCGCGAAGGCGCCGTGCAGTTGCGGCAGCGCGGCGGCCACCGCCGCTGCGGGGTCGTTGGTCTTGCGCATTTCGTGGGTCACGAGCCGCGCGACGACCTCCGTATCGGTCTCCGTCTCGAACACGTCGCCCTCGGCCTCGAGGCGCTGCCGCAATTCGCGGAAGTTCTCGATGATGCCGTTATGGACGACCGCGAGCCGGTCCGTCGCATGAGGATGGGCATTGCGTTCCGTCGGGCGGCCGTGGGTGGCCCAGCGGGTATGGCCGATCCCGATGGTGCCCGCGAGGGGCTCGTCCTTCAGACGCGCTTCGAGGTTCCGGAGCTTGCCCTCCGCCCGGCGCCGGGTGAGGCGACCGTCTTCGAGCGTCGCGACGCCGGCCGAGTCATAGCCGCGATATTCCAGTCGACGCAGCGCATCGACCAACAAGGGGGCTACGGGCTCTTTTCCGAGAATGCCGACGATGCCGCACATCGAGGTCGAATCTCCGTTCCTTCGGTGGCCGATGTGCGTAAGGCACGTCGTCCGACATGCAAAATCACGATGGGTGACGAAGCGTTACATCGCCCCGTCGGGTCTCAGGACGATTTCGCGCTCCGCATCCGGCGCCGGAAGGCCTCCGCCCATCCCGCTATGATCGATTGGCGGGCACGCGCCACCGCGAGGGCGTCGGCCGGGACGTCCTTCGTGACGACGGAACCGGAGCCGACATAAGCGCCGTCGCCGATCGTCACCGGCGCCACGAGCGAGGAATTGGAGCCCACGAAGGCGCCCTTCCCGATCGTCGTGCGGTATTTGCCGAACCCGTCGTAATTGCAGGTGATGGTACCGGCGCCGATATTGGCGCCCTCGCCCACCCGGGCGTCGCCGATATAGGTCAGGTGATTGACCTTCGCGCCCGCTTCGAGCTGCGCGTTCTTCACCTCGACGAAATTTCCCACGCGCGCCTCGGGTCCGAGATCGGCGCCGGGGCGGAGCCGCGCGAAGGGGCCGACCGACGCGCCTTGCCGCACGGTCGCGCCTTCGAGATGGCTGAAGGCGTGGATGACGGCGCCGTCGGCGACCGAGACGCCCGGCCCGAAGACGACGTTCGGCTCCACGGTCACGTCCCGCCCGAGCCGCGTATCATGGCTGAAATAGACCGTTTCGGGTGCCGTGAGCGTGGCGCCGTCGCGCATCGCTGTCGCCCGCATCCTGTTCTGGAAGACGGCTTCGGCCGCGGCGAGCTGCGCACGGTCGTTGACGCCCATCACCTCGGTTTCGCCCGCCTTCACGATGCCGACGGGAAGACCGAGACGGCGGGCCTCGGCGACGGCGTCGGTGAGGTAGAATTCGCCCTGCGCGTTGTCGTCGCGGATCCCGGAGAGAAGCTCGATCGCCCGGGCGCCCGAAAGCCCCATGAGGCCGGCATTGCACAGCGTGATCCGGCGCTCGTCTCCGGTCGCGTCCTTGTGTTCCCTGATCGCGACGAAGGCGCCGTCCTGCAGCACCAGGCGGCCGTAGCCCGTGGGATCCCGCGCTTCGAAGCCGAGCGCCGTGACGACGTTCCCCGCCGCCAGCGAGTCCCGCATCCGGCCGAAGGTCTCGGCCGTGACGAGGGGCGTATCGGCGAAGGCGACCAGAACCTCGTCCCAGCCTTCTTCGAGGCATTCGCGCGCCGCGAGCACCGCATGCGCCGTGCCGCGCCGGTCCCTCTGCTCGAAGATGCGGGCCTCGGGCCGAACGGAACGCGCTTCCGCCGCAACATCGGCGCGTTCGGGCCCGACCACGACGGCCACGGCCGTGGCACCGGCTTCCGCCGTCGCGGCAAGAACATGGGCGAGCATCGAGCGTCCGCCCACCCGGTGGAGCACTTTGGGCATGTCCGAACACATGCGCTTGCCTTCTCCCGCCGCGAGAATGACGGCGAGGCAGCGGCGGGGGGCGGCGGCGAGGGACATCGGCGGGACTTTCGAAAACGGGTCGGACGGATTCGTATTAGCGCGAAAATCGTAATCTTGCCGCGGTGAAGCCGCCATCCCGACTCCGGAGGAGCCAAGATGCTCCCTCACAACGCGAATTCGGCCGCATCCGGGCTCGCTTGCGTCCATGTTTGTGCTAGAACGCGCGCTGCGCGCTTCAAAAGGAGTCGCGCGGCGCGATCTTTCGATTCGGATGCCGATGAGTTTCCTCCCGCTCCACCCCGCCACGGACGGTCCGGACCGTCGCACTGTGCTGCGCATGGGCGCAGGCCTCGGCGCTGCGGCGGTGCTCGGCGCGACATCCGCGACGGCTCAGCAGCCTCAGCCGTTGCAGGCGAGCGCCATCGGCGAAGGGCAGCGCTTTTCGCAAGGGGCGCTTCTGGATTTCGCCCGCGCCCTCGCGCGCCGGCCCTATGCCCCGCCGACGGCGGAACTGCCCGAGCCTTTCGCGAAACTCGATTACGAGCCCTATGTCGCCATCCGCGCCGTCCCGCAGGCTCATCTCTGGGCGCAGGAAGGTCGCGGTTTCACCATCGAGCCGCTGCATCGGGGCTATGCCTTCACCTCGCCCGTCTCGCTCTTCGTGATCGAGGACGAGACCGTCCGGCGCATCGCCTATGAGCGGGGCAAATTCGATTACGGCCGCCTGAACGTACCCGCGACGCTTCCCGACATCGGTTTTTCCGGCTTCCGGATCTTCGGCGACGCGCAGCAGGACGGCCGGACCCGCGAGGTCGGCATCTTCCAGGGCGCGAGCCTTTATCGCAGCGCCGCCCGCGGGCAGAATCTCGGGATCATGGCGCGGGGCCTCACGCTGAAGCTCGGCGAGGCGAAGGGCGAGGAATTCCCCGCCTTCCGCGCCTTCTGGATCGAACGCCCGGCACCCTTGGCGGACACGCTCGTCATCCACGCCCTGCTCGATACCGAGAGCACGACGGGAGCCTATCGGTTCACGCTCCGCGCGGGCGAGATGACGATCATCGATACCGAGATGACTCTGTTCCCGCGCACCGCCGTCGAGAATTACGGTATCGGCGGGATGCAGGCGACCTTCTATTTCGGCGCGCATTCCCGACGCACCCTCGACGACGTGCGGCCCGCCGCTCACGAGGTGCAGGGCCTTTCGATCCTCAACGGCAACGGCGAATGGATCTGGCGGCCCGTCGCCAATCCCGAGACGCTGCAGATCTCGGCCTTCGTGGACCCCTCCCCGCGCGGTTTCGGACTGCTGCAGCGCGAGCGGGACTTCGCCGCCTTTCTCGACGAGGATCAGCGCTTCGAGCGCCGGCCGAGCCTCTGGATCGAACCGATCGGGGACTGGGCGGCGGGCGCCGTGCAGCTCTTCGAGATCCCGTCCGACAACGAAATCAACGACAACATCATTTCGTTCTGGCGGCCCCGGCAGCCGCTGCAGCCCGGGGTGGAGGCGAGCTACACCTATCGCCAGTATTGGGCTTGGCAACCGCCGGAGCGTCCGCCGCTGGCGACCGTGACCGCCACGCGCGCAGGACGCGGCGCGGGCGGCCGCCGTCGCCGCTTCACGGTCGAGTTCACGGGCGACGCGCTGAAGGACCCGCAGGTGCTCCAAAGCCTGAAGCCCGTCCTGTCCGCGGGGCCCGGAACCGTCACGGCGCCTCGCGTCATGCCGCATCCGGACCGGCGGGTCTGCAGGATCGGTTTCGATCTCGACCCCGGCACCGAAAACGCCTGCGAACTTCGTCTTCTCCTCGAAGCCGGCGGCAAGCCGGTCAGCGAAACATGGCTCTATCGATGGACGCCCTGAGCGATCCGCACCGCGCCGCGGCGGCCGCGGCGGCCCCGGCCCCGGCCCTGCCGCCGGAAAGCCCGCTCGAAATGCCGGCCCAGTCGCTCTCGCGTTTCGACGCGGGGAAGGCGCGTCGACCCCGGAACGTGCGTACGCCTTGGGCGCAGCGTCTCTTCGTATTCGGCGTCGGCCTCGGCCTGACGGCCTGGGGCGCGTTCGAGATGTACGGGGTCGTCTCGGTCTCGGGCGTCACCTTCCTGCAGTGGCTGCTGCTGGTCCTTTTCACGATCAATTTCTCTTGGATCGCGCTGGCCTTCGCCGGAGGCATTGTGGGGTTCGCGGTGCTCGCGCGCAATCCCGCGGCCCCGCCCGTCCCGCGCGCCCTTGCCGCCAGAACCGCCATCGTCATGCCCGTCTACAACGAGGCGACGTCGCGGACCTTCGCGGCGCTTCAGGCGATGATCGAGGAGATCGAGGCGACCGGCCTCATCGCGCATTTCGACGTGTTCGTGCTTTCCGACACGACCAATCCCGACGTCTGGGTGGCGGAAGAGCGCGCCTTCCTCGCCATTCGCGAGCGGTTGGGCGATCGGGCGACGATCTATTATCGCCACCGTCCGAAGAATATCGGCCGCAAATCCGGGAACATCGAGGATTTCGTGACCCGCTGGGGCGGCGCTTATGATCACATGCTGGTGCTCGACGCCGACAGCGTGATGACGGGCGCCTGCATCGTGCGGCTCGCCGCCGCCATGGAGGCCGATCCGGACTCCGGGATCATCCAGACGCTGCCGCTGATCATCAACCGCAACACGCTGTTCGCCCGGCTCCAGCAGTTCGCGGCGCGGATCTACGGCCCGGTGATCGCGACGGGGCTCGCGGCCTGGTCGGGGCGCGAAGGCAATTACTGGGGCCACAACGCCATCATTCGCACGGCCGCCTTCGCGGCGCATGCCGGTCTGCCGACGCTTTCGGGCAAGCCGCCCTTCGGCGGGCACATCCTCAGCCACGACTTCGTCGAGGCGGCTCTCATCAGGCGCGCGGGCTATACCGTCTACATGCTGCCCGAACTCGACGGCAGCTACGAGGAAAGCCCGCCCTCGCTGATCGACGTCTCGGTGCGCGACCGGCGCTGGGCGCAGGGCAATCTGCAGCACATGCGCGTGATCGGGGCCAAGGGCCTGACGCTGCCCACGCGGCAGCACTTCGCGACCGGCATCATGGGTTACCTCGCCTCGCCCTTCTGGCTGGCGCAGCTCATCGTCGGCATCGTGCTGGTTCTGCAGACGCGTTACGTGCGTCCGGAATATTTCACGAAGGAATTCTCGCTGTTCCCCGCCTGGCCGCGATTCGACGCGGAACGCGCGCTGCAACTCTTCGCGATCACCATGGCGATCCTGCTCGCGCCGAAACTGTTCGGCCTGCTGCTGGCGCTTTTCCGCGGCCCCGAGCGCCGGGCCTGCGGCGGCGGCTTCCGGCTCGTCGTCTCGGCCGTCATCGAGATCATCGCCTCGGCCTTGATCGCTCCGATCATGATGCTGATCCAGTCCGGCGCTGTGATGCACATTCTGTTCGGCCGCGACACGGGGTGGAACCCGCAGCGGCGCGACGACGGGTCGATCCCGATCGCCGACGTCGTCCGCCGGCATCGTTCGCATGTGGCCTTGGGCGTGATCGCGGGCGTGTCGGCCTTCCTGATCGCGCCTTCGCTCTTCGGTTGGATGTCGCCGACGATCCTCGGCCTCGTGCTGGCGATCCCGATCTCCGCCGCTTCGGCGAGCCTCGCGCTGGGGCTGTCGCTTCGCGCGAAGGGGCTGCTCCTGACACCCGAAGAGACGAGCCCTCCGGCCGTCGTCACGCGGTCCAACGAGCTCGCCAAGCAGCTCGACCGCTACGGTTTCGACGAAGCCGAGGGCCTGCGCGCATTGTGGGCCGACGAGCGGCTGCGGTCGGCCCATCTCGACATGTTGCCGCCCGCGCCGCGCCGCATGCGCGGCGAAGTGGATGCCGAGCGGGCCGTGGCGGAAGCCAAACTGTCTGACGCACGCTGCATCGCCGATCTTCTGGCTTGGCTGAAGCCCAAGGAGGCGATGGTGGTGATGGGCGACCGGGCGCTTCTCACCATCGTCGCGACATTGCCGGAAACCTGTCCGCAGTCCTGAAACGCGCTATTGACCGGCGGAGGCCCGGGCTTTAGGCAGGGCTCCGCTCCTCGGAGCCGTCCTGCGGGACGCCGCATCGCGCTTGCGCGATGGGGGCCGGTAGCTCAGCGGTAGAGCACGTGACTTTTAATCATGTGGTCGAGGGTTCGATCCCCTCCCGGCTCACCACTTCCTCGACGATCCGAACGGAACGCGACCTCAGGCGGGTTTGACGCGAGCGAGCGCGATGCCGCTGCCTGCGACCACCGCCGCGCCGATCAGCGTGCCGATGGCGGGCACCTCGCCGAAGAGGAAGAAGCCGAGCAGGATCGCCCAGACGATCTGCATGTAGATGATAGGAGCCACGACGGCGGTCGGCGCCCGCTTGAACGCTTCCGTCATCAGCATATGCGCGCCCGTGCCGAAGGCCCCGGCGACGAAGAACAGCGGCAGGTCGCGAAGCGCGATCGGATCGAAATAGACAGGCAGGCCCAGCGCCGTCAGAGCCGTCGCCGACAGCGAAGCCCAGAATACGGAGACCATCGGCGCATCGCGCCGGGCGACGTAGCGCGTGATTACGTAGAAGCAGGCATTGGCCGTCGCCATGATCAAGGGATAGGCCAATGCGGGGCCGAATTCCGGCGTGCCGGGTCGAAGCGCCGTCACGACCCCCAGAAAGCCCGCGACGATCAGGGCCCATTGGATCGCGCGCGGCTTTTCCTTGAGGAACAGGAAGGCGACGATTGTCGCGATCAGCGGCGTCGAGAAGACGAGCGCATAGGTCTGCGCCATCGGCAGATTGACGAGCGCGAGCGTGATGAAGACCGTCGTAACGATTAGAAGCGCGCCCCGCATCCATTGAAGCGCCGGGTGCGCTGTGCGGAACATGCCGGTGCCGAGAAGGGGCGTCAGCGCCAGCAGTATCAGCGTCTGCGACAGGTTCCGGCCGAAGACGATCATGCCCAGCGAATAATGCGGGGCGAGCACCTTCAGGACCGTATCGAGGCTCGTGTAGCAGGCGGTGGCCGCCGTCATCAGCAGGACGGCGGTGCCGACCGAAGAGGATGATTTCGGCGCGACTGCGACGTCGTCGGCTCCGCTCAACCCAGCATCCTCGTGTCCCCGTCCACCGCGATGGCCTGACCCGAGATCGTGCGTCCGCGCGGACTCGCGATGAAGACGATCTGATCGGCGATCTGCTGAGGGGTCACATATTCCTTGATCGAGGTAAAGGAAAACGCGGTTTCCTCCATCTCCTTGAAGGAAATTCCCTTCTGCTGCGCCTTCGCCTCGAGCACGCGGCGCTGCCGGTCGCCGGCTACGAGACCGGGCAGGACCGCGTTCACGCGGATGCCGTCCGAGCCGAGTTCGATGGCGAGAGACTTCGTGAAGCCGATCACGCCCCATTTCGCGGCGGCATAGGGCGAGCGCATGGCGAAGCCGTGCTTCCCGGCCGCGGATGAGATGTTGACGATCGAGCCGTTCGTGCTGCGGCGCAGATGCGGGATCGCCTGCCGCGCGCAGTTGAACTGGCTCGTCAGGCAGACTTCGAGGCAGCGGTCCCAATCCTCGGGATTGATCTCCTCGACCCGGCCGGTCGGCCCGGCGATGCCCGCATTGTTGACGAGCACGTCTAGGCCGCCGAGGCGCGCGAGGGCCGCCTCGAACAGCGCCGCGACGGAGCTGCGGTCGGCGACGTCGCAGACGCTCGCGGACAATTCCGGGTCGCTCGTGCGCAGGCCGGAAACCGCGGCCGCGTCGATGTCGCAGACATGGACGAGCGCGCCTTCGCGCACGAAGGCCCGTGCGATCTCGAGCCCGATCCCGCCGGCGCCGGCCGTCACCAGAACGCGCAGCCCTTTGATGTCGAGATCCATGATCCCCTCCGCTTTCTTTCGATCGTGATGTTCATTCCGGCAGCGAGGACCGGGACAGGATGAAGTCGGCCGCGCCGCCCACGTCGCCTTCGAGGGCGGTTTTGGCGGTCGCGGGGTCGCGGGCGCGGATCGCTTCGAGGAGCGCCTTGTGAAAGCCGACGGCTCCGCCGGATTTCAGCCGCTCCGGATTGGCCCGCAGATCCAGATTGATGACCGGGCCGGCCTTGAGCCAAAGCGCCCGGATGATGTCGAGCAGGATCGGTGAACCCGCGGCCGCGTAGACGGCGAAGTGAAAGTCGCGGTTCAACGCGACGGCGCTCGAAAGATCCGGCGCGGTCCGCGCGCTTTCGTCGCGGAAAAGCGATTCCGCCCGTGCGATGGCGGCGATCTGGTCGGGTGCGGCATGAAGCGCAGCCTCGGCCGCAGCCAGTCCCTCCACCGCCATGCGGACCCGTGTCAGGTCACGGAATCGCGTGGCGCTCATGATCGGCACCCGGACGGCGCGGTTCGGGGTCACTTCGAGGGCCGCATCGGCGACGAGCCGCGTCACGGCCTCGCGGACGGGCATCATCGATGTCCCCAGAATTTCCGCCGTGGTGCGGAGCGACACTTTGTCCCCGGGGGCGAGGCGGCCCGCGACGAGAAGATCCGCCAGCCGCTCGTAAGCAAGGTTCGCGAGCGTCTTGCGGTCGAGCGGTTCGGTTTCTGAGAGCGCGACGGGAACGGTCAAGGCTCGGGTCCGTTGTCTCGGGTGGACGGGGCTGGACAACCGTCCGAATTGTCGTCACGCTAACTGTGATCACAGATCACGGCAAGGCACCGAACGGATACGTCAGAGATCCGATGCCTTCCGGAGGAAACGCGGGCCCGCCACGGGGCCGACCACATAGGAGGGACTTCCATGTCTCACGATCTCGACATTTCTCGTCGCGGGCTTCTCAAGGGCGTCGGCGGTGCCGCGCTCGTCGCCGGCATCGGCATGCCGGCCATCGTCCGCGCGCAGTCCGACGTGATCCGGATCGGCCATCTGACGCCCCGCACGGGCTTCCTCGGCCCGCTCGGCGAATACGGCGTGATGGCCGCGGACCTCGCGGTGGAAGAAATCAACGCGGCGGGCGGCGTGCTCGGCCGCAAGATCGAGCTTCTGAAGGAAGACTCGGTGAACCCGCAGACCGCCTCGACCAAGGCCGAGCGCATGGTCGAGCGCGACAAGGTCGCCTGCATCGTCGGCGAGATCTCGTCCGCCTCCTGCCTCACCATCGCTCAGGTGGCGCAGCGCACGAAGACGCTGTTCTTCAACACCGGCGGCAACTCGGACGCGCTGCGTTCGACGGATTGCAAGCGTTACATGTTCCACGTCGAGTCGCAGAACTCGATGTATGTGAAGTCGGTGGGCCGCTCCTTCCTTCAGGCCGGCATGGTGAAGGGCAAGAAGTGGTACTCGCTGACGGCCGACTACGCCTTCGGCCATGACCTTCTGAAGGTCGCCAAGCGCTTCATGGAAGGCAATGGCGGCCAGTTCGCGGGCGACGATCTCGTCCCGACCGACGCCACGGACTTCTCGTCCTACCTGCTCAAGATCCGCAACGCGAAGCCCGATCTCGTGATCATCAACCTCGCGGGCGCGCAGACCACGAACTTCCTGAAGCAGTATTCGGAATTCGGCCTGACCTTCCCTGTCGGCGGCTTCGGCTTCGATACCGCGCTGGCTTGGGCGGCCGGCAAGGGCAACTTCGTCGGCACCTGGCCGGTGGTGTGGCATCACCTCATCGAGACGGCCGGCACGAAGAAGTTCGTCGACGCCTTCACCAAGAAGTACGGCAAGCCGCCGGAAAACCAGGCTTGGGGCGACTACATGGCGATGAAGATCGTCGCGCAGTCGATGGCCGAAGCGAAGTCGCTCGAATCCGACAAGCTGCTCGCCCATCTCGAAGGCGGTGCCAAGTTCGACGTGCTGAAGACCCGTGAGGGCTATTTCCGCAAGTCGGACCACCAGCTGATGCACGAGATGTACGCGGTCACGGCGCTGCCCGCGGACAAGATCAAGAACCAGTGGGACATCTTCTCCTCGTCCGGCCCGGTCCCCGGCCCGAACGAGCCGCTCGAGGCCATCGCCTCGACCCCGGACGAAGCGGTCTGCACCTTCCCGGCCTGATCTTGACGTCGGCGCGTCCCGGCTCGTCCGGGGCGCGCCTTTCCTTTTTCCAGCGCCCGAGGATCCCGTGTCGCTCATCCTCTTCCTGCAGCAGGTGCTCAACGGCCTGCTCGACGGCGTCTATTACCTGCTGATCGCGCTCGGCCTGTCGCTGATCTTCTCGCTCGGCGGCATCGTGAACCTCGCGCACGGCGCGTTCTACGCGATCGGCGCCTATCTCACGCTCGTGATCTCGCCCTATGTCGGCTTCGCCGGGGCGCTGGTGATCTCGCCCGTGGCCGTCGCGCTTTTGGGCATCCTGTTCGAGCGCTTCCTGTTCAAACGGTTCTATCGAGCGGATCCGATCCTCTCGCTGCTGCTGACCTTCGGCCTCTCGCTCGTGGCCGAACAGGCGCTGCGCATGATCTTCGGCGCGCCTCCCCTGTCCTACGCCATCCCGCAATGGCTGAAGGGCCAGGTCTTCCTCGGCGACTTCGTCTATTCCTTCTACCGCACCGTTCTGCTCGGCATCGCGGCGGCCTGTGTGGGCGGGCTCTGGTTCCTGCTGCAGAAGACGTCCTTCGGACGCGTCGTCCGCGCGGGCGTTCAGAACCCGGACATGGTGGGCGCGCTCGGCATCTCGCTGCAGCCCTATATGGCGGCCGTGGCGGGCCTCGGCATCGGCCTCGCGGGTCTCGCGGGCGTCCTTCTGGCGCCGATCTATTCCGTCCATCCGGCGATGGGCAACGAGATCATCACGCCGGCATTCGTGGTCGTCGTCATCGGCGGTCTCGGCTCCTTCTGGGGCGTGGTGGTCGCCGCGCTGCTGGTCGGCCTCGTCAAGGGCGTCATGATCGGCATCGGCTATTCGGCCGCCTCCACCGCCGCGATCTATCTCCTCATGCTCCTCGTGCTCCTGTTCCGGCCGCGCGGCCTGTTCGGCGAGCGCATCACCCGCTTCGAGTGAGCGCACGCCCATGTTCTCGAACCGCTTCCCAGCCTCCCTACTGATCGCGGTCGTCGGCGTCCTGCTGCTGCCGCCGGTCCTTCTCTCGCTCGGCCTCACGATGACGTCGGCCACCGAGGTCGTGGTGTTCTCGATCGCCTGCATGGCGTTGAACATCCTCGTCGGCCATACCGGGCTCGTGTCCTTCGGCCACGGCGCGTGGTTCGGCCTCGCGGCCTATGCCGCGGCGATCATGCAGCGCGAACTGATGCCGGGATCCTTCTTCGGCCCGCTTCTCGGCGCGCTCGGCATCGTCGCGGTGCTCGCGGCCGCGTTCGGCTTCCTGATCCTGCGGCGTCGCGGCGTCTATTTCTCGCTGCTGACGCTGGCGCTCTCGGCCATGCTCTTCGTCGTCGCGTTCCGCTGGACGGACGTGACGGGCGGCGAGAACGGGCTCGGCGGCATCAAGCGGCCGGTGCTGTTCGGCCTCGATTTCGAGAATTCCACGAATTTCTACTGGTTGGTCGCGACCATCGCCGTCGTGATCGTCTACGCGCTGCACCGCTTCCACAATTCGCCGACGGGAACCGTGCTCGTCGCCGTGCGCGAGAACGAGCAGCGCGCGCGCTTCCTCGGCTATCCGACGGACCGCTACAAGCTCGTCGCTTTCGTGCTTTCGGCCACGATCACCGGGCTTGCGGGCGTGCTGCTTCTCTACAAGAATCGGATGACCTCGGCCGAGCCGATTTCCGTCGCGTTCTCGGGCGAACTTCTGGCGATGGTCGTCATCGGCGGCATGCGGAGCTTCCTCGGGCCTGCGCTCGGGGCGTTGTTCTACACGCTCTTCCGTGAATTCCTCTCGATCTACACCGAGAACTGGCTGTTCTGGTTCGGTCTCGTCTTCGTCGGCTTCATCGTCTTCTCGCCGGAAGGTCTCGTCGGCGTGGCCGGTCGCCTGCTCGCGCCCTTCCGCAAGAAGGTGGTCGAAGACGCGGCGATGGCGGCTCGCAAGGTGGAGGAACTCCCCCTCCCAGCCTTCCTCCGTCCGCAGGAGGCAATCGACGGGCCGATCCTTTCGGCGCGCGGGATCGTCAAGCATTTCGGCGGCATCAAGGCTGTGCAGGGCGTCGACATCACGATGCGGGACAAGACCCTGCATGCGCTGATCGGCCCCAACGGCGCGGGCAAGACGACGGCCTTCAATCTCCTGTCCGGCATGTTCGTGCCGGATCAGGGTGAGGTGATGCTGAAGGGCAAGCCGATCGCGGGACTGACGCCCGAGCGCATCGCGGAAAGCGGCATCGGTCGGTCCTTCCAGATCACCAATCTCTTCCCCGCGCTCAGCGTGGAGGAAAACCTCCGCCTCGCCGTGCAGGCGCGCAACCCCGCGCGCTTCGCGCTCTGGCGGGATGCGCAGTCGATCGACGAGGTGAATGCGGAGACCCGCGAAATCGTCCGCTATCTCGGCGTCGCCGGCATCGAGCACGCGGAAGCGGGGTCTCTCTCCTATGGCGGGCAGCGTCTGCTCGACATGGGCCTCGCCCTCGCCTCCGCGCCGCGCGTGCTGCTGCTCGACGAGCCGCTCGCCGGCCTCGCTGCGGCCGAAAGGCACCGCATCGGCAACATCATCAAGCGGATCTCGGCCGACCTCCCGGTCCTGCTCGTCGAACACGACATTGACCGCGTGTTCCAGCTCGCCGACCACGTCACGGTGATGAACGACGGCAGGGTGCTGCTCGACGGAACGGTCGAGGATGCGCGCACGAGCCCCAAGGTGCAGGAGGTCTATATCGGCTCCGGCGCCGCCACCGTCGCCGCCAAGCCGCGCGAGACGGCCGCGAAGACCTCGCCGCTGCTGACGCTCGAAAGCGTGAACACCTTCTACGGCAAGAGCCACATCATCAACGGCGTGAACATGACCGTTCACGACAACGAGATCGTGGCGCTGCTGGGGCGCAACGGTGCCGGCAAGTCGACGCTGCTCAAGACCCTGACGGGCATCGCGCCCGCAGCCCCCGGTTCCTCCATCAAACTCGGCGGAACGGAACTCGTGGGACGTTCGGCGGCCGAGATCGCACGGCTCGGCATCGGTTACGTGCCGCAGGGCCGCGGCCTCTTCGCCGGCATGACGGTGGCGCAGAACCTCGAACTCGGCAGCTTGAAGCGGCTGACCGGCAACGGCATCCATTGGGATCTCGAACGGATCTACGAATATTTCCCGCGGATCCGCGAGCGCCTGCAGAGCCCGGCGGATTATCTTTCGGGCGGCGAGCAGCAGATGGTCGCCGTGGCGCGGGCGCTGTCGGGCGACGTGCGCGTGCTTCTCCTCGACGAGCCCTTCGAAGGTCTCGCTCCCGCGGTCGTCGAGCAGCTGTTCGAGAGCTTCGATCGGCTGCGCAAGGAGGTCGCGATCATCATCGTCGACCATCACCTCGATCTGGCGCTGGCGCTCTCCGACACGACCGTCGCGCTCGAGAGGGGCGCGGTGATGCATACCGGACCTTCCAAGGCGTTGAAGGACGATCTCGATCTTCGGCGTAAGGTGCTCTGGCTGTGACGGATCAGAGAAACCCCTCATGTCATCCCGGGCGGCAAAGCCGAACCGGGATCCAGAAGAACGGCGCGGCGTCGAGCGGCTGTGATGGACGGGATCCCGGCTCTCCGCTTCGCTGCGGCCGGGATGACACCGAGAGACCGGCGGGCCTGGACGGCCGGGGACACGCGGAAGGCTTGAAATGACCGAAACGAACAAGACCGTCGCGATCGTCGGGGCGGGGCTCATCGGCAGGGCATGGGCGGCGATCTTCGCCCGGGCCGGCTGGACGGTGAAGATGACCGACCCGCATGCGCCGACGCTTGCCGCGGCCCCGAATGCGGTGCGGGACGAACTGCTGTCGCTGGCGCGGCACGGGCTCTGCTCCGATCCCGAAGGCGCCGCGCGGCGCGTCAGCGCTTCGGCGAGCCTTGGGGAAGCGCTCGAAGGCGTATCCTTCGTGCAGGAGAACGGGCCCGAAAAGCTCGATCTGAAGAAACAGATCTTCGCGGAACTCGACCGGCTCGCGCCGAAGGATGCGCTGCTGGTGTCGTCGACCTCCGCCATCGTGGCGTCGCTGTTCACCGAAGACCTGCCGGGCCGGGCCCGCTGCCTCGTCGGCCATCCCGTGAATCCGCCGCACCTCATTCCGCTCGTGGAACTTTGCGGCGCGCCGTGGACCTCGCCCGAGGCGGTCGCGCGGGCGCGCGAGATCTACACGGAGATCGGCCAGGTGCCGATCACGGTGAAGAAGGAAGCCGACGGCTTCATCTTGAACCGCCTGCAGGGCGCCCTGCTCGCCGAGGCCTTCCGGCTCGTCGGCGAGGGCTATGTGTCGGGCGAGGATCTCGACAAGACTTTGAAGGACGGGCTCGGGCTGCGCTGGTCCTTCATGGGCCCCCTCGAGACCATCGACCTCAACGCACCGGGCGGCATCGCCGATTACTGCGCGCGATATACGGGCTTCTACAAGCGGCTCGCCGAGGACGCGGCGAAACCGTCCGTCTATGACAGCCCGAACGTCGATCGGGTGATCGCCGAATGGCCCTACCCCGCCGATTCCGCGCGGATCGAAGCGGGCAGTCGCCGCCGCAACGAGCGGCTCGCCGCGCTCGCGGCCCATAAACGTCAACAACAGTAAGGCCGGGGGAGGTCTACATGTCCAAACGCAAAGTCATCATCACCTGTGCGGTCACCGGGGCGATCCATACGCCCTCGATGTCGCCGCATCTGCCGATCACCCCGCAGGAGATCGCGGACGCCGCCATCGGCGCCGCCGAAGCGGGTGCCGCGATCGTCCATCTTCATGCGCGCAATCCCGAGACCGGTCGCCCGGATCAGACCCCGGAGGCCTTCGCGCCCTTCCTGAAGGTGATCAAGCAGCGCTCGAACGTCGTGATCAACATCACCTCGGGCGGCTCGCCGACCATGCGCGTCGAAGAGCGCGTGCGCCCCGCGCAGACCTTCAAGCCGGAGGTCGCGTCCTTGAACATGGGCACGATGAATTTCGGCCTGTTCGGAATGCTCGACCGCTTCAAGGATTTCAAGCACGAGTGGGAGCCGCAGCACCTCGGCAACCGCGACATCGTGTTCCGCAACACGTTCAAGGATATCGAATTCATCTTCGAGACGCTCGGCGCCTCGGGCACGCGCTTCGAATTCGAGTGCTACGACACCGCCCATCTCTACAATCTGCACTACTATTATCAGCGCGGAATGGTGAAGGGCCCGCTCTTCATCCAGACGGTGTTCGGACTTCTCGGCGGAATCGGCGCGCATCCGGAAGACGTGCTGCACATGAAGCGCACGGCAGATCGGCTGTTCGGCGACGACTATCGTTGGTCGGTGCTCGGCGCGGGCCGCAATCAGCTCTCCATCGCCGCGATGGCCGCGGCCATGGGCGGCAATGTCCGCGTCGGCCTTGAAGACTCGCTCTGGTCCGGTCCCGGCAAGTTCGCGACGTCGAATGCCGAGCAGGTGCGGCTCGTCCGCCAGATCATCGAGGGGCTCGGTCTGGAGATCGCGACGCCCGACGAGGCCCGCGAGATTCTCGCGCTCAAGGGCGGCGACAAGACCGCGATCTGATCCAGATCGGTTCGAATACATCGGGCGGGCGGGCCTTCGCGGGCTCGCCCGCCTTTTTCATGCGCCGTTGCGGCAGACCGGGTTCGCCGCCTGATCGATCGCGCCGTCCAGGACCTCGTCGAGGAGCCGATGGAGATGAGCGCGGCCCGCGTCGAGTTCGGCCCGGTCCCGTGCGCCGCCGGCGATCCGTTCCGCCGCCGCCACGAAGGCGTCGCTGGTCCGCGTCAAGGACAGCCGGAAATCCGGCGTGATCTCGTCGAGAAGGTCGACGAGATCGTCATAGTCCGAACATGCGAGCACCCGGGGCACGATCCCCATGCGGCGCAGTAGGGCTTCGCGCTCGGCGCGGCGGGCGGCCGCGTCGAGGATTTCGGCCCGGATCCGGGCGGCGGCACGAAGGGGCTTTTTCGGAAACGTCACGATGTCGGTCATGGCGGCCTCGCTGTTCGCCGTCTTGTTCGGCGAAGGCGCGCTCCTTGTGAAGCGGGCCGCACCCCGCTTCCGGGGCATCGCGGCCGATCCGGCCGGGCGGGAAACGCGCCGGAAACGAACCCGCGCCGGGAACGTTCCTGAACCTGATCAGGAGCGCCCCGCGATGCACGTCCCCTCCCCGCCGCCGAACGATTTCGATTGGATCACGCCCGACATGGCGGTCGGGGGCTGGGTCGAGCAATCGGGCTGGAGCCGTCTCGCAAGACAGGACGGCATCACGGCCGTCATCGACTGCCGCGAGGAAGCGCGGAACGATCCCTTAGCGCTGCAGGAAAGCGGCCTGCGGGCCCTGCATGTCCCGACGATGGATCGCGGGCCGGTCTCGCCGGCCATGATCGACCGAGCCGTCGCTTTCGCGCGCGCGGAGGCGCGGGCGGGAGGGCGACTGCTCGTGCATTGCCATCACGGGATCGGCCGCTCCGCGATGGTCGCGCTCTGCATTCTCGTCGACCGAGGGCATGAACCGCTCGACGCGCTCGAACTGGCGAAGACCTCGCGGTGGAAGATTTCGCCGAGCCCGGAACAGTTCGAGGGGTGGGCCGCATGGATCCGCGCCCGGAGCCCTGAATTCCGCATTCCGGATTTCGACGCTTTCGCCCGCATCGCCTATCGCCACTTGGCCGAAGCCGATGTGGATCTACGGTGATCGCGACCGGACGGCGGATCCGGACGAGACGCTCCGTCGCTGCATCGCCGCCTGGAACCGGGCCTGCCGTGCGGCCTCGGGCATCGAACGGCACGGAGATCTCGTCTCGGCCCATGCCGATCTGGCGGGGCTTCTGCAGGGCGTGGCGGATGCAGCGTTCGAGAAGACCGGACGGGACGATGAAACGCCGGCGACCGGGGCGATCGGCGCTCTGTTGCTGAGCACCGCGCGGATGATCGACGCTTCGCGGCGTGGCCTGCCAGCGGTGCCGATCGGTCGTGAGGCTGAACGCACCATCGCCTCGCTGCTTCCGACAGGCCCCGTCCGGATCCGCGATGCCGAGGGCTTCGCGCATTACGCCTTCTACCCAGAGGCATGGACCGACGCGGCGCGCGGGCTTCCTTCGGGTCGCGCGCATGTCATCGGGCTGCGGAGCATCGGGGCGGCGTTGGCACCGATGGCGGCGGTGCCGCTCACGGTCGCGAGCCTTGCGACGCTCCGCCCGGTCGGGCCGCATTTCTCACGCGAGGTGTGGCCGAGCGAGAGGCTGCGGGACATCTGGCGGAATGACCCGGGGGCTTTTTTCGTCATCGTCGACGAGGGCCCCGGGCTCTCGGGCAGTTCGTTCTGTGCCGTCATCTCGCATCTGCTCGAACTCGGCATCGGGCTCGATCGCATCCATGCGCTGCCGAGCCATGAGCAGGCGCTCGGTCGCGCCGCCTCGGAGCGGCATCACGCGCTTTGGAACGCGATCCGGCGCATTCCCGCCGACCCTCACGGAGGGTTGATACGTGGGCCCACGCCGCTCCCGGCTTGGTTCGAGGACGTCACGGGACCGGATCCCGTTCTCGTCGATCTCTCGGGCGGGAAATGGCGTGCGGGCGTTTCCGGGCACCACCCTCTCCCGGCCTCGAATGTGGGTCAGGAGCGTCTCAAGTTCCGGCTCGACGGGCCGAAGGGCAGCAAGATCGCGAAATTCGCGGGCATCGGCCGCGTGGGTCGGACGAAACTCGCGAGAGCGCGCGCGATGGCGGCCGCGGGTTTCATCCCCGAGGTTCACGCTCTTCGTCACGGCTTCCTGCTGGAGGATCACGTGGCCGGACGTCCCTTGCGGGCTTCGGATCTTGAGGATCGGCCGTTTCGCGAGCGATTTCTGGCGACGGTCGCCGCCTATCTCGGCTTCCGGGCGCGGTCTTTTCCCGCTTCCGAGGACGATGGGGCGTCGCTCGCCCTGTTGTTCGACAGCACGCTCTACAATCTCGAACTCGGTCTCGGAGCCTCGACCGCGGAACGGGTTCGCCGCGCGACCGCGCTTTACGTTCCCGAACGTCTGCGGATCCGCCGCATCGCCACGGACGGGCGGCTCGATCTTCATGAATGGCTGCTCGATGCGGCCGGACGCATCTTCAAGACCGACGCGGTCGACCACGCGATGACGCACGATCTCGTGGGCGCTCAGGACGTCTGCTGGGACATTGCGGGCGCCGCCACGGAGTTCGATCTCGGTCCCGAAGAAACGCGGTTTCTCGCCCGTGCCGTGGACTATGCGGCGCGCTCGCCGTCCGATCGGCGGCTGCTCGGGCTGATGCTTCTGCTTTATCCGGCCTTCCGCTACGCAGCCGCACGCCTCGCCGTCGACGGATGCCCTGCCGACGAAACCGAACGCCTCGACGCTTCCGCGCGCCGTTACGCAGCGATGCTGCTTCGCCGCCTGGAAGAGATCGACCGGGCGGACGCCCGCTCCGCGGTCGGGGCGTGACGCTTTACACGCGGCACCGTGCGCCCGATATCCCCCGCATGACCTCCGTCGCAGACCTCAAGGACGGCTTTCTCGTCCGACCGAACCCCGACGATCCCCGGTTGACGCAGCGCGTCACCGGGATCGACGAGCAGGGCCGCCCCGTCGAGACCGCCGTGACGGTCGAGCGGGCGCTGACGCTCTATCTGAACAGCCGCGAGATCGTCACCATGATGACGATCCTCGACCATCCCGAATGGCTCGCGCTCGGCTATCTGCTCAACCAGAACATGCTGCGGCCCGACGACGTGGTGACCGGCGTCGATTATGACGACGACCTCGGCGTCGTCGTGGTGAGGACGGACGGCGAGACGGATTTCGAGGACAAGCTGCGCAAGAAGACGCTGACTTCGGGGTGTGCCCAAGGCACCGCTTTCGGCGACCTGATGGAAGCGCTGGACAGCGTCGTGTTGCCCGACACGGTCGTGAAGACGTCTTGGCTCTACAAGCTCACCTCGACCATCAACACGACGCCGTCGCTCTATCTCGAAGCGGGCGCGATCCATGGCTGCGTGCTGTGCGAGGAAGACCGGCCGCTCGTCTATATGGAGGATGTCGGCCGGCACAACGCGGTCGACAAGGTGGCGGGTTGGATGTTCGCGGAGAAGGTCTCGGGCGCGAACAAGCTCTTCTACACCACCGGGCGGCTCACCTCCGAAATGGTGATCAAGACCGTGCGGATGGGAATCCCCGTGCTGGTGTCGCGCTCGGGCTTCACCGCTTGGGGCGTCGAGCTCGCACGCAAATGCGGCCTCACGCTGATCGGCCGGGCGCGCGGCAAACGCTTCACGGCACTCGCGGGCGCGCAACGGATCGTGTTCGATCAGGACCTCTCCTATGTCGAGGACGAGAGCCTGAAGAACCGCCGGAAGGGCTCACGCGATGACGACTGAGCCGAAGCCGCTCGGGGTCCTGCTCGCGGGCGGACTCGCCCGGCGGATGGGCGGCGGCGACAAGCCCATGCGCCTCGTCCACGGCAGGACGATCCTCGACCGCGTGATCGAACGCTTCGCGCCGCAATGCGACGGGCTGATCCTGAACGCGAACGGCGATCCGGCCCGGTTCGCGTCTCTCGGGCTCCCCGTGGTGGCCGACGACGTCGAGGGATTCGCGGGCCCGCTGGCGGGGATCCTCGCGGCCCTCGATTGGGCGGCGGCCCATCGGCCAGACATCGAGACCGTCGCCAGCGTCTCGGCCGATTCGCCCTTCATTCCGACGGACCTCGTCGCGAGGCTCGAGGCCGCCCGGCGGTCGGCGGGAGTTCCGCTCGCTTGCGCGGCCTCGGACGGGCGGACGCAGCCGCCGATCGGCCTCTGGCCCGTCGCCTTCCGCGAGGATCTTCGGCACGCGCTCGTTATCGACGGGGAGCGCAAGATCGACCGCTGGACGGCGCGGCACGGCTGCGCGGCGGCCGAATGGTCAGCGGACCCGCATGATCCTTTCTTCAATGCGAACACGCCCGAGGATCTCGATCACGCAGAACGAATTTGTGCTTTGATCGAAGGGACTTGACGGCCGATGCAGCGAGTCTGCATACCTTTTCCATGAATGCGGCGAAGAATGTCCGCTCACCGGAGGAAATGTCGATGAAGGCTTTCGTTCTGGCCGTTCTGATCGCCGTCGGCGGCGGCGTCGCGGCGGCTTACATTCTGTCGGCCGAGCAGAAGTTCGCCTATCAGCAGTATTCTACGACCGGCGCGCGCGTCGGCGATGCCGGCCACAATCTCGTGGGCGACTGGGGCAACAACCCGGGCAAGCGCTCATAAGAGCGCGGCATACGGAATGAACCCGACGGTCTCGCCGGGTTCCAGCGTACGGCGTTCTTCCTCGAGTTCGACCAGCCCGTCGGTCTCCGTCAAAGACGTGATCACGCCCGCGCCTTCGCGCGGGTGTTTTCTTGCGAGGAGACGTCCCTCCCCGTCCCGCTCCAGAAGCACGCGGACATATTCGCGGCGCCCCTCCTTCTTGCGGTAAGCGAAGCCCGCGACCACGGGATACGCCCTCACCGGATCGAGCCTCCCGCCCGCCATCGCCGCCAGCAGCGGCCGCACCACATGCGCGAAGGTGACGAACACGGCGACGGGGTTTCCGGGCAGACCGGCGAAGGCCGCTTCCCCGACCAAGCCCATCGCGACGGGGCGGCCGGGCTTGATGCCGATGCGCCAAAAGGTCAGCGACCCCGCTTCTTCGACGGCGCTCTTCACGTGGTCTTCCTCGCCGGTCGAGACGCCGCCGGAGGTGAGGATGAGATCATGGCCACGCCCCGCCTCGCGGAGCGCACCGGCGATCGTGACGCGGTCGTCGGGCAATATGCCGAGATCGGTGACGTCCGCGCCCATCCGGCGGCAGAGAGCGCCGAGCACGAAGCGGTTCGAATCGTAAAGCGCCCCCGCGGGCAGTCGGCGCCCCGGCTCGGTAACTTCGTCGCCCGTCGAGAAGACCGCGACCCTCAGGCGCGCGCGGACCTGAACCTCGGTGATGCCGAGCGCGGCGAGCAGCGCGATCTCACGCGGGCCGATCCGCCGTCCCGCTTCGAGCGCTTCCCGGCCTCGCGGAAGGTCCTCTCCGGCGATCCGGGCATTGGCGCCCGAAGACAGGCCGGGCGGCAGACGCACGTGGTCGCCGTCCGCCACGACGTCTTCCTGCATGAACACGGTATCGAAGCCGGGCGGCATCGGTGCGCCGGTGAAGATGCGCACCGCGGTCGCTGCTGCGGGCGGCGGGCCGGACCATGCGTCGCCCGCAGCCAGACGTCCGACGACGGGCAGCACGGTTTCCGCGTCCCGGGTCAGATCGGCATGTCGCACGGCCCAGCCGTCCACGGCCGAATTGTCGAAGGGCGGGAGATCCAGAGGCGCGATGATCGCTTCGGCGAGAAAGCGGCCGTCCGCCTTCGCGATGGAAACCGCTTCGACGCGGGCGACCGGGCGGACCCTTTCCCCGATCAGCGCCAGTGCCTCGTCCACCCGCATCAGCGGACCGCCGAAGGCGAAGCCGTCTGCGCTGAGCTGTGCCATCAGCCGTGCACCTTGTCCGGAGCGGTCGCGAGGATCTTCAGTACCTCGTCGCGCGGACGCGCGGCGGCCGCCGCGAAGCCCGCGACGGCGTCGATGTCGTCGAGCCCGAACACGGGAAGACCCGAAGCGGGCGGCGGCGCATCCGTGATCAGTCCCACGACCGACGCGTCCTCCGGATGGAGCCAAGGCTTGCCGTTGGCGAGGCGATGGATTTCGAGCTTGGGATGGGCCTCGTGCTTGAACCCCTCGACCAGCACGAGATCGACGGGCGAGAGCAGTCCGAGAAGATCGCGCAGGGACGGCTCGCGCGTCTCGCGCAATTCGTGCATCAGCGCCCAGCGTTTCGACGAACCGATCAGCACTTCCGTGGCGCCCGCCTCGCGGTGCACGTAGCTGTCCTTGCCGGGCCGGTCCACGTCGAAGGCGTGATGGGCGTGCTTCACCGTCGAGACGGAAAGCCCCTGTGCGGTGAGGCGCGGAATGAGCCGGGACATCAGGGTGGTTTTCCCCGCGCCGCTCCAGCCCGCGATGCCGATCACCTTCATCTGCTCACCTCAAAGATACGGCCCGGCGGGGAATACCCCGCCGGGCCGTTACGTTCACGAAATAGGGTCGGATTACTCGGCGGCGACGGCCGCAGGCTTCGAACCCGAACCGGACTTGGCCATCTCTTCCTGAACCCAGAGCGAGTGGTGCTCCTTGGCCCAGTTCACGTCGACCTCGCCGGAGCCCATCGCGTCGAAGGCGCCTTCCATGCCGACCGAGCCGATATAGATGTGCGCGATCATGATCGCGACGATCACGGCGCCCACCAGACCGTGCACGATCTGGGCGAGCTGCATGTTCTCGATCGTCGTCTGATAGAACGGGAACAGCAGAACGACGCCGGAGATCGACAGCGCCACGCCGCCGATGATCACGGTCCAGAAGATCAGCTTCTGACCGGCATTGAACTTCTTCGCCGGGGGATGAACGCCCTTCGAGAAGAGGCCGCCGCCCGCCGCGATCCAAGCGGCGTCGATGCTCGTCGGGATGTTGTCCTTCACCCAGACGAGGAACATGAACACCACCCCGATCATGAAGGGGAAGGCAAGATAGTTGTGAGCGTATTTGCCGAGCTGGGAGACCGTGGTGAACGCTTCGGGGCCGATCAGCGGAAGCAGCAGATACTTGCCGAAGGCGACGTTCAGGCCCGTGAGCGCGAGAACCATGAAGGTGCCCGCCGTCATCCAGTGGATGAAGCGCTCGAAGGAGTTGAAGCGCGTGATCGTCCGGCCCGAAGGCCCTGCGTCGATCATGATCCGCCCGCGGACCATGTAGAAGATCACGAGCAGGCCGAGCATGCCGAGCACGGAAACCGCGCCCGTCCAGAACATGGTGGTGTTGTGGAACTCGCGCCATTGACGGCCCGCCGGCTGCATCAGCACCGACGCCTTGGCGTCGGGGATGGAGATGCGGCCGTCGACCTGCTGCAGCTGCCGCAGGAGCTGTTCTTCCTTCACGGCCTGCGTGGTCGGGTTGACCTGGGCCGAGGCCGGCGCGGGAGCCGCGACGGCCAGAAGGAGCGCGCCGAACAGTCCGAAGAACGCGGCGCGGATCGAAGTGGAAAAGACGTGCTTCATGGCGAAGCCTCCGTTTTCTTGCGCCGCGCTCAGACCGCGATGGTTTCCTTGTAGGCCACCTTCCAGCCCCAGGCGCCGGAGCCGTAGCCGCGCTTGAGTACCCGTTCCTTGTAGATCGTGGCGATCATCTCGCCGTCGCCTGCAAGCAGCGCTTTGGTCGAGCACATCTCCGCGCAGATCGGGAGCTTGCCCTCGGCCAGGCGGTTCGCGCCGTATTTGGCGTATTCCTCGGGGCTGTTGTCGGCCTCGGGACCGCCCGCGCAATAGGTGCACTTGTCCATCTTGCCGCGCGAACCGAAGTTGCCGACCTTCGGATACTGCGGCGCGCCGAAGGGGCACGCATAGAAGCAGTAGCCGCAGCCGATGCAGAGGTCCTTCGAGTGAAGGACCACGCCGTCGGCCGTGGTCAGGAAGCAGTCCACGGGGCACACGGCCGCGCAGGGCGCGTCCGTGCAGTGCATGCAGGCCATCGAGATCGAGCGCTCGCCGGGCTTGCCGTCGTTGATGGTGACAACGCGACGGCGGTTGATGCCCCACGGCACCTCATGCTCGTTTTTGCAGGCCGTGACGCAAGCGTTGCATTCGATGCAACGGTCGGCGTCGCAAAGGAACTTCATTCGAGCCATTGTCGCCTCCCCTCCTTACGCCGCCTTGATCCGGCAAAGCGTGACCTTGGTCTCCTGCATCGCGGTGACCGGGTCGTAGCCGTAGGTCGTCACGCCGTTCACGGCTTCGCCGAGAACGATCGGGTCCGTGCCCTTGGGATATTTCGAACGCTGATCGACGCCCTGGAACCAGCCGCCGAAGTGGAAGGGCATGAACGCCACGCCCTTGCCGACGCGTTCCGTGACCAGTGCCTTGACCTTCGCCTTGGCGCCGTAATCCGGGCCTTCGACCCAGACCCAAGCGCCGTCGACGATGCCCTGCGCCGCAGCGTCCGCCGGATTGATCTCGACGAACATGTCCTGCTGCAGTTCGGCAAGCCACTTGTTCGAACGGGTCTCTTCGCCGCCGCCCTCGTATTCGACCAGACGGCCGGACGTGAGGACGATCGGGAAGTCCTTCGGGATGTTGCGGTCCACGCCCGCCTTCTGGACGGTGGCGCCGCGGTTGGGCAGTCGGAACTGCCGCGCATCCGGAAGCGTCGGATACTTCGCGACGAGGTCGGGACGCGGCGAGTAGATCGGCTCGCGATGGACCGGCACCGGGTCGGGCAGGTTCCACGCGATCGCGCGGGCCTTGCCGTTGCCGAACGGAACCACGCCCTTCTCGAGGCAGACGCGCTGGATGCCGCCCGAGAGATCGTTCGCCCAGCTCACCGCATCGACGTTGTTGCCGCCGATGCGCTGGATCGTCGCCAGCTCCTGCTCGGTGAGCAGGCTGTCCCAGCCCAGACGCTTGAAGATGCCGAAGGTGAACTCCGGATAGCCGTCGGTGAGCTCCGAGCCCGCCGAGTAGCTGCCTTCCGCAAGAAGCGTCTTGCCCTGGTATTCCACGCCGAAGCGCGGACGGAACGCGCCGCCGCCGTCACGAACATTGAGGTTCGTGTTGTAGAGGATGTGCGTACCGGGGTGCTTGACCTCGGGCTTGCCCCAGCACGGCCAAGGCAGGCCGTAATAGTCGCCGGAGTTCGGGCCGTCCTTGGCCCGCAGCGTGACGAGGTCGAAATCGCCCTGCCGCGCCATGTGGGACTTCAGACGCTCCGGAGACTGGCCGCAATAGCCGGTCGACCAGCCGCCGCGGTTGATCTCGCGGAGGATGTCCTCCGGCACCGGCCGCTTGCCCTCGACCTTGATGTTCTTGAACATCCGGTCGGCGAAGCCGAGCTTCTCGGCAAAGCGGTAGATGACCTCGTAATCGTCCTTGGACTCGAAGATCGGCTCGACGATCTTTTCGCCCCACTGGATCGAACGGTTCGAGGCCGTGCGCGAGCCCGAGCATTCGAACTGCGTGCAGATCGGCAGAACATAGGTGTCGTTCTTCCGGTCGCCGTGGATCGCGAAGGTCGTCGGATGCGGGTCTGCGATGACCAGCAGGTCGAGTTTTTCGAGGCCCTTGGCGACTTCCGGCATGCGGGTCACGGTGTTGCCGCCGTGGCCGAAGACCATCATCGCCTTGATGTTGTCGCGCTGGTCGACGTCGTCGGCCGGCATGAGCGCACCGTCGAACCAACGTGTGGTCGGGATGCCGGGCGTTTCCATGTTCTGCTTGCGGGAGCGCGCGTTGCGGCCCTGCTTCGCGGGAACTTCGTCGAACCGCGCCTGCAGCCAGTCGTACTCGACTTCCCACACGCGCGACCAATGCCGCCAGGCGCCTTCGACCAGGCCGTAGTAGAGCGGCAGCGTCGTGACGTCGAGGCCGAGGTCGGTCGCGCCCTGCACGTTGCAGTGACCGCGGAAGATGTTCGCGCCCGTGCCCTGCGAACCGACATTGCCGGTGGCGAGGAGCAGCGTGCAGTAGGCGCGCACGTTCGCCGTACCGACCGTCTTCTGCGTCGCGCCCATGCACCAGACGAGCGTCGAGGGCTTCTGCTTGGCGAAGGTCTCGGCGACGCGCTTGAGCTGCTCGCCGGGAACACCGGTCACGCGCTCCACCTCTTCAGGCGTCCACTTGGCGACTTCCTTGCGGACTTCGTCCATGCCGAACACGCGCTTGGCGATGAACTCCTTGTCCTCCCAGCCGTTCTGGAAGATGTGCCAGAGCATGCCCCACATGATCGGAATGTCGGTGCCCGGACGGATCCGGACGAATTCCGTCGAATGGGCGGCCGTGCGGGTGAAGCGCGGATCGATGACGAAGAGGTTCGCCCGGTTGATCTCCTTGCCCGACAGCACGTGCTGGAGCGAGACCGGATGAGCCTCGGCCGGGTTGCCGCCCATGATGATGATGGTCTTGGCGTTCCGGATGTCGTTGTAGGAGTTCGTCTGGGCGCCGTAGCCCCAGGTGTTCGCGACGCCCGCGACCGTGGTCGAGTGGCAGATGCGCGCCTGATGGTCGACGGAGTTGGTACCCCAGAAGGCGGCCAGCTTGCGATAGAGATAAGCGCCCTCGTTCGAGAACTTCGCCGAGCCGAGCCAGAACACCGAGTCGGCGCCGGACTTCTCGCGAACCGCCATCAGCTTGTCGCCGATCTCGTTGATCGCCTGATCCCAGGTGATGCGCTGCCACTCGCCGTTGACGAGCTTCATCGGGTACTTCACGCGGCGGTCGCCGTGGACCAGCTCACGGACCGACGCGCCCTTGGCGCAGTGC
The DNA here is from genome assembly GCA_027483895.1 of Hyphomicrobiales bacterium. Taxonomy (GTDB): domain Bacteria; phylum Pseudomonadota; class Alphaproteobacteria; order Rhizobiales; family Beijerinckiaceae; genus JAIXZO01. The sequence continues at coordinate 154,804 of JAIXTP010000026.1, forward strand.
GTGCCGCGGTTGATCGGGCTGTCCCAGCCGGGCTCCTGGCCGACCCACACGCCGTTCTGCACTTCCGCAATGACCGTGCAGCCCACCGAGCAGTGGGTGCAGATGTTCTTGCGGAGCTGAATGGGGGCGGAGAAGTTCGTCGGCCCGGCCTCGGCCTTGCGGACCGCTCCGAGCTGGACGGACCCGACGGCGACGGCGCCCGCAGCCGCGAGGCCCGAGCGCTTCAGGAAGGTACGGCGGTCGAGAACGCCCGAGGTCAGGCCGGACGTCAGGGCCTGAAGCTTTGCGCGGCCCGCTTCGCCGCTCTTGCGCTTGATCAGCATGGTGCGTCTCCTCAGTACCGGTTCGTCCGGTAGAAGGTCTTGACGTGCTCGGTCTCGCGATAGCGGGCCTTGCGCGCCTCTTCCTTGCTTTCCTTGGCTTCCGCCTCGGTCACGGCGAGCGGCGCCGCCAGAGCGGCGGTGGATGCGCCCCCGAGCACTCCGAAGAACTTGCGGCGGGTCGGATCCGCCGGTCTGTCGTTCTTGCTCATTCTGTTTCCCCTCGTCGTTCGAGCCGAATGCCTCTCCCTTCCTACATCGGAAGGGTAAAGGCTTCGGCTTCGATCTCCATGAACAGTCGACCGATGGTTCCCACCGGCTTGTAGAATTCCGCACCCGCCGCCGCTTCGAGATCCGCGAAGAACCGCGCGGCCCAAGGCTTCAGGTGCTTTTCGAAGAAGGCCTTCTGCTCCGCTTCGTCGCCGAAGCGACCGCGGATCAGGCCCGCCATGATCTCGCAGAGGATCCCGGCGTGATCTTCCGGCTCGCGGACGTCCTCCGCGCGCTCGATGCCGAGGCGCTGAAGGTCCTCGCGCACCGCCGCCAAGGGGCGCTCATGCAGGAAGCCGGTGAGATAGTAAGACGCGTAAGGAAGCAGCTCTCCTCGGCCCAAGCCGATGAAGAGGTTGAAATATTCGCGCGATACCTGCCGCGGCTCCATCCGTTCGGCGAGATCCGCAAGCGCCATCCGAGCGATGCCGAGATCCGTCGTGTCGCCCTTCCAGCGCGCGACGGAGCGGAGCAGCGTTTCGTCGGGCGCGCGGCCTAGCAAGGCGCCGAGCAGGTCGTAGATCTCGGCGCGTGCGGCCTCCACCTCGTCGAGCGGCAGGCTGTCGTTCACGGCCGAGCCCTCCTGAGCGTAAAGATCGGGCCGCAGTTCGCTGCGGGGTACCCCCGTGGCGCTTTCGACCGCAGCGATGCGATCCGCCGGGATCCGCCGCCATTCGGAAACGGAGGGCTGAGCAAGGCCGAGCGCCCGCGCGAGCGCACCGATGCCGCCCACGGCACGGATCGCGGCTTCGAGCCCCGGTTCCCTCAATTTGCGTCCCCCGACTTCGACACTACGGCGCACGAAACGGCGCCCGGCGATTCCGCCTTACGTTATGTCATAGGTCGACCCTATGACCTTGAAAAGCCCCTGATCATGCACCGCTTTCGGGCAATGCACCCCCATGTCGCCGTTTTGCGGAGACGGTTTGTGCAGGTGCGAAATCGGGTGGTTCGACCTGAAACGTCGCGATGTCCGACGCGACGGCTTGCGCGGGCTGGGGCTCGACGGGTTCGTCGGCCGGGTCGCCGTCCCGGCCGGCGTGCTCCGCTTCGTCGGTTTCTTTCGCAACTGCGAAATGGTCGCCGGTTTCAGTGGCTTCGGCCTGCGACGCATTGTCCTTGTCGGACGGACCCGTTTCGGGTGTCCGCATCAGGTCGCGCAGCAGTTCCACCGCGTCATGGTCCCCGACGAGTTCGCCGGAGCCCGGCACGCCGCCCGGCACGTTCCAGTCATAGGCATATTCGCGGGCCGGGTTTTCGAAATCGCGGATCGCCGGATCCGTTACCCAGAGCTTTCTGAGCGCCGCATTCCGTAACATCTCGGGGACGCCCTTCTGGAAAAAGGGCGACATGTTCATCCCGGGCACGATCTCGTCGAGGCTCGGCAGCGGTATCTCGAGTTTGGTCGGGTCGAAGACTTCCTCGACCGCGTTTTCGGGCTCGGAAGCCCGTTCCTCGGCGTCGACGGTGAGTTCCCGTTCGTCCGTCGCGCTTTTCTTGGCTTCCTGCTTCAGCCTCGACCAGCGGCCGATGAAGCCTCCCTGCCCGTCCGATCCGCTCATGAGCCGCCGCGCCCCTTGCCGGGCGGGGGACGCCTGCCGAAGGCTTCCGGATCCGCGCGGTCGCGGCGACGCTTGAAGAAGGTCCGCTCGACATGATGCGCGGCGAAGAACGCTTCGATCCATTCCTGGATCGCGGGCGGCATCGGCACCGGCTCCACCGCGTCGCCGATCGTGTCGGCATAGGCTTCGCCCTCATAGGGATCGGCCGTTACGCCGACGATCTCGCCGCCGCCATCCTGATCGGGCCGGAATGCGACCCAGAGGTTCGGCCGCTCGGACGTGAAATTGTCGCGGTAATGCGAGGTTTCGCCGGGAAACAGACGGAGTTCCGCGGCGCCTGCATAGAAAAGCTCGACCCCGTCGGCGGCACGCAGCCGCGTGAAGGGCGGCAGCGGTGGCGCCTCCACCAGAACCGCCTCGGGCTTCCAGATCTCGCCGCCCCACTCTCCGGTCGCCGGACGCCGGGTGACGAGAACGCCGACGTCGATCCTGTCGAGCACGCTCATGCCCGCTCCCCCGTGAACGGCAGGCCCGCGATCAGGTTCTGCGGCTTCATGCGGATCGTCCGGTCCTCGCCCATGCCGAGGATCAGATAGACGGGCGCTCCGCGGACGCGGTCGATCACGGGCGCTTCGGCGGGAAGCTCCATCCGGAAGAAGGCGACCGCGCGGTACGCGAGATCTTTCGGCAAACGGTCGCCCTTCCAAAGAGCGTTGCCGATGCGCGTGCCCTCCGGATCGAGCCCGATGAACCAGCGCCAATCCTGATCCCGGATCTCCTGAAGCGGCGTGACTGTCGCCTCGAAGCCGGAGAAGTGGCGGACCCATCGCGACACGACTGCGGCGAAGGCTTCGCGCGATGCGGTCGCCGTAAAGTCCAGTACCATGCTGAACGCGTCCGAGCGGCTCCAATAATCGTAGGCGTTCTCGTCGGTGATGACGTCGAGTTCGGTCACCTTCTCGCGGCCGAGCATCGCCGTCAGCGGCGAGACATGCGGATCGGCTTCGAGCTCCTCGATGATCTCGGCATCGGCCAGAAGCAGGCGATCATCCTGCACGCTCGCCCGCTGCGCCCGGAAGAAAAGTTCGCCCGCGCGCAGGATGCGCGTGTCCTCGCAGCCGTCCAGCACGTTCCGAAGAACGAGATGCGCGAGCTGGGCGAGGAAGATCGGCGGCGTATCGGTCGCACCGTTCCGCGCGAAATCGGTATAGGCCGCCTCGACCGTGTCATGCGCGACCAGTCGGTCCCGGAAGCGCAGAAGAAACCGCCAATTCTCCCGGGCATCGGCATCGGCGATGCCGTCGATCTCCATGCCAGCGACGGAGCGGCGGGGCGCGGCCATCAAGGAGGCATGCAGGGCACGTTCGGCGGCGCAGGCTTCCGGCGGCGGCAACACCTCGGGGCGCGCCAGATAGGCCAGCAGGAGTTCGTCCGTCACCGCGAGGCCGCCCGCTTCCGTCCGATGTGTCAGATGGTGACCGCTCGAAACCCAGAATTCCTTCACGCGCCGTCTCCACGCATCATTCCGATCAGGTCGACCCGTTCTTCGGGCTCGTCCTCGCCGTCGTCCTCCACCACGACGAAGGCCCGCGAATGCGAGTGCAGGCCCTCCGCGCCGACGTTCCGCTCCCGCTCCATGAGCACGCGGAACCGCTCCCGGATCTCGCCGTCCTCGACGGAGCGATGCAGCGCGACGAGCGTGCCGGCAGGGTGAGAAGCAAGGCTCGCGGCGAAATCGATCTCCTCTTCCGCCGCCGCCCGCGCCACGACCATGTCGGGCGCACCCAGCCGCTCGACGAGGCTCGTCGCCAATTGCGCGACGGCCTCCTCGCGGTCCTCCGCTCGGGCATCCGTCACCACGGCGAGCGTCGAGAAGCCGAAGGAGCGAACGCCCGCGAAGCCCGCGCGGAAGGCCGCACGGCGCTTTCCCGTAAACCCCGCCGGATCCTCGCCCATGAACAGGAACGAACCCGTCACGGCCCATTCGCCGGGCTCGGCCGCCGGGTCGAAGACGAAGGTGTCCGAAGGGTCGAGCCGGATCGTCCGCAGGAGCTTCATAGCCGCGGTGCCCCGGTCTCCGGGTCGAGCCATTCCGCCGCCACGAGCGGCGCGAGCAGCGGGTGCTTTTCGACGCGCCCGGACGCATTCGCCTTGACCAGAAGATCGCCCGACGGGTCGAAGCTGCGGCGTTCGGCGCGGCGCTTGCGCGGAAGCCGTTCGAGATAGGATTCGGCGACGCCCCGGAACCCTTTGGCGGTCCAGCCGTCGAAATGGACCATCAGATGCCGGCTGAAGCTTTCGACGATCATGTCGGCATCGACGTCCTCGAATCCTTCTTCGGCGAGCGACGTCGAATCGGGATGAAGACCTGGTTCTGCGAGGTTTCGGGCCATCGTGATCATCGCGGAAAAGACGAGCCATTCCGGCTCTTCCTTCTCCTTGCAGCCTTCCGGCCAAGCGAGACGCGCGCCGCCGATCCGCGCGCCGTCGCAGCGGATGCCGCCGGGCCAATCGAAGACGATGGGCTTTTCGGGAGGGGCCAGCGCACCCAACGCATCGGCCAAGGCCGCCATGCCGCAGAGAAAGGCTCGCCTCGCCGTCGCAAGCATTTCGCCAGGTTCGAGGACAACCGCGAATTCGGCGACGTCGAAACGTCGCACCCTGACGAGCGTGCCCGCCCCGGCCTCGGACGCGATGGAGCAGGCATGCGCGTGCGCATCCCCCCTTTCGCGGAGCGAGACGAGGGAATAGAGCGGCGGAAGGGAGAGCTCCTTCCGTGCGGCGGTATCTGCTGTCGTCATCATACGCATCGTTGCATGGGGCGGTGCCGTATCGAAACCTCGGCGACGCGATCCATATATAGGTCCCGATCCGTGCGGCGAGAGGCCGGACGGTTCCGGACGAAGGAAAACGGTTGATGGCTAAGGACGGCGACACCACGATCCTGATCTGCTCCTGCGAGGAGACGATGCCGCTTCATGCGGATGCGGTCGGCCGCGCCTGCGGCGGAAAGGTCGGGACTGCGGACCAGCTGTGCCGGCGCGAGGCCGAGCGTTTCCGGCTGGCGCTGGAGAGCGGCGGTCCCGTCATCGTGGGCTGCACGCAGGAAGCGCCCCTGTTCCGCGAGATCGCGGAAGATGCCGGGCGCGCCGACCGCGTGACCTTCGTCAATGTCCGCGAGACCGCGGGATGGTCCGACCGCGCGGCCGATGCGGGCCCGAAGACCGCGGCACTCGTCGCCGCCGCTGCTGTTCCCATGCCGCCCATTCCCTTCGTGTCGATGGAGAGCAAAGGCGTCGCGCTGGTCTACGGACGGGACGAAACGGCGATCGAGGTCGGCCGCCGCCTCGCCGATCATCTCGACGTGACCGTGATGCTCTCGAAGCCCGGCGACGTGATGCCGCCCCGCACCGGGGAGTTTCCGGTGGTTAAGGGCACGGTTCGTCTCGCGACGGGCCGGCTCGGCGAATTCGCCCTGACGATCGCCGATTACGCCCTCCCCGTTCCGTCCTCGCGCGGCGCGCTGCGCTTCGGTCCGGCCCGGGACGATGCGGTTTCGACCTGCGATATCGTGATCGACGTCACCGGCGGTCCTGCGCTCTTCCCTGCCCATGAGCTTCGCGCGGGTTATCTCCGTGCCGATCCGCGCGATCGGGGCCAGGTCGAGGCGCTATTGTTCGAGGCGTCGCATCTGGTCGGCGAATTCGACAAGCCCCGCTATATCGACTTCAACGAGAGCCTCTGCGCGCATTCCCGGTCGAAGCGGACGGGCTGCACGCGCTGTCTCGATCTTTGTCCGACCGGCGCGATCACGCCCGCCGGGGATCACGTCGCGATCGACCCCTATATCTGCGCGGGCTGCGGTTCCTGCGCCGCGGCCTGCCCGACGGGCGCGGCCGCCTACGCGCTCCCGCCGGCCGATGCGGTGATGCGGCGGCTTCGCTCCATGCTCGTCGCCTACCGGGCTGCGGGCGGCTACGATCCCGTTCTCCTCGTTCATGACGAAGAGCACGGCGACGCGCTGATCGACGCGCTCGCCCGGTTCGGCAAAGGCCTGCCGCCGAACGTTCTGCCCCTGAAGCTGAACGAGACGACGCAGCTCGGCCCCGAAACCATCGCCGCCGCCTTCGCCTATGGCGCCGTCGGGTTCGGGGTCCTCACTCGTGCCAAGCCGAAGCATGACGTCGCAGGCCTCGAAGCGACGATCACGCTGATGAACGCAGTGCTTCACGGTCTGGGCTACGGAGACGGCGTGGCGGGCATCGTCGCCACGGATGACCCGGATGCGTTGCGCGATCTTCTCGACGCGGCACCCCGCGGCATCGCCTCGGCGATCCCGGCCACTTTCGAGCCGCACGGCCGCAAGCGCGGGCTTCTCGAACTCGCCTTCCGCGAGCTTCACCGCGCGGCACCCGCCGCCGTCGACGTGGTTCCACTCGCTGCCGGGGCGCCGTTCGGCGGGCTGGAGATCGACGTCGCGGGCTGCACGCTCTGCCTGTCCTGCGTGTCCGCCTGTCCGGCCGCGGCGCTCACAGACGATCCCGAACGCCCGGCGCTCCATTTCACCGAAAGCCTCTGCGTTCAGTGCGGGCTCTGCGCGAACACCTGTCCCGAAAAGGTGATCACGCTCGTCCCGCGGGTCGACTTCAAGGCGTGGGAAGAACCCCGCCGTCTCGTGAAGACCGAGGAACCGGCGCATTGCATCCGTTGCGCGAAGCCGTTCGGCGTGAAGAGCACGATCGAAAAGGTGCGCGCCAAGCTCGAAGGGCGGCACTGGATGTTCTCGGGTGAGGGGAATTGCGCGGATCTGATCCTCATGTGCGACACCTGCCGCGTGGAAGCCGTGGTCAATGAGGGCTTCGATCCGCATGCCGCGGGCGCGCGGCCGCAAGTACGGACGACCGAGGACTATCTGGCCGCCCGCGAACGCGGCGACGACCCGCTGAACTGACCGTTCAGCGCGTCGCGGTTTCGAGGAAGTCGAGAAGCGCCTTGCGGTCGTCCGGATCCGAGACGACCTGCTCCGGCATCTTCGTGCCCGGCGTGACCACCGAGGGGCCGAGTTCGAAAAGGCGGCCCACGGTTTCCCGCGTCCAGACGATGTCCATGGTCCGGAACGCGTCGGAATAGGCGTAGTCCGGAACGCTCGCGATCCGCCGCCCGAACACCTTGTGCAGCGTCGGGCCCGCCCGGTTGCCGGCGTCGGCGGTCACGGTGTGGCAGGCGGCGCAGGCCCGGAACACTTCCGCGCCGCGGCTTCCCTTGAATTCGCTCAGAACGTCCCCGCCCGAGACCGGCACGACGGGGCCGACATGCTCGCCCGTCGCGGCATTCCAACGCCGCACGATGCGGTCGCCCCCGCCCGTCAAGAGGGTGGTTCCGTCAGTCGAAAAGGCGACCGACCATACCGGCAGCCCCGGGCCGACGAGCGTCGCGACCGCCTTGCGTGAGGCGACGTCGATCAGCGTGACGGAACCGCGGATTTGAGCCGCGGCCACCCGCTTGCCGTCGGGCGAGGCCGCCAAGGCGATGACGGGGAGCGGTTGCGTCTCGACTTCGCCGAGAATGCGGCCGTCGCGTCCGATAAACCGGACTGTTCCGTCCGCGCCCGCCGCCGCGACGGTATCACCCGCAACGGCCAGCGCATTGACGGGCGAAGCGAGCGTCACGGCCCTCGCCTCTCCGCCGGCCGCGGGCCAGAAGCGGACCGTCGCGTCATAACCGCCCGTCACGACCGTCCCGTCGGGCAGAAAGCCTATCCCGTTCACATTGCCCTGATGGCCCGTAAGGCTGCGCGCCTCGCCCCCGCCGAGCGGCGTCAGTCGCGCGATTCCGTCCCATGAGGCGCTTGCCAGAAATCGTCCGTCGGGCGTCGGCGACAGGGCGGAGATCGGGCCCTTATGCACGTCGATCCGCTGCAGCGGGCCGGAACCGTCGGCGGCCCAGATCGCGATGCGGCCCTCTTCGCCGGCGGTCGCCCAGCGTCCGTCGCGCAAGGCGGCGACGGCGTTCACCGCGCCGTCATGGAAGCGCAGCACTCGTTCCGCCGTACCCTTGTCCAGCGACCAGAGGATCGCGGACGTATCGAAGCTGCCCGACAGCGCCGTTCGTCCGTCCGGACCGACCGCCAAGGCCCGGACCGGGCCGCCATGGCCGCGCATTTCGGCGGCGGCGGGCGCGGCGAAAAGCAGGCAGGCCAACGCGACGCTTCGGAACATCACTCCTCCGACGGCTCGAAACCGAGAGCGGTTACCGCAACGCGAACGGCGGGATCCTTCAAGAGTTCGAGGAAGGCTGCGACCGCGGGCCGCGCCTTCCGTGCGGAGACGACGGCGAAGTCGTAGTGCTCCGGTCCGATCGGGACGAAGCCGAGATCGTAGAGCTTCGCGACCGGCTCGATGGCCACGCCCCAATCGGCGCGGTTCTGCGCCACCGCTGCGCCGACCGCGTTGTGAGAGCGCGGCTGGTTTTGGTAGCCCGCCGGTCGGGCGCCCTTCAGCAGCTTGTCGATGATGAGACGTGTGCCCGCGCCCTGGTTCCGGTTCACCATCAGGCAGGAGGGATCGGCATTGGCGGCGGCAACGGCCTCTTCGACGCTCCGGCCCTCGAACCGCGCATCTCCCTTGCGGTGCACGAGCCCCTGCATGCGACGCCAACCGCTCGCGAGCTCCTGACCCTCTCCGAGCCAAGGGGCGTTGTAGGTGCCCTTCTGCGGATGAAGCAGGTGGATCGGGGCGATGTCGCACTCGCCGCGTTGCGCCGCCTGAAGACCTCCGAGGCTTCCGGTCGCAAGAACGCGCGCCGTGAAGCCGAGTTCGGCCAAGGCGCCTACGAGCACGTCGAGCCCGGTGCAATGGCTGCCCGCGATCACGAGATCCGGGCTGCGGATATCGGCACCGAACAGCCGGACCTCGGCGCGTGCTCCCTCGGGCAGCGCATCCGCCAGCGCAGGCACTGTCACGAAGCCGTCCGCCTGCACGAAGGACGAGATCGCGCCCGAGCCCTTGCTCACCGGATGGGCGACGAGGCCTTCGGCGCCTTCGGTCAACGCGACCGAGACATATTCGGTGCGCCCGATGTCGGACGGCACGCGCTGCGGCAGCGTCGCGGCGACGGTGGTTTCGGCCCGCGCGGGAAGGCCGGCCATGCGGCGCACCACGGGCGCCACGATGTCGTGGAACGTGTACATCGCGGAGGTCGGGAAACCCGGCAGCAGCACCACGGGCTTGCCGTCGCATACGGCCAGTCCGAGCGGCTTGCCCGGCTTCAGCGCGACGCCGTGGACGACGAGGCCCGGGGCGCCGAGATCGCCCACGAGCCGGTAGGTATGGTCGCCCTCGCCCTTCGACGTGCCGCCCGAGAGGATGAGCATGTCGCATTCCGCATGAGCGCGGCGCATCGCTGTCCGCAGCGCATCGGGATCGTCCTTGATCACCCCGTAACGCACGGCTTCGCCGCCGTTCTCGCGCACGGCCGCCGCCACGATCGGCGCATTGGTGTCGTAGATGCCCGCTGCGGGCCGAGGGCTTCCGGCCACGACCAGTTCGTCGCCGGTCGAGAGGATGCCGATCCGAGGCCGGCGATGGACGGGCACCTCGCCGATCCCGCAAGCAGCCAACAGGCCGATCTCGCGCGCGTCGACGAGCGTTCCCGCCCGCAGAACCGTCTCGCCCGCCGCGATGTCCGATCCCGCGAAAGCGATGCCTTGGCCCGGAAGCGGCGGCTTGCGGATCGCGACGGTGCCGTCCGAACCAACCGTCGTGTGCTCGATCATCACGACTGCATCTGCCCCGCGCGGCACGGGCCCGCCTGTGGCGATGGCCGTCGCGGACGCCGCCGTCACTTCCGAGCGCGGAAGATGCCCGCAATGGATATGTTCCGGGTTGAGGGCGAGTTCGACGGGCGCGGCCTCCGAAGCGGCAGCGGCATCGCCCGCCCTGACGGCGTAACCGTCCACGACCGAGCGGTCGAAAGGCGGTACGTCAGAGGGGCTGCGGAGATGCGCGGCGGCGACGCGGCCGAAAGCGTCGTCGAGGGAGACGTACTCGGTCCCGAGGGGCATCGCCGGATAGGCCGCGGCGAAGCGGGCGACCGCTTCATCGCGCGAAACTACCGTGAGGAATTGGGTCTGTGCCGTGGCGGCCGCCTTCGTCATAGGGGAAGGGCCTCCAATTCGGCCCCTGCGGGCAGGCCCTCGCTTTCCGGCGGCAGCACGGCGCGATGCGTGGCCCTGAGCAACGCAGACAAGGCAACCGCGCCCGTGCCTACGGGCTCGAAGAAGCCGTCGCGTTCACGCAGAAGGATGAGATCCGACACGCCGACGACGGACACCAGCGGGGCCGAAAGCGGACGGCGGACGCGCGGTTGAACCGTGCCGCAGACGCGCTCCGCCAGAGGAACCAGAAAACCGAAAACGAGCGGCAGGATGACCGGCGCATCGTGCGGCACATGGACGATCGAACCGCTCGGCCCCGCCTCGAAACAACCGGTCAGCGCAAGTCCCGTCGACGGAGCCTCCGTGAATTCGAAATCGAGCCCGCCCTGCCCGCGCGCGACGATCGGGAGGCCGGATGCGGGCAGAAGCGTCCGAAGCATCCGAGCCGCGGGAGCATCCGAGTCGAGAAGCCCTACGGAAAGACGGGCTGCGCGCACCGCGGAGATCCCGCAGGCGGCGAGGACGCCGGTATCCCGGAGGGTGACGCGCGTACCCGCACGCAGCAGCACCTCGCCCCGGCGGACGTCTTCGCCGCGGCGCCTTACGCCTTCGCCGGGCGCAGCCTGTCCGAAAACGGCGGTCATGCCCGCGATTTCACCGGTGGCATCCGACGGCAGGACGCAGTCCGTTCCGAACGGCAGAGCCGCTCCCGGCACGACGGCGACGGGAGGAACACCGGGGAAACCGGGCGTTCCGGGCCCCGCGCCGACGAGGTCGCCCGAGAAACAGGCGTGTCCGCTGCGTCCTGCGACGTCGCGCGGAGGAACGTCTTCGGGCGCCACGACGTCCTCGACGAGCGTCGCGCCGACGGCGTCCTGCACCCCAAGCGTCTCGACGGACGGATGAAGCGTCGATGCCGAGGCTTCGATCGCTTCGGCCAGCGGAACGAGCGCAGCCGGAGCGCTGCGGGTTGACAGGTCGGACATGGGCATCATGTGTAGCGCGCCGGGGCCCGAAGTCATCGCCCCGCGACGAAATTCAGGACCACCGGATGCCCGCGGCGCTCGATCTCAAAGGGCTGAAATGCCCCCTGCCTGCCCTCAAGACGCGCAAGGCGCTGCAAGGGCTCGCGCCCGGCGACGAGATCGAGGTGATCTGCACGGATCCCATGGCGGTCATCGACATTCCGCATCTCGTCAACACGGTCGGCGATACGCTCCTCGCGCAAAGCCGCACCGAGGCGGAAATCCGCTTCACGATCCGCCGCGAGGCACGCTGAGAGCGCGGGCTCTCAGCCCAGGCCGCCCAGCCGGCCGAACGCCTCCACGAGCTTCTCGCGGCGGGCGCCAGCCTCTTCCAGGCGCTCGCGCTGCTCGTCGACGACTTCTTCGGGCGCGCGGGCGATGAAGTCCGCATTGCCGAGTTTCGCCTCGATCTTCTTCATCTCGCCGTCGAGTTTTTCGATCTCCTTGGCGAGACGCGCGTGCTCGGCCTTGAGGTCGATGACGCCTTCGAGCGGCAGCGCCGCCACTTCGCCGCGCACGACGATCTGGATCGATTGCGCCGGCGCGGACGCCGCGAAGGAAATGTCCGAAAGCCTCGCAAGACGTTTGAGCATGTCGCTCCAACGCTCTGCCCAAGCGCGAGTTTCCGCGCTTTCCGTTATGATGACCAGCGGGATCTGCGCGCCGGCCGGAACATTGGTCTCGGAGCGGGCGGAGCGGATTTCGGACACGAGGTCGACCAGACGACCGATCTCGCCCTCGGCCGCCGCATCGACGAGGCCGTCGAATTCCGGCCAGGCGGAGAGCGCGAGAATGCTCTGCCGCTTCGGGCCCTCCGCGCCCTTGATGGCCCACAGTTCTTCCGTGACATAGGGCATGAAGGGGTGCAGCAGCGCGCAGATGCCGTCGAGCACCCAAGCGACCGAAGCCCGCGTCTCGGCTTTCGCCGCCTCGTCCTCGCCCATGAAGACGGGCTTGGCGAGCTCGAGATACCAATCGCAGAAGACGTTCCAGACGAAACGATAGGCCGCGCCGGCGGCATCGTTGAAGCGATAGGCTTCGAGCGCCGCCGTGATCTCGCCGACCGCCTTCGCGAGTTCGCCGATGGCCCAGCGGTTCAGCGCGAGTTTCGCCGAACGCGGGTCGAAATCGGTCCGTGCGCAGCCGTTCATCTCCGCGAAGCGCGCGGCGTTCCAGAGCTTCGTGGCGAAGTTCCGATAACCTTCGACGCGCTGGGTCGACAACTTGATGTCGCGGCCCTGCGCCGCCATGGCCGCGAGCGTGAAGCGGAGCGCGTCGGCGCCGAAACGGTCCACGAGATCGATGGGATCGATCACGTTGCCCTTCGACTTCGACATCTTGGCGCCTTTCTCGTCGCGGACGAGGGCGTGGATGTAGACGGTCGAGAACGGCACTTCCTCCATGAAGTGCAGCCCCATCATCATCATCCGGGCGACCCAGAAGAAGATGATGTCGAAGCCCGTGACGAGCACGTTGGTCGGGTAATAGCGCTTCAGCTCGGGCGTCTCGTCGGGCCAACCGAGAGTCGAGAAGGGCCAGAGCGCGGAGGAGAACCACGTGTCGAGCACGTCCTCGTCGCGCGTGAGGTCGACGTCCTTGCCGTAATGCGCCTTCGCGGCGGCCTTCGCCTCGGCTTCAGAGTATTCGACGAAGACCGTCCCGTCCGGCCCGTACCAGGCCGGGATCTGGTGACCCCACCACAGCTGGCGCGAGATGCACCACGGCTCGATGTTTTCAAGCCACTGGAAGTAGGTCTTCTCCCAGTTCTCGGGGACGAATTTCGTCTTGCCGGAGCGCACGGCCTCCATCGCGGGCCGTGCGAGCGTCTTGGCGTCGACGTACCACTGATCCGTGAGATAGGGCTCGATCACGACGTTCGACCGGTCGCCATGCGGCACGGTGTGCGTGGTCGGCTCGATCTTCGCGACGAGGCCGTGATCGGCGAGGAGCCCCACCACCTTCAAACGCGCTTCGAACCGATCCGCGCCGTGCAGCGAACGGACGACGCCCGCGTCGGGGCCGCTCATGTCCGCGAAGCCCGGATTGCCCTCGATGAAGAGCCGCGCTTTGTCGTCGAGAATGTTGATCGCCGTCACGCCTTCGTCGGCGTGGCGCTTGCCGACTTCGAAGTCGTTGAAATCATGCGCGGGCGTGATCTTTACCGCGCCCGTCCCCTTTTCGGGATCGGCATAATCGTCGGCGACGATCGGGATGAGGCGACCCACGAGCGGCAGCACGGCCTTGCGGCCGATGAGGTGCTTCAGCTTTTCGTTTTCGGGATGCACGGCGACGGCCGTATCGCCGAGCATGGTCTCGGGCCGGGTCGTCGCGACGCGGATGAAAGTGTCCGCATCCGCCGGATCGTAGGTCGCGCCTTCGAGCGGATAGTCGAAATAATAGAGATGCCCGCTCGCATCCTTCGCAAGGACCTTGCCGAGAGCGGCGGTGTCGAGCGGCGCGCCCTCCTCCGCGTCGGCCGCGGGGCGGTCCCATTTGAAGCTGCCGCGCTTTTCGACCTGCAGCACTTCGAGATCGGAAATCGCGGACTCGAAATGCGGATCCCAATTCACGAGCCGCTTGTCGCGATAGATCAGGCCCTTGCGGTGCAGCTCGACGAAGACCTTGGTGACCGCGCGCACCATCTGGTCGTCCGGCGCGCCGTTCGCGCCCATCGTGAAGCGCTCGCGTGACCAGTCGCAAGAGGCGCCGAGCCGCTTCAGCTGGCCGATGATGGTGCCGCCGGATTCTTCCTTCCAGGACCAGACGCGCTTCAGGAAGGCGTCGCGGCCCATGTCGCGGCGGGAGGGTTCGTTGCGCTGGGCCAGTTGCCGCTCGACCACCATCTGCGTCGCGATGCCCGCATGGTCGGTGCCCGGCTGCCACAGCACGTCGCGGCCGCGCATCCGCTCGAAGCGGCAGAGCACGTCCTGCAGCGTGTTGTTGAGTGCATGCCCCATATGGAGCGAGCCGGTGACGTTCGGCGGCGGGATGACGATCGTGTAGGGCGCCGCGTCCTTGCGCTCCGGACGCCCGGCACGGAAGGCGCCTTCGCCTTCCCAAAGCTCCGCGATGCGGCCTTCCACGGCGGCCGGGTCGAAGGTCTTTTCCATCATGGCGCAGACGTCCTCACGCCGCCGTCGGCGGCTTCTTTGTCGGAAGCCGCTAAAAAGCCGAGCGGAACGTGTTCGTCAACGCAGGAAAGCGCTTCCGGACGGCTTCAGCGGGAGCGACGGGCGATGCGGTCGATCTCCTCGCGCACCATGTCCTTCACGAGGCCGGGCAGATGGGCGTCGAGCCATTCGCGCAGCATCGGCCGAATCGCTTCGACGACGAGCTGCTCCACCGTCATCGGCGGACGGGAATGCGCGGTATCGTTGAGGTGCCGGAACGCGTGGGACACGGCCTGCTGCGTCTCGCCTGACACGACTTTCCCCTCCGGCTCGCCGAAGACGCGAGGCCTCGGGGCGAAATCCGAACGCGGGCGGGTGTCCTGCAGATCGGACGGCGTCGGAGCGGCCGGTGCTGGCGCCGGAGCCACCGGCGGGATGGCGACGGACGGGGCGGCGACCGTCTGCGCATAAGCGACGGGTTCGGAGGGCGCTACGCGGAAGTCCGAGACCGCCTGAGCCGCGATCCGCTCCTCGTCATCCGTGATGATCCGACGAATGGAGGCGAGTATTTCCTCCATCGAAGGCTCATTCGATTTCGCATTCAGCGCGCTCATCGCATCCGTCCCGGGAAAATTCTCAGAAAATCGGAGAATCGATAACGTAATAATATCCGAACGCCGACGAGCGCAAAGCCCGGCCGGGAAGGCCGAACCGGAATCCCGTGGAAAAAGGATCAGTCGATCGAGGTGCCGATGAAGCGGTTGCGGACCGCGTCGTAATGCGCGGACGCGTCGTAGGCGGGCACTTTGAGACCGAGCACGTCGACGGACAGTCGGCCCATCGCCGACAGGACATTGTAGGACGCGACGACGCGGTCGCGCTGGGCCGCAATGAGGTTCACGCGGGCGCTCAGAAGTTCCTGATCCTGAACGAGAACGTCGTACGTGGTGCGCTGGCCGACGCGCGCTTCTTCGCGCACGCCGTTGAGGGCGATGGTCGAGGCTTCGACCTGCGCCTGAGCGGACGCGATCCGGGCGCGCGCCGCCTCGAGCTGGCTCCAGGACGCCACGACCGCAGCACGGACGCGTTCGCGAGCGAGATCCGCTTCGAGACGACGCTGACCCAGCGTCTCCTTGGCCTGTCGGACCCGAGCATAGGTCTCGCCGCCTTCATAGATCGGCACGCTGAGGCGCCCGACGAGAGCATAGACGTCGAGGTCGCGTCCCGACGCCTGATAGTCCCAACGCTTCTGTGCCGAACCGCTGACACCGATGGTCGGGTAGAGATCGGCGCGGGTCACCTTCACCTGATATTCGGCGACTTCCACATTGTAGTTCGCGGCAATGATCGCGGGGTGCGCGGCCTGCGAGATCCGGATCGCCTCGTCGAGCGTGCGGGGATGCAGCTTCTCCACGGGACGCGCGGGCGCCAGCGACTTCGGATCGGCCCCGATCACCTGCCGGTACTTCGCGATGCTCGCCTTCAGCGTTCCTTCGGCGGCGCTGGACTCCGCCTGCGCCGATGCGAGGCGCGCCTCGACCTGCGCGACGTCGGTCCGGGTCACCTCGCCGACGCTGAAACGATCCTGCGTCTGGCGGAGCTGCTCTTTCAGGACGTCGATGTTCGCACGACGCAGATCAAGAAAGGCGGTATCGCGCAGCACGTCCATATAGGCCTGCGCCGCGTCCAAGAGGAGTGACTGCTCGGAACTGCGGAGCTGCTGGCGCGCGGCAAGCACGCCCGCTTCCGCTGCGGAGACTGAGTTGCCCGTGCGTCCGAAATTGTAGACGGTCTGCTCGACGGTGAGCGTGCCGCCCTTGGGCTGCGTGAACGTTCTGGTCGTCGTGGTCGACCCGCCGAGCCTCGAATCCTGCGGGCCGATGTCGCCCGAGACGGAGGCACGCGGGCGGTAACCGGACAGCGCGCGGGGCACGTTCTCGTCATTCGCGCGCACCGCGGCCCGCTGAGCGTTCAATTCGGGATTCGCGAGATAGGCCCTCGCCAGCGCGCCTTCGATGGTTTCGGCCCGCGCGATCGTGGCCGTTGCCACGGAGGCGAGCAAAACCGCAACAAGGCCCGCTTTGCCGAATCTCATCTCTTCGCTCCCGCATCAGGCGGCCGAATCGACCGGCCGTTCGATACTCTTTGTTTGGCCGTATATGGTTACCGACCGATGAACGAGTCTCAGAACACGAAGGTCGGCACGCGCCGGAATTCCGGAAGAACGGGCGCCGCGGCATTCGCCACGAAGACTTCGCCGACATCGTCGCCCGAACGCCGCAGGACCACCGCCGCGGCCGCCTGTCCCGCACCGCGGACGCCGACGAGACGACCACCTTCCGCCAGTTGATCGAGAAGTTTCGACGGTTCGACCTCGAACGCGCCTTCCACGATGATCACGTCATAAGGCGCGCCCGCGGCATGACCCGCGGCGTGGTCGCCCGCGACCACGCGCACGTCATCGCCCGCGATGTCCTTGAGCAGGAGTTCGGCCCGGGCGCGTAGAGCCGCATCGGCTTCGAGCGCGACCACGGAGCCGCCGAGACGCGCGGCAACGGCCGCGCCGTAACCGGTGCCGGCCGCGACGACGAGAACGCGTTCGCCGCGTTCGATCCGAGCGGCCTGGACGAGACGCGCGAAGCTCATCGGCGTCATGAGTTCCCGGCCATGGCCTTCTCCGGCCTCGGCCAGTGGAATGCAGCGATCGGTGTAAGCAAGGGCGCGCTCGGCCGCAGGGACGAACTTCTCGCGCGGAACGTCGGCCATCGCCGTCAGGAGCGATTGGCTCGTGACGTCATAGGTCCTGAGCTGATTGTCGACCATCATGCGGCGCATCTGCGCAAAATCGGTCATCGCGGCCACCCCGAATTACGAACGGCGCAGACGCGCCTCATCCCCCCGCGTTTTGCGCGACGGTCGCCTGAAACGCAAGCGCTCCGCTCGCCGGGGGGCATTTCGATTGCGGGCTCGGATCGGCGTATCGACATGCCGTAACGGAATGTAGCGGCAGCTCGGCCGCGAATCAACCTTTGCACGGCTACCGCCTTCGGCTCGAACCATCAGCGGGGCCTGCGCGTTCGCCCCCGACATCCCGCCGAGGTCCGTGCATGGGCGAAGCCCCCCTCATCGTCGCGAAATCCGAGCCGACCCTGATCGATCCGGAGGCCGAGAGCTTCTATGCGGAAGCCTTGGCCGAGCTCGATCGGCTCGGCATTCCGTTCCTGCTCGCGGGCACCTATGCGCTCAGCGCCTATACCGGGATCACGCGGCAGACCAAGGATCTCGACATCTTCTGCAAGGCCGGGGATTACCCGCGGATCCTCGCGCATTTCAAATCGCGCGGGTACGCGATCTCGATCGAGGACGATCGCTGGCTCGGCAAGGTGCATCGGGGCCGACACTTCTTCGACGTGATCTTCGCCTCGTCCAACGGCTCGATGCCCGTCGGTGACGAATGGTTCGCCGCCGCGCGCCGCATCGAGCTTCTGGGGACCATGATTCGGATCGTCGGGCCGACGGAGCTCGTCTACTCGAAATGCTTCATCCAGCTGCGCCACCGCTACGACGGCGCGGACGTCGCTCACGCGATCCTGCGGGCGCATGACGCGATCGATTGGCAGCGCCTGCTCGCCTATATGGAGGTCCATTGGGAGGTGCTGCTCACGCATCTCATCAATTTCCGCTGGATCTATCCCAGCGACCGCGACCTCATCCCTCGCTGGTTGATGGACGAACTGCTCGGCCGGCTGACCGCGCAGATGGAACTGCCGCCGCCCGACATGAAGGTGTGTCGGGGCCGCATGTTCTCCCGCGTCGACTATGCGATCGACGTCCGCGATTGGGGCTATGCGGATGTCGGCGGCGAGGGAGACCTTCGCGATGCCTGACGGCACCCTCACGGTCGCGGCGATGGCGGATCTTCATGTTCGGGAGGGGCAATCCGCGCCCTATCGCGAGCTTTTCGCCGAAATCGCGGACCGGGCCGACGTGCTCGTTCTGGCGGGCGACCTCACCGACCACGGGAAGCCGGAAGAAGCCCGCATTCTCGCCGAAGACATCCGGCACTGCCGCATTCCCGCCTTGGGGGTGCTGGGCAATCACGACCATGAATGCGGTCGATTGGACGAGATGAAGACCGTGCTGCGCGATGCAGGCCTCCATCTGCTCGAAGATCACGTCTGCGAATTCGGGGGCGTCGGGTTCGCGGGCACGAAGGGGTTCGGCGGCGGTTTCGGGCGGCGGATGCTGGGATCCTTCGGAGAGACCGCGGTCAAACAATTCGTCCGCGAAACGCTCGACGAGGTCATGCGACTCGAAAACGCGCTCCGAAACGTGAAGGAGAAGCGGGTGATGACCGTCCTGCATTACGCGCCGGTGCTCGACACGATCGAAGGCGAACCGGCGGAGATCCTGCCGTTTCTGGGTTCGTCACGTCTGGCCGAAGCGATCGACCGCTTCCCCGTCGCCGCCGTCGTGCACGGGCACGCGCATGTCGGCCGATATCAAGGCCGCACCCCCGGGGGCATCCCCGTCTACAATGTGGCAGCACAGATCGAGAAGCCGACGGGCCGGCCCTACGGTCTCATCGAGATCTGAGGTGAGGAGGATCCGGTGGGCTGCCGGGAGATCTTTGGAGGCCTCGCCCGGAATCGAACCGGGGTGCAAGGATTTGCAGTCCTCTGCGTAACCACTCCGCCACGAGGCCTCCGAACCGTCGCGGGCGGTCGCGGGCGGTCGGCGGTTCGATAGCAACGGACGGAGCCGCGGGCAAGGGGCGCGGCAGGCTTTTCGTTCGATCGCCATTTTTCCGCTCCGACCCGCTTGCGCATCGGATGGGAGCGTTGTATCCCCCCGGCCATCAGCGATCCCCGATAGCTCAGCTGGTAGAGCGTTCGACTGTTAATCGAATGGTCGCAGGTTCGAGTCCTGCTCGGGGAGCCACCCTTCCGAAAAGACGCCGACTTTTCTGCCGCTGCTTGACCACGGCTCGGCGATCCTTGCTCGGGATCTCGGCTCAGTGGCCGCCCTTCTTCTCATCCTTTTTCTCGGGCGGCTTCGCTGCCCCTCCGACGCAATAGCTTTCCGCCTTCGATCCGGCGGGCGACTTCGCGCCTTTCGGGCACGGGATCGGGTATTTGCCGCCGCTCGGGACGTAGTGGTCGGGCGGAGACGGGCGGCAGACGCCGCCCGCGGCATAATTGCCCGACTCGCATTGCGGCACGGTGTTTCCGACAAGCCCCGGCGGCGGACGCTTGGGAGCGGGCGCTGCTGCGGGCTCTTTCGGTTTCGGCGGCTCGCTCGCTTCCACCGACGCGGATCCGAGCACTATCGCCATGATCGCCGTCATCGCCGTCAGTTTCAGCATGTCCGCTCCCTCGAATTCGGGCTAAGACTTAGCCGATCCGGCGGCGATCCGCATCTTCGGAGTTCCGGCTCACCATGGTGGAACGGCTCGGCCGAGGGGGCCTCAGGACTGATCCGCGCGCCCGGACGGCGCGTAACGCCACCGTCCGTCCGCTCCGCGCGACTTCTCGGAAACCTGCGATAAATGCCCGAAACCGCCCTCGTCTGGTTCCGAAACGACCTCCGCCTCGACGACAATCCCGCCTTCTCCGCCGCCGTCTCGTCCGGACGGCCGGTAGTTGCCGTGTATTGTTTCGACGAGGAGAGCGAAGGCATCCGGCCTTTCGGCGGGGCGTCGTGCTGGTGGCTTCATCACTCGCTCGCCGCGCTGGGCGATGCTCTGGCACGCAACGGCGTGCGGCTCATCCTCGCGCGCGGTCGGGCAGGCCGCGTGATCCCGGACATCGTCCGTCTTGCGGGCGCGGGCGACGTCTTCTGGAACCGTCGCTATGACGCGGCGGGAATTACCGTCGACCGCGCGCTGAAGACCGCGCTCGAGACGGACGGCATTCGCGCGAAGAGCTTCAACGGCAGCCTTTTGGTCGAGCCTTGGGAGGTGACGACCAAGGCGGGCGAGCCGATGAAGGTCTTCACGCCCTTCTGGCGCGCCGCTCAGGCCCGCGGACCCGTCCCCTCGCCTCTCCGCGCCCTGGAAACCGTGGCGGCCGCGGACGGCGTTCCCGACGGCCTCCGCCTCGAAGATCTGGATCTTCTCCCCGCCGCTCCGGATTGGGCGGGCGGCCTGCGCGACATGTGGACGCCCGGGGAAGCCGGCGCCGCGGCGCGGCTCGACGCTTTTCTCGACGGCGGTTTTGCGGGCTATGCCGAGCATCGGAACCGGCCGGACATGCCCGGAACGTCCGGTCTTTCTCCGCATCTGCGGTTCGGCGAGATCTCGCCCCGCACGATCTGGCATGCCGCCGAGCATGCCGTTCGCTCCGGTCGGGCGAAGGCGAGCGACAAGGACCTCGAGATCCTGCGCGCGGAACTGGGGTGGCGGGAGTTCTCCTACCATCTCCTGTTCCACAACGCCGAATTGGCGCGGCGGAACTTCAACGCGCGGTTCGACGCCTTTCCGTGGAGGAGCGATCCCGACGGGCTCGCGGCGTGGTCGCGCGGGCGGACGGGCTATCCGATCGTGGATGCCGGGATGCGCCAGCTCTGGACGGCCGGCTGGATGCACAACCGCGTCCGCATGATCGTCGGCTCCTTCCTCGTGAAGCATCTGCTCATCGATTGGCGGGAAGGCGAGGACTGGTTCTGGGACACGCTCGTCGATGCCGATCCGGCCAGCAATGCGGCGAGCTGGCAATGGGTGGCAGGATCGGGCGCGGACGCAGCCCCCTATTTCCGGATCTTCAATCCGGTTCTGCAGGGCGAGAAGTTCGATCCGAACGGGGATTATGTCCGCCGCTGGGTGCCTGAACTCGCGCGCCTCCCCGCCGCGCTGATCCACAAGCCTTGGATCGCTTCTCCCGAGCGACTCGCTTCGTTCGGGCTTAGGCTGGGCCGTGACTATCCGTCCCCGATGGTCGATCACGACGCGGCGCGTCGGCGTGCGCTGGCCGCCTTCCAGACCCTCAAGGCGTCGTCCGACGCCGAAGCATCGGAGTGAGACTTTCATGCGCATCGCCATCGTGGGCACCGGCATCGCCGGCAATGCCGCCGCCTTCGCGCTGACCCACGGCTCCTCCCACCGCATCACCGTCTACGAGAAGGAAGCGCGTCTCGGGGGGCATTCGGCGACCGTCGACGTGGACTATGACGGCAAGCGGATCGCGGTCGACACGGGGTTCATCGTCTACAACGAGATGAACTATCCGAACCTCACCGCGCTCTTCGCCCATCTCGGCGTCGAGACGCAGGATTCGGACATGAGCTTCGCTCTCTCGGTCCGGGGCGGACGGTTCGAATGGTGCGGCCGTACCCATGACGTTCTGAACGGGCTGTTCGCCCAGCGGAGCAACTTCTTCTCTCCGCGCTATATCGGCATGCTCGTCGAGGTGCTGCGCTTCAACCGCATCGCCCGGGCGGATCGCGCATCCGGCTTCATGGAAGGGCTGTCGCTGGCCGACTATCTGAAACAGCGCGGCTTTTCCAAGCGGTTCCGGGACGGATATCTCGTGCCCATGGGTGCGGCGATCTGGTCGATGTCGCCTTCTTCGATGTTGCGCTTCCCCGCCGCGAGCTTCGTCGCCTTCTTCGAGAACCATCACCTGATGCAGTGGAACCGCCCGGTCTGGCGCACGGTGACGGGCGGAAGTCGCCGTTATGTCGAGAAGATCACGGCGTCCTTCAAGGACCGGATCCGCATGGCCGCCGGCGTCGTCGCGGTCGAGCGGACCGAGGCGGGCGTCGCCGTCACCGACACGACCGGGGCGACCGAGACCTACGACCACGTGATCTTCGCCTCGCATTCGGACGAGACGCTCGCGGTTCTCAAAGACGCGAATGCCGCCGAACGCTCGGTCCTGTCCGCCGTGGGCTATCGGCCGAACGACGTCTGGCTGCACCGCGACGCGTCGCTGATGCCCAAGCGGCGCCGGGCCTGGGCCGCATGGAACGTGATCCAGGGCGACGATCCGGATGCGGACGTGTGCGTTACCTATTGGATGAACGTCCTTCAGAACATCGATCCGGACCGGCCGCTCTTCGTCACGCTCAATCCTCCGTGCCCGCCGCGGGAGGATCTGGTGTTCGCGCGGTTCAACTACGCTCACCCGCAATATGATGCGGGCGCGATCGCGGCGCAGAAGCGGCTCGACGAGATTCAGGGGCGCCGGCGCACTTGGTTCTGCGGCGCGTGGACGGCGTTCGGCTTCCACGAGGACGGGCTCGCCTCCGGCCTCCGCGTCGCCGAATCTCTCGGCGGCTCGGTGCCGTGGCGCGAGGGCGCGCGCGTTATGGCGGAGGCCGCCGAGTGACGGACGGCCCGGCGCTGTTCCTTCCTCCGGAAGAGGTCTGCGCCCTTTACGAGGGCGAAGTGATGCACGCGCGGATGAAGCCCGTCGCGCATCGTTTCGCCTATCGCGTCTATTCGCTGCTGATCGATGTCGACCGCGTCGCCGAGGCTTCCGCGCTCTCGCCCTTCTTCTCGGTCGGGCGCTTCAACCTGACGAGCTTCGAGCCGCGGGATCACGGTGCGCGCGACGGATCGTCGCTCGGCGGATATGCCCGCCGATTGCTGCGCGATGCAGGTGTCGATGCGGAGGGCGGGCGCGTTCTTCTGCTCTGCTATCCCCGGATCTTCGGCCTCGTCTTCAATCCGCTCTCGGTGTTCTTCGTCTATGACGCCGCGGGCGCGTTGCGCGGTGCGCTCTACGAGGTCCGCAACACGTTCGGCCAGCGGCACACTTATGTGGCGCCCGTCCGGGAGGGCGAACTGAGCGCGGCGGGCCTCAAGCAGGCTTGCCGGAAACTTTTCTACGTCTCGCCGTTCAACGGCATGGAGATGTCCTACCTCTTCCGGATCCGGCCGCCCGCCGACGAGGTCGCCCTGCGCATCCTCGAGAAGGATGCCGACGGGCCGATTCTCGCCGCGACCTTCATCGGAACTAAGCGCCCGTTGACGACCCCCTCCCTGTTGCGTGCATTCTTCTCCGTGCCGCTTCTGACCGTGAAGGTCGTCGCGGGCATTCATTGGGAAGCATTCCGGCTCTGGTGCAAAGGGCTGCGGCTCGTTCCGCAACCCGAAACGCCCGTATCGGCGGTCAGCTTCGCCGAAGCGGGCGGGCCCGGAGCCGCAGACCGCACGCGTCACGCAGAACCATGAGCACGACGATGACGACGACATCCTCCGACGTGATCACGGTCACCCCCGACACCGTGGACCGTCAGACCGCAGACCTGCCTTTCGCCGCGCGGCAGACTTTCCGCTTCGCCTCGCGGATCCGGCGCGGCCGGCTTGACGCGCGCCTGCCCGACGGCCGCGTGCTGCGCTTCCAAGGGACCGAGCCCGGGCCGGAAGCCGTGCTGATCGTGCGCGACCTCGATTTCGCGAAGCGCTTCGCCTCCGGCGGCGATATCGGCATCGCGGAAGCCTATCTCCTCGACGAGTGGGACACGCCCGATCTGACGCGGTTTCTCGAATTGTTCTGCGCCAATCACGAGCTGATCGCGCGGATGCTCGACGACCGCCCCCTGATCCGGCTGCTGCAGCAGTTCCGACACTGGATGAACCGCAACACGAAGTCCGGTTCACGGCGGAACATCCACGCGCATTACGACCTCGGAAACAGCTTCTACGAGGCGTGGCTCGACCGCACGATGACCTATTCGGCCGCGCTGTTCGACGGCGAGAAGGACCTCGCCAAGGCGCAGACGAACAAATACGCCGCGCTGGCCCGCGACACCCGGATCGGGCCCGATCATCACGTGCTCGAGATCGGCTGCGGCTGGGGCGGCTTCGCGGAATTCGCGGCCAAGGAAATCGGCTGCCGGGTCACCGGCCTCACGATTTCGTCGGAGCAATTCGAATATGCCAAAAAGCGCATGTTCGAGAACGGCTTGAACGAGAAAGTCGAGATCCGATTTCAAGACTATCGCGATGAGACGGGGACCTATGACCGAATCGCCTCGATCGAGATGTTCGAGGCCGTCGGCGAGCAATATTGGCCGACCTATTTCCGGCAGCTGTCGGGCCGCCTCAAGGATGACGGGATGGCGGGGCTTCAGGTCATCACCATCCAGGACCGCTTGTTCGAGACCTACAAGCGCGAGGTGGACTTCATCCGCCGCTACATCTTCCCCGGCGGCATGCTGCCCTCGCCCGGCATCATGCGCGAACTCGGGGAGGAGGTCGGCCTCGGCCTCAAGCATGAGCGCGTGTTCGGCTGGGATTATGCTGCGACGCTCGCGGAGTGGCGCGAGCATTTCCGTGCCGCATGGCCGAAGCTGACGGGGCTCGGCTTCGACGAGCGTTTCCGGCGGATGTGGGAATATTACTTCGCTTATTGCGAGGCCGGATTCCGCTCCGGGAACATCGACGTCCGCCATCTCGTCTATGCGAAGAACTGACCGGTGAGCGGATCCGCAGGCGCCGAGCCCGGCCGGTCCGTTCTCGCGGCCTATGCTCTGCCCGCACTGCCGCTCGCGGTCCTCGCGCTGCCGCTCTACGTGCTGGTGCCCGCCCATTACGCCGAGGGCCTCGGCCTGCCGTTGGCGGCGGTGGGACAAGCGCTTCTCGTGATCAGGATCCTCGACGCTGCGAGCGATCCTGTGACCGGCCTTCTCGTGGACAAATTCCGTCCCGCATTCGGCCGGCGCAGGTCATGGGTCCTGTTCTCGTCCATCCCGACCGCGCTTGCGGCGGCGATGGTCTTCCTCCCGCCGCAGGAAGCGGCGCTGCGGCATCTCTTGCTCTGGGGCAGCCTTCTTTCGCTCGCTTGGACGGCGATGCAGATCGCCTACGGCGCGTGGGGCACGGAATTGTCCCGCAGCTATGCGGGGCGCACGCGCGTCGCTGCATGGCGCGAAGGTCTCACGGTCGTCGGCACGCTCATGGCGCTCTCGGCTCCCGCATTGCTTCCCGCCTTCGGTCTGAGCGGGACGGGAAGCGTTCTTGCCGCATTCGCCGTCTTCGTCGGCGTCGGCCTGCCGCTCGCGGCGGTCGTCGCGGTCCGGGTCGTTCCGGAGCCGCTCGAACGACGCCATGCAGCCCGGCCGTTTCTCTCGGGCCTGCGCACGGTGCTCGGCAACGGCCCGTTCCGGCGGCTTCTCGCGGCATTCTTCATCAACGGTTTCGCGAACGGCCTGCCGGGAGCGCTCTTCGTTTTCTACGTCACCTACCGGCTCGAAGCCCCGGCAGCGGTCGGGCCGTTGCTGCTGCTCTATTTCGTCTGCGCCATTCTCGGCGTACCGCTCTGGTTGAAGCTCGCCGCGCGCTTCTCGAAGCATCGCTCGTGGTCCGCCGGGATGCTGACCGCTCTGTTCGCCTTCTCCTTCGCACCGTTTCTCGGCCCCGGCGACGTCGTCGCCTTCGCCGTGATCACGGCGATCACGGGCTTCGCGCTAGGCGCCGACGTCGTGCTGCCCGCAGCCATACAGGCCGACGTGATCGATCTCGATACGGCACGGTCGGGCGAGGAGCGTGCAGGCTTCTATCTCTCGCTATGGACGCTCGCCACGAAGCTCGCCCTCGCGGGCGGGGTCGGGATCGCATTCCCTCTCCTCGCCGCCGCCGGTTTCGATCCGGGCGCAGGCCGGACGAGCCCCGAGGGGTTGAACCTGCTCGGATGGCTTTACGCGGGATTTCCCTCTGCCTTGAAGCTCGTGGCCGTCGCGGTCGTGTTCCGCTTCCCGATCGACCGTGCCGCGGCGGAGGCGTTGGCCGCCGTCCTTGCGGCTCCGACGGATCAGCGCGAGCGACCCGCCTCGGAATCGGCGGAGGCGCCTCCGGTCGAGCGGCCGACGAGCTTGAGATAGAGGTCGTAGGGCAGAAGGTTCAAGAGCTTCAGCAGATAGGCGAAGCGCCGCGGGAAGGTGATTTCGAACCCCGCCTTCTCGAACCCGTCCGCGACGCGGCGGGCCGCTTCATCGACGCCGATCAGAAACGGCATGGGAAAGTCGTTCACCGACGTCGCCGGCGTCTCGACGAAGCCGGGGTTCACGACCTGGATCCTGACGCCCGCAGGCCCGGCATCGAACGAAAGCGCCTGCGCCATGTTGATGAGCGCCGCCTTCGCCGCGCCGTAAGCGGCCGCTCGCGGCAGGCCGCCATAGCCTGCGACGGAAGCGTTGATCCCGATCTGACCCCTGCCCCTCTGCGCCATGCGCGGCAGGACGGCCGCGAGACAATGGGCCGTTCCGAGCACGTTCACGTCGAAGGTGCGCCGAAAAGCCGCGACGTCGATCGTGGTCCCGGACACCGGCAGATAGATTCCGGCATTCAGAAAGGCGAGCGCGACGGGGCCGTAGCTCTTCTCGATCTCGGCGACGGCCGCCTCGGGGGATGCGGGATCGGTGACGTCGCCCGGAACGGCGACGATGCGGCCGCGTCCGGACGCCTGATGGACCAAGGCGGCCAGTTCCGGGGCGCGCCTCGCGGTGACCGCGACCGTATAGCCGCGCCGCGCGAGCTCTATGGCCGTCGCGCGCCCGATGCCGGAGCTCGCGCCGGTCACCCACGCGACACCGTCTTCCGGCTTGGCTCTATAGGAAACGGACATTGCGGACCCCCGACCCTTCTTACGGGTCGGGCGACCGAACGGTTCAGTGGCCGAACAGCCGCTGGACGATGCGTCCGACGGGGCCCGTCAGGCGGAGCGGCGCATCGGTGACCGCGAAGCAGATGCAGTCCTCGTCCTCGTCGGCACGCGGACGGTGATCGATCTCATGATCGGCAATGGCGATGTCGCCCCGGCGATAATGGCCGGTGCTGTCCGAGAAGCCGCCCTGAAGAACGAGCGTGACTTCGGAGCCTTCGTGGGTATGCGCGGGCATGATGCGGCCCGGCTTGATCCACAGCAGCGACGCGTCGCCGTCCATGTCGTCCGACACCTTGAACTCGCGGACGCCCGGCAGAAGCGTGCGCCAGCGGACGTCTTCCAGGTCATGCCCGATGAAGTCGGCGAGCGGCGCGGGAACGATGCCCGACGAACGGGTCGCGGCCTTCGAGGTCGGAGCGGGGCCGGATCCGAAGATCGCGGCGAGGCGGGCGTCACGGTCCCGGAGCGCGGAGGGGGCCGCATCCTCGAGCCGACGACCCGCGGTCTCCTCGAGCATGCGGACGAAGCGACGGTTCTCGGGACGAATGGCGAGATGCGCCGCGACGAGCCGATGAAGAGGCTTGCCGAGCGTTCCCGCGGCATAACCGGCCAGAAGGGCATCGATCGGTCGATCGCGTCCCGCTTCCTTCGCGTCGTGAATCAAAGCCCCGAACCTTTCTCGCCACGGCCTCGCGGCCGAACCTATTGCATCCCCTACGTAATGACGAACCGTATGGATCAGCATTCAAGCTCGGGCGTACGCCAAGAATTCGTCCGGTCGAGCCGAAGTTCCATCCGCAGAGATACGTAGATGGGGTGCGACGAATGGGTAAGCCGCCCTTGCGGGCCCGACGGCCCCCCTCTAGCGTCACGCGAGTTCGTCAAGGAGGAGCCATGCAGGTCCGCAACGGCGTCGTCGAGGCCATCGGCCGAACCCCTTTGATCAAGCTCGAAGCGGCCTCGGCTCTCACGGGCTGCACGATCCTGGGCAAGGCGGAGTTCATGAATCCCGGCGGCTCCGTGAAGGACCGCGCCGCCTTGGGAATCATCCGCGAAGCCATGGCGCGGGGCGCGCTCCGGCCCGGCGGCACGATCGTGGAAGGCACGGCGGGCAATACGGGCATCGGCCTCGCGCTCGTCGGCAACGCGCTCGGCTTCCGGACCGTGATCGTGATCCCGGAGACCCAGTCCAAAGAGAAGAAGGACATGCTCCGGCAGGTCGGCGCCGAACTCGTCGAAGTGCCTGCCGTGCCTTACGCGAACCCGAACAATTACGTGAAGGTGTCCGGGCGCCTCGCCGAACGTCTCGCCCGGGACAATCCGGCGGGGGCGGTCTGGGCCAACCAATTCGACAACGTAGCCAATCGCGAGGCGCATATCTCCACGACGGGGCCGGAGATCTTCGCCGATACCGACGGCAAGGTGGACGGTTTCATCTGCGCGGTCGGCACCGGCGGCACGCTGGCCGGCACGAGCATGGCGCTGAAGGCGCGGCGCCCGGACATCGCGATCGGCCTCGCCGACCCGCACGGAGCGGCTCTTCACTCCTATTACACGACGGGCGAATTGAAGGCCGAAGGCTCCTCGATGACCGAGGGCATCGGCCAAGGCCGCATCACGAAGAACCTCGAAGGCTTGGCCGTGGACGTCTCGTTCCGGATCGGCGACGACGAGGCGATCCCCATCGTCTTCGACCTCCTCGAAAAGGAGGGCCTCTGCCTCGGCACGTCTTCGGGCGTGAACGTCGCGGGGGCGATCCGCCTCGCGCGTCACCTCGGGCCGGGCAAGACCATCGTCACCATTCTGTGCGACGGCGGCACCCGCTACGCATCCAAGCTCTACGACCCGGCCTTCCTCCGCTCGAAGGGCCTGCCGGTGCCCGCATGGCTCGAACGGACGTCCTCCGTCACTCCGGATCTCCAGTAATGCCGACAGAACCTCTTTTCCGGTCCGACGCCTATCTCACGGAGACCGCCTCTACCGTCGTGTCCGTGAACGACCGCGGCGGCATCGTCCTCGACCGTACGGTGTTCTATGCCTCGGGCGGCGGGCAGCCCGGCGACCTAGGCGTCCTCATCCGTGCGGACGGATCCGAAATCAGGATCGCGACGACGGTCTATGGCGAGGACAAGTCCGAGATCGTCCATGTCCCCGCCGAAGGGCAGAGCCTGCCCGAGGTCGGGGAGACCGTCACCGCCCGAATCGATTGGGCGGTCCGTTACCCGCGCATGCGCGTCCATACGGCGTTGCATCTCCTGACCGTCGTTCTCCCTTACCCCGTCACGGGCGGATCGATCGGCGACGGCGAAGGCCGGCTCGATTTCGACATTCCCGACGCGGTGGACAAGGACGAAATCACCGCAAAACTCGCCGAAGCGATCGCGCGCGAAGCCGACGTCCGCGACAGCTGGATTACGGACGAAGAGCTTCTGGCCGCCCCGGATCTCGTGAAGACCATGTCGGTGAAGCCGCCGATGGGCACCGGCCGCGTTCGGCTCGTCGAGATCGCAGGTCTCGACCTTCAGCCCTGCGGCGGCACGCATGTCCGCAATACGCGCGAGATCGGGACGGTCGCCGTCACCGGCATCGAGAAGAAGGGCAAGCAGAACCGCCGCGTGCGGATCGCCCTCGCCTGACCCGTACCTGCCACCTCCCCCGAGAGATCCCGGCCATGGCCAATCCCCATCTCGTTTCGACCGAATGGCTCGAGACCCACCTCGCCGCCCCCGACCTCGTCGTCGTCGACGCCTCCTGGTACCTGCCCGCGCAGAACCGCTCCGGCCGCGCCGAATACGAGGCCGGACATATACCGGGCGCCGTGTTCTTCGATATCGACGCGATCAGCGACCGGACTTCGAACCTTCCCCACATGCTGCCGCGGCCCGAGGACTTCGCCCGCGCGGTGGGCGCGCTCGGGATCGGCGACGGCAAGCGGATCGTCGTCTATGACGGAGCGGGCCTTTTCTCCGCTCCCCGCGTCTGGTGGACGTTCCGCACGTTCGGCGCGCAGGACGTCGTCATTCTGGACGGCGGCGCCCCGCGCTGGCAGGCGGAGGGGCGGCCTTGGACCGACGAGCCGACCCGGATCCGTCCGGCCGTCTTCACGCCGCGGCTGCATCACGCGGCGGTCGCCTCGCTCGACGACGTGCGTGCTGCGCTCGCGAACGGCACGCAGGTGGTCGACGCGCGCTCCGCGGAGCGTTTCCGCGGAGAGGCTCCGGAACCCCGCCCGGGTCTTCCCTCGGGCCGGATGCCGGGCGCCTTCAACGTGCCCGCGACATCGGTCATCGCGAACGGCCGGCTTAAATCGCCCGAAGAGATCGCGACGATCTTTGCCCAGGCCGGGGTCGACCCGTCCCGCCCCGTGGTGACCAGCTGCGGGTCAGGCGTCACCGCAGCGATCCTGACGCTGGCGCTCGAGAGCCTCGGCCGACCGGCGAAGGCCCTCTACGACGGCTCCTGGACCGAATGGGCCTCGACGCCGGGTTGCCCGGTCGCGCAGGGCCCGCGCTGATCAATTCGCAGGCTTTTTCTCGGCGGCCGCTTCGGAGCCTGCCTCGAAGGCCGCCGTTGCCTTGCCCTGCGCCGTGATCGGGATCTCGCGCCGCGACGCCTTCATGGAAGCGGGCTTCGGGACGCTGACATGCAGCACGCCCTTCTCGAAGCGCGCCGCGACCTCCGTCTCGCCGGGTTCGAACGAGAGGGGAATCGAACGACGGAACGAGCCGTAGCTGCGCTCGGTGATCGTGCGGTCCTTCTCGTCCCGCGTGCTTTCGGCCCTCTTCTCGCCTTCGAGGATCAGCCTGTTCCCCTCGATGGCGAGCCGCACGTCCTTCTCGTCGACGCCCGGCAATTCTGCCGTGATCTCGACGGCGTCGCGCGTTTCCGAAACATCGATCGAGGGCATCGCCATGCCTGGAATGCCGTTCTCCCACATCGTGGGAAGGCGCCGGCCGAAATCCCGCATGAAGTCGTCCATTTCCCGTCGGAAACTCCCGAACGGGTCGCGCGTGTCGGTACCCCAGAGCGTGGGAAGAAAATTGCGCATGCTCGCCTCCCGATGAGTTCGGCCCGCGGCCGGGCGCGGAAGACCAGTACAACGCGGAGCCCCCCGGTCGGGATCACCCGAAACGGCTCTTTGCGGGCCCGCTTCCGGGGTATCCGCATCCGGAGAACTCCGCTATCGGCGCGCCTCCGCTCGTCCTAAGGAGGGTCGACGACAGACGGAGGGGGAAAAGATGGTCGACATCGTCGTGAAGGATGCGCACGGGAACACGCTGGCCGACGGGGATGCCGTGCTCCTGATCAAGGACCTCAAGGTCAAGGGCACGTCCGTGACGCTGAAGCAGGGCACCAAGATCAAGGGCATCCGGCTCACGGACGATCCGGACGAGGTCGAGTGCCGGACGGATCAGGTCAAAGGCCTCGTGCTGCGCACCGAGTTTCTCAAAAAGGCGAAGTAAGGCTCAGGGGCGCCCAAAAGAAAACGCCGCGGCGGCCCGCGGCGTCTGGCGGTATTCCGGCCTTCGGAGAGGGCGGCCGGACCGCCCTTCCCCGTCAGTGCAGGATCTGGCTGAGGAACAGCTTGGTCCGCTCGTGCTGCGGGTTGCTGAAGAATTCGTTCGGCGTGTTCGCCTCCACGATCTGCCCCTGATCCATGAAGATCA
>JAIXTP010000033.1 GCA_027483895.1 Hyphomicrobiales bacterium
ATCCATCCCTGGATCAACAAGGCGATCGAGAAGGCCCAGCAGAAGGTCGAAGTCCGCAACTTCGACATCCGCAAGAACATCCTGAAATACGACGACGTGATGAACGACCAGCGCAAGGTGGTGTTCGAGCAGCGTCGCGAATTCATGGCCGAATCGAGCGTCCGCCCGACCATCGACGACATGCGCCACGGCGTGGTCGACGATCTCGTGGCGCGGCACATCCCCGAAGGCGCCTATCCCGAACAATGGGATGCCGCGGGCCTCAAGGACGGCGTCGGCCGGCTTCTCGCGCTCGACCTGCCGGTCGACGACTGGGCCAAGGAAGAGGGCATCGCCGACGAGGAGATCCGCGAGCGCATCCGCAAGGCGGCCGACGAGGCCTATGTCGGCCGGATCGAAAAGAACACGCCGGAAGTGATGACCTATGTCGAGAAGCAGGTCCTCCTGCAGATGCTCGACCATCTCTGGCGCGAACATCTCGTCACGCTCGACCATCTGCGTCAGGTGATCGGCTGGCGCGGCTACGCCCAGCGCGACCCGCTGAACGAGTACAAGTCGGAAGCCTTCGAGCTGTTCGACGGACTGATCGGCAATCTTCGCGAGCAGGTCACGGCGCAGCTCATGCGCGTGGAAGTGATGTTCTCGCCGCCGCCGGAGCCCGAACTGCCGCCGATGCAGGCGAGCCATATCGACCCGCTTACCGGCGAGAACGAGATGGCCCGGGCCGATCTCGCCTTCGCCGCTCCGTCGGGCGAGAACCGCGACCCGAACGATCCCGGCACCTGGGGCCGCGTGGGCCGCAACGAGCCCTGCCCCTGCGGTTCGGGCAAGAAATACAAGCACTGCCACGGGCAGTATGCCTGATCATGATCCGCCCGGTTTCGGCCGGGCGGTTTCGGTTCGGACCTCAGGAAAATCGATCGACTTCGTCGACGATGACGAGCCCGCGGA
Source organism: Hyphomicrobiales bacterium (assembly GCA_027483895.1). Lineage (GTDB taxonomy): Bacteria > Pseudomonadota > Alphaproteobacteria > Rhizobiales > Beijerinckiaceae > JAIXZO01. The sequence goes on from JAIXTP010000033.1 coordinate 952, forward strand.
ACGATCCGCGGCGGACGCCGTGCCGTAGCTTTCAGGGACGATGGTTCGAGTGAAGCGTGCCGGAATGTTGCGTATGTGTCGGACGATCGCGGTGACGGCAGCCCTGCTGTGGACGGGGGCCGCGGAGGCCCGCACCTTACTGTTGATGTGCCGCGAAGGCGCGATCGAATACGAGGTCCGCTTCGATACCATCCGGCAGACGGTCTCGACCACGCATCCGCGCTACAAGCGGGCGCTCTCCATAGAGCGGTTCAAGGAAGACGAGGACGGTCTGCTTCTCTGGGTCAGCATGTCCGACGGTCCTTCCCAATCGAATTTCCTCGCCCATTGGGGCAAGCAGCGCTGGGTCCGCCGCTTCCACGGCTACGACCAGCACACGACCGACGAGTGTCTCTGACGAGGCGGGCCGCGCCGGCGTGCCTCACGCGCGCCAGGTGATGCTGCGGGTGACGAGGAAGTTCCAGATCGTGCCGACGGCGATGCCCGCCGCGGCCGACAGGATCCAACCCGACCCGCGGTCGTGAATGTAGCCCGCGACGCCGACATTCGCCGTGGCGCTCAAGGCGCTCGCGAAGGCGAAGCTGAGCCAGCCGCGCAGGAGGGCCTTCGCCCCCCGCAGACGGCGGTCGTGATAGGTCAGGAGATTGTTGAGCAGGAAGTTGCTCGTCATCGCGACGGCGGTGGCGACGGCCTGACCCACGAGAAACTCGGCGCCTGCGGCGCGCGCGAGACCCAAGGCGGCCAGATGGACGGCCACGCCGCTGCCGCCGACCAATGCGAAGCTCATGAAGCGGGCCGGGAAGAAACGGCCGAACCGTTTGTCCCAGAGCAGCATCAGGAAGTCCCACACGACCGTCGCGTCGAGCTTGCTCTCCCCGAATTCGCGCATGCGGAACGTGTAGGGCACCTCGCGGACGCGGAGCGGGCGGGGGCTCGATGCGAGCAGGTCCAGAAGGATCTTGAAGCCGATGGCCGAAAGCCGCGCCGCCGACTCCCGCCAGAGCGACGCGCGGGCCATGAAGAAGCCGCTCATGAGGTCGCGGACCTCGGTGCCGATGGCGAGCGTGGCGAGGCGGTTCGCCCAGATGCTGCCCGCCGCCCGGTCCTTGGTCCATTCGCCGGCCGAACCGCCCTCGACATAACGGCTGCCGACCGCGACCTCGACGTCGCCCTTGCGGAGGAGCGCGAGCATTTCGGGCAGGATCCGCTCGTCATGCTGCATGTCGCCGTCCATCACGGCGACGAAATCCGCGCTGCTGGACAGCGCGCCCTCGATGCAGGCGGAAGCGAGGCCGCGGCGGCCGATGCGCTCGATGCAGCGGACATTGTCGACGCGACGGGCCAAGGCGCGGACCGCATCCGCCGTACCGTCGGGCGAATGGTCGTCGACGAAGATGACCTCGTAGCGGATCCCCGAGAGAACCGCGCGAAGGCGCTCGTAGAGCGGCTCGACGTTCAAAGCCTCGTTGTAGGTGGGGACGACGACGGAAAGTTCCAAAAAATCGATCCGAAAGGCTCGTCGGGTGCGACCGGTGCGCGCATGGCGTGCAATGGGCGACGAACAACCCGATAAGTTGAAAAAACATTGTGCAGCAATGACTTGGTGAAGTTTAAAGGCGCCGTCGCGGAAATCGTCAAGCCGAAGAAGGCGACCGGACCGGATCAAGGTTAAGCGTGCATCGCCGCGTTGCAGCATGGCCGCTGGAAAACGGGACCGGGAGGCCTTATGGAAAAAACCTGCAAGCGGGAGCCGAACCGATCGGCCCGCCGGTTCGGGATCACGGACGCCGCATGACTTCCCCTCTCGTTCTCAACACGGTCGGCGATCTGCGCCGCGCGGTCGCCGCGTGGCGGGCGAAGGGCGAACGCATCGCGCTGGTTCCGACGATGGGCGCGCTGCATGCCGGTCACGTTTCTCTGGTCGAGGCCGCGCGCCGCAGCTGCGAGCGCGTCTTCGTCTCGATCTTCGTCAATCCGACGCAGTTCGCGCCGAACGAGGATTTCGGTGCCTATCCGCGGACTTTCGAGGCCGATGTCGCGAAACTCGCCTCCGTGGGGGCGGACGGCGTCTTCGCCCCCGGCGTCAAGGACATGTATCCCGAGGGCTTCTGCACCACGGTCAGCCTTTCCGGGCCGGCCGCGGCGGGCCTCGAGGACCGTTTCAGGCCCGCCCATTTCGCCGGCGTCGCGACGGTGGTCTCAAAGCTCCTCATTCAGGCCGGGCCGGACCTCGCCATCTTCGGTGAGAAGGACTGGCAGCAATTGGCGGTGATCCGCAGGGCCGCGCGGGACCTCGATCTCCCGGTCGAGATCGCCGGAGGGCCGACGATCCGCGAGGCCGACGGCCTCGCGATGTCGTCGCGCAACGTCTATCTCTCGCCCGAAGAACGCGCGACGGCGCCGCTGCTGCACCGGACGATGACGGCCTGCGCCGCCCGGATCCGTGCGGGCGAGGGCATCGCCGCCGCCATGGCCGAAGGGCGCGCCGCGATCGAGGCGGGCGGCTTCACGCTCGACTATCTGGAAACGCGGGACGCGGCCTCGCTCGCGCCCGTGGCCGACGATGCGAGGGCCGATCTCCGCATGCTTGTGGCGGCGCGGATCGGCCGCACGAGACTGATCGACAACATCGCCGTTTGAACCGCCCCCAGAGGCGGGACACGAAGCCGGGGACGAAACGCGTGACCTATCTTTCGGACAATGTGCGCCCTCTCCGCATCGCCGACTTCGCCCGCATGCGGGCGGAAGGCGAAAAGATCGCAGCCCTGACCTGCTACGATTCCAGCTTCGCCGCGCTGCTCGACCGGGCGGGCGTGGAGCTCATCCTGGTGGGCGACTCGATGGGGAACGTGCTGCAGGGGCACTCCTCCACGCTTCCCGTCACGCTCGAACAGGTGGAATACCACACGGCCTGCGTGGCGCGCGGCGTGCGACGCGCGATGGTGATGGCCGATCTGCCTTTCGGCTCCTATCAGGAAAGCCCCGAACAGGCCTTCCGCAGCGCGGCCAAGCTGATGGCCGCCGGGGCGGCGATGGTGAAGGTGGAGGGCGGCGCCTTTCTGGCCGACACGGTCGCCTTTCTCGTCGAGCGCGGCATTCCGGTCTGCGCGCATATCGGGCTGACGCCGCAGGCGGTCCACCAGCTCGGCGGCTACCGGATCCAGGGAAAGAGCGCAGACGCGGCCGACCGCCTGTCGAAGGACGCCGCCGCGATGGAGGCCGCGGGCGCGACCTTCCTCGTCATCGAGATGATCCCCGCGGAACTCGGGGCCAAGCTCACGCGCTCGCTGTCCTCGATGGCGACCATCGGCATCGGCGCGGGGCCGGACTGCGACGGGCAGATCCTCGTGCTCCACGACATGCTGGGCATCTACCCCGGCAAGACCGCGCGCTTCACGAAGAACTTCATGGACGGCGCGGCAAGCATCGAGGCCGCGGTTGCGGCCTATGTCCGTGCGGTGAAGGACGGCAGCTTCCCCGCGCCCGAGAACTGCTACTGATCGCCGCTCAGCGCGCCCGGCCCGAAGGGATTTCGCCCGAAAGGGCGGCGCAGTTGCGCGCGTTCCGCTCGATGCAGACCTGTGCCTTCTGCGTCGCGGCGAGTTCGAGGATCAGGAACGCGCCCACGATCGTCAGCAACAACGCGACGATCATCGCGATGAGCGACGTGCGGATGCGGATGTCGGCCTCTTCCGGCGTTTCCCGGCGCAGGCTCTCTCGAGGCGGATCGGTCGGCACGGCGCTTTCTCGCGGACGGTCCCGGGAAGAGTGATCCGGGATCCCGGCCGATGCAACGCCCGGCCGGGGCTTTCGTCAGCGGACGGTGGTGCCCGCGATCTGCGCCTGACGGCGCGGAGGCAGAGGCGCCTGAGCGGGAAGATCGGAGGCGGGAGCGGGTTCGCCGAAGCGGATCATCCGCTTGTAGAACGGCTCCTCCGCGGCGACGGCGGGCGCCTGAGTTCCGGCCGCGGGCGTCGACCGGCCGAAGATCGTTCCGACGGAGCTGAGACCGCTGAACAGGCCGCCCGCGGGCTGGCCCGCGTCAGGAGCCGCCTTCTCGGTCTTCGCGACTTCCACCTTCGCGACTTCGACCTTCGCGACTTCAACCTTGGCGGCGGGCGCGGACTGGGCGGGAGCGGCCGGGACGCTCGCGGTCACGATCGGTTCGGGCTTCGCGGCGACGACGGTGGTCTTCGGACGGCCCTGCGCGTCGACATGGATCTCCGCGACCGCGTCGATGGCTTCGGGACGGCTGACCTCGCCGAGATCGCGGCGCGCGGGCGCCTGAGCGACGACGATGCCGTCGTCCGCGGGAACGGAGCGCGACGCGGAGCGGAACGACGGGTGCTGGTGGCCGTCGGAATACTGCACGCGGACGGCGGGGGCGCCGCGCTCGACGAGCGTGGCGACCGCGGTCTCGTCGGCCCGGCGCTTCGCGTCCACCGCGGAAGCGATGCTCTGATCGACACTGTAGTTCGGGCAGGCGCCGGTCGGCTCGAAACGGCCCTCGCCGGACGCGTTGAAGACGTAGCGCTTGCCGCAATAGGCGACCGAAGGCTCACGCTTCGTGACCTCGAAATGGTCCGAGCCTTCCTTCAGATTCTGCCAGAAGGGCATGTTGGGGTCGTGCCGGAACTTGGCGAGATTCTCCGCCGTCATCCGGAACGGATAGGACTGGAACTGCACCGATTTCTGCCCGCCCTGGAAGGCGTCGCGGACGACGGCGTAGATCTCTTCCATCTGCTCGTTGGTCATCGCGAAGCAGCCGCGCGACGAGCAGGTGCCGTGCACCATGATGTCGCCGCCCGTACGGCCCATCGCGCGCTCCTTCGGGTTCGGATAGCCGACATTGAAGGAGAGCCAGTAGGAAGAGTTCGGATTCATATGGGCCGGCGTGAAGCTGTAGAAGCCTTCCGGCACCTGCCGGTCGCCCTCGCGCGTCTTCGGGCCCAGCTGGCCGGACCAGCGGCAGACCGGATAGGTCTTCAGCAGCACGTATTCGCCGGAGCGGCTCTGCTTCCAGACTTCGATCTCGGATTCCTGCTTGTAGGCGCGCACCAGCACGGGCGCGTTGCGGTCCATGTTCTTCTCGCTCATCAGCGCGACGGTCTTGGCGGGAACCGATGCGAGCGCCCGAGCGGGAACCCGGGCGCGTTCCTCGGCGCAGTTCGCCAGCAGGAGCGCGGCGGAGGCGACGAGCGCGAGACGGAACGAGAAGCGGAACATGACGCGATCTCCGACGGACCGTCCACACGGATCCGGTGCCTATCGTCGTAGACCCGGACGGTTTACCGATCCTTACCCCGAACGTCGCAAAACGGGTCGCGACGGCCGAGGCCACGCCGCATTTTGATCAGATCTTACGTCCGATGGCGAGGAATTTCGCCGCGCGGCGTTCGCGCAGGTCCTCGGCGGAAAGGCCTTCGAAGGAGGCCAGAGCGTCGGCCACGGCATCGCCCGCCGTGCGGATGGCGGCTTCCGGCGCCCGATGGGCGCCACCGACCGGCTCGGAGACGATGCCGTCCACGATACCGAATCGCAGGAGATCCTGCGCGGTGATCTTCATGTTGGTGGCCGCGTCCTGCGCGCGCCCCGAGTCGCGCCACAAGATCGAAGCGGAGGCCTCGGGCGAGGCGACCGTGTAGATCGCGTGTTCCATCATCAGGACGGAATTGGTGCTGGCGAGCGCGACCGCGCCGCCGGAACCGCCCTCGCCGATCACCAGAGACACGTTCGGCGTGCCGAGCGCGAGACAGGCTTCCGTCGAGCGCGCGATGGCCTCGGCCTGCCCGCGCTCCTCGGCGCCGATGCCGGGATAGGCGCCCGCGGTGTCGACGAAGCTGAGGACCGGGAGGCCGAAACGGTCGGCGAGCTCCATGAGCCGGACCGCCTTGCGGTAGCCTTCCGGCATGGCCATGCCGAAATTGTGCCTCAGGCGGCTGTCGGTGTCGTTGCCCTTTTCCTGCCCGAGCACGCAGACCGCGCGGCCGCGGAAACGCCCGAAGCCGGCCACCACGGCCTGATCCTCGGCGAATTTCCGGTCGCCCGCGAGCGGGGTGAACTCCTCGATCAGCGCGTCGAGATAGTCCTTGAAATGCGGCCGGAGGGGATGGCGGGCGACGAGCGTCTTCTGCCAGGGCGTGAGCGAGCGATAGAGTTCGCCGAGCACCTGCTGCGCGCGCTGCTCGAGCTTCGCGATCTCGTCGCGGATGGCGGGAGAGTCGGTCTCTTCCGCGACGGTCCGGAGTTCGTCGGCCTTGGCCTCGAGTTCGGCCACGGGCTTTTCGAAGTCGAGATAGCTGCGCATCGTGGAGACGACCGGCCCCTTGGGATCGAATGGCGGTGCCCGGAGGTCCCGGACGGCCGCGGAGTAGTGACCTTTGCAGGCGTCTTCGTCAAGGCGCGGGGCACCCCGGATCCGCGGCCCGGCTCAACCGCTCGGTGCAGCGACCGGGACGAGAACGGGGCGCATCCGCCGCACGCGCTGGGCCTTCCGGACGGGGACCGGCCGGTACATCAGCTTGGTCGCCTCCACGAGATGCACCCCGGAAAAGGGCAGCGAAAGCCCTGCCCCCAGCCGCTCCCAAGCGGTCGCCGAACTCATGAAGACGCGCCGCGGGATCGGCGGCACATAAAGATGCTCGGCCCAGAAGACGGGCGAGAACAGGCTGTCGCGCAGCAGGCCCGTGAGCTGGCTGCGGGAATAGGGCTGGCCGTGGCCGAAGGGCGTCGTATCCATCCGCGCCCACAGCCCCCGCCGGTTCGGGACCACGGCGATCATGCTCCCGCCCGGGCTCAGCACGCGCCAGACTTCCGAGAGGAGTTCGCCGGGCGCCTCCTCCGTCTCGAGCGCATGGACAAGCAGGATCCGGTCCACGCATTGGTCGGGAAGCGGCAACATGGTCGAGATGGCGAGCGCGGCGGCCGACGGCCCTTCGGGGGGCCAATGCACCACGCCCTGGACCTCCGGCATGAAGGCGAGCGCACGCTCGGCCTCCCCACGCATCGGGTCGAGATAGGGCGTCGCGTAACCGATCCCGAGAACGGAGAGGCCGGACAGTCCCCGCCAACGCTCCGCGACCGCAGAGGCGAGAATTCTCCGGACCACCTGACCGAGGGGGCCGGTGTAGAAGTTCCTGAGGTCGACGACGTCGAGAGGCATCGGTTCCGTTCGGCTGCCCGGGGGTGGAAAGCCCCCCGACGCCGGGCCATGATAGCCGTGAATCGAAGGAAAGTACGCTCATGCCCGCCGAGATCCGCCTTTTCATGATCGGCTCCGACAATTACGGGGTCCTGCTGCACGACCCCGCGACCGGCGCAACGGCTTCGATCGATGCGGGCGAGGCGGCGCCCATTGCGGCCGAACTCGAAGCGGCGGGATGGCGGCTCACGGACATTCTCGTCACGCATCATCACGGCGACCACGTCGCCGGCGTCGAGGCGCTGAAGGCGCGTTACGGCGCGCGGGTGACGGCCCCCGCCCATGACCGGGACCGCGTACCCGGCGTCGACGCGACGGTGCGCGAAGGCGATGCGGTCGCGGTCGGCACGTTGAAGGGCGCGGTCATCGAGACCCCCGGCCACACGCTGGGACACGTCGCCTACCACTTCGCGGGCGAGAAACTTCTCTTTTCCGGCGATACGCTGTTCGCCCTGGGCTGCGGCCGGCTGTTCGAGGGAACGCCCGCACAGATGTGGAACTCCCTGTCCAAGCTGGCGGCTCTGCCCGGGGACACGAAGGTCTATTGCGGGCACGAATACACGCTGTCGAACGCTCGGTTCGCGTTGCGCTACGACGGCGCCAACCCCGCGCTGGTCGCGCGAGCGGCCGAGGTCGAGCGGATGCGGGCCGAGAACCGATTCACCGTTCCGTCGACCATCGCCGAGGAACGCGCGACGAACCCGTTCCTGCGGGCGGGCGACCCCGCGGTCGCGGCCGCGATCGGACTGCCGGGAGCCTCGCCGGCGGACGTCTTCGCGGCGCTTCGCGAAGCCAAGAACAGGGGCTGACGTGCTGCATCTCGAAAGCGACCGGCGGCCCGACGAGATCGTCCGTCTGCTCGACCTCGCGCCTCACCCCGAAGGCGGCCATTATCGGGAAACCTTCCGGGATACGCGGATCGTTGAGGGCGGCCGCGCGGCTTCGAGCCACATCTATTACCTGCTCGGGGTCGGCGAAGTGTCGGAATGGCACCGCGTGGATGCGGCAGAGGCGTGGCACCACTATGCGGGCGCGCCGCTGGTTCTGACGATTTCGGAAAACGGTCATGACGCTTCGGCGATCGTTCTGGGCCCCGACATCACGGCCGGGCAGCGCCCCTGTTTCATCGTTCCCGCGGGCGTCTGGCAGACCGCGACCAGCCTCGGCGCATGGACGCTGACGGGCTGCACGGTGGCGCCTGCCTGCGAGTTCTCGGGTTTCGAACTCGCGCCGCCGGGCTGGCGCCCGATGCCGCGACCGGCGGGCGGGCGATGAGCGGGCCCGCGGACCGCGCGCTCGTCGAAGCGCTCGAACGGCATTGCGCGAAAGCGTGGCCCGCGCCGGAGATCGTCCGGATCCACGGTTGGGAGCTGCGCTTCGCGACGGGTTCACGCTCGAAGCGCATCAACGCCCTGACCCCGATGGATCCTGCGCCCGGGACATTCGCGGAGACGCTCGATCTCGCGCGGCGGCTCTGCGCTGATCGCGGGATCGGCTGCACGGTCCGGATCACGCCGCTCGCCGGTGCGGAAGCCGAAGCGGAACTGGCCAGACGCGGCATCCCGGAACTCGATCCGACGGCCGTCGAAGTCGCGCCGCTCGGCCCGACTCTCGCCGCCGAGCCCGATATCCGGATCGAACCGACCCCGGACGGGGGATGGCTCGCCGGCATGACGAAAGCGAACGCCGTGCCGGACTCGGAAAAGGCTGTCGTCGCGCGGCTTCTCGGCGACGTGCTCCTTCCGCAGGGCTTCGCGACGGCGCTGGAGGACGGCGAACCGGTCGCCTTCGCCCGCGGGGCGGCAGGGAACGGACTGCTCGGCATCTTCCACGTCGCGACCGCGCCCGAAGCCCGGCGGCGCGGCCATGCGCGGCGGGCCGTGAAGGCGCTGATGGCGTGGGGACGGCGGCAGGGTGCGATGAGGGCCTATCTGCAGGTGCAGGAAGCCAATGCGCCGGCCCGCGCGCTTTATGCGGAACTCGGCTTCCGCGCGGCCTATCGCTACGTCTATCGCCCCGCCTGAGCGGTACGCCGGGCCTTCGGCGCAAGCGTCGCGAGCAGCGCTCCGCCGACGATCAGCGCGCAGGAGACGAGCAGCACCGGCGTCGCCTCGGCGAAGCCGAAAAGGATGAGAAGCAGGGTCGACAGCACCGGCGTCGCGTAGGACGCGAAGCCGAGCATGCGGATGTCGCCCTTCTTCACCCCCACGTCCCAGAGATAGAAGGCCGCGCCGACGGGACCGAGCCCGAGCGCGACGACAGCGATCCATTCCACGCTCGTGCGGGGCATGACGGTGCTTTCGAAGGCGAGATGGCAGACGAGGGAGAGAGCCGCGGTGGCGAGGCAGAAGCCGGTGACCGCATCGGTCGGCACCTCGCCCATCCGCCGGGACAGCAGCGAATAGGCCGCCCAGACGAAGGCGGCGGCGAAGGCGCAGAGATAGCCCGCGAGATGCGCGGGATCGAAAGCGAGCCCGCCCGATTTGCCGAAGGCGAGCACGGCCACGCCGGCGAAGCCGGACACGGCGCCGACCACATGGACGGCGCGCAACCTTTCGCCCGGCAGAAGCGCGGAGCCGAGCACGATCAGCAGAGGCCAGAGATAGTTGACGAGCCCGGCTTCGGCGGGCGGCGCGAGGCGCAGGGCCGCGAAATAGAGCGCGTGATAGCCGAAGAGACCGCCGAGACCGACCAGCCAGACGCGCCACGGCTGGATGACGGCGCGCGCGGCCTGCGGCCGCAGGATCCACCCTGCGGCGCCCGCGAGCGCGCCCGCGAAAAAGGTCATCGCGTTCAGCTGGAAGGGCGGGATGGTGCCGGTGAAGGCCGTCAGCGACGCGAGCGAAGCCCAGAGCGCGATGGCCCCGAAGCCGGCGAGCGTGGCCCGACGGCGGGCGGAATCGGAAGAGGCGGACATGGCCGCGACATTGGCGCGGGACTCCCGGCCGGGCAAGCGTCTCAGGCTAGGCGCGCGAGCACCTCGTCAGAGCATACGATCTCCGCGAATTCGCCGTTTAGGTTCGACATGGTCATTGCTTGGATGTCGTCGGCCCGATGCCGGTCTCCGTCGGGGCCGGTTCGGTCGAAGGTAAACGTCGCATCGCGGACCAGCAGCGTCGTAAAACCGAGATTACCCGCCATACGAGTCGTAGTCTCGACGCAGTGGTTGGTTGTCGCCCCGACGATCACGACCGTATCGATCCCGCTCCGCCGGAGCATCGCCTCTAGATCCGTGCCGATGAAGGCCGAGTTGACGGTCTTGGTCACGACGGCCTCGCCCGGCCGCTCGCGCGAGCAGTCCATGGGAGCGAAGCCCGCGCGCTCGGGCCTGAAGACGGAGTCAGGCTCGGTGGAGGCATGCCGGACATGCACCACCATGCCGCCGCGGCGACGGAACCGATCAAGGAGGCGTTCGACCGCTTCCTCCGCACCCGGATTGTTGCGTTTCAACCCAGACGCCGCGATCTCCTCGAAGCCCTTCTGCATGTCGATGATGATCAGGGCGGTGCGGTCGGGGAACATACCTGACTTCCTGAGGGGTCGAAGGGTTCATTGACCCACGCGGACCCGGACGCACAAGCCCGAACCGTTGAGCTGGGCCGTCGTAAAACGAAACGGGCGCGGACCTTGCGGACCGCGCCCCATGTCGGCGAGCGCGACTGCGCTCAGGCCATGTTCTGGCCGCCGTTGGCGGAGAGCGTCGAGCCGGTGATGAAACCCGCGTCGTCGGAAGCGAGGAAGGCCACGCAGCGGCCGATCTCCTCGGGCGTGCCGAGACGGCCGACCGGGATCTGCGGGAGGATGCGCGTCTTCAGCACGTTCTCGTCGATGGCCTGCACCATCTCGGTGCCGATATAGCCGGGGCAGATCGCGTTGACGGTGATGCCCTTGGCCGCGCCTTCCTGGGCGAGCGCCTTGACGAAGCCGATGTCGCCGGCCTTGGCGGCCGAATAGTTCACCTGACCCATCTGTCCCTTCTGGCCGTTGACCGAAGAGATCACGATGATGCGGCCGAAGCTGCGGTCGCGCATGCCTTCCCAGACCGGGCGGGTCATGTTGAAGAGCGAGTCGAGATTGGTGCGGATGACGGCCGACCACTGGTCCTTCGTCATCTTGTGGAACATGCCGTCACGCGTGATGCCGGCATTGTTCACCAGCACGTCGATCGGGCCGACCTCGGCCTGCACCTTGGCGATGCCGGCGGCGCAGGCGTCGTAATCGCCCACGTCCCACTTGTAGGCCTTGATGCCGGTCTCGGCCGTGAACTTCTGCGCGGCTTCGTCATTGCCGCCGTAGTTCACCGCCACCGTGTAACCGGCAGCCTTCAGCGTCTTCGCGATCGCGGCGCCGATTCCGCGGGTGCCGCCGGTCACGAGTGCGACTCGAGCCATAGTAATTCCCCCTCATGGACTGGTCACGACCCCGGATCTCTACGCGTCCGGGTATTGGTGGCGGGCGCCCCGGAGGGCGCCCGCGAGAGCGCCTCAGCGCTCGAGGCACATGGCGATGCCCATGCCGCCGCCGATGCAGAGCGTCGCGAGGCCCTTCTTGGCACCGCGCTTCTGCATCTCGTGCAGCAGGGTGACGAGGACGCGGGCGCCGGACGCACCGATCGGGTGACCGATCGCGATGGCGCCGCCGTTCACGTTGACCTTGTCCGTGTTCCAGCCGAGGTCCTTGTTGACCGCGATGGCCTGCGCGGCGAAGGCCTCGTTGGCCTCGACGAGATCGAGATCGTCGATGCTCCAGCCGGCCTTTTCGAGCGCCTTGCGCGACGCCGGGATCGGGCCCGTGCCCATGATCGCCGGATCGACGCCGGCGGTCGCCCAGGAGGCGATGCGGGCGAGCGGCTTCAGGCCGCGCTTCTCGGCTTCGGCCGCGGTCATCAGCACGACGGCGGCGGCGCCGTCATTGATGCCGGAGGCGTTGCCCGCGGTGACCGAGCCTTCCTTATTGAAGGCGGGCTTCAGCTTGGCGACGGAGTCGAGGGTCGTGCCGGGGCGGATGTACTCGTCCTGATCGACGACGATGTCGCCCTTCTTGGAAGCGATGGTCACCGGGACGATCTCGTCCTTGAACTTGCCGGCCTTCTGCGCGGCCTCGGCCTTGTTCTGCGAGCCGACGGCGAAGGCGTCCTGCTCCTCGCGGGTGATCTGCCAGCGCTGCGCGATGTTCTCGGCCGTGTTGCCCATGTGATAGCCGTGGAACGCGTCCATCAGGCCGTCGCGCAGCATCGAATCGAGGAACTTCACGTCGCCCATCTTCGTGCCGCCGCGCATGTAGGACACGTGCTGCGCCTGCGACATGGATTCCTGCCCGCCGGCGACGATGATCTTGGCGTCGCCGTTGGCGATCTGCTGCATGCCGAGCGCGACCGCGCGCAGGCCCGAACCGCAGAGCTGGTTGAGGTTCCAGGCGGTGGCTTCCTGCGGGATGCCGGCCTTCATCGCGGCCTGACGGGCCGGATTCTGGCCCTGACCGGCGGTGAGGATCTGGCCGAGAATGACTTCGTCCACCTCGTTCGGCGAGACCTTCGCCCGCTCGACGGCGGCCTTCACCGCGATGGCGCCGAGTTCGTGGGCGGGAACCGACGAGAGAGCGCCGTTGAACGATCCGACGGGCGTGCGCGCGGCGCCGACGATGACGATGTCCGAAGAGGCCATTTCCGAGTTTCCTCCGTAAGGAAGGTTGGGTCCGGACGTGCCGTATCGACACGACGGGCCGTTGTCGAGTTCGAAGAAGTTTCGGACCCGGGGCCCCCGCGCGTCAAGCGCCGGCCGAGGATCGCGTTCTCAGCCTTTCGACGGCGGCCGAGTTGCTGATGGACCAAAGTCGAAAGGGTCTTTTCTCCCGCAGTGCAACCGGATTACCCTGTGGTCCCGCGGCCCTCGGGGGGAGCGGCCGCGCAAACGGCGAGAAACATGAGCAAAGAAAACACGCCCATCGCCATCAAGAAATACGCGAACCGGCGGCTCTACCACACGGGAACGAGCACCTACGTCACGCTGGACGATCTCGCGTCGATGGTGAAGCGCGGCGAGAACTTCGTCGTGACGGACGCGAAATCGGGCGAGGACATCACCCGCTCGGTGCTGACCCAGATCATCTTCGAGCAGGAATCGAAGAACGGGCAGAACCTGCTGCCGGTGAATTTCCTGCGCCAACTGATCGGCTTCTACGGCGACAGCATGCAGTCTCTGGTGCCGAGCTATCTGGAATATTCGATCCGCTCGCTCACCGAGAACCAGCAGAAGTTCCGCGACCAGTTCGCCGGGACCTTCGGCGGCTCGATGATCGGCGCGATGGAGGAGCAGGCGCAGAAGAACATGGCCATGTTCCGCGACGCCATGTCGATGTTCGCGCCCTTCGCCGTCGCCAAGGCGGAAGAGGCGAAGAAGAACGCCGCGGGCAAGGCCGAAAACGCCGACACGCCGGCAGAGGACCTCGACGGTCTCAAGCGCGAACTCGCGGAAATGCAGAAGCGGCTCGACAAGCTCTCGGGCCGCTGAGCGCCCCGGGCCTCGAACGAAAAAGGGCGGCCGCGAGGCCGCCCTTTTTGAATCGGGATGCGAAAAGCCGCTCAGTCGGCCTTCTTCACCGCGAGCACCTGGCGACCGCGATACATGCCGGTCTTCAGGTCGACGTGGTGGGGACGACGCAGCTCGCCCGAGTCCTTGTCCTCGACATAGGTCGGGGCGGCAAGGGCGTCGGCGGAACGGCGGAAGCCGCGCTTCATGCGCGACACTTTCTTTTTCGGAACGGCCATGGAAACTCTCCGGATGGTACGGCGGACGTACCGCGAAGGGCCGCCGCGAAATCGAGCCGGTGCTATACAGCCTCGCATCGGGAAACGCCAGCCCCCTCACGACCTTTCCGGAGCGCTTCGTTTGGGAAGGCAATCCAGCCACGGCTCCATCCCGGCGGCGCGGCTCATCACCGACCCGGCCAGCCGCGCGAGACCGGGGCCGGGATGCGCGGGATCGCGGCGTTTCGGATCGGGCAATGCGGCGGCCAGCAACGCCGCCTCGCGCGCGCTCAGGCTCGCGGCGGATTTGTTGAAGCGCACCCGGGCCGCCGCTTCGATGCCGAAGATGCCCGGGCCCCATTCGGCCACGTTGAGATAGACCTCGAGGATCCGCTCCTTCGTCCAGAGGAGGTCGAGGGCGAGAGCGAGCGGAATTTCGAACCCCTTCCGGACCACGGAGCGCGACGGCCACAGGAACAGGTTCTTGACGGTCTGCATCGTGAGCGTCGAGGCGCCGCGGGACGGGCCGTCCTCTCCCGCTTCGTCGAGGACGTCGAAGAGCGCATCCCAATCGACTCCGCCGTGACGGCAGAACTTCGCGTCTTCGGATGCGACGACGGCGGCGATCAGGCGCGGCGAGACGGCGGAAAGCGGCACCCAGCGGCGGTCGACGGGCTCGAAGGTCGCGTGGCGCGCGAGCATGAGCACCGAGACGGGCGGCAGGAAGCGCCAAGCGAGGATCAGCACCGCCCAGAGCAGCACCACCGAGGCGGCGGCTGCGACGATCAGGCGGAAGACGCGGCGGATGAGCACGCCCGAGATCCCCGTGTGCACGACCCTGCGGAAACTTGACCGACCCCGAGCATTCCGGCAAGCCGGGGCACGACCCGTACCGGAGTTCAGCCATGTCCGCCGACGCTCTCTTCCCCGCGAGGCTCGCCGCCGTGGCGGAGCGGATCGAAACCACGCTCGACCGTCTGCTGTCGGACCGCGTGGCGGCCGGCGAGATCGCTCGCCCGCCCCGCCTGATGGGCGCGATGCGTTACGGCGCGATGGGCGGCGGCAAGAGGCTGCGGCCGTTCCTTCTGGTGGAGAGCGCGCTGGCCTGCGGCGGCTCCGAAGCGGGCGCACTCGTCGCGGGCGCCGCGCTGGAGCTGGTGCACTGCTATTCGTTGATCCATGACGATCTGCCCGCCATGGACGACGACGACATGCGCCGCGGTCGCCCCACGCTGCACAAGGCCTTCGACGAAGCCGCCGCGATCCTGGCGGGCGACGGCATGCTCACCCTCGCCTTCGACGCCATGGCCTCGGACGAGGTGCATCCCGACCCCGCCGTGCGCCTGCGGCTCGTGACGGGCCTCGCCCGAGCCTCGGGCGTGGGCGGAATGGTGGGCGGACAGGCGCTCGATCTCGACGCCGAGGGCCGCAACAGCCCGGACGGAAAGCCCCTCGTCCTCGGGGAGGACGAGATCCGCATCCTGCAGAGCATGAAGACGGGCGCGCTGCTGGCCTTCGCGACGGAGGCCGGCGCCCTCGTCGCAGGCGCCTCCGAGGAGAAGCGCGCGGCGCTTCTGGGCTTCGGCAAGGCGCTGGGTGCCGCCTTCCAGATCGCCGACGACATTCTGGACGTCGAGGCGGATGCCGCAGCGCTCGGCAAGGCGACCGGCAAGGATGCGGAGCGCGGCAAGGCGACCCTCGTCGGCCGTCTCGGCCTTGCGGGCGCAAAGGCGGAACGCGACCGACTCGCGCGCGTCGCGCTCGAAACGCTCGCCGGGTTCGGCGAAGAAGCCTCGATGCTCAGGGCCGCGCTGCGCTTCACCGTGGAGCGGGGGCATTGACCGAAAGGCATCGGACGGGCGGCCTTCGGCATCACCTCGCTTCGATCCGGGCGCGGACGCGGCTGATCGTCGCCGCCTCGGCCGGCATTCTCACCTATCTCCTCCTGCCGGAGATCACACGGCACAGCGCCCGGGTGCTGACCGCCTGGGACGCCGCGATCTCGGTCTATCTCGCGATCGTCTGGCTGCTGATCCGCCGGTCGACGCCCGCGGACATCAAGGAAAGGGCCCAGCGATACGGCGACGGCGGCCTCGCCATGATCGCGCTCGCGATGTCGGCGGCGGGCGTCAGCATCGCGGCGATCGTGATCGAACTCGCGTCGTTGAAGCAGCTTGCCGCCCCCGCGCCGCATCTCGCGCTGGCCGCCTTGACGATCGCCCTGTCATGGACGTTCACGCAGGTGATGTTCGCGCTGCATTATGCGCACGCGTTCCACCTCGGACTGGCGGGCGCCGGCGACGGAGGGCTCGAATTTCCGAAAACGCCCGCTCCGGACTACGGAGATTTTCTCTACTACGCGTTCGTGATCGGTTGCGCGTCGCAGACCGCCGACGTGATCACCACCAACGGCCGCATGCGGCGGATCTCCATGATCCACGGCATCTTTTCGTTCTTCTTCAACATCGTGGTGGTGGCGCTCAGCATCAATATCGGCGCCACCGCACTTTGACGCGGGGCGTCACTCGGCGGCGGAACGGCCCGCGCCGTAGCGCGTCTCGATATAGTCGGCGACCATTGTCTTGAACTCCGCCGCGATGCCCGGACCGCGCAGCGTGGCGACCTTCTTCCCGTCGACGAAGACGGGCGCCGAAGGCGCTTCGCCGGTGCCCGGCAGGGAGATGCCGATATCGGCATGCTTCGATTCGCCCGGCCCGTTCACGATGCAGCCCATCACCGCGACGTTCAGCGTCTCGACGCCCGCATAGCGCGTCTTCCACTCGGGCATCGAGGTCACGATCCAGCTCTGGATGTCGCGGGCGAGTTCCTGGAACACCGTGGAGGTGGTGCGCCCGCAGCCCGGACAGGCGGCGACGAGCGGCACGAAGGTGCGGAAGCCCATGGTCTGCAGGATCTCCTGCGCGACCTTCACCTCGAGCGTACGGTCGCCGCCGGGTTCGGGCGTCAGCGAGACGCGGATCGTATCGCCGATCCCGTCCTGCAGGAGAATGCCGAGCGCGGCGGAGGACGCGACGATGCCCTTCGAGCCCATGCCCGCTTCGGTCAGGCCGAGATGCAGGGCGAAATCCGAGCGCGCGGCCAGCATGCGGTAGACGGCGATCAGGTCCTGCACCGCCGAGACCTTGGCGGACAGCACGATGCGGTTCTGCGGCAGGCCGATCTCGACGGCCCGCTCGGCCGACAGCAGGGCGGACTGAACCATCGCCTCGCGCGTCACCGCGCGCGCATCGATGGGCCGCGGGCTCGCGGCGTTGATGTCCATGAGATGGGTGAGCAGCTCCTGATCGAGCGAACCCCAATTTGCGCCGATGCGGACCGCCTTGCCGTGGCGGATCGCCATTTCGACGATCGCGGTGAACTGCCGGTCCTTCTTGTCCTTGAAGCCGACATTGCCCGGATTGATCCGGTACTTGGCCAGCGCCTCGGCGCAGGCGGGATGATCGGCCAGAAGCTTGTGGCCGATGTAATGGAAGTCGCCGACGAGCGGCACGTCGACGCCGCGCTTCAGGAGCTTTTCGCGGATATGCGGCACCGCGGCGGCAGCCTCGTCGCGGTCCACCGTGATGCGGACGATCTCGGATCCCGCCCGGGCGAGGGCCGCGACCTGCGCGACCGTGCCGTCGATATCGGCCGTGTCGGTATTGGTCATCGACTGGACGACGACGGGCGCCCCGCCGCCCACGACGACGCCGCCGATGTCGACGGGGACCGTCCGGCGACGCTCCGCAGGACCGGCTGCGACGGGTTCGGGGAGGCAGGGAGAGGTCATGATCGGGGGTCCTGAGCGGAAGCCGGCGAAGGCGTCGCGCGAAGAATGGCGAGCGTGAGCGGGGCGATCAAGCCGCCTCGCGACAATGGGCGCAGGCGCCGGCGACCTCGATGATGCGCGAGCGCGGTTCGAAGCCGTTCGCCTCGGCCAGACGGCCGAGCGCGCCGCGCAGCTCGTCGGACTGCCGCTCGTCGACGCCGCCGCAGCGGTCGCAGATGAGGAAGACGATGACGTCGCCGGGCGCATGATGGGAGGGGCAGGCGATGAAGGCGTTGCGGCTCTCGAGCCTGTGGACGAAGCCCTGCGCCATCAGGAAATCGAGCGCCCGATAGACGCTGACCGCGGAGAGCCGCTTGCCGCCCTCTTCCGGCGGAAGGCTTTCGGCGATGTCGTAGGCGCTGAGCGGCCGGTGCGTCCGGTAAAGCGCTTCGAGCACGCGCCGGCGCACCGGCGTGAGACGCTCTCCGCGCGCGCGGCAATCGTCCTCCGCCCGCGCCAAGGCCTCGGGGGCCCGGGCGGCGTGGTCGTGCGCGTGGGCGCAGTCATGGCCGTCTCGGCCGGAAGTATGATGGTGATGATCGTCCATGGCCGTTCGCGGTCCGCGTCGGATGTGATCCTATCACGCGCCCCGTGCGGTGCCACCCGTACGGACGCGCTGCTATGTTGCGGTGCGGCAAGGACATGCCGCGCCGCCGTTCTTCGGAGAAAGACGCCATGTCGCTTGCCAAACGCAACGCCCTCGTGACGGGGTCCACCTCGGGCATCGGGCTCGCCGTCGCCCGCGCGCTCGCCAAGGAAGGCGTGAACGTGATGCTGAACGGCCTCGGCGATGCCGTGCAGATCGAGAAGACCCGCGCGGGCCTCGCGGAAGAGTTCGGCGTGAAGGTGCTCTACTCGCCCGCGAACATGCTGAAGCCGGGCGAGATCGCGGCCATGGTGCGCGAGGCCGAGGACGCGTTGGGCTCGGTCGACATTCTCGTCAACAATGCGGGCATCCAGCATGTCGCGCCCGTGGACGAGTTCCCGATCGAGCAGTGGGACCGCGTGATCGCGATCAATCTGAATTCGGCCTTCCACACGATGCGGGCCGCGCTGCCGGGCATGAAGAAGCGGAAATGGGGCCGGATCGTCTCGACGGCCTCGGCCCATTCGCTGACGGCCTCTCCGTTCAAATCGGCCTATGTCGCGGCCAAGCACGGCCTCACCGGCCTGAGCAAGGCGGTCGCGCTCGAAGTCGCGACCATGGGCATCACGGTCAACTGCATCTCGCCGGCCTATGTCTGGACGCCGCTGGTCGAGGCGCAGATCCCCGACACGATGACCGCGCGCAACATGACGCGCGAGCAGGTCATCAACGACGTGATGTTGGAGCGCCAGCCGACGAAGCAGTTCGTCACGGTGGATCAGGTCGCGGCGGCGGCCCTCTTCCTCTGCTCGGATGCCGCCTCGCAGATCACGGGATCGAATCTGGTGATCGACGGAGGCTGGACGGCTCAGTGAGCGCGTTTCCCCCGAAAGGCCGTCGCAAGCGCGGCGGCACCAAGCGCATCAACCTCGCGCTTCAGGGCGGCGGCGCGCACGGCGCCGTGACCTGGGGCGTGCTCGACGCCTTTCTCGAAGACGAACGGCTGGAGATCGGCGCGATCAGCGGCACGAGCGCGGGCGCCGTGAATGCGGCGATCCTCGCCTCCGGCCTTTGCGCCGGCGGGCCGGAAGGCGCGCGCGCCGCGCTGCGGGCGTTCTGGCGGGATCTGGCGGTCGACGGGCATGTTCCGGAAAGCGCGCGCGGCGTCGTCGAACTGATGCTGACGCCGTGGAAGCTCGGCGCCGCGGCGGGCCAGAACCTGATGGAGGCGACGCGCAACGTGCTGTCGCCCTACAGCGTCAATCCGCTCGACATCAATCCTCTGCGGGCGGTGGTGGAACGCCATATCGACTTCGAGGCGATCCGCTCGCAGGACGGGCCGAAGCTGCATATCGCGGCGACCAACGTGAAGACCGGCCGCATCCGGATCTTCGGCCGAAAGGACCTCCGGCCGGACGTGGTCATGGCCTCGGCCGCCCTGCCCTATCTGTTCCGGGCGGTGGAGATCGACGGCGAGCCCTATTGGGACGGCGGCTTTCTAGGAAATCCCGCGCTGTTCCCGTTCTTCGACGAGAAGACGATCGACGACATCGTGCTCGTGCAGATCAACCCCATAGTCCGCGAGCGGGTACCGGAGACGGCAGCCGACATCCTCGAACGCGCCAACGAGATCGCCTTCAATGCTTCCTTGCTGCACGAATTCCGGGCCATCGCATTCGTCTCGAGGCTGATCGCCACGGGCGCGCTCAAGGATCCGCATTACCGCTCGGTGCGCATGCACCGCGTCGAGGCGCATGAGGGAATCGAAGATCTCGACGTCGCGAGCCGACTTCAGGCGAACTGGGCCTTTTTCGGCCGCCTCTTCGAAGCCGGCCGTGCCGCAGGCGAGCGCTTTCTCGCCGAACATTTCGACGCCGTCGGCGAGCGGAGCACCTTCGATCTCGAAGCCGCTTTCGAAACGGGCCCGGTCAGATCCGCCTGAAACGCCAGACCTGCGTCTTCTTGATCTCGGAATCCTCCAGCTCCCGCGTGGTGGGCACGCGATATTCCGCCACCGCTTCGAGCCGGTCCTTGGGCAGATAGCTGCGCCCGGGGTCGCCGATGAGGACCGTCGCGCCACGGTCCGCGAGCGCGGAGAGCCAATCCATCACGCGTGCGGCCATGTCGCGCTCGTAACAGACGTCGCCGGCGAGAACGACGTCCCATCCCTCGTCGCGGCCGATCACGTCGTCGGCCCGCGGCGCGACGCGGATCCCGTTGGCTTCCGCGTTCAGAAGAATGGCTTCGGCGGCGAAGACGTCGATGTCGGCGCCCGTGACCTCGGCCGCACCCGCCATGGCCGCTGCGACGGCGACGAGACCGGAGCCGGAGGCGAAATCGAGCACCGTTCGCCCGCGCACGGTTTCGGGATGGTCGAGAATGTAGCGCGCGAGCGCCTGCCCGCCTGCCCATGCGAAGGCCCAGAAGGGCGGCGGCAGCCCCTCTTCCTGCAGCTCCTCTTCCGTCTTCTTCCAGAGCGGCACGGATTCGTCGGCCAGATGGAGCCGGATTTCCGGGGCATGCGGCACGGGAAGGAGCCGGGTATTGGCCCGGATGAAGGCGGAACGCGTCATGCCGCGATCCTAGCCGGTCACGCGATCGCGCGACACAGCGCGGGCAGATGCTCCTTGAACGCGAAAAAGCCGCGGCGCGCATGGGGCCACGCCCGCGCGTCCCACGGACGAAGCGCTTGCGCGAAGGGAATGCCGCGGGCGGCAAGCGCCCTCCGGACCGGCACCAAGGCGTCCGCCGTCCAGCCGACGGGGATGAAGCCCGTAACGACCTGTTCCGCTCCGCCCAGCGCCGCTTCGAGCGCCGCCGCGTCGCCGGGTTCGATCCATGCGAGCGGAAGCCCGCGGGCCTCAGCGAGCCTTTCGGCCGCGATCCGGACGGCTTGCGTCGTGAAGAGGCGCGCAGCCTCGGAGACGGGCGCGGAGGAACGCGCATCCGGCGCGCAGAAGGCCGCGATGCCGCGGATGCTCGGCCAAGGAAGATCGAGATCCTCCGGCCGCAGATCCTCTTCCGTGACGAGGAGGATCGAGGACAGGTCCGCGCGCGGAGGGACGGGCGCACGGATCGGCCCCGGCTGCACCGCATCCGCTTCGACCAGCGGCTCGGGAGAAGCGGCGAGACCGCGCGGGGAGAACCGTCCGCCCGTATGTTTCTCGATATTGTCGGCGCGGGCGACGTAATGCTTGCCCTTGGTATGGAGCCCCGCGACCCAGCGCCACGACAGGGTGTTGGACGCCGCGTCCGCATCGGCGAGCCGGCGCAGGAAGAGGTCGGCCCCTAGCTCCCACGGCAGGCGCAGGGTGAAGATCCAGATCGAGGCGAACCACATACGGGTGTGGTTGTGGAGAAAGCCGGTCTCGGCGAGTTCGCGGGCCCATGCATCGAAGCAGTCGATCCCGGTCCGGCCTTCTTCGGCGTCCGCAAGTCGGGCGAGGAACGCCGGGGAGGCGGCTTCGCGGAGCGCGACGGCCCCGTCGCGCGCGCCGGACCAGAGCGCCGGACGCATTTCGAGATGGCCCTTCCAATAGGTGCGCCAGAAGACTTCCTGCACGAATTTCTCGGCCGCGTCGTAGGAATGGCGTGCGAGGACGGCGGCGACGGTCTCCTCCTCGGTGATCAGCCGATGCCGGATCCAGGGCGAGAGGCGCGAGACGTTGCGGCGGCCCGGTCCCTCGTCGTGGTTGCGCCGCGCCGCATAGGCCGCGCCGGCCCGCGGCAGGAAATCACGCAGGCGCCGGAGCCCCTCTTCCCGAGTGGGAACGAGAGGCTCGGCCGGCCGGTCGGAGGGCGCGTCGGAGAAGAGGTCGAGGGCGGTCATGCCCGTCCTACGCGACGGGCGGCCGAACCGATCAGGCGCGCTCGACCCTCACTGCGGAATATTTGAATTCGGGGATCTTCCCGAAGGGATCGAGCTTCGGATTGGTGAGGATGTTCGCCGCCGCTTCCACATAGGCGAAGGGCACGAAGACCATGTCGGGCTGCATAGCCTCGTCCGCTCTCGCGGTCAGGGTGATCGTGCCGCGCCGGGTGGACAGGCGCACCGCCTCGCCGGCCGCGACGCCGAGGCGCCGCAGGGTCTGCGGATGCAGGCTCGCGGTCGGCCCGGGTTCGAGCCGGTCGAGGGTCGCGGAACGCCTCGTCATCGACCCCGTATGCCAATGTTCGAGCTGCCGGCCCGTCGTCAGCACCATCGGGTAATCCGGGTCGGGCGTCTCGGCGGGCGAGGTGACGGCGGCGGGGACGAAACGCGCCCGGCCGGTCTCGGTCGGGAAGCGGTCGCCGAAGACGACCGCATGTCCCGGAACGTCGGGCCCGTCCACCGGATAGGTCACCGCGCCCTCGCGCTCCAGCCTCTCCCACGAGATGTTGTCGAGCGACGGCATGATGCGCTTCATCTCGGCGAAGACCTCGCGCGGATGCGCGTAGCGCCAATCGAGACCGAGCCTCCGGCCCATCTCGACGAGGATCGCGAAATCCTCGCGCGCTTCGCCCGGCGGCTTCAGCGCCGGGCGCCCGAGCTGGACCTGCCGGTTGGTGTTGGTCACCGTGCCGGTCTTTTCCGGCCATGCCGAGGCGGGCAGCACGACGTCGGCGAACATCGCCGTCTCGGTGAGGAAGATGTCCTGCACGACGAGATGGTCGAGCTTGGCCAACGCCTCACGGGCATGGGCGGCGTCGGGGTCCGACATCGCCGGGTTCTCGCCCATCACGTAGAGGCCCTTGATCTCGCCCCGTCCGATCGCGTCGACGATCTCGACCACGGTCAGGCCGGGGGCCGGATCCAGCGCCGCACCCCAGAGCGCTTCCACAGCACCGCGCCGGACGTCGTTTCCGACGCGCGCGTAATCGGGGAGCATCATGGGGATGAGCCCCGCATCGGACGCACCCTGCACGTTGTTCTGGCCCCGCAGCGGATGCAGGCCCGTACCCTCGCGGCCCACCTGCCCGCACATCAGCGCGAGCGAGATCAGGCAGCGCGCATTGTCCGTGCCGTGGACGTGCTGCGACACGCCCATGCCCCAGAAGATGATGGCCCGCTCGGCCGTCGCATACAGTCGCGCCACGGTCCGGATCGTCTCGGGATCGATGCCGCAGATCGGACTCATCGCCTCGGGCGTGTAGGGCGCGAGATGCGCGACGAGACGCTCGAAATTTTCGGTGTGCTCGGCGACATAGGCCGGATCGTGGAGCCCCTCCGACACGATGACGTTCATCATCGCGTCGAGCAGCGCCACGTCGGAGCCCGGGCGGAAGCGCAGCATGTGCGCCGCGTGGTGCCTCAAGGCCTGCCCGCGCGGATCCATCACGACGAGCTTGGCGCCGCGCTTGACCGCCTGCTTGAAATAGGTGGCCGCGACGGGATGGTTCTCGACCGGATTGGCACCGATCACGACGATCACGTCGGCCTTCAGCGCCTCGTCGAAGGTCGCCGTGACCGCCGCCGAGCCGATGCCTTCGAGCAGTGCCGCGACCGAGGAGGCGTGGCAGAGCCGGGTGCAGTGATCGACATTGTTGTGCCCGAAGCCCGTGCGGATGAGCTTCTGGAAGAGATAGGCCTCCTCGTTCGAGCCCTTGGCGGAGCCGAAGCCCGCCACGGCCCGCCCGCCGATACGATCGCGCAGGGCGGCGAGCCCGCCCGCCGCGCGCTCCATCGCCTCCTCCCACGTCGCTTCGCGGAAATGGGTGAAGGGGTCAGCGGGATCGACGTTCAGGCCTTTCAGCGCACCCTCCCGGCGGATGAGCGGCACCGTCAGGCGTTGCGGGCTCGCGACATAGTCGAAGCCGAAGCGGCCCTTCACGCAAAGCCGGTTCTCGTTGGCCGGGCCATCGGCGCCGTCGACCCATGCGATGCGGCCGTCGCGGATGTTGAAGGTGACGCGGCAGCCGACGCCGCAGAACGGGCAGACGCTCTCCACCTTGTCTTCGGCCGAGCGGGCGCCCGCACCGGTCGCGACGTCGACGACGGATGCGGGCATCAAGGCGCCCGTCGGGCAGGCCTGCACGCATTCGCCGCAGGCGACGCAGGTCGATTCCCCCATCGGGTCGGCGAGGTCGAAGACGGGGCGCATGGCATGGCCGCGGCCCGCCATGCCGATCACGTCGTTCACCTGCACTTCGCGGCAGGCCCGGACGCAGAGACCGCAGGCGATGCAGGCATCCATCGCGACCTGCATGGCCGGATGGGAAAGATCGCGCTCGGGTGCATGGTCGAAGGCCGCGAAACGCGAGCCCTCGAGCCCTTCGCGGTCGAGTTCGGCGAGGAAATGCGAGGCGCCGTCGCGGGCCTCGGCACGCGGCGGCTGATCGGCCGCGAGCATTTCGAGAACCATCCGGCGGGCGGTCTTGGCACGTTCGCTTTCGGTCGAAACCGTCATGCCCTCGGCGGGGGCGCGGCAGCAGGACGGGGCGAGAACGCGCTCGCCCGCGATCTCGACCATGCAGGCGCGGCAATTGCCGTCGGGGCGGTAGCCGGGTTCGGGCCGGTGGCAGAGATGCGGGATCTCGGTGCCCTCGCGCCTCGCGACCTCCCAGATCGTCTCGCCCGGTCGGGCCTCGACGGGCCGGCCGTCGAGCGTGAAGCGGATCGCGGTCATCGCGCGGCCTCCTCGGGGAAGAAGCGCAGCAGGGAGCGGATGGGATTGGCCGCGGCCTGCCCGAGTCCGCAGATCGAGGCGTCCGCCATGACCTGCGCGAGATCGGCCAGCAGAACCTGATCGCGACCCCCTTCGAGGAGACCCGCCGCCTTGCCCGTGCCGACGCGGCAGGGCGTGCACTGGCCGCAGCTCTCATGCTCGAAGAACCGCATGAGATTGGTCGCCACCGCCGCGAGATCGTCGTCCTCGGCGAGGAAGACGACCGCATGGCTGCCCACGAAGCAGCCGAGATCGTCGAGCGTGCCGAAATCGAGCGGGCGATCCATGAAGGTCGCGGGCAGGATGCCGCCCGAAGCGCCGCCGGGGAGGAAGGCCTTGATGCGCCGCCCCTCGCCCGGGCCGCCCGCCAGCTCCAGAAGCTCCGCCGCCGTCGAACCCGCCGGAGCCACGTAGAGCCCGGGCCGGCTGACGCGGCCGGACACCGACCAGGAGCGCAACCCCTTCGCGCCGTTGCGGCCCGCGGCGGCGAATGCGGCGGGCCCCTCCTCGACGATGCGTCGGATCCAGACCAGCGTCTCGACATTGTGGTTGAGCGTCGGCCGGCCGAAGAGCCCGCGCTCGGCGATGAAGGGCGGGCGCTTGCGCGGGAAGCCGCGCTTGCCCTCGATGCTTTCCAGCATCGCGCTCTCCTCGCCGCAGACATAGGCCCCGGCACCACGGCGCAGTTCGACGAAGCCGGGCGCGACGAGACCCGCGGCCTCGATCTCCTCGATCGACCGCGTGAGGATTTCGCGGACGGCCGGATATTCGTCGCGCAGATAGACGTAGATCCGCTCCACCTCGACCGCGGCGGCCGCGACCAGCATGCCTTCGAGGAAGCGATGAGGTTCGGTTTCGAGCCAATGGCGGTCCTTGAACGTGCCGGGCTCGCCCTCGTCGGCATTCACGGTCATCAGGCGC
The DNA here is from genome assembly GCA_027483895.1 of Hyphomicrobiales bacterium. GTDB lineage: Bacteria > Pseudomonadota > Alphaproteobacteria > Rhizobiales > Beijerinckiaceae > JAIXZO01. The sequence continues at coordinate 26,878 of JAIXTP010000033.1, forward strand.
GGCGCGGGCTGCGCACGCACGACGGACCATTTGCGGCCGGCCGGGAACCCCGCACCGCCGAGACCGCGCAGACCTGAGTCGGACAGAAGGCCGATCAGCGTGTCGACCGGCAGCGCGCCGGATCGGACGCGGTCGAGCAAGGCGTATCCGCCCCCGGCTCTATAGTCCTCGAAATCCGCATGGGCGGGCAGTTCGGGCCGGAGATCGCCCTCGATCGCGGCACGCAGCGTTTCGACGGTGGCGTGCCCCGCCGCGCGGTCCCCGACCAGAGCCGCGGGCGCCTCGGCGCAACGGCCGATGCAGGGCGCCTTCACGACGCGGATGCGGGACGGATCGACGCCCGCGGCGAGCGCTTCGGCGAGCCTCTCGCCGCCCGCGAGCATGCAGGACACCGACGTACAGACCCGCACCGTCAGCCCGGGCGGCGGGGTCTCGCCCTCCTTCACGATGTCGAAATGCGCGTAGAAGCTCGCCGTCTCCATGACCTCGGCCATGGACAACCGCATCTCCTCGGCCAGCGCACGCAGATGGCGGGCGGAAAGATGGCCGAACAGATCCTGCAGGACGTGCAGATGCTCGATCAGGTGATCGCGCGCCCGGGGCGCGTTGCCGAGCACGGCGCGCACCTCGTCCAGCGCCGCGGGATCGAGCGGGCGGCCCTTCGGCAGGGGCCGCGGGCGACGGCCCTCGCGGGTCGGCGCGACGGTCATGGGCATGTCCTCTTTTTTCGGAGATTCGGCTTCGACGGGCCTGCGGTCAACCGGCGACGCGGCGCGCACGCGGATGGGTCTGGTCGAAGACGGCGATGAGCCGCGCCGCATCCACCTCCGTGTAGATCTGCGTGGTGGACAGCGAAGCGTGGCCGAGCAGCTCCTGGATCGCGCGAAGATCGCCGCCTCGGGCGAGGAGATGCGTCGCGAAGGAATGCCGCAACGCGTGCGGCGTGGCCGTCTCCGGGAGACCGAGGGCCCCGCGGAGCGTTTCCATCGCCCGCTGCACGATGCGCGGATTGAGCGGGCCGCCCTTCGCCCCGCGGAAGAACGGCGTGCCGGGCGTGAGCGCATAGGGGCATTGCCGCGCATAATCCGCCAAGGCCCGGCGGACGGCGGGAATGACGGGGACCATCCGGGTCTTGCCGCCCTTGCCCGTGATCCGCAGCACGTCGCTTTCGCCCGTCGGCGCATCCTCGCAGGCGAGGCCCAGCGCTTCGGACAGCCGGAGACCGCAGCCGTAGAGCAGCGAGAGCACCGCAGCGTCGCGCGAGAGAACCCAAGGATCGCGTTCCTCGCCCGCGCGGCTGTCGGCGTCGGTCGTGCGGCGGGCGGCGGCGGGGGCGAGAGGCTTCGGCAGGCTGCGCCCGACCTTGGGACCACGGATCACGGCCAGAGCCGACGCGTCGATCCGTCCTTCGCGCTCGAGAAAGCGCAGAAAGGAACGGATCGCGGCGAGTTGCCGCATCAGGCTGCGCCCCACGACGCCCTCGGCCCGCCGCGCGGCCATGAAGGCGCGGATGTCGGCGGCCGCGAGCCGTTCCAGCCGCGCCTGCGGGCGCGACGACAAGAAGACGAGAAACTGCCTCACGTCCCGGCCATAGGCTTCGAGCGTCTCGGCCGCGACCCGCCGCTCGGAGGCGAGATGACGGTGCCAGAGCGCGAAGGCGTCGGCATGGATGGGGACCGGGCTCATGCCGCGCATTGCACCGATCGCCGGTTAACGGGCGGTAAGGATCGGGCGGGTCCCGGTCCGGCTCGAATCTCTGCTAATCCTGCGGCATGGAGACGCGCACCGCCCCCGCCGCCCCGAATGCCGGAAGCCGCCCCGCGCGCACGGCGGACGTGCTGGTGCCGCTCGCGCTGGACCGGGCCTACAGCTACGCGGTTCCGGACCGACTCGATCTTGCGCCCGGCGACGTCGTCGTGGTGCCGCTCGGCCCGCGCGAGACGGTCGGCGTGGTGTGGGAGATCAATGAAGGCGGGGCCGGGCGCGGCAATCTCAAGCTCGTCTCCGGCAAGGCCGATGCGCCGCCGCTGTCGGAGCGCCTGCGCGACTTCGTGGATTGGGTGGCGCGCTACACGCTCGCGCCGCGCGGCATGGTTCTGCGCATGGCGCTTCGTGGACCGGAACAGGACCGGCCGGAGCGTATGAAGATCGGCGTCCGCCTCGCGGGCCCGCCGCCCGAGCGCATGACGCCGGCCCGCGCCCGCGTGATCGCGGCAGCCGAGGGCGGTCTCGTTCATGCCAAGCGCGCCTTGGCCGAGGCGGCGGGCGTCTCCCAGGCGGTCGTGGACGGCCTCGTCGACGAAGGCACGCTGGAACCGGTGGCCCTCGCGCCGGTACCCGTCGCGGCGCGGCCCGATCCCGAGCATGCCGTCACGGCGCTGTCCGACGACCAGAGCGCGGCCGCCGCCGCCCTGCGCACGGCCGTGGCGGAGCACGACTTTTCGGTGACCCTGCTCGAAGGCGTGACCGGATCGGGCAAGACGGAGGTCTATTTCGAGGCGGTCGCGGAGGCCGTCCGGGCCGGACGGCAGACGCTGATTCTCGTGCCGGAAATCGCGCTGACGGCGCAGTTCCTCGATCGATTCTCGGCCCGTTTCGGAGTGAGGCCCGCGGAATGGCATTCCGGCATCGCGGGCCGGCGGCGCGAACGCACCTTCGCCGCGGTCTCGTCGGGCGAAGCCGCGGTCGTCGCGGGCGCCCGTTCGGCATTGTTCCTCCCCTTCCGCGACCTCGGCCTGATCGTCGTCGACGAGGAACATGAGGGCGCCTACAAGCAGGAAGACGGCGTCAGCTACCACGCCCGCGACATGGCGGTGGTCCGCGGCCGGATCGAAAAGGCGGCCGTGGTGCTCGCCTCCGCGACGCCTTCCGTCGAAAGCCGCGTCAATGCCGCGAACGGCCGCTATCGCGACCTGCGGCTGCCGGCCCGATTCGGCGGCCGGGCCCTGCCGAAGGTCTCCGCCGTCGACATGCGCACCGACGCGCCCGAGCGCGGGCGCTGGCTCTCGCCCCCGCTCGTCCGGGCCATGGCCGAGACGCTCGGCCGCGGCGAGCAGTCGCTGCTCTATCTGAACCGCCGCGGCTATGCGCCGCTGACCCTGTGCCGCGCCTGCGGGCATCGGTTCCAATGCCCCAACTGCACGGCATGGCTCGTCGAACACCGATTCCGCCGGGCCCTGATGTGCCACCATTGCGGCCATCTCGAACGGCGGCCGGAGGCCTGCCCCGCCTGCGGCGCGCTCGATTGCCTCGCCGCCTGCGGCCCCGGCGTGGAGCGCCTCGCGGAGGAAGCCGCCGAGCGCTTCCCCGACGCGCGGATCCTGACGCTGTCCTCCGACATGCCCGGCGGAACAGAAAGGCTGAGGCGGGAGCTGGAAGCCGTGGCGAAGGGCGAATTCTCGATCGTGATCGGCACGCAGCTCGTCGCGAAGGGGCATAATTTTCCCCTGCTTTCGCTCGTCGGCGTGGTGGACGCCGATCTCGGGCTCGCTTCGGGCGATCCGCGGGCCGGGGAACGGACGTTCCAGCTTCTGCAGCAGGTGACCGGGCGCGCGGGCCGCGGCGACGTGCCGGGCCGGGCGCTGTTGCAGACCTTCCAGCCCGACCACCCGGTGATGAAGGCCCTTCTCTCGGGCGACGTGGAGCGCTTCTACGCCGAGGAGATCGCGATCAGGCGGGAGGCCGGGCTGCCGCCGTTCGGAAGGCTGGCGGCGCTCGTCGTCTCGGCCGACGACCGCAACGCCGCGGAACTGCATGCCCGGGCGCTGGCCCGCGCGGCCGAGCCCCCGCCCGGAACCATGGTGCTGGGCCCGGCCGAGGCGCCGATCGCGGTCGTCCGCGGGCGGCATCGTTTCCGCTTGCTCGTAAAGACGCCGCGCGGCTTCGACCTGCAGCAATGGCTGCGCGCATGGCTGGCCCGCACGGCCAAGCCGACGGGCAGCGTCAGGGTCGCCGTCGACGTCGATCCGATGAGCTTTCTCTGACGCTTGCGGCCTTGCTCCGCTCTCGCCCGAAAGTAGCCGACCGAAGGGTATCCGCTCGGGTTGCGCCCCCCCGACTGTCATGCTAGTTCACCCCCGCCTTGACGGGTCGACCGGACCGGCGGGACGCGCTTGCGCGACGCCGGAAAAGGAAACCCGGATCCACACCAGACGGTGGTCCGATCCGCCGCCCGCGCCTCAGCGGGACGGTCGCGGAACGGAAGACGTCGGACAAACGAGAGACGGCCGGTGGCTCAAGAGAATTCGATCGTTTCAGGGGTGGCGGGCCGCTATGCGGGCGCGCTCTTCGACCTCGCCAAGGAAGCCGGGCAGGTCGACGCCGTTCTCCGCGACCTCGAAGCCTTCGAAGCCCTCATCGCCTCCAGCGACGATCTCGCGCGCTTCGTGCGCAGCCCGGTATTCTCGGCCGACGATCAGCTGAACGCGATCACGGCCGTGCTGGCCAAGGCCGGCATCGGCGGCCTCGCCGCCAATTTTCTGAAGCTCGTAGCTTCCAAGCGTCGGCTCTTCGCCGTGCGCGACATGGTTCGTGCCTTCCGCACGCTGTCCGACGACGCCGCCGGCGTCGTCCGCGCGCAGGTGACGGTGGCCGAAAAGCCCTCCGCTGCCGTTCTCGACGGCATCCGGACGGCACTCAAGGACGTGGCCGGCGACAAGGTGGCGGTGGACCTGAAGGTCGACCCCGCCATCATCGGCGGCATCGTGGTGAAGCTCGGCTCCAAGATGGTCGACGCTTCCCTGCGCACAAAACTCAACGGCATTCGTACCGCGATGAAAGAGGTCGGCTGATGGACATCCGCGCCGCAGAAATCTCCGCGATCCTCAAGGAGCAGATCAAGAATTTCGGCTCCGAGGCCGAGGTCACCGAGGTCGGACAGGTTCTGTCCGTCGGTGACGGCATCGCGCGTGCCTACGGGCTCGACAACGTCCAAGCGGGCGAGATGGTCGAGTTCGAGAACGGCATCCGCGGCATGGCGCTGAACCTCGAGACCGACAATGTCGGCATCGTGATCTTCGGCTCCGACCGGGACATCAAGGAAGGCCAGACGGTGAAGCGCACGGGCGCCATCGTCGACGCCCCCGTCGGCAAGGGCCTTCTCGGCCGCGTCGTCGACGCCCTCGGCAACCCGATCGACGGCAAGGGCCCGATCAAGGCCGACAAGCGCATGCGCGTCGACGTCAAGGCGCCGGGCATCATTCCGCGCCAGTCGGTGCACGAGCCGATGTCGACCGGCCTGAAGGCCGTCGACGCGCTCATCCCGATCGGCCGCGGCCAGCGCGAGCTCGTCATCGGCGACCGCCAGACCGGCAAGACCGCGATCGCGCTCGACACGATCCTGAACCAGAAGGCCGTCAACCAGGCGGGCGACGAGAGCCAGAAGCTCTACTGCGTCTACGTCGCGGTCGGCCAGAAGCGCTCCACCGTCGCGCAGTTCGTGAAGGTGCTCGAAGAGCAGGGTGCGCTGGAATATTCGATCGTCGTCGCGGCCACCGCGTCCGATCCGGCCCCGATGCAGTTCCTGGCGCCGTTCACCGGCTGCACCATGGGCGAGTATTTCCGCGACAACGGCATGCACGCCGTCATCATCTATGACGACCTCTCCAAGCAGGCGGTCGCCTATCGTCAGATGTCGCTGCTGCTCCGTCGTCCTCCGGGCCGCGAAGCCTATCCGGGCGACGTGTTCTATCTGCATTCTCGTCTGCTCGAGCGCGCCGCGAAGCTGAACAAGGACAACGGCTCGGGCTCGCTGACGGCTCTGCCGGTCATCGAGACGCAGGCGAACGACGTGTCCGCCTACATCCCGACCAACGTGATCTCGATCACCGACGGCCAGATCTTCCTCGAGACGGATCTGTTCTACCAGGGCATCCGCCCGGCGGTGAACGTCGGCCTCTCGGTGTCGCGCGTCGGCTCCGCCGCGCAGACGAAGTCGATGAAGAAGGTCGCGGGCAAGATCAAGGGCGAGCTCGCCCAGTACCGCGAGATGGCCGCCTTCGCCCAGTTCGGCGGCGACCTCGACGCCACCACGCAGCGCCTGCTCAACCGCGGCGCCCGTCTGACCGAGCTTCTCAAGCAGGCGCAGTTCTCGCCCCTGCAGACGGAAGAGCAGGTCTGCGTGATCTATGCCGGCGTGAACGGCTATCTCGACGCGCTGCCGGTCAACCGCGTGAAGGCGTTCGAAGACGGCCTGCTCGGCCTGCTCCGCACGAAGCACAAGGACCTGCTCGACGCGATCCGTACGTCGAAGGATCTCTCGGACGACTCCGCGAAGAAGCTGAAGGACGTCGTCGACGCCTTCGCCAAGTCCTTCGCTTGATCCGGTAAAGGGGCGGGCGAATGCCTTCGCTGAAGGACCTACGCAATCGCATCGCCTCGGTGAAGGCGACGCAGAAGATCACCAAGGCCATGCAGATGGTCGCGGCGGCCAAGCTCCGTCGCGCCCAGACCGCGGCCGAGGCGGCGCGTCCCTATGCGGAGCGCATGAACAAGGTGCTCGCCAACGTCGCCAAGGGCGTGGCGGGCAACCCGGCCGCTCCCCGTCTTCTGACGGGCACCGGCAACGACAAGACGCATCTGCTCGTCGTCTTCACGGCCGAACGCGGCCTGTGCGGCGCGTTCAATTCCTCGATCGCGCGTCTGGCGCGCGAGCGGATCATCGCGCTTCAGGCCGAAGGCAAGACGGTCAAGATCCTCTGCGTCGGCAAGAAGGGCTATGACGTCCTGAAGCGTCAGTTCGAAAAGCAGATCGTCGATCTGATCGAGCTGCGTTCCGTCCGCAATATCGGCTTCGAGCACGCCGACGAAATCGGCCGCCGCATCATCTCGATGTTCGAGGCGGGCGAATTCGACGTCTGCACGATCTTCTATTCGCGCTTCCGTTCGGTGATCGCGCAGATCCCGACGGCGCTGCAGATGATCCCGGCCGAGATCCCGGAAGCCGCCGCCGGCGCCGCCGACGAGGCCCCCTACGACTACGAGCCCGACGAGGCCGAAATCCTCGCCTCGCTCCTGCCGCGCAACCTGTCGATGCAGGTCTTCCGCGCGCTGCTGGAGAATGCCGCGTCCGAACAGGGCGCGCGCATGAGCGCGATGGACAACGCCACGCGCAATGCGGGCGAGATGATCAAGAAGCAGACGACGACCTACAACCGGACGCGTCAGGCGATGATCACCAAGGAACTGATCGAAATCATTTCGGGCGCGGAAGCGCTCTGACCGGACAAGGACCGAGGACAGCACCATGGCCAAGAAAACCGTGCCCACCGGCCGCGTCACCCAGGTGATCGGCGCCGTCGTCGACGTGCAGTTCGACGGGCACCTCCCGGAAATCCTGAACGCGCTCGAGACCGTCAACAACGGCAACCGTCTCGTGCTCGAAGTCGCCCAGCATCTCGGCGAGAACTCCGTCCGCACCATTTCGATGGACACGACGGAAGGTCTCGTCCGCGGCCAGCCCGTGACGGACACCGGCGCCCCGATCGCCGTTCCGGTCGGCGCCGGCACGCTCGGCCGCATCATCAACGTCATCGGCGAGCCGGTGGACGAAGCCGGTCCGGTGGCGAGCGAAGGTCTTCGCCCGATCCACCAGCCCGCCCCGTCCTATTCGGAGCAGTCGACCGACGCGCAGATCCTCGAAACGGGCATCAAGGTCGTCGACCTGCTCGCGCCTTACGCCAAGGGCGGCAAGATCGGCCTGTTCGGCGGCGCCGGCGTCGGCAAGACCGTGCTCATCATGGAGCTCATCAACAACGTCGCGAAGGCGCACGGCGGCTACTCCGTGTTCGCGGGCGTCGGCGAGCGTACCCGTGAGGGCAACGACCTCTATCACGAGATGATCGAATCCGGCGTGAACAAGCACGGCGGCGGCGAGGGCTCCAAGTGCGCCCTCGTCTACGGTCAGATGAACGAGCCCCCGGGCGCCCGCGCCCGCGTCGCGCTCACCGGCCTCACGGTCGCCGAGCACTTCCGCGACCAGGGTCAGGACGTGCTGTTCTTCGTCGACAACATCTTCCGCTTCACGCAGGCGGGTTCGGAAGTGTCGGCGCTTCTCGGCCGCATTCCTTCGGCGGTGGGTTATCAGCCGACGCTCGCGACCGACATGGGCGCGCTGCAGGAGCGCATCACCACGACCACCAAGGGCTCGATCACCTCGGTGCAGGCCATCTACGTGCCCGCCGACGACCTGACCGACCCGGCGCCCGCCGCGTCCTTCGCCCATCTCGACGCGACGACCGTGCTGTCGCGCTCGATCGCGGAAAAGGGCATCTACCCGGCGGTGGACCCGCTCGACTCCACCTCGCGCATGCTGTCGCCGATGATCGTCGGCGAGGAGCATTACGGCGTGGCCCGTCAGGTCCAGTCGATCCTCCAGCGCTACAAGTCGCTGCAGGACATCATCGCGATCCTGGGCATGGACGAGCTCTCGGAAGAAGACAAGCTCACCGTCGCCCGCGCCCGCAAGATCGAGCGCTTCCTGTCGCAGCCCTTCCACGTCGCGGAAGTGTTCACGGGCTCGCCCGGCAAGCTCGTGTCGCTCGCCGACACGATCAAGGGCTTCAAGGACCTCTGCGCCGGCAAGTACGACCACCTCCCCGAAGCCGCCTTCTACATGGTCGGCACGATCGAGGAAGCGGTCGAGAAGGCCCAGAAGCTCGCCGCCGAAGCCGCGTAAGCGCTCACTGAAGGAGACCGGCCATGGCCGCGTTCCCGTTCGAACTCGTCTCGCCGGAGAAGCTCATCTTCTCCGGTGAGGTCCAGCAGGTCGTAGTTCCCGGCACCGAAGGCGATTTCGCCGTCGGCGCGGGCCACGAGAAGCTGATCTCCGCCCTCCGCCCCGGCCTGATCGTCGTCACCGACGCAGCCGGTCAGGTGTCACGCCTTTATGTCCGCGGCGGCTTCGCCGACGTGTCCGGCACGGGTCTCACGATCCTCGCCGAGCGTGCGGTGCCCGCGGCGGAGATGAACGACGCCGCCTTCGACGCCGAGATCAAGGCGACGGAAGCGGAAGTCGCCGCGGCGACCACCGACGCGGATCGCATCCGCGCCGCCGAGCGCCTCGCGCAGGTCGGCGACGCCCGCCGCGCGATCGCGGCCTGAAGCGGTTTCAGCCGAACGAATCGAAAGGCCGCCTTCGGGCGGCCTTTTCCTTTTTCGGCCTCCGTGGTTCTGATGAACGCCCATGCCGAAGCACGACGCGCCCCTTGATGCCCCCCGAACGCCGTCCGACGCCCGGGTCCGCCTGCCCGGCATCGACGTCGCGCGGGGCACCGCGCTGGCGGCCATGGCCGTCTACCATTTCACGTGGGACCTCAGTTTTTTCGGCCTGATCCGGACGGACCCGGTGGCGGATCCCGCTTGGGCCCTCTTCGCCCGCACGATCGCCGCGAGCTTCCTCCTTCTCGTCGGCATCGGCCTCGTGCTGTGGCACGGGAACGGCGCCGATCGGCGGGCCTTCCTCGCGCGGCTGGCGAAGATCGCCGGGGCGGCGGCGCTGATCACCGTCGGCACCCGTTTCGCGATGCCGGACGCCTTCATCTTTTTCGGCATCCTTCACCACATCGCGGCGGCGAGCCTCGTCGGCTGGGCGGCGGTCCGCGCGCCCTCCCCGATTCTGCTGGCGGGCGCAGCCTGTGCGTTCGCCCTGCCCGCGACCTTCACGCATCCCGTCTTTTCGGATCCGGCGCTCGTCTGGATCGGCCTCGCTCCGGTCCCGCCCCGCACCAACGACTTCGTTCCGCTCCTGCCCTGGATCGGATGGAGCCTTCTCGGCATCGCGGCGGGGCGGCGCGTCGTCGGCCTGCCCGTGCTCTCGCGACCCGCCGGTTCACCGCTCGCGCGTCTTCTCGCAGGCGCGGGCCGGCACTCGCTCCTCGTCTATCTGCTGCATCAGCCGCTTCTCATCGGCCTCGTCTGGGGCGCGATCCAGCTCGGCATCGCGAAGCCGCTTCCTGCCGGGAGGACCGATTTCGGATCGGCCTGCACGGCGGAATGCGTCGCGACCGGCGGCGAAGAGCCCGTATGCCGCCGGGTCTGCAGCTGCATCGTCGAGGATCTGGCGGGCCACCCGCTCCTTTCGGATTCGGGTTCGCCTCTGTCCGCGGCCGACGAGCGGCGTCTCGCCGAGGCGGTCGGCCGCTGCCGCGACGTGCGGTGAGCCTCAGGCCCTGAGCTTTTCCAGGCCTTTCCAGTCGAAATCGAGACCGTGACCGGGCTCGCTCGGCGCGGTGGCGAAGCCGTCCTTGATCGCGAGCGGGCGGTTCAGGAAGCGTTCGAGACCGAAGCCGTGCGCTTCCATGAAGCTGCGGTTCGGCAGCGCCGCCATCAGCTGCACCGTGACGTCATGCGCGCCGTGGGAGGTGACGGGAAGGTTCAGCGCCTCCGCCATGTGCCCCACCTTCATGAACACGGTGATGCCGCCGCAATTGGTGACGTCGGGCTCGGGGAAGGTCACGCCGCCCGTCTGCATCAGATGCCCGAATTCATGCAGCGTATGCAGGTTCTCGCCGCTCGCGACGGGCAACCCGCCTTCGCGGACGAGGCGGACATAGCCGCCGAAATCGTCCGGGATCATCGGCTCTTCCATCCAGACGAGATCGAAGTCGCGGAACCGCCGGGCGGCGCGGATCGCCTCGTCGGTCGTCCATTTCATGTTGGCGTCGACCATCAGCGGGAAGCCGTCGCCGAGGTATTCGCGCATGGCCTTCACGCGGGCCACGTCCTCCGCGAGGTTCTTGCGGCCGACCTTCATCTTGATCGCCCGGAAACCCTTGGCGAGATTGCCTTCGGTCTGTTTCAGCAGCTTCTCGAGCGGGAAGTCGAGGTCGATACCGCCCGCATAGACCGGCACCTGCGGATCGAAGCCGCCGAGGAGCTTCCAGAGCGGCTGCCCCGCCTTCTTGCCCTTGAGGTCCCATAGGGCGATGTCGACCGCGGAGACGGCCAGCGAGGCGGAACCGCCGCGGCCGCCGTAATGCAGGCACCACCAGTTCTCGCGCCAGCGCGCTTCGATCGCGTCGGCCTCCTTGCCGACGAGGATCGGGATCAGATCGCGCTCCATATTCGCGAGCGCGGCACCGCCGTTGGTTCCGCAGGTGAAGGACCAGCCCATGCCGGTCGCGCCGTCGGCATCGGTCACGCGGACCGTCAGCACCTCGAACACGCTCATGGCGCCGTGCATGGAGTCCGACAGGACCTCGGGAAGCGGGATGCGATAGAGGTCGGCGTCGACGCGCGCGATCAGGGCCATGGGGTTTCCTCGTCGTTCTTCGTTGCACGGAGGCTCGCCCGCAGGGCCCCGCCGGTCAACCCGGACCATGCCCGTTTCAGGTCCGCGCCTCGGCCCGAGCGCATGCGGTCGGAACGGGCCGGAAAACCCGGAGTCCCGCTGGGCTTTCATTCGCGAATCCCGCAGAGCGATTCGGCGATGACGAACAAAAGCCCCGCCGCCGTTCTGACCAAGGAAGAACTCGACGCCCTTCTTGCGGGATCGGGCGAAGAGCGCGTCACGCCGCAGGACCCGGAGCGCTTCTGGTTCGTGGCGCGCAGCCTCGTGGTTCTGGCCTTTCTCTCGGCCAATCTCTTCAGCGTCCTGTTCCGCACCGACACGGTGCTGTCGCGCTTCGACCTTCCTGCCGGAATGGAGCGGATGATCGTGACGGAGTATCTGCCGCTCCGGATCGCCACCGTCGCGGTGCTCATCGCCGTCTATGTCGCGGCACGCCTCGGCCGCCGGCTCTTCTCGACCGTCTCCGCCTTCGTCATCGCGGCGGCGGCGCTCAACCTTCTGAACGACTGGGTGGTCCTGTTCTCGTTCGCAAAGCCCTCGGCATGGCCGATGATCTACGGCACCGTCGCCGCGCGCATCGGCATGATCCTCTGCCTCGTCCTGAACCACCGCTCATGGGAGCGGAGTAACCCTACGTAAACCGAAGCTCGACCTCGGCCGCGGATCGTGCTTTCAATAGGGCCATGACGCGAAAGGTATCAGCGTGGCGCCGGCGTCGGGCGCGCTTCTCGCCCCCCGACGACGTGGCCGTCTTCCATCAGCTCGTCCGTCTTCCGCTGCTGGACGTGGGCGAAGCCGGGTTTCGGATTTCCACCAAGGGCCATGCCTTCTGCGCGGTCAGCGAGACCAAGCGGTTCCGTCTGGTCCTGCGCGACTCGGGTGCCGAGCGCGGCTTCGACGTGCTCGCCTCCTGCCGATGGTGGAAGAACGGCGAGGCGGGCTTCGATTTCGTGGAGGACGGCGACTACGCCCCGGCGTTGCGGCAGGCCCTGCTGGCCGCCATGTCCGCAGGTCGCTCCCGGATCATCAGCGGACACGAGATCCGGGAATCGGAATCGGCCTGAATTCAGGCGCTCGCGCCCCAGGCGCGGGCGATGTCGGCCCAGTCGCAGGGCTCCGATTGCGAATGATCGGAAAGCTCGGGCACCGTCCGGCTGAAGCGCGGCGCCGGCGCGGGCTGCATCACGCCTTGATGCTCGACGAAGATTCCGCGGGCCGCGTTGTGCGGGTGGTCCGGCGCTTCCCCGATTTCGAGCACCGGCGCGAAGCAGACATCCGTCCCTTCGAGCAGCGCGGTCCATTCGTCGCGCGTGCGGGTGAGGAACGCGTCCGCCAGCATCTTCTTCTGCCGCACGGCGGCGGCAGGGTCCGATCCGCGTTTCATGGCGGCAGGATCGAGGCCGAGCGTCTCGACCAGCAGCGCGTAGAATTTCGGCTCGATCGGGCCGATCGCGACGAAGCGGTCGTCCTTGCAGCGGTAGGTACCGTAGAAGGACGCGCTGCCGTCGAGCACGTTCAGGCCGCGCCCGGGCTTCCACGCTCCCGCATGCTGCAGCGAATAGATCATCGCCATCAGATGCGCGGTGCCGTCGGTGATCGCCGCGTCGATCACCTGTCCCTGGCCCGAGGCGCGCGCTTCGAGAAGGCCGCAGACCATGCCGAAGGCGAGATAGAGAGCGCCGCCGCCGAAATCTCCGACGAGATTCAAGGGCGGGACGGGCTGTTCGTCCGTGCCGATCGCGGCCAAGGCGCCGCTCAGCGCGATGTAGTTGATGTCGTGGCCCGCCGCCTGCGCGAGCGGGCCGGTCTGCCCCCAGCCCGTCATGCGGCCGTAGACGAGCTTCGGATTGACGGTCTCGAAGGCGTCGGGCCCGAGGCCCAGCCGCTCCATCACGCCGGGGCGGAAGCCCTCGATCAGGCCGTCGGCCCGCGCGATCAGCGCCTTCGCCTTCTCGACATCGGCCGGGTTCTTCAGGGCGAGTTCGATGAAGGAGCGGCCGCGGTTGAGGATGTCGTATTTCAGGCCGAGCAGGTTTTCGGCCCCGGGCCTGTCGATGCGGATCACCTCCGCGCCCATGTCGGCAAGCAGCATGCCGCAGAAGGGGGCGGGTCCGAGCCCCGCCATCTCGACGATTCTGACGCCTTTCAGAGGACCCATCGCCCAGCTCTCACTCACCTTCAGGCCTGCAGCGCGCGGCCGATCACGACGTTCTGGATCTCTCCGGTCCCGTCCATGCACTCCGTCACGCGGGCGGCGGCGAGCTGCCGCGCCAATCCGTATTCGCGCTTGAGCCCGTTGCCGCCGAGCGCCCGCATGCATTCGCTGATCCCGTCGAAAGCCGTCTTGGTCGCGAATTTCTTCGCATGCGCCGCGAGCAGCGTGGGATCTTCACCCGCATCCAGAAGGCGCGCTGCCTGGAAGGTCAAGGCACGCGAGGCTTCGAGCGCGGTCGCCGCCTCCGCGAGGATCCATTGCAGGCCCTGATGGGCGATGATCGGCTTGCCGAAACTGGTCCGTGCCGCGGCATAGGCGGTGGCGGTGTCGAGCGCGCCCCGGAGCGCGCCGTTGCACATCGCCGCCACGCCGATGCGCGCGACGTTGATCGCATACATGCCCGCCTTGAAGGCCTCGCCGGGAGCGAAGCCGACCGAGTCGCCGGGGATCTTCGCGCCGGCGAAGGCCGCGTCCGTCGTGCCCATCGCGTGCGAGCCGATCAGATCGAGCATGGGCGAGAAGCTCACGCCCGGGGTTCGGGCGTCGAACAGAAAGCCCGCGATCCCCTTCGCCCCGGAGCCGGGCTCCGTCTGCGCGAAGACGGCGAGCACGTCGGCATTCGCGCCGTTCGTGACCCACGCCTTGGCGCCGTCGAGCACCCATTCGTCGCCTGCCCGGAGGGCCGTGCTCCTGATCGCGGTCGCGTCGGATCCCGCCTCCGGCTCGGTCAGAAGAAAGGCCCCGATCGCCTTGCCGGAGAGAAGACCCGGCAGGAAGCGGTCGCGCAGCGGCGCATTCGGCGTCAGCGACACCGCGACCGTCACGTTGGAATGGACGGCCAGCGCGCAGGTGAAGCCGAGATCATGACGGGACAGTTCTTCGTAGATCCGCGCCATCGTCGAAGCGTTCGCGCCTGCGCCGCCGCGCTCCTCGGGGATCGCGGTCGGCGTGAAGCGGGCGATCGCGTCGCGCAGTTCGGCGGCGGGCTGGATGCGGTCGCGGTCCCAGCGCTCCCCGTTCGGGCGCAGCACGGCCTCGCCGAAGCGGGCGGCCTCCGCGATGAGGCGCTCGTCGACCGGGCTCAGCGGAACCGCTTGCGGGTGATAGGTCATGGGCGGCACTCCGGCGCGGGTCTCAGATATGCAGGGCGTGGCCGAGCGCCTTGAGCGCGGCTTCCTGCAGGGCCTCTCCGCGCGTGGGATGCGCATGGATCGTGTGGGCAATGTCCTCCAGACGCGCGCCCATTTCCAGCGCCAGGCCGAAGCTCGCGGACAATTCGGAAATACCCGGGCCGACGGCCTGAATGCCGAGGACGAGATGATCGGACGCGCGCGCCGTGACGCGCACGAAGCCGTCGTCGCGGCCGGTCGTCATGGCGCGGCCGTTGGCTTGGAAGGGAAACAGACCCGTGATGGTCTCGTGCCCGGCGGCCTTGGCCTCCTCCGGCGCGAGACCGACGGAAACGAGCTCGGGATCGGTGAAGCAGACGGCGGGGATCGCGACCTTGTCCCAGACCCGGCTCTCCCCCGCGACGATGTCGGCGACCATCTCGCCCTGCGCCATCGCGCGATGCGCGAGCATCGGCTCGCTGGTCACGTCGCCGATGGCGAAGATGCCGTGCATCGAGGTCCGGCATCGCTCGTCGATGCGGATCGCGCCGCGCTCCGTCGTAAGGCCCAGCTTTTCGATGCCCGCACCTTCGATGCGCGGACGGCGGCCGACGGTGACGAGAATGCGATCGGCCGCAAGGACCTCCTCGGAGCCGTCGGCGCGCGTGACGACGAGGCATTCGCCGTCCGCAGAGAGACCCTTCGCCTTGGTTTCGGCCATCACCTTCACGCCGAGCTGCGCCAGCCTCGCGGCGACCGGGCGGGTCAGTTCGGCATCGTATTGCGGCAGGATCTTCCCTGCGGCTTCGACCACGGTGACGTCTGAGCCGAGCTTGGCATAGGCCGTGCCGAGTTCGAGGCCGATATAGCCGCCGCCGACCACGACGAGCCGCCGGGGCACCTCGGCGAGGGACAGAGCCTGCGTCGAGGAGATCACCTTTCCGCCGAAGGGCAGGAAGGGGAGTTCGACCGGGACGGAGCCCGTGGCGATGATCGTGTTCTCGGGGCGGACGATCTCGACGCCGTCCGCGGTCGCGATTTCGACGGTGCGGCCGTCCCGGAAGGTCGCCCGACCGCGGATCACGGTCACCTTGCCCTTGCGCAAGAGACCCGCCACCCCGCCCGTGAGGCGGTCGACGATGCCGTCCTTCCACGCGACGGTCGCGGCGAGATCGATCGAGGGAGCCGAGGCGGTGATGCCGAGCGGGTTCTTGCCCGCGCGGTGCTTGGCGGCCTCGAACTCCTCGGCCGCATGGA
This sequence comes from Hyphomicrobiales bacterium, assembly GCA_027483895.1. Classification (GTDB taxonomy): domain Bacteria; phylum Pseudomonadota; class Alphaproteobacteria; order Rhizobiales; family Beijerinckiaceae; genus JAIXZO01. The sequence continues at coordinate 42,746 of JAIXTP010000033.1, forward strand.
TCAGCGCCTTGGACGGGATGCAGCCGATGTTCAGGCAGGTGCCGCCGAGCGTCTCGGCTTCCACGAGGATCGTGTCGAGCCCGAGCCGGCCGGCGCGGATCGCGGCGACGTAGCCGCCGGGGCCGCCGCCGATGACGAGCAGCCGGCAATTGCGTTCCGCCATGGCTCAGCCCTCCATGAAGAGCAAAGCGGGCTCTTCCAGAAGCGCCTTGATCCGCTGGATGAAGACGGCCGCGTTCCAGCCGTCGATCACGCGGTGATCGAAGCTCGACGACATGTTCATCATCATGCGCGGCACGAATTTCTCGCCGTCCCACATCGGCCGCATCTGCATCTTGTTGACGCCGACGATCGCGACCTCGGGATGGTTGATGATGGGCGTGTGCGACAGGCCGCCGAGCGGACCGAGCGAGGTGATCGTGATCGTCGATCCGGTCAGCTCGTCGCGCGTCGCAGCGCCGTTCTTGGCGGCCGCGGCGAGACGGTTCACCTCCGCGCCGCAATCCCATAGATCGCGGGCTTCGGCATGCTTCACCACCGGGACGACGAGCCCCGTCGGGGTCTGCGCGGCGATGCCGACATGGACGCCGCCGTATTGCCGCACCACGCCCGCCTCGTCGTCATAAAGCGCGTTGATGCCCGGCTCGTCGCGCAGGGCGATGACCATGGCGCGGATGAGGAAGGGCAGGAAGGTCAGCTTGGGCCGATCCTCGCGCCGGTCGGCATTGAGCTTCGCCCGCAGCGACTCCACGTTCGTGACGTCGACCTCCTCCACATAGGTGATGTGGGGGATGCGCGAACGCGAGATCGTCATCTTGTCGGCGATGCGGCGGCGCAGCCCCATCACCTTGATCTCCTTGATCGAGGTGTCGGGCGCGAGACCCGGCCGCGAGGCTCCGCCCGGCGTGCCCGGAGAGGCGAAGGCGCGGTCGAGATCCTCATGCGTGATGCGCCCGGCGGGGCCGGTGCCGGCGATGCGGCGCAGGTCGATCCCCGCCTTGCGGGCCCGGTCGCGGACGGCCGGTGAAGCGATCGGCTTCTCGCCTTCCGGACGCGGGGCGACCGGAGCGGGCGAAACGGCGGGAGCGACGGAAGGCGAAATTCTCGGAGGTTCGGGCGTGCGCGCAGGCGCCGCGGCCACCGGAGCCTCCGGAACGGGAGCGGGCGCTGCATGCGGCGGAGCCGGCTCGTCGGCGCCGATATTGCCCTCGCCGTCGACGTCGAGGCGGATCAGTTCGGAACCGATCGCGATCGTCTTGCCGACTTCGCCGCCGAGCGCGAGCACCTTGCCGCTCCGCGTCGACGGAATCTCGACCGTCGCCTTGTCCGTCATCACGGCCGCGATGATCTGGTCCTCGCGCACCATGTCGCCCGGGGCGACGTGCCATTCGACCAGTTCGGCCTCGGCGATGCCTTCGCCGACGTCGGGCATGCGGATCCTGAATTCGGCCATGGTCAGCCCTCCATCACGTCGCGGAGCGCGCGGCCGACCCGGTCAGGTCCCGGGAAATAGGCCCATTCCTGCGCATAGGGATAAGGCGCGTCGTAGCCCGCCACGCGGATGATCGGCGCTTCGAGATGGTAGAAGCAGGCCTCCTGCACCACCGAGAGAAGCTCAGCGCCGAAGCCGGAGGTCTGCGTCGCCTCGTGGACGATCACGCAGCGGCCGGTCTTGGCCACCGAACGCTCGATCGTGTCGAGGTCGAGCGGCAGCAGGGTGCGGATGTCGATGATCTCGGCGTCGATGCCGATCTCCTCGGCTGCGGCCTGCGCCACATGAACCATGGTGCCGTAGACGAGCACCGTCACGTCCGCGCCGGGGCGACGGACGATCGCCTTGCCGAGCGGCACCGTGTAGTGGCCCTCGGGCACCTCGCCGAGCTCATGCTGCGCCCACGGCACGATCTTGCGCTCGTGATGGCCGTCGAAGGGCCCGTTGTAGAGGCGTTTGGGCTCGAGGAAGATCACCGGATCGTCGTCCTCGATGGCCGCGATCAGCAGGCCCTTGGCGTCGTAGGGGTTCGACGGGATCACGACCTTCAGGCCCGCGACATGCGTGAAGCACGCTTCCGGGCTCTGGCTGTGGCACTGGCCGCCGAAGATGCCGCCGCCTGTCGGCATGCGGATCACCAGCGGACAGGTGAAGTCCTGATTGGAACGGAAGCGGATGCGCGCCGCCTCCTGCGTGATCTGGTCATAGGCCGGGAACACGTAGTCCGCGAACTGGATCTCGACGCAGGGCCGCAGGCCGTAGGTCGCCATGCCGACGGCGGCGCCCACGATGCCGCCCTCGTTGATGGGCGCATCGAAGCAGCGTTCCTTGCCGTGCTTGGCCTGAAGGCCTTGCGTGCAGCGGAACACGCCGCCGAAATAGCCGACATCCTCGCCGAACACGACGACGCGTCTGTCCTGCGTCATCTTCACGTCCATGGCGTCGCGGATCGCCTCGATCATCGTCATGCGTGCCATGATCAGATCCCCGCCTTCTGGCGCTGCCGCCGGAGATGCTCGGGCATCTCCTTGTAGACCCCTTCGAACATCGCCGAGAGCGGCGCCGTGCCGCCTCCCCCGCCGATCATCGTGCCGCGGCTCTCCGCCTCCTTCTGGGCGGAGAGAACCTCTTCCTCGATTTCGACGCGGGCCTGCTCGTGCCGCTCTTCGGACCATTCGCCCGCAGCGATCAGATGCCGCTTGAGCCGCTCGATCGGGTCGCCCAGCGGCCAGGCAGCGGCTTCTTCCTTCGGGCGGTAGACGCTCGGATCGTCGGAGGTCGAATGGGCCGCCGCCCGATAGGTGACCCATTCGATCAGCACCGGGCCATAGCCCTGCCGGGCGCGGGCGATGGCCCATTTCGACACCGCGAGCACCGCGAGGAAGTCGTTGCCGTCGACGCGCAGCGAGGCGAGGCCGTAGCCGTGCGCGCGGGTCGCGAAAGGCACGTGGCCGCCCGCGATGCCGACGAAGGACGAGATCGCCCACTGATTGTTCGTGATGTTCAGCACCACGGGCGGCCGGTAGACCGAGGCATAGAGCAGCGCCGAGTGGAAATCGCCCTCGGCCGTCGCGCCGTCGCCGATCCAAGCCGCCGCCACCCGGTCGTTGCCGTCGATGGCCGAGGCCATCGCCCAGCCGACCGCCTGCACATATTGCGTGGCGAGGTTGCCCGAGACGGTGAAGAAGCCGTGCGCCTTCGAGGAGTGCATCGGCGGCAGGTTCTTGCCCTCGAGCGGGTCGAGATCGTTGCCGAACTGCAGGCCCATGAAGTTCGTGAGCGGGAAGCCCGCCGAGACGAGCAGCCCCGATTGCCTATAGGTCGGGAAGTTCATGTCTCCCGGCGACAGCATGCGCTGGAAGCCGCAGGTGATCGCCTCCTCGCCCGTCGAGGCGGCGTAATTGGTCGTCTTGCCCTGCCGATGCGCGAGCAGCATGCGCTGGTCGAGAAAGCGCGTCGTCATCATGTCGCGCAGGCCGCGGCGCAGGACATCGCCTTCCGAGGCGCCGAGGAAATCGGCCCAGGAGCCGACGGCGCGCCCCTCGTCGTCGAGCACGCGGATCAGGCGCGACGCGAAATCCTTCGTGTCCTCGGGCGACACGTCGACCGGCGGGCAGGCGACGGCGCCGGCGGGCGACAAGGGCACATGCGCGAAGCTGGGGGTCTGGCCGGGGCGCGCGGGCGGCTCGGGAACATGCAGTCTGGGCCTGCGGGTCTGTGTCACCTGAGGTCTCCCTGTCGGAACGGCGGCCCGGATCCTTGGCTCCGCGCCGGCCGAGCCTGAGCTATTCAGCTCTGCAGTGGCTTCTCGAAAGAGTTATATTCTCTATCAACGGAGCGAAATAGAGAGAATTTGCACTACGCAGGTGCAAAAAGGGCGGATGCGCCTCACGCATCCGCCGAAGACGGTCAGAACCCGTATTTGCCCGGGTTCATGATGTTCTGCGGGTCGAAGGCGGCCTTGATGGTCTGCATGAAGTCCACCGCGTCGCCCATCTCCTTGCGGAGATATTTCGCCTTGCGCTGGCCGATGCCGTGCTCGCCCGTGCAGGTCCCGTCCATGGCGAGCGCCCGCTCCACGAGACGGCCGGTGAAGCGTTCGGACGCCGCCATCTCCTCGGCATTCGCCGTGTCGAGGCTCAGCAGGACATGGAAGTTCCCGTCGCCGACATGGCCGAGAATGGGAGCGAAAAGGCCCGCCTCGGCGAGATCGCGCTGCGTTTCCTCCACGCAGTCCGCAAGGCGCGAGATCGGCACGCAGACGTCGGTCGAAAAGACCTCGCAACCGGGCCGCAGCGCCACCGCGGCCCAATAGCCGTCGTGCCGCGCCTGCCAGAGCTTCTTGCGCCGCTCGGGATCGGTCGACCACGAAAAGCCGGAGGAGCCGTATTCGGCCGCGATCTCGCCGAAGGTCTCGGACTGCTCCTTCACGCCCGCCTCGGTGCCGTGGAATTCCACGCAGAGCGTCGGCTTCTCCTCGAGCGACAGCTTCGAATAGGCGTTGCAGGCACGGATCTGGTTCTCGTCCAGAAGCTCGCAGCGCGCGATCGGCACCCCGCATTGGATCGTCGCCATCACGGCCTCGCAGGCCGCGCGCACGCTCGGGAAGGTGCAAACGCCGCCCGCGATCACGTCCGGGATGCCGAAGACGCGGAGCGTCAGTTCGGTGATGATGCCGAGCGTGCCCTCGGCCCCGATCATCAGCCGGGTCAGGTCGTAGCCCGCGGAGGACTTCTTCGCCCGGCGCGCCGTGCGGATGATCCGGCCGTCGGGCATCACGGCCTCGACCGCCAGCACGACGTCCTTCATCGTGCCGTAGCGCACCGCCGTCGTGCCCGAAGCGCGGGTCGAGGCCATGCCGCCGATAGAGGCATTGGCGCCCGGATCGATGGGGAAGAACAGGCCCGTATCGCGCAGATGGCTGTTGAGCGCCTCGCGGGTCACGCCGGGCTGCACGGTCGCGGTCATGTCGCCCGGCGACACGGACAGCACCGCATTCATCCGCGACAGATCGATCGAGAGCCCGCCGAACGGCGCGTTGAGCTGGCCTTCGATGGAGCTTCCGGCCCCGAAGGCGATGACCGGGCAGCGATGCTCGGCACAGATCGCGACGGCGGCGGCGACCTCCGCGGTATCGAGCGCGAAGAGCACCGCATCCGGCGGCTCGTTCTTCAGCATCGATACGTTGTGGCCGTGTTCGCGGCGGATGCCCGCGTTCCGGGTCAGACGGTCGCCGAACCGCTGCTGCAGGACGGCGACGGCGGTTTCGATGCCCGAACGGTCGAAATTCGTATCGAGATGCATGACGAAGGCCTTCCGGGCCGGAGCCCGGTTTCGAAAGGACGGGACCCGGCCGCACGCACGTGCGACCGGTCGAGAAGGCGGATCCGCTGCCCGCGCCTCAGCGCGAGAAACGCTCCACGTCGCGCACGGCGCCATCGGACGCTGAGGTGACGAAGGCCGCATAGGCCTTCAGCGCTGACGAAACCTCGCGAGGGCGGGGCTTGGCGGGCTTCCAGGCATCCTTGCCCTTGGCCTCCATCCGGGCGCGGCGGGCGGCGAGTTCCTCCTCGCTCACGCCGAGCGTGATGGTGCGGGCGCGGATGTCGATCTCGACGGGATCGCCGTCCTCCACGAGACCGACATTGCCGCCGCTCGCGGCTTCCGGCGACATGTGGCCGATCGAAAGGCCGGCGCTGCCGCCGGAATAACGGCCGTCCGTCATCATCGCGCAGACCTTGTCGAGGCGACGGGCCTTGAGGAAGGTCGTGAGCTTCAGCATCTCCTGCATGCCCGGGCCGCCGCGCGGTCCCTCATAGCGGACCAGGATGACGTGGCCGGGCTTCACCGCGCCGCGCGAGATGCCGTCGGCGGCGTCGTTCTCGCTCTCGAAAACGATGGCCGTGCCCTTGAAGGTCAGCATCGACTGGTCGACGCCCGCCACCTTCACGATGCAGCCGTCCTCGGCGATGTTGCCGTGCAGCACCGCGAGGCCGCCGTCCTGCGAATAGGCGTTGGCGCCGTCGCGGATGCAGCCCGCCTTGCGGTCGAGGTCGAGGGTCGCGAAGCGCCGGTCCTGCGCATAGGCCTCGCGCGTGATGACGCCGCCCGGAGCGGCGCAATAGAAGCGCTTCACCTCCTCGGAGGGCGAACGCATCACGTCCCAGATCTCCAGCGCTTCGCCGAGCGTGCGCGCATGGATGGTCGAGCAGTCGCGATGGATCACGCCGAGGCGGTCGAGTTCGCCGAGCAGCGCGAAGACGCCGCCCGCGCGGTGCACGTCTTCCATGAACCAGTCGTTGGTGGAGGGCGCGACCTTGCTCAGATGCGGCGTCGAGCGCGAGATCCGGTCGATGTCGCGCATGGTGAAGGGCACTTCGCCCTCGCGCGCGGCCGCAAGCAGGTGCAGCACGGTATTGGTGGAGCCGCCCATGGCGACGTCCATGCGCATCGCGTTCTCGAACGCCTTGAAGTTCGCGATCGAGCGCGGCAGCACGCTCGCATCGTCCTGATCGTACCAGCGGCGGCAGTTCTCGACGATCTGCTTCGCCGCCTTGATGAAGAGGTTCTTGCGCTCGACATGCGTGGCGACGACCGAGCCGTTGCCCGGCAGCGCGAGGCCCAGGCCCTCGACGAGGCAGTTCATCGAATTGGCGGTGAACATGCCGGAGCAGGAACCGCAGGTCGGGCAGGCGCTCTTCTCGAAGGCCGCGACCTTGGCGTCGGACGCCGTGTCGTCGTTCTGCAGGATGAAGGGCTCGACGAGCGAGATGCGCAGATCGTCGCCGTCCCACTTCACCCGGCCCGCTTCCATCGGACCGCCGGACACGAAGACGGTCGGAATGTTGAGCCGCATGGCGGCCATCAGCATGCCGGGCGTGATCTTGTCGCAATTCGAGATGCAGACCATCGCGTCGGCCCGGTGCGCCTGCACCATATATTCGACGCTGTCGGCGATCAGGTCGCGCGACGGCAGCGAATAGAGCATGCCGTCATGGCCCATCGCGATGCCGTCGTCGACGGCGATGGTGTTCATCTCCTTGGCGACGCCGCCCGCGGCCTCGATCTCTTCGGCGACCATGCGGCCCACGTCGCGCAGATGCACGTGCCCCGGCACGAATTGCGTGAAGGAGTTGACGACCGCGATGATCGGCTTGCCGAAATCCTCGTCCTTCATTCCCGTGGCGCGCCACAGGGCGCGGGAGGCGGAGCGGTCCTTGCCGGCCGTGGTCCGGCGCGAGCGAAGTTCAGGCATGGTCTTGTCCTCGGCGTGTCGGGCGACCGCTCACCGCTTCGCGGCCGGTCGCGGAAGTCTTCTTCGGTTCGTCAGAGATCCAGCGGCACCGTCGCGGCCACATGCCGGTTCTCCAGCACGAGCATGGAGACGGAGTGGCCGATGCAGGGGATGGTGCTGAGCTTGTTCAGCATGAATTCCTTGAGCGTTTCCGGGCTCTTCGTCCGGATGCGCAGGATGTAGTCGTATTCGCCCGTCACCAGCAGGCACTCCGTCACTTCCGGCAGCCGGCCGATATGTTCGGTGAAGATCGCGACCGACTCGCCGTTCTGCCGTTCGAGCCTCACGCAGATCACTGCCTCGATCTGCATTCCGATCTGCGCGTAATCGACCTCGGCCGTGTAGCGGCGGATGATGCCGCGCTCCTCGAGCGACTTCAGGCGCCGCCCGCACGGCGTCGGCGAAAGGCCGACCTTTTCGGCGAGGTCGAGTACCGAAATCCGCCCCTGCTCCTGCAAGGTGCGGATGATCATCAGATCGATCCGGTCGAGTTGGGCGTCGGGCATGGAGATCTCGGGCGAGGCGGGGGAAGCCGGGCGGCCCGGAAGCGGAAACGGCCGGGGCGAGCCCCGGCCGTCCCGTCCGAACTCAGCGGGTCTGCTGCGACTGGTTCGCGAGGAAGCCGTCGAAGGGCAGTTCGGCCACGCGGAACCAGAGCTGCTCCTTCTTCCAGTAGGCGAACCACTGGTCGTAGATCTTCTTGAAGGCCGGGTTCTTAGCGGCGATCTCGCCGTAAAGCGCGTGCGCTTCCTTGAAGGCGGCCTGCATGATCGGCTGCGGGAAACCGCGAAGTTCGGTACCGGCCGACACCAGACGCAGCAGGGCGTCGGGGTTGTTGTGGTCGTATTTGGCCACGCAATGGGCCATCGCCTCGGAGCAGGCCGTTTCCAGCGCGGCCTTGTAGGCGGGCGGCAGCGCGTTCCACTTGTCGAGATTGATGAAGAGCGAGGCGTTCGCCGTGCCCTCCCACCAGCCGGGGTAGTAGTAGTATTTCGCGACCTTCTGGAAGCCGAGCTTCTCGTCGTCATAGGGGCCGGAGAACTCGGCCGCGTCGATCGTGCCGCGCTCGAGCGCCTGATAGATGTCGCCGCCGCCGATGGTCTGCGGCACGACGCCGAGACGCGACAGGATCGTGCCGCCGAGGCCCGCGATGCGGAACTTGAGACCCTTGAGGTCCTCGACCGTCTTGATCTCCTTGCGGAACCAGCCGCCCATCTGCGCCCCGGTATTGCCCGAGGGGATGGCATAGGCGTTGAAGCCCTTCAGGAAGTCGTTCACGAGCTCGCGCCCGCCGCCGTAATAGAGCCAGGCGATGTGCTGGCGCGTGTTGAGGCCGAAGGGCAGCGAAGTGTCGAAGGCGAAGGTCGGATCCTTGCCGATATAGAAGCTGCCGAGCGAATGGGCGCATTCGACCGTGCCGTTGCTGACCGCGTCGAGCGCCTGCAGGGCCGGCACGATCTCGCCCGGCGCGAAGGTCTGGATCTGGAACTGGCCGTCCGTGAGTTCGCCGACGCGCTTGGCCACATGGGTCGAAATGCCGAACAGCGTGTCGAGACTCTTCGGATAGCTCGACGTCAGACGCCACGAGATCTTGGGCATGGTCTGCGCCACCGCGGGCGCGGCGACGGCGGCCGTTGCGGCGGCGGCAGCGCCGCCGGCCTTGATGAATTTACGACGATCCATGGTCTTTCCTCCCGATCCCCGCCCCGCGGCACGACCCGCGTTTGTCCCCCGACGGGAATTTCGCGGAGCATCTAGGACCTGATTTTCGCAATGATCAATGAGAAAGGAGCGCATCCCCTCTGCGAAAGCCGCGTGTCCCGCATGAAGATTCACATGAGCGGCCCCGTTCTGAGAGAAATTCGCTCCTCCGGAAACGGCCGCCCATGCGCAGCATCGCAAGCCCGAGCTTGCAGGCGGGGCGTTTCGCCCGGCGCCCGTCCGAGCCATATCGAGCGCAGGAGGATGGTGCCATGACCCTCGCCGCAACCGCCGAAGCCCTCGACCCGATCCTGATCGCCGCTCCGCACAGGATCGGGACGGTCTCCTTGACCGTCCATGACCTGGAACGCGTTCTCGCCTTCTATCGCGACGCGCTCGGCCTCGCTGTCCACGCCGTCTCGGCGGACGAGGCCGTCCTCGGCACCGAAGACCGGCCGCTGCTCCGCCTTCGCGCCGATCGCTCCGCAAAAGTCCGTTCGCCTCGCGAAGCCGGCCTGTTCCATACCGCGTTCCTGATGCCCTCCCGCGCCGATCTCGGGTCGTGGCTGGCCCATGCGGCCGAAGCGCGGCTTCCGTTGCAGGGCGCCTCGGATCACGACGTGAGCGAGGCGATCTATCTCGCGGACCCGGAGGGCAACGGCATCGAGGTCTATGTCGACCGGCCGAGCACGACATGGGTGCATGGTCCGGACGGCGTTCTGATGCGCAGCGAACCGCTCGATCTTCAGGACCTCGTCCGCGCGGGACGCGAGCGTCCGTGGTCGGGCTTTCCGGCCCGCGGGACGGTCGGCCACGTCCATCTGCAGGTCGGCGGACTGACGCCGGCGGAGAGCTTCTACGGCGAACTTCTCGGCTTCGAGGTGACGTGCCGCTATCCCGGCGCGACCTTTTTCGGGTCGGGCGGCTACCACCATCAGCTCGCGACGAACATCTGGAACAGCCGGGGCGCACCGGAGCGCGAGCTGCCGAGCACCGGCCTCGCCGAAGTCGAGCTTCTGGCGGCGCCGGCGGCGCTCGAAGCGGCCCGCGTCCGCGCGGAAGCCTCCGCCGACGGCGACCTCCTGCTGCGGGATCCGTGGGGCACGGCCTTCCGGCTCGTTCCCTCCGCGCCTCAGATCTCCTGACGCGCGGGCGGCGCGCCGGAAGCGAAGCCCGAGGCGGCGGGTCGGCGGAGCCGATCGGCCAAGGGCTTCTCGACGAAGCGGAATGCGACGAGGCCGACGAGCACCGAACCGACGGTGCAGAGCGCGACGAAGACGAGCCCCGACGGAACCGTCCCCGTCGGGAGGCCGGACTTGATCCAGATCCGCGCGATCACCGAAATCACGAAGCCGTGCAGAAGGTAGATCGAATAGGACGCCCGCCCCACGGCGAGCAATCGCGGCAAAACGGGCCATTTGCGGCCCTGTTCGAGCAGAACGGTCGCGGCCACCAGCATGAGTGCGGGCCCTCCGAGGAGGAGCGCCCGGATCGACACATGGGTCTGCGCGAGAACGGTGCCGACGACGAGGGCCGCGGCGGCGGCGACGAGGAGCCCGAACGCGACGGGACGTGAGGCGCGACCGCCCTTCGCCCACCAGGCGGCGAACAGCGCCCCGCCGAGGAATTCGAGAAGAACGGGATCGGTGAGCGTGATGCCGACAGCGCTCGTCGGCCGGAACAGCACGCCCGCGACCGCGAGCCCGACGAGGATCGCGGCTAGCGCCGCGAGCCGGAGCGCGCGGCCGACGAACAGCACCAGCGTCAGCACGACGTAGAAGATCATCTCGTAATGCAGCGCCCAGCCCTGCACGACGATGGGCCAGATCTTGTCCGGGCGCGTCGCGCTGAAATGCGGGACGAAGGCGAGCGACAGAAGCAGGTCCTGCAATGTCGGCTTGAGATTGGGGAACAGGCCCGGCAGCAGCATCGCTCCGCCGCCCAGAAGCAGGGTCACGATCCAATAGAGCGGCGCGATGCGCAGCACGCGCTGGGCGAAGAAGGGGCCGGGCCTGTGGTCCTTGGTCGTCATCGACAACCAGAGGGCGAAGCCGCTGATCACGAAGAACATGTCGACCCGGGAGGCCCCCAGCGCGAAGATCGCCTCGAGCGGGCCGGAACCCATCACGTCGTCCCGCCCCGCGGCATGGAAGAGGACGATGAAGGACGCGGCACCTCCGCGCAGATAGGCGATCGAAAGAAGTTCCCGCATCCGTTTCCGTCCCCCGCAGCCCTCGCCGGAAACACGCGGGATGCGGTTTCGGATCCATGGCGCGGGTGCGGAGCGTCGAAAGCGGTAGACGCGAAAGACCCCGGAGCATGCTCCGGGGTCCGTTTTCGAAGAAGGCGTGCTCGGTCGGTTCAGCGGGCCGCGAGAGGCTTGCCGTCGGCGCCGCGGATTCCGGCCCAAGCGGCCTCGACCTTCTTCACCACCGCTTCCGGCATGGGGATGTAGTCGAGCTCTTCGGCGAGCTTGTCGCCCTTCGCATAGGCCCAAGCGAAGAATTGCAGCGCCGCGGCGGCGGCTGCCGGGTCCTTCGGATCCTGCGGAACGAGGATGAAGGTCGGCACCGTCATCGGCCAGCTGTCGACGCCGGGCTGGTCGTTGAGCGAGATGCCGAAGCCGGGCGCGGCGGCCCAATCCGCATTCGCGGCGGCGGCCATGAAGCTCTTGAGTTCGGGCGTGACCGTCTTGCCGTCCTTGTTGATCATGCGGGCATAGGACAGCCTGTTCTGCTTGGCATAGGCGAATTCGACGTAGCCGATCGAACCCTTGGTCTGCACCACGTTGTTGGCGACGCCCTCGTTGCCCTTGGCGCCGAGCCCCGCGGGCCATTCGACGGCCGTGCCGACGCCGATCTTGTCCTTGAACGCTGCCGACTTGCGGGCGAGGTAGTCCGTGAAGTTGAACGTGGTGCCCGAGCCGTCCGACCGGCGCACCGGCAGGATCGCCTGACCCGGCAGCTTCAGGTCCGGGTTGAGCTTCGCGATGGCGGGATCGTTCCAGACCTTCACGTCGCCGAGATAGATCCTGGCGAGCGTCTCGCCGTCGAGCACCAGCTTGCCCGGCTCGATGCCTTCCACGTTCACGACCGGCACGATGCCGCCCATGACCATCGGGAACTGGACCAGCTTGAACTTCTCGAGGTCCTCGCCCTTCAGCGGCGCGTCCGTGGCGCCGAACGTCACCGTGCGCGCCTGGATCTGCTTCACGCCCGCACCGGAGCCGATGGACTGATAGTTCATCGCGACGCCGGTCTCGCGCTTGTAGGCGTCGGCCCATTTCGCATAGACGGGATAAGGGAACGTCGCGCCCGCGCCCGAGATCTCGGCCGCTCCGGCCGGTGCGGCGAGGGCGGCGGTCAGGCCGATCGCGGCGAAAAAGCTCTTCATCATCACTCTGCTCTCCCATGGAGCCTTCCCCGCAGGATGCCGGATCGCATCGCTCGGTCGGGGAACGGACCCCTCCGGTCCGTGGCCATGGGACTAGCGGGCTCCCATGAAGCCGAGACGACGATCGGATGACGTTTCGATGACGGACCTCGGGGACCGGGCTGTCCGCTGCCCTTGGCCTCGCGGTCGAATGCCCTTAGAGCAGTTCCGGCCCGAGCGGCGGCGGAATGGAAACGGGATTGCGTTCGGCGGGAATGAGAAGTCGCAGCAAGCTTCATGGCGCCGCCGCCTCGATCGAGGTCGAGACCGCGGTCGCGGACATCGCGGCGCGACTGTCGCCGCGCGCGGGCGGCTTCATCGTCACGCTCTACGGCGACGTGGTGGAGCCGCGCGGCCTGCCGCTGTGGATGGGCAACATCATCGAGATCTGCGGCACCGTCGGGATCAGCGAAACCCTCGTCCGCACCGCCGTCTCGCGACTCGTCTCGGCCGGCCGGCTCGTCGGCGACCGTCAGGGTCGCCGCAGCTATTACCGCCTCACCGACGAAGCCCGGCTCGAATTCGCGGGCGCGGCACGCGTGCTCTTCGAGCCGCATGACGCGACCGCATGGCGGCTGGTGTGGCTGCCGCCGGAAAAGGCCTCGACACTGGGGCCCCCGCTGGAAAAGGCGGGGTTCTCGCGGCTCGGCGGCTCTTGGCTTCTCGGCCCGTCTCACGAAGGCCCGAACCTCTCGGAGGCCCTCGTCTTCGACACGGCACCGACGGCCCCGGGAATGTTGCAGGAGATGGTGGCGGCGCAATGGGACCTCGCCTCCTGCGAAGGGGCGTATGCCGCATTCCTTTCGCTGTTCGAGCCGCTCCGCGAAGCCCTGCCCGACGACGCCGTCCTCGACGACCGGATCTGCCTCCGGCTGCGGCTGATGCTGGTCCATGCCTATCGGCTGGCCGCCCTGCGCGACCCCCATCTGCCGCGTGAGGCCCTGCCCGCCGCGTGGAACGGCGCCCGCGCCCGCGCCCTTTTCGCGGAGCTCTATCTGAAGCTGTCCCCCGGCGCCGACCGAAGGGCCGCGACGCTGCTCTCGATCGACGGCGCGTTGCCCCGCGAGACCGAGATCGTCCGCCGCCGCCGCGCCGCCCTCCTCGCCTCTTCCTGATCGGCCCCGGACATCACCGTAAGCCGATGGTCGCATCCTGAAACATCACAAAATGTATCCGGATACCGATTGTCATGTGATGTTTTGAATGATATAAGACTGACCGATCGGTCGGCTATTTTCACGCCGACCCAAGAGCCTCCGGCCGAACGGCCCTCATACTTTCCCCCGGGAGGAAGCGCGTGACCGAAGCGTTCATCTGCGATGCGGTGAGGACTCCGATCGGCCGTTACGGCGGCGCGCTGTCGAGCGTGCGCGCGGACGATCTGGCCGCCATGCCGCTGGCCGCCCTCATGGAGCGCAACCCGCAGGTCGATTGGACGAAGATCGACGACCTGATCTTCGGCTGCGCCAATCAGGCGGGCGAGGACAACCGCAATGTCGGCCGCATGGCCGTCCTTCTCTCCGGCATGCCGATCGGCGTGCCCGGCACCACGGTCAACCGCCTCTGCGGCTCGGGCATGGACGCGGTCGGCATGGCCGCCCGGGCGATCCGCGCCGGCGACTGCGACATGATCATCGCGGGCGGCGTCGAGAGCATGACCCGCGCGCCCTTCGTGATGCCGAAGGCCGACACGGCCTTTTCGCGCTCCAACGCGGTCTATGACACCACGATCGGCTGGCGCTTCCCCAACCCCAAGCTGAAGCAGGTCTACGGCACGCATTCGATGCCGGAGACGGCCGACAACGTCGCCGAACAGTTCGGCGTGAGCCGCGCCGATCAGGACGCCTTCGCGCTGCGCAGTCAGGCCCGCTGGGCCGCCGCACAGGCCGCGGGCCGCTTCCGCGAAGAGATCGTCCCGGTCCGGGTTCCCCAGAAGAAGGGCGATCCGATCCTCTTCGACACGGACGAGCATCCCCGCCCCGACACCAAGCCCGAGCAGCTCGCCAAGCTGCGCGGCGTCAACGGCCCGGATCTCTCGGTCACCGCCGGCAACGCCTCGGGCGTGAACGACGGCGCCGCGGCGATGGTCGTGGCGTCGGAAACGGCAGCCCGGGCGAACGGTCTCGTTCCGCGGGCGCGCGTCGTGGCGATGGCCGCCGCGGGCGTGGAGCCCCGCATCATGGGCGTGGGTCCCGCTCCGGCCGTCCGCAAGGTCCTCGACCGCGCCGGGCTGCGGATCGAGCAGATGGACCTCGTCGAACTCAACGAGGCGTTCGCCGCGCAGGCGCTCGCCGTTCTCCGCGATCTCGGCCTGCCCGACGATGCGGAGCACGTGAATCCGAACGGCGGCGCCATCGCCATGGGTCATCCGCTCGGCATGAGCGGCGCCCGTCTGGTGACGACCGCGAGCTACGAACTGAATCGCAGGGGCGGGCGCTACGCGCTGTGCACGATGTGCATCGGCGTCGGTCAGGGCATCGCTCTCATCATTGAACGCGTCTGACGGGAGGACGTCGCATGTATGCTCAGATGGTGAAGACGGATGCCGATCGCGTCCGGAGCCTCGACGAGATGAGCCCCGAAGAGCGGGCCTTCCAGGAACGCGTCGACCGCGGCGAGAAGATCGAGCCGAAGGAGTGGATGCCGGAAGGCTACCGCAAGACGCTGATCCGCCAGATCGGGCAGCACGCCCATTCCGAAATCGTCGGCCAGCTGCCGGAAGGCAACTGGATCACCCGCGCGCCGACGCTGGAGCGCAAGGCGATCCTCCTCGCCAAGGTGCAGGACGAAGCCGGCCACGGCCTCTATCTCTATTGCGCCGCCGAGACGCTCGGCGTCAGCCGTGACGAGCTCATCGAGCTGCTGCACGCCGGCAAGATGAAATACTCGTCGATCTTCAACTACCCGACGCTCAACTGGGCCGATATCGGCGCCGTGGGCTGGCTGGTGGACGGCGCGGCGATCATGAATCAGGTGCCGCTGCAGCGCACGTCGTTCGGCCCCTACAGCCGCGCGATGATCCGCATCTGCAAGGAAGAGAGCTTCCACCAGCGGCAGGGCTACGACATCATGATGAAGATGGCCAAGGGCACGCCCGCCCAGAAGGCCATGGCTCAGGATGCGCTGAACCGCTTCTGGTATCCCGCGCTGATGATGTTCGGCCCGTCCGACAAGGACTCGGTGCACTCCGCCCAGTCCATGGCCTGGAAGATCAAGATCAACACGAATGACGAGCTTCGCCAGAAGTTCGTCGATCAGACCGTGCCGCAGGCGCAGTATCTCGGCCTCTCGATCCCCGATCCGGACCTGAAGTGGAACGAGGAGAAGGGCGGCTACGACTATTCCGAGCCGGACTGGTCGGAATTCTTCGAGGTCATCGCCGGCAACGGCCCCTGCAACCGCGAGCGCATGAACGCCCGCGTGAAGGCGTGGGAAGACGGCCGCTGGTTCCGCGAGGCGCTCGTCGCCCATGCCGAGAAGCGCGCCACGGCCCGTATCGCCGCCGAGTGACTCATTCCGCGGCGGGTCCGGGATCCGTCGCGCATCTCAAGTTTCGGGGGAAAACGATCATGTCCAGCGAATGGCCTCTCTGGGAAGTCTTCATCCGCGGCCAGCACGGCCTCAATCACCGCCATGTCGGCAGCCTGCATGCGCCCGACGCCGAAATGGCGATCAAGAACGCCCGTGACGTCTATACGCGTCGCAACGAAGGCGTGAGCATCTGGGTCGTGAAGTCGAACGACATCGCGGCATCGAGCCCCTCCGACAAGGGCCCGCTGTTCGAGCCGTCGAACTCGAAGGTCTATCGTCATCCGACCTTCTACGACATCCCGGAAGAAGTGGGGCACATGTGATGGCCGCCGCACTCGCCCCGGTCGTCGACAAGGCGGCTCTCTTCGAATTCCTGACCCGGACCGGCGACAACACGCTGATCCTCGGGCACCGCGTCTCCGAATGGTGCGGGCACTCGCCCGTCCTCGAAGAGGACATCGCGCTGGCCAACACCGCGCTCGACCTGATCGGTCAGACGCAGCTCTGGCTGGGTCTGGCGGGCGAGGTCGAGGGCAAGGGCCGGTCGGCGGACGACCTCGCTTATCTGCGCGATGCGGCCGAGTTCCGGAACGTGCTGCTCGTCGAGCGGCCGAACGGCGACTTCGGCTTCACGCTGATGCGCCAGTTCCTGTTCGACGCTTGGCACTTCGAGCTTCTCACGGCGCTCGCGGGCTCCAAGGATCCGCGCGTGGCGGAAATCGCCGCGAAGTCGCTCAAGGAAGTCGCCTATCACCTCGAACGTTCCGCCGATCTCGTGATCCGTCTCGGTGACGGCACGCCCGAGAGCCGAAAGCGCATGCAGGACGCACTCGACGAGCTGTGGTCCTACACGGGCGAGCTGTTCATCGGCGACGCGTCGGACGACGTGCTGGCGGAAGCGGGCGTCGCGCCCCATCCCGCGAGCCTCAAGGACAAGTGGTCGGTCGTCGTGTCCCGCACGCTGGCGGAAGCCACGCTGAAGGTCCCGACCTCGAGCTACGTCCACAAGGGCGGCAAGCGCGGCGTGCACACCGAGCATCTGGGCTTCATCCTCGCCGAGATGCAGTTCCTGCAGCGCGCCTATCCCGGCGCGACCTGGTAAGGGCGGACGCCATGAGCCGCCCGGTCCTCCCGTCGGTCGATCAGGTCCGGCAATGGCTGTCCGAGGTGCCGGATCCGGAGATCCCCGTGATCTCCCTTACCGATCTCGGCATCATCCGCGACGTCGCCTGGGACGGCGACACGCTGGTGGTGACGGTGACGCCCACTTATTCGGGCTGCCCCGCCACCTCGATCATCAATCTCGATATCGAACAGGCCCTTCGGGACCGCGGCATCGAGAAACTGCGGCTGGATCGCCGGCTGTCCCCGCCCTGGACCACCGATTGGATCAGTGCGGAAGGCCGCGAGAAACTCAGAGCCTACGGGATCGCTCCGCCCGTGGAAGGCACGGCGGCCGACGGCCGCCTCGCCGCCCGGGTCGAGCGCCTCGCCTCCGGCTCGAACCTCGTCATCCCATGCCCGCGCTGCGGATCGTCTCGCACCGAGATGGTCAGCCGCTTCGGGTCCACGCCCTGCAAGGCGAGCTGGCGCTGCACCGAGTGCCTCGAACCCTTCGATTATTTCAAATGCATCTGACGATGCGGGAGTGAACGCCCATGTCTCGTTTTCATCCCCTCGAGGTCATCGACGTGCGGCGCGAGACGCGCGACGCGGTGGTGGTCACGCTGAAGCCCGTCAACGGCGACGCTTCGGCCTTCGACTTCACGCAGGGCCAGTACCTGACCTTCCGGCGCGAGTTCGACGGCATCGAGCTGCGCCGCTCCTATTCGATCTGCGCCGGCAAGGATGAAGGTGTCCTCAAGGTCGGCATCAAGCGGGTCGACGGCGGCGCCTTCTCCACCTGGGCCAACGAGAACCTCGCCAAGGGCGAAATCATCGAGGCCATGCCGCCGATGGGGAACTTCCACACCCCGATCGAGCCCGAGACCGCCAAGCACTATATCGGCTTCGCGGGCGGCAGCGGCATCACGCCGGTGCTCTCGATCATCAAGACTGTGCTCGCCCGCGAGCCGAAGTCGCGCTTCACGCTCGTCTACGCGAACCGTCAGATCTCCTCGATCATGTTCCGCGAGGAACTCGAAGATCTGAAGAACCTCTATCTCGGTCGGCTATCGGTGCTGCACGTGCTCGAAAGCGAGGCGCAGGAGATCGACCTGTTCACCGGCCGCGTCGATGCCGAGAAATGCGCCGCGCTGTTCTCGACCTGGATCGACCTGAAGACCGTCGACACGGCCTTCATCTGCGGTCCGGAGCCGATGATGCTCGCCATCGCGGGCGCGCTCCGCGAACACGGCCTCGCCGACAAGCAGATCAAGTTCGAGCTCTTCGCCTCGGGCCAGCCGGGCCGAGCGAAGGCCAAGGCCTCCTCGGCCTCGGCCGCGGATCAGGGCGCGAGCTGCGAGGCGACCGTCACGCTCGACGGCGCCACCCGCACCTTCCGCATGCCGAAGCAGGGAGAGAGCCTGCTCGACGCGGCGCTCGAGAACAGCATGGACGCGCCCTACGCCTGCAAGGCGGGCGTATGCTCGACCTGCCGGGCCAAGGTGCTCGAAGGCGAGGTGGAGATGGTCACGAACCACGCCCTCGAGGACTACGAGGTGCGTCAGGGCTACGTGCTCACCTGCCAGTGCTATCCGCTGACCGACAAGGTCGTCGTCAGCTACGACCAATAAGCGCCGGATCCGGGGGGAACCATGTCCGACACGATGAACATCGAAGACTATCTCGCGCAGGGCGGCGTGCTGTCCTCGCCCGCCAACGTGCCGCCGCGCTACCGGGGGGAGCTGCTGCGGCTCATGGCGACCTTCGTCGACAGCGAACTCGCGGGTTCCGCCGGCTTCGCCGACACGATCAACGACGCGCCGGGCATCAAGCAGCGCATCGCGGCCGCGCGGATCGTGCTGGAAAAGACCGACCATGCCGAACGCGTGCTGAACGTGATGGGCACCTTCGGCGCCGACACCGCACGCTACGCCGTCCATCACCCTTGGGCGGCCCGCGTCGCCCGTGATGCCGATCTCGGCGCCACGAGGCAGGGCGGCGACATGCGCCTGTCCGTCTTCCACTATCCGCTGCAGGGCTGGGTGGATGCGGTCGTCATGAACGTGCTGATGGGACGCGCGGTGGGCATCCAGCTCGCGGAATTCTCGCAAGTCTCCTACGCCCCGCTCGCCGAAGTCTTCCGCGAGATCGCGCCGCGCGAGGCCCGCCATGCCGAACTCGGGCAGGAAGGCCTGATCCGCATCGTCTCCACCGAAGACGGCCGCAAGGCCGCGCAAGCGAGCGTCGATTTCTGGAAGCCGCGCGTCGCCGCCAGCTTCGGACAGGCGGGCTCCGCCCGCTTCGAAACGCTGAAGCGTTTCGGCCTGCGCCGCCGCACCAACGAAGCGCTCCTCGCCGACTGGACCGCCGAGGTCGACGCCATGCTGTCGACCCTCCGCCCGAACTGAACAGGGAACTCCCCCGATGACCATCGCCGCCGGCGCGCCGCGCCGCCTCGAAAGCTATGTCTGCGGATCCTGGGTGCGGGGCGCCAAGGAAGGTCAGGCCCTTCTCGACGCGTCGACCGGCGCTCCCGTCGCCTTCGTGGATTCGACCGGCCTCGATTTCGCGGCTGCGCTCGACTACGGCCGCCGGACCGGCGGACGCGCGCTGCGCGCCATGACCTTCCACGAGCGCGCGGCGATGCTGAAGGCGCTCGGCCAGGCGCTGATGGAGCGCAAGGACGAGTTCTACGCCCTCTCGACCGCCACGGGCGCCACGCGCAACGACAGCTGGGTCGACATCGAAGGCGGCATCGGCACGCTGCTCTCCTACGCCTCGAAAGGGCGCCGGGAACTGCCCAACACCAAGGTTCTGGTCGACGGCGACGTCGAGCCGATCTCGCGCGACGACAGCTTCTCGGCCCAGCACATCCTCACCCCGCTGCAGGGCATCGCGGTCCACATCAACGCCTTCAACTTCCCCTGCTGGGGCATGCTGGAGAAGATCGCGCCGACGCTTCTCGCGGGCATGCCGGCTCTCGTGAAGCCCGCGAGCCAGACCGCCTATCTCACCGAGCTGATGGTCCGCCGCATCGTCGAGACGGGCATCCTCCCCGAGGGCGCTCTGCAGCTGATTTCGGGCTCCGTCGGCGATCTTCTCGATCACGTCACCGGGCAGGATGCCGTCACCTTCACGGGCTCGGCCCATACCGGCCGCAAGCTCCGCGTCCATCCGGCGATCGTCGAGAATTCTGTCCGCTTCACGATGGAGGCGGACAGCCTCAATTCCTGCGTGCTGGGCCCCGATGCCGGCCCCGGCACCGAAGAATTCGACCTCTTCGTGAAGGAGGTCGTGCGCGAGATGACGACGAAGGCCGGCCAGAAATGCACGGCCATCCGTCGCGTCTTCGTGCCGCGCGCCCATGTCGAAGCGGCGAACGCCGCCATCGCCGAGCGCCTCGCCAAGACCACGTTGGGCCGTCCGGACGACGAGAGCGCCCGCATGGGCCCCCTCGCCAGCCTCGGCCAGCGCGACGAGGTCCGCTCGCGCATCGCGGACCTGAAGAAGGATGCCGTGATCGTCGCGGGCGATCCCGACGATGTCCGCATCGTCTCGGGCGATGCCGAGAAGGGCGCCTTCCTCAACCCGGTCCTGCTCTATTGCGACGGGCCGGAGGCCGCGACCGCGGTGCATGACTGCGAGGCCTTCGGCCCGGTCGCGACCGTGATGCCCTATGACGATCTCGAAGAAGCGATCGAACTCACCCGACGCGGCAAGGGCTCGCTGGTCTCATCGCTCTTCACGAACGATCCGGCCGTAGCCGAGACGGTCGTACTCGGCATGGCCCCGTTCCATGGCCGCGTGATGATCGGCAACCGCCGCAGCGCGAAGTCCTCGACGGGGCACGGCTCGCCGCTCCCCATGCTCGTCCATGGCGGCCCCGGCCGCGCGGGCGGCGGCGAGGAGATGGGCGGCATGCGCGGCGTGAAGCATTACATGCAGCGCACCGCGGTGCAGGGCACGCCCGCTCTGCTGTCCGCCGTCACGGGCCGCTGGATGGACGGCGCGCCGCGCCACGAGGACGGGCGGCATCCGTTCCGCAAGTCGCTCGCCGAACTCCGCATCGGCGACTGCATCGTGACCGGCAAGCGGACCGTGACGCTCGAAGACGTCGAGCATTTCGCGAACTTCACCGGCGACACCTTCTACGCCCATATGGACGAGGCCGCCGCCAAGGCGAACCCGTTCTTCGACGGGCGCGTCGCGCACGGCTATCTCGTGGTGTCCTTCGCGGCGGGCCTCTTCGTCGATCCGGCGCCCGGCCCGGTGCTCGCCAATTACGGCGTCGACGATCTGCGCTTCCTCACCCCGGTCTATCCCGGCGACACGCTGCAGGTCCGGCTGACCTGCAAGGAGATCAATCCGCGCGCCTCGGCCGAACACGGCGAAGTGCGCTGGGATTGCGTGGTCACGAACCAGAACGACGCCGTCGTCGCGCGCTACGACGTGCTGACCATGGTCGCCAAGACTTGGCCATGACGCGAAGCGCCCGGCCCTGCGGGGCCGGGTCGTCCGCCGCGGCGGACGCGATCAGCGGACCGCCTTGATGCCTTCGAGCATCAGGGTCGCGACCACCTCCGCATAGTCTTCGCGGGTGATCTTTCCGCCGTCGCGGAACCAGAGATAGACCCAATTCAGAATGCCGAAGAGCGACATCGTGACCGGCATCACCAGCGGCCGCTCCTTGCTGTCGAGCCTCGGATTGAGCTCCTTCAGCACGTCCGAGAACCGTCCGACGATGCGTCGCTCGATCGCCCGGATCTCGGCCTTCTGCTCGTCGTTGAGCGCTCCGCCGGCGTTCAGCTGAACCTTGTGCTCGTCGTCGGCGTCCCGATAGCTGTCGAGCACGGCCCAGATCAGATGCCTGAGCCGTTCGGAGGGCGCGACGCTTCGGTCGTCCGCCTTCTCGACGGCGTCGTCGAGTTCGAGCAGATGCGTCCGGATGATGTCGAAGATCAGGGCGTCCTTGCTCGGGTAGTAGTGGTAGAGCAAGGCCTTCGAGACGCCGACATGGCCGGCGACCTGCGCCATGGACGCCTTTTCCATGCCGAGATCCGCGATCACCGCGGCGGCGCTCTTCAGGATCGCGTTCTGCTTCTCTTCGAAGTCCTGTGCGCGGGTGCGCGCCATACGATGTCTCTGTCGGGCTCGGGGAACCGGTGTTCGGGCAGGAGACCCGCCCGAACCGCATGGTCATGCGGCCTGCCGGCCGGCTGACGCATTACTCCTTGGGTCGATTGTCGACAACCCGCTTCGCCTTGCCTTCCGACCGGGCGATGGTTTCGGGGTCGCGCACCTCGATCCGGGTGCTGACGCCGACGATGCTCTTGATGTGATGCGCCAGCTCCTTGGAGGAGGCGGTGCGCGCGGCGGCGTCGGTCGCGTTCGGCGCGGCCTCCACATGCACGGTCATGTTGTCCATGCGGCCCGTCCGGGTGAGCTCGATCTGGAAATGCGGCGCGAGGCCCGCGCATTTCAGGATCTGCTCCTCGATCTGCGTCGGGAACACGTTGACGCCGCGCAGGATGATCATGTCGTCCGAGCGGCCCGTGATCTTCTCGATGCGGCGCATGCTGCGGGCCGTGCCCGGCAGCAGGCGCGTCAGGTCGCGCGTGCGGTACCGGATCATCGGCAGGCCTTCCTTGGTCAGCGTCGTGAAGACCAGCTCGCCCATCTCGCCGTCCGGCAGGACCTCGCCGGTCTCCGGATTGATGATCTCGGGATAGAAATGGTCTTCCCAGACATGCAGACCGTCCTTGGTCTCCACGCATTCGTTGGCGACGCCCGGTCCCATCACTTCGGACAGGCCGTAAATGTCCACCGCATGCATGTCGAAGGCTTCCTGGATCTCCTCGCGCATCGCGTTGGTCCAGGGCTCGGCGCCGAAGATGCCGACCTGCAGCGAGCTCTTGCGCGGATCGATGCCCTGCCGGCGGAACTCGTCGAGGATCGAGAGCATGTAGGACGGCGTCACCATGATGATGCGCGGCTTGAAGTCCGTCATCAGCGTGACCTGGCGCTCGGTCATGCCGCCCGAGATCGGAACCACCGTGCAGCCGAGACGCTCGGCGCCGTAATGCGCCCCGAGGCCGCCGGTGAAGAGGCCGTAGCCGTAGGCGATGTGCACGATGTCGCCGGGGCGGCCGCCCGATGCGCGGATGGAGCGCGCGACGACGTTCGCCCACACGTCGATGTCGTTCTTGGTATAGCCCACGACGGTCGGCTTGCCGGTCGTGCCGGACGATCCGTGGATGCGCACGAGCTGCTCGCGCGGCACGGCGAACATGCCGAACGGATAAGTGTCGCGCAGATCCTTCTTCGTCGTGAAGGGGAACTTGGCGAGGTCGGCGAGGGTCTTCAGCTCTTCCGGATGGACGCCGTGCTCGTCGAAGCGCTGGCGATAGAAGGGCGAATTCTCGTAGGCGTGCTTCAGCGTCCGCTTCATGCGGTGGAACTGGAGAGCGGCGATCTCGTCGCGGGAGGCGATTTCGATCGGTTCGAGTTCATGCTTTTTCGGGGCGACGTCTTCCATGGTTTTCCTCCCTCCGATCGATTTGTTCGAATTACTTGCTCTCGGGCAGATGCGTGCCCTTCACCGTCCGCGAATGGCCCCGGAACACGGCGATGGTCTCGCCGGTCTGGTTGGTCACCGTCACGTCGTAGATGCCGCCGCGGCCGCGCCGCGAGATCTCGCGCGCCTCTGCCGTCAGCCGGTCGCCCGCGAAGGCCGGCGCGATATAGGTGATCGCCGCCTGCTGGCCGACCGTGTTCTGGTTGTGGCTGTTGCAGGCGAAGGCGAAGGCGGAGTCCGCCAGCGTGAAGATATAGCCGCCATGGCAGGTGGAATGGCCGTTGGTCATGTCCTCGGTGACGGTCATCGACATCACCGCGATGCCGGACGTGATCCGGTCGATGGTCATGCCGAGCGCCTGCGAGGCGCGGTCGTCGGCCCACATGCTGGCCGCACACGCGGCCGCCAGTTGATCCGGGGTCATGCTCAGCGTCCCTTGAAGTCGGGCTTGCGCTTCTCGAGGAACGCGGTGACGCCCTCGGCATAGTCGGCGCTGCGGCCCGCCTCGCGCTGCAGATCGCGTTCGAGGTCGAGCTGCTCGTCCAGCGAATTCGCCCCCGCGGCCTGAATGGCGCGCTTGGTCATGCCCAGCGCGAAGGTCGGGCCTGCGGCGAGCGACTTTGCGAGTGCGAGCGACTCCGCGGCCAGCGCCTCGTCGTCGATCGCCTTCCAGATCAGGCCCCATTGCGCCGCCGTTTCGGCGCCCAGCGGTTCGGCCGTCATCGCGAGAGCCTTGGCCCGCGGCTCGCCGAGGATGCGCGAAAGGCTCCAGGTGCCGCCGGCGTCAGGGATCAGGCCGATCTTGGCGAAGGCCTGGATGAAGCGGGCGGAGCGCGCCGCAAGAACGATGTCGCAGGCGAAGGCGATGTTCGCGCCGGCGCCGGCGGCCACGCCGTTCACCGCGCAGACGACCGGCTTTTCGAGGCTGCGGATGAGCCGGAGCGTCGGATTGTACAGCGTCTCGAGCGTGCGTCCGAGATCGGGCGCCTCGGTCGCGTTGCGGGGATCGCGGGCGCCGAGATCCTGACCGGCGCAGAAGCCGCGGCCCGCACCCGTCAGCAGGACCGCACGCACCGCCGCGTCGTCATGCGCGCGACGGAAGCCTTCGCGGAGCGCGAAATGCATCTCTTCATTGAAGGCGTTGAGCTTGTCGGGCCGGTTCAGCGTCAGTCGCAGAACGCCGTCTTCCAGCGCCGTCAGGACGGTTTCGGATCCGCTCATGTTCCCCCCGCTCGGTCGTATGTCTTATAGAAAAAGGGATTGCATAAACCGACCGGTCAGTCAATAATACTCCTCGCCGATGGATGCCGAGGGGGAAACGGGATGAGCCGGTTGTTCGACCGTCACCGCGCGTTGCTGGACGCTGCGACGGCCGCGCTCCGCGATCGCGGCTATTGGGCGCCCTTCTCCGAAATCCCGAGCGGCCGCATCTATGGCGAGACCGCCAAGTCCGACGGCTCCGCCGCTTTCGCCGCGCGCCTCGGCAAGCCCTTCTCCCTTCCGGAACATCCCGAGACCCGCCGCGTCGGCGCCGAGGTTTCGCCTTGGGGTCCCGAACTCGGCATCACCTATCCGACCGCGGACGCACCCGCCCTCGTCGCCGCCTCGCGCGCGGCGGCACCCGCTTGGGCCGCCGCCTCCGTCGAGACGCGCATCGGCGTCTGTCTCGAAATCCTCGTCCGCTTGAACCGCGCGAGCTTCGAAATGGCCGAAGCCGTGATGCACACGACCGGTCAGGCCTTCGCCATGGCTTTTCAAGCGGGCGGGCCTCATGCGCAGGATCGCGGGCTCGAAGCCGTCGCGGTCGCCTATGAGGAACTGTCCCGCACGCCGAAGAATGCGGTGTGGGAAAAGCCGCAGGGCAAGGCCGCGCCCGTCGTGCTGGAGAAACATTGGCGGATCGTGCCGCGCGGCATCGGCCTCGTGATCGGCTGCCGCACCTTCCCGACTTGGAACAGCTATCCGGGCCTTTTCGCGGATCTCGCGACGGGGAACACCGTGATCCTGAAGCCGCATCCCGGCGCGATCCTGCCGGCCGCCCTCACCGCTGCGGTGGCGCGCGAGGTGCTCGCGGAAGAAGGCCTGCCCGCGGACGTCGTGCTGCTGGCGGTCGACGAGCCCGGCCGGGAGATCACCAAGGATCTCGTGACGAACCCCGAAATCGCGATCGTCGACTATACCGGCTCCAACGCCTTCGGCGACTGGGTGCGCACCCATGCCGGCGATGCACAGGTCTATACGGAGGAGGCGGGCGTCAATTCGATCGTCATCGCCGCGACCGACGATTTCGACGGCATGTGCGCCAATATCGCCTTCTCGCTCTCTCTCTACAGCGGGCAGATGTGCACCGCCCCGCAGAATATCTTCGTCCCCCGCGCGGGCATCGCCACCGATCTCGGCCCCAAGAGCTTCGACGAGGTCGGCGCCGGCATCGCCGGGGCGATCGACGCCTTGCTCGCCGATCCGGCCCGGATGTCCGGCGTCTGCGGCGCCGTCGCGGACCCCGCGACGATCGCGCGCGTCGAAAAGGCCGCGGGCCTCGGCCGCGTGGTCCGGGCCTCGACCTCCTTCGAGGGGGCGCGCAGCGCCACTCCGCTGATGGTAGCGGTCGACGGCGAAACCGGACGGGCGCATGAAGAGGAATGCTTCGGTCCGATCTCGTTCCTCGTCGCCGTGAAGGATCCCGACGCTGCGGTGGCCGCGGCCGCCGATCTCGCCCGGCGCAAGGGCGCCATCACGGCCGCCCTCTACGACACGGACGAGGACCGCATTCTCCGTTCGGCGGACGCCTTCGCCCGTGCGGGCGTCAATCTGTCGGTCAATCTGACCGGAAACATCTTCGTCAACCAGAGTGCGGCGTTCAGCGACTTCCATGTGACCGGAGCCAATCCGGCCGGGAACGCCAGCCTGACGGACACGGCCTTCGTCGCGAACCGCTTCCGGCTCGCGATGTGGCGCCGCCCCAAGGCGGCCTGAGGAACCAATAAACAGCTCGATTTCCAGGGAGGAAGATCATGCGCAAGACACTCATCAAGGCGGCCCTCGCCTTCTCCGTCGCCTTTCCGGCGGCGGCCCTCGCCGACATCAAGATCGGCGCGACGATCTCGGAGACCGGCCCGGCGTCCTTCCTCGGCGATCCGGAAGCCAAGACGCTGAAGATGCTCGTCGACCAGCTCAATGCTTCGGGCGGCATCAAGGGCGAGAAGATCAAGCTGTTCCTCTATGACGACGGCGGCGACCCGAACAAGGCGCGCACCTTCGCCACCCGCCTGATCGAGGACGACGGCGTCGTCGCGATCATCGGCGGCACCACCACCGGCACCTCGATGTCGGTGATCCCGGTGGCCGAAGAGGCCAAGGTCCCGTTCATCTCGCTCGCCGGCGCGATCGAGATCATCGACCCGGTCCGTCCGAACACCTTCAAGACCCCGCACACCGACAAGATGGCGTGCGAGAAGATCTTCGATGACATGAAGAAGCGCGGCTTCACGAAGATCGCCATGATCTCGGGCACCGACGGCTTCGGCGCCTCGATGCGCACGCAGTGCCTCGCGGTCGCGCCGACCTACGGCATCACCGTGGTGGCGGAAGAGACCTACGGCCCGCGCGATGCGGACATGACGCCGCAGCTCACCAACATCCGCGGCAAGAGCGACGTGCAGGCGCTTCTGAACCCGGGCTTCGGCCAGGGTCCGGCGATCGTCACGCGCAACTATGCCCAGCTGGGCATCACGCTTCCCTTCTACCAGTCGCACGGCGTGGCCTCGAACAGCTTCATCGAGCTCGCCGGCGCCAAGGCGGCCGAAGGCATCCGCCTGCCGGGCACCGCGCTCCTCGTCGGCGACCTGCTGCCGGAGAACGATGCGCAGCGCCCCGTCGTGATGGCCTACAAGACCGCTTACGAGAAGGCCTTCAACACGCCCGTCTCGACCTTCGGCGGCTATGCGCATGACGCCTTCGCGATCCTGGTCGACGCGCTGAAGCGCGCGGGCTCGACGAAGCCCGCCGCGATCCGCGATGCGATCGAGAAGACCTCGGGTCTCGTCGGCACCACCGGCACCGTCACGATGTCCGCCAAGGACCATCTGGGCCTCGATCTCGGCTCGTTCCGCATGCTCGAGATCCGGAACGGCGGCTGGGCGCTCGTGAAGTAACCGGCCCTTCGCTCCTCGCACTCCGTCGCGAGAAACCGGAAGCGCGCCTCGGCGCGCTCCCGGATCGCCGACGCGGAGACCTTCCATGACCGAACTGCTGCAGTTCCTTCTGTCCGGGATCACGGTCGGCGCCGTCTACGCGCTGGTCGCTCTCGGATTCACGATCATCTACAACGCCTCCGACGTCGTGAATTTCGCTCAGGGCGAATTCGTGATGCTGGGCGGGATGATCACGGTCTTCGCCTATAAGGCGGGGCTGCCCATCCCCGTCGCTGCGCTTTTCGCGATCCTGCTCACGGCCGCGATCGGCGTGGCGTTCAACCGGGTGGCCATCGAGACCGCGCGCGGGGCGCCGGTCGTATCGCTGATCATCATCACCATCGGCGCCTCGATCTTCATTCAGGGCGTCGCGCAGGTGGTCTTCGGCAAGGAACTGCACCGTCTGCCGTCCTTCTCGGGCGACGATCCGATCCGCATCCTGGAAGCGACGATCCTGCCGCAGAGCTTCTGGGTCATCGGCGGCGCCATGGTCGTCTTCGTCGGCCTCTGGCTCTTCTTCACGCGCACGCTGCTCGGCCGCGCGGTGCTGGCGACCTCCAACAACCGGGTCGCGGCGCAGCTCGTCGGCATCAACACCGGCTTCGTGATGACGCTGTCCTTCGGCCTCTCGGCCGGAATCGGCGCGCTCGCGGGCGTTCTCATCACCCCGATCACTCTCACGAGCTACCAGGTCGGCATCGCACTGGCGCTGAAGGGCTTCGCGGGCGCGATGCTCGGGGGCATGGGCAACCCGAAGGGCGCGCTGATAGGCGGCCTGATGCTCGGCCTGCTGGAATCCGTGACCGCGGGCTATCTCAGCTCGCAATACAAGGACGCGGTGGCCTTCGTCGTGATCCTCGCGGTCCTCTTCGCGATGCCGCAGGGCCTGTTCGGCCGCAAGGCGACGGAGCGCGTGTGATGAAGCTCTCCGCCAAGCACTCCACCCTTCTCCTGCTGGCGCTGATCATCGCGCTGGCGCCGATCTTCTTCCCGTCCGCCTATTATTTCCGCATCGGCTCCGTCGTGTTCGTCAACGCGGTGGCGGTCGTCGGCATCGTGATCCTGACCGGCTATGCCGGGCAGATCAGCCTCGGCCATGCGGGCTTTTCCGGCATAGGCGGCTATGCCTGCGCTCTGGCGCCGGTCCATCTCGGCCTCCACCCCGCGCTCGCGGCGGTGCTCGGCGCCGTGGTCTCGGGCGTGATGGCCTATCTCGTCGGCCGCCCCATCCTGCGGCTCAAGGGCTACTATCTCGCGGTGGCGAGCCTCGGCTTCGGCATTCTCGTCTCGATGGTGCTCGCCAACGAAACCGCGATCACCGGCGGCCCCGACGGCATCAAGGTGGCGGATCTCGGCCTGCGCACGCTCCTGGCCGATGCGGGCGTGCCGCTCACCAACGCGCAGTTCTGGTACGCCTTCAGCGGCATCTGCCTGCTGATCGGGTCCTGGCTGGCGCTGAACCTCCATGACAGCCCGACCGGCCGCGCCCTCCGCGCCCTGCACGGTTCGGAAATCGCGGCCCGCACCGTGGGCGTCGACGTCGCCCGCGCCAAGGTCACGGCCTTCGTGATCTCCGCGGTCTACGCCTCTGTCGCCGGTTCGCTCATCGCGCTGCAGAACCGCATGATCACGCCGGACGTGGCGGGCTACATGCACTCGATCGAGATGGTCACCATGGCCGTTCTCGGCGGGGCAGGTTCGGTGCTCGGCGCCATCCTCGGCGCGACCATCCTCACGCTGCTGCCGCAGGCGCTCACCGTGTTCCAGCAATACGAACAGATCATGCTCGGCCTCGTGATGATGCTCGTCATGATCTTCATGCGCGAAGGCCT
The DNA here is from genome assembly GCA_027483895.1 of Hyphomicrobiales bacterium. GTDB lineage: Bacteria > Pseudomonadota > Alphaproteobacteria > Rhizobiales > Beijerinckiaceae > JAIXZO01. Next base: position 72,399 of record JAIXTP010000033.1, read on the forward strand.
GCTGCCGAGCCTCACGGCTCTCGTCCGGGGGAGGGGAGAATGAGTCTGCTCGCGGTCGAAGGCCTCGGCATCCGCTTCGGCGGCCTGCATGCGGTCAAGGACGTCGGCTTCTCCCTGAAAGCCGGCGAGATCGTTTCCGTCATCGGCCCCAACGGGGCCGGGAAGACGACGCTGTTCAACATGATCTCGGGCGTCTACACGCCCGGTTCCGGGCGCGTGCTGCTGGAGGGGGAGGACGTCACCGGCCTCGATCCCTATCTGCTGGCCCGCCGCGGCCTGTCGCGCACCTTCCAGAACCTGCAGATCTTCCAGGCGATGACGGTGCTCGAAAACGTGATGTCGGGCTTCCATCTGCGCGAGCGCGGTCCGGTGCTGGCCGACCTCTTCGCGCTGCCCGGGTCGCGTCGCCGGTCCCGCGAGGCGGAAGAGGGCGCGCGCAGGCTGCTCGCCCGCGTCGGCCTCGAACGCGCCGCCGAGCGCGAGGCGGGCGCCCTCTCCTACGGCGCGCTGAAGCGTCTGGAGATCGCACGCGCGCTCGCGCTCGAACCCAAGATCCTGCTGCTCGACGAACCCGCCGCCGGCTGCAACGCGGTCGAGACGGAAGAGATCGACCACCTGATCGCCGAGGTCGCGGCCGAGGGCACCGCCATCCTGCTCGTCGAGCACGACATGAAGATGGTCATGCGCATCTCCAACCACATCGTCGTGCTGGATCACGGCGAGAAGATCGCAGAGGGCGACCCCGCCGCGGTCAGCCGCGACCCGCGCGTGATCGAAGCCTATCTCGGCGCCCAAGCCCAGGAGTCGACCCATGCTCACGGTTGAGGGGCTCCGCTCGCGCTACGGCCGCATCGAGGTGCTGCACGGCATCGATCTGCAGGTGAATTCCGGCGAGATCGTCACCGTGGTCGGCGCCAACGGCGCGGGCAAGACGACGCTGTTGCGCTGCATTTCCGGCATCCAGCCGGTCTCGGGCGGCAGCATCATGTTCCGCGGCGAGATGTTGTCGAACGTCCCGGCCTTCAGGCGCATCCGCCGGGGCCTGTCGCAGTCCCCGGAAGGCCGCCAGATCTTCACCAATCTGACGGTCGAGGAAAATCTCCGCCTGGGCGCCTACGTCTTCGACGACGAACGCGTCGATCGGGACATGCAGGACGCCTTCGCGATGTTCCCGATCCTCAAGGAAAAGCGGAACCTGCCGGCGGGCGGCCTGTCGGGCGGCCAGCAGCAGATGCTCGCGATCGCCCGCGCGCTCATGGGTCGGCCCTCCTGCCTGCTGCTGGACGAGCCGTCGATGGGTCTCGCGCCCATCCTCGTGGCGCAGATCTTCGAGGTCGTGAAGAGCCTCAAGGCGCTCGACGTCACGGTGCTCCTCGTCGAGCAGAACGCCTTCGGCGCGCTCTCCATCGCGGATCGCGGCTACGTCATGGAAACGGGCCGCATCGCGTTTTCCGGCAGCGCGGCCGAACTGATCGCCGACCCGCGCGTCCGCGAAGCCTATCTGGGAATCTGACATGGTCGTCTCCGTCCGCCGCGAAGGCTCCGTCGCCGTCGTGACCGTCGACAATCCGCCCGTGAACGCGCTGTCTCAAGCGGTGCGTCAGGGGTTATGGGATGCCGCGACGTCGCTCGACGCCGACGCGTCGGTGGAGGCGGTGGTGCTCGCCTGCGCGGGCCGCACCTTCATCGCGGGCGCGGACGTCTCGGAATTCGGCAAGCCCCCGATGGAGCCGCATCTGCCCGACCTCGTCGCGCGGATCGAGGCGGCGAAGAAGCCCTGGATCGCGGCCGTGCACGGCACTGCGCTGGGCGGCGGCTTCGAGGTCGCGATGGGCTGCCGCTTCCGCATCGCCGCGAAGGACGCGAAGGTCGGCCTGCCCGAAGTCACTCTCGGCATCGTGCCGGGCGCGGGCGGCACCGTCCGCACGCCGCGCCTCGTACGCGTCGAGGCCGCGGTCGATCTCGTCACCTCCGGCAAGCCCGTCGGCGCCGTGAAGGCGCTGGCGCTCGGCCTCGTCGACGCGGTGGCCGAGGGCGAACTCGTCACGAGCGCGATCGACTTCATCCGCGAGGCGCTCGGTCGTCCGCTGCCGCTGCCCGTCCGGGAGCGTCCCGTGACGGCTCCCGCCGCCGCGTACTGGGCCGAGGCGGAAGCCGCCGTACGCAAGAGCGCGCGCGGCGAAGATGCACCGCTTCGCGCGCTCGCCTGCATCCGCAAGGCCGCCGAAAGCGGCTTCGACGAAGCGATCGCCTTCGAGCGCGAGACCTTTCTCGCGCTGCGCTCCTCCCCTCAGGCCGCAGCACTCCGCGCGGTCTTCTTCGCCGAACGCGCCGCCCCCCGACCGCCGGAAGTGGCGGGCGTCGAGACGCGGCCCCTGCGCAGGGCCGGCGTGATCGGCGGCGGCACCATGGGCGCGGGCATCGCCGCGGCGCTGCGCGACGGCGGCCTTCAGGTCGTACTCGTCGAGCGCGACCAGGCCGCTCTCGACCGCGGCCTCGCCAATGTGAAGAGCATCTTCGAGGCGTCGGCCAAGCGCGGCCGCATCTCGGCCGAAATCGCCGCCGAGCGCATCGCCGGCGTCACGGGCAGCACCGATTATGCGGCGCTCGCCGATGTGGATCTCGTCATCGAAGCCGTGTTCGAGGATCTCGCGGTCAAGCGCGACGTCTTCGCCCGTCTGGGCGCCGCCTGCCGGGCGGACGCCATCCTCGCCACCAACACCTCCTATCTCGATCCCCGCGCGATCGCCGAAGGCCTGCCGAACCCGGCGCGCTTCATCGGCCTGCATTTCTTCAGCCCGGCGCAGGTCATGAAGCTGCTCGAGATCGTGCCGGTCCCCGAGACGGCGCCGGAGGTTCTGGCGACGGGCTTCGCGCTGGCACGCAGCCTCGCCAAGATCCCCGTGCGCGCGGGCATTTGCGACGGCTTCATCGGCAACCGCATCCTCAAGGTCATGCGCGCGCAGGCCGAGCGCCTGCTGCTCGCGGGCACGACGCCTTCGGACGTCGACGCCGCCATGCGCGGCTTCGGCCTCGCGATGGGTCCCTTCGAGGCGCAGGATCTCGGCGGTCTCGATATCGCGGGATTCCAGCGCAAGGCGGCGCGCGAGCGCGGCGAGACGCCTTTCGCGCCCGTTGCGGACCGCCTCTGCGCGGCCGGCCGCTACGGCCAGAAGACCAAGGGCGGCTGGTACGATTACGTCGAAGGCGACCGCAAGCCCCACGCCTCCGCCGTCACGGCGGGCTTCATCGCGGAAGCCGCAGCGGAAGCGGGCATCGCCAAGCGGGCCTTCACGCCCGCCGAGGCGGCCGACTGCATCCTGCTGCCGATGGTGAACGAAGGCGCGAAGATCCTCGCCGAGGGCATCGCGCTGCGCGCCTCCGACATCGATCTCGTCGAGATCCACGGCTACGGTTTCCCCCGCCGTTCCGGCGGGCCGATGCAATGGGCGGAAGCCCGCGGCCTCGCCGCCGTCGTCGCGGCGCTCGACGCCATGGCCGCATCCGGCCTCGCCGAAGCGCCCTCTCCCCTCCTGTGCCGCGCGGCGGAAAAAGGCTCCTTCGCCGGAGCTGCGGCCTGACGACGGAAGGACGCGCGGCCGTCGCTTCGGCTTACGGTCGTTTCCCGGCGCAGGCCTTGTCCCGAAGGTGCGATTTCATGCCCCGAAACGCGTGATCGCGAAGGGCTCCAGATCGCGCCCCGCGTCGCCGTCGACGATCAGCGAGGCCGTGAGCCGCCCGACGATGGGTCCCAGCGTGTAACCGTTCGACGTGACGGCGTTGAACATCCCCGGCACGGCCGGGTGCTCGCCGATGATCGGCGCCCCGTCGATATTGATGTTCATCGCGGCCCAGCTCCGCAGGACATTCAGCTTCCGCAGGTCCGGCACGACATGCTGCGCGACCCAGAGATTGCCCTCGATGCTCTCGCGCAACGGCCTCGGATGACCGCGGACGGGATCGAGCCCCGCCGTCCATCCCCCGCCGATGATGAAATTGCCGTTCTTCGCCTGCTTGAGCGTGAGGTGGCGGTCGGCATGGGCGACCAGACGGGAGATCAGCGGCTCGGCGGCTTCCGTCACGACCATCTGCAGCGGAGCGCCGAAGACGGGCACGTTCACCCCCAGCATCGCGCCGATGCGGGAGGCGAAGGCTCCTGCGGCGTTGACCAGACGTCCCGCCCGGATCGCACCGCGATTGGTGGTCAGGACGAAGCCGGACCCGTCGCGTTCGATCGCCGTCACGTCCACGCCGGTCTCGACCCGCGCCCCCGCCGCGAGCGCGGCCTCGTGGAGGCCTTGCGTCGCCGTCAGCGGGTTGATCTTGCCTTCCTGCGGGCAAAAGGCCGCGCCGACGAACCGGTGGTCCAGCGCGGGTTCGAGCCGTCGGAGATCGTTGTGCCCGATCACCTCGCAGTCGATCCCGTGCCGACGTTCCACCTCCGTCTTGGCGGCGAGGAAGGCGAGGTCGGCCTCGGTTTCGGCCACCATCAGCCCGCCCGTCACGGCGATCTCGAAATCAAGACCGAGTTCCCGTTCGAGCTCCTGCCACAGCGTGATCGAGTCGCGTTGGAGCGGCAGCGTCCGGGCCGCCGGGGATCCGCCGCCTTCGGCCTTGGCGCCGTGGTCGAAGGAGAGAAGCTGCGCATGCAGGCTTCCCGCATTGCCGCCCGATGCCCCGGAATTCACGGGACCCCGGTCGACCACCATCACGCTTCGCCCGGCGCGTGCGAGGAACAACGCCGTCGACAGCCCCACCACGCCCGCGCCGATGATCACGACGTCGGCCTCGGGCCTTTCGAGCCCCGCACGCGCGGGCATCGTCCGGTCGGGAAGCATCACCCGGCGATGGCCGCCCCATTCGGGCTTTTCGAGCGCCAGCGCCGCCAGCGGCACCGGACGCACGGGCATCTGCGGCGCGGGCAGGGCCGCCTCGACGGGCTCGGCGCCGGCCAGTTCGCGCAGCACCGGGCCGCAATATCGCCCTTGGCAGCGGCCCATGCCGGCCCGTGTGAGGCGCTTCAACGTCCCGACGTCGCGCACGCGGCTCCGTTCGCAGGTCGTGCGCAACGTGCCGAGCGTGACCGCCTCGCAGCGGCACACGACGAGATCGTCAGGCCCGTCGGTCGCGTCGGGAGAGAAGACCGGCGTGAAGAGAGCGCGCAGCGCCGCTTGGAAGGCGCGGTGGTCGCTCAGTTTCCGCCGTGCCGCCCCGTCATCCGCCGCGACGGCGAGACCGAGGCGGCGCGCCGCCTCTTGGCCCGCCGATTCGCCTTGCGCGGAGGCGATATGCGCTCCGCCGAATCCGCCCGCCTCGCCGACGACGAAGACGTCGGACTGCGCCGTCGATCCGTCGTCGCCGCGCACGACACGCATCGCGCCCGTCGCATCCGTTTCGAAATCGAGCCCCAGAAGCCGCGGCAGATCGGCCGCGGGCAGAAAGCCGTCGGCCGCGCAGACCGCGTCGACCGCGATGCGCGTCTCGCGTCCGGCCGCGTCCTGCAGCACCGCCGCTTCGGCCCGCGCGGCGCCTTCGACCGCCACGAGACGCCGACCGAACAGCAATCGGGCGCCGCCCGTGCGCAGCGTCAGAAGATCCTTGAGGCCGGCGACGGCGAGGGCCGGATCGGCCAGTACGAGCCGCGCGCCGCGGAGCGGCCGCGTCCAAGGCGCGGGCGCCGCTTCGGCGAGGACGATCTCGGCGCCGTTCGAGAGGAGTTCGCGGGCGACCTGAATGTTCAGCGGTCCGTTGCCGGCGACGAGGACCCGCCGTCCCGGCGTGACCCCGTAGCTCCGCAGCAGCGTCTGCGCCGCACCGGGCGTCATCACGCCCGGAAGAGTCCAGCCCGGAACCATCGCGGGCCGCTCATAGGCGCCCGTGGCGATGACGAGCATGCGCGGACGCACGAGAGCGGCCTCGCCCCGATGCAGAAGCGATACCGCGAGCCCCTCTTCCGCCCGGCGCTCGACGCCCCAGACGAGCGTCTCGGCTTCCAGAGCGACGCCCGCGGCCCGGACTTCCGCGACGAGGGCCGCTCCGCTGCGCATCTGCGCGTCGGGCGAGGGCGCTGCCGCCGTCGCGGCCTGTTTGAAATACTGGCCGCCGGGCGCGGGCCGCTCGTCGACGACGAGCACCCGAGCCCCGGCCTTTGCTGCGGTCAGCGCAGCGCGGAGGCCGGCCGGGCCCGCTCCCACGACGAGAACATCGACATCACGGGCAGGCAACGCTTCCGGCACGCGAGCGAGATCGGCACCCGCCGCGGCCGCGACGCGGGCCGCCGAATGCGGCTCGACCCTCATCCCGTCCTCGGCCTTCACGAGGCAGGAGCGCACGCCCGTGCGGCCGTCCACCGAGACGAGGCAATCGTGGCAGACGCCCATGCCGCAATGCAGGCCGCGGGGTCCTCCGTCCTTGCCGAGGCCTTGGGCGATTTCGCCCGACGCGAACAATGCGGCCGCGATCGTTTCCCCCGGCACGACGGGGATCGGGCGGCCCCGGTAGAGGATCGTCGCCCCGACGGCGGCCGAACGGTCCCGAGCCGTCAAGCCTCGACTCCGAAGCGAAGACCGAAGCGCTCCACCAGCTCCTTCATCTTCCGGTCATAGGCGTCCGGCACCGGCAGCCGCGGCGGCCGCGGCGCGCCCGCGCCGAAGCCCATATGGCGCAGGAGGGATTTCGTGCCGCCGACGTAATAGATGCCGAACACGGCCTCGATGATCGGCAGCCAATGCAGATAATGCTCGCGCGCCTCGAAGACCTTCTTTTCATCGGCCACCATTTCGAAGAGGCGGGCCATCGGCCCCGGAGCCACGTTCGAAGCCACGGCGACCCAGCCCTGCGCGCCGTCGACGAAGGACTCGAAGCCGAGAATGCCGCCGAAGACGGTCATGTTCTCGCCGCAGGCGCGGATGATGTCGCGCACGCGCGTCACTTCGAGCGTCGATTCCTTGATGTAGTCGCAGCCGTCGATCTCGGCGATGCGCGCCACGAGATCGGGCTTCAGGTCGACATTCGCCGTCGCCGGATTGTTGTAGACCATGATCGGGATCGCGATCGCCTCGGCCACGGTCCGATAGTGATGCACGAGTTCGTCGTCGGTCGGCGTGCAGTAGAAGGGCGGGATGATCATCACCCCGTCCGCCCCGAGCTTCTCGGCCCGGCGGCTGAGCCGCACCACCTCGCGGGTGTCCTCCGCGCCCGTCCCGATCAGCACCGGCACCCGGCCCGCCGCCCGCTGGATCACGGTATCGGCGACGAGCTGCTTCTCCTCGTCCGAAAGCGACAGGAATTCGCCCGTCGAGCCGAGCGGGATCAGGCCGTGAATGCCCTGCCGGATCTGCCATTCCGTCAGATCGCCCAGCGCCTTCGCATCGACGTTCCCGTCCGCGTCGAAGGGCGTGATCATCACGGTGTAGGTGCCGCGGAAGCTGTTGTGCATCGTCCGATCGTCCTTGGTCGTTCGCTTCGTGTCGCGCGCACTCACCCGATGGTGAGCAGATCGCGCGGGGTCCTGATGAAGAGCGTGTCGATCTCGCCGTCCGAAAAGCCGCGTTCGCGCATCAGCGGGATCACGTTGCGCAGCAGATGGCCGTAGCCGTGGCCTCCGTAGCTCTTGAGACGCGAGCGGGTGCAGATGTCGTGGGCGACGACGACCCTGTCGCCGAGCCCCGCATCGAACAGCCGCCTGATCGCCCTCAGACGCATGTAGTCGGTCGGCAGGTCGGCCACGCCCATCCAGTATTTCGAGGTCTCGATCCCGAAGAAATCGTATTCCACGACGCAGCCGCGACGCGCCAGCCCCACGACCTCGCCGTCCTCGCCCTCATAGGTCCGGTCCATATGGTCGATGATGACGCGGGAGAGATCAGCCCCCGCGGCGTCGAGCACGTCGAGGATCTCGTGCGGCGCCTGCGGATGCCGCCCCGGATGAACCGTGATCGCGGCGCCCGTCGCACGCTGCGCCATGGCGCCCGCCTGCAGCGAGCGGCGCTCGAAGGGCGTGAGCGGCCATGAACAGCCTATCTCGCCGATGATGCCGCAGCGGATCGCCGTGCCGCGCGCGCCCGTCGTCACTTCGGCGATCATGATCTCGGCGAGCGCCTCGACCGGCAGGGCCCGGGTCGCATCGTCCTGATAGACGTCCGTGTACCAGCCGGCGCCGGCGACCACATGCACGCCGGACCGGCGCGAGATCTCCGCCAGCCCCTCGAGATCGGGAACGATCCCGCCCGTCGTCATCTCGACCACGGTCCCGCCGCCCTCGGCCGCGAAGAAATCGGCCTCGCGCACGGCGACATCCACGTCCTGCAGCCGATGATTCCCGAAATGCTCTCCGGGCCGGTAATCGACGTCGAACCGGTTCTCCGGCGTGATCACCACTTCCGCCTCGCCCGAATTCCTGCGCGCGGGGAGATTGAGATCGCACAGCAGATGCTCGTGCATCAGCACGCGTCCGAGTGCTGCGGGCGCCACGGGCCCCAGGACGGTCATCACGAATCCCGTCGTCATTCCGGCAGTTCCTTCGTCAAACTTCACCGCAACGTTGCAGAGTCCGTCGGTACGTGTCTATCCTTTGCATACGATCTGTATGCCTGTCTTCTGCAATCGTCGGAAAGGACACTCCTCATGACCACTTCGGACCGCGGCAACACCATCGATCGCCGTTCCGTCCTGCTCGGCGCGGGCGCCGCGCTGGGCGCGACCGCTCTCGGCGGCGGCAAGGCCCTCGCTCAGGCGAAGGTATCGGCCCCCAACATCATCAAGCCGGGCACGCTGGTGATGTCGATCAACCCCACGCTGCCCCCGCTCCAGTTCGTCGACGACAAGGGCGAGCTTCAGGGCATGCGCGTCGAGCTAGGCAACGCGCTCGCCAAGAATCTCGGTCTCACGCCCGAATATGTGCGCATCGAATTCGCGGCGATGGTCCCGGGCCTCGCGGCCAAGCGCTGGGACATGATCAACACGGGCATCTTCTGGACCGAAGAGCGCTCGAAGCTGATGTACATGATCCCCTACGAACAGGCGGCGGTCAGCTTCCTCGCCGCGCGCGGCAATCCGCTCAACATCACCAAGTGGCAGGATCTGGCGGGCCGAGCCGTCGGCGTCGAACTCGGCGGCATCGAAGAGCGCCGGACCCGCGAAGTCGACGAGATGTTGAAGAAGGCGGGCCTGAAGGGCATCGACATCCGCACCTTCAACAACTTCGCCGAAGCCTTCCAGGCGCTGCGCGCCCGGCAGGTCGACGCAGCCACCTCGATCGACGCCACCGCCATGTATTGGCAGGGTCGCGGCGACTTCACGCGCGCGGTCGCCGGCCTGTTTCCGCAGACCGCCTGCTTCGCCTTCGCCAACAAGACGCTGGCCGATGCCGCCGTCGCGGGCCTCAACGACCTGCGCAAGTCCGGCTACTATGACGGCCTTCTCGACAAATACGGCGTGCTGAAGATCGAGGAGAAGGAATTCTCGATCAAAGGCCCCGGCCCGGCCTGAGCTTCCGCGCTCCGCGAATGACGGGCGCGGCGGTCTTCGCCGCGCCCTTTCCCTTGTCTTCCGAACCGGAGAGCACGCTTTGCAGGTCTGGAACTGGTCCGGTTTCTGGAGCTATTTCGTCAATCCCTATCTGCTCGGCGGCGCCGGCGTCACGCTCGGGCTGACGGCCGCGACGCTCGTTCTCGGGCTGCTCCTCGCCTTCGTCCTCGTGTTGTTCCGGATGTCGAAGAACCCGATTCTGAACGGGATTTCGGCATTTCACGTCTGGCTGTTCCGCGGCACGCCCCTCCTGGTCCAGCTCATCATCATCTATACGGGCCTGCCGCAGCTCGGCCTGATCCGGCTGAACGTGATCGAATCCGCGCTGCTCGGCCTCGTCCTGAACGAGGCGGCCTATCTTTCCGAGATCCTGCGGGCGGGCATCCAGTCGGTCGGCCCGGGCCAGCATGACGCGGCCAAGGCGCTCGGCCTCAACCGCGCGAAAGCCTTCGTGCTCATCGTCATGCCGCAGGCCATGCGCGTGATCGTCCCCGCGCTCGGCAATTCCGTGAACGGCCTGCTCAAGACCACCTCCATCGCGTCCGTCATCTCGATGGAGGAACTGCTGCGGCGCGGACAGGTGCTGATGCAGCAGCGCTTCGAGGTCCTCGAAGTGTTCGTCTGCATCGCGATCATCTATCTCGCGATGACCACGGTCTGGGAACTCGTGCAGCGACGCATCGAGGCTCATTACGGCAAGGCCTACGAGGCTCGGACCGAAGCCAAGCGTTTCGCGCGCGATGACCACTGAGGGCCGCCGCGCTTCCTACGCCCTGATCGGCTTCGGCCGCATCGGCCGGCGGATCGCCGAAAGGCTGGCGGCGGGCGGAGACGCGCCGGAGCTTGCCGCCGTCCTGGTATCGCCGGAGCGTGCGCAAGGCGTTGCGGCAGCCGTCGGCGCATCGCGCGTCGTCACCTCGGTCGAGGAACTGTTCGCCCGCAGGCCCGACATCACCGTCGAATGCGCCTCCGCGGCGGCCCTTGCCGCCTTCGGGCCGCAGGTCATGGCGGCGGGGTCCGACCTCCTTCCGCTCTCTCTCGCCGCGCTCGCGGACCGTGAGGTGGAGGCCAGGATCATGGCGGCGGCGACCGTAGGACCAGGGCGCCTCGAACTGGCCGCCGGGGCGGCCGGATCCATCGACGTCGTGGCGGCCGCGCGCGAGGATGGAATCGCGTCGCTCGTCTTCCGGGCCGTCTATCCGTGCGCCCGCTGGCGCGGCACGCCCGCCGAAACCCGCATCGACCTCGCCTCGACGACGCGGCGTACCGCGTTTTTCCGCGGAGCGGCGCGTGAGGCGGTGGGGCTGTTCCCGCGGCACATCAATGTGGCCGCCGCCGTCGCGCTTGCCGGGCCCGGGCTCGACGAGACCGTCGTGGAACTCGCGGCCGATCCCGCAATCACTCAGGCGGTCTTCGAAATCGAAATGAAGGCGGGGCCCGGGCCCGTCTTTCTGCGCGTCGAGGGACGGGATGCGCCGCTCGGCGCCGATCCCGTCGACTACACGACCTTCAGCGTCATCCGCGCCTTGCGGCGGCGGACGGCCCCGATCCGCGTTTGAGGAGAGAAAGACGTGACGACGCTTCCCGAGCGCATCCTCGCCGCCGCCGCCCGCGATCGTGACGCTTCCCTCGCCTTTCTCCGCGCCCTGATCCGCGCGGGCCGCGACGGAGAGGCCGCCGTGCTCGACAGGGTGCAGAGCGCCATGGAAACCGCCCGTTGCGTCGTCGGCATCCACGACTACGCGCCCGCGACCGTCCCCATGAAGGGCGAATTCGCGAGCGCCTCGGCGATGGACGGCGAGGAACGCCGCTGCGTGACCGCCCGTCGAAAGGCGAGCGGAACGGGCGGACGCAGCCTCGTCTTTTTCGCCCATCCCGACAGCGAGCCCGTGACGGATGCGGAGCGTTGGACGAACGACCCCTTCGCGGGAGCCGTGGTGAACGGCCGAATCCACGGTTGGGGCGTCGCCGACGATCTCGCCGGAGTGGCGATCATGGCCGAGGCGATGCGCCTCTTCGCGGAGAATGCGCCGCCCGACCACGGCGAGGTGATCCTCGCCTGCACGCCCAGCAAGCGCCATGCGCGCGGGGTCTCGGCGCTGCTTCACTCCGGTCTCGACGCGGATGCGGCGGTCTACCTTCATCCTGCGGAGTCCGGCGCGGGCATGGGCGAAGTGAAGGCCTTCTGCTCCGGGCAGCTCGAATTCCGCGTCGTCGTGAGGGGCCTGCCCCCGCCGACAACCGAGCCGCTGCAGACCGCCTTCGCGCATCTGGCGGTCAATCCCGTCCAAGAGGCCCTCCGGCTGATCGACCGGATGCGGGATTTCGGCGACCGCCGGGCGGAGCGCGTCCGTTCGGAACCGTTGGAACGCACCGTCGGACGCTCGACCAATCTGATGGCCTCCTACGTCGCCGCCGGCGCACCCGCGAAGCTCGCTCGCGTCCCCGAGACCTGCACGGTGGGCTTCGCGCTCGCCTTCCCGCCGTCGGAAAAAATCGAAGACGTCCGCCGCGAGGTCGAAGAGGCATTGGCCGAGGCCGTCGCCGAGCGCCCCGCCCTGCGCGAGCGGCCGCCCGAGATCCTGTGGGACGCCGGCGTCTCCGGCGCAGAGATCCCGCCCGATCACCCCCTTTTCCGGGCGACGGCCCGCGCGATCCGCGCCGCGACCGGCCGGGACCCCGAGGTCAATCCGATGCATACCGGCAGCGACATCCGCAATCCGATCGTCCAGAGGGGGATTCCGACCGTCGGCCTGGGGCCTCTTTGCGGGGATCTCAGCCAGAACGGCGGCCATGACGAATGGGTCGACGCCGAAGACTATCTCCGTGCCGTTGCGGCCGCCGCTCTGCTGATCGCGGAGTGGTGCGCGCCCGACGCGGCATCCTGAAGCGTGACGCCCGGAAGGAACCCGCCCATGCCGAACTCCGCTCCTGCTGCGCTGAAGCCTGCGAAGCTCCTGAACGAGACGGCGATCGAGATGATCGGCGTGAACAAGTGGTACGGCGAGTTCCACGTTCTGCGCGACGTGAACCTGACCGTGAA